>CAVUWX010000001.1:0-183765 GCA_963745205.1 uncultured Alphaproteobacteria bacterium
GTGAGCAAGCGGCTCCTCAGTCGCGGCCTATTTGGACGACTTCACGCCGCGCGACCGCTCACGTAACCGCTGCGCCGTCACATAGAGGAGGGGGATAGCGAATATCCCGAACACCGATGCTGCGATCATCCCGCCGAATACGGGTGTTCCAACGGCTTGCCGAGTGAGCGCTCCGGCTCCGTGTGCGATGACTAGCGGTAATAGACCAAGGATGAACGCAAAACTGGTCATCATGACGGGTCTGAAGCGCAGTCTCGCTGCTTCGATGGCGCTGACAGCGATATCCTTTCCGAGCTCTCGTTGTTCCACGGCGAAAGCGACAATCAGGATGCCGTTCTTCGCAGCGAGTGCGATCAATACAACTAATCCAATCTGGGCATAGACGTCGAAACTCAGACCAGTCAACACCAAAGCAACAATGGCGCCGAGCACCGCGACGCTGACGGAAAGCAGGACGGGAACCGGAATGTTCCAGCTCTCGTACAGCGCGACGAGAAACAGGTAAGCGAAGAGGATAGCGAGACCCAGCACAATTCCCGTGCGCCCGCCGGCGGCTTGTTCCTGCAGGGCGGTTCCGGTCCACTCGAAGCTGTATCCGGCAGGCAGGGTGGCTCGGGAAACTCGTTCCATGGCCGTAAGCGCCTGGCCGGAGCTGTAGCCGGGCTTCGCCGCGCCATTGACGATTGCGGCCCGGTAGCCGTTGTAGCGCACGACCGTTTGGGGCCCTTGCACGAGCTTGGCTTCGGCGAGGGCGCGGATCGGGACCATGTCGCCCCGGGTTGCGTACATAGATCTGGTAGATATCGTCGACGTTGTCACGAAACGGGGTCTCGGCCTGGATATTGACCTGCCACGTGCGGCCGAACACGTTGAAGTCGTTGACGTAGTAGCTGCCAAGGGTCGACTGCAGGCATTGAAAATGTCGGTGATCTGACGCCGAGGACCTGCGCCTTGTCGCGATCGATATCGAGATAGATCTGCGGCGTATCGGCGGCGTAGGTGCTGAACACGCCGCGAGCTCGGGCTGCCCGTTGGCCGCCACGATGAGGCCGCGCAGCGTTGCGGCAAGATCGGAAGGTGCTGGCCTGTGAGCGCTTCCAGCACGTATGGAAGCCTCCCGTGCTGCCGCCGAGAATGGGGGGGAGGTTGAAGGGGAACGCGATGGCACCCTTGATGCTGGCCATCTGCGGCCGAGCCGCGCAATGATCGCTCCCGCACTTTGTGCGGGATTGCTGCGCGTCTCGTAGGGCTTGAGCCGAATGACAAAGAAGGCCTGGTTCGAGGATGCGACGTAGTCGATGAAGTTCAGCCCGACCACCGACAGGATGCCTTCTACGCCCGGTATCGGCCTGACGATATCCTCTACCTGCTTACGACCTCTTCGGTGCGATTGATCGAAGCGCCTTCGGGCAATCTCAGCGCGGCGAAGATCGCGCCCTGGTCCTCATCCGGCAAGAAGCTCTGGGGTCTTAGCGAACGGCGCGCGGAGGCCGCAGCGCGCCACGACAGGATGCCTACGATCGCTACCCGCACGAGACGGCGCACCACTGCGACGTAGCCGTCGCGCGCGTAGTCAATGCCGCGCAAGACGTACCGCACCAGACCGCCAACCGTATGGCCATGCTGCAAGAGCGCGGCGCAAAGCGCCGGGCTCAGGTCCGCGCGTTAGCGCGGTCAGCATCGACACCGATACGGCCACGGCGAACTGACGAAACAGCTGCCCGCTGATGCCGGGATGAAGGCCACGGCGCGACACCGATAGGGCCGAGAGTGATGGCGATGATCGGCCTGTATGTCAGCCATGGCCTTCTTGCAGGCCGCCGGGATCGGCGGCTCGGGCTCCTCCTCGATCACCCGCTCGATGTTCTCCACCACCGCGATGGCGTCATCGACCCCGATGCCGATGGCGAGCACGAGTGCGTGCACGGAGACGGTGTTCGCGGATCGCCGATCGCCAGCGGCGCGGCGAAGGTGCCGATGATGGATGCCGGCCCGGCAATCAGCGGGATCAGCGTCGTTCGCAATCGTCCAAGGAACAGAAACTCGGCCAGCGCGACGAGCGCGATCGCGATGACGAGGGTGCGAACGACCTCCTGGATGGTTGCGGTGACGGAGACCGTGGTGTCGAAGAACGCCGGCATAAGCAAGATGGCTGGGAAAGCGGCCAGCGAGGACGGTCATGGCCTCACGCACTTGGCGCGTGACCTCGACCGCATTGGAGCCGGGTGTCTGATAGATGCCGAGCGCGGCGGCGGGCGCGCCGTTGAAGCGGCTGTGCCGGTCTTGCGAGCGCGCGCCCATCTCGACGCGAGCGACGTCCCTGATGCGGACGATCGAGCCATCCGGCTTGGTCCGCAGCACGATGGCGCCGAACTCTTCCGGGCGCGTCAGCCGGCCCTTGGTCTTGATGGTGATTTGAAATTGCTGCTCATTGGTAATTGGAGCGGCGCCGACGCGGCCAAGCGCAGCTTGAATGTTCTGACCCTGCACCGCTGTGATGACGTCGTTCGGCGTCAGATTGAGCTCCGTCATGCGCTCGGGGTCGAGCCACACCCGCAACGAATAGTCGAGAGGACCAAAGAGGGTGACCTGGCCTACGCCGTTGATCCTTGCGAGGACATCGACGACGTTGATGGTCGCATAGTTGCTCAGGTAGATGGCATCGAAGGTGTTGTGCGGCGAGTAAATGGTTATGACCTGCAAGAGGGCCGCAGATTTCTTGCGGATGGTCAAACCGGCGCGGGACACCTCCTGGGGCAGCTGCGGGGTAGCAAGACTGGCGCGGTTCTGCACATTGACGGTATTGATGTCCGGGTTCGTACCCAACGCGAACGTCACGTTGAGCGTGTAGCTGCCGTCGGCCCCGCTGGCGGATTGATAGTAAAGCGCATTATCGATGCCGTTGACCTGCTCTTCGATCGGCTGGGCGACCGTCGTCTCGACGACTTCGGCGTCGGCGCCGGGATAGGTTCCGTGAGTGTGACCTGCGGCGGGACGATATCCGGAAACTGCGCGATCGGAATCACGGTGATGGCAATCGCGCCGGCCAAGGTGATGACGATGGCGATGACGAAGGCGGGCCGCGGCCGGTCGATGAAGATGCTGGAAAACATCTATATCAATTTCCCGGGAGGATGCTCGCGTCCACGACTTGGCCTGGATGCACTTCTGTATGCCCTCGACGATCACCAGCTCCCCCTCTTTCAGCCCCTCGGTTACGACGACGTCCCTGCCTTGCTCGACACCCGTCGTGACGCGCCGCAACTCGACCTTTTTGGCACTGTCGACCAGCAGGACGTAGTGACCTGCTTGATCCAGCTGAACGGCTGACTGCGGAACCACGAGCGCGGATCGCGGCGCCCCGCGCTCCACCGTGACGCCGACGATCCCATCGGGGATCAGAAGACCCTCCGGAATTGGAAATTGAGCGCGCACCGCGACCGTGTCCGTGTTGGGGTCGACCTGCACGTCGAGGAGATTGGTGAGCCCGGCATGTGGATAGTCCGCACCGTTGGGCAATCTAATGTGAACCGTCACATGCGGGTTCTTGTCGGCGAATTCGGCAACTCTGCGCTTGTAGTTGAGAACATCCCGCTCGCTTGCCTGGAAGATCACGTAGATGGGATCTTGGCTGACGATGGTCGCAAGTTTACCGGAGGAGGGGCCAACTAGATTTCCCACGGTGAAGTAGGCGATCCCGATTTTTCCGTCGATCGGCGATCGGACCTCGGTGTAGCCGAGATTGATCTCGGCTTGATCGAGCAGCGCCTGAGCTTCCAGCACGTTAGCCTTCGCCGTCGCTTCGTCGGCGGCGCGCTGATCGAGCGTCGATATTGGAATATTGTTGGTACGGACGAGCTCCTTGCCGCGTTCCAACTGCAACGACGCGTTTACTTCCGCCGCCTTTGCTTTGGCTAGATTTGCCTGCTGCTGTTCGACGGCGGCCTTATAGGTTGCCTGCTCGATGCGAAACAAGAGATCGCCGGTCTTGACCGCCTGTCCTTCCGTGAACGTGCGCTCCTCGATGAATCCCGGAACCCGCGCGACAACGTCGACTTTGTTTATCGCCGTCACTCGGCCAACGAACTCACCGGTCTCTGTGACTTTGCGGGTCACGACCGGCGTCACCGAAACGGAGGGCGGCGGCGCTGCACTTTGGCGACAGCCGGCCCTGCAAGAATGCTCAAGGCCACCATGCCGGTGACAGCTCTCCGTACAAATGACCGACAGCAGGTGAACAAGAGAACACTCTCCGTTCGTCAGGGCTATTCCGGTACGCGCCTTTCGTAACGTGCCACAGGTCCGATCGATCGTCATGCCCGAGAAGCAGACTTTCCGCGGTTGATCACGGGCTGCCCGAGGAGCCCCCCGCTTCCCGACGCTTAAGCTTAAGGCGCAGATTGGCGTTACGCTGGAGAGGCGCAGGAACACCGGAGGCCAAAAGGTGCAGGCCCCGACGCCGTGATCTACATCCTGTCGCAGCGGTCAACGCTCATGCGCCGCCGGATTCGGCGCGGAAGTCGTGGCGTGTCCTTGCCTCGAGTAGGTCGAGGTCGCGCTCCACGCGGCGGCGCGATTCGTCGCTGATCTTTCCGTCACGAAGTGCCTGGTGAATATGCCGGCGTTGCGTTTCGATCAGGTCAAGCGTCAGCTCATCTGCAAGCCGCACCCAGTCGGCCTCGCTGCGCGCGTGCTCCAACTCCCGCAGCCGGGCACCGTGGTGGACACGTAGCGTGTCGACTAGGTCGGCTGGAATCTCGCGATCCTGCACCAGCTCCTCGATGCGGGCGAGCGCGGCGCGGATGGCGCCTGTGCGTGCGGCGAGCTCATCCCCCATCGCCGCGTCACGCTCGGCGGCGACATGGGTCGCGAACCCTAACCAGCGGATCACCGTCGGCAGCATGAGACCCTGGCCGACGAGCGTGAAAACGATAACGAAGAAGGTGATGGCGAGGATCATATCGCGTTCGGGGAACGGCGCGCCGGCAGCGGTGAACAACGGAATGGCGAGCGCGGCCGCGAGCGAGACGACGCCGCGGATGCCGATGAAAGCCAGCACGAACGGCCACTGCCACGTGGGGGCAGGATCGCGGCGGGCAAGCGAGGGGCTAAGCCAGCGCGGAGGTAGACCGCGGGATACATCCATACGAAGCGCGCGCCGATGATCACCACAAGCGTCAGCGCCGTCGCCGCGAGCAGATCGCTCAGCGCCACTCCGTCGGCACGCTCGAAGATCGTGCGTGCTTGCAGGCCGCAGAGGAGGAACAAGAGGCCTTCGACCATGTAGATCGCCAGATCCCAGACGAAAACGCCCTGCAGGCGCGTCGCCGCCGAGATGAGTAGGGGCCCATTCCAGCTCACGTAGAGGCCCGCGGCGATCGTCGCCAGCACGCCGGAGCCGCCGAGCTGCTCCGGCACGCAGTAGGCGACGTACGGCGTCAGCAGCGACAAAAGGATTTCGACGCGCGGGTCGTCGGCGGCGCGGCGCAGGCGCAGCATGATCCAGCCGACGCCGATGCCGTAACTGATCTCGCCGACAACGATCAGCGCAAAGCGCTCGCTCGCCTCGCTCAGCGAGAAGGCCGCGGTGCTGACGGCCGCAACGGCAAAGCGATAGAGGACGAGTGCCGTTGCGTCGTTGGCCAGCCCCTCGCCCTCGAGGATCACGCGCAGCCGGCGAGGCAGTCCGAGGCGGCGTGCAATGGCGAGCGGCGCCACCGCGTCGGGCGGGGCCACGATGGCACCGAGCACGAATCCGACCGGCCACGGCCAGCCGAGCAGCCAGTGCACGCTCGCTGCCACCGCGCAGGTGGTGAACACGACGGCGCCGATGGCGAGCAACGCAATGGGGCGCAGGTTGAACCGGAACTCGCGCCAGCTCATGGAGACGCCCGCCGAGTAGATGACGGGCGGCAGCACGAGCAGCAGGATAAGCTCGGGCTCGAGCTGCACCCGCGGCAGGCCGGGGATCATGGCAAGACCGGCGCCGGCGATCACGAGCAGGATCGACGGCGGCAGCCCCAGGCGGTTGGCGGCGACGCCGAGGGCGGCGATGGCGGCCAAGAGGAAGAGACCGATTTCGAGGTAGGAGATCATAGACGACCGAGATAGAGGCGGATCAGCGCCTGACTTCTTAGGATCCGCACACGTGAAATCCACTCTCGTTGGACAACGGTCGATTGGAAACTGCTACCGCGATCTGCTACTGTGCGTAGCAGTAGCAGTCATATTAAATGGCATGATATCAATAGTTTATGGTGTTGAGTGACCCCGTCCCCTACGGGGCGCCATTCCACCCATAAGCCATTGATCTGCCAGAAGCCCTTGTTCTGCAAGGGTTTCGCTAACTCGACTGCTACGTTTTTCTGCTACGTAGCGGGCATGACCGAGATGGCGAAGTTCCCTTATCTGACCGGCCGGAGTCGTTGGAACGCAGGAGCTTGAACGCGCCGGCCATCTGACGTGCATCCGCCGCAGCGGCAGTATCGTCAATGTTACGTCCGTTGCTTCCTGCATGGTCTGGCCCAATGCGGCCGGTACATCGCCGCCCGCCAAGCCCTCAAGAGCTTCACAAACGCGCTACGCACCGAAGTCGAGAAGAGCGGGATTTCGGTGAGCCTCGTCATCTTGGGCCCCGTCGAAAGCAGCTACTGGGAGCAACAATCCCGGCAGCCGCGAACGCGTGCCGAAGGGCATCAAGGCCATTACGACCGAGGAGGCTCGGAGACGATCGTCGCGGCGATCGAGCGGAACAAACGCAGCATCACGCACCCAGAGATCTTTCGCCTTCTGTTTGCAATGGGAGCAATCGGGTTTGCGGGGCGCGAATAGGGAAACTTGGCCGAGGCCGTGGATCGAACAGTCTCAACGTTTGGCTTCTGGTCGGCGCTTGTCGCCTGTGATCATCGCGATGCCTCTATGTCGAGCGCATGTGCCGCGCGTAGAGTATGGTCACTTGCAGCCAATTGATCGCGTACCGAGTTAATGGCCATACCAGCTTCAATTGCATCTCCTCAGCATGCGCATCGAGCAGGACCAGCTCGATCGACATCTGACGCCGAGGAACTTCTTGCACAGAGCCGTCTTGGGCCCGAGGCCTCATGCGCGAAGCTTGGATCAAGCTTCGTTGGCCTCACACCTGAAGAATCGGAACGACGCCTAAGGAGTTTTGGGCTCAATCTCGTTACTCGTGAGCGAAGGCCAACAATCGCCCAAGAAATCTGGCGTCGCGCCAATAATCCCCTCAACGGGCTGCTGCTTACCTTGGCAGTGGTCTCCTATTTCCTTGGCGATGTGCGGGCGGCGATCGTCATCGCCGTTATGGTCGTACTCGCGATCAGTACGGCCTTTATCCAGGAGCACCGCGCCAACGAGGCGGCGGCCAACTTGCGCGCCATGGTGAAGACCACAGCAAGCGTCAGACGCCGCTTAGCCGGAGCAGACGGCGACTTTGTAGAAGTTCCGATCGAGACCGTGGTCCCAGGCGACATCGTGCGGCTATCCGCTGGCGACATGATCCCTGCGGATCTGCGGTTGCTGGAGACCAAGGACCTTTTCATCAATCAATCTGCACTGACCGGCGAGGCCATGCCGGCGGAGAAATTCGCGCATTCCTATGAGCAACGCCTCGATAACCCATTTGACCTGCCGAACATGTGCTTCATGGGTGCCAATGTCGTCAGCGGCTATGCCACAGGCGTGGTGGTACGGACCGGCGGACACACCTTCTTTGGACGGCTAGCGGATGAGATCGCGGGCCGGCGCGTGCCCACTGCATTCGATAAGGGCATCGACCGTTTCACCTGGCTGATGATCAAGTTCATTCTCGTCATGGTGCCGCTGGTTTTCCTGATCAACGGCTTGACCAAGCACGATTGGCTCGAGGCCCTGCTGTTTGCCGTAGCAGTCGCGGTCGGTCTTACCCCGGAAATGCTGCCGATGATCGTCACCGTCAATTTGGCAAAGGGCGCGCTCGCCATGTCACGCGCAAAGGTGATCGTCAAACGCCTAAATGCGATTCAGAACTTCGGTGCCATGGACGTCTTGTGCACCGACAAAACAGGTACGCTGACGCAGGACCGCATCATTCTTAAGAGGCATCTCGACATTCGCGGCGAGGAGTCCGAACGCGTCCTCCAGTACGCCTATCTCAACAGTCATTTTCAGTCGGGACTGAAGAACCTGCTCGACGTTGCCGTTCTCCAACACGTCGACATACACAGGCTTCTCGGCGTCGATACAGGCTTTGCTAAAGTTGATGAGATCCCCTTCGATTTCTCGCGGCGTCGCTTGTCCGTTGTCGTGTCGCACGGCCAGGACAAGCACGTCCTCATATGCAAAGGAGCCGTCGAGGAGATATTTTCGGTCTGTACCCGTTACGAGATTGATGGAACGACGGGCCAGCTTGATGAGACGCACTTCGCAGCCGCCAAGGAGGAGACGATTGCGCTGAACTCGGACGGCTTCCGCGTTGTCGCCGTTGCCTACAAAGTGCTGGATACCCCCAAGGCGGCCTACTCCGTGTCGGACGAAAGCGATCTAACGCTGCTCGGATATATTGCCTTCCTCGATCCCCCAAAAGAGAGCGCCGGGGAAGCGATTGCGGCCCTGGCAAAAAACGGAGTGAGCGTGAAGATTCTAACGGGTGACAATGAGGTCATCACGCGCAAGATTTGCCGGGAAGTGAAGCTTGAGACTGGCGAGGTTCTGCTTGGTCCAGAAATCGAGAAGATGAGTGACGACCAGCTAGCGGACGCGGCCGACCGCACCACGGTTTTTGCCAAACTGACACCGGCGCAAAAAGCACGGATCGTAGGCGCCTTGCACCGCAAAGGCCGCGTGGTCGGTTTTCTTGGTGACGGCATCAATGACAGTCCAGCGCTGAAGGCGGCCGACGTTGGAATCTCGGTAGATACGGCCGTCGATATAGCCAAGGAGTCAGCCGACATCATTTTGTTGGAGAAGAGCCTGATGGTGCTGCAGGTCGGGGTCATCGAAGGACGCAGGGTTTTCGCCAACATCACCAAGTACATCAAGATGGGGGCCAGCTCGAACTTTGGAAATATGTTCAGCGTGCTCGGTGCCAGCCTTTTCCTGCCCTTCCTACCAATGGCCCCAATCCAGGTCCTCACCAACAATCTGCTCTACGACTTTTCGCAGACGGCGATCCCAACCGACAACGTAGACGAAGACTACCTCGCGGCGCCGCGCCGCTGGGATATCGATAACATCTTCAAGTTCATGGTTTTCATCGGGCCTATCAGCTCGATCTTCGACTATGCAACGTACGCGATGATGCTGTACGTGTTCAATTGCTGGACCAACCCCTCACTTTTTCAAACGGGGTGGTTCGTCGAGTCGCTTCTCACGCAAACGCTCATCATTCACATCATCCGCACCGCCAAGATCCCCTTCTTCGAGAGCCGGGCCAGTCCCGCGCTCATCACCACAACGATCATCATTTGCTGCGTCGGTATCGTGCTGCCCTTCACCTGGGCTGGCGCCGCCCTGGGCTTTACCCCGCTTCCTTGGCTCTACTGGCCGCTGGTCGCCACGATGCTCATCAGTTATTCGATCCTCACTCATTGCGTGAAGGTGTGGTTCGTGCGTCGGTGGGGCATGTGAATGAGCCGCGGTAAGACCCGAAGTTGCCCCACTAAATAGCAATGCGAGTGAAACCGAGAGCCGCAGTCGTTCAAGTCCGGTAGGAGCTGGGTGAGCGGCAGCCTACTGTCATGAAGCTAGACACAATTTCAATTGGCGCTCTTCGGCGGCTGACTTTTAGGCTGTTGGTCGTCGTTGCCGTTGCCGGTTTGTGGCCGGGGCCAAGGCCCGGAATGGCGTCTGCGGCACTTTGCGCTTTCCTGGCAATGGGATGCCTCGGTGCGGCAATCGCTTTAGGAGAGCCCATGTTTGGTCCCAGCCTAAACCGCTGGCACGAAGCGGCGGTGCTCTTCATCCTCGCCTGTGTGATCTTCTTCGCTTCCTAACGCGCGGTACCCATGCCCACGTTTGTCCGCGCGGTCCTGACGACCGCTATTGCCCTTGTCGGACTATCGCGCGCTAGGCAGCGACGTCTGCTTATTGGGGGAAGAGCTGACGACCTTCGCTCGTCTCGATGACTTCCGCCCGTGACCCAGGCTGTGTGAAAACGCTCTTGCTGATGGCTATGATTGCCTCGTGATTCTTCGGGGGGATCGGATGAAGCGCTTCGTCGAAGGTGCAGATCGCGGACAGGGGACGCTGCTTCCCGAATGCCTCGATGACTGGATTGAGGAAGAGAACCCAGTTCGCGTGATCGATGCATTCGTCGACGCGCTCGATCTTGCCGGCCTTGGGTTCGACGGCATCGAGCCCGCAGCAACCGGGAGGCCCGGCTTCCACCCTTCGGTTCTCTTGAAGCTCTACATCTATGGCTATCTCAACCGCGTGCAGTCGAGCCGGCGGCTCGAGCGGGAGGCAGGGCGTAATCTGGAGCTTCTCTGGCTCTTGGGGCGTCTCGTGCCCGACCACAAGACGATCGCCGACTTCCGCAAGGACAATGGCCCTGGACTGCGCCAGGTCTGCACACGTTTCGTGGAGCTGTGCCGCGAGCTGGGACTGCTCGCGACGGCGAGCGTTGCCATCGACGGCAGCAAGTTCAAAGCGGTCAACAATCGCGACCGCAACTTCACGAAGGGCAAGGTAGAACGTCGGAGGGTACAGCTGGAGGAAAGCGTTGCGCGCTATCTCGCTCAGCTCGATACGGCCGACCGGCAGGAGCCGACGGAGGCGCTTGCGGCCAAGGCCAAGCATCTCAAGGAGAAGCTGGCGAAGCTCGACGGAGAGATGAAGCGCCTTGCGGCCTACGAGAGGAAGATGCTCGCTTCGCCCGATCAGCAGATCTCGCTCACCGATCCCGACAGCCGCTCGATGGCGACGAGCGGGCGTGGCTCCGGTGTCGTCGGCTACAACGTGCAAGTGGCGGTCGAGACCGACAACCATCTGATCGTGACGCACGAGGTGACGATCTCAGGATCGGACCGGTCCCAGCTGGCGCGCATCGGAAAAGCAGCGAAGGCCGTTATGCGAACGGACACCCTCGAAGCTGTTGCCGATCGCGGGTACTTCAACAGCCCGGAGATCCTCGAGTGCCACGAGGCGGGCATCACCGTGACGCTGCCAAAGCCGATGACGTCGGGCGCCAAGTCGGAGGGCCGCTTCGGCAAGCAGGACTTTGTCTATCTGCCTCATGCGGACGTCTATCGCTGCCCGGCCGGTGAGCACCTCAAGTACCGATACTCGAACGAGGAGGACGGAAAAGAGCTGCGACGCTATCGGACGACGGCTTGCTCAAATTGCCGGCTTAAACCGCACTGCACCACGGGGCCGGAGCGACGGATTACCCGATGGGAGCACGAGCATGTGCTCGATGCTGTGCAGCAGCGGCTCGATGCCAACCCGAACGCGATGCGGCAGCGACGCGAGACGGTCGAACATCCGTTCGGGACCATCAAGGCTCGGATGGGAGCCACCCACTTCCTGACGAAGACGCTGCCGAAGGTCGCCGCCGAAATGGCGTTGCACGTTCTGGCCTACAATTTCACCCGCGTGATGAACATCGTCGGCATCAAGCCGCTGATGGCGGCTATCACGGCGTGATCCGCCAGCCGCAGATTGCTTAGAGCTGTCGGCGACCCCTATGGCAGCGTTTTCACACGACCAAGACCCTGAGCTGACAATCGAGCCGGGTTGGACGCATGGTTTCTGGCGCGCTATGCCAACATGCGCAGATTTATTTATTCTCCCTACGGCACGCTCCTGTGCTTGAGTGGAAAGGTCCAAGCACGGTCGCCGCAAATGAATGGGGCTTCGCCGCTCTCGCCGCCATGTATGACCACCGACATCTGAAGCTCATTCTTTCTGCGATCCTCGGAGCACTTCAGTCTGCCGCGATTTTGTCCCGGCAGGTGAATGCGGCCGACGCTTCAGCTGCCGAACAGACGGACCCAATGATTGTCCAGATTGATATTCGCAAGCCTGTCGCAAGATTTCTGCCCAGCGACGTTTTCGGCGCAGGGGTCGATGGCCTGGGACAAAATGGGATCGCTCAAACCTACCAGCCAGCCAATATCCAAGAGATGAACTCCTCGGGCTTCAGCCGCCTATCCTATCGATTAAGAACGGAACTTGGCGTTGAGGCGTGGCATTGGAACGAAGAGGGTAGCTGGAGCGATCCGGAACGCAGTCAAGGCTATTGGACCTCGAGTGACACCGCTCTCCAACCGGTTCTGATTTCTCACGGATATCGCCTTCCGCGGCGCGGCAACACAATCGATCAGGCCAACAACGACGGCTACTCGCGAATAGATGACGGCGATGAGGACACACTGTGGAAGAGCAACCCCTACCTCGACCCGCATTTCACAAACGAGAGCCAAGCTGCTGATCCGCAATGGGTGGTGGTCGACTTTGGCGAGCGGCAGCCAATCAACGCCATGCGCATCGTGTGGAGCGAACCGTATGCCGTCGAATACGAGGTCCAGTACTGGAGGGGCGAGAACAGCGACTTTCTGAACGATCTACGATCTGGGGAATGGCACACCTTTCCGCAGGGGCGCGTTGATAACGGCAAGGGAGGCGATGCCCTCCTACGCCTGAGCGATGCTCCAATCCCCGTGCGATTTGTCAGGTTATGGCTCGTCCACGCGTCGGGCACGGCTTCGGAAGGCGCGCGTGACATCCGAGACCACCTCGGTTTTGCCATTCGCGAGCTCTTCGCTGGAACATTGGAACGAGAGGGGCCACTACGGGACATTCTGCGGCACGGACCTTCCAACACTCAACAAACGGTCATTTGGACCTCATCGACCGATCCCTGGCATCGGGCCATCGACGTTGACCCGAAGGCCGAGCAGCCTGGCTTTGATCGAATCATGGCGACAGGGCTGACACACGGCCTGCCAATGTTGACGCCTACCGGGCTCCTTTACGATACGCCCGAAAATGCCGCGGCCGAGGTCGGCTTCCTGGAGGCGCGCGGCTATCAAGTTCACCAGATCGAGCTGGGAGAGGAACCGGACGGTCAGAACGTCACGCCCGAAGACTACGGAGCGCTATTTATTCAGTTTGCAGAAGCTATCCATCGCGTTGATCCCGGTATCGTCACGGGCGGCCCGAGCCTCCAGTCGGAAATCAATGGCTGGACCACAATCGCCGATGACAAGGGCGACCGCTCGTGGATGAGACGCTTCATGGCATTTCTCCGAGGCCGCCACCATCTCGCCGACTTCGGCTTCTTCTCGTTCGAGTGGTACCCTTTCGATGATCTATGCGAGCCAGGCAAGCCGCGACTTGTCTCGAACCTGAATCTGATGAACCGGTTGGTCGGACATCTCGCGGCCGATGGCGTACCACGCACCATCCCGTGGATCGTGTCTGAGTATGGATATGCTTCATTCGCGGGCCAGGCCGAAGTCGAGATGCCTTCCGCAGTTCTCAACGCAGAGATCCTTGCCCAGTTTCTGGCGCTCGGGGGCAAGACTGCGTACGTCTACGGCCTCGAGCCCAAACTCCCAGTTCGCGGTGTCGATCGGTGCGATACGTGGGGCAACCTGATGATGTTCCTGGCCGACGGCGACGGGCGCGCTGCGGCCCGAATGCCAATCTATTACGCAGCCAAGCTGCTGGCCGAAGAGTGGGCGGAGCGGACGGAGGAGCAACACACGATGTATCAGGCATTCGCCGGCGGCAAGGGCGATGTGGCTCGAAGCGAAATCAGCGCCTTCGCGGTTCACCGGCCAGACGGGGAGTGGGCCGTGCTCCTCATTAACAAGAGTGCGCTGCAGCCTCGAATGATCACAATCCGTTTCGATGGAGCCACGCAAAGTCGCGGGGAATGGGCCGGACCACTCGAACTATTCCAGTATTCGGCTGAGCAATACGAGTGGGTCCCCCATGGGGCGCTAGGCAAGCCACTCCGGAGCGAGCCGCCAAAGAAGTCGCACATCGACGCAGGAACTTCGCCGGTCATAGAACTCCCTGCGATGTCGCTCACGGTTGTCCGGGGCGTTGGCCCGTCTAACTAAGGTCCTGGGCTGAGGGCCGAGGCGGATGGACCCAGTTGCCAGGAGCGATGTCACGCATCAAACGCTGCCCGACAGGGTTCTCACTTTACAAAGCCGTAAAGTGACCGACACGCCACCGCCCAGATCAGGGACCAGCTTTGGACGACCTGGGCGTCGTCAAGACCCAGGGTAAACCACGGAGCATAGCCATGTATGGTAGGATTTTGAACGTTGCCATCATTTCTGGTCTTCTGATGGCCACCGCGGCTCCTGCATTCGCCGCCGATGAGCCCAAGACCAAGGCCGATTGCGACAAGGCCAAGGGCAAGTGGGACGACAAGACGAGCAAGTGCACAGTGAAAAAGTAATGCGCACTTTGAAACCCCGCCAGCTCATTCCTGAGCGGGGTTTCATATTCCATCCCTGAGCCTGCGCAGCCACTCGTTCTTACAAATCTGTAAGGTGCCCGACATATGGCCGCAAAAGGTGGAGCGCAGCGTCTCTCTGTTTGGCCAAGGTCAAGCACCTAGGAGGAAGCACAATGTCCAAACTTCTATGCTCATTGATTGCGGTGGGCCTTCTATTCGTCGTCGCGGCTCCAGCGTTCGCGGCAGATGCACCAAAGACGAAGGCCGAGTGCGAAAAGCTGACCGACATGAAGTGGGATTCTAAGGCAAAGACGTGCGTGAAGAAGTGAAGCTGTTCAGGTAATGCGGAGGCTTGGTGGCTGCTTCGCGGCGGACTGCGTCGTCATACCTTATCAAACCTTGGTGCGTTGCCCTTGCGCACCTGTGCTGTGGCTCCGCCGTTGCGTAATGATTTGCGTGGTTGGTCTCGATATCGCCAGTCCGTATTCTTCAAATACGCCAGCCCAATATCCAGGTCCTCGTGACACGCCATCCAGTCTTTTTTGATCCCACCAAACGCCGCTCGGTCATCCTCGGTCTTCTTGGCTGGACGGTGTCCGTCTTCAGCACAATCGTGCTGCTGCTCTTCGTAGCAAGCTTATTGTTTTTCCCGAACGCATCCGTCCTTCCCTTAGCTCCACCTCATAAACGCACTCCGCTGGCCGACGCGGCAGACATTGCCCAGCGTCGTGAGTTGTTGCCGGTAGCACGGCGTCTGGGCGACGCCGTCCGATCAAGATCGACGCTTCCGAAATGGGCAGTTAAGCAGACGATGCCCAAAGCGTCGGAGAAGCAGCTCACAGCGGCGCGGGAGCGCGCCGATAGTCGGCCTCTCACCATCGGTTTCTATGTAACGTGGGACGACAGCAGTTACGCCTCGCTCGAGACGGAGCTTCCCAAGCTCGACTGGGTGGTCCCTAGCTGGCTTGAGCTTACCGGCCCCGAGATGGAGCTGAAGGCGGGGGTCGACCAGAAATCCGTAGACCTTCTGCACAAGCAGAAGCAACCGCCCAGCGTTTTGCCAATGCTGCAGAACGCCAGCGACGGCAAATGGGATGGTCCCGGACTGGCGCGTCTGCTGGCTGACCCCGCCAAACGTCAAGCCCGCCTCGCGGAGCTCGTGACGTTTCTGCAGGTCAACTCCGCGCAAGGCCTAGTGATCGACTTCGAGGAGGTACCCAAAGACGCGCATCAGAATGTTCTGACGTTCCTGCATGAGCTTAAGGCTGCGTTTGCATCGCACGAATGGCTGCTCGCCATCGCTGCCCCTTTCGATGATCCCGAGTGGACCTATCGCAGCTATGCCGCCGCAACGGACTTTCAAATACTTATGGCCTATGACGAGCACTTCGAGGAAGGCGAGCCCGGAGCAATCGCGTCTCAATCGTGGTTTGTCGATAAGCTCAGCCGCAGAATGAAGGAGCTGGACCCGGAGAAGACGATCATCGCCATTGGAAACTACGGCTACGACTGGACCGGCAAACCTCCCGCCGTCGATATGACCTTCCAGGAAACGGTCCTCACTTCGAAAGAGTCCGAAGCACCGATCGTCTTTGATCCGCAGACGCTCAATCCTCACTTTGACTACCAGGAGGACGACGGCAGCATCCATCGCGTCTGGTTTCTAGATGCCGTGACCGCGCACAATCAGATGCGGGCTGCCGACGTGTTTCGTCCTAGAGGCTACGCTCTGTGGAGGCTCGGGTCCGAAGATCCATCAATCTGGTCGCTGCTCGGCCGGCCGTATAACGCGGAAATCCCAGCGGGCCTCGTCACGATCGTTCCCGGCAGCGACATCGACATCGAGGGTCAAGGCGAAATCCTCAATATCGCGGCCGAACCCGAAAATGGTGCCCGAACCTTTGAAACCGACAACACGCATCGGGTCATCACGTCAGAGACGTTCACTACGATCCCATCGACCTATGTCATCCGACGCTCCGGCTGGGTGCCGGGCAAAGTGGCGCTGACGTTCGACGATGGCCCGAGTGCCGAGTGGACGCCGAAGATTCTCGACATCCTGAAGCAGAAGGGCGTCAAGGGAACGTTCTTCATCGCCGGCGCCAATGGGGAAACAAACCCTGGCCTCGTCCAGCGCATCCTCGCCGAGGGTCACGAAATCGGCAACCATACCTTCACTCATCCCAATCTCGGAGAGGTGTCGGCAGAGGTCGCGCGTCTTGAACTCAACGCCACCCAGCGGTTGGTCGAGGCGCTGACGGGGCGGTCGATGCGCCTCTTCAGGCCGCCGTTCTTCGGCGACGCGGAACCGACCACTCCGAGCGAGATCGCGCCGGTCAAGCTCGCTCAAGCGCTCGGCTACGTAACAGTAGGGCTCAGGGTCGACCCCGACGATTGGCAAGGGCCGTCCGCGGATTTGATCGTGCAGCGGGTTTTGGACCGCATGGCCGACACCAACCCGGAAACACGCGGCCAGATCGTATTGCTGCACGACGCCGGCGGTGACAGAACTCATACGGTTGCGGCGCTACCCCGCATCATCGACGCATTGCGTGCAAAGGGTCTGGAGATCGTGCCGGTGTCGGCGCTGGCGGGCTGGACATTCGACCAGGTGATGCCGCCGGTCCCGCCGGAGGACCGCTCTGCACTCGTCAACTGGTACGTATTCATCACTGCAAGCTGGCTGCAAGCTGCCATGCACTGGCTGTTCACGCTCGCCATTGGCCTCGGCGCGGCCCGCCTCGTTGCTCTCTGCGGTTTGGCTATATGGAGCCGCCACAAAGCTAATGCTCCACCACCGCTTTCGGCTAGCGGCGGCGTCGCCGTTTCCGTTTTAATCCCAGCTTTTAATGAAGCCAAAGTCATCGCCAACTCGGTGACAAGGATTCTCGAGAGTAGCCACGCAAGCCTCGAGGTGATCGTCGTCGATGACGGATCAACCGATGGCACCACCGATGTCGTGCGCCAGCACTTCGGGACCGATCCGCGCGTCATACTTATTACACTCCCCAATGGAGGCAAGGCGAGAGCGATCAACAGGGGGCTTCTATCCGCGCAAGGCGAGATTCTCGTCGCTCTCGATGCCGACACTCACTTCGAGCCGGATACCATCGCGCGGTTGACGCGCTGGTTTAGCGACAAAACGATCGGCGCCGTCGCCGGCAACGCGAAAGTTGGCAACCGGATCAATTTGCTCACTCGGTGGCAGGCGCTTGAGTACATCACTGCACAGAACTTGGAACGTCGGGCGTTGGGAGCCTTGGATTGCATAACGGTTGTCCCGGGTGCCGTCGGCGCCTGGCGCAGATCCGCATTGGTCAAGCTCGGCGGGTTCCCCACGGACACGCTTGCCGAGGATCAGGATCTGACGATTGCCATTCAAAAGGCCGGCTATAGGGCAATCTTCGATGCCGACGCCGTGGCGTGGACTGAGGCACCGGATACGGTCGCCGGGCTCGCGAAACAGCGCTTCCGCTGGTCATTCGGAACGTTGCAATGCCTGTGGAAGCACGCAGAGGTCACGTTGCGTAGTCGGTATGGCGCGCTCGGCCTCGTCGCGATTCCACAGGCCTGGCTGTTCCAGATCGTTCTCGGGCTCATCTCGCCGTTTGTCGATCTTCTGCTCATCGTGCAACTTATCGCCGCTGGGTTAGACTACATCCAGCACGGCGCGCAATTCGATCCGACGAACCTTGAGGTCACGCTCTTCTATTACGCGCTCTTCATCACCGTTGACTTGGCTACGGCCGTCGTCGCGTTCCTGTTTGAGAAGCGGGAGAACTGGCAACTTCTTTGGTGGCTCGTTCTGCAGCGGTTTGGTTATCGGCAGCTTCTCTATTATGTCCTGGCAAAGTCCATCACCACGGCTGCCAAAGGACATCTCGTGGGCTGGGGCAAGCTCGATCGCAAAGCGACCGTTAGCCCAGGAAATATTTAGCATGGCAGCAGGGCCGCGCCGGCATGTTTGTAGACGAGCGGAAGATGTCCGTTCGCCGGCGGGCGCTACAGCACGACCACGTCAACGTCAGCGTTGGCGACCCGGATCGGCGGTACGAGATCCGGATTAGTGTCGAGCAACCGCAGCAACGCGTCCACACGGGGTACGGATGCGCGCCAGACTGTTCTTGTTTCGCGGTTGGCTGGCTCTTGGAGCACAGCCTTGCGAATGCCTAGAAATGTCCTCTGCGGAGACCGCCAAGATACCGCAATGGAGATTGACCGGGATCAATTGAACCAGCGGCGCGCCGACCCATATTGAATATAGTCATCGTTCCTCATCCCTCGAGGAAAATGGCCTTCCCCCCAAGGCTCGGTGATGTAAGGGCGCTCGGTTTCCCCCGGGGACCAGAGCGCCTTTTTCTTAGCTGCAGGCCGTGCGTTCAAAGATCACTTCAAAGTGTGGGGCCAGAAGAGGAGCACCAGAACAATGGCCCAAACAATACCCCAACCAACCCAAGTGATGTTGGGGTGAGCCGCCTGCCATTCTAGGATTCGCTTGTGAAAGGTCATCACTGTACCCCAATTTATTTTTGAACCAGCGCCAAATCAATCAAGACCGGCATCGACCGCAACCCCCTACTCAAAGACCGCCACCGTCCAAATCCTCCCCACCTTCAAAGAACTCTTGTAAGCGGCCTAGGCCTATTGGGGTGGGTGCTGTTTTTCAGTCGCCACTATTTTCCACACACTTGGGACGAGCCGCTGCTCGCCGCTGCCTCCACGTTGATCGCTATGAAGCTGGGCGCGTTCATACTGCTCTCCGCCGCGGCGCTTGCCGTGAAAGCCTTCCGCTGGCTTAGACCAACCTGACCCACTACCGTGCAATGTCGAACACGTCTCTCAGCGCGGTATCATCTTGCCCCACCTGACGATCTCGGTGCCACATGAGCGACCATCGGCCTCGCACTTAATGCCACTCACCCAACCAAATCCGTCAAGTTCTTGCAGTGCCTGAGCGCATCAGGTCGGACCTAACACGGGGCGCCGCCTCCCAGGTCTGGAATGATCCGATCGCTAATCGACCCGGTGATAAAGCCATAACCCGCCAAGAATTGCGCGGTGTGCGGCTCAAGCTAAATTTCAATTATGACCCACTTGGCTCAGGCTCGGCACCGGTACGTAGTTGAAGCTTGCTCGCTCGACGCCGCGCCGGAGGTCTGCACATTCGTTGCACCTCTAGGAGCGTGGCACCGCAGGACGCCTCTTCTCTAGTGCTTGCTGAATTGACTTGCGGAAACGCACCGGATCGGCGATGGGCGGGAGATCAACGTCATCGTCTCCTGTACCCTGAAGTGTGATGCAACCAAAGCCCAGTATCCGGCCGAGGAACCCTTGGTCTATGTTGATTTCTTCGATTGCAGAGAGTTCGATCTCATCTGTGTGGCGCGTGAGGAAGCCTCGTTTGAGGATCACGCGCTCGCTCGTCACTCCGATCTCGGTCGTCCAGATCGGCACCATGACACGGACGAAAATGATCAGTCCGACCGCACCAACCATCGCGGCAGACCAGGGCGCCTGAAGCTCCGCGTATACGTAAGCGGTCACGGCAAGGAACAGGACCAACGCCGCGTAGCCGAATACGTGATACAGCCAATGAAAGCCCGCCTTTGCGATAAGTGCTTCGTCCCCGGCAAGGCTTTTTTCTATGTAGCCCATGTTTCTGGCCCATGACTTGTTAGACTTGCTTGACGCATACGGCGTACTGGCAAACAGCGCACGTGGAATTGAGGCCGATCAAGCCCGCCCCCTACGGAGTATGAGGCATTGCGTCAGTTGAGGAATGAGGTGGACGGCGACGAAATGCATGTCCTTGAGCACCGCCTCGGACGCCTGCATGTCAGGCAGCGGTTGGGCGTAGAGAAGGACCACGAAGCTCAGATATTCGGGCACGGGTTGAATTTTTTCCACATCGAGAACTCTGCGCTTTCGGCGTTGACCATCGAATATACGCTCAAGATGACTGGCTTGTTCTGGCGCGGCCGCAGGAATGCCGCGCAAGTCGAAGTGCGACACAACCCTGTGAAGGTCAGAGACCTAGCGGCCGCGTTCGATGGTTTCTCGATCCTTCAGCTCAGCGATCTGCACTGTGACATGAGTGAGCCCGCCATGCGGCGGTTGGCGGAACTTCTGCCCGCCCTGAGCTACGACGTTTGTGTGCTCACCGGCGACTTTCGGGGCGCAACTTTCGGGCCGTTTGAAGCCGCGCTCGCGACCATCGCCGACCTGCGCGACAAAATACGAAGCCCAGTCTATGGCGTACTCGGGAACCACAACTCTATTCGCATGGTTCCCACTCTGGAAAAGATGGACATCAGGATGCTCATGAATGAGTCGGATACAATTGAGCGCGGTGGTCAGAACATCCACATCGCAGGCATCGACGATGCCCATTTTTACGGTGCTGACAACATGGAGAAGGCCGCCGACTTGATCCCACTCGATGCATTCTCCATCCTGCTTTCACATACCCCTGAGATCTATCGTCAAGCCGCCCATGCCGGTTTCAACTTGCTATTGAGCGGCCACACACATGGCGGACAAATTTGCCTGCCCGGGGGCGTCCCTATTACGCTCAATTCAGTTCTGCCGCGACGACTGGGTGCAGGAGCGTGGAAGCACCACACAATGGACGGCTACACGTCCGTGGGAGCGGGGTCGTCAGTGGTGCCTGTGCGCTTCAATTGCCCACCCGAGATAACGCTGCATCACCTCGAAAAGCTGAGATAATTGTCTAATAGGGCCGGTCTCGAATATGCAGCTTGAAGAGTAAGCGCGACAGAACCAATTCGCCGACGGAGAACAGGGCAACAATCAAGATCAAGTCGGCAACTGCGAGCCCCAAGCGGCTCATGCAAGCGAGTGCTGGGAGCAGCAACTCCGGAATCTGATCGAGACCCAAAGCTCTGCTGCTCGGAGGATGGCCCATCCTGCGCTTCACGAAGCTTGAAATGAGATCGCCAGCCATAGCCGCAACCCCGATGAGAGAACCTGTTGGCCATGTAACACCAAGCACCGGCGCGCAGACCGAAGTAGCCATTACGGCGACGACTATGCCGCGTATCGTCTTGGAGGACCCAAAGAGGGGTCGGCCGTCAATGAAGGTCTTCCCAGCATCAAGGGGGTGGGAAAGAAATCTTCCCAACAGCTTCTCTGCCATGACTGGCGTGCCATTGGCGATTGCCAGCAGCAAGACGAATCTAAAGATTAGGTGGAGATGCATCGGTCCAACAACTTGAGGTACCGTATACGCGGCTTTGTAGTCCGGAAAGCGTCACGCGAACTACCAATCGCGTGGTATCTCTACCGACGGCGTTAGGTGAACGAGCCGGTATCCCTTATCGCCTCCTTCGGCGAAGTCGGATACTCATCCTCAGCATCCGAACCATAGCGGCGAACCAAGAGCTTTTCGATTGGACCACCACCACAAGCACAACGGCGATCAACACAGAGACAATTAGTGTCACGCGCCATGCTCCGAGGCCGCAAAGTATGCCAGCGACTGCCGAGACCCACACCGTTGCAGCAGTCGTCAACCCGTGCACCTTGTGCCCGCGTTCGCCGCTTCCGCCTTCTAAGGCCGCCACAACGAGCGCAGCTGCACCCAGGAGAAACCAATCCAAGGGTTCTAACGCCAATAAACTTGTGGTGCGCGAAGCGGTTGAGCCCGATCATGCAGCCAATCACTGCTGCCACAAAGAGCCGGATGACGATGCCCGCTAGAGTCATGTTCGCGCTTACTCTCCACCGATCTTCTGCGCTGGTCAGTGCTGGTCAGTGATGTTCCACGCCCCGGCTGGCTGGCCGACTTGAGTGAAATACAGAGGGCGGCCTCGTGAGCCGGCCCTCCGCACCAACAGCTAATCGATTAAACGTCAGTGCCGATTACTTCTTCACGCACGTGCTCGTCTTGTCATCCCACTTCATGTCCTTCGTTTTTTCGCAGTCGGCTTTGGTCTTCGGCGCGTCAGCGGCAAACGCTGGAGCGGAGACGGCAAGCAGAAGGCCAGCGACGAGCGCGTTGGCGGACATAAGTTCCTCCTTTGTTTTATGGCAATTCCTGATGACCAGTCTTAGCGGAACCAACTAGGCGTTCTTACCACCACCACCGACGATGGTGATGCCGCCACCACCGATGATGGTGACGCCAATAAACCTGATCGACGATGCTCGACGACTGAGCTGTCGGAGCGAGTTTGGCTACTGGGCCCGAGATGGCAGCAGCTTGTGATAAACCAACAGCAGCGAAGCAGGCAAGCGCGCCCACAGCCACTGATAAGGCGGGACGTTTCATGTCGTTATCCTTTCAAAACTAGGCCGACCACCGGCGGTAAGAGTCACCGCTCTAGCAAACGGCCTTGTCTGTCTAACTAAAGATCGCCCTCAGCGGATTGACCCCAATCAATGCAGCGGGTTTACTAGCTCACCGCCCTCGCGCGAGTAGAAACGGCGCGACAACTTCAACTCCTTCAGGGTCCAAACAATCGCCGAGTTCATCCGCTCACGGGCAATGGCTCTGTTTAGAGCCGCGCGCAGTAGCGCTGCGCCTATTCCTCGCCGTCTCATGCTAGGCGCTACGTGCAGGCCGTAGATTTCGAATTCGAAGGGGGCATTTTTCTCTGCGTCGACAACAGGGCCTGCACAGCAAAATCCAGCAAAAAGAGCGTCGCCCGTCTCGGCCACGCTGATGTTGTCTGGATACTTTTCGAAGGTAGACCGCCATCCGGACAACGAACCCTCAACCGTCCGATCGTCAAGGACCTCGTCGGGGATCACGCCTCGATACGCATCGTGCCAGGAAGCCATGTGAATGCGCGCGATTGCCGCCAGATCAATCGCGGTCGCCGCCCTAACGCGAACGCGGCTCGTCTCAGGGATGGGCATTTCCGCACCGATCGTGAATAGCGCGTGTGCACCTATAGCATCTTGGAGGCGGTAGAAGCAGTCCGTCGATCGCCTGGCAGGCGTCGGTCAAAGACCATGCGCGCCCCGTGGGAGGAGCCGTACACAGCATCAGAAGCGGACACATACCTGCTAAAATATCTCGCAGCGTCAGATACGTTTAGCGCGCTCGCCGCAGAGTCTTTCTGGCCGCGTCTGTGGCGGCCTCGCAACTTGCGCCGGATTAGGGCGTGGTACTCCGTTATTGCGGTGGCTATCGGGGTGCGCCGCGCGAAAGGCAGGGCGCTGTTTGCGGGGCGTGGCGTTTCATGAACTCAGTTCGGTTATGTGCCGGCTTTGCGCTCCGGATCGCGGGCGTGGCGCTCTTTAGCCATTCTGGCTCGGCACAAGACGCCGCTTCGACGTCCTACCCGGATGGTTTTGTCATCGCCAAGAGCAGGTTTGGAAACGGGACGATGCAGGGCCAGGTACGCCACGTCGCCCTGGGCTGGGAGGTTCGGCTCCCGGGCGGGCGATGGGTCTATTGCCGGCGAAGCTGCTCGGAAACACTACGCGTCGAAACAATTGATTTTTTCGAGTCGAACGCTGCCGGATCGGGCCAGCTAACCAACGAATGCGGCATTTTCGGATGCCTGAATTTGAAATATGCCCGTTGACTCAAGTCAATCGAAGCCTTCGGAATTGCATGTAAGGTTTACGTAATCGGAATGCCGCAATCAGCACTCCGCTCCGTCGCAAGGCCGGCTGAATCTTGTCGTACGCAGCTGAATGAACGGGGGGAAGATATCCAAATTTCAAACGCTTCGCAGATGCCCGCCTGTCCGTTGCAGACGCACGCTCGGCGTTGCGACTGAGGACAGCATTCGTGCGCCTGCTGGTCATCGACGACAACCAACGACTTTCGGAGTACGTGGGCGTAGCGTTGCGCGCCCAGGGGTTCGCTGTCAATTCCGTCCACAGCGGCGCCGACGCAGAAGCCGCCGTCGCCACCACCTCTTACGATGCAATCATCCTCGACTTGGGTCTGCCGGATATCGATGGCCTGGCGTGGCTTACAGAGGTTCGCCGGGGTCTGAACCAGACACCGGTGCTCATCCTCACCGCCCGCGACGGTGTACAGGATCTGGTGCTCGGTTTGAACTCGGGCGCCGATGACTACCTGCGCAAGCCCTTCGAGATCGAGGAGCTTGTCGCACGCATACGGGCACTGCTGCGTCGTCCCGGCCACGCTCTCGGCATCCAGCTCACGCAAGGCAACGTGTCTCTAAACACCAACACGCGCGAGCTCACGGTCAATGGCATCCTCATCGACCTCGGCCGGCGAGAGTGCGGAGCTCTGGAGCTGTTGTTGCGGCGAGCCGATCGAGTGGTCACCAAGTCCGCGATCGAGGAGGCCATCTACGGTTTCGGCGAGGAGCTTGCCTCGAATGCGATTGAGGTCTTGATCCATCGCCTGCGCAGGCGCATGCAGGACGCCCAGGCCAACGTGCACATTCATACCCTGCGCGGGGTCGGATACATGCTCACCGATGCATCGGCGTGACGACATGCGCTCTCCGAACTTATCTACGACGAAATCCGGCGGTCGATCGATCTGGGTCCGGCTGATCGTCGGGCTCGGGGCAGTCTCGCTCCTTGCAGCCGCGGCGACGAGCCTGCTCATCTACGAGCGTTTCGTTGCGACGAACTCCGCGTTCCGCGACCGCACCTTACAGAACGACGCGCGTGTCATCAGCAAGCTCCTGCGCCGCGCCGCCGAAGGGCGCCCGTTGCAGCTTCCCGATTTCCTTGCTGACGGCTTTCAACAGGGCAAAGGAAAGTTCGCCATCGTCAGCGAGCACGGGGTGCTTGTCGCGGGCTCGCCCGGCGTCACCGAAGCGCTCGCGCCTATCGACGCCGCCGATCAGCGCGATTTCTTCCTGACGGACGGGGGAAGTAACGGGCAAAAGCTCTATGGCTTCACCCTGCACGGGAGCTACGGCGCCAAGCCGGTGTGGATTCAGGTCGCCGTTCCGCAAGGCGAGATTGCGTTCAATTCCGTGCTCGAGGAATTCATCAAGGATATCGGTTGGATCTGGGTGCCCTTCATCATTGGCTTACTCGGAACCAATCTTCTGGTTGCCAGAATCGGATTGCGGCCTCTGCGGCGTGCCGCCGCCCAGGCCGAGGCGATCGGTCCCGGCGCGGTATCGGCGCGGCTGCCGGAGGAGGGATTGCCGCGCGAGGTGCACGCTCTTGTCGGCGCGGTCAACAGGGCACTAGACCGCCTCGAGATCGCGTTCCAGTCGCAGCAGAGGTTTATCGCGGATGCGGCGCATGAGCTGCGCACTCCCGTTGCGGTGCTCAAGGCGCACGCGGGCATCCTGCCCGAGCACGACCGCCTTTCGACGTGGAAGGAGGAGATCGATGTCATGGAACGGCTCGTCAACCAGCTTCTCGATTCCGCACGGCTCGATGTCGTTTCCTTGGAAAAAGACCAGGTCGTCGAGCTCAACCAGGTCGCGCGAACCGTTGCGTTGCAGCTTGCTCCAATCGCGGTCGGCGCAGGCAAGTCGATCGAGGTCGTTCCCACGAGCGTACCGGTAGTCATCAACGGTTCAACCGATCTGCTCGCGTGCGCGGTGCGCAACCTCGTTGAGAATGCCGTGCGGCACACAGCGACGGGAACCGCGGTCGAGATCGAGATCTCGCTGCCGGCGACCCTGCGCGTTAGCGACCATGGACCCGGCATCGATCCGCGCGAGCGCGAGCTGATCTTCAAGCGCTTCTGGCAGGGCCGACGCGACCGCGGCAGCGGCGCCGGGCTCGGCATGGATATCGTCGCGCGTTCGGTTGCGGCCCTGGGCGGCTCGATTGCGATCTCCGACGCTCCGGGGGGCGCCGTCTTTACTCTCGAGTTTTCCCCCGCGAGCCTCGCGGAACCCGCGGTGCTGGGCATTGAGGACCGACCGGCAAATGAGCGCTATGCGGACAGTCACGCGCATACGCCATCATGAGACCGCTCGAATGCAGCGGTCGAATTCCGGCATGAACGCAGGCCGCGCCTGGACTTTTGCGCTCGCCCTCGTGCTTGGCATCTGCGTCAGGGGCGAGCGCGCGCACGCGGGAAACGAAGCGAATTTGGTGCTTTACGATCATCACACGGAGCAGAAGGGCACCACTGAGATCAACGTTCTCAGTGACTCCTCAAGCACCGGGCCTGGAGATCTGCCCTACGCGGCGCAACTAATTGAGATGGAGCGGGCCTTGACCGATCAGTGGATGGCAGCCCGCTATGTCGAGGGCGATAAGATCGACGGCGCCGATTATGCGTTCGGGGGTTGGCGCCTCGAGAGCCGCTATCGGCTGCTGCCTTACGGTGCGTTTCTCAATCCCGTCCTCTATGTCGAATACGCAAACCTGCGCCCTGCGCACCGCTATCTTCTAGAGGTCGTAGGGCGAACCGATACTGCCGAGATCGCAGCCAGCTCTGAAATCGAAAGCAGGGTGATTCTCGGGGAAGACATCAGCGATAAGCTCGACGTTGCCTTCAACTGGATCAACGACGTCAACCTCAGCTCGGGCAATTGGGAGTTCGGATACGCTGTGGGTCTGAATTACGTTCTTTTTGCGCAGACCGATCCGGTTCGAGACTGGAATCTCAAGGAAGTCAAACTGGGGGCCGAGCTGTACGGCGGTTTGGGCGACAGTACGCTCGGCCTAACGCTCGATCCGAACGTGACGCAGCACTACGCGGAGCTCAACCTCAGAAGCGAGTTCGAGAACGGGCTGCGCGTTCAGGTAGGTGGCGCCGCTGGCTTGACCCACGACAGTGAGCGCGGGTTGGTGCGCCTCATGCTCGGTTACGAGTTCGAGTGATCTGAGAGCTCGAGCACGAACACTTCTGGTTAATGCTGTCGGCGCATCTAGATGCGACCGTGCATACCCGCCGTCGATCCCGATCCAAAAATCTCGCACACGTAATGTTGCGGTAAGTCGCTGACCCCAGGGTGCCGCTCGGCTGATTCACAAGCGAACTGTGCATGGAACGCCCGGTTCGCGGCCGCATTGAACCGAGATGGGGGATCATGGAGCTAATTGAGCAAGACGGGGGCAGCGTGTTCATCGATCGGCTGTCCGCTCGCGACGGCCTCGGGGACATGTGTGAATTGCCCTTCGGCTCGAGAAATCCTGGTCGTCGGCTGCCGAGCAGCGTCAGACCCTCGCCCATCCTCACCGTAGTCGTACCCACCTTCAACGAGTCCGCGAACGTTCCGCTTCTCGTGGAACGTGTCGCCTCGGCCCTAGAGGGCGTCGACTGGGAGCTCGTCTTCGTCGACGACAATTCGCCGGATGCCACGTCTGCAGTTGCGAAGGATCTAGGACGCCGCGATAGCCGCGTACGCTGCATTCGGCGGGTCGGCCGGCGCGGCCTGTCCGGGGCTTGTCTCGAGGGAGCGCTTTCCAGTCAGGCTGAGTTCGTCGCGGTCATGGACGCCGACCTTCAACACGACGAGCAGCTCTTGGGGCGAATGCTCGACGTTCTCAGGTTCGGGAAGACCGACCTCGTGATCGGCAGCCGATATGCGACCGGCGGAGGCGCCAATGGATTTTCATCGCTGCGCCGGTCGATCAGTCGCATCGCGACGCGAGGGGGGCGGCGCCTGACAGGAGTTGCGGTGCACGACCCCATGAGCGGGTTCTTTATGATGCGGCGCGACCTCCTCGACGAGATCGCACCTGTACTGTCGAACGAAGGCTTCAAGATCCTGTTCGACATTCTCACCACGATCGGCAGACGCAATCTCTCGATTGTGGAGATCCCGTACGGGTTTCGCGTGCGACTCAACGGCAAGAGCAAGTTCGACATGCGCATCGCACTCGAGTTCGTTTCGCTCGTTTTGGCAAAGCTTACGCATCAGGCCGTTCCGCAACGTTTCTTCAGCTTCCTTGCCGTCGGAGGCTCAGGGGTTGTCGTGCAGCTTCTCTGCCTCAGCGAGGGATTGGAGGCGGGTCTGCCTTTCTGGCGCAATCCGTCGCGACGGTCGTGGCGATGACAAGCAACTTCCTCCTCAACAATATGTTCTACGCAGCGGTCTCCGCCTACAAAACGCTCGACAAGGACGCGCTGCAGGCTCTCGGCGAAGGTCCGCCCAGCATAGGGTTCGACGGGGCGGCGCCCTATTGGCGCTTGGCGGTCGAAAAGACCTGGGACGTCTACTCGCTCATGCTCGGCACGTTCGGCATGACTGCCAACGTCGTCCCTGATGTCACCCAGGCGTCCCCCACCGACAAGTACACCGATGTCGGTTGGGATGCGCAGTTCCAATACCTCAGCGATGTACATTTCATCACCGCCAGGATCAGTTACATTTATGAATGGGAAAAGCTCGACGGAAGCGTATCTATCAACGACGCCGCGAACCTCAAAAATCATCTGGCAGAGTTCAATGCCTCAGTGACGTATGCCTACGACGCCAGGTACTCGGTCACGCTCGGATATTTTAATACGCAAGGCAGCACGGATTTAGATCCCACAGGCACGATTAGCTTTTGGGCAATCGAAAATACGGCGATCGCAACAGCCAATGGCTCACCGAACACAAGCGGAGAGGTCGTCGATATCGGCTACTCGCCTTGGAGCCGACGCGGCCCTGCGTTCTGGCCCTGGCTCAACACGCGCCTCGGCGTGCAATACTGGCATTACGACAAGCTGAATGGGGCGAGCACCAATTACGCGCAGAACGCGGATGGCACATTCCGTAACGCAAGGGATGACAACACGGTCCTGCTCTATGCATGGACGGCCTTCTAGGGTCTCAAGATGACGAGGAAACCAAGTCTTCCGCGTGACCCGCCCGTAAGTAGCGGCGCAAGAAGCAATGCGAAGTCAAAGGTCATAATTTTCCAATTGGCGTTACCGGTAACAATCCTGGCAATCGCTTTCTCGGGCGTGGTTCGCGCGGACGGCAGAGGTGCGCATTACTCGCACGGCCTTGGCGCCAAGCTAGACTATTGCACCGATTGCCATGGGCCATCGGGGCGAGGTTATCGGGGATTTTATGTGATGCCGCGGCTGGCGGGACAAACGCCGGAGTACCTTGAGAATCAGTTGCGGGCGTTCGTCGAGGGAACGCGGGAAAGTCACAACGGTATGATCATGTCTCGGGTGCATGGCGTCGGCCCTTCAACGCGATCGGCACTCGCTGAGCAATTTGCAGACCTCAATCCAAGACCCTATGGGAGGGCTCCGGGCGGGCTAGCGGAGACGGGAAGGCAAATCTACGAAGAAGGCATCCCCGACGCCAACGTCCCTGCCTGCTCTGTCTGTCACGGTCCAGAGGCCAAAGGCAAAGGCCCGATTCCTCGGCTGGCAGGCCTGACGAAGTCGACGATAGCAATTCTTGTCCTTCTAAGAATCGGTGTAGCGACTGTCGCCGGCACCCCTTGCGATGGAAGTCAGAATTTCATTACGTCGCTGGCTTCGATAGCCAGCAATCGGGCACAGAGCCATGGCTTGAGCATAATGCCCCCTCACCAGCGGGATGCTGCTAGGAAGTTAATGCGCGAGTTGGCCAAACGGTCCAGACCCGCGTGCGACTCGGTACGCTATCGCGCGGTTAGGACGTCAGCTGCTCACTTCGAGCGGAGGAGACGCAAGGTCGCAAAGCCCAGTGATCCGGCGATCATGCCAAAGGCGATTGACAGCGCAACCATGGATAGGCTGAGACCGCCTCGATGAGTGCCGCCTGCCGAGATTGGCAGCGCCACAAGGAGGAGCCCGATTACTTCTGCTACGAGCCCCCAGAATACGCCTGTCAAAAACGAGCGGCCGAGGATCAGGCCCGCCACGAATGACGGCACAATGATGATGAGGAGGTGAGAGATGGACATGCGCCTGGACCAAGCTACTTTCCCGGGGGACCGTTGCGACTGATTTCCTGGTCCTTCGGCTTTGACATCAGATGACCAGCGTTCTTGAAGAACGTAAACCAGTACCAAAGAAGCAAGATCGGTGCGCCAATATCATAGACGGCATCAAGTCCGGGATGGGCTCGATGGGGATTGCGAGGGCTCCCGCCGCGGCTGTTGCACCCACGCGGTAGCTCAGCGCAGTTAGCAAGCGCTTCAGCGGGTTGTCGTCAGGTAGCCTCGAGACGATGACGACTAGCGCGATCAGCAGCGCGGTCATCACAGCAACGAAAATAAGTAGATCGCGGACGATCTCTTCAATGGCAGACAGCGCGTCCATTACGTCTGGTGTCCTATTTGCCGGCTCTTGGTCACAATCGGCGCGAACCTCGTTCGTGCTTCACGCAATAAATCTGCATCTTGGAGCTGAGCGGCTCTTGCACGCGCAGCAGCCTTGCTGCCGCTTCACACTGAACTGTACTGGGGAACTGACGCGTATTGGTGCGGTGCTGGCCAGAGGTCAAAGTGACGATCGTGTAGAGTGTGCGCGGCGTCCATGCGAAGCCCCTCTCGCCGTCAGAGATCGTTGCAGTCTAGCTCATAGCGCCAATGAAGCCCGCTCAAACCAAGCTGGCAGCCAAGTTAATCATCAGGGCCACGACCGTGACGTTGAAGAAGAACGACACGATGGCGTGCAGCGTCGCAAGGCGCCGCAACTCCTTCGAGTTGATAGAGACGTCAGAGGTCTGCGAGGCGGCCCCGATCGATGTTGAGAAGTAGAAGAAGTCCCAATAGTCGGGGTGCGCGTCCTTTGGAAAATCGAGGCCACTAACACCGGCCTGCAACGCGTGCTCGGGCCGATAGTACTGATGCGCATAGTGAAGCGCGAAGGCCACCTGCATCACCATCCATGAAATCAAAATCGTGCCGGTGGCGAGCCCCACATACATCAGCTTGGCCTCGTTGGACGCATGCTTGGCTTCGATCAAGAGCCCAAAGATGGCGCTGAAGCTCGAAAAGATCGCCAGCAGAATGAGACCGAGGATCAGAATACCGCTATCGTCCTGGAATCCCGCCCGCAGCTTGATGCGATCGGAATGGCACCTAGTCATTAACCGGAAGGCGAGGATGAGATACGTCGCAGCACCCATGCACCATGCCGTGGTCTCACGTACAGGTAGCGGAACGGACTTCGGCATGAACCATAAAAGGGCGATGCCGACTGCCGCGCCCAAGTATACGCGCGGCCGAATGTAGATCGAACGCACGATTGAAATCGGGTTGTACCATCGGCGGCGCCGCGGGCGGGCAGGCGATGTGGTGGTGTCCATTGCGAAAAGATACCGGGTTTTGCCAGTCAGCCGACGCGTTGGCTACACGACAATTTGGAAGATTTCATGAGATGCGCTTCGCGATCTCACCTGGCGTTCGGTCTGGCAGGTGCCAATCCGCCGTTTTTCGTTTTTGAGTTGTTGGCAGCTTATGCCGAAATACTGCTTCGATCCGATGTTAGCGGGCTGCACGCTCGGTGTGCTCCAGCTGGCGAAGGCGCAGCTAAAGGTAGATCAGAGTTCTGGCGGATGCGTTTATCGACAGCATCGCCAAGGGCTGACGCACAAACAGGGCAACAAGAAGCTCGAAGGTTAGAAATGACGCTCGCGACCATCCGCTCTGACGGCTTTCCGCAGGCTACGACCGTCAACTATATCTATGCGGCGCTCGGAGCCCTGATCATGCGCCAGCACCTCAAACACGAGCGGCTGTCGCTCAAGTTCCAGAAGCAGGTATCCGACCACGTCTACTTTCGCAACATCAGCAATAACTCTGGCATCTTCGACTACATCGTCGGCGCGGCTGAGGAACAGGAATGCAAGGGGGCCTTCCTCGCCTACTATTTCCTGCTCGTCGCTAGCACTCCTCCGGATCAGGAGGCGCTTGATCGGCGCATCGAGGAATGGCTGTCAATGACGTTTGGGGTCGACATAAATTTCGAGGTCGACGATGCGCTGGCGAAGACCACCGCCTCAGACTGTTGAAGCGCGAAGGTGAATAGCTCTCGGTTCTCCCGCTGGATGATGCACTCATTGTACTCGATCGCATCTGGGATCGGTTTTTTCTGTTCGCGAATGTGGCCGACGGTGCCTCGCGGAACGAGAAGGGGGCCGTGTGAATAGCCGCCCCTTGGGCTGCTGCGTCTACTTCGCTTAAGGGCGACCTGCGCGCTGCGACGACGATGCGATGCGAAATTACCTCCTCAAGTGCGCGTGGAAGCCACGCTTGATCGCCATGAGCGCGTTCCTGCAAGTGTGCGATGCGATTGTTTCCTTCGGAGAAGGTCCGACGAGCCGCGGTCATCGAATGACCCCGTGCCCTACGGGGCGCCACTTCAGCCGAAGGGATGCCGGTTTGATCACCGGCGGTGCTGTGCATGCCATCGCAGCTGACCAGGCAGCTTGGCCTGACGGTCTCTGATTGCGGTCCCGGGGCACCAGCGCCACCATCGCCGAACGGCTGGCCCACTAGAGTAGAGTTCAACCGTACCTCAAATTGCCGACTTTGAATAAGTGACACGGGGGGTAAGTTGGTTTTGGCGCTGTCCTCGTCTCCCAGGACCAGCGGTCGAAGGTCTGACGCCTTGCAGCGCTGATCACTCGGGTCAGCGTCTGTTTTGTTCGCCCTGCGATGACACGAGCCCGCAGAGATCGAGGATCTTATGGATACAAAGGTGGCACCTCCGCCGGCTAGCGCCTGGGCAATCTTCTGCGTGTTCGCGCTCGCAGTGCTTGCATGGACACCTGGCCAGTACATGGTGAGGACGGGCGTCCTGTCGGGTCACGAAGAGCACTTCCTTGCGTATCTCCTATCAGCATTGACAATTTCGGCGACCCAACGCCGAACGGCAAAACCGACTTGGATAGGCATGGCGCTTGTTGTCTACGCGAGCGTGCTGGAGTTAGGCCAAATTTACGTGCCTGCGCGTCATCCCGCAGTGGGAGACTTTTACGCGAGCGCACTCGGCGCACTAACAGGAGCCGCAATCGCTCTGCCGCTGTCTCGCGGATTATGGTTCGAGATGGTCTTCGAACGGGCAAGGCTCGCCTGGGTGACAAGTTTCGCCCATCGGTAACCGAGCTTGGCGTTTACGATCTCGCCGCCAGCTATATACCTCCTGCCCTGGAACAGCAGTTTACCCAGCGGCGAACTTTCAAGGTGTTCTGTCAAATGCATTGTCGTTCTTGGCGGGATGGAAGACGCCCGCGTTAGGCCCGCGCGTCATGCCTATGCTATCGATGAGGCGGCCAAGCGTCTGACAGAAGCTGCCGCCCTTGCCAGACGCTCTCCCGAGTCCAAACAGCTGAACCCTCTTTCGGATGCTACTACCTCACCCGGCGTATATGCCGGCGCTTGACGGCGCTATGCAGTTTAACCTCCGAAGCCAGAATTGCCCTCGTAAGAATGGGTTCAGTGTCGATCAAAGTGATGGCCACGCGCGATGATGTATGTTCCGAGCGGAGGGAGTGAGCCAAAAGGACGCGAGATTTTCAAATGAAGCGATCGTAGTTCTCCCCAATTCGTCGGCGCCACCACACTCCTCGCCTTAACCTTCATCGTAGATGGCCGTGTTGACGGCTAGGCAGATGCTAGTAGGAGATGCTGGTCCCGTGTAGGGCGCTTTGAAGTTAGAAGGTCCCGGAATTACTGAATCGAGCACTGTGAGCTTGTAATGATGGATCAGCTTGTCGCCGATCTAACGATGCCCATGATCGTTCCAGTGATCCTATCGGGGGGGTCTGGCACGCGGCTGTGGCCGCTGTCGCGGGCCATGTATCCTAAGCAATTCATCCGCTTCTTCAACGGCGAGGGCCGCAGCCTCTTGGGCACCACGCTCGAGCGTGTTGGCTTCGACCAGAAATTTTCGCCCCCGATCGTCGTGTGCAACAACGATCACCGCTTCCTCGTGCGCGAGGAGCTCGCCCGCGCCAAGCTCGAGCCGCAGGCGATCATGCTGGAGCCGGTCGCGCGCAACACGGCGGCCGCAGTGGCAGTGGCAGCGCTGTTTGCCGAGCGGCGCGACGCGGACGCCATCCTCCTGGTGATGCCGTCGGATCATGTGGTCGCCGACAAAGAGGGCTTTCTCGAAGGCGTGCGGCGGGCAGCAGAAATCGCGGCGACAGGTCGGCTCGTGCTCTTCGGCATCAAGGCGAGTGGGCCCCACACGGGCTACGGCTACATTCGCCAGGGGCGCGCGCTCGACGAAGCGGCCGGCGGGTTTGCGGTGGACGCGTTCTGCGAGAAGCCAGATCGCGCCAAGGCCGAAGGCTATCTCGCCCAAGGCGGCTACTTCTGGAACAGCGGCATCTTCGTGCTCCACGCGCGCACCTATCTGGCGGAGCTCCAGCGCCTCGATCCGGCGATCTACGCGGCGGCTCGCGGCGCGCTCGATGGCGCGATGCAGGACATGGAGTTCCTGCGGTTGCAGCCCGCGGCGTTCGCGGCCTCGCCCAACATCTCGATCGACTATGCGGTGATGGAGAAGACGGCGGCAGCCGCCATGCTTCCGCTCGACGTCGGCTGGAGCGATGTCGGCTCGTGGTCGTCGCTGTGGGAGGTCTCCTCCCGAGACGGACATGGCAACGCGATCGAGGGCGACGCGGTGCTGATCGACACCTCGAATTGCCTCGTGCGCAGCGAGCGCTCGCTCATCGCCGCCATCGGGGTCGACGATCTCGTGATCGTCGATACGCCGGACGCCCTTCTCGTCGCCGACAAGTCGCGCTCGCAGGAGGTGTCGGCGATCGTGGCGAAGCTCAAACTGTCAAACCGCAAGGAGCACGAGCAGCACCTGCGCAACTTCCGTCCGTGGGGGTACTTCGAGACATTGAGCGTGGGCGGGCGCTTCCAGGTCAAGCTCTTGCACGTCAATCCCGGCGGCAAGCTGTCTATGCAGATGCATCACCACCGCTCCGAGCACTGGGTGGTGGTGCGCGGCACGGCGCGCGTGACGGTCGGCGACACGGCCAAGCTCGTGCAGGAGAACGAAAGCGTCTACATCACCGCGACGCATTGGCATCGGCTGGAGAACCCGGGCAAGGTGCCGCTCGAGATCATCGAGGTGCAACTCGGGACCTACCTCGGCGAGGACGACATCATCCGCGCCGACGACGTCTACAACCGCGCGCCGGAGGAGACGAAGTGAGGTCCTCACTAGTAGGTGCCTCCTTGGGGCCCGTTGACTGCGCTCTGCTCGTTGGCTTCGTTCCGCCAAGTTCGCATATAATCCGTATACTGAGTAATACTTTTCAAGTGCCTGCGCCGAGATATTGTTTAATTATCGGTTACTTACGACGCTGCACGTTGCCCCGTTTGTATTGGGTCAGTAGCTATCGCCAGGGAGGTTCCCCAATTCTGTTGGGCTCTGCACTCCCTGAAGCCGTTCCGGTGACGGGCTGCCCGTTTGATGCCGGCGTGGTTTCCGACTGAGTCCCGCTTCTGTCTCGTCGCGATGCTGCCCAGAGCCGGTTGGCCATCTGCAGTGGATCAATGATGCCGTGGCGGGCCCACCACGCGCGCTCGTCCCCAGTGTTGTGCAAGGAATCGTGGTGCCCATTGCACAAGGGCACGGTGAACTCGTCCGACACCTTGAGACCGAGCGCGCGCGGCTGTGCGAAGCGAATATGATGGGCCTGGGCCGGCCTGCGACCGCATACCAAGCAAGGCTCGTTCGCGACGAAGGCGAGGTGAGCCTTGTCGCGCACGCGCTGTTCCTTGGGAAAAGCGAGCTGACCAGGCGCCTCAGAGGGGCTGGCCGGAGCAACGTCCTCTGCTTCGCCGGGGCGCTCGCTACGGGGTACCCTTGCTGAAAATTGCCTGACGGGGTCCCACGGTGCGATTGGCCTCTGCGGCGCCCCGCCCTTCGCCGTTGCTCTCGCTGAGGGCGAGAGCCCTGATCCGCTCCTTGAGGGCCGATCCGATCACCTGCATCGGATTGTCATCGCCGCGCTGTTCGGCTCGGAGCAATGTCGCAAAGCTGTCGAGGTTGGCTTCCCAAAAAGCGTAGACCGACTTCACGGTGGTTTGCGTTCGCACCGCTTCTAGCGTTGCCGCGATGAAAGCTTGCGCGCTCGCGAAGCGTTCCGTGCGGGTATCGCTGTAGTGCAGTTCGAGGTCATGCGTCGGCGGCAGAGAGATGGTCCTGTCTGCGTCTGGTTCACGCCGATGCCGCCGGGTAACACCCCTTTGCTCCTTGTCGTAGAGCGCAAGCCCAAACGGGTTGCCGAAGGTCGCCAGCGCCCGCTTGGTCGCATCCGTCTCCGCAGCCTTAAGCGCGATTTCATGCGCCGTCTCAGCCGCGCTTGATCTGCCGGTCCCTGTTCCGATGCCCTCGCGAACGATCATGGCATCGCCGGCACGCACGGTGACGCGCACCTTCGCCGTATAGAAACAGGTCGTCTCTCCACGCTGCGTCTCCCTCCATAGACAGCGGGGTGACAGAGTTTGCCGGTCCCAACAATCGTAGCCGAAGATGCGATTGGCCTCGGCGATCACGTGCCAGCCTTCGACGTAGCTGATCGGCGTGCCGTTGTTCGCCCGCATCTTGACGTGGCGATAGCGCAACTTGGCTTTCAGCGCTTGCTGTTGTTCATTGGTGAACGCCATTATTTGGTCCTCACGCTGAGTTGCAATCGGGGCGGTTCGAGAAATGCGCCTTCGATGGCCGCGCCAGACTTGAGCGCCGCCAATATGCCCTGGCGATCGAGCTTGGGCGGTTGCGGTTTCCAGTAGGCGGCAGGAATCTTCGCCTCATCGGCCACTTCGAGGGTGGGTGGTCCGTGGCGCAGCGAGGCGGTAAAGTCGGCGACCGCAAGCTTGGGTATCTCGACCTCGTTCATCGCCTTAAGCGCGAGCTCGCGCTTGCGTTTGGCGCTCGTCTCGAACCTCTCGATGCGGGCCTTCATGTCGCAAAGACGTGTGGAGAGGCCTGCTGCCAATGCCTCGTCGTCTAGTGCCGAGCGGATGACCTCGGCTAAAATCTCGCGAAGGTCGGTGATTCCTTCGAGTGTGTCGGCCAGGGTTTCTCCATCCAAGTCAGGGATTTCGGCGAGGAGGCGATCGCGAAGCACTTTGAAACTGTTCAGCTCGACGACCAGCTCGGTTGAGACGTTGCCCATGCAAACCGCTCTACGTGACTATATAGATACTTTTAGTATCACTATGGCCATGTGTCAAGGCCATATTGACACTACGACCGGCCGGTGATTTACCCAATCCAGATAAGAGCTGGACGTAGCTTGCTAGGGCTTAGCCAGGATGAGCTTGCACGGCGCGCCAACTTAAGCGTTGTGACCGTCAAGCGGTTAGAGGCTGCCGGCACCGAAATTCGCGGCTCAGCGCAAACTACTGCACGCCTCCAAAAAGCTCTTGAATCTTGCGGTATTGTTTTTATCGACCAAGACAGAGAGCAAGGACCGGGAGTGCGCTTGCGCAAGCGGCTTCCTTGATAAGCGGAGATGGCTGAGCCTCATAAGTTGTATAAGCGAACCGCCGGACCTAACGAGCAGAGGAAGGAGGGCGCACTAGGAACGTGGCTGGTGCTCGAGGCGAGCCGGCCTTCGCATAGCATGCGACTAACGCGTTGAACGCGAACCGAACTACGCAACTGGTGTCTTCGTGTTCCAAGGGATCGGGTGTTGAAGTTTTTTTCAGACCTCTTAGTTTGTAAGGGGCGCAACCGGCTGTTTTGCTGCGGCGATAACCTGCTCGAAACCTTAGTCGTACGGCGCGGGGAATGGCGCATCCGTCCGCCCGGCCAGCTGGTAGGTCAGCATTCCGAGCCACTCGTGCATTGCCGTCGCTAGCGTGTCCCGCCAGCCGCTGCTGACGTCGGCGATCGGCTGGGGCTCGATATGGATCCCGACCTTACGGAAGCAGCTAATCGCGCGTGCATGTGCGAGGCGGATGTCACCAACACGCAATGGGCAGAAGCCTTCGCGCCGAGCAGTCTTGCGGTGAACTTCGCATTCTCAAATGTATTCGTGGCTGCTGGCTCAATGAGCATCCGGTTAGGGCCCAACCCGGATTGGCGGGCAAGCGTGAAAGCAGCCCCACCATGTCCGCTGTCGCTACGCCTGCGAGCGCCATCGCTTTGTCTTTGTGGCTTCTTTGCAAAAGTATGGCTCTGACCGACACGCTTGCTGGCCTCTACAATAGACACGGCTTCGTGACGATCGCGGACGAGCAACTGAAACTTGCACACCGCAATGGGAACAGCGTGGCCTTAGCCTTCGTGGATCTCGATGGGATGAAGCGCATCAACGACGAACTTGGCCATGAATTCGATGATCAAGCTCTCATCGCAACAGCGCGCATTCTCAAGTCTACGTTCCGGGCCTCCGATTTGATCGCGCGATTGGGTGGAGAGGAGTTCATCACCTTAGGCGTCGGTATCCAGCCAGACGCGACCGGACGAATCCGTAGACGCCCGTTGCAGAATCTTGCCGCTCACAACAAAAGCCAGCCGGTAATGAATATAGCCTTCAGTGCGGGGTTCGCCTCCTATAAGGCCTCGCGACGGGACCAAAAGACAATCGAGCAGCTGATGATCGAGGCAGACCAGGCGATGTGTGAGGAGAAACAATCACACCACGCCAGCCGAACGTTTCAGGACAATGTGAGGCGCCACGCAAAGAGCCGGACTTGCATGCTTCCGAAAATCAGATTTCTTGGGCCTACAGGACAGCCTATCACTGCGCCTGAAAGACCGAGGGCCCTGTCTTGGCTCGGCGGCTCGTCGACACACCGGCGGCCGATAGCCCACAGGTATCGCACGATGATCGAACGGTGAGGAACGGGGCATGCGCGCGGACTGATCTCGGCGAAGCATGAGTGGCTCGGTGGAAACCCGACTTCCACGCTCCCCATCCGTCAGATCGCGGGATTTTGGTCAAAGCGTCGCGTTGGTCATGGATTGAGCAACGTCGCCACGTGCTCGCCGATGGCGAGACTGGAGGTGAGGCCCGGGCTCTCGATGCCATAGAGCGCGACGAGGCGGGGAATGCAGTGCGCGGCAGGTCCATCAATCGCAAAATCGGCGACCGGCTCACCCTCGCGATAGATCTTCGGGCGCACGCCGACGCTGTCGGGGGCCAGCGCGCCGTCGGGCAGGTCCGGCCAATAGCGGCGGATCGCGCGCTCGAAGCGGGCGCGGCGCGCCCCGTCGGCGTCCTCGAAGTCGTAGCTCACGTTGTCGACCCAGGCGATATCGGGGCCGAAGCGGGCGCGGTGAGCGACATCGAAGGTGAGGTGGACGCCGAGCCAGGCGCCCGTCGGCATGGGATAGACGAGGTGGCGGAACGGCGCGTGTTTGGCCAGCGCGAAGTAGTGGCCTTTGGCCGGATAGGTCTCGGGCACACGATAGTCATTCGGATAGGCGAGCGTTCGGCCGAGGGCGGTGGCGCCGAAGCCCGCGGCGATGACGACGTTGCGGGCGGTGAGCGTGCTGCTCTCGCCGCCGCTCACGATCTCGACGACGAAATCTCCGCCTTCGCCGGCGGGAGCTGCGAGGCGCGTGACGGCCGCGTTGAGCACGACCTCGCCGCCGAGCGTCGTCAGGTGGCCTTCGAGCGCGGACATCAGGCCGGCGCTGTCGATGACGCCGGTCGAGGGCGACAGATAAGCGGCGACACAGGAAAGCTCCGGCTCGAGCGAGCGCGCCTCCGCGCCGGACAATTTGCGCAGGTCGGCGACGCCGCTCGCCTCGGCGTTGGCGGCGATGGCGTCGAGCTTGGCTACCTCGCTGTCCTCGGCCGCGACGAGGAGCTTGCCGCAGTTGAGATAGGCAACGCCGCTCTCGGCACAAAATCTGTAGAGAAGCGTCTTGCCGGAAACGCAGAGCTTGGCGCGCAGGCTGCCCGGCGGATAGTACAGACCGGCGTGGATCACCTCGGAGTTGCGCGCGCTCGTCTCCGCGCCGATGCGGCCGTTCCGCTCCAGCACCAGCACCTCATGCCCGGCCAAAGTCAAGACTCGGCCGATGGCGAGCCCGACGACGCCGGCGCCGATCACGACGGTTTCAGCGTCTGCCGTCACGGCCTCTCCGTTTTTCGCGGAAACCGCTGCGCAAAGGGAACTTTTCCACAGCCTAAGTCGCCTCCCGGGTGCGCACGAAATGTCTCGAATTGTGGCTAGTGCGCGCTCGCTCCGCGCGAGAAACGCCGCGGGGAGCCTACAGCAAGGAGGGTGAACGCGGGCTCGTGCCCATTGTTGTCAAGGAATTGTGGTGCCTATTGAACAAGGGCACGGTGAACTCGTCCGAAGCGACTTAAGAAGGACCTCGACTGCAGCGAACCCAGCAAATACGGAAGCGCCGCACATCCAATTAATCGCCGATTTTGATCAGAGCCTCTTACCCAATCCGCCGACAAGGCACACGTGCTCCTTTCCGGCTTCGAGGACAACACTCGTTCGGCCGTGGATTTGTGGGAGCTATTCACCGGCTCCTAGGGCTATTCACTGAGTTCTCGATCTACTGAAGAGAATGGCCCCGACGCTCACCAGAAGTGCTATCGCGGCAATGCCACTTGAGCCATCGAACTCGGGCACGGCGGCGGGGGCGGGGGGAGGAGTAGGAAAAAATCCAGCAAAGGCTTGATTTATCGTCATAAGGCTCGCCAGGAGCGCAGCCGCGCTAACTTGCATCTTTGTGCCCATGATGTTCTCCTGTTGCAGCAGTACAAATGTTCACCCCCCAGGTTCATGGCATTCGGGGATCTACAGGATCGATTCTGCGGGTGCTCTGCGCTAGACCTTCTTAAGGCGTAGCTCTTCACGCCTTAAGGTTATGTTGGTGCATGGTGCGCTGATTGTTGGCAGCGCTCGAGCACAAAACCCATCCCGTCCCTGCAGGCACAGAGGCCCAAAGGAACAAGTTCGATTCGACATCAGAGGTGCGACAGCAGAGCGCTTTTTCCGAAGCACCTGCTAGCAGCATATGTGGTCGCCTGCGTCTTACGGGGTGTGATAAAGCGAATGACAGACGTGTACTCTTTCGTTAGCTGTGAGGAGATAGACGAGCTACTTCAGCGGGGCCACACAACATTTCGGCTCGCCGAACTTGTATGCGAGTCCGACCCGCGCGACCCAGAACTGATCGTCCCACTTCGCAGTTGCGGTACACTCAGAAGCACCTAGTGCGGCGGCGCAGACAGCCGGGGTGTAGCTGTGTGTCTCGCTGCCGAGGTCGACAAAGAGCGCCTCGGTGCGAAGCACCCAATGGGAATCGTGCAGGAATTCGACGCCGCCGCCGGCGGTCCAGCCAACCTTCGTGTCCTTATTGGATTGCGAAAATGGGCCGAAATTCAGCGGACCAATCGAGACTGGGGGAGGCGGCACACTGCAGTCGACGCAGTTATCGTTGAACTTATGATCGACCTCTCCGTAGGCGAGCCCGCCGGTGGCATAGAGCAACCAGTTGTCATGAACCACGACGCCGGCTCGGGCACGAAGCGTCCCGAACCAATCCATCTTGCTCTCGAGACTGACCGTCTCAGGGCCTTCGATGTCGAATGACGTGGGCGACGTGTTGAGATAGTTGAAATCCGTCTCAACGCCGAGGACGATAGGGCTACAGCAGCGTTGCCAGTTATAGCCCGCGTACCCGCCGACAGTGACTCCGCCATCGGTGTCCTTAAAAGTGGCGCCGGATGTCGGGGCGCCGACTGTCTCATTCGTGATTTCGCCTCGTTGCTGCCCATATCCTAAAGCGGCGCCGAAGTAGGCCCCTGCAAATGGCGCTTCGCAGCAGGGAGGCGGGGCTGCATGCTGGACCATTCCATCCGCCCAGGCGTTGGTTCCAAGCACGCTCAAAACTGAGGCCAAAGCCACTATCGATAGCTGCCGCGTCATTTAATTCCCCCAAATTTGCGCCGCGTAGATCCGCGGATCCCATTTGTGCAAGCGACTCCGCCAACAGGTTGCGCAGAGTCCACCAACAGGTTTTGTCGAGGAAATCGAAAGACGATTCGCAAGACACCGTCGATAGGTTATGGATTGGGCAGGCTACAATGAGGGGGGGCCTGATGCTGCTATCACACATATGATCCTGCCAGATGTTGGAGAGCCAACTATTGCCCGTGATGGAAGTCAGCAGGAGGTCGTCCGGTTTCATCTTCGTTTCGCGGCTTTTGAAATCGCGGTGACCACGTCTTTACCTGCAACCTATACGGACGGCGACTTACGCTTGTATCCCGTATGCTATTTCTCCTTGGGGGCGGCGATGCTCCACATCTTGGCCGGGAAGTTTGGCCTAAAGCTGAAGCGCGTCAGCAAGAAACTCGAAAGCGACTCGACGCTGAGGAGAGCATTTGATCCATCGCCAAGGGCGACCGCGTTGCACGTGCACCACTCTGCCAACCACCCCGACGAGCAGGGCCGATGCGCTATATCTTTGCGATCCTAAGTTCAGCCAAGCGTCTTAGCACGGAGGCTATTGCAACACCCACGAAGAGGCCAACTGCGCTCGCGCAAAAGTCCGTCACTACTGGATGGCGCCCAGGCACATATGAACTGGCCTATCTCGAGCGCGCCGGCGTAGAGCGCAAGCGCTAAGCCTAGGCCAGGGAGAGCGTGGCGAAGATCGCCCAGACGCATGCTGCCAGCGACAGCCCTGGTTTTTCCATGAAACCCATTGATCTCGGCATCCTCATGCCGTCGCCGTAAGCGAAAAAAAAGGACGCGGATCCGGGGGCGACCAGCGTCCAAGCCCCGCGAAGGGCTTTTCCTAGGGCCAACGTGGTGGCATCACGAAAGAATAATCTTAAGCCTGATTATTTCGAAGTCGGCATTTAGATGTAGCGCAGCGCGGAGGATGTAGAGAGGGTAGAGTCGAATGGTTCCCGTTTTAGCCGTCACGATCCCACGACGACGACGGCCACACGAGCGGCCGGTGCGCAACGCGTTTCCGTTTCGAGGGAGCCTCGAGCGACCAATTTTCCGGCGCCGGCGAGAGAAACCAGCGTCCTTCCCCGAATTTGGTCGCGGGAGTACGGCTATCATTCAGTCAGCTTGGCCTCGGCGCAACGGCGACCGGCGCGTTCCAAAAATGTGGGAGGAATGAATATTGGCATCAATCTACCACTTCGATGACAAACGCATGATCCGTAACTGCCAAAGGAGCCGAGGCCACGTTGTGCAGCACTTGCACTGGGGAAGTTCCAGTGGCGACGTCAAAGATCTTCACTGTCGAATGAGTAGTCCCGAATCTTACAACAACGTTGTCTGTGCCCAAGACCCTTTCGCCCCATACGATAAGTTCAAAAGGCCCACTGCTTTTTTGAAGTAACAAATCATGCACAGTGGCCGGCTGGGGGTTGAGCGCGTAGCTGAGATCACCCGACGTCGCGAGTGGCCTAGAATCGGCCAGGATTGCTGTCAGATTGTGAATATTTACTGCAGCTGGCTTTGGGCTTGAGTCCCGATTGAACACACCAAAACTGTCTTCGCCGCCTTCTCCGTCGCGGAGCTGGTAGACAAACGTGTAGCGAAAACCCCGCTTAAATTGGGCAAGATAGGTATTCACTAATATCGTTGCTTGAGCATGAATGCCGCCAGGGCTGCCGGCGCTTTGCCAACCGGTTTCTGTTGTAACTCGAGGAAGCGCAAGCAATTCGCTGTTGCTGTAACCAGGAAACTTCTTTCGCCAGGTAACTCCATTGTTTCCAAAAAGACCATCCCACCGGTCGTCCAAAGTCGGATCGGCGGCGTGCCATGCTTGATTGTCTGTGTATTCGTTGCCGTTGCCGATGACGTAGTTGTGCACATTGGCGAAGTCTGCAAATTTCGTCCCCCCGGGCAGAAGGGGACCTGAGCCTGGAGGTATAGTCAGGAACTGCAATCCAACATTGTCGTTCTCAGCGCCGGCCTCCGAGGCGCTGAGAACGGGATAATCCCTCAAGGTCGCATCGGTTTTTACTGCCGCGAACACATCTCGTTGAAACTGTGCAACCGGTAGCCACGTACCCGATCCACCGCCTCGTTGCCCGTTATACAGCAACGGAAAATTATTTGGTTCGTTTGGCCCTTCTAATGATAATAAAGCGTTTGTTTCGGCCAAAACCTTTGCCGCAGCAATGAAGTCACTGACCAAGCCGCCATTGGCGAAAATATCTACGAGCACGCCGCATTGCTTCGATACATAGACCGATTTGTCCACGAGAGCCGCGCCAGTGCGGATCGCTTTCACCCCTAGGTACTTTATCGGTGCTACATAAGATGCTGCCGTATAACCTTGATCGATATGAACGTTTATGCCGACCGAGCTCAGGAAGCTTTCTGCGCTGCGAGCTATTACCTTCTCTGGCGGGCGTGAATGCATAAAAGATTGCGCCAAGGGGGTCGCTTCCTTGGAGAGATTATCGCCCGGGTCTGCGCCTGCCACGCCGCGACCGGTGAGACTGGACCAAACCGTTGCCGCGCTTAGAGCAGAAAAAAAGAGTGCTGGGCGGACTTTGTGTGGCATGCTCGCCTAACTTCACCTGAGCAGAGCGTGCAGGATGCGGCCTCAGCTGGCGACCGTTCCTGCTCTATGCGTATAAGAGCACCTGAGTTCTCTTGCGTGCAGCCTCAACGGCCACCTCGAGTGAAACGGCGGTGGTCAGAATTCGAACATTGCCGAATAGCTCAACGCAGCCCGCGACGCCTGGGAGCGATTTGAATGGCTTGGCTGGAATCGTCAAACTGTACGTTCGGATAGGCATGCACAAGCTTCGTATCAATCTGTGACTGCCTCAACGCGGGCATCGATTTATCGTTACCGCCAGCCGTTTGTGCCGGGTGTAAGTGAAATCAGCGCCAGACTCTATTCTCATCGGGCCGCCATCATTCCTGTTTTCCCGCCATCACTCCTGTTTTTATGAGTTTACGGCCTAGTGCGGTTCAGCGCACAAATCTTGAGTTGGCTGGATTTGAGCGGGTCGCTGCAGAATGCTTCCAGCTCCGACTTGGAGCTGATGCGCACCCTGTCCCCAAAAGAAGGATAGATCGTGACTCCACGTTCGGAAATTGCCGGACGCCCTGTTGCGTCCCTCTGCAGTGCTCCGACAAGCTCCAGTTCCGCTATCGAGATCTCCGCTTCGCCGTCGCGCTCTGGGACGGGTCCAGTCAATGCGGAGACGACGGCCAATACCACCGTGCTGGCGGTGTCGATGGCGAGCAGCGCGCCAATATGGGGACGGTCATTGAGGCGGATGCGGCCCTTCTGAGGACCGTCGAGCAGCAGCAGCGCCCTGGATGCCGTGACGGGAACGATGTAACGCAGGCGGCCCAGGTATATGCCATGCTTGGTTGTGTCCCCTCCTTGCTGCTCGGCCCCAGAGCTCTGCTCGATGAGGGTGGCGACCTGCGCGGGCTGCTCGCGCATCTGGACTTCGACAGGCCTTCTCTCGTCAGGTACCACCTCCTCCTCACCCCGCGTGGAGGTGACGACGCCGGCGAGATCCGGCTTGACGTCCTCAGCCACGTGCCGCTCAACCTTCTCTTGAATGGTAGGAATATCGACTATCTGCTTGGCCTCACGGAGCTTTGTGAGTCCCTCAACTACTATGCCCTGCTCGACTATGACCGTGTCGTCGCCGGAGCCGATTTCAAGCGCGGCGCCGCCCTCCATGCCGACAAACGCCACGAAAACCGCGGCGTGCAGTCCGAGCGAAAGGAGCCAAGTGGTTGGGCGAAGGGCGACCATTGTGGCGCCTTGCGCATTTCCGGCGTGCTTTATCCTGAACTGAATCTGAGAAAAGATCGCCCAAGAACGGTGCAAACCCACTAGCGGTCTCGCGTCGCAAGGAGAGAGGAAGCGTTCCTTCAAATATATTGGTTGCGCTGGCTGCGCATTATCCGAACTTTTGAGGTAGTTGAATCCGACAGAAGGTGGCGCTGCCCGACCTGCCGGTTACCGTCGGTGTCGGGAACCGTTGTCCGACCTCATAGCGTTCGCCCCCGTCTGCCCATATTCGCCACCATTCGCAAATTCCCGCGTTGGTCGTGGCCGGTGTCGATCCGATCGAGGTCGCAAGGAGGAGCGCGCGGCAATCCGGCTGGCATCGGCAAAATCCATGACCTTCGAGCAATGTGCCGAGGCGTTCATCCCGGTGCAGGCGGTCGATACCGCTATTATCGTCTCGAAGACGGCAAAAGCCGGAGACGGCCTCCCGCGCGCGAGACCGCATCGAGGCCGTGCTAAACGCGGCTAGCGGCAAGGCGAGAACACAGCACAATGGCGGGGCCTGATCAACTGCTTCGTTCGAGCAACTTGTGCCCGCCATTGGAGGTTAGGTCATGCGGCGCGTGGGTAGTCCCGAGTGATTGCCAGCGACGAGCTGATTAGCAATGTAGGCAACTTCCGTGCGGTTCGTGGCCTTAAGTTTCTTCATAATACTGCGGAGGTGCACCTTTACGGTGCTCTCCCTCATGTTTAGCTCGTGGGCAATGATCTTGTTCGCTTTGCCTTGGCAAACAGCTGTGACGACTGCAGCCTGCCGCGTCGTGAACATTCCGGAGAGGTGGGGCTGAAGGTTCGAGGCTGGCCCAGCCGAATTGGCATCTCCCATTCCAATGATGCAGCTCGCCGGAAAGTACTGACCACCCGCGCGAACGAGCCGAAGGACTTCAATCGCCACATCGAGAGACATGCTCGTTGAGATATAGCCGCGCGCGCCTGCCTGCAGAACACTGCTCACCTGATGCAGCTCCTCCCCATCGCAGAGCACGACGATTGGAGCTCCCAGAGTCTGCGTGGCATGCCGCAATATCTGCTGAGTGTCACCGCCGTCGGGATCGCCGGCGACGCTGATGAGAATGACCGTAGCATCGTGTGTCTTTGCGACTTCTATGCACTCGTCGACCGTAGCAATCGCGAGCACCTCAAAACCGGCCGTCCGGGCCAAGCACCGCGAGAGTAGGTCGCGCATAAGAGGACGCTTCTCCACGACGATGACGGTTCGCGCCCCCTCGTCTGCGCGACGGCCGGGCCGCGTTATGGTGTCCGCCTCTGCTAAGATGCATGCATTCTGCACGATGCCGTTAAGCTTACTTTCCACAGTCATCTCCTTGCATTTTTTCGAGTGAAGCGGGTGCACTCATGCGCCCATGCATGCGCCGTGCCGACTGATTGGCTAAAAGCGCCAAAAGCAACTTTGGTATCAGGTTGGCTGCTGATGGCGGGCGTCGCGGTGGCGACGAATGCCGCCGCGGCGACCCTCAACGACAGACAGCAGCTTTTCATCACTCGGGGATCGGACGCGCTGCACTGGCCCCGCCGTTCGCAAGAGCCCTATCCGCCGCGCTTCTATGGAGACGTGAACCGTGGCATTAAGGCTGTCGCTGGCGGATGGAGGGCGCCCATCGAGACCAACAACCGCAACTGGCTGCAGCGCTACAGCGCGTGCGCGCAATAGGCGTTCATGATGGTGTCACCGTCCTCCACCGCTGGGCTTGATTTCGCGAAGGAGGTGGCGCGTTCTACGGGCATGATGCTCAATGCACCTACGAGAATGTCGACGTCCGGGGTCCAACGCAAAGAAGCCCCGCTGGAGCGCTCCGGCGGGCTTGCGTTTATTCGTTTGCTTTGATTTGGCGCTCGCAGATTTGATGCCAGGTGTTTTGAGTAATGTGGGTTCCTTTGTCCCAGCTCGCTAGGCACTGGTCGAGCCTCTCCTTTGCTGATTCCTCCGGTCGGGAAGGATTCTCTGTAATAGCTTCTGCTGAGATTTCGGCACCGTCTGAGATTTCCGCGTCGTCTGAGGTTTCGGCGTCATCGGGCACATAGTTGCGCGTGCCCTTCCGCCCCGTGATCATGACCGCGGGCGAAGGGCGCTTGGCGACGATCGCTGAGAAAACGTCGGAGACCTGCAATGCAAGTGCAGGCTCGCTGGCCGCTGCTAGAACCAGCTGCGCATACGCGAAACAGTGCAAAGCTCGGTGCACAAACATAATCGATCCCAGGGAGAGCATGATTGGGTTCTTGATCACGTTGCAACGCTGTCAAAGGACGTAGCAAATCTGCGTCGCCTCCAAGAGACTGCCGGCGGTTCAGTGGCTAGACGATCCACTCTTAACCTGACTCGCACCGCCCCACCCCTTGCTTGGTGCTTGCACGGGCCGGAAGTTGGCTGGGCCATTGGTATTAAGGTTGCGGCTCGTAAAATTCAGACATAGCGCTGACAATGCGCTAGTCGTCGGGTGACCGACTAAGCCGTCCCCCGGAAAAGGTCGGTCCTGTCCTGCAGGCGTAGCCGCTGAGCTTCCACCGGCTCAGCGGCTTTTTCCGCCCCTGGAGCTGCAATGTATGGCTAGTAGTTTAGAGAAACAGATCATTGCCCGTGCGCTTGAGATCATCTCGACGGAGCAGCATTGGACACGCGAAACTTGGGCTAGAACATCGAGCCATCAGCCGTGCACCTGGGCCAATTCAACCGCGGTAAAGTTTTGCGCGGTGGGTGCCCTTAACCGTGCCGCAATGGAAGTTGTTAAGGGCTGGGGGTGCTCCAAAGCGATTGAGGCTGAAGAACTCGTCATGGTGGCGAACGATCGCGTCGGCGAAGGGTTGCCAAAAATCAACGACGACGAGGGATACGAAGTGATCGTGGCAATGTTCAGAACCGGCCTTCAACGATAGCTCGTGACCATCACGTGGCGACCTCACGGCCGCGCCTGCCGACTTACGGGACCCTAGGGGGAGGGAAAGGGGAGCAGCCTTGGGGACAACAGCCCCGCGGATCACTCCGGCGGGGCTAAGTTCTTGTTGAGGCCGATCTCGGCCGCGCGATCCTTGATTGCGTCGATGCCGGCGCGTCGGCGCGGTTGAGTTGCTGCAGTGCATCGTCGCGCTCGCGCTGGGCCTCCTCGAGAGATTCACCCTCAGGCCGGCGGCGGACGCGCGCAGGTTATCGCGGCGCTGCCTCGCCGATTTGGCGAAATTGGAATAGGCGAAGTGGACAGGATCCTTGATTCTGGTGCGATGCTCTTCGGCCTTGATCTGGCGGTCGAGGTCGGAGGCCATGCCTTCAAACTCGTGAATCATGTGCTCGAGATCGGCGACCTTTCGAACCTTCGGCCTCAGTGCCGTCTCAAGCGCCGCCTTCCTGGAGTCGGATTTCATTTTCGCCATCCGGAAGCTATCCTCGTCTCAATTCCGATGTATTCCGTCTCACCACACGAAAAAAGCCCCGGACTTTGACCGGGGCTTCCAGTTTCAGTGCAGACTGATCAAGACCTCGCGGCCTTTGCGGGCCTTGCGGTCCACTACATCGAGCAGGTCGAAAATGCATCGGTGGGGGCCGCCTTAGCGCTAAGGGCGCCTCAATCGGGCGCCAGCCTAGTCACGGATCGTTCATCATGATGGGCATGCACATCGGAAATGTTGGACCCGCCAAAGTACAGGACCTTGGATCGTGTGACCCGTTCGGTTGGTTGTGGGGGTCGCGCTTTGCACTGGTGACTGAAGGAGATCGCCCTCCCTTGGCAGCGACTTCACGCGTTTGCATCGCGTCGATCGAAGCATCGAGCTGAAGTAACTTGTCGCCGAGGCCCGGGCACATGGCCATTTCTTCATCGACCGCTGCATATAAGTATTGGCGCGCTTCGTCCGTGAGGGCATCAGACACCTGCGTGCGCAAGATGCCTAGGCAGGTAAGTCTTGCACGAAATTCCTCGGTAACGCGTCGACGCTCGGGTCGGCCATCAAAATATGAGTGTCCATTGTTCCCCGCGTTCGGCAAAATGCCACCTTGGCGAAGCCGCTGGGTTAGAAGGTTGTTGGGTTCTTGTTACGTGGCAACGCCGTCAAAGGGCGGAGTATGCGTCGCCTCCAAGAGACTGCCGGCGGTTCAGTGGCTAGACGATCCATTCTCGTCAAGCATAGATTTGAGCCGAGAAACGAAGCGTTCGAACTCGTCACTGAGTGCAAAGTCCATTGCTGCCTCGAATCCTCTATCAAACGCTTCGTCGCTAGAAACTAAATTAAAGGCAACCGATGCTCTACATACCGCCCTCGCATTGTCACGTGCCTGCTCGACCATATTGGCGAGCAACGTCTCTTGTTCATCGGTCAGCCGATTAGCCATGAACAGAGTTCTTGCACGAGCGTAGCCGTCACGGAATTGTTGCATTGGAGGTAGGCGGGATGGCTAAAAGGCGATCACCGCGGTACCCGCATTCAATCTGTTTTTAGTACCCGCCGACGCAGGAAGAGCCCCACGCTATTCATTCGGCTCTGTTGGCATATGGCGTAGCCGCTTCCTATATCTCTCCCCGTGCTTTCTGGGGAGGGACGTCATGAAGGGCGAAGAATTCCAGACGCTGGTTGGTCAGCTGGGTGCGCTGTCTGAGGGGCAGCGGGCGGCGCTGTTGAAGGTTCTATCGGGCGCGAAGAAGCCTGACGAGGTGATCCGCCTCATCGAGACGCAGTTCGACGCCTCACCGCGCTGTGGCCACTGCGGCTCGGCGCTGTTCAAGAGATGGGGCGTGGACGCGGGTCTCAAGCGCTACAAGTGCAAGGGCTGCAACAAGACCTTCAACGCGTTGACCGGGACGCCGCTTGCGACCTTGAAGCACCGTGACCGCTGGCTGGCCTACGCCAAGGCGCTGGTCGACGGGGTCAGTCTTAGGAAGGCTGCCAAGCGGGCGCGCATCGATCTCACAACCGCATTTCGCTGGCGGCACCGGTTCCTGAAAGTCCCCAAGACCACGAAAGCCGCCGCCGTCACCGGGATCGTCGAGGCCGACGAGACGTTCTTCCTGAAATCGGCCAAGGGTTCGAAGAAGCTCGTCGGGCGCAGCCCGAGAAAGCGCGGCGGCACGTGACCAGCAAACGCGAATACACCTACGGCAGCTCATCACATCCAGAACGTCAATGCCTACATCAGCCGCCTTAAGCGCTGGATTCGCCGCTTCAACGGCGTCGCCACCCGCTACCTGGATAACCTACCTCGGATGGTGGCGCATGATTGACCGCATGGGTGAAACCCTCACGCCGCTCACATGCATCGCCGCTGCACTGCCTCAGGCGTCAACGTGAAACGCGAACAGAGCCATTCATTCGAGGTTTTCTGCCCGCGTGTCGGTGTAAGACCCAAAGAGAATGATCAATTGAGTTTTCGGGCAGACGTACCAGGCCGGAGGATAAGTTGATCATCCCCAGTCAGCGCTACCGGACAGATTAAGCTGATTGCGTAAGCGAGATTTTGCGGCTCATCGTAGCCTTGAGGAGGGATCAAGATGAGACAGTGGTACGACTGGGAATTCTCCCGATTGTGTGCGGATGTTACAACTTAAGTATTAGTCTATTTTTGATGAGGCGACTGTCGCCCTCTCGCGCGAGGTATCCTTCGCCATTTTCCTTACGCGCGTCTCGTCCAGACTGTCTAGTAGCGCCGACACCGAAAGCTTTTGCAAATAAGTGCATCGGGCGCATCGCCCGGCAGGGAACCTGATGCGCTTGACATAATCAAAGCCGGCGCTGCTGTCGTCCTTATGAGCGCTCTCGCACTAAACGAAGCACTTGGCACCCGCTGATAGTCATTGGAGGAGCCGGATTAGGCATGCGCTCAGCATTGGCGGCCGCTGTAGCACAATCTAGTAGGGCCCAGCGGCTGCTTGCGTTCGTCGGCCTTTCGCTCAGCGAAATCCTACTTACCTCATTTGTCTTCAATTTTCGGACAACGCTTCCCGAATGGTCTAATCCTGTCGCCTACGTAAAGTGCCTCGCACAGGGCACTAGTCTTGCTGTGTTGATCTTCTTTCTGATAGTGGGACACAAACGCATTGAAATAGTACAGGCATGGAGCCACACCGCGCGAGACTCACAGCAGGCGCAGAGACGTTATCACTAATCTCGCTCTTTTTGGGCTGCTCCTCGCAGCCACGGTGGTGCTCTCACACGTCGCCAGACGCTCACCCCAGCCCCCGTGGCATTGGTTTGCGCTCTACTGCTGTTTACTTCTCACCACCGCTCTCTCTCTCGGCGCTGTAGCCGCGCCTCGCCCGTTCTGGAAGTGGCTCTGGAGGGTTGCACCTTCCGAGATCGCGGTCGCGCTTATGGTCGGCGTCCTCCTTGTCCTGGCCGGCAGACTTTCGCTCGAAGGTTGGGCGACTTTGTCGAGCGCGACGCTCAGGAGCTCTCATTGGATTCTAACGTTGTATGAGACGGATGTTGTGCTAGACGCGGAGCGCCAAATTTTGGGCGTTGGCAATTTTCACGTTCTGATCTTGAAGCAATGCTCCGGTTATGAGGGCATCGGGCTCGTCGCGACTTTTCTCGGCTTCTATTGCTGGTTGATGCGGCGACAGCTGCGGTTCCCCCACGCACTGGCGCTCATTCCTGTTGGTATCTCAGCAGTTTGGATCTTGAATTTGCTGCGCATCGCGGCACTCGTCAGCATCGGTCACCATATTTCGGCGGACCTCGCTCTGAACGGATTCCATTCTCAAGCCGGATGGATCGGATTCCTCCTCGTTGCCGTGGGCGCGATGGCGGCCTCGCGAAAGATACCCTTTTTTGCAGTGCAGCCGCTGGTTCCCAACCCCCTGCGCGCTGCCAGGCCCCGTAAGTCGTGGAGAGCTGAGGCTTCACTAGAGTTTCTGGCGCCCTTCATGGCACTGATGGCTGCCAGTATTCTGGCGTCGGCATTTGCGCCGCACGATCAGTGGCTCTACGCAGTTAAGGTAGCCGCGGTCAGCGCGGCGCTGTGGTGGTTTCGAGGCGCCTACCTCCCGCTCATATCTGGGGCTTCGTTGGGTTCTGTCGTGATCGGACTGGCCGTCGGCGTCGTATGGATCGCGACTGACCCCGGTAAGGGGCTAGAGCCGCCGCTCGGCCCTTGGCTTGCTTCGTTGCCGGTGTGGCTCGCGGCCGTTTGGATAAGTCTGCGTGCCTTCGGCTCTATCGCCCTTGTACCGGTGGCAGAGGAGCTTGCCTTCCGAGGTTATCTCTCTCGCGTGCTGATCTCGACCAGATTCGAAAGCGTAGGATTTGGCGAATTTCGATGGTTGGCATTCATTGGCTCATCGGTCGCGTTCGGCCTCATGCATCAACGTTGGGTCGCTGCCTGCCTAGCCGGAGCTGTCTATGCCTTGCTGATGTGTCGCACCAAGAGGCTGTCAGATCCTATCGCTGCGCATGTGGCATCGAACGCCGCGATTATGGGTTGGGCCGTTGCCTCCCAACAGTGGTCGCTTCTGTAGAACGCAAACCGCGCCAGGTCGCAATGCGCACTGATACCCCGGCTCATGGCGGGCCACCATGCTGGTGACCTCGGTACCATTGTCGGACATACACGATCGTGCTTGCCGCGCCGGACGTGTCGGCAACAAGCGCGGCCACCCGCGCGTTACTCGTTGACGAGCGCCAGCACTGGAACCCGCGCCCTCGGTGAGGCAGCCGGAGGCAAAACGAGCGACTAGTGCTCTCAAACTAGTCAGCATACTGACCAAATCTAGAAGAGAAGGGCTTAGGATTTTGCCTCGAGTGCTTCCCTCAGGATCAGTTTGTCCAGCGTCAGCTCGGGACCGCATTGTTCAGACTTGGCCTGGTCGAGCTTGAGCCCACCATCCACGCATGCGCTAGTAGCCGATCGCAGATTGTCCCGATGGTCTGGCCTTGTCCGAGCCGAACCTCCGCCTCGCGCAACAATCCAATGATCTGCCCTGTCGCGTACCGCTTCCGTGCCATTGCCTGCTCTCAAGAGAGGTTGGAAATAGCCGGATTCGCTCAATCAACCTGGCTCGGTTCAGGGGAAGCGGGTCACGACGATAATCGCATCAGACCACAGTTGGCCCTTACTCCGGAGGGAGGTGCGAGGGCTCTGTTCGCGTTTCACGTTGACGCCTGAGGCAGTGCAGCGGCGATGCATGTGAGCGGCGTGAGGGTTTCACCCATGCGGTCAATCATGCGCCACCATCCGAGGTAGTTATCCAGGTAGCGGGTGGCGACGCCGTTGAAGCGGCGAATCCAGCGCTTAAGGCGGCTGATGTAGGCATTGACGTTCTGGATGTGATAGCTGCCGTAGGTGTATTCGCGTTTGCTGGTCACGAGCTTGATGTGCAGGAGCCCGTTGGCGTCGGCGAACCGGCCGTAGGCGGCGCGACCGTCGCTGACGAGGAGCGCGTCTTTGGCGACGACCGGCTGCAGCACGCGCGCGATCGTTGCGGCTTCGAGGTCAGGCAACATCGCATCCGTCGTCGCGCCGTGGCGGTCACGCACGATCAGCACCGGGGTGTGCTCGTCCGTCGAGAGCCCCTTCTTCTTCGCTGTGCCGCCGCGCTTTCTCGGGCTGCGCCCGACGAGCTTCTTCGAACCCTTGGCCGATTTCAGGAAGAACGTCTCGTCGGCCTCGACGATCCCGGTGACGGCGGCGGCTTTCGTGGTCTTGGGGACTTTCAGGAACCGGTGCCGCCAGCGAAATGCGGTTGTGAGATCGATGCGCGCCCGCTTGGCAGCCTTCCTAAGACTGACCCCGTCGACCAGCGCCTTGGCGTAGGCCAGCCAGCGGTCACGGTGCTTCAAGGTCGCAAGCGGCGTGCCGGTCAACGCGTTGAAGGTCTTGTTGCAGCCCTTGCACTTGTAGCGCTTGAGACCCGCGTCCACGCCCCATCTCTTGAACAGCGCCGAGCCGCAGTGGCCACAGCGCGGTGAGGCGTCGAACTGCGTCTCGATGAGGCGGATCACCTCGTCAGGCTTCTTCGCGCCCGATAGAACCTTCAACAGCGCCGCCCGCTGCCCCTCAGACAGCGCACCCAGCTGACCAACCAGCGTCTGGAACTCTTCGCCCTTCATGACGTCCCTCCCCGGAAAGCACGGGGAAGATATAGGAAGCGGCTACGCCATATGCCGACAGAGCCGGTGCGAGGGAGGAGATAGTAAACAAATCTCTTAATCCTATTTGCTATTTGTCTTTATTCACTATGTTTTCTAATCTATCCAAAGAGGGTGCGCTGGGCGCGTGGAGTAGAGCATGTCTAAATTCCCTCTAAGAATCCCCCTCAACAGTGCGCGGCTCGAGTCACGTGAGACGAAGCCTCTTAAGGACTCTGGCGTTGCGCACGATACCCCTTTGTTGACCATCGTTCTCATCGAGAACAGGCTCTTTGTTCGGGATTGCATAGCGCGTACTCTGAAACTGTATTCTGAATTTAACGTCGTGTCTTTTCCCTCTGTGGCAAAGTGGATTGAAGCGGGTGATGCTGTAGCGGCTTCGCTGATACTTTGCTGCATCTCGGCCCAGAAGGATCCACAGATGCAGCAGGAGATTACGCTGCTGGCGCAGCGACAGAATGCCGTTCCGATCATTCTTGTTTCAGATGCGGAGGATCTCGATCACATCATCCAGGCCTTGAATGAGGGCGCACGCGGTTACATACCAACAAGCGTATCGCTGGAAGTTGCAATCAAGGCGATGTATTTGGTTAACGCCGGTGGCACCTATGTTCCCGCAAGCAGCCTTGTAGCAGCGCACCGGTCATCGCAAGACCCAGGAACACCTAAGCGCGTCGGCATTTTCACGGCCCGCCAGGCAGAGGTCGTGGAGGCCTTGCGCAAAGGCAAAGCTAATAAAATAATCGCTTATGAGCTGAATATGCGCGAGAGCACAGTCAAAGTCCACGTGCGAAGCATTATGAAAAAGCTGAAGGCTAAAAACAGAACAGAAGTAGCGTTCCTGACCAACAGCCTCTTTAGCGACGAAGCTAAGATAGCCGACTCATGAGGGGATTGTGGTTAATCTAATGCATCGGCTCTGTTGGCGTCTCACGTTGACGCCTGAAGCAGTGCAGCGGCGATGCATGCAAGCGGCGTGAGGGTTTCGCCCATGCGGTCAATCATGCGTCACCATCCGAGGTGAGCGGTGGTGGCGCATCTGCATTGACAGCTTGCCTCCGGGCTTGACGTGCAGAAGCTTGACCTGGAAGCGATCGCCCGCGCTCAAGCTCTCGAAATAGCCCAGGGGCGATAGTTTCTGAGGTGTTGCTCATGCTCCGTGCGGTTCGGCTGCTTGAGCTTGGCCACCACCCGGGAGACGTCCTGTGAGGGCGCTTTGTCCGCTACGAGCAGCCCGTCCGGCGTGTCGACAATGATAAGATCATCGACACCTGTTTCCGGATGAAGGCGATCTGCTGCTCCGTGCACTTCGACCTCTTCATCGCTGGGCTCCCTCGTCAGCCACGTGAATCAGACGAGGATTCTCACATTCGACGGTCCGGTTTCCCCGGCCGCAGCACAAGTTGGGTCGAGGGCTCTGTTGGCATATGGCGTAGCCGCTTCCTATATCTTCCCCGTGCTTTCCGGGGAGGGACGTCATGAAGGGCGAAGAGTTCCAGACGCTGGTTGGTCAGCTGGGTGCGCTGTCTGAGGGGCAGCGGGCGGCGCTGTTGAAGGTTCTATCGGGCGCGAAGAAGCCTGACGAGGTGATCCGCCTCATCGAGACGCAGTTCGACGCCTCACCGCGCTGTGGCCACTGCGGCTCGGCGCTGTTCAAGAGATGGGGCGTGGACGCGGGTCTCAAGCGCTACAAGTGCAAGGGCTGCAACAAGACCTTCAACGCGTTGACCGGCACGCCGCTTGCGACCTTGAAGCACCGTGACCGCTGGCTGGCCTACGCCAAGGCGCTGGTCGACGGGGTCAGTCTTAGGAAGGCTGCCAAGCGGGCGCGCATCGATCTCACAACCGCATTTCGCTGGCGGCACCGGTTCCTGAAAGTCCCCAAGACCACGAAAGCCGCCGCCGTCACCGGGATCGTCGAGGCCGACGAGACGTTCTTCCTGAAATCGGCCAAGGGTTCGAAGAAGCTCGTCGGGCGCAGCCCGAGAAAGCGCGGCGGCACAGCGAAGAAGAAGGGGCTCTCGACGGACGAGCACACCCTGGTGCTGATCGTGCGTGACCGCCACGGCGCGACGACGGATGCGATGTTGCCAGACCTCGAAGCCGCAACGATCGCGCGCGTGCTGCAGCCGGTCGTCGCCAAAGACGCGCTCCTCGTCAGCGACGGTCGCGCCGCCTACGGCCGGTTCGCCGACGCCAACGGGCTCCTGCACATCAAGCTCGTGACCAGCAAACGCGAATACACCTACGGCAGCTATCACATCCAGAACGTCAATGCCTACATCAGCCGCCTTAAGCGCTGGATTTGCCGCTTCAACGGCGTCGCCACCCGCTACCTGGATAACTACCTCGGATGGTGGCGCATGATTGACCGCATGGGTGAAACCCTCACGCCGCTCACATGCATCGCCGCTGCACTGCCTCAGGCGTCAACGTGAAACGCGAACAGAGCCGGTCGAGGGGATGTACTTGGTTGGTGGAGGACCGGCCGCGGGGACGGTCATCTCAGGTAGGCTCGGCACTGCCCTCGCAAGTGTTAATGCCTAGCGAGTTTGTGTTAGCTTGGCGGCTCAACCCAATTTCGATTGTACGCCCTTTGATTTCTTGCTTCGCTGCCTTGAGTTCTAAAAATAGGCGGGACAAAATATTCCAACTCGGCCCGGAGGCGCGCGCCGAAAATTGGTGGGAAAGTCTAATGGAAAACGGCGCCTCGTTAGTACGGCAAAGCCTCGAACCTCAAGAGTATTTGGATACAGAGGCTTTGTCTTTGGGCGACCCAGATCGACGCTGGGAGTTCGGAAGAAGCGATAAATCTGCGCCGGACCACGCTTCAATTAAGCCGATGGTCATAACAGCCGACTCCGCTTTGGTGAATCGATTGGCTCCCGGCGGTAGTGTCTGTCCTGCCCAAACCGGCTCTTCGGAGAGTTCTTGGTGGAATCATAAAACGCGTGATTGATCTTACCCTCGCCTCTGTAGTGCTCTTTCTTTTGTCACCCCTTCTCGTCCTCATAGCAAGCCTAATCTGGGTTACCGCGGGGCACCCAATATTCTTCGCCCATACACGTATTGGACAGAACGGCCGGATGTTTCGGTGCTACAAGTTTCGCACGATGTTGCCAGATGGGGATGAGATCTTGAGGCGGTATCTCGCAGATGATGCCGCGGCTTTGAAGGAATGGCATCTGACGCGCAAACTGGCGAAGGATCCACGGGTGACCAGCCTTGGCCAATTACTGCGAAAGTCGAGTTCTCGATGAACTACCTCAGCTCATCAATGTCATTCGTGGCGAAATGAGCTGCGTCGGCCCTCGGCCGGTAGTCGCAAATGAATTGGATCATTACGGTGCGGGCAAAGTTGAGTACCTTAAAGCGAGACCCGGCATGACGGGACTATGGCAGGTCAGCGGCAGAAGCACCCTATCGTATGAGGAACGTGTGGCGCTCGATTGCCATTACGTGCGAAACTGGTCCCTTTGGAGCGACGTGAAAATTCTATGCGAAGACCATCCCAGCTATGATGAGGGTTCAGGAAGCGGCCTAAGATAGACGGCAGGGTCCGTTTCAAGGACCGGCGCTTTAGCTTCATGGCGGGAGGTCGGGAGTGATGCGCAAGTCGAAGTTCACGGAGGAGCAGGTCATTGGGATTTTGCGAGAGCAGGAGGCCGGGGCGACAGCGACCGATGTTTGCCGGCGGCACGGCATTAGCCAACCAACCTTCTACAAGTGGAAGGCAAATTACCGCGATCGCAATGCATTAGATGCAGATCGTTTGAAGAGCCTCGACGAAGAAGGCCGTATAAAGGGCCTCGAAGAGGAAAACAGGAAGCTAAAAACGCTACTGGCCGAATCCATGCTCAATAATGCGGCCCTGAAAGATCTTCTCGAAAAAGACTGAGCACACCTCGGTCGCGGAGAAATTAGCGAGCGGCTCAGCGCTCTGCGCTGTGATCCCATGACGTTGCCGCACTCCTCGCTCGTCATTTGCGCAATCTTTTGTGGAGACCCCGGTTCGTCGGTGCCTGCAGCTTGAGCGAACACTTCGACATCCGGAAAACTCCTCCGCCAATCACCAGGCGTAGCGACCTACCTCCTTCGTAGCTGTTCACTGAGCGGAACCGTCCGTCTAGTTTGCAGGAAGATACCGAAAGCGAGAAGCCATTGTCAGTCACAGGTTAGCAATATGCCGCTGGCCATGCCTTTTTCACCTCGAAGCGGGCACGGACCGCAAGCCTTTATCTGGGGCGATGGGCTCATCGATCAGTCCCTCACGACGCTTTGGTACCCCCGTGATTGGAGCGACGTTGGCGAGGACGAACTGGTGATCTTTATCCCCTCTCTTGCGACGAGTTACAGAGGCGCGCCGGATGAAGCCGGCCCTGCGTTACACATTCGTCGCGCACTGGCACGACGCGTCGAGTTCGACAGTCCGCTTGCTCTCTGCCGGGGATGACCAGCAGGCCCTCGAACGAATTGTCGCCTGCCGTGTGGTTTCAGCTTGCTCGCCACAGGAGGCTTTGGCGGAAGCGCGCTCGGATTCCCATCCCCATCACCGATACAATTCATGTCGTCCAGCGTCGGGTGGTTCAGCGTCGGAGGGAGAACATCCGAATGATATGGCAATTTGGACGTTCGAACTTTCGGTGCTGGCGTGCATCGATCGAATGCTCCTGGATGCGCTCCCGCCCCGCTTGCCTGCTGCGGAATGTTGCATCGCAAGCGCTGACTGTGCCGAAGTATTGGTGGCGTCGATATACACGAGCTTCAACGGTGCGTATGTCTATCCCCAATTTGCTTTCGCACACGAACTGTTAGGCGCGGGCGCATGGCTGGGTGTGCTCCTGCGCGGGCGCTCAGCGCTCATGCCGGTGTTCGTCGCCCAAGTCCTTGCCGATTATATCGGCCGCGGGAACGCGCAAGATCCCATCGCGCGTCTTCTAGAATTTCATGCAGAGCTTTGCGGAGGATCAGAACGACTTATTAGACGAGCCTGGAAAATCAATAGGTCGGGTAACCCGGCAATTGTCAGGGGCGGATTGCGGCCTACCACCCGCGTCTCTAGACCGTATGTCTGGAATGATCGTCTTTCACGGAGTATCGCAGAGCGGCTCACCAATTCAAGCCTAGTGGCCGGCCATGCTTGACCTCACCTCCCGGCCGGCGGCACCCGAACGAGAGCATGTCTACCTGAGGCGCGAATACGTCACCCGCAGTGACATCGCCCACTTTGTTCGGCGCAACGCTTCAACAATTGGCAGATCCATCCTCGTAAGTCTCGCCGCGGCTGTGCTCTACGTGTTTCTCGCTCAACCGCTTTTCACCGCTCGTGTGCAGCTCCTGATCGACCCCAAACTGCCCCAACCCCTGCGAGAGAGCCCTAGCGAGCCAAGCTACTACCTCGACAGCCCTCAGGTGGATAGCCAAATCGCGGTGCTGCGATCGGAAGGGCTGGCGCTGGCCGTGATCAAGAAGCTGGGACTTTTCGAAGCCCCGGGATTCCAAGCCGGGCGACAATCCGGGCTTCTAGCGTTCCTGGGTCGGATATTCGAAGGCAACGAGAATGCCGTTCGGTCAGAGGATGAGCGCAACCGCGAGGCCATCGCGCGATTCGAGAATGGACTCGACGTACGCCGTGTCGGTGTCTCCTATGCCATCGATATCTTTTATACTGCCCGCGTTCCCGAGGAGGCAGCGCGCATTGCTAACGCCACCGCAGAAGCTTATCTTCAAAGCCTTCTCGATACGCGGGCGGAAGCCGCAAAGGTTGGCGGCGAGTGGCTAGAGGAGCGTGTCGGGCAACTGCGCACGCAGATGAATGATGCCGCTCGACGGGCTCAGGAGTTCAAGGCGAGTCAAGATTATCGAATTTTGAAGAAGAGCGACCGGAACGCAGTAGAACCATCTGGCCAGGAGCCGCCCCGGGCGGCCGAAGAGCCCACCACCACGCTCGACGAGCTTGAGGCGACGGCACAAACCTACCGAAAGATTTACGAGAGCTTCTATCAGGCCTTCGCCGAGACCGTGCAGCGGGAATCCTATCCGGTCTCCAACGCCCGCATCATCTCCAAGGCGACCATTCCGGGCCACAAAAGCCATCCCAAGACGAAGCTCATCTTGGCTCTCGCTGCTCTCGTAGGAACCCTGGCAGGGTTTGGTATCGCGCTCGTAAAACACAGCCTCGACGAAACCGTACGATCCTCTAAGCAAGTTAGAGAGGCGGTCGGCCTCGAATGTCTCGGCCTGGTGCCGAAACTTGGCATGAGCTCAGGGGAGACTTTCTTGGTGCGCGCCAAACGCGCCATTCGAAGATTTATTGGGGCAGAAGCCAAGTCCGACGACTACGCGTACGCATTGAGCGCCGTTATCGACAATCCATTCTCGCCTTTCAGCGACGGGGTTAAGCGCCTGAGGACAGCGGTTAACCTCAGCAAAGTCCCCCCGTTGCGTTGCGTCGGCATAACCTCGGCGCTTGCCGGCGAGGGCAAGAGCACAATAGCAGCGAACCTTGCTGCTCAGTTCGCCGTCTCCGGTGTACGAACACTTCTTATTGATGCCGATGTTCGGAACGCGACGCTCAGTTGCCACCTGGCCCCTGGTGCGGAACAAGGCATTCTCGAAGCGATAAAAGCCGAAGTTGGCCTCGAACAGGTTGTGGTGGCGGTGGAGAGTATGGGCTTCGACCTCCTGCCAGTCGCCATGAAGGTCGAACTTGCGGAGACCGGAGACCTTCTAGCCACTGAAAAGATGAGCGCGCTCCTCAATCGCCTCGGCGAAACGTACGGCATGATAATTGTTGATTTGCCGCCTTTGCGACTTGTGGCGGAATCCGTCACAGTTAGCGCGTTTGTCGACGGGGTCATCGTCGTCGCCGAGTGGGAGGTCACGCCATTACCCGTGCTGGTGGAAGAGTACCATTCGCTGCGCAAAGCTCAGGCAAACGTGCTCGGCGCAGTTATTACCAAGGTCAACGTCAGCGCAATCGAAGGCAGTCAACACCCATATTACAACCTGTAGGGAGGTAACTCAGAATGGAAATGGTCTTCTCGGATTCCGGAATGTCCGATAAAATTAAAAATTACTGGACGGAGCGTGCTACGCAAAAGGGGGCTTCGACGCAAGTCACGACGGATGACGTCTATTTTCGTGAACTTGAAATTGCGAAGTTCAAGGAAAAGATTTCCGCCCTTTCTCTCCCTTTTGGTTCCACTGTAGCTGACATAGGCTGTGGAGATGGTTATTCCACTTTGAGCATCGCCGCCGCTTTCCCAAATCTTCGCTTTGTTGGCATAGATTGTAATGAAAAGATGTTCGCTATCGCTCAGCAAAGACGCTTGGCCCTAGCGGACCTAGCCAACAGGGTCTCGTTCCAGCTCGGAGACGTGCGGTGCCTATCATCATTTCTTAAGGTCGACAAATTCGATGTTATTTTGACTATGCGCTCGCTAATAAATCTTCCGTCCACCAAAGACCAATATGATGCGCTAAGGCAGATCGCTAAGCGCCTCAAAACCGGCGGTCACTATTTTGGTGCAGAGAACTTTATCCAAGGCCAAAACGCTTTCAATCATTTACGTATCGCGATTGGACTTCCCGAAATTCCGATACGATGGCATAATCACTTCTTCGATGAAAGGGAATTTGCAGCAGAAACGAAACAGTTTTTCGACGCATTGACAATAGAAAACTTCGCCAGTTCTTATTATCTCGCAACGCGAGTAATCTATTCCGCCGGGTGTCATTTAAAAGGAGAAGAACCAGATTATTATCACCCCATTCATCAGGTGGCGGCAAAACTGCCGCCGATCGGCGACTTCTGCCCAATTAAATTGATTAGCATGCGACGCAACCAGCTCGTCGAAGGCAGAAGTTAATTTAAATAGCCACGTCATTGGAGGTGAGATCATGCGTATCCTAATTACCGGACACAAAGGTTACATCGGTAGCGTGATGGTTCCGATGCTGCTCGATGCTGGTCAAGAGGTGGTCGGTCTCGATAGCGATCTCTTTCGGGACTGTACATTCGCTCCAGGCATTTGCAGCGTTCCGGAGCTGCGGCTGGATATCCGCGATGTCCGGTCGACACACCTGAAGGGGTTCGACGTTGTCATCCATCTCGCGGCGCTCTCCAATGACCCGCTAAGTGACCTGAACCCCGAGATCACATTCGATATCAACCATGCTGCCGCAGTTCGTTTGGCGCGACTTGCTAAGGATGCTGGCGTCCGGCGTTTCCTGTTCTCGTCTTCCTGCAGCATCTATGGGAAGGCAGCAGCCGATGACTTGGTCGACGAGATGGCTGTATGCCATCCGATCACGCCCTACACCATCTCGAAGATCCGTGTTGAGCAAGACCTGGCGAAGCTGGCGGACGACGGATTCAGTCCGACGTTTCTCCGAAACGCGACGGCCTATGGCGTCTCACCGCGCCACAGTTTTGACCTTGTCCTAAACAACCTCGTGGCCTGGGCTTATACTAAAGGTCGCGTCTATATTAAGAGCGACGGTTCCGCCTGGCGACCCACCGTCCATGTCGAGGACATTTGCCGCGCGTTTCTGGCCGTCCTGACGGCCCCATGCGAGGTAATCCATAACCAGGCGTTCAACGTGGGTAGCACCGACGAAAATTATCGGATTCGCGATCTGGCAACGATCGTCCAGGAAGTCGTCTCTGGCGCGCGCGTCGAATATGCGAAGGACGGAGGTCCGGATGCACGGTCGTACCGCGTCGATTTCGGGAAGATCCACCGCCTCCTGCCCGAGTTCAAGCCGCGGTGGAACGCCCGTCGTGGGGCCGAGCAGCTCTACGCCGCCTACGCGGGCGCTGGGCTGGTACTCGAGGACTTCGAAGGTCGCAAATACAAGCGCATCGACCACCTGAAGCACCTGCTCGCCACCGGCCAGGTGGACGCCACATTGCGCTGGAGGGTGGCGGAGAGTGGCGCAGCCCAGTCACCTGTAGTTACTGCTCACCTTTGATCACCCAAAGCTCGGTGCCCGATCGCGGGAGCTGGACCCGAGTAAAACAGGAGTTGGAGTGTCCATGAAAGTCCTTGTTACCGGTCATCTTGGTTACATCGGTTGTGTGATGGTGCCGATGCTTCTGGAGAGGGGCCACGAAGTCACTGGTTGCGACAGCGATCTTTATCAACGGTGCACCTACGAAGAGGGTGGGCCGCTGACACTGGTTCCTTCGTTGCGCAAAGACGTGCGTGACGTGTCCGCGGGCGACTTAAACGGGGTCGACGCCGTCATTCATCTTGCAGCGCTTTCCAATGATCCTCTCGGCAATCTCGATCCGGCTGTCACTTACGAAATCAACCATTTGGCCAGTGTTCGTGTCGCCGAGCAAGCCAAGAAGGCCGGGGTCGCACGTTTCCTGCTTGCTTCCTCATGTAGCAACTATGGGCTTGCCGGTGAGGACCTCATCGACGAGGCTGGTGCCCTAAATCCAGTGACGGCGTACGGACAGTCGAAGGTATGGGCCGAGCGCGACATTTCGCGGATGGCTGGGCATGGTTTCTGTCCGGTTTTCATGCGTCCCGCGACGGCCTACGGCCTCTCCCCGCGAATGCGCTTCGACATCGTGCTAAACAATCTCGTGGCGTGGGCGGTCACGAAGGGCGTGATCTTGCTCAAATCCGACGGGACACCTTGGCGTCCGATTGTGCACATCGAGGATATTTCGCGCGCATTCATTGCCGCTCTCGAGGCACCGGAGCAACTCGTGTTCAATCAGGCCTTCAACGTGGGCCAGACCGCCCACAATTACCGAATTCGCGAAATCGCAGAAATTGTAGCCGATCTCGTGCCGGGCTGCCGGCTCGATTTCGCAGCCGATGCCGGACCTGACGCACGGTCTTATCGCGTTAGCTTTGATAAAATCGCCCGCACGCTGCCAGCCTTCAAGCCAAAATGGGATGCCCGCATGGGAGCTGAACAGCTGTATGCCGCCTATCGCAAGTCCTCTCTTACGCTCGAGGAGTTCGAGGGGCCGCGGTATCAGCGGATCGGCCATATCAAGAAGCTCATGGCGGACGGCGTGATCGACGGGAATTTGCGCCAAATCAGCCGCATGCCCCCCACGCGCGCGCCCGCAGCGGCCGAGTAAATACCATTTTCAGTGGTCCGGTCGCTTGTCGTCATGTCGCTGCCGCCCTCCATTGCAGCTTCGCTGGGTAATGAGGTGAGCTCACTGCTGGTAATTCATCAAATTCGAATTCCATCAGCGCTGGACTGAACCAATGGCAAAGATCGATATCGCGATACCGAACTATCAATACGGCGAATATATTCGAGACTGCATAAAGAGTGTGCTCCAACAGGGTGTCTCGGATCTGCGAGTGCTCATCATCGATAATGCCTCGACCGACGACAGCGTGGATGTGGCGCGCAGCCTGATCGAGATCGATCCGCGGATCTCACTGAGGGTACATGAAAAGAATTTGGGCATGCATGCCTCCCTTAATGAGGCTGTAGACTGGGCGTCTGGGGAATATTTTCTAATCCTATGTGCGGATGACATATTAACGCCGGGCTTTCTGCAACGGTCAATAGACCTGATGGATCAGAACCCGCGCACGAGTTTTTGCTATGGTTCCGAGGTCCCGTTCAAGACGAAAGATCCCCTGCCCAAGCTGCCGCAACGTACACAACCCACAGCGCGCATCGAACGAGGGGTCGACTTTATCGAGGCGCGATATCTTGAAGCGGAGAGGAGAATATCGTGCGGCACCGTGCTAGTGCGCACCGACATGCAGAAGTTGGCGGGGCACTATCGTGCGGAATTAGGTGTTACCACTGACTTAGAACTTCTTCTGCGCTTAGCGCTTTTCGGGGACGTCATTTTTTCCAACATTGTGCACGCATACCGTCGGCTGCATTCATTAAATTATTCTTCGCCAATGCAAAGTGAACGGAGCAACGAACTCGTTTTAAGGGCGGCGGCTCTGACGAGCTTTATCAATGGCGAGGGCCGCGGTCTTGCCAACGCTGCGGCTTTGCATAAGCGCATGAAAAAGCGGCTTGCGGCTAGAGCATATTGGTGGGGTGTCCGTGATTTGTTCGAAAGGCGATGGCACAATGCCGCGACATGTCTGCGATATGCGGTGGGCCTCTCGCCGCTGACCACAATTGTACCGCCGGTCGACTTTTTGTTCCGCGCGGAAGGCCCAATTGTCCGTCAATTTTCCAGGACGTCGTGACTTGCAGCACACGAGCCGTGGAGTGCTGGGGGGCTGACCGTGGCAGCCAAGTGGCCCCGACTACGGTAGTCACGTTTGGTGCGCATAAGGCTACACTCAAACCGGCGTTGCAGCCATTGCCAGGCAAGTGACTGCGAGCGCCATAACCAACGAGACGAACTGGGATCTCTACGTCCACCCGTGCCGCGGCGTTGTTGTTGGGCTGAAGTCCGATGCGGGCTTCGCACCGCGCCAATTTCGCCGAGCCTAGTCGATTTGGTACGGATAGGCGAGTAGACCCAGCCGAGGGGCCATCCGCTTGAACCACCATGCCGTGCGCAGGAACGGCCATTCGATCACTGCGTGGGCATAGTCCAAGATCGTAGGCCGCACAGAGGCCGCGCGCAGCCAATTCCGATGTTGCTCCACGAGCCTGAACTTTCTCTGCGTCGCCCAATGCAACAGGTGGAGGTAGTAGCAGCGCAAGTATCGAGCCCGGCATTTCAAATACTCAGTTTCCGTATCAAACACGGTCGGCCCCCAGCGGTCAATGAGTTGCAGAAATGACCAAATGTCCTGCTTATTCGGGTTCAACTCGGTCAACTGCACGCTTCCAGGCCAGCGTGTGATCGTGAGCGGCTCATGCACGTAAGCGCAGCTGCCCTGCGAGAGGACGCGCATAACCGCATCTACGTCGGTGCAAAGTAGTCTCACGCCGTGATGTTCGGTGTCATAGAAGTTTTTCGGGATTCCGCCGGACGGGTATCGGAAAAGGCAGTGCACATAAGGAAAGTCAATTTCCATAAGCAGGGTGCCACGTACGAGAGACCGACCGTCAAACACTGAGCGGTCGGGTGGCAGATCAGTCCCATGCAGAGACGTATTTACCCACTCCTGACAGCCAATGACGCCGGCGTGGGGATTTTGCTCGCCTAGCGCGACCATCTTTTCAATGCATTGCGGGACGATCAAGTCGTCGGCCGCCAGCACGCGGAAGTAGGATACCCCGCTCGGAACGAGTTCTAAAGCCGCGTTCCAATTTTCAATATGAGACAGTGTGGCAGCGTTTCGCCTTGTGATCAGGGGGACCCGGCAGCCCCTGAAGCGGGCAATGATTTCGGGTGTGGCATCGGTGCTGGCGTTGTCGAGCACACAGTGTACCAGATTGGGGTAGGTTTGGGCCTGCACGCACTCCATGGTCTCTGCGAGAAAGCGGGCGCCATTGTAAACTGGCGTGGCAATCGCGACGAGGGGAACACGGCTATCTGACATCACTATTACCTGTCATAGGTTGGGCCAGCCCGCGCCGGGACCGGCGCCCTGGGCCGAGTTTCTATCGCCGGCCCCGGGGGTACACAATCGTCCAATGAGCGAGGGAGCATATCCGGAAGAAGTACTTGGCTTAATCTTAAGGCGGCACGGTGCAATGGCGGTGATTTGCGAAAAATGTTGGTCAGTCTGTCGAGCCGGGGTTGGCCTGCACGTCAACCGATCCGGTGGTACAAGAAAAAGATACTGTCTGCGCGAGGGAAGGTCGAAGCGAGCGGTAATGCCGCGGCAGAAGATCAACTTGAGCGCGCCCATGAAAAGGTGCGCGAAGTTATCGCGACAACGGGTTGTTCGTCAGGAGCTCGGCACCATTCCCTCCAAGGCGGCCCCCGATATCGTCAACCACACGATGCCGCCGAGAAGCCGGGCTCCTTGCACACGGCGATCCGTCAAGGCAATCACGGACGCGGTCGAATTGTTCGAGTAAAACCACCACCCACCTTATCATCCCCTTCGCCCCAAACAATTCTCAGTCGAGCGCTTCGACCGCGAGGTCCTCAAGGCCTTCGCTGCAAGCAGCGGCCCTGCACCGATGCAATCAGGCGTGGGCTTGCAGTTCTTCTGATAAAGCCAAGTTACCCCCATACGATGGCGAGACACCGTCCGCTAGTGCCATGAGCTCGAGGTAGAGTTCGGCAGACTTTTGCCAGCTGAAGTGCTTAGCTCTCAATCGGCCCTTCGCCACGAGTTGAGAGCGCAGAGGTTCGTTGTCGCGTAGCCGAATGATTTGCTGGAACCAGGCTTCCGGGTCGGTGGGTGAAGCAAACAGCGTTGCCTCTCCACAGACCTCCGGCAGGCTCGCTCGGTCTGTCGCAATTACCGGACACCCCAAGGCCATGGCCTCCAGCGGCGGTAGTCCGAAGCCCTCCGTAAAGGAAGGAAAGGCGAGGCAGAATGAATCTACAAGTAAGGCCGCGAGCTCATCATCGGACAACCCGCCGAGCCATATAATGTTATTTGCTGCCGGGCTGATCCCGCTGGCATTGAAAACGCGCGCATTATTAATCCCGGCAACCGCAATCTTCAATCCCGCGGCCGCCAACTTGGGGGCGAGGCCAAGCACGAGCCCAATGTTCTTGTGCGGCGCAAGGCTCCCGATGAGAACCACCGTATTGGGATCGGCGGCCGATCGCGTCTTCTGTGAGTGCCGGGGCTTCCATCTTAGCGCGTGCTCGTGGCCGTTGGGGATAACTTTGATCTTGTTGGCCGAAGCGACGCCATAGCTGACGAGCTGATCCGCAGAGAAACAAGAGACGGTCGCGATCGCGTTGGCTGATCGGCCGAGCCTGGGCAAGAGCGCACGATAAAGCGTGCGAAACTGCAGCGAGTAGCTAGCTGGATACAGCCGCGTGTTGAGGTCGTGAACGCAGACAATGTGCTTCGAAAGCGCGATGGGACCGGTATTGCAGAGGCTGATGAGGCCTCCGGAGAGGCTTTGTGGCAGCACGAGTTGTTCCCACAAATGTCCGCGCGCACCTATCACAACCCGGGTCCGTATGCGACGGAGAGGGAGCTCAATCGTCTGGCCCTTGGGAACGAGGAGCTCGATCTGGAGCATGCTTGCGAGCGGGTGACCATTTGTGAGGAGCACATCCAGGGCTCGCACAATTTCACAGGCATAGCGCTGCACCCCGGTCGAGGGTTGGCTAAGGAATCGACCGTTGATGCTCCAGTGTCTTGCCATCGACGCCTAACCAGAACCGTTCCGTAGTTGCGCCTACGGGGTCTCACGGCTTTCGCAGACTATGCACCCGAAAGATCTCATTAGTGCAAGAGGACCGCCTGGGGCTAGGTCGAGCAAAGAACGAAACAGTAAATCGGTGAACGCATTCGAAAGTGGTAGCCTTCGAAGTAATCCTTTCTGAGGCCCCATGTGAAGGGCGAAACCTCAAGCCAGACGGTGGCGTTTGGCGCGGGGCTGGCTTAGTTTAACCTGCAGAGCCGCGTGGACCACATCCTTAGTTTCCGCCGCACGATCGGTTGCTCATGCTTTCTCGAGCGAAGTGTAGGTTGCAAGATGCGTAACGCTATATTTGCACTTCTCACTTGGATTTTGGTTTTCTCTGCTGCCTCAGTGCGCGCCCGCGCAGACCTTTTCTTGGGGATAAACGGTCATCCGTTCACAGCCTATCCTGGCGTCACGATTGAGCAGCAGCTCGATTACCTTGTAGATCTTGGGTTGAAGTCTTACCGGGTGAACATTGCGGATGCGAACGCCGCCGGAAGGCTCGCAAAACTGATCGCCGCGGCTAAGCCTCGCGGTATTGAGATCCTGCCCGTTCTCACCCCGGGATTCGACCTCGATAAGGAAACACCAACAGACCTCTACAGAAAGGCCTTTGAGCTCGCAGAGGCACTCGTCTCGCGCTTCAAAGACGACATACGTGTTTGGGAGCTCGGCAATGAGTTGGAGAACTACGCGATCATCAGGGCTTGCGAGAGGCAAGATGACGGCGTCCAGTACAACTGCACCTGGGGCCCCGCGGGGGGCGTTGGAGAACTCGACTATTTTGGCCCTCGCTGGAAAAAAGTCAGCGCCGTACTGAAGGGGCTCTCGGATGGCACCGTCTCAGTTGACCCCACCATTCGAAAGGCCATGGGTACGGCCGGTTGGGGGCACGTGGGCGCGTTTGCGCGAATGCAGAAAGACGGCATCCGCTGGGACATTTCCGTTTGGCACATGTACGGTCAAGATCCCGAAGCGGCATTCAAACAGATCTCCGGATACAAACGCCCAATCTGGGTGACCGAGTTTAATCAGCCCCTGGGAAGCAAAGAGAGCGAGCAAAAGCAAGCGGAAGGGCTTGCGAGTTGGATCACGCGGTTAAGGGAACTCTCAGGCACCTACAAAGTTGAGGCGGCGCACCTCTACGAGCTCATGGATGAGAGCTATTGGGCACCCAACTTTGAAGCCGTCATGGGGCTTGTCCGACTCGATAGCGATGGGAAGGGTAGCTGGAAGCCTGGACGACCGAAGATTGCCTACTTCACGGTGAGGGATATGGTTCGTGGCAATGGGGCGGCACCTTTGACTGTCGCGCAGCAGGCTGTCTCATCGAGGCTGGCGAAGCCGATCCCGGAGCAGCGCAACTGCGATCTCGAAGCGTTCAAGAGCACTAGCGAGGTTAGCCCGCGTCAGCGCGTCGCATACGCTTACTGCCTTGTGCTTGGTCGTGCTGTCGATGGCTTCGGCCTTCAGAGCTATGCCGCGGCACTCGACAAGGGGGCGACTATCCCGCAGCTGCTCCTTGAACTGGCGATATCCGAGGAATTCCGGCAGAAGTATTCGGTTTCCAAGCTGAGCAATTTGGAGTTCGTGAATCTACTTTACAAATTGCTGCTAGATCGTGAGCCGGACGCGAGCGGATTGAAGAGTTATGTCGCGGGGCTGGACAGTGAGGTCTTGACCCGCGTCCAGTTCGCAAGTGCACTCTTCAGCTCAGGCGAGTTCCGAACCCGGCATGAGTTGCTGTTTACTGGTGGCTAAGCGCATTATTGAGCGCAGCCGCGTCTGGGCCATTGCAAAATCGCATTATTAACTCCGCCCAGCCACGTTTCGACGCACAAGTGGCTGCACGCCTTCCATATTGAATTTGGTCAATGACTGGGTCAGCCGGTGCCTATGGGATTTATCCCCACGGTCTTAAACACACGCGCACCCGTGTATCTTTGTTTTCCCTCAACACGTTCCCGACAGATTATTGCGAGAGCGAGCGCAATGAAGAAGATGACGCCGGGATTAGCGCTGCCACCAGAAATGCTGGACGTCAGAAGCGAGGCCAGTGCAGAGGCACGCGCGCTTTTAGCGAGAGCGATGCTTTTTTTATCCAGGGTACCATCAAGTCCATTCATTCCGGTCACGAGGAACGCCACGAGTGCGCCTATCATTAAGGCTCCAATGATGCCCAGCTGTGAGAATACAGAGATGACCCAGCTTGAGGATCGAGAGCTTCCCATTCCAATCCCGAGACCTGCCGTGTCGAAGAAGGAGGCGAGGCTCTGCGTGTTCCAGTAAGCTCGCTGGACCCCCGATCCCGATGCTTGCTTGTCGAAGACCATTGAGTTGATCAATTCGATGAAGGGGTCGAACAAGTTTCGATCGCTGAGGTACACGAAGCCCAGAACCGTTATGCCGGTCACGATGGCTCCCGCGACCATCAGGTCGCGGGTATGCAAACGATTCAACAGCGAAGAGTGAAGCAGGGAGAAGGTTGGTGGAAGTGCGAGGATTGCTAGCGCCACATAAGCAGTTGAAGAGGTCGAGAATACGAGAAGTACTAAGAGGGCCACAGCAAGGCTCAGGGCAAGTCTGGAGCCTGTGGCCCTCCAATAGGTAAAGACAAAAGCTAGACATGAAACCCCCGCCCCGGCGAAGGCGGAAGCCTCAGAGAACCCGCCGGTTACACGCCAGAAGTTACTGACCTCGTTGTCTGTTAGCATGGCGTAGCTTGCGCTTCGGATCGGACGTAGGACATCTCCGAGACCCATCAGTTTGCCGCCGAGGTCGATCGCACCCAAAATCACCTGAAGGCATGCAAATGTAAGGAATCCACGCCGCACTGCATCTTGCGCTGGGTTATGGCGCGCGAGCGACAAGAAGGCGTAGAAGGTGAGAACATCCAGCATAAAATAAGCGGGCTGTGTGATATTGCCAGAAACTGGCGCGAGCGTCCGTTCAAGAATTTGACCTCCAACAGGGACGAATACCGAAGTCTGGTCGATGAACAGCCGAGGAAGGATAATTGCTCCGGCCGCGACATAGATCGCGAGGGCAAGAACGAGCCAAGGTACCCAGTGATGTTTGAAAATCGCGATGATGTCTTCTGCGAAGTCACGGCGCTGAAGCACAGTTAACAAGAGCATAAGTTGAAAAATAGAAAAAATTAAGGGAGACGATGCCCCAAGCGCGCTTAAGGCAACGATTGCCGTGGTCCCGAACGCAAGGGACGCGAACAGCGCGATGATGACGGACGACCCGAGGCAGTACCCAAGGATCAGGAGGCCGGCGCAAACGAGAATCCCTGCCGGTAATATTTCCACGGCTTCAGCTCCTGTCCGTTTGCCGCATAGGTAGCGGCTCATTGGGCCGGAAAGCCCGACCACGGCTCTCCGAGCGCAGAAGTTTGTGGAGCACCGCAGAGCCGTCATGCACGCAGCATATCCCGGAATCAATCATGTGCATGAGAGAGAGGTATTGTTCTGCGATGCGCGCCCAAGTGAACTCGCCTGCACGCGCTCTCCCCTTTGCAATAAGGGCCGTTCGAAGGTCGGCTTCGACCTTCAATCGCCTGACCTCACGCACCCAACCTTGATCGTCCTCGGGGTCGACAAATAAGGCTGCATCCCCGCACACTTCCGGCAAGCATGGTGCATTCGAAGCCACGACGGGGCAGCCGTGAACCATCGCCTCGACGACCGGCAGCCCGAAACCCTCAATGCGTGACGGGAACAAGAAGCACAGCGCATGCATGAAGAGCTTAGCCAAGTCATCGTCGTTGATACGACCGAGGAGCCGCACGTTTTCAGGGGTTTTGGGACCAAAGCTCGCAATCGACCCCCTGTTGAGTGCCCCGACGACGTAGACATCCAGCCCCAACTCATCAAGGTGCGGAGCGATCCGCCATATAAGCTCCCCGTTCTTGTATCGTTGAGAGCGTCCGATATAAAGCACGAATGGTCTTGCACCGAGCAAAAGAACGGAATTCCGAGCGTTCCAGCGCAATGCATGATCGCTACCATTATATGTCACAACCGTCTTGTTCGCAGTGGCAATACCATAATGCGCCAGATGCTCGCGCGATAACTCCGAAACCGTTGCCACACAGGCTGCATTTCGCCCCAAGATAGGAAGGATAATACGGTGCGCGAGACGAAATAGCAGTCCATAGCTTTCGGGCATAATCCGAGTGTGCAGATCGTGAATGCAAACGATGTGCCGCTGAATAAACATCGGGGCCAGATTGCAGAAGCTGAGCAGACCACCTTCAACATGGTGCGGGAGCTGTGTCTGGACCCAGAATTGTGGGAGCCGTGGCGCAGCGAACTCAGGGACGACGCGGACGCTGATGGCTTTGACCGGCAGGTCCTTGGGTGGTCGAGGAGCTACAAGCCTGAACTCAAGACCCTCTGTGAGCACATGTCGAGACCCAACAAGTGCATCTAGAGCCAGTGTGACCTCGCGAGCATAGCGAGCTACTCCCGTCGGCTGCAAGGTCACAAAATCGCCGTTGATGGTCCAGACACGAGGCTTAAGAGTTAGGGTTTCTATTGGCGAAATCCCAAACGTCCTGTGCCACCGGGGACGCGATTGGGAACAATTTGGAATGGCAACGGGCATATCTTTAGCGGCACTTCGCATCAATTGGGCCGACGGCATCTGGAACGTCGCAGCTAGTGCATCTTTCAAAGTGTGAAATCTTACGGGCAATGAACGAATATCGACATATCCGTTCAGTCCGTGGCCGATCGCATCGAGAGATCGGCGCCGGTTAAAAGTTGAGACCAGCTTCTAAGGAACCGTTCCTTGGATAGGTGTGCTGCATGGCGCTTTGCGCGGACAAGAAGACGACGACGCTCATCGGTGCTCATGTCGACGAGTTGAGTAATGCCGTTTCGGATAGAATTACCGAAAGCGGATCGACCAGGATCGCTCCCTCGCCCACAGCCTCCCGCTGTGCATCACTCATGCCAACCACCGACACGAGCCCTTGCTGAGCCGCCTCTAGCGCGGGCAGGCCGAAGCCCTCCAAGAGACTAGGCAGTACAAAACCAGTTGCGTGCCGATAGAGCCAACAAACCTCCGCATCAGATTGGTATCCAAGGTATCGGACACCTTGCGTGCGCTGAGCCAGGGACTTCACGATGTCCGCGCTGTTTCCACGTGGGCCGCAGAATACATACGAATAACCGCGCTCACGAAGGCCGCTTGCAGCAAAGGCTTCGATAATGCGCTCATGGTTTTTTCGTGTTTCAAGCGCTCCCACCGTCAATAGAAAGGGCGGCCTTATACCTGGTGGTGCTCTTTCCGCGACCGAGTCCACCTCTGCCCTAACGTAAAGCGGAATTACCTGAAGGAACCGATAGTCGCGGCCGAACCAGGATATAAACTCATCTCGCGTCGCCTGGCTGACGAAGACAATTCCAGGTTTTTTCAACCTAATCTTGGCATACGCTTGCTGGTAGAGGCTCGTCGTCGCATGATCAAAGAAATCAGGGTGCGTCAGAGGCCCAACATCGTGACACAGTACGATGTCCCGCTCCTCAAGTCGGGACCCCAGCACATATAGAGGGTCGAGGAACAGCGTGGCAGCTGCGCTCCCAGCACCCCTTTTGGACGTCCAGTGGCGAAGCGTTCGGAGCTCAAAAAGCATCGCTCGGCCGAGCAGCCGTCTTCTCAGACCGCTCGGCTCCACTTCGCCGCGACAGCGCCAATAGCGTACCCCAGCAAAAGCATTAGGTAGACTTTGCACAATGTCCCGACCGACATAGTACGCTCCCGTTCTATTGATTAACGCCAGCGAGAAATCAACAACATAACTTAGCCTGGCATCTGTCTCATGCCGAATCTGCTCGCCATCCGCGGAGATCGGAAATTCCGCAGCATCGTACATGGCATTTTGCTCTCTATTCGCCTCTAGGTTTAGGCCATCAGGTGACAGCGGAGCTGTCCGGGTTGGGGACACGGGCAAATATTCGGGAAACAATTGCGTTATTTGCATCTCGCTGCATTCTGGTGTCACTAGTCATTTTTGGGAGTTGACTCCAGATGAGGAGTCAATCTCCGCTGGCGCAGCGGCCCGTTTTATTTGAGATCAATCGCAGAATACGCTACTCGAGGTCGAGCTAACATTCACTCAAAAGGGCTGATCCCAAGACATGCTAAGGAGGTAGGCGGTGGCGTCGGCTACCTCGGAATGAAGGCGGAGAACGAAGTGCGCCGGGATCAACCATGCGGGTTCTGTCCACTCGCTCGACCATGCCTACGGGTGATAATCTTGACGCGCTGGGCTTTGGCATAGCGATAAAGCCTGCGTCCCATGGTTCCAAACCGTCATATTTGAAAGGCAGGTCATGCGCATTGCGGTAGGCATCGCGACTGCAGGAAGACGGACGATGCTGAGCGAGACCCTGCAGGAGATCGCCGAACAATGCCGTTCCCCGGACTGCGTGATCATTTGCCCTGCCCGAGCCGGCGACTTAGATCAGCAAATGCTGTCGCGTCTTCCCTACCCGACCAAAATCGTATCGAGCTCGCCAGGCTCGGCGCACCAGCGCAACGCAATCTTGAGAGCAAGCCAAGGTCTAGACGCTATTGTCTTCTTTGACGATGATTTCTTCCCATCGCAGAGCTACCTTGCCAATGCTGAAACCATCCTCGGACGTGAGGACAATGTGGTCGTAGCAACGGGCACGCTCATAGAGGATGGTATCAACGGGCCAGGACTTACGCCCAACCGTGCGCGGGAGCGACTTGCAACCCTACCCTTGCAATGCCATGCGGGCAATCTCACGCCCGACTACGCCGCGTATGGTTGTAATATGGTCGTGCGCCTTGCGCCGGTGCGGCAGTATGGGGTCCAATTCGATGAGGCACTGCCGCTCTATGCATGGCAGGAGGACATCGACTTTAGTCGGCAGATGGCCTCTTTTGGCAGGATCGTTCGCGCGGACGCACTGACCGGCATCCATCTGGGTATTAAGCGTGGCCGAACTTCGGGTGTGAAGTTCGGATACTCCCAAGTCGCCAACCCCGTCTACCTCATGCGAAAGGGCACCGTGTCCTTGTCGTTTAGCGGCCGAACCATGATGAGAAACCTGCTCGCAAATTTGGTGCGTTCATTCCACCCAGAGGCCTACATCGACAGACGTGGTCGGTTAAAAGGAAATCTGCTTGCTATTCTGGACCTAGTTCGAGGGCGCCTGCACCCGCAGAGAATTCTAGAGATTGATCCGTAATGGCAATTTCGCTAAAATGTAACTTTGCGCGAGGGTTAACGCTAAGTCATCGTAGCGGTTTGACGAGGAAACAATTTAACGCGCGGCATAGCTGGCGCTGGGCGGAAACCCCTAGGTGGAATGCTATGCGTGCCGCATATTGAGCGGTCCGTTTCCCCGGCCACTCCGCAACCGCCATCACGTAGTCGACAGTGGATGGTAGAGCGGAAGCCAGACGCAACCATTCGCGATGCTGCTTTAATAATGTCGATTGTCGTGTGACTTGCCAAAGCAACAAATGCCGATAATAGAATTGCAAATGACGCTTACGGCACATTCGATAGTCCTTTTCGGTATCAAACGCGCTCGGTCCCCAACGATCAATTAACTGAAGATCGGCCAAAAGCTTCATGCGGGCAGGCGACACAATTTTTTCTGTCACGGAATTGCTATGGATTCGCGTGAAAACCAGAGGTTCGTGAACGAAGCCGAATTTGCTCCTTGAGAGCGCACTCATTGCAGCGTCCATGTCGCTACTCATAACTGGCGCCCCCTTAAATTGCTGAAGATAGAAGGGATCTGGTAGCCCACGAGCCGGAATACGATAGAGGCAATGAAGATGAGGAGGAGAACCATGGATCTTATTGAGCAGCGCACCACGCAATATTGCTCGCCCGTCAAAAACCTCAATTTCTGTGGGAAGTCCGTCCCCGACCAGTCTTTCACCCAGCCATTCCTGACAACCGATGATGCCGACGTCTGGCCAGCGCTCACCAAGGCCGACCATCTTTTCGATGCATGTGGATGTCATTAGGTCGTCCGCGGGGAGAAGCCGAAAGTAGCGAGCGTCGCGCGGAACTAGACGCAAGACTGAATTCCAGTTTTCGACAATCGGGATAGTTTGCGCATTGCGCGAACATATAATCGGAACCTGCTGCCCGGCCGTATAACTAGCAATTATTGACGCTGTTTCGTCGGTACTTGCGTTGTCGAGTACGCAATGCACTAAATTTGGGTATGTTTGTTCCTGAACACACTTCATTGCTTCAGCGAGGAACGGAGCGCCGTTATAGACCGGTGTAGCAATTACAACGAGGGGAAGCGATTTAGTGTTCCGCATCTGGATTCCAGTGCCCGTCCGGAGCTAGCCGTTGAACAATATATTGGACTCCGCGCAGTGACCCATCGATGAAGTTGCACTCGTTATTCTCACACGCAATTGCTTGCGAATCGTTCCTGCGGCAAGCTGAAGAAACCGAGAGAATACGGACTCCCCTGATTTAAATCACTTGAAATGCTGCAGTGTAACGTATTTGCCAATCTGGCCTTCGCCGGTCAAGCGGCTCGAGGCCCCACCACTGCCATGGCCAGTCGGCGCGGACGGACGGGTCGCCGTCGTGGATTTCCGCCGCCAACTCCGGCACTGGATTCCAGCCGAGGTCAAATGCAACCTTGGTTCGAACATCCAGATCAACGCCTGAAACAAAAAGGTGGTTACCGGGCCCGACTAGGCGAGCGAAATTGCGGAGGCATTTTTCCGCATCCGAGGGAGCCATGTGGCAAAGGAAATTACTTGCGACGACCATATCCTGAGACCCAAAAATGTTAATGATCTCTGCATCGGCAGCATCAGCGAGTTTCCAAGTGATCCCTTCCCGAAGCCACGATTTAACTGTGGCCTGATCGCCTTCCCAATCGAACATTTCCTGCATTTCTGCCTTGGTCATTCGTGCAAAAATTGAAGCAGAGACCAACTGGGAGGTGTTGCGATCGTAAATGCCCCTTTCCGCGAAGTGCAAGATTGCCTCTGAAATATCTGAGGCATGCAGGACGACGTTTAGGTCCGGTCGGGCTGATCGGATAGTCCAGAGGATCGAATAGACCTCAGCGCCGATACTGCAACCCAACACAACAATTCTCAAAGTCGCGCCGTGGGCTTTCTGCGCGGCTATGCGCCGCATCAACTCGAGCGCCGGGCGGTTCCGAAAAAAGAACGTGCCGAAAATCTGGTGGTGCCTGGCACGCAAGCGGACAAACCTGTGCAACCACGCCCCGTAAGAGCGGAGAAGATGCGAATCGCGCACGCGAGCGGGCAACCGCTGCCAAATCTGCTGGTTCAGTCGTAAATAGAAGCGCGCGGGCGACTTTCCGAAGACCTGCAAACGGGCCGCCTGTGCCAAGATCGGTGGAGACGCCTGGTTGATTATCATATTGAAAAACTGTAAGCGGATTTCTGTAGGGGGAGGACTCCGACAGGAAACAGGCCTCGTCGTTGCCAAAAAACTAGAACGCTCCTGATCCAAGGTTTCACGATATCGCTCCATCCATCAGGTTCATGATATTCACGCCGGCCTCACGGCTGATCTAAATTCTTCTTTCGGCCGAGGCTGGGATCGTGGCAATAAATGCGATAGCAGGTCGAGGTAGACATGTCTCCGGTTCATGACAAACAAGAGCAGCCAAGCGTAAATGCCCCAAACAAGGCCTAGCCCAACCAAAAGGTAGGGGATGGGTTCGAGTCTGCCATCGAGAGTGAACTTCACAAGTAGGCCCACCGCGCCTGCGAGCAAGCCGGAAAGTAACGGTGGTTTGGTAGCTTCCCAAAGATCCGGCCAAGTGATTCCAGTGCCGAGCTTGGACCAGGCCGCAATGGGGATGAGCAGAATTGTCAGCGCCGACGAGTACCCCAAGGCGACTCCTGCGGGACCGTGACTTAAGCCCAGCAGGATCCCCACAATTACCAGAGGCGTCGCCGCCATGCTGATGCCCAAGGACCTCCCCACCCGGCCCGTGGATATGACCAATAACGAGAACGGGTTGGCCACCGCGAACACCAACGATACCGGGGCAAGCAACCTGAAGATCGGCGCCGCCTCCATCCATTGGGCACCCAGCACGATGCGGACTATTTCACCCGCAAACAGCGCGCACGTGATCGTAACTGGGATGGTGAACGACGTGAGTAACGAGTAGATAGTAAGGAAAGACTTAGCCACGCGTTCGGCATCATGCTGAATCCGAGAAAGTGCCGGGAGGGCCACGCCCCCGACCGAGGCATTCAATTCTTGAACCGGCAACGTGACGAGCTGGTATGCGCGCCCATACAGTCCGAGCGCGTCAGCCCCCCAAAAGCGACCAATAAGAAATTTGTCCGCGTTCCATAATAAGAATACAAGCAAGTTGTTACAGGTGGCTAACCCGCCAAAATGGAGCATTGACAGGGTACCGCACTTGCGGCGCGGGAGCCCTGGGATCCAAGGAACGGCCAGCCACGTACCGGCAGCGATTACGATCGAACCGACGAGAGTCATGCCCACTAGCGACCAGTAACGGCAACCCAGCAAAGCCATGACGATTCCCGTCGCAGAAGCAACCGCGACAGACAACACACCGATCTTCGCCTGCGTCACGAATCGCATACCCCGCCTAAGTAGCGCGCCGTGCTGGGCCGACAGCCCGTTGAACACAAACGCCACGCCCGAGACCACCGAGACCCAATATAAGCGGGGCTCGTGGAAAAACGTGACAAGGAGCGGGGCTAACGCCGCGCAGATTATGGCGAGCACTACCCCAACTCCGGCGTTGAGCCAAAAAAGGGTTGATGTCTGCTCGTGCGTGACCTCAAGCTTTTGGATGGTCGCCGTCGCTAAACCAACGTCCTGAAAAAGACCGAGAAAGCCGGTCACCACAACTATCATCCCCTGCAAGCCAAAATCTTGCGGTGATAGCAACCGCGCCAACACTATGGTCGTTGCGGTTAGTATCATGAACTTCAAACCTTGTGCCAACGCGGTGACGAAACTACCTCTCACCAACCCGCGCCGCAAATCAGCCAGAGGGGGCTGCGTAAGGCTTTTATACCCGATAGAGCGTCCGTTCACATTCTCACTCATATACTGTTGTAAATAATGTCGGACTGCTCGTCTAAAGCCTTGCGTGATTCTTCGACTCTTCGCATGATTAAAGCTTTCATCTTCTCCGCATTTTTCTCCACGTCCTGGAATTGCTCAATTAATTCTTTGGCATTCATGTGATTAATATCGTGGCAGTACTCCGTTAATCCAATATCGCTCATCAAAGATGCGCACTTATGGTGGAATGAAATAGAAATAACCGGCTTGTTAAGAACCAACGCTAAAAGGACATTGTGAAACCGGGTCGCTACCATTATATCGGTCGCTGCAATCTGCGGAAGCAATTGTTCTACTGAAAGTGCGGGTTCGTCGATAATGCGTTCCTCGTCATACTGTCCCAGCGACGTTCTTAGCAAGGCTTTGAAATCGTCTAACGCGATCCTGTCCTGAAGGTCGCCAAGTATCAACCGAATGTCGTAGTTATTCGCCAATAGCCATCGCACAAAAACAACCAGACTCCTAAGGTATTCCCGATAACTTGCAATACTCGGATTAGCCACGCTATACTTTCCAGGACAGATCATCAGGCCAAGACCTACCACCGTTCTTTTGTTTTTTTTATCAGCCGCATGCGGTAACATTGCCTCGGGAAAACCAAACACCAGGTCCGGATAGGTCCGGTCGCTGACAACCGGAAATCCAATGCCCTTGAGGTAATTCTTGCTGGCGGCGTCTCGATAGGATCTAAAGTTCGCCAGGGAAAGAGCTGATTTAACAAAGTATCTCCCAAGCGCGCCGTACAGCGGACCTGCGCCGACGCTTACAAACATGAGTTTGCAACGGCACACCCTTGCTATTAACGACCATTTGAAAAGATTATATGGTCCCCAGCCCAAAAGACCATAAGCGTCTGATAGCAATCCTGTTCCTGGAATGATCATGACATCCGCTTTCTTTAGAGTATTGAAAGCGTCCAACCATCGACCGAGCTCACTCGGCATCCCAATGAAAACCCGCTTTAGCAACTGGGCGGGTCGAGTGTGAGGCTTCCAGAATCGAATAAAATTACGGCTAATTGGAACGGCCTTAATGTTTTGAGTGGCCGCCAAGGCCTCCGGTCCCATGCAGATGCAAACAAGCTCAGCGTTCGGAAACCGATGATTTAGTTGGATCAGAATCGTCTGAACAGTGATCTCATTGCCGAAGTTGGTCGAGCCAAAATTTCCAAAAATGCATATCTTCCTTCTTCGATTCTTACTTCTTCGATCTCGTTGTGGTCGGCTCCCTTCGCTAGCAAAGGTGCTCAAGATGGAACTCAGGAATTCGCTGCGCAATTGTCGCAAAGCCAAATCGGGCAGGCGCCACAGCAGCCGCCATGCTCCTCGCCAGCGTAGCGAAGATCGAGAAAGCTCGGGGGCATCACGGCCGGCAATATCTCGGCTTACAGCATGACCACTTACCTGCAATGACTTATTCACGGTGTACCGCTCTGAAAGCCGACTTTGTGCCACCAGCATTCATGACTAGAACCACCCTGAAGGCGGCCGCCGGAATCAAGGCTGCGCCTGCAGTACCGCGTCGCCTCCGGCCCCTGCCGAAAGCGCGTCGTGCTGTGGTGGCTCGAGTAGGTCCGCCAGCCATGTCTCGCCGCGGAACCGAAGATACTGCTGGGCGCGCAGCTGGTCGGCGAGCCGGCCGACCGGCAGGACTATGTCGCCGTAGGTCAGAACCTGATCCTTGCGCACTTCGCGCTTAAGCCGACACCCCGCGACGAGACCTTCTGGCAGGTAGCGACCGGCGCTCATCTCGTCGGCATTCACCGCCTCGCCGTAGGTCATGTACATGCCGTAGTCGTCAAGAATTTCTCCGACCTTCAAATCGCGCTTGGCGAGCGCGCAGACCTCGACCACCGGTCCACCGAGAGGTCTAACCACCCGATCGCGGAAGAGAACCGCACGAGCGATCGCGCTCGGGACCTCGAAATGCACGAGATGGTAGGGAGTGAAGAACGAATAGAGCGGTCCCTCGCCCATCTTGTAGAGATTGAGGTAGTGTCGCTGCTTGGGGTCATTGTGCTCGGCGAGGCAGAAGACCTTTGTGAGCGGCGTGCCAACCACATAGTCCACGGCACCGCCCATCGCGCGCAGCTCGTCGATATCGTAGAGCTCACCGATCTTCATTATATCGCCACGGTACTCGAGCCCGCGCGACATTCCGCGCGAACGCACCTTGAAACCCGTCGCGTTGGCGACGATCGCCTGCTCGAAGCTGATCTTGGAACCGTCGGCGAAGCTCGTCACCATAGCGGGGTTCTGGCCCCAGCGTTCGGCGAAATCCTTCTGTGTGGTCGGGTTGCGGTAGGGGTCCTGCAGCCCCTTGATGTTGCCGAGAACGCGCGGCGTGAGACCGAGCCCTTCTACCCAACGATAGAGGTTCATCTGGGCGCCCGGTTCGTCGCCGTCGCACGCGGTCAGAATAACGCCATAGCGGTCGGCTTCAAGGTGAAGGATCGGTCCGATCGTGGCATCTAGCTCGGCATTCATCAGCACGACGTCCTTGTCGTGGCGGAAGGCTTCCAGCGCTAGATGAGCACCGAACTCGACCGAGCCCGTCGTGTCGACGAGGATGTCGATCAGCTCACTGCGGGCCAGCAGCATCGCGTCATCCGTAACAACCGGCTTGCCGCCGGCGGCGGCGCTGTTGAGCCTAATCTGGCTGTCGGCAGTGACGATTTCGTTATGGCCCGCATAGCGGAACACGTGAATTGCCCGCTCGATGCGACGATTCGAGATCGCCACCACGCGCATGCCAGGCGTGCTATGGACGATTTGATTGACAAGGCCCTGGGACATGAAGCCTGCACCCACCACCCCGACGCGAATTGGCTGGCCCGCGGCCTCGCGCGCCTTCAGAGCTGTGTCGACTATCAACATGTCACATTCTCCGCAGGGCGCCCTGCCGTCGACCGACAGACTGTGGCACCGATCGACATTTTTTGCTTCAGCAGGGCCTCGATGTCATCGAGGTTTCGGAACCCCCGGTCTTTGGGCGAGACGACGCTGACCGGAAGTGGCCATTTGAGGCGGAGCCGCGGGTCGTCGTACTTGAGCCCACCCTCAGCCGCGGGCGAGTAGAACTCGCCGACCTGGTAGCTCGTGTCAGTGCCGTCGCGAAGCGCCTGGTAGCCGTGCGCGAAACGCTCCGGGACGTAGAGCGCAAGCATGTTCTCTTCGTTGAGCTCGACCGCAAACTGCCCAAGGTAGGTCGGACTCTCTGGCCGGAGGTCAACGATGATGTCGAGGATGGCGCCGCGAGTGCAGCGGACGAGCTTGGTCTCGGCCGCTGGGGGATACTGGAAGTGCATACCGCGGAGGGTGCCCCTGCGGATGTTGGAGGCTATGTTGGCTTGGGCGATGGTTGCCTTCAGGCCATGCGCGGCGAATTCGCGCTGGCAGAAGGCGCGCGCAAAAAAACCCCGCTCGTCCTCATGCCGCTCTGGCGTGATTACGAATGCGCCCTTCAGGTTGGTCTCGGTGAAAATCATAACAGTACCTTTCAATCTACAGCTAATTGCAGATTTGCGGCCCTACACACCGCGTGCTCAGCTAATCGCTGGAATTGCGGTCGAAAGCCCAATCTGGGCTTTGCGCAGAATGAATCCCTCGGCAAACCGGCTGGGCGCGCGGCATTCCATGCCGCGCAGACGAGCGACGCTGCGGAACGTCTCGTCGTCGAACCAGTCCTTCGAGCGCTGCGTGTAGAAATTCTCGCGAAGGAGCGCGATCTTGCGCTCTACCGTCCCAGCGGAGAGCGGGAAGTAGAAGTTAGTCTGGCCAAGATCGCCGTCCCATTTCGGGATCTCGTACTCAAGGATCAGGTGATTGCGAAACGCATTCCACGTCAGTGCCGCGATCTCGCGGTGATCCTGGTGTGCATCGTCGCGTCGGTGCGTTAGGACGAGATCGGGATCGGTCTCATTGCGGATACCCTCAATGTGGGCCTTGATCTCGCTGCCTTGGTAGGGGAAATGGGTGTCGCGAAAGCTGCCGAAGATTATTCGACTTGCGGCCGCGCCTTTGAGGAATGCTTTGGCCGAGGCAGCCGCCTCGTCCGCGCGCGCACCGGTCGCGCTAAGCACGCACCAGGTAATGTCGAGTTTCACGCCGGCCGCGATAAGTTCAAGGATCGCGCCGCCTGCGCCAATTTCGATGTCGTCGGAGTGTGCGCCGACGGCCAGAACGTTGAGCGGCTCTCCAGGACGCGCCAATGCGAGTGGTTTCATTCCGCAGCCGCCATCAGCTTACGGGATTTCTTGCCGGGAACCTCGTCGAACCGCCACGGCATTTCTCCGCGCTCGACTAAGTCCTCGAGAAACTGCCGATCACGCAGTGTGTCCATGGCGCGCCAGAAGCCGTCATGCTTATAGGCCAAAAGCTGGTCGTCCTGGATCAGGCGGCGGAAGGGCTCGAGGACAAGTTCCTCGCCTTCGCGAATGTAGTTGAATATCTCGCGGCGGAAAACGAAGAAGCCACCGTTAATCCAAATGTCCGAACGATCCGAGCTGCGAAACTCGCGGACTCGCCCGTCCTTAGCGATGTCGGCGATATGGTAAGTCAGCGGTGGACGAATCGCCACGAAACCGCCGACCTTGCCGCTCTTTCGGAACGTTTCAACCATCTGGTGGAGATTGACGTCGCACAACCCGTCGCTGTAGTTGGCAAGAAAAATCTCATCGTCCTTGACATGGTCGCGAACAGCCCACAGACGCTCACCTATATTGCGCCAGATGCCGGTGTCGACGAGGGTGACGCGCCAATCCTCCTTCGGCTCGCCAATCAGTTCGACGTTGCGGCCAAAGCCGGAAACAATACAATCGGAGAAAGTCTGCGGCTTATAGTTAAGGAAGAAGTCTTTTATGATATTAGCCTTGTAGCCTAGGCAAAGCACGAAATCCTTGTGGCCGTAGTAGCTGTAGTATTTCATGAGGTGCCAGAGGATCGGCTGGTAGCCGACCGGTATCATTGGCTTGGGGATGCTCTCCGAGTATTCCCGTATGCGCGTACCAAGGCCACCGCAGAAAAGAACGACTTTCATCAGTTAGGTTCCCGCATAAAGTTACCGGTCCGCGATGCGTCTGGCGTTCCGCTCTGCTCGCGGAATGACCCGCGGAATGATTTGACCATTAGCACGCAACGGAAAGGGCTTCGCTGGCACAAAAAGAGTAGGACTGTCGCCAGTCATTACTTCCTTTGATCACCAGGCTCAACTCCTTCCCCCGCCGAACGGCTCGCTCACGCAGCGGGCTGTTCGGCCCTAATGCGCGACGATCCACTTCATCGTTGAAAACCGACGGATGTTTTAGGCAAGGCTCATGGGGCCAATCTTGGCTGGCGCCCGCACGATCTGGCCTGCCCCGTGCGTTCTGCTGAGCCCGCAACACATGTTCAATTTAAATGCTGATCTCCCTCTCTTGCGGTTATCTTCGGGCCCCCGCTTCCAACCTCGAACAGCCGGCGGACGGGAGTCGCTGGTAACCGAGTAGGTACGGTCGATCGGTCAAAACTACTAAGTCCTCATCGGCTCCTGGCGACTTTGCGATGCGGAGTTTCGCATCGCCCCCTACCGCCGGAAATGCTTAGTGTTGTCATGCAAAATAGGTGTTCATCCCCAATTCCCCGTGGGCGCCCACACCCGATTGCCGCGGTGTAGGGCCACTGCTGCATCAAAGGCCGTGAGGATCTCTCGGTCGAAGCGCTCGACGGAAAATCGGTGGGCGTTCTGCCGACATGCCGCGGGGGCGATGAGGCGGCGGTTTTGTTCGAATAATTCGACTGCGTCCCTGATTGCCTTGACGGTTTGCCGCCCAAAGAGAATGCCCGTCGGCCTCGCAGTGGCATCGAGCGGCCGCACGATATCGCAGGCCCCGCCTCGGCCGAAAGCAATCAGCGGCGTGCCACAAGCCTGCGCCTCGGCCAGTGCGATGCCAAAATCTTCGCAACCTGCAAATACAAAGGCCTTTGCCAAGGCGACGGCCTTCACGTAATCACATCTTGGCAAGTAGCCGGTGAACTCCACGTTTGATCCCGCGACTGCGCGCAGAGCCTTCAATTGCTGCCCCTCACCAATCACGCGGAGGCGGCGAGTGGGCATCTCATTGAACGCCTTGATGACGAGGTCTGTGCGCTTGTACGGTGCGAGGAATGATGCCGTTATGTAGTAGTCGTCCTTTTGCGCGGCGTATTGCAACTCGTCGAGTGCTACCGGCGGGAACAAGACCTGTGCGTCGCGGCCATATATGCGCCGAATGCGCGCACGCACATAGTTCGAGTTGGCCAACATGAGATCCGGCCCGTGCGCGGTGCGGGCATCCCATGTCCTCATTTTGTGGAGCAGATAGCGGAACAGGAGCCCTTTGGGTCCAAAGCCTAACCGCCCCTGTTCGAGATAGGAAAACTGTTCGTCCCAAGCATAGCGGATGGGGCTGTGCACGTAGCATAAGTGCGGCTGGTCCGGCCGAGTTAGCACCCCCCGCGCAAAGGCCGCCGAAGACGTAATTACAGCGTCATATCCGGTCACGTCGAATTGCTCGATTAGGAAAGGGCAGGCAAAGAACAGCGACCTATAGTACTTCTCCACGTTCGGCAGCCGGTTCGCAATCGAGGTTGTAAACGTCACATGAGGGAAATGTTTCTCCTTGATTTCGTCAGGTAGAAAGTCAAAAAGCGTAAACACATCGGCGCCTTTAAAGAGTTGACAAAGCTCGGCCAGAACGCGTTCACCACCCCGGAACGAAGGGCACCAATCGTGAACAATGGCAATGGACTTACTCGAAGTCCGAGCCGCGCAATGGTTTTCGGGCTGCGAACTCGCCTCTGACCTCACGAAAGGCCTCGGAACTCTTTGCGTCTCGAGAACCGGTTGCATCCTCACTCACCATCCACGAGCTAGGCCCGTTAGAACCTCGCCGGGCGCTATACGTCCAGATACCGCAATCTTGATAAGCTTGTAGCCAGCCTGCTTTCGCACCAATGCAGACATTGGGTGACGGTGGGGCTGCGCACAGTGCGGCCAAGGCTCCGCCTAAGGAAGTACCTATTGCATCGAAAGGAGTGTCCGCACCCGTTTAAGGTTAGTTCTGACCTAGCAGAATTCGGTGCGATGTGTTTCATATGACCGTTTTCGGGTGGTCCGCAACGCGGGCCGAATGACTATACTTACATGTGGTTGTCCGGGCGAGTGCTGTGAGGTTCCAAAATGCTCAGTTTGCGGGAGTGTCAAAAGCTCCACAAGATAGGGAATAAGTTGCGCTCATTCAACCAGCAGCAGAAGCGGTAAACCTTGGCCGCGGCCGACCTACTGGTCGCTAGATGGTGACTCATGAAATTCCAAGTTAGCACGAAGACGGCGCAGGTGCTCTCGAACCCCACCGCGGCGCCGCGCTCAAAAAAGAGCGTGCGAGAGCGATCGTCCGAAGTCAGCGAGCATTTTCGCCAAAGCCCTGCTGATGCTCCTGCTGCTCAGTCTTCCAGCATCAACCATTCGCGCGTCCGACGGGGGCGATAATGCTGCACATAGGACGACCAGAGGAACTGATTACCGCCTTGGTTCCCTGGACAAGCTGCGCATTAAGGTGTCGGCTTGGCGGCCGGCACGTGCCGAGGTTTTTTCTTGGAAGGCACTCGATGGCATATATTCAATCGGTGCCGCCGGAACGGTATCGCTACCACTGCTCGGAGAGGTTTCTGCTGCCGGCGCCACCACCGTCGAGCTGTCATCTGAAATCGGAGATAGGCTCAAAGAGCGCATCGGCCTTGTTGAGACCCCAGACGTTTCCATCGAGGTCGTACAGTTTCGTCCTTTCTACGTTGTGGGCCACGTCGAGCATCCGGGGGAGTATCCGTACCGTCCGGGCATGAACGTGCTGCAAGCCCTGGCGATTGCTGGCGGGGACGTGCGCATCGCCGGACAGCGACTGGAGCGGGAAGTTATCGCGACAACGGGTGAACTTGATCAGCTCGAAGTCGAAAGAATAGCCCTGCTTTCGCGCAAGGCACGCCTGGAGGCGGAATTCCAAGGACTCGACGACATTCGGTTCCCGTCGCGCCTCATGGAGGCGCGAGACACAACCTTCACCAGTATGGCGATGGCACAGGAGAAACTTATCTTCACTGCTCACCAACAAGCGTTCAAGACACAAATTCAGGCGCTGGAACAGTTGCACAATTACCTTGAGAAGGAAGTGACCTCGCTTGAGGGCCAGATCGAGAACCATGATACCGAGGTCAACCTTGTAAATCAGGAGCTCGACACCGTCAGAGGGCTTGTCAGCAAGGGGCTTACAACCCAGCCTCGCCGATTGGGGTTGGAGCGGAACCTTGCCCAGGCCAAAGGCGACAAGCTCAGACTCGAAAGCGCACTGATGCGGGTGAAGCAAGACATCAGCAAGAATGAGATCGATATCCTGCAATTGCGCAACAAGCGCATCGACGACGCGACCGTCGAGCTGGCTTCCGTTGGAAATAGGTTGGAGGATATCGGTCGCAAGTCGGAGACCGCTGAAAAGTTGATCTACGAATCGGAGGCCATGGCCCCGAGGTTCCTCGCAGACCGCCATAGAGCTCAACCTAATTATACTATCGTGCGCCGGAATGGCGCAACGGTCTCGGAGCTGACCGCGAGCGAGACGACCGCCGTCGAGCCGGGCGACACGGTCAGGGTCGAACTTTCGCTGCCAGACAATCCATCGGCGACGACGGCATCGCAAGTCCCCGCCCCCTCTACGAACTTCCAACAGACCTCCCGCTTCCCCCAAGACGGGCACCAAATTGGTTTTTAGAGGGATCGGGAAAAACTACGTTCTCGCGTGGGCAGCCTGCTTTCGCCCGGCCTTCATGGGCCCGACGAGACGATGCGGAGCATCGACGAACTCGTTTTTTTGTTAAGGCATGCTCCCCCACGCTGCGGGTTACCTTCGACCGCTATACAATGCGGCGACGATCCTCGGCTATTTGGCAAATCTCTTCGGAGCGCTTCAGTCGCGCAGCACAATGGAAGGTAGTAAACAATGGAAGGTAGTAAAGAGAGCCCCTCGTCGCGGCCACCAATGAAACTCAATCGCCTCTCTTACATGCCCCCGCTCTTAACTCCGTAGGATGCGGCCATGCCAATCAAATAAACAATTTGCAGTGCTGCCACGATGAAACCGATCGCAACCACGAGCGACCACCCTGTACCCAATACTCTTGAAAAATCCTAACTGAGGTGGATGTAGCTCGCGTGCTACACTTATCCTTCTCCAATTCAAACCGAGCCAATCAAACCGAGGACTGCCCTCGGCTATCGGCCACCCGCTCTCGAAACGACGCATGCTCCACGGTCACTTGTTTTCCGATCTGCTGGCCCTTGACCCCGCCCTCACCATTGATTTCGGGGGCCGCCTTCAGACCTGTGGGACAAACTTTCTGCGATCTTCGCAGCGAGATCGCTGACCCGAGATCAACGCCAGCACGCGAGCTAGCGCGTTTGCTCCATAGTAGCAGAGTATCAGATCGAGCATGCCACACGCTGGCGTTCAGTTAGGCAGGGCCTCCAAGATCAATAGGGCGTCTTCCCACCCGTCCGGCGGAGAAAATGATTGTACGTTCGTATTCGCAAAATGGCCAATTGCCACTGACTGCCCTGTTCTCGGATCAATCCAGAAGGCATTGACGCTTTTTCCAACCGTGATTTTGTCCATGCGGATGGAGACCGATGGCTTGCTGCCAAGTTGCTCGGCGAGCCGAGAGAGGAGGCTCTTGTAGCCTCCCAGGTATGCCATGATCCACTGGCCATCCTTGTGGCGAGCCGCTAGGTTCAGCAGCGTTCCGGTAGTGTTGCCGCCACGGGCAAAGACAGTTTGGTCTGGGACCAAACACCACCACTCTTTTCGGTCCAGAAAGATCCGCTTTAGTATGCTCAGCTGAGTGGCCCCGGGCGCATCTAGCGCTTGCTTCCACGTCGGTAGAATGCGCCAGCTGTCATTGTGCCCGTACGTATGATGAGCGCCGGCCAGATAGGAATAATAAGCCTGGCGCCGAACCCAGAGCGCGGTGACATCGAACCCGTACTCCGTACCGCCCTCATACGCGCCTTCGGCCATCAGGACGGGCTTCGCGGGCTCGAGATGGTAGTCCTTCGTCACCATGGGATAGATCAGGTCGACGCGGTTCCAGGTCTGCATCGAGTTGAAATCGAGCCAATTCTCCCTGTGGATGAAACTCGAAGAATAGGGTGCAGGGTCCGGCTTGAACGTTACGAGATGCTGGCCCCCATCCCCTTCGCGCAGACCTACCGCCAATTCCCGCAAAATGGGAACAAACTCCGCCTTGGCCTCCGGCGTCATGGACCAGACGATGGTCGGCACATTCTTGTAGCGCGCTGCGAGCCATCTCGCCCACGCGCGCGCATTCTGGACGGTAATGTACTCGCGCCAGCGCTGATGGAACAGGGTTAGCGAAATGGCGAGATTATTCTGGCGGGCTATCTCGACGACCGCGTCGACGTTTCTGAAATAGGCCTCATTGGGTGTGAGCGGGTTGCCGTCGATCAACGGCTTCTCGCCATAGACGTTGGGCTCGGTGCCATCACCGCCGCCAAGGAGCTTGACTTGCACAAAGGCAAAGCCTTTGGCTTTCGCATTTTCAAGAATGACTCGGGCATCTTCGAGTTTATAACCTCGGAAAAGCTCCCATTGGGTCGTACCCAACCAGAAGACTGCATTGCCCTGTTGGTCAACAAGATACCTGCCATTCTCACTCACCTTGAGCGGATGGACCGTTTGGTCTGCGGACGAGGCGAGTGGTGCCTTCCGCGGTGGCTGATTAGTATCTTGGGAGGGCCTCTCTTGACACAGGCCAGCTGTGACGGGGAGCGCCAGCCAGCAGATAGCCGCCAATGCGGCATAGTCGCTGCTAGTTACGAAAGACATGGTCTTGTTCCAATGATGCCGAATCATAGGACCGTGGCCTCCTCGCGTCTCTGTCGGGGCCTTACTCGAGTAATCATTTCCTGCGAAGATGGTTAGCACTTAAAATAAGGTAAATACGTTGCGCGCCGCGTTGCCCTCGCATCAATGGTGCTAAATTGACCTGAGGGGTGCGTCGCCCTTTCAAATGGGAGCTATGATTCTTAACTGGCAAAAACATGGGGGAGGCCTCGTTACAGCCGACCAAGCTACAGTCTGATTGGTAAGAATGTGAGCAATATGAACCGCTGCGCCTTGTCGGCCGTGATCCTTTTCATCCTGCCTCTATACCCCGTTTTGTCGCTCGCAAACGCCCAAGGGTCTCAAGACGCCGGTTGCACACCCGACACAGTCGACTGTGCAGCTCACACGGCCGGATATGAATGGGCCAGCCTCAACAATGTTGATAGTGTCGATGACTGCTCGGGAAACTCCGACAGCTTTATAGAAGGCTGCCAGGCTTATGTCGCAGAAAATAAATCAGACCAGGACGAAGCAAGCGCGCCTGTCTCCGACGAGAGCAAAGAGGGAGAGGAAGGTGGGTCAATTCAAGAGACCCCAGCTAAAGACGCTGCCGATCAGCCCGATTAGTAACCGGACGTCGCATTGACCTCGTGTTAGTTAAGTGGTCATTCGCCTTTGTGGGAAGCGCGTTGCTTAAGATGCTGGGCACCGACCCGCCCCCCTAGCGGAGCGTCGGTCGAAGGAATGTATTGATGTTCAAGGAAGACCAATTTGGCAAAATGAAGTCAATTCTCTAAGCCTGCATATTATTTTCGAGTATTACTACTTGACGGCGATCCCCTGGGTCCGGCTGGAGGCCTTTGTTGCTACGCCGTTTGCGAGACCGGGCCACCATTTACAGCTCGTGAGTGACTCGTGGGCGCTCTAGCCCGTACGCATCGAAAGGCTCAGTCGCCTCTTTTGGAAGCGCAAGCTCTTGACCATGCGAACGATGCCGCCACTCCAATCAAATAACCAGTTTGCAGCGTGAGCAGCCCCGCAAAAAGCTCTACCAAGAATGAGAAACCTGCAGATATACTCAACGCACCTATCAAGACTGCAACAGCGGCTGACGCAGCTATCAGCATAGGAAATCGGAAAATAAGTCCGATTACAAACCCGCTCGCAGCTATCGATAGGTAAAGCAGCAGGCCTATTGAACTCTCCATCATACGCTGACCCAAGTCCACGGGACTTGGTCGGTCAGCGACTAGAATTTCTATCATGAGAAGAATACCCGGGGAAGTTACAGCGTTGACAGCCCGTTGTGGTTGTCCATCGTATTGTTTGATGGCCCGGATTTCTAGGGATCCGCTGAGCGGCCGATCTTCTCCTGGCTCACGGCCTGCTTGGCGAGACTGGTGACAGCGACTCGAAATTAGGACGACTGGTCCCTGTTTGAGATTGAAGTCACCGGGAAGGGCCAGGAGATCGCGAAGGCCGGATCATTATAGCGAACGCCGCTCGCACGTTGCGGCGCATAGAACTCCGAGATCAGGTATCCACCTCAGTATCATCGCTCAGCGTTTGGAAACCGTGCGCATAGCCGGCCGGGATGTAAAGTCGGCGGCGGTTTTCAGCAGAAAGCTCGAAGCCCTGCCAGCGACGGTAGGTCGGCGCGCGTCTTCGCAAATCGACGATGACATCGAAAATCACGCCGCGAACGCAGCTGACAATCTTTACCTCGGCCGCGGGCTCGCACTGGAAGTGCATGCCGCGGATGGTCCCGCGCTTCGTCGAATACGACGTGCTGTGCTGCACGAAGGTGGTTTCTAGGCCACGTGCGACGAATTCGCGCGTGCAGAAGGTGCGCGCGAAAAATCCGCGATGATCGCCCGCGGGCTCGAGCCCGATTAGCCAGGCTCCGTCGAGTTCTGTTGTGCCAAAGCGCATGGATGCTCCCGGAGACACATACAATGCGGCCGTTGATGATCGCGAGGCTTTCGGGCGCAGCGTTGATGCAGTCGAATTCAAACCCCGGATCGCCTAGCTGAAGGGCGCTGACTGCTCGCTTTGATGCTTGGTGCAGCAACATGAAGCCATCCTCTGGATTTTGCTTCTGTGTACCGCGGTCATGGAAGGTTTTCCCACAAATCATCGATAACTGCGCCTTTCTGGCGCTATCCGAGCGGGGAAGAGTTCTCCACACTTGGTGTTGGCGAGTCGCGCAGAGGGGGAGCAGGGCCCAACAGGCCCTCAGCATGCGATGCGGACGTCCAGTCCAGATTACTCATTCGTGGCATTAGGATAGGCCGGTGGAGTGGACTCCACCGTCGCTGCCGGAGACCGTGCCCCGCTCGGGGCGGGGCTGGTTGATGTTTATTGCACGCATTGTGTTCGGACTGTGGATTGTCGCCTCTCCAGCCCGCGCGGAAAGTCTGCTCGAAGCGCTGTCGGCCACCTACGGGTACAACCCCCGTCTCGACGCCGAGCGCGCCTTCCAGCGCGGCACCGACGAAGAGGTGGCGCGCGCCATGTCGGGATACCGACCGACCGTCACCGGTGAGGCCGACATCAACTGGCAGCGCGACGATCAGAGGCCGTCCTCGCCCTTCGACGGCGTGACCAAGCCGCGCGGCTACACCATCCAAGGCGTTCAGCCGCTCTTCACCGGCTTTCGCACCTACAACGCCGTCAACAACGCGGAAGCGACGGTCCGCGCCGAGCGCGAGAACCTGCGCGACGTGGAGCGCCAAGTGCTGCTGCAGGCGGTGACGGCCTACATGGACGTTGTGCGCGACCAGGAGCTCGTCCGCCTCAACGAGAACAACGTCAACGTGCTGTCGCGCGAATTGAAGGCCGCGCAGGACCGCTTCTCCGTCGGCGAGGTGACGCGCACCGACGTCGCCCAGGCGGAAGCGCGGCGCGCCGACGCGGTGTCGCGTCTCGATGCCGCCCGCGCCAACCTGCGCACGAGCCGCGGCAGCTTCCAGCAGGTCGTCGGCCATCCGCCCGAGGGCCTGTCGTGGCCCGCGCCTCCGGAACGGGACATTCCCAATGGGCTGCAGGATGCCATCGGCATCTCCAACAACGAGAACCCGCTGGTGGTTGCCGCGCTCTACCGCGAGCAGGCCGCCAAATACCTCGTCGATCAGATCCGCGGTGAGCTGCTGCCGTCCGTACAGCTTGAGGCGAGCTATACAGATCGGTTCCAGCCCGCCACGACCATTGACGAGCTCGAGACCGGAATCGTGACCGGTCGGCTCACGGTGCCGATCTACGAGGCGGGCGATGTGTATGCGCGCGTGCGGCAAGCCAAGCAGAACCACATCGGCGCCTTGCAGCAGATCGAGCAGATCCGCACCGAGCAGCAGCAGACGCTCGTCGCGTCGTGGTCGCAGCTCGAGGCGGCGCGCGCGCAGGTCGAGTCCGACAAGGTCTCGGTGGAGTCCAACAAGGTGGCGCTGCAGGGCGTGCGCGAGGAAGAGAAGGTCGGCCAGCGCACGCTGCTCGACGTGTTGAACGCTGAGCTCGAATACCTCAACTCGCAGGTAAACTTGGAGACCGATCGAGCCACCCTGGTGATTGCCGCCTATTCGGTGATCTCGGCCATGGGCCGCCTCGACGTGGCCTGGATCGGCGCCGCCGCCTACGTCTATGACCCGGTGGTCCACTACAAGGAGGTGCGCCGCAAGTGGATCGGCGTCTCCATCACGCATGCCGACGGCAGGGTCGAGCAGCTCGACACCACCCCCGTCGAGGAAGAGGCGCCCCCACCGCCCCCGGCGAAATAGAAAGGAAAGCAAGTGCCCTTTTCGACCCTGGAGTCCTCACTGAAGCGGCTTTGCTACGCACTGCTAAGAAGGAGTCTCAGACGATGATCCCCGACTTATGGTCTCGCAAATCATTGCGGCTCGCGGCGATCACGATCACGCTTGCCTTGAGCACGACATATGCCATGGCCGACGGGATTCCAGGCGTGGTCATGACAGACTCCCAGTACCTGACCGACTGGAGCGGCATCTACATCGGCGGCAAGCTCGGCGGCGCCTTTAGCAACCTCACCTGGCAGCAGGAACTCAACAACTTTACGGCTGCCAGCGGCGTCGCTTCAAACACCCCCGTCGACTTCTCACCCAATGGCGTTGCTGGCGGTGTCATTGGCGGCGCCAACCTGCAGCTCGGGCAGTGGATTTTCGGGGGCGAAATGTCGTTCTCGGGCACCGGCCTATCGCAGTCGGTCAGGAGCCCGTTCTTCCCCGCCACCGATACGTTCTCTACCAATCTCGATTGGCTCCTCACCGTCGAGGGGCGCCTCGGCTATTCCTGGGACCGCGTGATGGTGTTCGGCAAGGGCGGCTGGGCTGGCTCCAACGCAACATTCAAGGTCGCCAGTACCCACCCCACCCACGGCGGTACGGCCTCGTTTAGCGAATTCGTCGATGGCTGGACCATCGGCGGCGGGATGGAATATGCTGCCTGGAACAGCGTCATTATCGGTATCGAGTACGATTACGTCGCCCTCAGTCTGAACAGCGGCGGCTCGTGCCCGCTGTGCGACGCGGGTCTCACAATCGACAGCACCCCGTCGGCCGTCACCGGCACCGCTACCATGTCGGCGGTGATGCTGCGGGCGAGCTATCTGTTCATGCCGGAGGACTGATCTGTATTGCGGATGATCTCAACGTCGCTACTCGGGGCAACCGCAATCAACATCCGGCCCGATTAGATGCTGAAGCGACAGGCTCGGAATTGAGGAAGTGGGCCGCTCTACGGGTCAGGAGTTGAGGCGGGTAGTCGATGGCGACGGTGCAAGTCAGGGGCTTTTCGGTGTCGCTTGATGGGTTTGGGGCTGGACCTGAGCAGGGCATCAACGATCCGCTGGGCAAGCGCGGTATGGAACTGCATCAATGGTTCTTCGGGACGAAGACCTTTCGTACTATGCACGGCGAGAGCGGCGGATCGGATGGCGTTGATGAGAAATATGCGGCCCGTTCGATGGAGGGTTTCGGCGCATTTGTCGTGGGCCGCAACATGTTTGGACCCATCCGGGGACCCTGGCGGGACGAATCCTGGAAGGGCTGGTAGGGTGACTCTCCTCCCTACCATGCCCCCGTGTTCGTGCTGACCCACCACAGCCGCGCACCAATCGAAATGAACGGCGGGACGACCTTCCACTTTGTAACGGACGGGATCGATGCCGCCCTCGAACAGGCGAAGGCTGCCGCCGGAGATCGCGACATCAAGATAGGCGGCGGGGTCGCCACGGTTCGCCAATATCTGGTTGCCGGGGTCATCGACGAGTTGCATTTGGCAATTGCGCCGGTCGTTCTAGGTCGCGGCGAGCAACTGTTCGCGGGCATCGACTTACCAGCTCTCGGCTACTCCGTGACTGAGAATGTAGCGACAGAAAGTGCGACACACGTAGTCCTGAGCCGCGCTTAACCCAAGTGCTCACCGCAATCCAGAGAAGACGCACGATGGCTGGGGCGTCGGCCGCCCGACTGGTTAGTCGCGCTAAGGTTTGGTGCAATCCTGGCCGCTACTTAGCAGCAAAGCCCGGCGGTGCGGCCGGGCTTTGCGTGTTTTGGTTTCCTAAGTCGACGGAGCCACTTCTGCGTCCGCGCCATCAGCGGCGCCTGTAGAAGCCGGCGACGCTTGTGCGACCTCAGCGGGAGCGCCGTCGGCATTCTCGGCGCAAGGCTTCTCGCCTTGGACGGGATCCGGTTCGCAGGGAACCTCAGAAGTTGTTGGCGGTTCGCACGACGTGACATCTATGTCGGTTTCTTGGGCCGCAACCGCGGGAGGCTCCGAAGTCTGTGTTTCGTTGGTGGATGGCTCGGCGGGTGCACCCGCAGATGCCGGCTCGCATACCGATGCCGCGGTGGCCACCTCCGCATGGGTCTGCGCGTGCGTTGATACTTCGGGGGTTGCCGCCAGTCCTTCCGCGGCCTCCACGCTCGGCATCGCGTCGGCTAGATCACCCCCCTCGGGCATGACCAAAGCCGTCCCGCAGGCCGCGATTGCATCGGTCGCAACTGCTTCAGGCGCGTCTGCAGGTCCGGGCCGCGGCTCAGCCGCCTCGACAGACACCAACTCGGTGCTGGCCGCGATCGCCGTGTGCTGCGTCCCGCTCACGAAATCCAGTAGTTGTTGCGCGGCAGAGACGATTGGCTCGGCTTTGCCGCCAAGCTCGATCGCCATGCGCAAACACTCCATCCGCTGATCTTGTTGATCCATAGCTCCGCTCCTCGAGGGTTTTGTGCCCAGGTCCATCGCCAAGTAAAATGTAAGTAACAACGCTACCTTACGCGGGACCCATTACCTGCGTCTCGGCTCGCTCCACTTTTCCGCCAAAATATTTCCAAGTAACCATTCCACATCGAAGAGAGTACTGAATTTTGCAGGTTGCCTCGCCCCTTGGGCTCGCTCTTTGAGGAGGGGTATGAAGAAGAAGGGACGCTGCGACGGGTGGCGGCCGAACCCTAGTTCGGCGTCACGTTGAAGCTGCTGCGGTCAGCGCAAAGAGGCGCCCGTGGCAACGAAACTCACAAATCGCCACGCACCGCTGAGCGTTGGCGTCCTCTCAACTGGCGCAGTCGTCGAAACCGACATACCAGCGCGGCTCGATCGGCTGCGTTGGGCCCGGTTCATACGCGTGGGGAAGTGAAGCGTTGCCGACGTGGGTCGATCACCTATGGCGGATATCACGGGCAACGTGCCGGCGAGTGCAACGTGGACCACTGAGGCCTTGATGCCGAGTTCCCGACGTTAGTCCGCAGTTCTGCCACAGAGAGCACCCATAGCCTTCACGCCACCCGTCTGGAGGCTCGCCAATGAATAGCTCCGACATCGTGAGACGCTCCTGTCGCTTCTGCGGCGTTGAAATCCCCCAAGCGCGGCTCAAGGCCTTGCCCGACACGCTCATTTGCGTGAAGTGCAGCGAGAAGAAGGGCGGAGAGTTCGAACTTGAGATAACAACCAACAGCACCGGCAAGGCAGGCAGTCTCAAACGAACCGGGCAGGATGTTGAAGTTCGCCGAAAGCCTAAGCCGCTGAAGTAGCTCTGTGAGCGGGAGAGAGGCGGGAGTGCGCGATGCCTACCGTCACCTTGCGAAGACTTCGTAAGGATTTAGCTTCAAAGCTCGACCAGCTTGAGGCGCGGGCGGCTGTCCTGGAGCGGCATGCGCGAAACTCAAACCCCGCCGCCCTCCGTCCTCCGGCACGCCTCTCTGGGTTGCAGATAACGTTGGCCGCAGGGCTGAGGATCATTCGACGCTTTGATCGCTTGATACGTGGCTCACTTTCTTGGGTGGCCCGCACTGCGTGTAGCCCTCGGCTGGCATTTGCCGGTCGGGTAGTTCGCGGGGGCCTAAACGGGGCTGTCCTGTGCCTCGCTCTGGCGTGTGGAGTGCTACTCGTGTGGGCGCTTGCAGTAGCCCTTGTGGCGCCGCCAGATTGACCACAAGAATCCAACTTTGGGCTTCGTACTCAAGACGCGAACGCACGACTAAGTCCCGTGTACTTCAGTGAGGATTGAAACTCTTCGAAATCACGCGGTCACCGATCATTTTCTCCGCGAATGTTGTGGCGACGGCAACCGATGGGGGAGTCCCGGCCCCGATCCAACGACCCATGCAGTGATATGCGGCTGCTGCTGCGTGCCATCAATTGTCAAATTCGATCACTACTTTGACGTCTCCCGATCGGTACTGCATTGCCTCCTCCCACCGTACGATCGGAACTAGGCGCGTAATCAGCCGACGAAGCCAAGTTGGGTCTGCCCGAGCCAGGGCGCGCGCAGCGATCTCATAGTGCCTGCGGTTTGCGTTTACGGTGCCAAATATTGTGTGATTGTCGAGCACCAACGTTCGGCAAACGCGCCCCAGATCGATTTCGAGATCGCGTCCCGGTGAGGTAACCCCGATGAGACTTAAAATTCCTCCAGGTGCCGTTTGTGATAGGACGCGCGCGATAAGAGCAGGCGCGCCGCTGCACTCCATCAAGATATCTGGCCGCAAATGATCAAGCCTGTCGGTGTCGTCGTCATAGGTGCCGCCCAGGTCTTGCACGAGCTGGGCCTTTGTTGGTTCGAATGGACGATCGAACACATAGACGTCGAGGCCACGCTGTGAGCCCATGAGTGCTGCTAGAAGTCCAATTGGACCCGCGCCGGTGACGAGGAGCGTTCGAGGCTGCGAGGCATGTAAGCGCCGACCCACGCGCTCTGTATGGTCCCAAGCCTTCGCGAGAATGCTCGCGGGCTCAAGCAAGACCCCGAGAAGGCCCAGCGTGGTGTCGATCTTTACAGCGAACTCGGGTTCGATGCGAAAGCGGTCGGAGCCGTAACCGTGGCGGTCCTTGATGCCTCTTTCTGAGTAGCCGCCGTTCAGGCACATGTCCCAGTCACCAACAGCGCAACAGCTGCAAGGAACTGGGTCAGGGCGCCGAACGATGCCAACGACAAGGTCATCGCGCACCAAACCGGATTGGGGCGGTGCCTCAAGCACTCTCCCTAGGGATTCGTGGCCCAGAATAAGCCGGCTCTCGCCTCTGGGGGCCGAGCCATACTCGCCGGAAAGGATCTCACGGTCGGTGCCGCAGATGCCGAGGGCCAGAGATTGGACCAAGACCCCGCCATCGGACAACGGGGGCTCCGCGACATCGTCCAACCGTGCCGTGTGTGGTTTGCCGGGCTCGACGGTTAACGCGCGCATAGGAGCTTTCCGATCGTCAAAACATGCGCGACAGTCTCCCGAAAACGCTCAACGCCGCGGGTGTGCCAATGGTTCCGTCGCTGGTCCGATGGAGCTGAAGCGAGGCTTCGGGCGTTCCCGTTGCTATACGGAGGAGGTCCCCTGCATGGAAACGATAGGACGTCGGAGATGGGCGATTGCGGAAGGATATATTCCGTCCGAAAGCTCATTTTCAAACCGCGAGCTGATCTCTCACGAGACGGCCTGCATTTTGAACGCCTGCGAGCGCGAAGCGCACATCGCGATAACGATTTTCTTTGTCGATCGTGAGCCTGTGGGCCCATATCGCGTGACCGTTCCACCTCGCCGTACCCTGCACTTGCGGTTCAATGATCTCGCCGACCCGGAGCCGGTCCCGCGCGATACGGACTACTCGTCCGTATTCGAATCCGACCAGCCAATCATCGTGCAGCACACGCGGCTCGACTCCCGGAAACCGGAGGTAAGCTTGCTTTCGACGACGGCGTATGCGGAAGGCTAGAAGCCCGATCGGCGCCAGGGGACAAGCTCACAGCGCCATACCGCCGTCTACGAGGTAAGGTTGGCCCGTTATGTAGCTCAATTCATCGGAGGCGAGGAAGACAGCCAGCGCCGCGACCTCGGCCGGCGTTCCGAGGCGACCGAGGGGCTGCCGATCGACAAAGCCCTGCCTTACTTCCTGCGGAGATTGGCGGTTCGCCTTGGCCAAAGCGAGGATCCGCTGCTCGAGTGAAGGTGAGTCGATTGTGCCTGGGCAAATCGCGTTGACACGGATGCCTTGCTTTATGAAATCGGCGGCGACTGCCTTGGTCAGGCCTATGATGGCGGCCTTGGTCGTCCCATAGGCATAACGGTTGGGAACGCCTTTGATCGAGGAGACTGCGGAGGAGATGTTGATGACCGATCCGCCGCCATTCTGAAGCATGTGAGGAAGGAAGGCGGAGAGCATACGATGTATGGATTTGACGTTGAGGTCGAATGACAAGTCCCAGTCGTCCTCGCTGCATTCTAGTACGTTGCCCTGATGCACATAGCCGGCACAGTTTACAAGGACATCGAGCGGGCCCACATTCTTCATAACATCCTCGGCAGCAGCCTTGACGTCCTTGGTCGAACGCGCGTCGAGCTTGAGAAGTTTTCCCTTCAGCCCCTCAAGCTTTGCAACCTCTAGGTCGGTTGCGACGACACATGCGCCTTCAGCCGCGAAGGCCTCGGCGATGGCGCGGCCGATGCCCTGCCCAGCGGCGGTGACGAGAGCGACTTTGTCACTAAGGCGTTCCACCGATCGATCCTCCTCGGGTCGTGTCGCGGTCAATGATTGTCTCTGGGAATGCTCGATTGAGCGACGCGCTGATACTTCAGTGCGGGCCTCAGCACCATGCCTTCGGATAGCTGCTCGACAAGCCCCCGCTGGATTTCCTGCCAAGGCGTCTGACTCGCAGGAACGTCGTATGGCTCTTCGGCAAGGCTTCTACGACGTTCGGCGAGTACCTCCGCTGAAACGAGAATATTGGCGGTACCTTTGTTGAGGTCGATCCGCACTCGATCGCCGGAGCGGAGCAGCGCCAGCCCTCCGCCTACGGCTGCCTCTGGGGACGCGTTGACAATCGACGGAGACGCGGATGTCCCCGATTGGCGGCCATCGCCGATACAAGGCAACGATGTGATGCCTCTTTTGACCAGCGCTTCCGGTGGCTGCATGTTCACAACCTCGGCCGACCCCGGATAACCGATTGGTCCAACGCCGCGTATCACCAAAAGCGTTCGCTCGTCGATCTCCAACGACGGATCGTTGATCCGCGCGTGATAGTCTTCGGGGCCATCAAATACGACAGCCGTTCCCTCGAACGCGTTCGGATCGGTTGGGTTCGATAGATATCGATCGCCGAACTCCTGCGAAATCACGCTGATCTTCATAATTGCGGAGTCGAAGAGGTTGCCCGACAAGACCTTGAAGCCTGCCTTCTCCTTCAAGGGCGTTGCAAATGGGCGGATGACGTCGGGATCGTGGCTTTTGGCATCGCTTGCGTTTTCACCCAACGTTTTGCCGTTGATCGTCAATGCGTCGGCGTGAAGTCGGTTCGCCCGCACGAGCTCATTCAAAACGGCCGGCAGTCCGCCGGCGCGGTAGTAGTCTTCGCCGAGGTACTTCCCGGCCGGTTGCATGTTGACGAGCAGGGGTACATCGTAGCCGAGCCGTTCCCAATCCTCGATCGCCAGTTGAACACCGATATGCCGCGCGATGGCATTGATGTGGATCGGCGCATTGGTCGAGCCCCCGATTGCCGAGCACGTGACGATCGCGTTCTCGAAGGCTTCGCGGGTTAGGATGTCGGAAGGCTTTAGATCTCTGCGCACGATCTCGACGGCGCGCAGCCCCGTTTCGTAGGCGATTTGCTCGCGCTCCCGATAGGGCGCCGGGATGGCCGCGCAGCCCGGAAGCGACATGCCAAGCGCCTCGGCGAGCGCGTTCATCGTCGAGGCTGATCCCATCGTGTTGCAATGGCCGATCGACGGCGCGCTCGCCGCCGCAATTTCCATGAACTCGCGAGCATCGATACGGCCAGCCGCCAGGTCTTGTCGCGCTTGCCAGATGACGGTCCCCGAGCCGGCGCGCTCGCCCTTCCACCAACCGTTGAGCATCGGGCCACCCGAGAGCACGATGGCGGGAATGTTGACGGTGGCCGCAGCCATTAGGCTTGCGGGTGTGGTCTTGTCACACCCTGTCGTGAGCACGACGCCATCGAGGGGATAGCCGAAAAGAATCTCGACAAGACCGAGATAGGCAAGATTGCGGTCGAGCGCTGCTGTGGGACGTTTGCCGGTCTCCTGAATCGGATGCATCGGGAATTCAAACGCGACGCCGCCCGCGCTCCTGACCCCCTCGCGGACCCGCTTGGCAAGCTCAATGTGATGCCGGTTGCATGGCGCGAGATCGGAGCCGGTCTGGGCGATACCGATGATCGGCTTGCCGGAGGTCAGCTCTTTTTCGGTCAGGCCGTAGTTGAGGTAGCGCTCCAGATAAAGCGCGGTCATTCCGGGATGGTCCGGGTTATTGAACCAAAGGTGCGAGCGCAGCTTTCGCTCAATTGGATGCGGCTCGCCCTGGCTCATGGTCGTCTCCGTTCGGCGCCTTCTCGCGGCCCCCTAGAGGCACTTAGGAACCCGCTCGATGGCAAAAGTGTTTCAGCGAAGCCGGCGCGAGAGTTACCGTACCCATCGGTCCGCTCAAATTTGTGCGGTTGCTAGCCCTGATGTGGGTAGGAGCAAATTGAAATGTCCAGGATCGTTTATGAAACTCGTACGCTTTGGTGACAAGGGTTCCGAAGTGCCCGGCTTGGTAGACGCGAACGGTCGAGTTCGCGACCTTTCGGCACACATTGCCGATTTCGAAGGTGAGGCATTGGCACCGGGGAGGTTGGCCGAGCTCCGAGCGATCGATCTCGAGACGTTGCCACTCGCGCCGGAGGGTGTACGCCTTGGCGCGCCGGTCGCGCGCCCGTGGAATTTTATCGCGGTCGGCTTGAACTATGCCGACCACGCGGCGGAAACGGGACAGGCGTTGCCGTCTGAACCAATTCTCTTCAACAAGCTCGGCAACTCGATCTCAGGTCCATACGATGACGTCATTTATCCCAAGGGTGCGGACCGCATGGATTGGGAGTGCGAAATCGCGTTCGTCGTAGGAAAGCGCGCGCGCTACGTCAAAGAAGAAGACGCACTGGCGCACATCGCAGGCTACTGCATTTGCAACGATGTGTCCGAGCGTGGCTTCCAGATGGATCGCAACGGACAATGGATGAAGGGCAAGTCGGCAGAAACGTTTGGTCCACTTGGACCTTGGCTGGTGACGACCGATGAGATCGATGACCCGCAAAGTTTGGCCATGGAGCTCAAAGTCAACGGCGACGTAAAGCAGAAAGGCTCTACCTCGACGATGATCTTTTCGATCCCCTTCTTACTCGCTTACATCACTCAATTTTGTGTGCTTGAGCCCGGCGACGTGGTTACCACCGGCACGCCGCCCGGGGTGGGGCTGGGGATGAAGCCGCCACAATATTTGAAGGTCGGCGATGTCATGGAGCTTTCCATCGAAGGGTTGGGGCACCAGCGTCAGTCGGTAGTGGCACCGCGCGAGCATTAGAAAGATGACCCCGACGTTAAGCCGAGTTTTGATCGCGCGGCGGTGGTTTCGAGGTGCACCGTCGACCGGCCTGCAAAAGCCTTATCTGACAAAAATTGTCAGCGCGGGTCAGCGGCTCGTGCTGTCGAGTGAGTCGCAAGATGGCCCTTATTAGATTTGGTGCGTGTGGCCGCGCTACGCCTTACGCCCTGCATGGCCATTTACGTGCTCAAAATGAACTCACAATGCCGGAACAACCGTCAGAGCTCCCAATCGCACCACACCCCGGCTAGAATCGTGAGCTGGGCGCAGCAAGCCGATTGCAGTCCGTTCAGGCGTCATTCAAAAATCCGGCCTTATGGATCAAGCGCACCACTATTGAGGCTGGTCGAGTGGTACGGATTTCGACTTCAATGAGGCATGGCCGATGCCGTCGTCATCCAGATGCTGAAGCAGAAGCGCGCTGAGATCAGCGGCGTCATTGCAGCGTATCTGGCGAAGATCGCACAAGCGAAGCATGATCTCGCGCACATCAACGCGTCGATCCGGCTGTTCGAGGGTGGCGAACAGGAGCGAGCCCAGTACATCGTCAGTCACGGCTTCTTCAAGAAGGGCGAGATTGCCGACATCTGCGTGCGCCATTTGAAGGCCGACGGCGAGCTAGACACGCGTCAGCTGGCGGAACGGGTAATGTGCGAGCGCAAGCTCGATGTTTCGGATACTCCGTTGCGCAACTCCGTCGTGTTCAAGGTCGTTCAGTCCCTTCGTCATGCCGAGCGGCGCAGGATCGTGACCATGGTTGAGAAGCGGAAGGGCCTGTGCGTGTGGTCTGCGGACGCGGGGCTCACGCTGCGCGTTGCCAATAGCCGCTCCAGGCGCGGCTGACGGGCGCCTCGAGGGCGTTCCGCAAGCTCGCCGTTGCTCTGCCGGCGATGATCTTCGAGCCAGCCGGCATGAGCTGCATAGGCATCGAGCTTGTCGGCCTCCACCCTATGATGCTGGCCGCGAACCATGCGTCGAAGCCGTGCGAAGTAGCTTTCCGCTCCATTGGTGTGGACACCGGCAAGGCTGTAGGCTTCTGAATGATCGATGCGTTCCATCGCGAAGGATGAACCGAGCACGTCCCAATGCCGGAGATCGTCAGCCGCGATGACGCTCCCCTCGCCGATGCGCTCCCTGGCGAAGTCAATGCCTTCGGATTCTAGCCGGAATGAGCGGGTCAAGGTGCGCCCACCGCGTTCACGCAGGGCCACGACCACGCGCCGCTTGTCGGTCCGATTTTGCAGCAGACGCCGATCGACGCGCTCAGTCTTCATGTTGGCCGGGCGCACGTGGCCACCGAAGTAAGCCCCATCCACCTCGACGGCGTTGCCGAGCTTGAGCTTCACGGTCTCTGCAGCCAGCGCCTCCCGGAGCTTGTGGGCCAAGACGAAGGCGGTCTTGTACTGCACATCGAGATCGCGGGAGAGCTGTAAAGCCGACGTTCCTTTTGCCGCGTTCACGAACAGGCAGATGGCCGCGAGCAGGTCGACGAAGCCGAGCTTGCGGCAGGCGAAGATCGTGCCCGAGGTGACGCTGAACTGATGATGACAGGCGGCGCATTTGAAGTTTCGGCGCGTCGAAAGCTCATAGGCCTTTGTACAGCAGCAGCGCGGGCACTGCGGAGATCCACCAGTCTCCGGCCAACGCAGCTTGCGGAACGTGGCGTAGGCGGTGTCTTCGCCGCCCTGGTAGATCTCCTTGAGCGAGAGCGTGCGCGCCTGCGCTGACAAAAGGAAGTGCTGGGCCATGATCCCCTCCACGGGAGAAAAGATCGAACTGAATCGAGTCCCAGCCGAGTCCCTTCTTGGGCATCAGCATGGCAAACGCGACATCGCCCGTGCTCGCGTTGCGGCGCCCGAACCCAATCAGATCAACGTCATGGACGGAGCTGGTGCGTTTGCTCCATAAGGCCGCAAAAATCAATAGCTGGAGTTCTCGCTCAACGCGAGGATCAGATCGTGCACCGCCGCGCCTTCCTGGCGACTGGACTGGCCGCCTTGGCGACGCTGAGATCCGGCGGCGCTCTAAGCCGCGGCAAACTTCAAACTGCCGGTCCGCCTCCAGTCAGCGAAAACGCAACCGCAGTTTTTGTGCGCAAACAGGCCGCGGAGCTTTCTCGTCGTATATTCGAGCCCCCGCCGGAGACGTTCCCCGGCGCGTTGGCAGCGATGGGCTATGACGAGTATCGGGACCTTCGATTTCGTCCCGAGCGCGCTGTGTGGCGCGGAGAAGACCTAGGCTTCGAACTCCAGTTCTTCGTTTCAGCGTATATCTACCGGACCCCCGTCGAGATTTTTCTCGTAGAGAACGACGCGATCCGCCAGGTGGCCGCCGACCGTGCTCTGTTCGAGTTCGGACCACAAGAGAGCAAGGTTCCGCTTCATGCTCCCCTCGGTTTCTCGGGATTTCGGATCCACGCACCACTCAAACGGCCGAACTACTACGATGAGCTGCTCGCCTTTCAAGGTGCAAGCTACTTCCGAGGGCTCGGAAAGGCGCACAGCTACGGCCTCTCGGCGCGAGCTCTGGCGCTGAACACAGAAGGTCCGGAACCTGAGGAATTTCCGCTATTCCGCAGCTTCTGGATCGAACGGCCCAAGGACCGTCACTCGATCACGGTGCACGCACTGCTCGATAGCCCGTCGGTCACGGGCGCCTACACCTTCGCGATCGAACCGGGTGCAGAGACGGTGATGGACGTCGACGTTCACTTGTTTCCGCGGCGCGATGTGTCAAAGGTTGGATTCGCGCCGATGAGCAGCATGTTTCTCAAAGATACGCACGACAGCGATGGGCCCTTGGACTTCCGGCCTGCTATCCATGATTCAGATGGATTCGCGGCTTGGAACGCCAGGGATGAGCGTCTCTGGCGCCCCCTCGTCAACCCGCCCCAGTTGCAACTCAGCTGCTTTCGAGACAATAACCCAAAGGCTTCGGGCTCGTTCAGCGCGGAAGAAGATTCGACGACTATCAGGATCTCGAAGCGCACTATCACGAGCGCCCGAGCGCCTGGATCGCTCCCAAAGGCAACTGGGGAGCGGGCTGCGCGCAGCTCATTGAAATTCCAACCCGGGCCGAGTACTTCGACAACATCGTCGCCTTCTGGCGGCCAGACGCTGCACTCGTTGCGGGGCAGACGTGCTCGTTTGGGTACCGGCTCGCTTGGTGCGATGACGTTCCTGAGTGGGACGGTTATCGAGTGGGCAAGACTTGCATAGGTGAAGGCTCGAAGCCCGGGACGGTTCGATTTGTTGTCGATTTCCTCGAGTTGGCCAGCAAACCGCAGTCCAAGCTCGAACAAGTGGCGTCTGTCGGCCTCGCCGACGTGCCCCTCAGACCCTTGCCGGAAGCTCAATCTAGCTGCAGCGCTGGCACGATCGGCAATCGGCTGGTTCAGCGCAACCCCGACTCGGGCGGCATTCGTGCGACGTTTGAGTTTGACCCCCAAGGCCGCAAGGAGAGCGAGCTGCGCCTCGCCTTGTTCGCAAATGCACAGCCGATGTCGGAGGTCTGGCTTTTCCGCTGGCGGCAGTAGGCTGCCAAGCGCGCCTGCGTCTTTTCATCCCGGCGCGCTGTGGGGTGTTGGCACGTCCTCTGCGCGCGCCGGCGGCGCTGAGCGCCGCGCCTCCCGCCTGAGAGCCAGCGTCATCACCAGCGAATATACCGCCGGGATGACGACGAGCGTCAGCAGCGTTGACGACAGCATGCCGCCGATCATCGGCACGGCGATGCGCTGCATCACCTCCGCGCCGGTGCCTGTGCTCCACAGGATCGGCAACAGGCCGGCGATGATGGCAACGACCGTCATCATCTTCGGTCGCACACGCTCGACCGCGCCCACCATGATCGCCTCGTGCAGGTCCGCCGGCGACAGGGCTCGCGACTGGCGCTCATGCGCGCTGCCGGGCCTCGGTAAGCGCTTGATCGAGATAGATCAGCATGACGACGCCGGTCTCGGCAGCAACGCCGGCGAGCGCGATGAAGCCCACCACCACCGCCACCGATAGATTGAACCCGAGCCACCACATTAGCCAGAAGCCGCCGACGAGCGCGAACGGCAGCGATAGCATCACAATCAGGGTCTCGGTGAGGCGTCGGAAATTCAGGTAGAGCAGCAATAGGATTATCGTCAGCGTCACAGGGACGACGATCTTGAGCCGTTGCTTGGCGCGCTCGTAGTACTCGAACTGGCCACTCCAGGTGATGTAGTAGCCGGTCGGGAACTTCACCTTCGCGGCAACGGCGCGTTGCGCATCGGTGACATAGCCGCCGAGGTCGCGATTGCGCACGTCGACGTAGATGTACGCCGCGAGCTGCGCGTTCTCGGTCCGGATCGATGCGGGTCCCTGCGTACGCGTCACGGTTGCGACCTCGCCCAACGGGACCGTTCCGCCAGCCGGGAGCGGGACAAGCACGTTGTCAGCGATGGACTGAGGATCGGATCTCAGCTCGCGCGGATAGCGCACGTTGACCGCATAACGCTCGCGGCCTTCCACGGTGGTCGTCACCGTCTCGGCACCGAGCGCGGTGGCAACGACATCCTGCACGTCGCCAACCATCAGGCCGTAGCGGCCGAGCTCATCGCGCTTCGGCTCGATCTCGAGATAGTAGCCGCCGACGATGCGCTCGGCATAGGCGCTTGCCGTGCCTGGGACCGTGCGTACCGCGGCCTCGATCTCGCGCGCCAGCCGCTCGATTTCCTTGAGGTCCTTGCCAAACACCTTGATGCCGATCGGTGTGCGGATGCCCGTGGCCAGCATATCGATGCGGGCCTTGATCGGCATGGTCCAGGCGTTGGACACGCCCGGAAACTGCAGCGATTTGTCCATCTCGCTGATGAGCTTGTCGACCGTCATCCCGGGGCGCCACTCGCCTTCGGGCTTCAAATTGACGACGGTCTCGAACATTTCGGTCGGGGCCGGATCCGTCGCGGTGGCCGCTCGGCCGGCTTTGCCGAAGACTGATTGCACCTCGGGAAACGACTTGATGATCCGGTCCTGGGTCTGCAGCAATTCCGCGGCCTTGGTGATCGATAGCCCGGGCAGCGAGACCGGCATGAACAGCAGCGTGCCCTCGTTCAGGTTGGGCATGAATTCGGAGCCGAGCTGTGTCACCGGCCAAACGCTCACGGCAAGCACCAAGGCTGCCAGCGCGATGGTCAGGACCTTGGCGTTGAGCACGGCGTTGATGATCGGCCGGTAGATCCAGATCAGGAAGCGGTTGATGGGGTTTTTCTCCTCGGGGATGATCTTGCCGCGCACGAAGATCACCATCAGCGCCGGCACCACGGTAATCGACAGCAGCGCAGATGCGGCCATAGCGAACGTCTTGGTGAAGGCGAGCGGCTTGAAGAGGCGCCCCTCCTGCGCCTCGAGCGTGAAAATCGGCAGGAACGACACCGTTATGATTAGGAGGGAGAAAAAGAGCGCCGGCCCCACTTGGATCGCGGCCTCGATCAAGATTTCCCTGCGCGGCTTGCCGGGTGGCGCCCGCTCGAGGTGCTTATGGGCGTTCTCGATCATGACGATCGCCGCATCGACCATGGCCCCGATCGCAATCGCAATGCCGCCGAGGCTCATGATGTTGGAGCTGATCCCCATGAGGTACATGCACACGTAGGCAATGAGCACGCCGAGCGGCAGCGTCAGAATGGCGACGAAGGCGCTGCGCGCGTGCAGCAGAAACACGATGCAGACGAGCGCCACGATCAAGCTTTCCTCAGTGAGCGTCCGCTTCAAGGTCTCGATTGCCCGTTTGATGAGCTCGGAGCGGTCGTAAACGGGAATAATCTCGGTGCCCTCGGGCAGGCTCGATCTGATCTCCTCGAAGCGTCTTTTGATATTGTCGATGACGGTCAGTGCGTTCTGCCCGTAGCGCTGCACGGCGATACCGGCCACGGCCTCGCCCTCGCCGTTGAGCTCGGTGATGCCGCGCCGTTCGTCCGGAGCGAGCTCGACGCGGGCCACGTCGCGCAGATAGACCGGCGTCCCGGCCGTGGACTTCAAGCACGATCTGCTCGAGATCTTTGATTCCGCGGATATAGCCGCGCCCACGCACCATGAATTCGGTCTCGGCCAGCTCGATCACGCGCCCACCGACGTCGAGGTTCGAGACCCGAATGGCGTCCTTGATCTTATTCAAGGGGATGTCGAAGGTCTTGAGCCGGCCCGGATCGACGACGACGCTGTATTGGCGGACGAACCCGCCGACGCTCGCGACCTCGGCCACGCCTTCCGACTTGGCGAGCGCGTACCGGATTTGCCAGTCCTGCGTCGTTCGCAGCTCGGCAAGGCTTCGCTTGGCGGCCGTGACAACGTACTCGTAGACCCAACCCACGCCGGTGGCGTCGGGCCCGATGGTCGGCGTCACGTTGCGCGGCAGGTTGCGGGCGGCAAAGCTCAAGTATTCGAGCACGCGCGAGCGCGCCCAGTAGATGTCGGTGCCCTCCTCGAAGATGACGTAGACGAAGCTGACGCCGAAGAACGAGAAGCCGCGCACGACGCGGGACTTCGGCACCGACAGCATGGCCGTGGTCAGCGGATAGGTGATTTGGTCCTCGACCACCTGGGGCGCCTGGCCCGGCGCGTCCGTGTAGATGATAACCTGCGTGTCAGAAAGGTCCGGTATGGCATCGAGCGGCACATTCTTGACGGCGTAGATGCCTGCGCCGGTGGCGAACAGCGCGCCGAGCAAGACCAGCATGAGATTGTTGGCCGACCATCGGATGACCCAGGCGATCATTGGGCGCCCTCCGCGCCGATGTTGGGCTTCGTGTCGGGCCTCGTCTCTGCACGAGGCTCTTCGGCTGCGAAGCCTTTGATCGCTGCCCTCAAGTTGCTCTCGGCATCGATCAAGAAGTTCGCTGTGGTCACCACCTTGTCGCCGGCCTTCACGCCGTCGACGACTTCGCTAAAGCCGTCGCCGTGTTGTCCGAGCTTGACCGCGCGCGGCACGAAGCGGCCGTCGCCCTTGTCGAGAATGACCACCTGGCGTGTGCCGCTGTCGATGATGGCGCTGTCGGGGACCACGACGACCTCGCGGTCGGCCCCGGTCGCGATCTCGACATCCGTGTACATGTCGGGCAAGAGCGCCAAGTCCGGATTTGGCAGCTCGATGCGGATGCTGGCAGTACGCGTCGCCTTGTTGAGATGGGGATAGACGACCGCGACCTTGCCAAGGAATTCCCGGCCCGGGTGTGCTCGGGCGCGCACGGTCACGGTCTGCCCTTCCTTCAGTGCCCCGAGTTCGCGTTCGGGCAGGTCGGCCATCACCCAAACGGACGAGTGGTCGGCAATGCGGAACAGCACCTCGCCGGCTTGCGCGCGCATGCCTTCGACCGCGGTTCGTTCCAGAACGATGCCGTCGCGCGGCGCGCGCCAGACGACCGTGTTGGGCACCTCGTGCGTGTGCACGATCTCGTCGATGTAGTCGCGCGGAAGCCCCAGGTTCTCCAGAAGGCGGCGCGCGCCGATGACGGCCGCGCGCGGATTGCGCAGGGTTCCCGGCGCTCGGGTCTCGGGTGCTGCGGGACCCCAGCCGGTTTGCTCCTCGACGACGAGTTCGGCTGCCGATCTTGAGAAGCTCGGGCGCATAGATCGTCATCAGCGGGTCGCCGGCCTTCACGTGTGAACCGGTCGTCACGTCCTCGATCTTCTCCAGGAAGCCGTCGAAGCGCAGAGCAATTACGGAAATCCGCCGCTCGTCGAGCGCGACGATACCGGGGGCGCGCACTGTGCGGGAAAGGACCCGCTTTGCGACCTCCTCGCTGCGCACGCCGCTGCGCTGGATCTTCTCGGGTGAGATCTTGACGCCCATCGCGTCATCCTCCCCTTCGTAGACCGGGATGTAGTCCATCCCCATCGAGTCCTTCTTCGGAACCGGCGAGATATCCGGCAGCCCCATAGGGTTGCGGTAGTAGATTGGCTTGCGCTCGCCGGCGTCGGCTGCCTTGGGTGGAGGCTGCGCCGGCGTCTGCTGCGCCAATCGCTTCGCCTGGTTCTCGGCGGCACCGGCGAATGCGGCGAAGGCAGCCAGCGCGATTACCGCTGCGCATGCGGAGAGTTTGCGGTTCATGATCTGATCCTTGACGCTGGGGGGCGTGCCATGGGCTTAAGGCCCACGCTCCACGACGCGCACCCGCGAGCGCGGGCTCGCGAGTCGGTCGCGACATAAGCGAGGATCAGGTGCGGGGAGGCGGAGGTTGCGGCGCCGCCGACCAATCGGACGGCGGCTCGGCCGCCGCGAAGACGAACCGGCGCGCCTCGAACGCAGGAGAGCGGGTGGCCGTCGGCATGACAGCGAGTGGGCCAAAGCACTTCTGTAGGCAAAGCTGCGTGCAGTCAGATTTGGCGTGCTCGCTAGGGCAGCAAGGCATGGGATTGTGCGCGGCGTTGCCAACATTGGCCTTGGCCAATGCGCCGTGTTGATGTGCGCCCACATGGCCTGCCAGTGACGCCGGGTGCGAAGCCATCGCAGCGGTATGCGAATGCATGCGGCCACTCGCCGCCGCGGCCCCCCAAGGGGCAAACGCCACGGCTGCAGCAACCACCAACGTCAGCACTCGTCGGACGACGGCCAAGATCGAGCTCCGGAATGACGCCGCGACCATGCCGCATATGCGGTTCACGTCAAGTGAATGTTTGTGAAACAATGTCGTTGGAAACCCGCGACGGCCGGAAGATCTGGCCGCTCGCGTGGCGCTTGGGAGGGCGCCCGCGAGCAAGCCCTGGCTCAGTCCTAAGGTTACCGCGCGAGGCTGAGCCGACGCTGCGGCAAGTTTGACGCGCTTGATCTGCGTCAAGGCGGATTTAGCGGCCGCACTCAAACGTCTAAAGGCGACTCTCAGTCCGCCAAGCGCACAAAAGGCGCGGCGATTTCAACGGAGGACGCCATGGATTGGCCAATGTCCCGCACCGTCGAGCGGCAGGCGAGCCGTTTGGCGGACATGATGCAGACGGTTGGCGCCGACCCCGCCAGGCTCGCGCGTCTTCGCGCCGGCGAGGCCTACGCCGAGGCGCGTACGAAATGCCTTCAGTGTTGCAACGCGCGCGAATGCCTCCTCTGGCTCGATGCCAATCCGCCGAGCGGGGAGGCGCCGCTCTTCTGTCCCAACTTCCGCGTGCTCAAGGATTGCACGAAGTTCGGCTGACCCGTCTTCGAGCAGACATCTCGAGCCTCTACGAGCAGGGATCTTAGGGTGCGCAAGGAGTGGCTTTCATTGTGCTGCGTCACCGCTGAATGCAAGGAACTCTAGGGAGCGGGCAATGTACAAGCATATCCTGATTGCCACGGATGGTTCCGAGCTCGCTCGCAAGGCGGTGACGCAGGGGCTGGCGCTGGCGAAGGCCGTCGGCGCGCGGGTCACCGCCGTCTCGGTCACGGAGCCGTGGGCGACGATGGCTCCCCCTGAGGTTTTGAACGAGCCATTCGTTCAGGAATTCGAACGGGTCGCGGCCGACCGAGCGAAACGGATCTTGGACGTCGTGGCCGCCGCGGCGAAAGAGGCAAACGTCGCGTGCTCCACGCTGCACGTCCGCGACCGCTTCCCCGCGGAGGGGCTTCTCGAGGCGGCTGCGAATGTCGGCTGCGACCTCATCGTCATGGCCTCGCACGGCCGCCGCGGGGTGGCAAAGCTTCTGCTCGGGAGCCAGGCGACGGAAGTCCTCACTCACAGCCCAGTGCCCGTTCTCGTCTGCCGCTGAGGCTAGGGCGCTCTCTTCTGGATCGTCTCCAGGTATCGCTTCAACTCGACGACCGCCCGGCGCGAAAAGGCGCCGCCGCCCTTGCCGCCGCCGCCTGCCTCGCTGAAGACTTTGCCCCAAACCGGCATGACGGCCGTACCGTGCGCCGCCATGTTGCCGCCGTAGCGGATAATCTCCACGACCCGAGCCGCCGGAAACGTGCCGTCCGCTCTAACGCTAATCTTCGTGAGGTCGGCCGGCGGGACCTTCAAGACCTGAGCCATCGGGCCGTGGCCGGTTCCATCGGTGCCGTGGCACGTGGCACAATGGTCCTGAAACAGCTGCTGCCCTGAGGGATAGTTCTCCCCTTTGCCAGGTTCTGCGCCCGCACCCGCCGTCGAGAGGCCGAACGCCGTCGCGGAAAGGAGAAGCACGAGTGCTTTGAAGGAACCGAACCGATCAAATCCGCGCATATGGGAGCTCTTCACAGAAGTGCGCTTCGCCGCCGGAACGCCACCGTGGCAGGCTAGTGCGGAGACTTGCAACGAACGCCTAAACGGTGAATCGCCCCGGCTTAGGCTCACGCGTTCGGGCGTTTTCCATATTGGCGTTCTGAGCCGCGTGACGTAGAGGTCGCACGCTATATGCGCAACCGGTGTGCCTGTTGGTCATTGCTTGCTCTCTAAGCACCAGCCTTGATTCCAGTCAAGACGCGGGCTGGCCGAGCCACGTTAGACAGCGAGCGGCCCGCGAAAGCGCCGCCATGGAGGATTGGCTTGAGTAATCCCTTGCTCTCCGGCGTGAAAGTCGACGATCGGCTCGAGCTTTCCGCTGCAGGCTCGTGGACGGCCGTCCACGCTGCCGTGCTCGAGGCTCTCGTCGAGGACGCGGCCGGTTCACGCGCCGGCTCGCTCACGATCGACATGCGCAACGTCGATAAGCTGGACACTTTCGGAGCGTGGGTACTGGAACGGCTATCCCGCAAGTGGTCGGGAATCGGAGCGCAGGTGCGTTTCGTCGGCCTCCCCGAACATTACCGCGGTCTACTCGACGAGGTTCGCCATCTCGGGCGCCAACCCTCGCGGATCGCGATCGAGGAGCGCAGTTGGACCTCGGGGCTCGAGTGGCTCGGGCGCATGGTCGAGAAAGGCCAGCAAGACCTCGGCCTACTCGTTGCCATGCTGGGCGAGCTGACCGTCGCATTTGCGCGCGCGCTGGTTCGGCCCCGCAACTTTCGCATCACGTCAATCGTCCATCAATTGGACAGGGTATGCTGGCAGGCTGTGCCGATCATCCTGCTGATCACCTTTCTGATCGGCTGCATCATCGCGCAACAGGGCTTTTTCCATTTCCGCAAGTTCGGAGCCGACGAATATGTCGTCGACCTGGTGAGCATCCTCGTCCTGCGCGAGATCGGCGTGCTAATCGTGGCGATCATGGTCGCCGGGCGCTCAGGCAGCTCCTACACTGCCGAGATCGGCTCCATGAAGATGCGCGAGGAGATCGATGCCCTCAAGACCATGGGCCTCGATCCCATCGAAACGCTCGTCCTGCCGCGCGTCATCGCCCTTGCGATCGGCCTCCCGATCCTGACCTTCCTTGGCTCCATGGCCGCGCTCTATGGCGGCGAGCTGACCGCCCAGCTTTACGGCGGCATGAGCCCCGACGTTTTCCTGGCGCGCCTCAAGGACGCGATCTCGCTAACGCATTTCAAGGTTGGGATGATCAAGGCCCCGTTCATGGCAGTGGTGATCGGGATCGTGGCGTGCTCGGCGGGTCTCAACGTCAAAGGGAGCGCGGAATCGCTCGGCCTGCAGACGACGGCCTCCGTGGTCAAGTCGATCTTTCTCGTCATCGTTCTCGATGGACTGTTCGCCGTCTTTTTCGCTTCGATCGGCATGTGATCCGCCATGCAAGACGACCCGCAAACCGACACGAAGAACGAGCGGCAAGCTGCGATCCGCGTGCGCGATGTGGTCGTCGCGTTCGGCGAGACCAACGTGCTCGATCACCTCTCCCTCAATGTGGTCACGGGAGAGATCTTGGGCCTCGTCGGAGGCTCCGGTAGTGGGAAATCGGTTTTGCTGCGCACAATCATCGGCCTGCTCCCAAAGCGCCAAGGGTCGATTGAGGTTCTGGGCGTCGATCTCGACAAGGCGAGCGGCGCGGAATTGCGAGCGATCGAACGCCGATGGGGCGTCCTGTTCCAGCAGGGCGCGCTGTTCTCGTCGTTGTCCGTGCGCGAGAATGTGAAATTTCCCATGCGCCAGTATCTCGACCTGTCGCCGGGTCTGATGGACGAGATTGCTCTGGCCAAGCTCGAGATGGTGGGGCTTAAGACCCGAGACGGCGACAAGCTTCCCTCTGAGCTTTCAGGCGGCATGACCAAGCGGGCGGCGCTGGCACGCGCCCTCGCGCTCGACCCGGAGATCGTTTTTCTCGACGAGCCGACGTCGGGGCTGGACCCGATCGCCGCCGGCGACTTCGACATGCTGATCCGCACCCTGCAGCGGACGCTGGGTCTAACGGTGTTCATGGTCACGCACGATTTGGAGAGCCTGGCCACGGTGTGCGACCGCGTGGCCGTGCTGGCGGAGGGCAAGGTCGTGGCCGCAGGGCCGCTTGCCAGCGTGCAAGCCTCCACCCATCCCTGGGTCAAATCCTACTTCCAGGGCCGCCGCGCCCGCGCCATCGACAACAACGCGCAACCTGCCATCTGAGGGGTTCCATGGAAATTCGCGCGCGCTACACCTTGATCGGGACGTTCACGCTCGCTGTCGTCGCCACGGTCTTCATGTTCGTCTACTGGCTCAATGGCAGCGGCGCGCTGCGCTATGGGAGCCGGTATCAGATCCGCTTCGAAAATACCGTGTCGGGACTGCTCACGGGCTCGGCCGTTCTCTTCAACGGCGTTCGCGTCGGCGAAGTCACAGCGCTCGCGCTAAGCCCGGAGCAGCCGCGGCAGGTCACGGCGACGATTGCGGTCGACTCCGGCGTTCCCGTCCGCGCCGACACTAAGGTCAGCATCGAGCTCCAGGGCCTCATGGGCGCACCGGCGGTCTCGCTCACGGGGGGCACATCGCAGTCGCCGCCGGATGTTGGCCAGGGCGGATTGCCGACGCTCATCGCCGATCCCGAGGCCGGTCAGAACATGACGGGGGCCGTGCGCGACGTACTTCACCACATCGATGGGGTGGTATCGGACAACGCCGCGCCGCTACGCAGCCTGATCACAAATCTCGCCGCGTTCGCCGATGCCCTTGGTCGCAATTCGACGCATGTCGACGGCATCGTCGCCGGGCTCGAGCGGTTGACCGGCGGAGGGGCCAAAGCGGCGCCCGCGGTGTACGAGCTCACCGCGCCGCGCACCTTCCCCACGTTCGAAAAGCCGGCCAACGCTCAGCTCGCCGTTCGCGAGCCCACCGCGCTCGATGCGCTGTCCACGGACAGGATACTCGTGCGCGGAACACGGGGCCTCACCTCGATCTCGGATGACGCGAAATGGAGTGACCTGTTGCCGCTCGTGTTCCAGGCCAAGGTGCTTCAGAGCTTCGAAAACGCAAACCTGCTGCGTCAGTCGAGCCGGCCTTTGGACGGTCTCAACGCCGACTTCCAACTCGTGACCGAGTTCCGGAAATTCGATCTCATGACGGGCCCCTCCCCGACGGCTGAAATCGAGTTTTCGGCAAGGCTGCTCACAGCCGACGGCAAGGTCGCCGCAGCCAAGGTCTTCCAGGTCGAGGAGCCCGCGAATGGGACGGATGCCGCGGCGGCTGCCGCGGCTCTCGATGCCGCATTTGGCAAGCTTGCGGTCGAACTCGTTGTGTGGACGTCCAGCGCGATGCGGGGCGCCACTCAAGGATAGGCTGGGCTTGCGGCCGTCCAAACCTAAATCACAGTCCCGTACAAAATCTCACACGAGCAGCATACGGGGTGGGCTTGCGCTTGGTTTCTTTGCTCCGACCGATCCTCAGCAAAGGTGCCAACCATGCTCGCCATGACCCTCTCGACGGAAATCGATGCCAGCCATCCCACCCCCGGGGCGTCCTATGCAGCGCACGGATTGGACAATTGGATTCGACGGACGGGGCCCAAAGTGATGCAGGCCCGCGAGCACGTATTCTTCGAAGGGGATCCAATCACTCACATCTACCAAGTCGAGCACGGCACGGTGTGTCTCTACAAGACGTTGCAGGATGGCCGCCGCCAGATCGTTGACTTTGCTCACCCTGGCGACTTCATCGGGCTTGGCGCTGGAGGCGATCATGTCTTCAGCGCCCAGGCGATTACATTGGCGCGGCTGCGCTGCCTGCCTGCTGGCGCCCTGCATGAGGTCGCCTGCCACAACCCCGAAATCGGCATGCAGCTTTATCGGGCCCTCTCTGACCAGCTCCTGGCGGCGCGCGATCTGCTGCTCACCGTTGGGCAGCGCAATGCGACCGAGCGGCTGGCGGCGCTGCTGCTGGCGCTTTCGCGGAGGAACGAGCGCAACGGGGCCAATCAGGCCCGCATAGCTCTGTCGATGACGCGTGCCGACATCGCCGACTTCCTCAGTCTGACGGTCGAAACGGTGAGCCGCACCTTCACGAAGCTGCGCCAGAGCGGGATCATCGATCTCGCGCACAGCTCGCTCGTGGTCATCAAGGATCGCCACGCGCTCGAGCAGCTCGCGGCAGGGGAAGCGAACGCCCTTTGATCAATTCAAACGTTGGCGGTGAGCGGGCCGATTCGATGAGAGGCGCCGCAATGACCGAAAAGGCCTACTGGTTCGTTGCCGCCGTCTTCCGCGAGATCGATGATCTCGCGGCAACGCTAGCGAAACTGCGCGCCCACGACCTTCTGGGGGAGGGAATCTTAGTTCTTGCTGCGCAACTTGGCGATTTACCCAAGAAACTCAATCACTCGGGATCAGGCGATATAGCGATCGCCACCATTGATCGTGTCTCGGGTGGCTGGCAGTACGGGGCGAGCCCGGAGGCGGAGCTTGGTTGCGGTCTGCGCAAACTGCTCGAGGCGGCGCAGTCCGCCGGAGTGACGGACGGCAACGATAAGTCGTCGCCAGCAAGCGATGGCAAGGGGCGTGTCTATGCTCAGTTGCGCCAGGACGCCGATGATGGGTCCAATATTCTTGTCGCCAGCGTCGCCAGTCCGGCAGAGCAGCTATCGGTGGCGCGCATTCTTTTGCGACAGAAATGCGAACGCGTCTTGACGCATGAGATCGCCGTGCCCGCCTGCTAGGTTCGGTCCCTGAGCGGCCGGCTGTCGGTCCAGCCGACCCGCTACCGTGACCGCAGGGGCAGGCAGATCATGACCATACGCAATCTCGATAAGCTGCTGGCTCCGAAGTCGGTGGCCTTCATCGGCGCGAGCCAGGAGCCGGCGAGCGTCGGTGCGATCGTGACGGCCAATCTGGCTGCCGGCGGCTTTGCCGGGCCGATATGGTTGGTCAATCCGCACCATCGGAGCATCAATGGCGTAAGGTGCTATGCTTCGGTCGCCGAGCTGCCCGGCGTGCCCGATCTTGGTGTGATCGCGACACCGCCAGTGACCGTGCCCGGCCTGATCGCAGAGCTCGGCTCCAAGGGAACGCGCGCGGCCGTCGTGATCACTGCAGGAGTGAGCGGGGTGCTGCGCGGCGAGATGCTGAAAGCGTCGCAGCCGACATGCCTGCGCATTGAGGGTCCGAACTGCCTCGGCCTGCTGTTGCCTGAAATCGGACTGAACGCCAGCTTCAGCCACCGCATGCCGCTCAAGGGTGACCTCGCCTTCCTGTCGCAATCGGGGGCGCTCATCACTGCGATCGTCGATTGGGCGAGCGCGCGCGGCATCGGCTTCTCGCACGTCGTCTCGCTGGGCGACATGGCGGACGTCGATTTCGGAGATTTGCTCGACTATCTCGCCGGCGATACCCGGAGCCGCGCGATCCTGCTCTACATGGAGCAGTTGACGCAGGCGCCGAAATTCTTGTCAGCCGCGCGCCGCGCTGCCCGCGTGAAACCGGTGATCGTGCTGAAGGCGGGACGCAACGCGTCGGCCGCCAAGGCCGCAATGTCGCATACGGGGGCGCTCGCGGGCTCGGATGCCGCCTACAACGCCATTTTCCGTCGCGCCGGTCTCTTGCGCGTCAAGGAGCTCGGCGAGCTGTTCGACGCGGCCGAGATTCTTTCGCAGGCGCCGGCGCTGGCCGGCGAGCGGCTTGCGATCATTACCAATGGGGGAGGCGCGGGCGTGCTGGCCGCCGACACCCTCGCCGACCTCGGCGGTCGCCTCGCAGAGCTGTCGCCGAACACGAAGGCCGGGCTCGACCGTGCACTGCCGCCCACGTGGTCGAAGGCTAATCCCGTCGACATCATCGGTGACGCCGGTCCGCAGCGCTATCGCGATGCGCTCGAGGCCGTCTCTGCCGACGATGGTTGCGATGCCGTGCTCGTCATGAATTGCCCGACCGCGCTTGCCTCCAGCGAAGCGGCGGCGGATGTCGTCGTCGACGCAAACCAACGTCGAATCGCGGCGCGCAGGCGGTCGAAACCGCTACTGACCAACTGGCTCGGCGATGGTGCCGCCACGGCGAGCCGCAAACGCTTCGCCGACGCCGGCATTCCCACCTTCGAGACACCCGACGCGGCGGTGTGCGGTTTCATGCAGCTCGTCCACTACAAGCGCGCTCAGGACGAGCTGATGCAAACGCCGCCTTCGTTGCCGGGCGGTCTGCACTTCGATCGCGAGCGGGCTCACGCCATCATTGCCGCGGTTCTCGGCAGCGGTCGCAAGGTCCTTTCCGAGGTCGAGGCGAAGGCGTTGCTTGCGAGCTACGGGATACCTGTCGTGCGGACCGAGACGGCGGCCGACCCCGCGGGGGTGGAGGTTATCGCGGCGGACATCCTCAAGCGCGAGAATGCCTGCGTGCTCAAGATCCTGTCGGACGATATCTCGCACAAATCCGACGTGGGCGGCGTCCGCCTCGCCATCAAGACCGCGCAGGAGGCGGCAGACGCCGCGCGCACCATGCTCGCGAAGGTGCACGCGACGCAGCCATCGGCCTTGATACGCGGATTTACCGTTCAACCCATGATCGTGCGGCCGCACGCGCACGAGCTCATCATCGGCGTGAGCGAGGACCCGACTGTCGGGCCGTTGATGATGTTCGGCGCCGGCGGCACGGCGGTTGAGGTGATTGCGGACACCGCGCACGCCCTGCCGCCGCTCGACCTCAAGCTTGCGGGCCAGCTCATCGACGAGACGCGCATAAGCAGGCTGCTTGCCGGCTATCGAGATCGGCCACGCGCCGATACCGCTGCGATCGCACAAGCGCTCGTCCGGGTGAGCTACCTCGTGACCGACCATCCCGCAATTCGGGAGCTCGACATCAATCCGCTGTTGGCGGACGAGCACGGGTGCATCGCCCTCGATGCGCGCGTGCGCGTCGCCGATCCCACCGTTGAGCCGCGCCATCCTATGACCGTGCGTCCCTACCCCGTCGAGTGGGAGAAGGAGGAGATGGTCGCAGACATCGGCCGCGTGTTGCTGCGGCCGATTCGCCCCGAGGATGAGGCGCTCTATGCTCGCTTCTTCGAGCGCATGTCGGCGGATGACGTACGCATGCGCTTTTTCACGGCGCGCCCCGATCTGTCGCACAAGTTTCTCGCCCGCATGACCCAAGTCGATTACGCGCGCGAGATGGCTTTCATCGCAGTCTCAGTTGTCGACGGTGAGCTGCTCGGCATCGCGCGCCTCATCGCCGAGCCCGACTACGTGCGGGCCGAATTCGCAATTCTCGTGCGCTCCGACCTTAAGGGGAAGGGACTTGGCTGGCGGCTGATGCAGCACCTCATCGCTTATGCGCGGGCGGAGGGCCTCAAGGAGATCCATGGGGAGGTGCTCGCGACCAATGTGACCATGCTGAAAATGTGCGGCGAACTGGGGTTTGAGATCGAGGCGACGGAAGCGGATATCGGGCTGCGACTCGTGCGTCTCCGCCTCGGCAGTGCGTCGGTTTAGAGAGTGCCGGCGCCGTTTGAGCTGGCCAAGACCACGAAATCAAAGAGAATAAAGAGCACACAGCAGAGTAAGCCGGCGAGCGGCACCCACCGCGGGCACCGGAACTGGCCCTCGGGGTTGGGGTCATCCCGCATCTTGATCCGCAGCAGTGCCAAGTTGATGAGCGAGAACATGGCTAACGTGATGCGCGCCGACAGATCGGCGAGTTGCGCGATCGGCAGCAGAAGACTGAAGAACAGGACGATCGCCACCGACGCCGCAGTCGACAGCAGGGGCGTTTGGGTGGTCGAGCTGATCTGCCCGAAGGCCTGCGGCAGAACGCCTTGCCGCGAAAGGCCGTACATAATGCGGGAGGCCATGATGACGTTGACGACGATGCCGTTGAGCGTGGCGACGATGGCGATCGCGCTCATGACGCGCGGCGAGGCCCCCGTCAAGCGCTCGAAGACGAGGGCGATCGGTGCGTTGGAGGCCGCGAGCTCCGTCGGACCGACGGCGATCAGCGCAACCCACATCACCAGCACATAGAGAACGGTGGTGATTGCGAGCGTGTAAATGATGGCGCGGGGCAGCGTCCGGCTCGGGTCCTTGACCTCCTCGGCGATGTTGACGATGCCCTCAAAGCCGATGAACGCGAACACCGCGAGCAGCGAAGCGGTGAAGATGCCGCTCCAGACGCTCGCGTCGGGGGTCAGCGGAAGCATCTCGGGCAGGCGCGTGATGACGTCCGGCTCGAACAGAAAGCCCGCGGCAATCACCATGGCGAGCCCGCCCAGCTCGATGAGCGTCATGAGACCGGCGAAGGAGACGGATTCGACGATGCCGCGGCCCGCGATGGCGCCCATCGAAAGCACGACGGCTGCGATGAGGACTTTGTCAGGCAGCGGGACGAAGACGCCGATGTAGCCGGCGGCGCCGACGCTGATGGTGGCCGCCGACACGAGCGACATGGCGATGCACAAGAATCCGACGAAGGCGGCGATGCGCTCCGAGCGGAAGGCCGCACGCGCATAGGCCGCCTCGCCTGCGGCGACCGGCATGCGGACGCCGAGCTCGGCGAGCGAGAGGCCCGTGAGGCCCATGAGGAGGCCCGCGGCGATGAAGGCGATGGGCGCGTGCATGCCCGCGCGCGATGCCGCTGCAGCAACGAGCACGTAGATACCCGCACCGATCGTTACACCGAGGCCATAGAGCACGACGTGCGTGAGGGTGAGTGCCCGGCGCAACGCGGGCGGACCCGCGGATGGGGAAGCCACGGCTTGATCGGGGGCGCCGCCTTCAGCCGGCATGTCGCTCGTTTGCTTGATGCTCAATTTCTGTGCGCCGGTTCGCTGGTTAGTGGAGGTTGAGAGTAATCCGATCCGTCGAGCCTTGATCCCGGTCATCCCGCGAGGTTAGAGCAATTCTGTTGCGTACGCCGGAGAGCCGCCTGAGCGCCATGCCCCCTTCCGCCAATTTGACCACAGAGCCCGAAGAGCGCGAGATCGCCGCCTTCCTCAGCGATGCAGCCACCTATCAAGGCCGTGTCGCACAGGTAGATGTGGTCGAGACGCACATCGCTCGCGTGTTTCTGGTGGGCGAGGAGGTCTACAAGGTCAAGAAGCGGGTCAATCTGCCGTTTGTCGATTTCTCGGCGCTGGAGAACCGCCGCCGCGCCGCTGAGCGCGAGTTTGAGATCAATCGGCCGCATGCGCCGGGGATCTACCTGGGTGTTGTTCCAATAGTTCGCCGCGATAGCGGCCGCCTGGCGCTGGGTGGAGAGGGGCGCATCGTCGACTGGGCCGTTCACATGCGCCGCTTTCCGGAGGCGGCGGTACTGGTCAACCGAGCGATGCAGGGTTCGCTCCCCGACGATCTCGCGAAGGCACTGGCGAACATGGTTGCCGGCTATCACCGGCAGAGCGTCGTTGCCGCGACCCGCGACGGAAGGCAGGCATTCGAGCCAGTCGTCCGCCAGTTGACGGTGGCCTTCGGGAATGGACAGGGCGCGGGAGCTGCAACCGCAGCCTCGGCCTTCGCTGGCCGCCTCGGCCCGGCCTTCGACCGGGCGGCGCCCCTGCTCGCTGCGCGCGGACAGGCCGGCTGCATCCGACGCTGCCATGGCGATCTTCACCTCGGCAACATCGTGCTGATCGACGGAGCGCCGGTTGCCTTCGACGCGCTCGAGTTCAGCGAGATGCTGGCGACTATCGATGTGCTTTACGATCTCGCATTTCTGCTGATGGACCTCGATATCCGTGGCGACCGGCATGCGGCCAACATCGTCCTCAACGACTATGTGAACGCCGCGCCCGTCGGCGGAGAGGTGGAGGGGCTCGCCTGCCTGCCGCTGTTCCTGGCCTGCCGCGCCGGCGTGCGCGCCGTGGTGGCGATGGCCCGCAGCGCGCAGCTCGAGGGCAAAGAACAGGAGGCGCAGCAGCTCAGCGCCGGGCAGCATGTGGAGCTGGCCGCGGCCTACCTTGATCCACCGCAGCCGCTGCTCGTCGCCGTCGGCGGACTTTCTGGCACCGGCAAGTCGACGCTTGCGGCGAAGCTTGCGTCTCGCCTCGGCGGCGCGCCGGGAGCGCTGCACGCGCGTAGCGACGTGGAGCGCAAGCGTCTCTTCGGTGTACCCGAAACCCAGCGGCTCGATCGCCAGCACTACCGCATCGGCGTCACCGAACGCGTGTACGGCATTCTCGAGGCTAAGGCGCGTCTCGCGCTGACGGCGGGGCACTCCGTCATCGTGGATGCGGTCTTCGCCAAGCCTGAGGAGCGGTCCGCGATCGAGGCGGTGGCGCGTGGGTCCGGTCGGCGCTTCGTCGGGCTGTGGCTCAGTGCGCCGGCCGAGACGCTCATTGCGCGGGTCGAGCAGCGGCGAGGAGACGCTTCCGATGCCGATCGCCGTGTCGTGAAAGAACAGCTCGGCTACGATCTCGGCCCCATCACCTGGAGCGTCGTCGATGCGTCAGGCTCGCTATCGCGCACGCTCGACAACGTCGAGGCTGCGCTAGTGGACGCCAGCGTCAGGCTGGAGGCAGCAAGACCGCGGCGCCCGTGAGCTCGCCCGCGCGCAGCCGGCCGATAGCCGCGTTGGCGTCGGTGAGGTCGAACGTGGTCACATGCGGCCGAATGGGAACCCGCGGCGCGATCTTCAGAAACTCTTTCGCGTCCCGGCGCGTGAGGTTCGCTACCGAGCGTATGACCCGTTCGCCCCACAAGAGCTCGTAGGGCATGGCCGGGATCTCCGTCATGTGGATTCCGCCCAGCACCAGCGTCCCGCCCTTGGCGAGCGCTGCCAGCGCCAGCGGAACCAGCGGGCCGACGGGCGCGAAGATGATGACGCCGTCGAGCGGCGCGGGCGGCATCACCTCAGACGAGCCGGCCCAGCGGGCGCCGAGCTCGCGCGCAAGCCGCTGCGCTGGAGCGTCACCAGGGCGCGTGAACGCGTACACCTCCTGGCCGTGAAACACCGCGAGCTGGGCGACGATGTGTGCGGCCGCGCCGAAGCCGTAGACGCCGAGCCTTCGCGCGTCGCGGACAAGCTTCCACGCGCGGTAGCCGATTAGCCCGGCGCACATCAGCGGCGCCGCTTCCGCGTCCGAGTATTGCGGCGGAATGGCAAACGCGTACGCGGCATCTGCGGTGGCGTACTGGGCATAGCCGCCGTCTAGCGTATAGCCGGTGAAGCGCGGGCGGTTGCACAGGTTCTCCCGGCCCGACCGGCAGAACTCGCAGCGGCCGCACGTTGCGCCGAGCCAAGGAACACCAACGCGGTCGCCGATTTTGAAGCCGTCGACGCCGGCGCCGGTGGCGATGACGCGTCCGATGATTTCATGCCCGGGAATGACGTGCGGCTTGGGATCGGCGAGATCCCCGTCGATCACGTGCAGATCGGTACGGCAGATGCCGCAGGCCGAGACGCGCAACAGGATGTGCCCGCGCCGGGGCGCCACGACTATGCGCTCGACACGCTCGAGCGGCGCGCCTTTCCGATCGAAGGCCATTGCGATCATGCGGCCCGGGAGCTTGCTTCTCGCGGACTGGCGCTTTCCCGTCTGCGACGGGGAACGGAGCTCGCTTCTGGTGGCTTCCTTTTGCCGTTTCAATCCATCTCCACGACGGAGACGACGCGGAAGGTGCGCATCACCCCGTCATGCTCCTTGAGCGAGACATATCTGCCGGACTTATCGCTCTCGTGCACATCGAGATCGGGCACTATCAAGCTCGTCGGCCAGCTAATAGCTTTGGGCAAATCAAAGCAAACACCTCGCCGTTAACGCGGTGTGATTGCTGGGTTGTATCGTGTATCAATATGTCCACTTAGGGTATGTTGTCCTGCAGCGCTGGGCGAACAGCATTCGATTGTCATGAGCCCCATTCCGGATAGAGACGTCGATCAGGCGGATGTGCGTGCTGTTGCTTCTGCCGAGCAGGAGCTCCGGCGCACAGATGCGAAGATCACGGCCATCCTGGAGATTGCCGCGGACGCCATCATCGCGCTCGACGCGGATTTGCACATCACGCAGTTCAATGATGGGGCCGCGGCGATGTTCGGCTTCGCTAGGGACGAGCTCATCGGCCGCAGCCTCGACCTGCTCATTCCGGACCGCTTCCGGTCCGGTCACGGCGCGCACGTGCGGTCCTTCGCGGCTTCCGGCGTAGCCTCAAGGCGCATGGGCGAGCGGCGGGAAATCTTCGCACTACGCAAGGACGGAAGCGAATTCCCCGCCGAGGCCTCGATTGCTCAGCTGCTGCTCGATGACGAGCACACATACTTGGTCGTTTTGCGTGACGTGACCGAGAGGAAGCGGGCGGAGGCCCTACTTGCCCAAAACAACTTGGAGCTGGAGGCGCGCGTCGCCGAGCGTACAAGAGAGCTCGTCGAGGAAAGCCGGCGCCGCGAGGAAGCGCAGGCGGCGCTCATTCAGGCGCAGCGGATGGAGGCGTTCGGGCAGCTCACAGGCGGGATCGCCCACGACTTCAACAATCTGCTAACCATTGTGCTTGGCAATCTGGAGCGCATCGAGGCAGGGCTCACCGGTGAGGAGGAACGCCGTCCATTGCAACGCGCCGTCGATGCGGCGCAGATGGGGGCGCGGCTGACGGGACGCCTTCTCTCGTTTGCTCGGCGGCGGCCGTTGGCACCGTCGGTGCTCAACATCAACGATCTTGTGCTCGGGATTGCAGAGCTCCTGAAACGCTCTCTGGGCGAACAGGTCACGCTGACGACTGTGCTCGCCGGCAATCTGTGGCCGACAAAGGCTGATGCGAGCGAGGTCGAAAACGCGGTGCTGAACCTGGCGATCAATGCCCGCGACGCCATGCCAGCGGGAGGCAAGCTTGTGATCGAAACGCGCAACGCAACTGGCCCTCTAACCCCCGGCGATTTCGTGCGCATTTCCGTCTCCGACACGGGCGTCGGTATGAGCCCGGAGATCCTGCAGCGCGCGTTCGAACCTTTTTTCACCACTAAGGAAGGCCGCGGCACGGGGCTCGGTCTGAGCACGATCTACGGCTTCGCCAACCAGTCGGGCGGGCACGTCAACATCGAGAGCGAGCAAGGCAGCGGCACTACGGTCAATCTTTTCCTACCGCGCGAGCACGAGGCGCGGGCCGATGTCGGCATCGAGCCGGCGGCAACCGTGCCGTTTGCGGAGAACGCCGAGACCGTGCTCGTGGTCGAGGACGACCCGAAGGTGCGGGAATTGAGCCTCCAGCGCGTCGAGGGACTGGGCTACGTGGCCTTGGAGGCGCAGAATGCGGCAGCGGCGATCGCGATCCTGGAGAAACAGCGCGTCGATCTGCTCTTCAGCGACATCGGCCTGGGGCGCGGATTGTCAGGGTTCGAATTGGCGCGATGGGTGCGAAGAAATCGCCCCGAGACCGAGGTCCTTTTGACGACGGGGCACGCCTCCGAGGCCGCAACGGAGGAGAACACGCGCGACGGCTTTCAAATCCTGCACAAGCCTTACAGCCGCCTGCAGCTCGCGATTGCGCTGCAAGAGGCGCTCAGCCCGAAGACTTAAGGGCGGCGAACCTGGGCGGCAAATACGTAGCCTACGCCGCGGACGGTCTTGACGAGGTGGGGAACCTCTCCGCGCTCGATCTTCTTGCGCAGCCTGGCGACGAGACCGTCGATAGAGCGATCGAGGGGTGTCCAGTCGTGGCCTTTGAGAAGGTCCATGAGCTCGTCCCGCGAGAGCACGCGTCCTGGCCGCTCGACCAGGAGCAAAAGCAGATTGAACTCCGCGGTCGTGAGCTCGCAATCCTTGCCTTCGGGGTTTGTCAGCGCGCGCCGCGCCGCATCGAGTAGCCACCCGTCGAACTCGAACCGCCGACCCTTCTCCGTTTGAGGCGCACGGCCTGCCTCCGGCCCCTGCTTCTCATAGCGGCGCAGGACGGCGCGGACGCGGGCCAGCACCTCGCGCATGTGGAAGGGCTTGGCGATGTAATCGTCCGCACCGAGCTCGAGCCCGACGACGCGGTCGATCGTGTCCCCCTTCCCGCTGATCATGATGATCGGCACGTTATTCTTGGCGCGCACCTCACGTGCCAGGTTGAACCCGTCCTCCCCGCCGAGCCGCACGTCGAGCGTGATGAGATCCACGTGCTTCTTGTCGAGAAGTGCCAATAGACTGGCGCCGTCGGCTGCCTCGCTGACGGCGTATCCCTCCGCCTTGAGCCCAGCCTCGAGTAGCCGGCGGACCTCGGCCTCGTCGTCGACGACGAGTATATGAGCAGGTGCTGATTCAGCCATCGAGTGCCGCAGATCAGGGACGCCAGGCCGCATGACGACCCGGGCAAGTGATAGTCGCCGCTATCCGATACAGTCCTGCACAAATTTGCACAAGTGCAGCACACCGCCGGAGCCGGGCGTCGGTAAACATTTCCCGACCTTGGACGAGAAGCCTAGGGTTGCGCCTCCCGCGCTCGGCAGCGACACTCTCTTTGGGCATAAAGGAGCATTCGATGAGACGGCCGTTCGCCCTAGCCGCTTTGGTCGGCGCACTTTGCTTGGCCAATGCTTCGCTGGCGTTGGCGCAGTTTAATGGGCAGCAGGAGTTCGAGCGCCACTGCGCTCTCTGTCACGGCCTCGACGGGAGAGGAGGAGGCCCGCTCGCAGACGCCATGAAGCTAGTGCCGACGGACCTCACGCGGCTGGCGGCCCGCGGCAATGGCGAGTTCCCCTCCAACAGAACCGCCGACGTTATCCGCAACGGCGGCGGAGTTCTCGGTCACGGATCTTCGGCAATGCTCGCGTGGGGCAACTATTTCGCCGAGAAGGGCCAGCCCAAGGTTGCCAAGGAACGAATTAGCGAGCTGGTCAGCTACATAAAAGGCTTGCAGCAGAAATAACGAACCGTTCGCCGCAAGCCACGATTAACTTCAGAAGCTGCCCTGCATAGGGAGAGATACGAGCCATGAAACCAACGACGACCTGGATCTTGATCGCGGACGGCGCACGCGGTCGCCTCTTCGCTAACCGCGGGCCCGGAAAGGGCCTCGAGTTGCTCGATGAGTCTCTCGATGCCGACCACCGCGCAACCCACGACATCGTCGATGACAGGCTTGGCCGCACGCATGAATCGGTGGGCGCGTCGCGTCACGCCATCTCTGCACGCCACGATCCGCACCGGGAGCTGAAGCGCGACTTCGCAGTAAGGCTTGCGAAGATGCTCGATCGACGCCGGAGCGAGCATGCTTACGACCGCTTGGTTCTCGTGGCGCCGCCTTCGGCGCTCGGCGACCTGCGGGAGGCGCTTTCCGATTCTGTGCGCAGCTTGGTTCGAGCCGAGCTAGACAAGGATCTGACCAAGACGCCGATCGCCGAGCTTCCGGAGCATCTAGACGCTGTGCTTGCTGTCTGAGCTTCAGGTGACGGTGCTGGCAGGATCTGCACGATGAGCGAACCCGTACAAGCTCCGCCGTTGCGTGTTCTGGTCGGCATCGATCTATCGGAACGCAGCCGGAATGCGTGTTCGCGAGCGGTGCAGCTCGCGTGTGCGGGTGGCGGCTCGCTGACCCTCGTCCACGTGACGAGCGACCTGCTCCCGCAAAAGCTGGTCGCCGCCCATGACAGCTACGCTCATGACGTGCTCGAGGAGCGCGTCTTGAAGGCGCGGGCGGACGGCATGGGCGAGGTCGCGCAGCTGATTGTCCACGGGCGCGACTACGAGCAATTGATCGAGCAAGCGAGAAAGGATCGCTCCGATCTGATCGTGGTGGGACGGCACCGGCCGAGCAGCGTGTTGCAGGACATGCTCGGCACGACGGTTGATCGCGTGCTTCGCTTCGGAGGCATTCCTGTGCTCGCCGCGCAAAGGAAGGCCGAGCAGCCGTACAACTCGATTTTGGTCGCCGTCGACTTTTCGCCGGCCTCCCGGCGTGCGCTGGAGCATGCGGTTCGCTGGTTTCCGCAGGCGCGCATCGTGGCGCTGACCGCCTACGGGAGCCCGCGGCGCTCTCTGCTCGCCGACAGCGCCGCTCGTCAATCAGCGGCCGAGATGCAGAGACTGGCGCTGAAGGGGTTTCTAGCCGAGGTCGCGCAAGCGCTTGGGCCCGATTACGCTGCAGCGGCAGGGCGCATCGTTCCCGTAGTCGAGCACGGATGGCCTGAGGATGTCATCCTCCATGCGGTGGAAGAGAGCAAACACGACCTCGTCGTCATCGGCACGCACGCCCGCACCGGCATAGGTCATGCCGTGCTGGGCAGCGTCGCCGAATGGGTGCTCATGGAAGCCCCCTGCGACGTCCTGGCGGTCCCCCCGGCGCGGTAGCGCGCGGGGCCGAATGCGAATGAGGAGCCTATGCCACAGCAGCAGCGCTTGAAGCCGGTAGAGAAGGCGCCGAGTTCGCCGCGCGTAGAGCCGCCGTGCGCGGGCGACGGCCAGGGCAAGACGCCTTGCCCCACCGTACGAGCGATGCGACGGTCTTCGGAAGAGCACTGCGGGGCCCTACCGCCTCTCGACACGGATGAAGGCGATCCCTCGCACCATTTCGCCGACGTCGTCGACCGCACGATCAACTACGCCGTTTCCCGGACGACGCTGGGTCTTTCGCCCGCGGCCGTGGCGGAAGCCTACTTCGATTGGCTGGTTCACCTGGCGGCGGCGCCCGGCAAGCAGAGCCAGCTCTGGCAGAAGGCGCTTCGCAAGTGGATGCGGCTTGGGCGCTACATGGCCTCGTGCGCCGTCAGCGGCGGCAAAGGCGAGTGCTGCATCGAGCCGCTGCCGCACGACAAACGGTTTGCGGGCGAGGCGTGGAAATCCTGGCCCTATAACGCGTTCCAACAGGCGTTCCTGCTGCAGCAGCAGTGGTGGCACAACGCGACGACGGGGGTTCGCGGCGTCACCCCGCAACACGAGCGGCAGGTGGAGTTCGCGACACGGCAGGTGCTCGACGTGTTCTCTCCGTCGAATTTCATCCTCACCAACCCCGAGGTGCTGCAGAAGACGCAAGCGGAATGGGGCGCCAACCTGGTGCGTGGATTCTGGAACTTCATGGAGGACAGCGAACGCGCCGCAAACGGTCGCAAGCCTGTTGGCGTGGACGCCTTCAAGGTGGGCGAGACGCTGGCAACGACGCCCGGAAAGGTGATCTTCCGCAATCGGCTGATTGAGCTCATCCAGTACGAGCCGGCGGGCGAGCGGGTGCGGCCCGAGCCGATTCTGATCGTGCCCGCCTGGATCATGAAGTACTACATCCTCGACTTGAGCCCTGCGAACTCGCTGGTGAAGTATCTCACCGAGCAGGGCTTCACGGTCTTCATGATCTCGTGGAAGAACCCGACCTCGGAAGATCGCGGCCTCGGGTTCGAGGACTATCGCACGCTCGGCGTCGGCGCTGCGCTCAACGCCATTCGCACGATTATCCCTGAAGCCAAGGTGCACGGGGTTGGCTATTGCCTGGGCGGAACGCTACTCGCCACGGCCGCCGCAGCGCTCGCCCGCAACGGGGACGACACCTTCAAGACCTTGACCTTCCTCGCTGCCCAAGTCGATTTCGAGGAGCCGGGCGAGCTCGGCCTGTTCATCGATGAAAGCCAGGTGTCGTTCCTGGAGGACATGATGTGGGAGCAGGGCTACCTCGATGCCCAGCAGATGTCGGGCGTGTTTCAGTTGCTTCGCTCCAACGATCTGATCTGGTCGCGGGCCGTCCGCGACTATCTGATGGGTGAGCGTCAGCCGGTATTCGACCTGTCGGCCTGGAACGCCGATTCGACGCGCATGCCCTACCAAATGCACTCCGATTATCTGCGTCAGCTCTTCCTGCACAACGATCTCGCGGAAGGCCGCTACAAGGTCGACGATCGGCCTGTGGCATTGACCGATATTCGCGCGCCGGTATTTGCGGTTTCCACCGAGACGGATCACGTGGCGCCGTGGCGCTCCGTCTACAAACTCTGCCTGTTGCTGGACACCGACGTGACCTTTCTCCTGACCAGCGGCGGCCACAACGCCGGCATCGTCTCGCCGCCGGCAAACAACAGCCGCCACCATCGCGTGAGCACCAAGCGGGCGCTCGACGTTTATGTCGATCCCGAGACATGGTTGCGCACGACGGCTGTCGAGCCGGGCTCGTGGTGGCCAGTCTTGACGTCGTGGCTCGGAGGGCATTCCGGCCCGTTCGTTGCCGCAATTCCTGTCGGGGGCAGCGGCGGCGAGCTAGCACCCCTGGCGGATGCGCCGGGCACATTCGTCCTTGGAACGTGAAACGGTCCGGATTGAGTTAGGTCAACGCCGTCCGGGCGTCCGGTGATATAAGGAGTTTGTATTGGGGGGTCGTCGAAGTGGGCAATTGGATTGCTGGTGTGAGCCATGATCACGCTTGAGGATTGCATTGCTTTTAGCGGATTGACCGAGGCTGAGGTGCTCGCGCTCGCGGAGCACGAGCACATCCCCGAGATTGCGGCTGCCGCGTTAGCCGAGTACTTGCTGAAGCAGCGGCGCGGTTCTGAGAAGATCCATGAGATGATCGTCGAGGATATCCGCGCAGCGCTGCATCGAGGCGATCGCGAGCATGCCCGGGAGCTATTCGGTGCTCTGCGCCACTTTCTTGCCGAGCCACCCGGAGTGCCGCAAAACCGGGCGGACCGCCTAACGAGCCGGTCACTGGCAGATCATCACCGGGACGGTGTTGCGCGTCGAAGCGCGCGTGGCCTCGCTGCCGAGAACGAGCCGGGCGACGCTGGGGCGCCCGTGCGAGGCCATGACGATGACGTCGCACTTCCCGGCACTTTGCCTCACCGATAATTCCCTCCGCCGCGTTCGCGTGGGCGCAGCATTGATGACGGTCAAGTCAAGCTTCTCGTAGGGCGTGTTAGGGGCACCCATGCGTGTTGCGACCTTCAATATTGAAAGTCTGGACGTGGGCCCCAAGGCGCATGTCGATTTGGAGACGCGCGTTGCCGTGCTGAGGCCCATACTCGAACGGCTCGACGCCGATGTGCTCTGCCTGCAGGAGGTGAACGGGCAACGAGTTTCTGGGAAGAAAGGACGGCAGCTCATCGCGCTCGATCGGCTGCTCGCGGGCACACGCTATCAAGACTATGCACGCGCGACCACGTCGTCGGGCGGATCGGGCGTGGCCGATGTCCACAACCTCGTGACCCTCTCCCGCTTCCCCGTCGTCGGTCAGCGGGAGGTTCTGCACGATTTCGTGCCGGTGCTCGACCGCATGCGCATCGCCAAAGGCCCGCAGGGCGGGGAGCCCCAAGACGTTCGCTTCGATCGCCCCTTATTGCTGACCGACATTGCTTTACCGGACGGGATCAGCCTCTCCGTCATCAACGCGCACCTGCGCGCGCCGCTTGCAAGCCCTATCTCAGGCCAGAAGAGCGGACCCTTCGCGTGGCGGTCGGTAAGCGGATGGGCGGAAGGCTTCTTCCTTTCGGCGGTGAAGCGCGACGCACAGGCGCTCGAGCTGCGCTTGCTCTTGGAGGGGATGCTGCGCGGCGACACGGCCAAGCTCATCGCCGTCGCGGGCGATTTCAACGCGCCCGATCCGAGCACGGCCCTGCTCATCGCCGTTGCGCCGGAGGAGGATCTGGGGACAAGCGAGCTGGCAGCCCATTCCCTCGTCGTCCTCGACCGCGCGATCTCGGCCGACCGGCGCTGGAGCATCCTCCATCACGGGCGCCCGCAAATGGTCGATCACATTCTTGCAAGCCGCGCGCTTTATGGTCGCTTCCGCCACGTCGAGGTGCACAACGAATGGCTCGCCGACGAGGCGCTGGGCTACGGCAAGGCCCTGCACTCCGCCGCGTCCTATCACGCACCCGTGGTAGCCGAATTCGATTTGGGGCGAGAGCCCGGTGGCGACGCATTGGACCGCGGATGACAATGAGCAAAGCGGTCTCGTTTGCGAGCATCCCTCTCGACCTGCTGCTCCGCGACCTGCAAACCTCACGCGAAGGGCTGACCGAGGCGGAAGCGCTGGCGCGGCTTAAGCGGTATGGTCCCAACGATGCGCTGGGGCGCGAACGTCACCCGCTTGCGATTCAATTCCTCCTCCGGTTTTTCAACCCATTCTCATCCTGCTGTTTGCGAGCGCGCTGTCGGCGCTTGCCGGCGACACGGCAAGCTTCCTCATCGTCGTCGTCATCGTCACGCTGAGCGTGACGCTCGATTTCGTCCAGGAGCTTCACGCGCACAACGCCGTCGATGCGCTGCGCCGCTCCGTGGCACCAAAGGCGTTGGTGCTCCGCGACGGACGCGAGCGCGAGCTGCATTTCGAAGAGCTGGTGCCGGGCGATGTCGTAAATCTCAGCGCCGGCGATATCGTCCCTGCCGACAGCAGGCTGATCAAAGCGCGCGACCTCTTTGTCAATCAGGCGCTGCTGACGGGGGAGCCCTATCCGGCCGAAAAGCATCCCTGCTGACAGCAGGCTTGCACTGCTGGCGCGTCTCCCCTACGTCGACCTGTTCTGCCGGGTGACCCCGATGCAGAAGCAGCGCGTCCTGATGGCCTTGAAGCGGCGCGGCGCGGTCGTCGGCTTTCTAGGCGACGGCGTCAACGACGCCTCCGCGATTCACGCCGCCGACGTCGGCATCTCCGTCGACAGCGGCGCGGACGTCGCCAAAGCTGCGGCCGATCTCGTGCTTATGGAGCGCGACCTGACCGTGATCAACGAGGGCGTCATCGAGGGGCGCCGCACCGTCGAGAACGTGACCAAGTACATCCTCATGGGCTCGAGCTCCAACTTCGGCAACATGTTCAGCATGGCGGGCGCCGCCCTGTTCCTGCCGTTCCTTCCGATGCTGCCGGTGCTGCTGAACAACCTGCTCTACGACGTTTCCGAGATGGGCGTGCCTTTCGACCGCGTCGATGAGAGTGCGCTGTCGCGGCCGGCGCAATGGAGCACGGCGCTGATCGAAAGGTTCATGCTCGTGCTTGGCCCGGTGAACTCGCTGTTCGATTTTCTCACCTTCTTCGTGCTGTTGCGGCTGTTGGGAGTCGATGCGGCGCAGTTCCAGACCGGTTGGTTCGTCGAGTCGCTGGCAACCCAGGCGCTCGTGGTCTTCGTCATACGCACGCGCGGCCCTTTCTGGCGCAGCCGTCCGCACCCGATACTGACCACCCTTTCGCTCGGCGTCGTGGCGGTTGGGCTCATCCTTCCCTGGACGCCGGCAGGGGCCTGGTTCGGGCTGGTGCATCTGCCGTTCTCGTTCTATCTGTTTCTGGTGGCGGCGGTGGCGGGCTATCTCGCGCTGGTGGAGGTCGCAAAGCGCCTGTTCTATCGGTACGTTGCGCCTCGGTGACCCAGCGGCAACGGCGCCGCGTCGCGCGGGCATTGAGCTGAATCATTTGCACGCTTATCCATCGGAGCCAACGATCGTTGCGCCTTTGGGGGGCCGAATGGGACGTGAGGAATCAATGATCAACATCCGTCGATTTTCACCTGCACTTGCCATCGCCGTTCTGCTGCTCTGGCCGAGCAGCCCGCGGGCGCAGGAGCCGGAGTTTGACCTCAAGCCAAATGTAGGGGAATCAAAAGTGCCCGACATCTCGAATGGAGAGGTTCTCGCGCGCAAGCTGTGCGTTGGCTGCCATGTGCTCGACCCGGCCGCCGACAAAATTCCCCAGCCGGATGTCCCGAGCTTTCCCGCGATCGCCGACCGTCCCAATCAGACCGTGGAGACGCTCACGACCTGGCTCCTGGCGCCGCATGCGCCGATGCCCGACCCGCATCTGTCGCGCACGGAAATTCGCGATCTCGCGGGTTACATCATCTCGGTGCGGAAGTCGCCCTGAGGAGACCTAGGCGGCACCGGGTCACTTGCCGGCGCGGCGCCCTGCGCTTCCTGCTCTGTTGACGTGTTGTTTGCTCGTTGCGGTTCGTCCGGCATCCAAGCGCAGCAATCCCTCGAAGCGTTCCTCCATCGCCCGCTGACAACCCGAAACCAGGCTGCCGGCTTGATGATGTTGGAGCGGTAGATCGGGCGCCGTTCCCGGACCATCGCGAAGGCGTCGAATTGCGGTCATATTTTCGGGTCGACGGACCTGTAGAGGATTCTTCCAATCTGCAGCGAAACAAGGGATTTCGAAGTCATGACGGCGCCCGTAAGCCTTCGTCGAGCGGCCGCCCTGTTCGGCGCCATCTGTCTCTGCGCCGGCTTCGCCTCGGCGCGCGCCGCTCCCGACGGCGCCATGACTGTCGCCCAAAACCCGCCCGTCCAGATCCCGCCGAACGCCGCGCCACCAGCGCCAGGCGAGGAAGATAAGGAGCACAAAAAGGAACGTGGCGAGAAAGGACCGCAGAAGGGCCCGCAAGGCATCACTCCCGCGCCGAATGCGAGCCCCGGCTACGGACAGCCCCCGGGTCCAGGGCCGGGCGGCCCCCCTGCGTACCAGAAGAAGCAGCCGATGGAGAAGCTGCCGGTCGTGCCGAAGATCATACCTCCAACCACGCCGCAGGTCGTGCCGCAGCAGCCGGTGCTGCCCCAGCTGCAACAGCAATTGCAAGAGCGGGAGAGGAAGCGTCGGCCGCGGGAGGAGATAATTGCCCCCCCGGTAGTGACGCCACCTGTCGTCCCCAACGTGCAACCCAAGGTCATCACGCCTCCTGCCGAAAAGATTTTGCCGCCGCCGAACTCGGTGGCACCGCAAGGCGCGACACCGCCGTCACCGGGCAAGACGCAACCGCCGCCGGGCGCCACGCCGTTCGTGCCAGTCCCGGGTATGGCGCCGGGCAAATCGCTACAGCCGCAGGGGGCGCCGATCGCACCTGCTCCGAAAAACAGCGCGACGCCCGCTCCCGCACCGAGCAACGCGCAAGTTCCCGATACCGGCTTCAAGCGTAGGTCGACGACCGGCCCCGGCGCACGCGCGCCCGGTGCTCCGCCTGAGCGCGCGGCTCTTCCCAAGGCCCCGGCACCGCAAGGCGCGCAGCCGAACTTTAGTTTGAAGTTCACACCAGGCTTTGCACCTGCGGGGCAGGGGGCGCTGCGGCTGCAGGACCTGCAGAAGAGCCGCACGCAGCACACCGAGGAAGGCGGCAGGCGCACCGTCATCGAGGAGCCGGACAACCGCGTCATCGTCAGGCAGGACAACCGCGTGTTCGTGCGCCACGACGAGACCCTGCGGCTCGCGACCCGCGCGCGGGACGTCCACTCGCAGCGCCGGTCCGACGGCACCACCGAGACAGTTATCATTCGTCCCGGCGGGGTGCTGATCTACAACGTGGTGGACGGCGGCGGACGCCTAATCCGGCGCTATCGTCGCGACGGGCGGGGTCGCGAGATCAACATCATCGACAACCGGCGCTTCTATGAAGGTGCCGCGGCCGGCTTGGCGATCGCCGGCCGGCGTCGGCATCGCCGCGGAGGTGATGGGTCTCCACCTGGGGCCGCCGCGCATCGGCATCCCGCGCGAGAAATACATCGTCGACTACGACCGCGCGTCGGACGATGATATTGATGAAGCGCTCACCGCCCCCCCGCTCGAGCCGCTCGAGCGCGGCTATTCGCTGGAGGAGATCCGCTACAATGTGGAGCTGCGTGACCGCATGCGCCGCATCGATCTCGACACCATCAGCTTCGACTTCGGCGCATGGGACGTGACGCCGGACCAGTATGGGGTGCTCGCTCGCATCGCCGCCGGCATCAACCGCGCCGTCGACCGCAATCCGGGCGAGGTGTTCCTGATCGAGGGCTACACGGACGCCGTCGGCTCCGACATCGACAACTTGAGCCTGTCGGATCGCCGCGCGCAGGCGGTCGCGGAAGTTCTGACCGAAGACTTCGACGTGCCGCCGGAGAATCTTGTGACGCAGGGCTACGGCGAGGAGTACCTCAAGATCCCGACCGATGGTCCCGAGCGCGCGAACAGACGCGTCGCCGTTCGCCGCATCACGCCGCTCTTGGCGCAGCAGGACGATCGCTAGGCGCGGAGCAGGCCACACGAACACTAGAGGGCGCCCGCGGTCCTCGCGCAGGTGGATGATAGGACGCAGGTTCGGTGGTGGAACTCCCGGTGCGGCGGGCAGTTAACCCTGCAGTCGTAACTGCGAAGAGTAGGTTCTGATGCCGACCGATGTACCGTGGACTCACACGTCCGTCAGCAAGCTCACCCAGCTCGGCCGAGCGTTCGACGCAGCGTGCCGCGAGCTCGGCATTGGCCTCGCCGAGCTTGATGTCCTGAAGCGCGAGCGGCTCGTCAAACGCGCGATGCGGATCGCGCACGCAAACGATCCCCGACGCTTGGAGCTCCTGCCGCCTAGCCGTCCTTGATCTTTAGAAAGAGGATCGTGCCTGCGAGCAGCAGCGTCACGCCGTTCGCGGTCATGATCGGAATGTCGTGCAGGAAGGCGCCGTAAATCAGCCACAGCATCGCGCCCGACATCATGATCGCGAACATCGTCAGCGACACGTCGGTAGTGGAGCCGCTGCGCCAGCTTTTCACGACCTGCGGCACGTAGGCAAAGGTCGTTAGTGAGCCCGCGAGCAGGCCGATTGCTGTCACGCGGTCCATGTCACTTCCATGCGTGTCATGCGTGTCGCTCCCGTCCGCGAAGGGTTAACGGGGCGCGTGCATATCACGTGCATCCACCCTATTGCACGAGGGCATGTACCTTTGTCGTGGGGTCATGAAGGAACGACGCTTGGCAACCAAGGTTCCGTGGGGCAACCGCGCCAAGCTCACGCGTTTAGGCTGCGGGGGCCGCTGAGGAACGCGCTACCGTGCTCGAAGTAGCGCCATCGCGGCTCGGGGTTGCGGCTGATGCCGATGCGAACGCTGCGGCCGATGTTCGCCTTGAAGCCGTCGTCCGCCAAAAGGATCGGCCCGCGGGCGCCGATACGCGTACCGTCGATCGCAAGATCGATGCCGAGGGCCGCCGCGAGCCGACCTGGGCCCCGCGCAAGATCGCGCGGCTTTGCCCGAGGCCTGCGCGTGCGCATAATCTCCAAACCGACGAGCGGCTCGATCGCGCGGATGAGAACGCCGGCGCCGACGCCCGTCTTCTCGCTCGAGAAGTTCAGCATCCAGGCGCTGCCGTACGCGCGGTAGATGTAGACATGGCCGTGGTCGAGAAACAGCGAGCGGTTGCTGCGCGTCAAGCCGCGATACCCGTGGCCCGCGGCGTCTCCCGGCGGATAGGCCTCGGTCTCGACGATGCGGCCCCCTGCGATCCCACCCGGGCTCGCGTGGATCAGCAACTTGCCGATGAGGAACGGCGCCAGCGCCAGCGTGCCCGCCGGTAGGTCCTTGCGCAACAGAAGCGTTGCCCGCCAATCGGGGGCGAGGCGGAGCGTGCGTGGCATGAAGGAAAGCCGGCTCTAGGTGAACTCCGTCACCATCATTACCACGACAGATGCCCCCATCGCCGCCGCCGTCGCCCAGCCGAGATAGTAGAGCGTGCCGGAGATCTTGAACTTGCCCATGACGCGGTTGCTCGATGCCATCAGCATCATGCTGACGATAATTGGCGCCGCCACCACGCCGTTGACGATGGCGCTCCAGTACAGCGCCTGGCTTCGTCGTTGCGCAGGAAAATCGCATTTTGCGCCGCGCTGCGCAGCTCGTTCTCCAAGTACCGGCGGCAAGCAGCTAAACTCGGGAGCGAATGCGATCGTTCCGAAGGGATTCCGCGGTGACATTGCGGATGACGCGATGCACGAAGGCGAGCTTCGACACCGCCACCTCGGGGATGACGAAGGGGTAGAAGTCGCCGTGCCCCATGCTTCGATTGATGTCGTTGAGTGCCAGCGCCAGCGGCACCCACCGCTTGATGAGCGCCTCGAAGTCGCGCGTGCGATAGACGTCGAGGGGCTTAGCCGGCCACGCGCCAAGGGGCAGAAGCTTGCCGGCCTGCGGCTCGATTTTGTGGACCGCGGCCGTCTCGAGCGCATCGACGATGTGCAGGTAGTGCGCCCAGGTCTCCGCCCAGTCCTCCCATGGGTGCGAGCTCGCGTACGCCGACACGTGCCGCAGGGCCCAGTCGGAGGGCGGGCCTTCCTGGTGGTGCCGATCCAGCGCCGCACTGTAGTCGATGCGTTCGTCGCCGAAGAGCTGGCGGTAGAAGTCGATGCTGCTCGTGCCGTCGACGAGCAGCATCCAATAATAATGTCCGCTCTCGTGGCGCAGGTGCCCAAGGAGAGAGCGGTAGGTCTCCGCCATGGCCTTGCGCTGGCGTTCGCGCTCGACCGAATCTGCCTCGCCCACCGCGATGGTGATGACGCCATCGAAGTGCCCGGTGAGTGCATCGTTGATGAAGTCGAAGGTCAGCGGTCCCTTGCCGACGGCGGAACCGTCGAGCGGCAGCCCCAAGCGCAGCAGCGAGTAGACGAGGCGCTTTTTCGCCCGCTCGAAGATCCGCCACGCGTCGACATTTTGTGGCTGCGAGAGGTCGGGAATGGTGCGGTTCAGCGCGCAGGCCGCGCAGTAGGGTGTCGGCGCCCCATCGCGGACGAGCCAATTGCAACCCCCCTGCTGCTCATTGGCGCAATAGGCGTAGCGGGCGTAGGCTCCCTTGCGCAGCTCGCGGTAGAGCCTGCCATTGGGGGGTGCCAGCGTCGCCATCTCCAGCCGCTCGGACTGAAAGCCGAGTGCGTGTCCGCACTTGAGGCAGCGGATATTCTCGAAGTACACCGTGTTGCCGCAGGCGTCACATTTGAACGTCTTCACGGATGACCTCGATCTGGTGCCGCCCCAGGATGCCGACGCCGGAAACGCCGTATTGATCTGGCCGTTCCTCTTGCATTCTTCTGCCCAATCTTGATGCAGTGAGCCCGGTTGGCGGGCATTGCTCGAACTTCGTGCGCAACGAAAGATGATCTATGCTTCCTCCGCTGCATTGCACAAGTGGCCCCAGCTGCCGATAGGCTCTGATGACCCTGCACGTCGCCCTTACTCACCGGACCGCCTACCACTACGATCGCGTAATCTCGATGGCGCCCCAGGTCATCCGCCTGCGGCCGGCGCCGCATTGCCGCACACCCATTCTAAGCTACTCGCTCAACCTCGAGCCGAAGACGCACTTCATCAACTGGCAGCAGGACCCATTTGCCAACTATTGCGCCCGGGTGGTGCTGCCGGAGAAGACCGACCGCTTCGTGGTGACAGTCGACCTGGTGGCGGACATGGCCGTCATTAATCCGTTCGACTTCTTCGTCGCGGATGAAGCGAAGGAGTGGCCCTTCGCCTACGAGCCCGCGCTCAGGCAGGAGCTGGGGCCGTACCTGGAGCCGTTGCCGGTGGGGCCGCACCTCAGCGCGTTCCTCGCCACGGTCGATCGCAAGAAGGCCGTCACCATCGATTTTCTGTGCGACTTGAACCGTCGGCTCGCCAGCGAGGTGCGCTACGGCATCCGCATGGAGCCCGGCATCCAGACGCCGGAGGAGACGCTGGAGAAGGCGTCTGGCTCGTGCCGCGATTCGGGCTGGCTGCTGGTGCAGATCCTGCGCAACATCGGCTTGGCCGCGCGCTTCGTGTCAGGCTACCTGATCCAGCTGCGCCCGGACGTGAAGCCGCTGGAGGGGCCGGAAGGCGCGACCTCCGATTTCACCGACCTGCACGCCTGGGCCGAGGTCTACGTCCCGGGCGCCGGCTGGATCGGGCTCGATCCCACTTCCGGGCTCCTCGCGGGCGAAGGCCACATCCCGCTCGCGGCGACGCCGCAGCCGGCGAGTGCCGCTCCCATCAGCGGGGCGCACGAGCCGGCCGAGGTCGCGTTCTCCTTCGATATGCGGGTCGAGCGCATCCGCGAGACGCCGCGCGTGACGTTGCCCTACAGCGACGAGCAGTGGCAGAAGATTCTTTCGGCCGGCGACACGGTGGACGCACGGCTCAACGCCGGCGACGTGCGCCTGAGCATGGGCGGCGAGCCGACCTTCGTCTCGATCGACGACTTGGAGAGCGCGGAGTGGAAGACCGCGGCCGTCGGTCCGACCAAGCGCCGCTACGCCGAGGACTTGGTGCGCCGGCTGCAGAAGAGGTTCGCGCCGGGTGCACTTCTCCACTACGGGGAGGGCAAGTGGTACCCGGGCGAGGCGCTGCCGCGCTGGGCGTTCTCCATCTACTGGCGGGGCGACAGCGAGCCCCTGTGGACCAACCCGGATCTCATCGCGCGCGAAGAGACCGTGGCAAAAGCCACGATCGAGGACGCTGGTAAGCTCATGGGGGCGCTGTGCGAGCAGCTCGGTCTCGCCCCTGATAGCGGCTTGCCGGCCTACGAGGACGTCGCCTACTACGCGCTTGTCGAGCAGAAGCTGCCAATCAACGTCACGCCGGGCGACAACAAGCTGGCCGACCCGGTCGAGCGGGCGCGCATCTCACGCGTGTTCGAGCGCGGCCTCGGTACACCGGCGAGCTACGTGCTGCCGATCCAGGTTTGGCATTCGCCGGATCTCGGGCGGCGCTGGGTGACGGAGCGCTGGGGCATCCGCCGCGACAAGCTGTTCCTGGTGCCGGGGGATTCGCCTGCGGGCTTACGGCTGCCGATGTCGTCTATGGCGAGCTTGCCCGCGGTCGACTATCCGCACGTTGTCCCGCGCGATCTGTTCAGCGTTCCCGCGCCGCTGCCCGAGCGCGCGGTGCTGGTGCAGCAGCGCCGCGGCATCGCGGTGCAGCCGGCGCCGATTCCACCGCCGACCGGCCCAAGCGAGATCTACGGCTCGGTGCGCACCGCGCTCGCCGTCGAGCCGCGCGACGGTCATCTGTGCGTGTTCCTGCCGCCCGTCAGCGATGCGCTCGATTTCGCGGCACTCGTCGCCGCGGTCGAGGAGGCGGCAGCCAAGTCCGGGCTGCCCGTGTACATCGAAGGTTACGCGCCGCCGCCAGATGCGCGCATCAACGTCATCAAGGTGACGCCCGACCCCGGCGTGATCGAGGTCAACATCCATCCGGCGACGAGCTGGAAGGACATGGTCGAAATCACCACCGCAGTCTACGAGGAGGCGCGCAACGCGCGGCTCGGCGCAGAAAAGTACCTGCTCGACGGGCGCCACACCGGCACCGGCGGCGGCAACCACATCGTGATGGGCGGCATCACGCCGGCCGACAGTCCCTTCCTGCGCCGCCCCGACGTGCTCGCGAGCCTCGTCGCCTACTGGCTCAATCACCCGTCGCTGTCCTATCTGTTCTCCGGCCTCTTCATCGGGGCGACGAGCCAGGCCCCGCGCCTGGACGAAGCGCGCCATGAGATGGTCTACGAGCTCGAGATTGCCTTACAGCAGATCCCCGACCGCAACAGTGGCACCGTCCCGGCGTGGCTGGTCGACCGCATCTTCCGCCACCTGCTGGTCGACGTGACGGGCAATACGCACCGGGCCGAGATCTGCATCGACAAACTCTATTCGCCCGATGGACCAACGGGCCGCCTCGGCCTCATCGAGTTCCGCTCCTTCGAGATGCCGCCGCATGCGCGCATGAGCCTCGTGCAGCAGCTCCTGATGCGCTCCTTCGTCGCCATGTTCTGGGACAAGCCCTACCTCGAGGCGCCCGTGCGCTGGGGCACGACGCTACAGGACCGCTTCATGCTGCCCCACTTTCTGTGGGCGGACTTCACCAAGGTCATCGGTGATCTCAAGGCGGCTGGGCTGCCGATCGAGCTCGAATGGTTCGTGCCGCACTTCGAGTTCCGCTTTCCGCGCATCGGCTCGGTGGAGGTGGCGGGCGTCGAGCTCGAGCTGCGTCAGGCGCTCGAGCCCTGGCACGTCCTGGGCGAGGAGGGCACCGCGGGCGGCACCGCGCGCTACGTCGACGATTCGCTCGAACGGCTGCAGGTGCGCGTGCGCGGGCAGACGGGCGACCGCTACGTCGTCACCTGCAACGGCCGCGCGCTGCCGCTTGCCCCGACCGGCACTGTCGGCGAGGAGGTCTGCGGCGTGCGCTTCCGGGCCTGGCTGCCGTACTCGTGCCTGCACCCGACCATCCAGCCGCATGTGCCGCTGACCTTCGACATCATGGATACCTGGACTGGCCGTTCGCTGGGGGGGTGCCGTTACCACGTGACCCACCCCGGGGGACGCAACTTCGAGACTGCGCCTGTCAATTCTTACGAGGCCGAGGGGCGCCGCCTGGCGCGCTTCGAGCGCATGGGGCACACGGCGGGGAGCGCTCGATTCGCGCCCGCGGAGGTCAACCCGGAGTACCCCTTCACCCTCGATCTGCGCCGCTGAGGCTTTCCGGGGAGCTGGGCTCGGGGCGTGGCGGTCACATTAGCAACGATTCCCTTTTCCCCGCCGGCCTGGCTGCTGGTACGCCGTGCCCCGAGGCACTATCCTCAAAGCCTCTCGCAACGGCGCAGATCGATTCTCCCATGCGCGACAGACGACTCGAAAACCGAGGGCGCGGCGCGCCATGAACGTGGAGGCGCGCGTCGTCCATCGCCCCGACGAGGATCCGCTCGCGGCCTATGCGGATGCGCGCAGCGGCGGCTACGACGAGCTCATGGATGCGGGCGGGGAGGTGCGGCCGCACTGGCGCAAGTTTCTGACGGCGCTCGCTGAGTTGTCGCCTGAGGATCAGGCGCACCGCGCCGACCGCCTCAATCGGCGCGTGCGCGAGATGGGCATCGCGCACGATATTTTCGCCGACCCGACACAGCCGGGAAAGCGCTGGGACGTCGATCTCGTCCCGCTGATCTTCTCCGGCGAGCAATGGCGCGCGCTCGAGGTGGCGCTGATCCAGCGCGCGCGTCTGCTCAACGCCATCGTCGCCGACACCTACGGCGAGCAGCGCCTGATGCGCGACGGCCTCATCCCGCCGGCGCTGATCTTCTCCGATTCCGCCTATCTGAGCGCCTGCCAGGGCATAGAGCCCGCGGCGGGGCATGTGCAGTTCTACGCCGTCGACCTGGCGCGCGAGGCCAACGGCGACTGGCGCGTCGTCGACAACCACACGGAGACGCCGGCCGGCGTCGGCTACGCGCTCGCCAACCGCGTGGTGCACACGCATTTTGCCGGCGACCTCTTCCAGAAGTGCAACGCGCTGCGGCTCGCCCCATTCTTCCAACGCCTGCAGGCTGACCTGACGCAGCTCAGCGGGCGGCGCGATCCGCGTATCGCCCTGCTCACGCCCGGCCCCCATCATGAGGACTACTTCAGCCACGCCTATCTCGCGCGCTACCTCGGCTATCTGCTGGTGGAAGCGGGCGACCTGCGTACCGCCGGCGACCGCGTGTATCTCAAGACGCTCGAGGGACTGAAGCGCATCGATCTCATCGTGCGCTGCGTCGACGGGCGCGAATGCGACCCGCTCGAGCTCGACGCCAACCGCTACCACGGACCGCCCGGACTGGTGCACGCCTGCCGCAAGGCGCCCGAGCTCGTGCGCAACGCGCTCGGCGCGGCAATCGCGCAGAACCGGGGCTTGGGCGCCTGCCTGCCGGCGATCGCGGAGCGTCTGCTCGGCGAAAAGCTGCTCATCTCCGACGCGCCGCGCCTGTGGCTCGGGGAGCCGGCCAACCGGCGGCACGTTCTGGAGAACCTCGATCGCATGGTGATCCGGCCGGCGCAGGAGGGCACGGGTCGTCCTGGCGGCGCGCAGTACGGCCGAGTCGGCGTCACGCTGTCGGATGAGGAGCGGCGCGCGCTTGGCGAGGAGATCGAACTGCGCGGAGCCGAGCTCGTGGCCGAGGAGCGCATGGGATTCGGCACCACGCCGACGTTCACTCCCGAGGGCTTGCGTCCGCTTCCCTTCGCCGTCCGCCTGTTCGTTACCGGCACCGCCGACGGGTACATGGTGATGCCGGGCGGTCTTGCCATGGCGGTTGCGCCCAACCTCGCGGTGTCCTTGAGCGCGCCGGAAGCCCGCACCCGCGACGTCTGGGTCATCTCCGACGGTGAGCTGCCGCCGCACCGCAGCCTGTGGCAGCCGACTATCGACACCGCGCGCGTGCAGCGCTCGCAGCGCGTGATCCAGAGCCGGGTGGCGGACGATCTCTTCTGGCTCGGCCGCTACGGCGAGCGTACCGACTGGTTGATGCGTGTGCTTCGCAGCGCGCTGCAGCGCCTGCAGGAGGACAACGCGCCCTCCGACGGCCAAGGCGCGGCGCGCACGTGCCTGAAGGCGCTGCTCTTGCGCGACGAGGTGCCGGGCGCCGAGCTAGCTAGCGCAAGCAACCGCGCCGCGATCGAGCGGATGGTGCGGCTGCTGATCTCGTCCGGGAAGGGCCGGCGCACGCTCGACCGCACGCTCGACAAGCTCTACCGCGTCGCGAGCCTCACGCGCGACCGGCTGTCGCTCGAGGGTTGGCGCGTCTTGAGCCATTTCCGCCCCGGCGAAGACTGGCGCAAGGCGCTTCTGACCGGCGGCACGGAGGCGATTCTCGATCAGATCGAGGACGGGCTCGGCTGGCTTGCGGCCTTCAACGGCCTCATGCACGAGAACATGACACGCAATTACGGCTGGTCGTTCCTGGAGATGGGGCGCCGCATCGAGCGCGCCTTCAACCTGAGCGAGGCGATCCTGTCGTTGTTTGGCGAGCCGCTGGAGCGCGAGGAGGAAACGGGGCGCCTGCTGTTCCTGCTCGAGCTGGCGGACAGCTTCATTACCTACCGCTCGCGCTACCGCCTCGATCCCATGCTGCCGCTGGTGCTCGATCTCCTGCTGCTCGACGAATCGAACCCGAGAAGCCTCGCCTACCAGCTCTCGGGGATATCGAACCACCTCGCGGCGCTGCCGCAGTCGCGGCAGGGCGCCGGCCTTACCGAGGAACGCCGCGTGATCCTTTCGCTGTTGACGGCCGTGCGGCTCGCCGACGTGGAGGCGTTCGCGGCCGATCCGACGCGACGGGAGCTGCGCACCGCCATGGGCGAGCAATTGCACCTGCTGCCGCAGCTCACCACAGCCATCGAGCGGCGCTATTTCAGCCTCACCGAGGAGCAGCCGCACCGCGTGCACACGCGGCTCGAGCCGAAGCCATGATCTACGACGTGAGCCACAAGACGGTGTACCGCTACGCGAGCCCGGTGGTGCAGTCGCAGCACGTGGTGCACATGTCACCGCGCTTGGTCGAGCGTCAGCGGGTGAAAGGGCACACGCTGCTCATCGACCCGGCGCCGACCATCCGCGCCGAGCGCGATGACTATTACGGCAACCGCGTCGTGCTGTTCGACATCGAGCAGGAGCACGAGGAGCTGACCGTGCACGCCAAGAGCACCATCGACGTGGTGGCGCGCGAGACGGTGGACCTGCCGGGGAGCGCGCCGTGGGAGACGCTTGCCGAGGCGCCCGCAAGCGGAAGCGGTGCGCTCGCACTCGAGGTCGTACGCTACGCCTGCGCCTCGCGCCACACGCGGCCGACGCTCGAGATCGCGGAGTATGCGCGCAAATCATTCTCACCCAACCGCGCCGTGCTGCTTTGCGCGTGGGATCTCGTCACGCGCATCTACCACGACTTCGTGTTCGACGCGATGGCGACCGACATCTCGACGCCGGTCAGCGAGGTTTTGCAGCGGCGCCGCGGCGTCTGCCAGGACTTCTCGCACCTAGCACTCGCGTGCCTGCGCGCATTGCGCCTGCCGGCCCGCTACGTCAGCGGCTACATCCTGACGAGCCCGCCGCCGGGGCTGCCGCGACTTGCTGGCGCGGATGCCTCGCATGCGTGGATTTCGGTGTGGGCGCCGGAAGCCGGCTGGGTCGACTTCGACCCCACCAACGGGCTCATGCCGCGCGACGAGCACATCACGATCGCCTACGGACGCGACTACGACGACGTGAGTCCGATTAGTGGCATCCTGCTCGGTGGCAACGAGCACTCGGTGGCGGTTGGGGTCGACGTGCTTCCCGTGGGATAGGCATCGGCTCGCGCCGTAGCCGCCCTTAGTCGAGGCCGGTGCTGCGCCACGTCGAGGTCGCCTTGCAGCGCCGGCAGACGCGCTCGCCCGCCCAGGCGCTCTGGAACGGCGTCTTGCAGATGAGGCACTTGCGTGTCTTTTCCTCGATCGCCCGGTGCAGCTCGTCGTGGTCGTCCGACGCAGCCGAAACCGCCTCCTCGGGGCTTACCCGGGAGTCCGTAAGGTCGTCGCTGATTTCCTTCAAGCTATTCAACGTCGTCTCTCAAGTCTTTCAGGCTTGCGCCTTCTCCGTCACAGTCGCCGGCTTTCAAAACCATCCCCGGAACGAAACCGCCGCGCGGCACGTTCTCTGGGAACGGTGGCATTTTAGGTAAATAACCTATCTCCACCGGCTGCGCGGAGTTCGGCGACGGCCGCTATATGGGGCCGAAAAGACGGAATATCAAGCATATCGTTTCCAACGAGTTAGCTAAAGCTCTGAAATTCCAGTCCGTTAGCTCCGCATACAACGTTAGCAGCGCCCGTGAAAGGAAGACGCGCCATGACGATGACGGCCACCACCGCCGAGAGCTTCGGGGCACTCCGACCTTTCCCGGACCACGGGGGCGTCGGTGTCCGCCCGCCTGAAGCGCGCGCGCGCCGTCGGCACGTCGATCCTGCCAACGATGCCTTCGAAGCCCGTCGCCAGGCCCTCGTATATGCAGGCAACCGGGCCCCGCTCGAGCGGGTGGCGGCGTTTCTCGTCGCCATCTCCAAGAACAACAGTCACGAGGGCCGCGACCCCTGCGCGATCCCCGAGTCACTGACCTGCGGCTTCGTCGCCGACTTGCTCGGCTTTCCCATCGACACGCTCGCGAGCCTCTTGAAGGCCCTGGAGGGGCGCGGGCTCGTCGCGCCCGACTCCAATTCCGGCCTGCGGCTCGAGAACCTGCCGGGGCTGGAGCAGCTCGCCCACGCCTGAATAGGCTCTGCGCGGCGGCGCAACGCATTGGACTTCCCGTCGTTGATACCTATGTTCTTGCGTCCGTGACGCTGCGCGCCGCTTGGACGCGCGCCGTTGCGGCCGTGCCCTAGGGGAAGCCCATGAACGACGATTTTCCCGACCGGTGGATGTGGTCTGAGGCCTGCGCGATGCTGGCGCGGGCCGACCGCTTGCATCGTCAGATGTTCCAGCCGGTGCGGTCCTCATCCCGGCTTCCAGCCTGGGAGCCGCCGGCGGACGTGCTCGAGACCGAACGCGACGTGCTGGTCATCGTGGCGCTGCCCGGCGTCGACGCCGATCGCGTCGAAGCTGCGATCGAAGGTCCCGAGCTCGTGCTCAAGGGGACGCGCACGCTGCCGCCCGAGCTCGCGACTGCCGTCATTCATCGCCTCGAGCTGCCGCAAGGCAGCTTCGAGCGCCGCCTGCGCCTGCCGAACGGGCGCTACAACGATATTCGCCGCACCTCGGCCGACGGGTGTCTGCTGGTGGTGCTGAGAAAAGTGGAGGCCACGCGTGGCTGAAATGGAAACCAAAGGTGCGACTGGCACATCGGGCGAGCGGCAATCCTCGACCCTGCCGCCGCTGCCGACAGATGCCATCGCCATCATCCCGGTGCGCGACGTCACGCTGTTTCCCGGCGTCGTGATGCCGGTGACGATCGGGCGCGAGCGCTCGATCGCAGCAGCCCAACACGCCGTGCGCGAGCAGCGGCAGGTCGGGCTCTTGATGCAGCGCGACCGCGAGGTTGCCGAGCCGCTCCCCGTCGACCTGCACCGCATGGGCACGGTCGCCAACGTCGTGCGCTACGTCACGGCGCCCGACGGCACGCACCATCTCGTCTGCCAGGGGGATGAGCGCTTCCAGGCGCTCGAGTTCTTGAGCGGCTGGCCGTTCCTCGTCGCGCGCGTGCAGCGCATCGCGGACCAGGAGACCGGGACGCCCGAGATCGAGGCGCGCTTCTTGAACCTGCAGCGCCAGACGGTGGAGGCGCTCGAGCTCTTGCCGCAAGTTCCGGCCGAGATGACCGCCGCTGTGCAAAGCGTCCGCTCGGCTGGCGCACTCGCCGATTTCGCTACCGCTTACATGGATTTGAAGCCCGACGAGAAGCAGGAGATCCTCGAGACGACGGACGTGTCCGCGCGCATGGACAAGGTCTCGCGGCTGCTCGCGCACCGCATCGAGGTCTTACGCCTGTCGCAGGAGATCGGCCGCCAGACCAAGGCCGCGCTCGATGAGCGCCAGCGCGAGGTTTTGCTGCGCGAGCAGATGGCGGCCATCCAGCGCCAGCTGGGCGAGGGCGAGCAGGGCAAGGCGCAGGAGATGGCCGAGCTGAGCCAGGCGATCGCCAAGGCGCAAATGCCGAAGGAGGTCGAGGACCAAGCGCGCAAGGAGCTGCGCCGGTTGGAGCGCATGCCGGAGGCGGCCGCCGAGTACGGCATGGTGCGCACCTACCTCGATTGGCTCATCGAGCTGCCGTGGGCGTTGCCCGAGGAGCAGGAAATCGACATCGCGGAGGCGCGCCGCATCCTCGACGAGGACCACTACGGCCTCGACAAGGTCAAGCGCCGCATCGTCGAGTATCTCGCCGTGCGCAAGCTCGCGCCCCAGGGCAAGGCTCCTATCCTGTGCTTCGTCGGCCCGCCCGGCGTCGGCAAGACGTCGCTCGGTCAATCGATCGCGCGGGCCATGAAGCGCAAATTCCAGCGCGTCAGCCTCGGCGGCGTGCACGACGAGGCGGAGATCCGCGGACACCGGCGCACCTACATTGGCGCGCTGCCCGGCAACATCATCCAAGCGGTCCGCAAGGCCGGGACGCGCAACTGCGTGTTGATGCTCGACGAGATCGACAAGCTCGGCTCCGGCATCCAGGGCGACCCGCGCGCGGCGCTGCTCGAGGTGCTGGACCCCGAGCAGAACAACACGTTCCGCGACAATTATCTGGGCGTGCCGTTCGACCTGAGCCGGGTGGTATTCATCACCACCGCGAACGTGCTCGACCAGATCCCGGGCCCGCTGCGCGACCGCATGGAGGTGATCTCGCTGTCGGGCTACTCGGCGGAGGAGAAGTTCGCCATCGCGCGCCGCTATCTGCTCGCGCGCCAGCTCGCGGCGAACGGCTTGAAGCCGGAGCAGGTGGAGATCGCGGACGATGCGCTGCGTGAGATCATCGGGCTCTATACGCACGAGGCGGGCGTACGCAATCTGGAGCGCGAGATCGGCAAGGCGTTGCGTCACGCCGCCGTGCGCATCGCCGAAGGGCAGAGGGGGCCGATCCGCATCACGCGCGAGGACATCGCCCGCGTGCTTGGGCCGCCGCAGTTCGAGAACGAGGTCGCCATGCGCACGAGCGTCCCGGGCGTCGCGACCGGGCTTGCCTGGACGCCGGTCGGCGGCGACATCCTCTTCATCGAGGCGACGCGCGTCTCGGGCAGCGGGCGGCTGATCCTGACGGGTCAGCTCGGCGAGGTCATGCGCGAGAGTGCGCAGGCCGCGCTGAGCATCGTCAAGAACCGCTCAGTCTCGCTCGGGCTCGACGACAAGCTGTTTGAGAAGAGCGATATCCACATCCACGTGCCGGCAGGCGCGATCCCCAAGGACGGCCCGAGCGCGGGGGTCGCCATGTTCACCGCGCTTGTCTCCCTGCTGACGGAGCGGGCCGTGCGCAGCGATACCGCTATGACGGGCGAGATCAGCCTGCGCGGGCTGGTGCTGCCTGTGGGCGGCATCAAGGAGAAGCTCGCGGCCGCCGCGCGTGCGGGATTGAAGCGCGTGCTTCTGCCCGCGCGTAACAAGAAGGACCTCGAGGACGTCGCCGAGGAGACCCGCAAGTCGCTCGAGCTCGTGTGGCTGGAGCGGGTTGACGACGCGATGGAAGCCGCGCTCGAGCCGGCAGTAGCTGAGCGCCAACGCGCGCTGGCTTAGCGGCCGATCCTCAAAAGGATGAGCAAAGATGGGGCGCGTCGGCAGAGATGCCGGCGCGCCTTATCGCATGGCCGGCCCTGCGGGCGCGAAATCGGCCATTTTGCGGTTCACGATCTTTATGCCGGGCCTTGGACAGCCCGGCACCTTGACGCTAACCAGTAGAGTGCCTAGCACCGGTCGATGGACGTGGCGCGCAATGATCTCCTATTGACCACTTGGGGCCCATGATCGTTCCAGTGATCCTATCGGGGGGGTCTGGCACGCGGCTGTGGCCGCTGTCGCGGGCCATGTATCCCAAGCAATTCATCCGCTTCTTCAACGGCGAGGGCCGCAGCCTCTTGGGCACCACGCTCGAGCGTGTTGGCTTCGACCAGAAATTTTCGCCCCCGATCGTCGTGTGCAACAACGATCACCGCTTCCTCGTGCGCGAGGAGCTCGCCCGCGCCAAGCTCGAGCCGCAGGCGATCATGCTGGAGCCGGTCGCGCGCAACACGGCGGCCGCAGTGGCAGTGGCCGCGCTGTTTGCCGAGCGGCGCGACGCGGACGCCATCCTCCTGGTGATGCCGTCGGATCATGTGGTCGCCGACAAAGAGGGCTTTCTCGAAGGCGTGCGGCGGGCAGCAGAAATCGCGGCGACAGGCCGGCTCGTGCTCTTCGGCATCAAGGCGAGTGGGCCCCACACGGGCTACGGCTACATTCGCCAGGGGCGCGCGCTCGACGAAGCGGCCGGCGGGTTTGCGGTGGATGCGTTCTGCGAGAAGCCCGATCGCGCCAAGGCCGAAGGCTATCTCGCCCAAGGCGGCTACTTCTGGAACAGCGGCATCTTCGTGCTCCACGCGCGCACCTATCTGGCGGAGCTCCAGCGCCTCGATCCGGCGATCTACGCGGCGGCTCGCGGCGCGCTCGATGGCGCGATGCAGGACATGGAGTTCCTGCGGTTGCAGCCCGCGGCGTTCGCGGCCTCGCCCAACATCTCGATCGACTATGCGGTGATGGAGAAGACGGCGGCAGCCGCCATGCTTCCGCTCGACGTCGGCTGGAGCGATGTCGGCTCGTGGTCGTCGCTGTGGGAGGTCTCCTCCCGAGACGGACATGGCAACGCGATCGAGGGCGACGCGGTGCTGATCGACACCTCGAATTGCCTCGTGCGCAGCGAGCGCTCGCTCATCGCCGCCATCGGGGTCGACGATCTCGTGATCGTCGATACGCCGGACGCCCTTCTCGTCGCCGACAAGTCGCGCTCGCAGGAGGTGTCGGCGATCGTGGCGAAGCTCAAACTGTCAAACCGCAAGGAGCACGAGCAGCACCTGCGCAACTTCCGTCCGTGGGGGTACTTCGAGACATTGAGCGTGGGCGGGCGCTTCCAGGTCAAGCTCTTGCACGTCAATCCCGGCGGCAAGCTGTCTATGCAGATGCATCACCACCGCTCCGAGCACTGGGTGGTGGTGCGCGGCACGGCGCGCGTGACGGTCGGCGACACGGCCAAGCTCGTGCAGGAGAACGAAAGCGTCTACATCACCGCGACGCATTGGCATCGGCTGGAGAACCCGGGCAAGGTGCCGCTCGAGATCATCGAGGTGCAACTCGGGACCTACCTCGGCGAGGACGACATCATCCGCGCCGACGACGTCTACAACCGCGCGCCGGAGGAGACGAAGTAAGCCGGTGCCGTCCGACAACGCTGATGCGATGCGTCCGCTCAGTTGGCTTCGTTTCGCCAAAACGCTCGATGTAATCAGCATACGGAGTAATAGCTAGCGCGGCGAGAACGGATCTCCTCACGCGTTGTGAGGACGGGCCGCTGATTTGTGCTGCCTAACTCCCTCACAAACGCCCCCCTTGCATTGTTCTGAGGGTACCTGTTCCGATTCCTTTGATGGGAGATTCGCGGAATGGACCAAGCCTTGCCCACGCCAGCACAAAAGGCAGTAATTGAATTCAGCCGGCGATTTGGGTGCGGGAACGGTGCCGTTCGCAAGTACGGCGCCAAGCTTTTGGGGTGGCTACGCGAAGGCCCGATCGATTACGACTACCACGGGCTAACGCCTGGGGCGGTGAGGCAAGGGTTTCAGCTCACCGCCCAAGACCCAGGGGCAATCCGCCTGTGGCGCAGAGCGGCACGTCCCCCGTTGGGGTTAAGTGCAGGAATCGGACCACGCTTCACCCTTAACCATACTGGCCGAGTTAATCTGGGCCAGTCATAAGGCCGCCTCAGATGCCGGCTGTTTTGGCTCGGGGGGCTGGACGGCCACCAACCTCCGGCCCTTCCAGAGATGGCCGATACCTCTCCCTAGACGGCTCGCCCCCACCACCTTGGCCGCTTGCCACTCAGCGGCCTCTTTCAAGCTTGCGGACAATTCGATCCCCATAGTGCCTAAAGCGAGTTGCGGCGACGCATCGCGTTCCGAGTATCTCAGGATGCTACCAAACACTGGTGGCGAATTGTGCGATAGCGCCGTAACCTTAGGTGATTAGGCGGCACGACGCGCAAGCCTGAGCGCCACCGTGCCGCTCTTTAAAAGAAGTCGGCTTTAGCCCAATTGAGGGGCTCCTTCGTGCGCGTGTTTTCTTATTGGTGCGGCCCAATCACTTGGATGGAGCGCCTCAGCGTCGGATCGGCACGGGCGGCTGGACATCAGGTCACCGTATTTTCTCACGACCCCAATGTCCTTCGCCGCGGAGAGCTGGAGTGCGAGGTGCAGCATGCCGATGACCTGCTCTCCGATCCGGCCTTGGATCAACTTCGCCGGCTGCACCCACCTCACTACACCGATCACCTACGGCTCGTCGGTCTGCGGCGCTCGCTTGGCACTTGGATTGACCTTGACCTCGTATTTTTGCGGCAGTTGCCTCCCGATCCTTTGCTGATGGGCTGGGAGGACGAGGTTTCTATCTGCAATGCTGTTCTCAGATTACCCCAAGACAGCGAGATACTCGACGAGTACATCACGATCTGCGCCAAGCGACCGGTGCCGCTCAATGTCCCTTGGTATCCGTTACGCGAAAGGATCGTGCGGCAAATCAAGCGACTGAGCCATATGGTGCAGGGCAAGATGGTTGCGCCCCTGCTCGGTCCGGTGACCCTTACGCACCTGGTTCACAAGCATCGCCTGACGGGACACGTCAAGCAGCGGCCGGTGTTCTATCCCGCTCCATACGGCCGCGAAAATGTGGCGCGGATGGCCGAGCCCGGATATTTCGAACGGAACATCAAACCCGAGACTGTGACCGTTCACCTGTGGCGGTCCATGTTTCGCAAGGTGTTCGGCGACGAGATACCTTCAGATTGGCTTCGCAAGCAGGTTTCGAGCATCCTCTAAACCGAGTTGCGGGCTCCATCGGACAACTCATGCGCTCTTATGGATCGTAGGCATGCCTGCTGCTCGTCGCGGACAACGCTCGCCATCGCCCTCCTAGCGAGTGATGTCCTCGATGGGTTCGGTGGGCCCCAACTCCCTCGCGCGGCCCCCTTGCATTGCACGTACGTCTTGCCTCAACACGACGCAGCGTCATCTAAAGCCGTCGAGCGATGCGAAACGAAGGCTGGTAAAGCTGCTGGGACGCGATCGAACGCCTGATCTAGCGGAGGGGGCGCCGTTTTTTGGCCGCGTTTGCGCACCAGGAGGGTCTATCGGAATTCTTAGATTGTCCATCGCGGTGAAACGAGCCATTCGTCAAACCATTGTCGACAGTACCTCGAGCCAGGCGGCGCTCCTTTCCACGGAGAACCTGCGCGCGGAAGTTGGCGACTGTCTCGCGCGGACGCCGGTTCGTTTTGCGATCCAAGCGATTGGGTGCGAGCTCCTCGTTCCTGCGCACCGTCCCATCCGGTTTCGGCAGTCCGGCGTCATGCCGATCTATGAAGAGACCACGACGATTATCTTGAGCTACCTCATCGGACGTTTTGGTGCGCAGGTCTTCTTCGATGTAGGGGCAGGCGTCGGCTACTTCTCTCGAGTTGCGGCCTCCCACGCGCGCGTCGATACGCGAGCACATGCCTTTGAAATGCGGCCTGACCGGCTTCGGGAACTACGTTGCAACATCTCAAGCGACAGTTTTGCCGATCGCATAACGGTACACCCTGCCGGCGTCACCGATCGCCACCAAGGAGAGGTCGAGATCTGGTATGCAAGGGGCATGCTTTTCGAGCATCGACCCGAGCCCGTCGAGTACCGAGAGACATGGTGGCGAAGGCTGAAGTTCGCGCTTCGCGGGGATAAGAGCCGGACGCTCTCGAGCACGCGAGCCCTAGTGACGAGCATCGATCATTTCGCAAAGAGCACGAGCGAATGGCCCGACATCATTAAGATTGATGTCGAAGGCTACGAAGGAAAGGTGCTCGACGGCGCTGAGATGACGCTTGCGACTAAGCAGCCCTTCGTATTGCTCGAGCTGCACAAGGACAAAAAGCTTCGCTTCGGGACCCGACGCGAGGGCATCGCGCGACGCTTGTTCGATCTCGGATATCAAGCTCTCTTTCTGACGGATCACGAAAACCGGGACGATTGTGAGGTCGTCGAGATCGGTCCCAACCACCCGCTTCTGAGGCGCCAAGAGACTGATATGATCCTCTTCTTTCACCCCACTCGAACGGCCCTCCGCCCATTCAGCACATTCCATTCAAACAACTCCGCCCGCGCGGGGCTCAAAATGCGCGCCTGGATTACGTAAGGCGCGCGCGGCGGATCATCGCGATCATGCCGATGCCCATGAGGGCTCCGAGGCTACTCGCCGAGAAATCTTGGAAGGCGGGATGGCGGCCGGGAATGAAATACTGACCGAGCTCAAGCAGCGCGGCGTAAGAACAAAGCGCGCAAGCGACCTTGGCGTAATGAGAGCTGCGAGAAGCAGCTGCGGCCATACAGCCAGAAATTAGATAAGCCAGGAAATGCTCTTGGTGTCCTGATAGGACGCCTGTGCGGATCATGTAGGTGCCAGGCGTCCATGACAGCACCGCAAGAGCGGGAATGCAGAGCCCCGCGTAGGTGCGCGCGAGCACTGTTGGCGTTCGCGCACTGGGCGCGATTAAATCCATCAAGTGATCTTCCCTCGCGGTGTAACCGGCCCCTCCACCCGTAAGAGAGCCGAATGACCTAATATATGAGACAACGTGACGGCGCGGTGGCCGACCGGGGGCATAGTGAATGAGCTTGGTAAAATTAGACTTTCTGGTCACCTACAATTGATCCGTATACAGATTGATTCTCCTGAGCGGCTCAAGGTAGCCGTCGGATGTGGACGCCGTTCCGCGCCGTCTTGCTTCACCGCGTCGTATGGCCGAGCCGCCCAATGCGCACCCTGGCGCGATAGCCGCCGCCGGACGCCGCAAATCGCCTGGTGGTGAGGCTTGTTGCAGCGCAAGCCGCATCCCCGGGGTACCCACTCGGCGGAGCCCTCCTTGCATTGACACGCGAGAGTTCTATCTAGAACAAAGTATGAACCAAATAGGAGTGTAACATGTCCGATCTCAACGAAGCCTCGACTGCCGCAGACTTGCTGGGTCCGCCTCCCGCTCTAAGGACCGAGGACGCCGAAGCGTACGTGAAGCTTCTCGCCCGCATCATCGAGGACGCACATCCACGGGACTTCATTGAGCGCGTCCTCGTGAGCGATGTGGCCTACCACATCGCGCAGATCCGACTGTTGCGGAGTCTAGAGGCCTCGCTCTTGATGGCCAGCACCCATGAAGGGCTCGAACGAGTGCTACGACCGCTCCTCGACGGCTTTGAATCGACCGAGCTGGCAACGCAGTGGGCGCAACGGGATCCTGCAGCGCTGAAGCTGGTCGACGAGCTTTTGGCGAAGGGTGGTCTCAACATGGACGCGGTGCTGGCGGAAACGCTTGGGGTAAAAATAGATCAAGTCGTGACCATAAAAAATATGATCAGCAATCATGAAAAGCGTTACGCCGCCGCGCTGCGGGAAATCGAGCACCACCGGGAGGAGCTGGCCGAACCGGTGCGGGCGGTTAAGGAGGCTCAGGATGCCGAGTTCGAAGACCTCCGGCGTGATACTGTCAATGGGGGATTGGCATGACGAGCGAGCGAAGGCGCCAGGCCAACTGCGCCAATGCGCGAGCGAGCACGGGGCCCAAGACGGCCAAAGGCAAGAAGCGATCTGCTCTCAATGCCCGGCGGCATGGCCTCAATGTATCGGTGCTACGGGACCCGTTTCTAGGGCCGCTCGCAGAAAAGCATCTCGAGGAGTTCGCGCGGGGGTTCGCCGGGCCCTCGCCGAGCCCTGCCGTCCTCTTTCACGCCCGCCGAGCGGCCGAGGTGCACGTTGACCTGCAGCGTGTGCGGGCTTGCCGTGACCGCCTCATCGAGCAAGCGCTTGCCGATCCAAGCTTCGTCGGGGTGAAGGCCGACGAGCTAAGGCTGCGTTCGTCGATCCGCTGGCTCGAATTGTCGCCCCACCGGAGCCTCGCCTATCTCTATCCGAAGCCGCTGGAAGGCCCAGAAAAACTGGCGACCATCCTTGCCGATCTGATGCGCCACATGGCGGGGCTCGAGCGCTACGAGCGCCGGGCTCTGTCCCGACGCAAGTCCGCAATCCGTGATCTCGATGCGGCGCAGCGCGCCGAGCGGGAGCAGGAAGCGGGCGCAGGCAGCGCGGCGGCAGTCTTGCACTGATCCGGCTCCGTAGCATTCATCCGCCGGCTCATTCGGGTCGCGAGCTGTCGGTAGCGAGCGCCAGCGACGATGAGAAATCTGCGCAACTGGCGCTCCGCCGGTGCGAAGCCGCCATGGTCGTCCGGCAAGCTTCAGAGTTTCGAGGATGACCAGGCGCGTTCATCTCCCGTTTGATGCAAGGAATCGTGGTGGATATTGCACAAGGGGACGGTGTACTCATCGGGGACTTTGAGGCCGAGTCCGCTGCGCTGGGCAAAGTGTGCGCTTGCGCCGGCCTGCACCCGCAGACGACACACGGTTCCCTGGCGATGAAGGCGAGATGCACCCTGAGCGCGGCAGTGACAAGCTACCGTCCGCGGAGATGGGGAGCCTGGCACCGGCTAGCCCTTAGTCTGCCCGACGGCTCTGTCTCAGAGCGTCGGCAACGATGCCGGGCATATCCCTCCGCAATCCCTTCACATTGTTCTCAATGCGATCAAGGCGCCCGGCCTGGTCACTTACGCTTGCCTCGATGCGCCGCAGGCGCTCAGTGTGGTCATCGGCGAGCGCTTTGACCTGCGCGAGTGGGCCTGCCAGCCACTTGAGGGTATAGGTGTTGTCCTTCTGCGCTTGTTCGAGCGCGTGCTGCCCCTTTTCGAGCTGGGCGACGCGCTGCTCAAGTTCCTCAAGTGTCCCTGCCATGACCAAAGCCTAGCTCGCATTGTGAAGTTGCAAGGCACGTCGAAGCCCCCGCTCGCCTCGTCCGCGAAGATCCTCGCGCAAAGTGCCAACATCAGACCCCGATCTTGTCGAATCGCTTATCCACCGCGTCGAAGCGCTTATCGATCGCGTCAAACTGGGCATGTATGAAGCGTTGCATGATGTTGAGCTGGCCTGAGATGCCTAAACTGCCGCGTCGGCTCAATCGCCCTCATTGAGCGCCTTCAACAGCGCCTTGGAATTAGGATACGACTTCAACCTCCCCCGCCGCGCTTCCTTGATGGCGGCGATGGTTTTCTTGTTCGGCACCAGCGGAGCGAACGGCAGCCTTTCCTCCGCCGCGATCCTCGCCATCATCAGACGGAAGGCGTCAGAGGGCGTCAGCCCGATCTTGCGCAGGACTGCGGCCGCGCTCTTTTTCAAGCGCCGATCAATGCGTGCTCTCACAACGTCGTTCATGGGCTACAATGTGGCTCGAGGCTCGAAGATGGTCAAGACCTGAGTCTTCGCAGGCCGAGCAATCGTGGTCGAGGGGAGAACGAGTATCGGTATCTGTGCCCGCGCCGAGTGCAGGGCCCCCCAGCTTTCGAAATTAATGACCGGCAGGCACGAGTTGAGCGGTACCTCGTGGTTGAATGCTTCTTTGCAACCTACCAACTCCGCGCCCTTCGCATCCACGCTCAAGGCGCGTGGCCGAACGCTACTCGTGGCGTCGTGCCTTAGTCCGGCGGCAACGCAAAACCGCCGATTACATCGCCCCAGCATCCATGGCTTGCCCCTGGTGCCAGTCGTGGTCGGGCGATTTTTTTTGGTGTCGGCGCAGATCAAGCGCAGGGTCATTGCGCATCACTAACGCGAGCGCAGCGCGTCCCCCACGACGTTGGCAACGATGTCAGGAAGCCTATTGAGGTCCCCGGCCAACCTATCGAATCCTCCGCGCATTTCAGAAACCACGGTCGCAAAGCCGTCGCGCACTTCGGTCTCAAGCGATGCTTCGAAGTCTCTTCCGACGAAGGAGCGGCCGCCAGTCCACGTCGGAGCGGCGACTGGGTGCGTGCCATGACGAGGCTTGGGTAATTGCTGATTTCGCCGGCCTCATCGCTCTCCGCCCGTGAGACTGCACCGATTGAAGCCTATGAGGCGAACGTCGGCCAAGCGTCAAGTTGCCTCAAGGCAACGGACAGAGCTCGCCGCGACGCCATCTTCCGTCTGCGGCGAGGCCCGGAGTTGATAAGCGGGAGTTGCGGGCTGCCTTGCAAGTTCACACTCCGATGCTAGGCTAAGCAAATGGCTGAGACCATTGAGAAACGCCTCACCGACCTTGAGCAAGTCGTCGCCCATTTGCCTGAGGACCTCGATGCTCGCTTTGCTGGCGTCGACACCAAGCTCGCCGCGATCCGCGAGGTGCAAGCACTTCACACCACGCGCTTCACTACGCTGGAGCATAAGCTCAATCAGTTGGCTGCCGCGGCCGCCGAGATCCTTCGGAGGCTGACCGAACAGTCCTGAGTGTGCTGTTGTCGGGCAATCGCGCGCGACGCAGGGCCGGAAGCCGAAGGTGCGCGACGAATCCCTGACGGCTTCCTCCGCGCTCTGCGGAGCCTTGACGCCAAGGACGTGGTCGCTCGTTGACAATTTTCGTAATGTAAACTATTTGTGTACAGTCAACCGTAAGATTACGTCCGGCTGTCAATGATCCGGAGTTTCCGCCACAAAGGGCTCGCTGAGTTATGGCGGGGCAATACGACAAACCGGATCGACCGGCGGCTGCACAAGCGCCTCTTGGTGCGGCTCGATGCTTTGGACAGAGCGAAGCACCTTGAAGACCTGCAAGTGCCAGGGTTCAATTTCCACCGACTGACAGGGTTCACGCCGGCCCGTTACACGCTCCATGTAAATGGTCCCTGGTGCGTGACGTTTGAGTGGAAGGATGGGGACGCCTTCCGTGTCGACTACGAGCAGTATCACTAGGAGCAGGACAATGGTTGAGTACGCAGCAAAGCGCAGCCTGACGCGGTGCCCCACGCACCCGGGCGAGCTCTTGCGCGACACCGTGTTGCCGGCTGTGGACCTAACCAAGGTTGAGATCGCGGCTGCGCTCGACATTTCGCGCACGCATCTGGACAACATCTTGAAGGAGAAGGTGCCCGTTTCACCGACGATTGCGGTTAGGCTCGGCAAGCTGTTCGGCAACGGCCCCGATCTGTGGATTCAGATGCAGGCGGCTTACGATACGTGGCAGGCGGTCCGGCGGGTCAAGACCGGCGACATCAAGACCGCGAAGCTCTTGGCCACGTCCCCTCGCCCACGCGGGAGGCGTGTCTCGATCATCTGATGACGATGCGCGCTGGCCATTGAGCTAAGGAAGGGGCCAATGACGAGAAGCAAATGGCCATTCGTTCTTCTCATCGTCATCGTGGCCGTGTTGGCTTGGGTCGCGTATTCCCGCATGCATCCCGGGCCATTACCAAATTTCCATTGGTAGCGCTGCTGTACCGCTGAGCTCATGACTGAGCTGGAAAGACTAGCCTTCGTCGAACAGCAGGCTGAGGAAGCCTACGATGCCATGTATGAGGCGCATTCGCCTTCGCACGCGGCGGCCTGCTACAGCGACGCGAAGGAAGCACTCTATTGTGCAATCACCATTGCGCAACAGCTACGAGCAGATGACGCTGTGAAGCGTCTTGAGGCTCGCCTTGCCCACATCAAGGCGGTGTTCCGCTCGCAATTCACCTGAGCAGGCCTCGCCCACTAGTACGTGAGCACTGCGGCATCGGCCGCAGCCGGCTTACGAATACATCAGCATCGCGGAGGGCAAGAAGACGGCTTAATTGCAGCGGAGACCATCGACCGATGCCACAAGCACAAAGACAAAAGCCGTCCGTTGGCAAACGGACAAGACGATGTCCTGCACGAGACCCTCTACGAGTGCTTAGAGCAACAGGGCCTCCTGACCGACGAGGACTTAGTTTCGCGTGAGCTCGTCCCCCAGTTTCATTTGCTTGGGTCTGCCGGGATAGCGCCCTCAGCCCGGATAGCCGCCACCCGCTTCGGGATCAGCTCCACGATCTGCTTTACCGACGCACGCCGCATGTTGCGATCATCCCAGAAGGCGATCAGGTCACACAGCACTTTGATCTGGGTCTTCGGCAACTTCCTAAAACTGGCCGCGATCACATACAGTATTCTTTACTAGCGAGCGTGAGGATGCATGCAGAGGCATGTCATGGCGCCAATCATGGGCACCTCACGCTTGAAACGACAGGGATGCATCTGCGCACTTGCGAACGTGCCGCTCGCGGTCCTCTGGATCTCGGTGCTAGAAATGACCATGACAGCCGCGAGCGCGAAAACGCTCGCAATGATCGTGGTCCCATCGGGACAAGAGTTGTTCCGAGAGCATTGTGCCCAATGCCATGGGGCCGATGGCACAGGCAATGGCCCGATGGCCAAGGTCCTCAACGTCAGTCCCGCGAACCTCACCGCGATCAGCAAGCGGGCCAATGGAACGTTCCCTGCCGCTCGCGTGGTCGAGATTATTCGCTATGGCGGTAACGTGACTGGCCACGGGTCTTATGTGATGCCGATTTGGGGCAGAGTTTTCAGTGATGAGGGCGGCGGTGGAAAAGGCGGAGGCGCTTATTCCCGCAGATCCGTCGTGGAGCTGAAGCACTAGCTCGAGACGATCCAGAAGAATTAACGCTCCTCATGGCCGGCGAGGTTGGCCCTTAATTGCTTTCGACCCGGCCTGAAGGGCCGGCCCGCATCGGGTCGGTTGCGAGTGCAGGGCCGACACCGGGCAGCTCGTCGAGCCGGCGGCTCGTCTCGTTCGACCGATGCCACGCGATTATTATCTGTCGGTCGAACTCGAGGATCTGAGCTTTGAGCTTGCTGACGGTTCGCGTCCGTGTTCTGCGGCACGGTCGCACATTCGTCGCGGCCCGTTCACGCCATTTTCGGTCGTGCGCGAGGTGAACCGGAAGGCGATGATGCCGCGTTAAACCGGCTTGCTCCCAAAATGGGAGCGTGCTAAGGTCCCGCCGCATGCGGGTGATCGCTCGTCGAACGCTGCTGAAGTTCGTCGCATCGAGAAAGGGCCGCAAGGACCACACGGCCCTGAATGCGGCGACAGATGCTTGGTTTCACGAGGCCAAGCACGCCACCTGGGCCAACATGGGGCAGATCACGGCGCTGTATCGCACGGCGAGCCCAGTGTCTGCGAAGCGGGTGGTATTCAACATCAAGGGCAACGACTACCGTCTCGTCGTCGAGATAAATTTTCGGAAGAGGATCGTCTGGATCAGGTGGTTCGGCACGCACGCCGACTACGACCGGATCAACGTCAAAGAGGTGGCGTATGACAAAGACGCTTGAGATCAAGCCGATCCGCACCAACGCCGATTACGAGCGGGCGCTGAAGCAACTCGAACAGGTGTGGAGTGCCAAGGCGGGCAGCGAGATTGAGGACGTGCTTGACGTGCTCGCTACGCTGATCGAGGCATACGAGGAGAAGCATTTCCCGATCGACAACCCGGACCCCGTCGAGGCCATCCTTTTTCGCATGGAGCAGCAGGGTCTCGACCGCAGGGACTTGGAGCCGCTGATCGGATCGCGGGGGCGCGTGTCTGAGGTATTGGAGCATAAGCGGCCGTTGTCGATCACAATGATCCGCAACATCCACGACACGCTCAAAATTCCCGCCGAGGTCCTGATCAGCCCGTCAATAGCGGCGAGGAAACGTGCCGCGTCCAAGAAGCCTGGAAGGCCCATGGCCGCCAGGCGAGCGCGCTCGAGCAGAACGAGCGGAAGCCGCTAGTCCTCATCGCCCGATGCCCAGAGCACCTCGCGACTGTCGTCCTTCGATGGTCGGGTGCCGGCGCGGGAGGGACCTTACAATCGCAAGGCTCTCGTGGTGTTCGGACACATCATGCACGCGGTCGACCTCTGCGCACTGCTTCCACAACAACGCCGGGAAGATCCTCGCGCAAGGTGCCAACATCGGACTCGATCTTGTCGAAGCGCTTATCCATCGCGTCGAAGCGCTTATCGATCGCGTCAAACTTGGCGTGCATGAAGCACTGCATGGCGTTGAGCTGGCCAGAGATGAATTCAAACGCGTTATGTACTGCTTATCCAGGCGGGCCTTCAGCTCTCTGATTTCCCTGCTCGATGCTTATAGCCATGCCGCCCAGGTACGTGGCGCGCTAGTGAACGTTGACGTGCCATCGTTAATGGTTATATTGTGGTATAACTCTGGAGGGTACATGCACACAGCAAAACTCAGGTCAGTTGGCGGGTCGACCATGGTTGCCATTCCGCCGCACATCATTGAGGAATTACGTCTCGGCCCCAATTCCACGGTCCGCCTCACGGTCGAGCGGGGCAAGATCGTGATTCGTCCTCAGCCCCGCAAGGGCCGCATCGGTCTCAAGGCGCGGCTCGCCATGTGCGATTTCTCCAAGAAAATGAAAGCGGAAGACCGCGAGTGGGCCAATGGACCGCGAGCGGGCAGTGAGGAGATTTAAGCGTTGGATCGGGGGGACATTTTCGACGTCGATTTGGACCCAACGAAAGGGCGCGAACAGCGCGGCAGGCGCCCGGTGCTTGTCGTGACCACGAAGGAATTCAATCGGCACAACGCGCCCATAGTGTGCCCAATCACGGGCGGCGGCGAGTCTTCTAGACTGAAAGGCTTTGCCGTATCTCTCTCCGGCACCGGAATGAAAACCGACGGGGTCGTTCTATGTAATCAGCCGCGCACACTCGACATCAGTGCGCGCCGCGGAAAGCGGATCGAACAAGCACCTGAAAGTGTGGTCGACGAGGTTCTCGCTGCTCTTCAGGATCTGCTCGAGTAACCAAGCAGCCGCTCAGCCACGTTCGATGATCTGGGACCGTTGGAGGAAGCGTGCAGAAATGCACAAGGCCCCGAGCCCGACAAGGTACGCAGTCGTGATCAAAACAGTTGGGGCGACCCGAAGGCTGGCCCGCTGAACTCAATCCCCGGTTCGCGCAATAGCCAGCCGGGAAGATGGGGGACGGGTTGTTGCTTAGCCTGGCCGTAGACCGCTACGCACTGCTTCCGCAACAACCCCGGGAAGATCCTCGCGCAAAGTACCACCATCGGACTCGATCTTGTCGAAGCGCTTATCCATCTCGTCGAAGCGCTTATCGATCGCGTCAAACTTGGCGTGCATGAAGCGCTCATGGCGTCGAGCTGGCCAGAGATGAAGTGCAAACTGTCCCGTGAGCTGGGCAAGCGTTGTGTCGTGCTTATACAGGCGGGCCTTCAGCTCTCTGAATTCCGCTCAATGCTTAAGGTGGCCATGCCGCCTAGATACGTGGCGCACTAGTGAAGGTTAACTTTCGACCTTTCCCGGGAAGAGTTGGGTTCGTATCACGACGAGGGAGCAATGAAATCCACCCCGCTTCACTCGCGTGAGCGCAGGACTTGGCCTACGGCGTCAGCGATGGTGTCGGGTAGCTTCCCAAAGCTCGCGTCGAACTTGGCGAAGCCATCGCGCATTTCGGCGAACCCGGCATCAACTTTGCCTTCAAGAGCATCAACTTTGCCTTCAAGAGATGTGAGGCGCGAATCGATGTTGTTGTGCAGGAACACTTGAACTTCGCGGAGCTGACCTGTGATATAGCCGAAACTTCCCTCCAGCTCGGCAACGCGCCGCTTCAGGTCCGCAATCTCTTTTTCGACGTTCATGGCCATGCCTCTAAATAACGGTGCTAGCCGTCGGCGACAAGCCTGGCGCGTGTCATGCGAGATATCGTTGGCCGAGATTTCTGTTGACCGGACGCCTGACGGCGGTCAGGCGCGGTCCCCGCAGGCCTCCCCGGATGCGGCAGCGGGCGCGGGCTTTTGCTGTCGTCAGTCTGCCGCGTAACCCCACCTCGCTTGTCGGGGGCGTTCCAAGAGCCCGCCTCACCAGGGTGGCTCCTCAGCTGTTTTACCGTTCGATACCTCCGGCCGTGGCTGGCCATTCGGGACAGTCGGCATGGCTTCGCCGGATTTGTTCCGCGACGCCGCCCAGGGCCTGCTGGCCATCTGCAAGGGATCAAGAATGCCGTGGCGGGCCCACCACGCGCGCTCGTTCCCGGTGTTGTGAAAGGAATGATGATGCCCATTGCACGTGAACGCATTCGACACCTTAACGCCAAGCGCGCGCGGCTGAGCGAAGCGAATATGATCGTCGGTCTGGGTCGGCGTGCGTTCGCGGATCAGACAGGTTCACGGCAACGAAGGCACTATCGCGGATGCACTGTTCCTTCGAATCCCGTACGGCCGGTCGACTCCATTAAGGCGTCCGCAACGTCACTCCGTCGTTCACCATTTCTGTTGGGCTCCAGTGTGGGGCAATGAATTCGTTTCGCCAAAGAAAATCTGTACACTGATTGATATCTGAGTGCTTATGCCTATTCTGATCCTTGCGCGAGGGACGAGGGTAGTCGGCGACCCGATCGGTCGCCGATCTGCACGGCCTAGCTCCCTCGCGCGGCCCCCTTGCATTCCCTTGAGCGGGACATGCATCTAGGGAACAAAGGGAGAACCTTGCGCGCTAGGGAGGGACTTTCAGTTGCCGGAGCTTCGCCGCCTGCGCCGGCTAAAGGCGCAGCTCTTGCGGGTTGTCGTGCCTGAAGGGCTAAAAAGGGTGCTGCAACCGCTCGTTGACTGGCCCGAAGCCGACGAGTTGGCAAAGAAATGGGCACAGCGCTCGACACGATCAAGCTGTCGATCAGCTCTTAGCCAAGTCGGGACTGACGATGGATGCCGTGCGCTTTTCCTTGAGGGAGGGCAGCTGACCCGGGGCGCTTGTTCATAAATATCAATGTGGGGCGCCGGCCTCGTTCCAGATCGTTATTCGATGCTCCCGGAACGCGGCAGCGCGCGCTGCTGAAGAACGGTTTTTTATAAATAGATAGGGCGGCACCGCATTCGCGGACCGCCGACATCAGAAACGCCCCTTCGGACGGCCAACGGGCCGACGCCGGAGGGGAGATATTGGAGGATGTTTGATGAGCAAATCTATTGCAACCAAGAAGCCAAGTTGCGGTGCGACCGCCCACAGGTCGATCGCGGATCTCCTAGGCCCGCCCCCGGTCATCCTCGGCGAAGACGCAAGCAAATTTGAAGAGCTCCACGCGCGCATAACGGCTGCGGTGAAACCGCGGGAGGCCATCGAAGAAATCTGGGTTCGGGATATCGTCGATCTCACTTGGGAGGTCTTGCGGCTGCGGCGGCTGAAGGCCAGCCTGTTGCTCACCTGCGCTCACGCGGGTCTCGTCCGCGTGCTGAAGCCGCTCGTCGAGTCCACGCAGGCCGAACAATTGGCGGCTGCGTGGGCCAAGCGGGATGCAGCGGCGGTGGCCAAGGTCAAAAGTCTCCTCGCGGCTTCCGAGCTCACCGTTGATGCCATCATGGCGGAAACGTTGACGCTTAAGCTTGAGCAGACAGAGCGCTTCGAAGCCATGATTGCCGCCGCCGAGACTCGACTTGCGGCGGCGCTGCGGGAGGTGGACCGGCACCGGGACGCGCTGGCCGGGGCTGTGCGGGCCGCGGTAGAAAACATCGAAGATGCCGAGTTCGAGGAGGTCCCCGCGCAGCCCGGCCTGCCGGCGGCTTCGGCATGACGAGCGAACGCAAGCAATGCTCCAACCGCGCCAACGCGCGGTTGAGCACCGGCCCCAAGACGGCCAAGGGGAAGGCGCGGGCGTCGAAGAACGCCCGTCGCCACGGGCTCAACCTCCCTGTGCTCAGGGATCCGTCCTTAGCCAAGGAGGTCGAGACCATGGCGTGCCGCATCGCCGGCGAGGGTGCGAGTGGCGAACTGCTCGCCCGGGCGCGCGCCATCGCCGAAGCACAAATCGATCTCCAGCGCGTGCGGCTCTACCGGCTTCGCCGTATGCAGGAGGCGCTCGCCGGGAGGCCAAGGGGGAGCGGCGAGCCCTGGGACGAGGATGACCTGCCCGTAGGGCTCTCGGAGATTGCGCTTCTGGAGCGCAAGCTGACGCGAATTCGCCGCGAGCACAAGCTCCTGCGCACGCATGTGCGCGCACTCGTGGCCGCGAGCGCGGCGCCGACGCCGGCGCCAGCCTCGGCGCTGGTCCCAAGGCTGGCCGGCGGTGGTCTTAGTGGATCTCTCATGGCCCGACGTGACACCCAGGGAAGCAGCCCGGCCAATTCGGCGCCGGCGCCGTCACCAGCAGATATCCTCGCCAATATCTTGGAGCTGCTCAGGGCGCTCGACCGCTACGAACGGCGCGCCCTATCGCGGCGCAAATTCGCGATCCGTGCGTTCGACGTCGCGCGCGAGTTTGACAGAACGGCAATCTGAAGAAGTAGCCCGAACCAGTCGCGGGCGCCTGATTGGTCTTATAAACGTCGGTCGTCGGTAGGAACACGCGTGCCCGGGCGGTTGATTGGGAATAGGCCCATTATCCTCAAGTAATTTTACCCCGCGAGGATTTGTCCATACCAAGAGCATGCGCATGGTAGGCTCATGAGGCCAGCATGCACCATCAAGGTTATTCCGAACTTGGCAGTATTCGGAACTCACTCCCCTTGGGTCCTTGAAGTTCGCATCGAGAAGACATACAGGGAACGGGGAACACCGTGACAGAACACGCAATCAGACGTGGTCGCTCGTTGACAATCTTCGTCATGTAAACTATTTGTGTACAGTCAACCGTAAGATTACGTCCGGCAGTCAATGATCCGGAGCTTCCGCCACAAAGGGCTCGCTGAGTTATGGCGGGGCAATAGGACAAACCGGATCGACCGGCGCCTGCACAAGCGCCTCTTGGTGCGGCTCGATGCTTTGGACAGAGCGAAGCACCTTGAAGACCTGCAAGTGCCAGGGTTCAATTTCCACCGACTGACAGGGTTCACGCCGGCCCGTTACACGCTCCATGTAAATGGTCCCTGGTGCGTGACGTTTGAGTGGAAGGATGGGGACGCCTTCCGTGTCGACTACGAGCAGTATCACTAGGAGCAGGACATTGGTTGAGTACGCAGCAAAGCGCAGCCTGACGCGGTGCCCCACGCACCCGGGCGAGCTCTTGCGCGACACCGTGTTGCCGGCTGTGGACCTAACCAAGGTTGAGATCGCGGCTGCGCTCGACATTTCGCGCACGCATCTGGACAACATCTTGAAGGAGAAGGTGCCCGTTTCACCGACGATTGCGGTTAGGCTCGGCAAGCTGTTCGGCAACGGCCCCGATCTGTGGATTCAGATGCAGGCGGCTTACGATACATGGCAGGCGGTCCGGCGGGTCAAGACCGGCGACATCAAGACGGCGAAGCTCTTGGCCACGTCCCCTCGCTCACGCGGGAGGCGTGTCTCGATCATCTGATGACGATGCGCGCTGGCCGTTGAGCTAAGGAAGGGGACCAATGACGAGAAGCAAGTGGCCATTCGTTCTTCTCATCGTCATCGTGGCCGTATTGGCTTGGGTCGCGTATTCCCGCATGCATCCCGGGCCATTACCAAATTTCCATTGGTAGCGCTGCTGTACCGCTGAGCTCATGACTGAGCTGGAAAGACTAGCCTTCGTCGAGCAGCAGGCTGAGCAGATCCGTCGTGGAGCTGAAGCACTACCTCGAGACGATCCAGAAGAATTAACGCTCCTCAGGGCGCGAGATTGGCCCTTAATTGCTTTACGACCCGGCCTGAAGGGCCGGCGCGCATCGGGTCGGTTGCGAGTGCAGGGCCAACACCGGGCAGCTCGTTCGAGCCGGCCTCTCGTTTCGTTCGACCGATGCCACGCGATTATCTGTCGGTCGAACTCGAGGATCTGAGCTTTGAGCTTGCTGACGGTTCGCGTCCGTGTTCTGCGGCACGGTCACACATTCATCGCGGCCCGTGCAACGCCATTTTCGGTCGTGCGCGAGGTGAACCGGAAGGCGATGATGCCGCGTTAAACCGGCTTGCTCCCAAAATGGGAGCGTGCTAAGGTCGCGCCACATGCGGGTGATCGCTCGTCGAACGCTGCTGAAGTTCGGCGCATCGAGAAAGGGCCGCAATGACCACACGGCCCTGAAGGCGGCGACAGACGCTTGGTTTCACGAGGCCAAGAACGCCACCTGGGCCACCATGGGGCAGATCAAGGCGCTGTATCGCACGGCGAGCCCAGTGTCCGCGAAGCGGGTGGTATTCAACATCAAGGGCAACGACTACCGTCAGTTGAGCTGGCCAGAGATGAATTCAAACTGTCCCGTCACCTGGGCTAGCGTTATGTACTGCTTATCCAGGCGGGCCTTCAGCTCTCTGATTTCCCTGCTCGATGCTTATAGCCATGCCGCCCAGGTACGTGGCGCGCTAGTGAACGTTGACGTGCCATCGTTGATGGTTATATTATGGTATAACTCCGGAGGGTACATGCACACAGCAAAACTCAGGTCAGTTGGCGGGTCGACCATGGTTGCCATCCCGCCGCACATCATTGAGGAATTACGTCTCGGCCCCAATTCCAGGGTCCGCCTCACGGTCGAGCGGGGCAAAATCGTGATTCGTCCTCAGCCCCGCAAGGGCCGCATCGGTCTCAAGGCGCGGCTCGCCATGTGCGATTTCTCCAAGAAAATGACAGCGGAAGAGCGCGAGTGGGCCAATGGACCGCGAGCGGGCCGTGAGGAGATTTAAGCGTTGGATCGGGGGGACATTTTCGACGTCGATTTGGACCCAACGAAAGGGCGCGAACAGCGCGGCCGGCGCCCGGTGCTTGTCGTAACCACGAAGGAATTCAATCGGCACAACGCGCCCATAGTGTGCCCAATCACGGGGGGCGGCGAGTCTTCTAGACTGAAAGGCTTTGCCGTATCTCTTTCCGGCACCGGAATGAAAACCGACGGGGTCATTCTATGTAATCAGCCGCGCACACTCGACATCAGTGCGCGCCGCGGTAAGCGGATTGAACAAGCACCTGAAAGCGTGGTCGACGAGGTTCTCGCTGCTCTTCAGGATCTGCTCGAGTAACCAAGCAGCCGCTCGCCACGTTGAGCTAAATCTGCCAGGCAATTCTTGGAGAGCGAGGGCGCGATCCTCATGACCAGACGGTTTCGCTAACTTGATTGCCGATAGCGTCGGCCCTAGATTTCGTGAACAAGTAGCAAGTGGATGGATCCCATGGCAGCGGCACGCGAGCATCGACTCCCACACCCATTGATCCGGGTCTCGGCAACCTGGGATGACGAGGCGGCCGTGTGGGTGGCCAGCACCATCGATATTCCTGGCTTGGCCGTTGAGGCGCCGACCATCGAAGTGCTCGGCCCGAAGGTAAAGGCCGCTCTCCTCGATTTGATCTTTAGGCCGCTGACTTGCTGCGAGACCGCATTTTGCTTGCCGCTTCTCGCCGGAGGATCTCTTCGGCCCACTGATTGAGGCTCTTGCCGGAGAGCTCAGCAGCAATCGCGGCATTGGCGTGCACCAGGGTCTGAGTTCAACATGAGGTTGCCGGACATTTGCCGCTCAGGCTGCTTGCCAACCTTCCTGCAGGTCGCAAGGTAGTCGTCCACGGCCTCGTGGAAGGCGGTCTTGAGCGCCTTGACGGTGGTAGCGTGAAAGCCGACCACGTCATTGATGCCCACGATGTGACCAGTGAAGAGCTCGTCATCGGGGTCGAACTCAATCACGGCCTTGTAATCCTTGTAACTCAACACGCTCATGGCGTGACTTCAATCTTCCTCAGGTATGCTCTTGCGTCCCTGACCTGGTAACGCTTGGCTTCCTTTTCCGGATGCGGGCGGTGAAACGTGCCGATCTGACCGTTAAAGGAGAACCGAACTCGCGATCCCGCACCTTCAATCACCAGGCACCCGACGGCGACGAACAAACTTTCAATGGCGTTCCACGGGATGTTTGGCGACACAGGGTCGGCGAAGATCACCTCCAGCGTCTTCCGCTGCTTGCTGTTCATGCAAGCACAATGCTATCATTTTATGATTGCACGAGTCAATAAGAGTTCATACGTCAACGCCCCCTTTTCTGAATGTATTTCTGCCTAACCTGACCGCGTCGGCTCAATCGCCCTTATTGAGCGCCTTCAACAGCGCTTTGGAATTTGACGATTCAACTTCCCCTGGCGCGCGTCCTTGATGGCGGCGATCGTTTTCTTGTTCGGCACCAGCGGACCGAACGGCAGCTTCTCCTCCGCCGCGATCCTCGCCATCATCAGGCGGAAGGCGTCAGACGGCGTCAGCCCGATCTTGCGCAGGACTGCGGCCGCGCTCTTTTTCAGGCGCGGATCAATTCGTGCTCTCACAACGTCGTTCATGGGCTACAATGTGGCTCAAGGCTCGAAGATGGTCAAAAACCTGAGTTTTTGCAGGCCGAGCAATCGTGGTCGAGGGGAGAACGAGTATCGGTATCTGTGCCCGTGCCTAATTAGGGCCCCAGCTTTCGAGTTTAATGATCGGCAGGCACGAGTTGAGCGGTGCTTCGTGGTTGAATGCTTCTTTGCAACCTACCAACTCCGCGCCCTTCGCATCCACGCTCAAGGTGCGCGGCCGAACGCTACGCGTGGCATCGTGCCTTAGTCCGGCGGCAACGCAAAACCGCCGATTACTTCGCGCCAAGCATCTGCAAGCCATTGTGAGGGCCCCGATTGAAGCCTATGGGCGAAGCGTTGGCCAAGCGCCAAGTTGGCTGAAGGCAACGCATAGAGCTCGCCGCGACGCCATCTCGCGTCTGCGGCGAGGCCCGGAGTTGATAAGCGGGAGCTGCGGGCTGCCTTGCAAGTTCACACTGCGATGCTAGGCTAAGCGAATGGCTAAGACCATTGAGAAACGCCTCACCGACCTTGACCAAGTCGTCGCCCATTTGCCTGAGAACCTCGACGCTCGCTTTGCTGGCGTCGACACCAAGCTCGCCGCAATCCGCGAGGTGCAAGCACTTCACACCACGCGCTTCACTACGCTGGAGCAGAAGCTAAATCAGTTGGCATCCGCGACCGCCGAGATCTTTCGGAGCCTGACCGAACAGTCCTGAGTGTGCTGTTTCGGGCAATCGCGCGCGACGCAGCGCCGGAAGCCGAAGGTGCGCGACGACGAATTTGTATTTACTGAGATGATCGGGGGGCTGGCGACTTAGTAGGCTACTGAGAGCGCCCTCGTAACACCGCCTAGGCCAAGCCCGGCACGAAAGGCGCGATCGAGATCAAGCTCATTGGCTCGATAGCTCGTTGGCAGATCGAACTCTCGTGCGGTGGGCCGCAGGAGATGTTTCGGACATGCGCAGGCCGCTTATCCCCTTTGACTCTGCGGCTCAAAATACGGGCGCGTTCATGCTTCTGCGAGCTCCAAGCGACGCTCGATGCGCTCGAGCCGGAATTCAATTCGATCGATGCGATTGGACATGGAGGCATATTGTTGCTCGAGGATACCAACCCGCGTTTTGATCTCGCGCAGATCATCAAGCAGCACGATCGAGTTTCTCGTCGAGCTTGCGCAGTAAAACCAGCACGACGCTGTCAGGTTCGTCAGCCATATCCTGAACTTAGCGGACCAACGCCGCGTGCGCAAATGGTCAATCCTGGCGCGCGAGTGTGATCTTTGAGCTTGCTGACGTTCGCGTCCGTGTTCTGCGGCACGGTCGCACATTCATCGCGGCCCGTGCACGCCATTTTCGGTCGTGCGCGAGGTGAACCGGAAGGCGAGGATGCCGCGTTAAACCGACTTGCTCCCAAAATGGGAGCGTGCTAAGGTCCCGCCGCATGCGGGTGATCGCTCGTCGAACGTTGCTGAAGTTCGTCGCATCGAGAAAGGGCCGCAAGGACCACACGGCCCTGAAGGCGGCGACAGACGCTTGGTTTCACGAGGCCAAGAACGCCACCTGGGCCAACATGGGGCAGATCACGGCGCTGTATCGCAAGGCGAGCCCAGTGTCCGCGAAGCGGGTGGTATTCAACATCAAGGGCAACGATTACCGTCTCGTCGTCGAGAAAAATTTTCGGAAGAAGATCGTCTGGATTAAGCGGTTCGGCACGCACGCCGACTACGACCGGCTCAACGTCGAAGAGGTCGCGAATGACAAAGACGCTTGAGATCAAGCCGATCCGCACCAACTTGATTACGAGCGGGCGCTGAAGCAACTCGAACAGGTGTGGGGTGCCAAGGCGGGCAGCGAGATTGAGGACGTGCTTGACGTGCTCGCTACGCTGATCGAGGCATACGAGGAGAAGCATTTCCCGATCGACAACCCGGACCCCGTCGAGGCCATCCTTTTTCGCATGGAGCAGCAGGGTCTCGACCGCAGGGACTTGGAGCCGCTGATCGGATCGCGGGGGCGCGTGTCTGAGATATTGGAGCATAAGCGGCCGTTGTCGATCACAATGATCCGCAACATCCACGACACGCTCAAAATTCCCGCCGAGGTCCTGATCAGCCCGTCAATAGCGGCGAGGAAACGTGCCGCGTCGAAGAAGCCTGGAAGGCCCATGGCCGCCACGAGAGCGCGCTCAAGCTCGGCAACGAGCAGAACGAGCGGAAGCCGCTAGTCCAAATCGCCCGACGCCCAGAGCACCTCGCGACTGTGGTTCTTCTCCGATCGCACGATGGTCGGGGTGCCGGCGCGGGATGGACCTTACAATCGCAAGGCTCTCGTAATCTTCACGGACACATTGAATGCCCGCAGGCAGTAGACCTTGCATCAGGTTGCGAATCGAGGGAAACTCGACAGGCGCAGATGTGGCAGAAGCAGGTTCCGAAAGAATAGAGCGCAAATTGCTCGATGTGCTGCAAGAAGTTTACTTCAGGGTCGAGCATCAATCAAGACGAAAAAACTCGGGGCAGGAAGTCGGCACAAGGATCCCTCGCCACGTCGGAGGAGCGAGCGACTTCTCCGGCGCCCGCAGCGCCTCGCCGACGGCGCCAGCGACGATGCCGGGCAGCTTCTTTTCCAGGGAATCGAACCTGGCATCCATCCTGGCGAAGCCCTTCTCGACGTTGCCTTCGAGGGACGTGAGGCCAGTGTCCACGTTGTTGTGCAGGAACAGTTGCACTTCACGGAGCTGACCTGAGATGTAGCCAAAGCTTTCCTCGAGCTCCGCCACGCTCAGATCGGCGATCTCTTTTTCGACGTTCATGGCCATGCCGCCTAGATACGTGGCGCGCTAGTGAAGGTGAACTCGAGGCGGCCGCGGCCCATGACCTGCCAAGGCCCCTGCTGGGGAAGTTAGTCGGGGCGCTCTTCGAACTCCTCATCCCGGCAAATCAGGTGGACGTGGTTGTCGGAGACTGAGCGGAGGGATTGGTACATAGGCCCTTCAGTGATACCTTAGAACCATGGACCGCAGCACCGCACTCTCCATTCTGAAGCGCTACGAGCCCGAGCTGAGGTCGCTCGGTGTGCGCAGCCTGTCGGTGTTCGGCTCGACCGCTCGTGACGCCGCGAACGATCTGTCCGACATTGACGTGGCCGTTAAATTCGCTCCGGGCCCTCGCGGGCTAGCACGTCTGAAGCGAGCAGAATTGGTCAAAAGCCGCTTGTCGAGCCTTCTCGGCCGGCCGGTCGATGTGGTCGAAGAGCCCGCTAGGTCGCCGCGAGTGCAGAAGGCCATCCAGCGGGACCGCGTCGTTGCTTTCTGATCGGCAGCGCGGCTGTCTTCAAGACATTCTCGATAACGTCGGCGCGATCAAGCGCCACTTGGATCACCTCGCCGCCCCGGACTTCAATACCTTTCAAAGCGATGAACTCGTTGTTGATGCAGTGGAACGTTGCTTCAGTCGGATCAGCGAGGCGGCGGTAAAACTCGGCGATAAGGCTGAAGCCGAGATACCGGGCTTGCCATGAACGACATCCGAGGTCTAGGCAACCACCTCAGACACGCCTACCACACCATCGATCTCGGCCTCATCTGGGAAGTCATCATCGATGATCCGGGACCGTTGGAGGAAGCGTGCGGAAATAGCACTAGGCCCCGAGCCCGACGAAGGTGCGCAGTCGTAATCAAAACAGTCGGGGCGACCCGAAGGCCGGCCCGCAGAACTCAAATCCCCAGTTCGCGCAATAGCCAGCCGGGAAGATGGGGGACGGGTTTTGCTTAGCCTGGCCGTAGAACACTGCGCACCGCTTCCGCAACGATCCCGGGAAGATCTTCCCGCAAAGTGCCAACATCAGAGTCGATCTTGTCGAAGCGCTTCGTCGATCGCGTCAAAATTGGCCTGCATGAAGCGCTGCATGGCGTTGAGCTGGCCAGAGATGAATTCAAACTGTCCCGTCGAGCTGGGCAAGCGTTGTGTCGTGCTTGTCCAGGCGGGCCTTCAGCTCTCTTCTTTCTGCTCGACGTTCAGGCCATGTCGCCAAGATACGTGGCGACGAGTGAAGGTCGACGGTTCGAGCTCCGGGAAGAGTCGGGTCGTATCGCAGACGAGCGGGGCGATGAAATCCGCGCCCGCTACACTCCCGTGCACGTAGGACCTGGCCGACGGCGTCAGCGACGATGTCGGGTAGCTTCTTAAAGCTCGCGTCGAACTTGGCGAAGCCTCGCGCATCCAACCTGGCCAATTGCCTCAAGAGCATCAACTTTGCCTTCAAGAGATGTAAGGCGACGTTTCGATGTTGTTGTGCAGGAACACTTGCACTTCGCGGAGCTGACCTGTGATGTAGCCGAAACTTCCCTCCAGCTCGGCAACGCGCCGCTTCAGGTCCGCAATCTCTTTTTCGACGTTCATGGCCATGCCTCTAAATAACGGCGCTAGCCGTCGGCGACAAGCCTAGCGCGTGTCATGCGAGGTATCGTTGGCGGAGATTTCTGTTGACCGGAGGGCCTGACGACGGTCAGGCGCGGTCCCGCAGGCCCTCCCCGGATGCGGCAGCGCTCGATAAGATCAGTTTGCGCGGGCTTTTTGCTGCCATCAGTCTGCCGCATAACCCCACCTCGCTTGTCGGGGGCGTTCCAAGGGCCCGCCTCACCAGGGTGGCTCCTCGGCTGTCTTGCCGGTCGGTAGCTCGGACCGTGGCTGGCCATTCGGGACAGTCGGCATGGCTTCGCCAGATTTGTTCCGCGACGCTGCCCAGAGCCTGTTGGCGATCTGCAAGGGATCAAGGATGCCATGGCGGGCCCACCATGCTCGCTCATCCCCGGTGTTATGCAAGGAATCGTGATGCCCATTGCACAACGGAACGGTGAACTCGTCCGACACTTTGAGCCCGAGCGCGCGCGGTTGGGCGAAGCGAATGTGGTGTGCCTGGGCCGGTCTGCGGCCGCATACGAGGCAGGGCTCGTTTGCGACGAAGGCAAGGTGAGCCTTATCGCGGACGCGCTGTTCCTTCGGGAAAGCCAACTGACCCGGCGCCTCGGTCTGGCTGGCCGAGCATCGTTCTGTCGTTCGCCGTTGCGCTCGCTGCGAGGTTCCTTACTGAAAGATCGCCTGACGCGGCCCGGCGGTGCCGTTGGCCCCAGCATTGCTCTGCCGCTCGCCATTACGCTCGCTGCGGGTGAGGGTCCTGCACCCGCTCCTTGAGGGCCGATCCAATCACCTGCATCGGTTCGTCATCGCCGCGCTTTGCGGCTCGCGGGAGAGCCGCGAAGCTGTCGAGGTTGGCTTCCCAGAAGGCAAAGACCGATTTCACGGTGGCTTGAGTTCGCACGGCCTCCAAGCGTTGCAGCGACGAAAGCTTCCGCGCTCGCGAAGCGTTGGTGCGCGTGTCGCTGTAATGCAGTTCAAATTCGTGTGTCGGCGGCAGAGAGATGGTGTCGTGTGTCTCTGCGTCATGCCGGTGCCGCCGGGTGACGCCCCGTTGCTCCTTGTCGTAGAGCGCAAGCCCGAACGGATTGCCGAAGGTCGCCAGCGCCCGTTTGGTCGCGTCCGTCTCCGCGGCCTTGAGCGCGATTTCATGCGCCGTTTCTGCCGCGCTGGATCTACCGGTACCCGTTCCGATGCCCTCGCGCACGATCATGGCGTCGCCAGCGCGCACCGTGATGCGCACCTTCGCGGTATAGAAACAGGTCGTTTCTCCACGCTGCGTCTCGCGCCACAGACAGCGAGGCGACAAAGTCTGCCGATCCCAACAATCGTAGCCGAAGATGCGATTGGCCTCGGCGATCACATGCCAGCCTTCGACATAGCTGATCGGCGTCGCCGTTGCTCGCCCGCGTCCTTACGTGGCGATAGCGCAACTTGGCCTTGAGTGCTTCCCGCTGTTCATCTGTAAACGCCATCACTTGGTCCTCACGCTGAGTTGGAGGCGCGGTGGCTCCAGAACCGCGCCCTCGATAGCCGTGCCGGCTTTGAGCGCTGCCAACAGGCCCTGCCGATCGAGCTTCGGAGGCTGCGGCTTCCAATAGGCGGCCGGGATCTTGGCTTCCTCGACGACCTCGAGGGTGGGAGCTCCATGGCGCAGCGACGCGGTAAAGTCGGCGACCAAGAGCTTTGGGATCTCGGCTTCGTTCATGGCCTTGAGCGCGAGCTCGCGCTTGCGCTTGGCGCTGCGTCTCGAAGCGCTCGATCCGCGCCTTCATGTCGGAAAGACGTGTGGAGAGGCCGGCCGCGAGCGCCTCATCGTCTAGTGCGGAGCGGATGATCTCGGCTAGCATCTCGCGAAGGTCGGTGATTCCTTCGAGCGTGTCGGCGAGGGTTTCCTGATCGATGTCGGGAATTTCTGCTAGAATGCGATTGCGAAGAACGGTGTGCTTACCAACCTAGGCAGAAATCGTGACAGGCGAGGAATGCTCGGCTATCAATAGGCAAGATCCATAGGCGTCCGCGAGCTTATCAGTATCATATTCGTGCTGTATGTCAAGCTGTCGCTCCGATACGGGCTAATGGGCATGATACCCCATCCAAATCCGGGCGGCTCGCGTGCTGTTCGGGTTAAGTCAGCAGCAGCTAGCGAAACGATCCGCCATAGGATTAGCTACCCTGAAAAGGATTGAAGCCGCTCAGGATGAGCTTACGGGGACTGCTCAGACGATGTCTCGGATCTCAAAAATCGCTCGAGGGCAGCCGGTGTTGTGTTCATCGACCAAAATGCTGAACATGGACCGGGACTTCTCTTGCGTAAGCGGCTACCTGACTAAGCGCGACGCTGTAATCTACCCATCCGCAATCCAGGTCATGACCTGCAGAGGACCTGATGAGTAGCGTTAGTTATCTCGGCGACCTATTTGCGTCTGCGACAAAGATTGGCATCCGCCCACAGCGAGATCGCCGACGCGGTCCTGCTGGCGCCATTTATCGCCTCCCGTCCAGCTCTCGCCGCCGAAGGCTGCGGTAAACGGCCCACCTCAGTCCTCATCGATATGACGCGCAAGTTATCGCCTGGCGACATCATCAAGGCGATCCCCAACCGCGCGAAGGACTATGCCGTTCTCACCATAACCGGCTCATCCATCGTCACAGTCGACGGCGGCACGCTTCAAGGCGACCGCTCTCACCGAGAATATAAATTCTCGACATGCCCAAAATCCTTTACCTGATTACCGAGGACTGGTTTTTGCCTCGCATTTCTTGCCGATGGCGCGTGCTGCGCGCGAAGCGGGCTTCGATGTCGCTGTCGCGACACGCATTGGTACGCATGCTGACCGGATCAGTGCCGAAGGCATTCGCGTTATCCCGCTCGAGCAGGAACGTAGCAGCCTTGCTCCGTTGGAAATCGTTCGTTACATCGCAAACGCAAGGCGCGTCATCCGCGACGAGGATCCCGACATCGTGCACTGCATTGCGCTCCGATCGGCGGTGCTCGGCGGTCTCGCGGCGCGGGTCGCGAAGGTCCCGCATCTCGTGCTGGCGCCGACCGGCCTGGGGCATTTGTGGATCGAACACGGGTTCGGCCCATTCCTCGCGCGTCGCGTGACGCGTCATGTGATTGGTTCGATGCTGCGGCGCCCCCAAACGCGCTATATCTTCGAAAATCACGAAGATCCAAAAGAGTTCGGTCTGGATCCCAATGCACCCGAGGTCACAATCATTGGAGGCGCCGGCGTCGATGAGGCGCAATTTCCCGTGACGCCGGAGCCGCCCTCGCCGCCGGTGAAGTTTGCGGTGGTGGCACGCATGATCGTGCAGAAGGGCATTGCCGAAGCCGTCGATGCCACGCGCCGCGCACGCGCTCTGGGCGCGCCGGTCGAACTGCATCTATTCGGGGCACCCGATCGGTCGAACCGCCGCTCGATCACTGAGGCGACGCTCCGAGCCTGGGCCACGGAGCCCGGCATTCGCTGGCATGGTCCCAGTACCGATGTCGCTCGCGTGTGGCGCGATCACCATGTGGCGCTTTTCCTCTCTTACCGCGAGGGCTTACCGCGCACCCTCATCGAGGCGGCCGCATCGGGGCGCCCGATCGTGACTAACGACGTTCCCGGCTGCCGCGAGGTTGTGCGCGACGGCGAGGAGGGATTTCTAGTGCCGCTTGGTGACACGGAAGCCGCCGCGCGGGCAATGGTCAAACTCGCCCTGGACCCGGCGCTGCGCGCGCGGCTTGGAGCTGCTGCGAATGCCCGCTTCCGCGACCGCTTCACCGAACAAGCGGTAAAAGAGGTCGTGGCCGGGCTTTATCGATCGATGCTGGACGTTAAGTAGCCCAGGACTTATCGGCGAAGTTCGACGCTGAAATTGCAAGCGTTCTCGCCCACACCTAAGAAGCCCCTGCTCACACCTTGAGCTGAACTCGCTCGATCGCAAGTGCGCACGCCAGTTGCGTGTGTGTCGTGAAACCGCGGCCACCGGAAACATAGTAACACCCTGCCGGTGAGGGCAGCACTATGGCAAGGCTCGCTGTGCCGTGGCTGTGAGAGCACACCTTCCCCGTCAATTTATCCGTCAAGAACAGATACACCGTTGCCTCCCTTCAGCCAGTGGCTCGTAGGTCAGACCCACTTGACCGGCGAAGGTTGACGTCATGCTCTTTCAATCGCAATCGTTTTTGCTTCTGTTCCTGCCGGCCACGGTCGCCATCTGGTATGCGGCGGCCGCGAGCAAGGTATGGCGCGAGTGCGCTCTGATCGCCCTTTCGCTGATCTTCTACGCCTACTGGGACGTGCGCTTCGTGCCCCTGCTGCTGGGGCAGATCGCGGTCTCATGGCTCGCCGCGGTCGCGTTCCTGCGCGCCGGGCGCCGGCCCAAATGGCTCATCGTGGTGGCGATTGCCGCCAACTTAAGCGTCCTCTTGTTCTTCAAATACTCGACGTTCCTTGCCGGCAACATCATGGCGCTCGCCGGTTTCGAGAGCCCCGCGCTCAACATCCTGCTGCCGATCGGCATCAGCTTCTACACCTTCGAGATCGTTTCCTACCTTGCCGATCTCGCCTGGCGCGCGGCGCCCTACTATCCGCTGCGGCGCTTCTCGCTGTTCGTTCTCTTGTTCCCGCGTCTGATCGCGGGGCCGATCGTGCGCCATCACGAGATTATGCCGCAATTCGATCTCGATCCGCGGCGTGAGGGCCTGTACGAGCGGCTCGGGATGGGCGCCACGCTGCTGACGCTCGGCCTGTTGAAGAAGGTGTTCCTCGCCGATCGTCTGGCGCCGCTTGCCAATTCCGCGTTCAGGGGTGCAAGCCACCGGCGCCGGTGTTCGGGGAAGCGTGGACGGGCGCGCTCGCCTTCACCTTCCAGCTGTTTCTCGATTTCTCTGCCTATTCCGAGATGGCGATCGGCATCGCCCTCATGCTCGGCTTCACGCTGCCGCAGAATTTCAACGTCGCCTTATACCGCGCTCGACTTGCGCGATTTCTGGCGGCGCTGGCACATGACCCTGTCGCGCTACCTTCGCGACTACGTCTATATCCCACTCGGCGGCAGCCGCGCCGGGCCGAGGCGCTACGTCGCCGCGACGCTCGTGACTATGGGCTTGTGCGGCCTGTGGCATGGCGCCGGATGGGCCTTTGTCGCTTGGGGTTTGATGCACGGCGTTGGCTTGATGATCAACAAAACCTGGAGCGAGCGCGGTTTCGCGCTGCCATCGCCGCTCGCCTGGTCGCTGACGTTCCTGTTCGTCGTCGTTGGCTGGGTCATCTTCCGATCGGCCGATTTTTCCACCGCCAGCTCGATGCTGAGCAGCATGGCAGGCGCGCATGGTCTAGGCGGCACGCTCCAACAGCCGCTGCTGATCGCCACTGCTGCGGTCGTCTCGATGCTGGGCCCGACGACGTACACAAGCGTCACCCGCTATCTTCGGCCATCGCCGTTGCTCGCCGCGCTCACCGCCACAGCGGCGCTCGCCGTGTTGCTCGAGGTGGGCGCGGGCCAACCGCAGAGCTTCATCTATTTCCAGTTCTGAGGCGCCAATGCAGCTAGCCAAGCGACGAACGACGGATGCGAGCTGGCGGCGATACTGGCGCGTTCTCATCGGCGTGATCGGCGCCGAATTGATCGTGACGGCGCTCCTCATCCTGGTGGGAAACCCCTACGGCAACCTGCCGCACGTCTTGTTCCGCTCACACGTCATCATGGACACCAATCAGCGCTATCAATATCCGTCAATCGTGCGCTCCGGCCGCTTCGATTCGATCGTCATCGGCACGTCCACGTCGCGCCTGCTGCGCCCTGCCGCGCTGGAGGAGCTGTTCGGCGGGCATTTCGCCAACCTTGCGATGGATGCGGCTACAGCCTGGGAGCAGTATCGCTTGGCGCAGTTCTTCCTCGCGCAAACCCCCCATCCGCGCACGCTGCTCGTAGGACTCGACCACGTGTGGTGCGATGCGGACGCGGACAAGGCGCGGGTGACCAAGCGCGGCTTTCCCGAATGGATGTTCGACAGGAACCCGTGGAACGATCTGCTGTGGATGCTCAACAAGAGGAGCGCGGAAATTGCCGGTCGCCGGATCGGGACGGCGCTGGGGCTCAATCACGCGCGCATTCCCTTTGACGGCTATGAGGTCTTTACGCCTCCAGAGTCGAAGTACGACCTGGCAAAAGTAGAGCGCGAGCTCTACGGGGTCGACGGAACGGTGCCTGCCCAGGAGCTGGCGAGCCCTGCGTCCTATGAGGCATCCGTCGCCGAGCGTGCGGCCTGGAGGTTCCCGGCGCTCGAGTGGCTCGCCGATTTGCTGGCGCACAGTTCGCAGTGGCCGCGGATCGTGCTCGTGTTCACCCCGCCGCACGTAACGGCATTGCCCCAGGCCGGCTCGCCCGGGGCGGCGCGCGAGAGCGAATGTAAAGCGCGCGTCGTGCGGCTTGCCAAAAACCGAGGCATTGCGGTCGTAGACTTCCGCATCCCCTCTCCTATCACGAGGGAAGCGCGCAACTACTGGGATAAGCTGCATTACCGCGTGGGGATCGCCGAGCGGCTCGTTGCCGATATCGGCCGAGCGCTCGGCGAAGGGGGCGATGATCCAGCTGGAGACTGGAAGCTATTGGCCGGCCCGGCAATCGTCTCGACGCCGGAGGAGTCGGCATCCATTGGCGCAACGGGCACGCGGCAATAGGGCGACCTCTTGGGATCTATTAGAGTGAACGACCGGGCGCGGCGGGGACCACCTGCTAGTG
>CAVUWX010000002.1:0-105000 GCA_963745205.1 uncultured Alphaproteobacteria bacterium
TCGGAACCTTCAATGCTTGGGAACCGCTCCGGTGAGATAAGGCCATCATTCTGATTGTATGTCTGCCTGAAAGCCCACATCAGCTTCTGGCTGATGAGTTTCCTAGGACTGGCTACATCAGAGCTCCCGCCAATACCACACCCACTCATCAACCGATCTGGTCTGTCAGGACATGCAGATCAGGTGTGGCCAAGATTAGCTTGGCACTTGTGCGCTCCATAAGGGCAAGCGTCAGTGATCTGAGCAGAAAGCCTTGCTACTAGAAGTCCCCTACGGATAGGGTTGAGGGCGGAAGGTCGTCTACACCTCTGTGGGCTTAAGGCCAGTTTAATGGCTCTTGATCTAAACGGCTTTCAACTCAAGAGCAGCGTTCTTGAGTACCGCTACCCATCGAACTTCTTGATCTGGGATCAGGTGGGAACGTTCTGGTCACGGCTCTGGCCAACTACCCCGATGCGACCGTTAAGCATGCCGACCCGAACAAAACTCAAATCAGGATCAACTCTGAGCTGGAAGGTTTGGTGGGATCGACCGCGCAAACATCTCCACAATAGGTCAGAGTTCCGACCGCGACACCTTTCTCGTCCTTTCAGAGCGGTTCACGAAGGCGCTTATCGAAATCCTGCAGATCAGCAGCTTGCGGCCGAATCGGCTACAGAAATATTCTTCCCATGCATTTCCAGAGAAGTCGGAAGCAGCGGCGTACGTCTTTCAGTCTTGCCTTCCACACAAACTAAACAAATCATATTCCGGTATCGAAGGTAAACCTCTGGAACACGAGCTGGGCTTGAGATGGGAAGGAGAAGCTCTGGGTTGCCACGTAAGGATTGCGGCTCGCACCGTGAAGTGGGACATTGATATCCCGGCCGATTCCCAATTTCCAAACCGAGCCGAAGCAGCGGCACAACACTCGGTCGTTGTTGACATCGACTACTACACGCATGCCCCAACAGAAGTCGAGAAGGTAAATATAAAGGAATTGTTGGGCTTCTGGTCAAGGAAGACCCGAAGAGACATAGGGAAGTTGTTTGATGGTCGCTGAAAACGTGAAATCCTGGTAAAACATCGAAGGGTCGCTCAACCGACGGCCAACACGACTTTAAATCGTGAGCCCATGACGGAGGCTAGCTCAAACGCGGCACCGGCACGGTCCCAGATCATTGACCTGATGCCTAGGATTCTTTCCTCCTTCACGGGTTCGACTGCTGATCTGGAGCCGAGCACGAAACAACCCGTTACTGTGGAGCAGCTTTATCCAGAGGCAGATAAGAACCTCTCTAAGTATGCTAATCAGGACTAAGTTGGGTAACGGCATAAGGCGACTTCGGCAGGCCCGATTGGCGGGCGATCCATTTGAGCAGGATGATGCCGTTTCGCATGTGGAAGCCGAATTGGCGGACATCTTTCTTAGAGACGACTTGCCGGATGGACCTGGGGCAGTCTTTATTTCCTTGCACCATCGGATTTCAAATCGAAAGAGCTTGCCTCTATCCGGTGACCAATATGCAGCCCTTATTGATGCCTTAGAATCAGTAGCGGCTCTACCCGCTCTCACCTCAAGCATGCGGTGAAGCTGGTGACACGGCTCAGAGAGGCTTGGTTCAAATGCGATCCGCCCGAGGCTAGCGAACTGCATGAACTCTTCGAAGCCGACTAAGGCGCTGATTGATACGAGCACGTTGTTTGACGCACTAATCAAAGAAGACGCTCAAGGCGATGCCCGCCCGGAATGCAATCCGCGCGTTCTCTGAGGTACTCGTTCCCCAATACGCCATAAAGGAACTCAAACGAGGACCGCTCGCATGGGTTTGGCTGCATAACAAGACTGTGATGGCGCAACTTGGGCCCACGTCATAAGCGGAGTTGGAGCGGTATCTCGGCAGGTCAACCGGCTAAGAACAAGTCTCGCTGCCATAGGGGCTTTTGAGAGCAGCTTGCTGAACATTGAGAAGAAAGCATCACGGGACCATACCCGAAGGGCGCTACAACGAACTAAAATTGAGAGAGGGAAGGCTATGGATCAAGCTCAAGATATTTGAGGCTTGGGAAACCGTTGAAGAAGTCCTTTGCGTCCGCACTTTGAACTGGCCTGCTACAAGGAGACCGATCCTTTCGAAACGGCTAAAGGAGCCATAGAAGACAGGCCGCGACTGTGCACCAGAAGGGGAGTGTCGGTTTTGCGGGAACTGTTCGGTCAAGACCCGAACATGTCTAAGGCACTACAGTCAGCGTGCCTGGACCACGCAACAAAAGGAGATGAAGGTTCGAGGAGAGGCAATCGCTAGCATAATTCGTAATCCGGGCCGGGCACTAACCGAAGCTCAATGCACAAGGCTTGGGGATGCGGTCTTCTCCATTCAGTGCCCTGCTCATGCAGTGGTACTCACAACGAACACCGACGACCATGGACCGTTGGCTGCTGCTTTGGGAAAAACCGCCCTTAAGCCCACAGAGGTGTAGACGACCTTCCGCCCTCAACCCTATCCGTAGGGGACTTCTAGTAGCAAGGCTTTCTGCTCAGATCACTGACGCTCGCCCCTATGGAGCGCACAAGTGCCAAGCTAATCTTGGCCACACCTGATCTGCATGTCCTGACAGACCAGATCGGTTGATGAGTGGGTGTGGTATTGGCGGAGCTTGATGTAGCCAGTCCTAGGAAACTCATCAGCCAGAAGCTGATGTGGGCTTGCAGGCAGACATCCAATCAAAGTCATGGCCTTATCTCACCGGAGCGGTTCCCTCAGCATTGAAGGTTCCGATGACTTATCTGGCGATGCTGCCCCAGGCCCGGCAAGCGTTGTAACGTCTCATGAACCACCGGCAAATCACGACTTGATGAAAAATTGCCTACATTGGCGGCAGCCTGTCGCGGCCACGCGCGAGCAACCCGGATTACGTGCGCAATTGGTCGCTTCACATGGCGCCGCACGACGCGATAATCTCACCCCATGAAGATGTCTCGCCCCCCGCGCCGCTCGAGCGGAGAAGGATACCTCGACGGCCAGCTCCTCCTTGCCATGCCGGTCATGTCGGACCCGCGTTTTTCGCGTTCCGTGATCTACATGTGCGCGCACTCCGAGGACGGTGCCATGGGGCTTGTCATCAACCAGCGCGCCTCGCACATCTCGTTCCCCGATCTCTTGAGTAAGCTCAACATCGTGCCCTCGACGGCGGAAGGCATATCTGACGACGTACGCGGCATGTCAATCCACGTGGGCGGCCCGGTCGAGACGGGGCGCGGTTTCGTGCTGCACAGCTCCGACTACTTCGTCAACGACGCGACGCTGCCGATCGAGAACGGCGTGTGCCTGACGGCGACCATCGACATCCTGAGGGCGATCGCTGCCGGCAACGGCCCCAATCGCGCGATCCTCGCGCTCGGCTATGCCGGCTGGTCCCCAGGGCAGCTCGAGACCGAGATCCAGGCCAACGGCTGGCTCAACTGCCCGGCCGACCCGGATCTGATCTTCGCCACCGATCTTGAATCCAAATACGGTCGCGCTCTCGCGAAGATCGGCATCGACCCGTCGCACCTCGTGAGCGATGCCGGCCACGCGTGAGCACGCCGCTATCGCGACCCTCCATGAGATTTAGTCGCTCTTAGGTGTCGCGACGCGGCTTGGCCGCCGGTGCTCCGACGCCCTCGTCCTCGAGCTGCCGGGCCTCTTTGGTGGTGCCGTCGGCGGATGGCTGCGGCGGCCAGGGCACGCCGGCCAGCTTAGCGAGGCTCTGTGCCATCGCGGGTGGCAAGCCGGAGAAATCCGGAACCGGTCGCTTCGGCGCGAGCCGGGCGGCTGGCGCCGGCCGCGCGGGCGAACGCCGGACTGGAGCCGGGGCGCGCACGGGCGCGGACACGGGCGCGACTTCGGGCAAAGCTGCGGCGAGGCGTTGATGCAGCGGCACAGGCAGCAGGCTCAGGCGCCGGTGACTGCGGCCCGTCGATCTCCGCCCGCCGCAAGGCATCGGCGAGGACGCCCATATCCGGCACCTCATCCGGGGGCGGATGACTCAACGGCGCATGGCCGGCGCCGTCCGCCATCGCGGGCGGCTCGGGCGTCCCCGGCGGGGCCGTGCCGAAGCTATCGTCAGTCTGCCCGCCGTCCGGCTGATCCAGGTCCAAGGACGCGTCCTGCACTAAGGGCAGCGCGAAGGGTGGATGCGCGCCGAGCGGTGGCGACAGCCCCGGCGCGTCTCCGCCAAGCGATGGGATAGGCGCAGCCATTGGTGGCTCGGTCGGCAAGCCGCCGTCGCCCATCATGTCTGGGGACGGCATCGGCGGCGGCCCTCCCGTGAATGGTGCCTGCGCCGCGCCGGGCGGCACCATGCCGCTACCCATCACCTCGTGCGCCGGCGGGAAGCCGTGGAGACCATCGGCTGCAAACCCCGAGCCGGGAATCGGCGGCGGCAAGCTGCCGTTCTGATGCACCGGCGGCGGGAAGTTGCGATTTTGGCTGATCGCCAGCGGAAAGCCGCCGTTCTGGGGCAACGGCCGCATCGCCGGGGGAAACCGGCCTTGCTGCGACGGCGGCGGAGGCAGCATCGCGGGGTCCGCGGGCCGTGAGCGTGCGCGTACGGTGCGGTTGGGAAGAGCGCTCCCGTTGCCGGTTGCCTGCGGGCCGCGTCCTAGCGGCGGCGGAACGCCGCCGTTCACGGGCGCGGCGGCTTCGGCCGTGGGTGCGCGCTTGCCGACCCTCTTGCGGACTTTTTGTTGCTCGCCAGGTGCGCCCTTCGTTTTGGCGCGGAAGAAGCCGCGCGGGCGCAGCTTGTGCTCGGCCTTGCGCACCATCTTGAGGAGCTGCATCACGTCGCGGTCCGACATCGGCTCGCCGTAGTAGAAGCCCTGCGCGTACTGGCAGCCGATAGAGCGCAGGTAGCCTGCGTCCTCCGGCGTCTCCACGCCCTCGGCGACCACCTTCTTGCCGAGCTCGTGCGCGAGCGCCACGATCGAGCGGACGATCGCGGAGCCTGCGCCGTTGTTGGCGCCGCTCGACTGCACCAGCGCCTTATCGATCTTGATGGTGTCGAAGGGGAACCGCTGCAGATAGGCGAGCGAGGAGTACCCGGTGCCGAAGTCGTCGATCGCAAGCTCGGCGCCGGCGCCGCGCAGCCATTCGAGGATCTCGGTGGCCTGCTCCGGGTTCTCCATCACCAAGCTTTCCGTTATCTCGAGCCGAAGCGTGCCCTTCGGCACGATATTGCGACCGAGGATGTGGCGGATCTCCTGGACAAGGTTCTGGCGGAAGATCTGCCGACTCGAGATGTTGACGCTGACGAATAGTGGGTTCTCGTCGCGGGGCAGCTCGCGTTGCCAGCGCGCGGCTTCCTGGGCGGCTCGCAACAGAACGTGCGAGCCTAGCCGCACGATGAGGTCGCTCTCCTCCGCCACCGGCACGAAGTCGGCGGGGTTCATCAGACCGCGCTTGGGGTGCTCCCAGCGCACCAGCGCCTCGAAACCCGCGAGCTCCTCGGTCGGCAGGTAGATGATCGGCTGGTAGAGGACGCGAATTTGGTTCTTGGCGAGCGCCTTGCGCAGATCGCTCTCGATCGCCACGCGGTCGTCGCGGTCGGCGCGCATCTCTGGCCGAAAGATCTCGACGCGGTCGGAGCCGCCGCGCTTGGCGCGGTACATGGCGATCTCGGATTCTCTGTAGAGGTCGAGGTGGCTTCCCTCGCCGCCGTCGAAGACGGCGATGCCGAGGGAGCCCGTGAGCACGATCTCCTGGCCGGCGATCTTGATGGGCGCGCGCAGCGAGCGGCGCACCCGCTCGGCCAGAGCCGCGAGATCCTGCGGGGCATGCTCGGCGACAAGCACCATTGCGAACCGGTCGCCGCCGACGCGGGCGAGCGTGTCCTGCGCGCCAAGGTGGCTCTGCAGGCGGCGCGCGACGGTCAACAGCAGGCTGTCACCCACGACGAGGCCAAACGAGACGTTGACACTCTTGAACTTGTCGATGTCGATGGAAAACACGCTCGGGCGCGCGCCATCCTTCGCCTTCGCCCGCATCACCGCCACGCTGAGGCGGTCGAGCATAAGCTCGCGATTGGGCAGCCCCGTGAGGCTGTCATGCACGGCGTCGTGCAAGAGGCGCTCGTGCGCGCGCTTGGCGTCGGTCACGTCGCGGATAAGGCCGACACAGCGCAGCGCGCGCATGTCGGCGTTGGGGACGCTCGAGGCTTCGAGCTCGAACCAGCGGTAGGTGTTATCGGCGTGGCGCATGCGGAAATCGGTGCGGATCTTGGCCCACGTGCGCTCCTGCATGGACCACAGCATCAGTCGGAAGCGATCGCGGTCCGCTGGGTGCAGATGCTTGATGAAATCGTCGACCTTGGTCGAAAGCTCGCCGGCGCCGAGACCGAGGGAGGCCTCGATCAGCGGGCTCACCTTGATCTCATCGCGGCGCGCATTCCACTCCCACACGGCCGAGCCGGCGCCGTCGACAGCGAGCGCGCGCAATTGCAATTCGCCCGGCGCCGTGCCGTAGAGTGGCTCGCGCGAGCGGAAAGCGAATTGGGTGACCGTGAAGCCGATGAGCACCAGGATGAGGACAAGCCCGGCCACAAGGCTCGAGACGACGACGTCGCCCGCGAGCCGCCCCGTCAGCGTCATGGCCGTGGCGAAGATCCAAATGAGGAACAGGATCCAGGTTGGGATCAGCGACAGCGCGCGGTCCTGGCCGCGCAGTGCGAGGAACAGCGTGAACGCGCCGCCGACCGCGCCGATCACCAAAAACGAGGTGCGGGCGAACGTGGATGCGAGGCGCGGGTCGATCACGGCGACGGCAACGAGGGTGAGCTGCGCGATGATCCACACTGTGAACAGCATGCGGATAAGGCCGTGCCAGAACGCGATGCGCAGGAACACCGACAGGAAGATCACGAGGCTCGCGGCGACCGCGGATTCGCCTGCGGCGCGATAGACGGCATTATCCTCGGGCCGGAGCTGGAACAGCTTGTGGAAGAAACCGAAGTCGACGCACAGGTAGGCCAGCACGCACCAGGCGACGAGGGCGGCGCTCGGGAAGATGGCCTTGTGATTCGCCGCGAAGATAGCTGTCAGGAAGATGGCGAGAAGGCCGGTGAGGCCCAGCAGAATTCCGTTGAACAGCAGCCGGTCGCGCGATTTCAGCTCGTAGTCGAGCGGCTTCCACAGATAGATGTGCGCGAAGCGGTCGGACGACAATTCGGCCACGTAGGTGATGGTGCGCCCGGGCTCGAGCGTGATGCGGAAGATGTCGGCGCGGTCGCTCTTGATGCGGTCGGGCACGAAGTCCATCGACGGCGTCACCGCCTCGATGCGCTGCGCGTCGAGGTCGGGCCACACTGCGCCAGAGCCGATGACGTTGTAGCGCTCGGCGGTGAGCCAGCGCTCGATCGGCTTATCGGTCGGGTTGGATAGCGCAAACACGATCCAGTTGGGATTAGTGCCGGGCGTCTTGGCCGTCACCGAGATGCGACCCGTCATGCCGTCGGCGGCGGGCGCCGTCTCGACCTGCAGGCTGTCGCCGCGGCCGTCGTAGAACTCGCCGAGCGTGGTGATCTCGATGCGGTCCTGGTCCGGGTCGACGACGATTGGCTTCAGGGCGAGCGCAGGGGCGGGAAGCGCCACGAGCGCAAAGAGCACGACGATCAGCGCGAAGCACACACTGCCGGCGACGCTAGCGCGGCCGTACGTGTGTCCTGCCTGATCGCGCGTGGCTATCATGCGGAGGGTGCCTCCGGGCGATGAGGCGCGCGCGAGAACTCCTCGGACAAGAGCCCGTGCAGGACATGGTCCTCCCACGTGCCGTTGATCTTGAGAAGCCGCCGGGCGAGACCCTCAGATCGGAAGCCGTTGCGCTCCAGGACGCCGATCGAGGGCGCGTTCGACGGCATGGTCGCGGCCTCGAGCCGGTGCAAGTGCAGGTCCTCGAACGCGAACGCGGCGACGGCAGCGACCGCTTCCGTCATGTAGCCCTGCTTCAGGTAGGGCAGCCCGAGCCAGTAGCCGAGCACGGCCGCCTGCGTCACGCCGCGCCGCACGTTCGACAGCGTCAGGCCGCCGAGCAGCTTGTCGTCGGTATCGCGGAAGATCAGGAACGCATAGCCCAGGTCCTCGCGCGCCTCGCGCTGGTAGTGGCGCACGCGGCGGCGGAAGGCGCTGCGCGAGAGCTCGTCGCGCTGCCACACCGGCTCCCAGGGGGTGAGATGCTCGCGGCTACGCGTTCTGAGTTCGGCCCAAGGCGCATAGTCGCCCATCATCGGCAAGCGCAAACAGACGCCGCGCCCGCGCACGATGCCGACCGCGTCCTGCGTGATGCTCGACCTCAAGAACGCCATGCGCCGCTCCCCTTCAAGAGCTAGTGATGCGCCATACTCTCGGCCTGACGCGCGTACTTGAGCGATTTGCGGCCGCTGCCGACGACGGCGATCGACGGCCTGCTCACGGCGAGCTTTGCGGCGAACGTGCGCACTTGCTCGCGCGTTACGTCGTCGACCTTGGCGATGAGCTCGTCGGCGGGAACGACGCGGCCATGGCTCAGGAGGTGGCGCGCCATCTGCTCGGCGCGCGCGGACGAACTTTCGAGGCTCATCAAGAGCCCCGCCTTGAGCTGCGCCTTGGAGCGCGCAAGCTCCGGCGCGCTCGGGGCCTCGTTTGCCGCCCGCTTCAGCTCCGCCCCCACGACGTCGATGAGCTTGCCCATCAAGTCCGCTCCCGTGGCCGCATGCAGTCCGAAGAGCCCGACATCCTTCAGGCCCCACGCGGTCGAGTAGATCGCGTAGCAGAGGCCGCGCTTCTCGCGAACCTCCTGGAACAGGCGGGATGACATTCCGCCCCCGAACAGTCCCGAGAACACCTGGGCGGTGAAAAACTCCCCCTCGCGGTAGGACGGACTGGGGAAACCGATCAAGAGATGGCTCTGCTCGAAAGGCTTCTCCGAGACGCGTGTTCCCCCGACGTAAGCGGCCGCCTGCTCTCGTGCAGTTCGGCCGTTACCAGTGAGCCCGCCGAATAGGGCTTCAGCGTGGCGGAGGATGCTTGCGTGGCGGACGGCACCGGCGGCCGAAAGCACCATGTTTTCCGGGCGATAGCGGCGGCGCAGGAAGCCCTTCAGGTCGGCCGCGGTAAAGCGCCTGACGCTCTCGGGCGTTCCGAGAATCGCCCGCCCCACGGGTTGGCTCGGAAACGCTGCGTCGTGCAGGAGGTCGTAGGCCACGTCGTCGGGGCTGTCTCGCGTCGCGGCGATCTCCTGCAGGATTACCTGCCGCTCGCCCTCGAGCTCCGGGCGCCCGAACGCCGCCTTCTGCAGGATGTCGGCGATGAGGCCGAGCGCGACGCCCTCGTCGCCCTTGAGCACACGGGCGAAATAAGCCGTCGTCTCGAGGCTGGTCGCCGCGTTAAGCTCGCCGCCGACCTCCTCGATCTCCTCGGCGATCTGCTGGGCGCTACGCTGCTTCGTCCCTTTGAAGGCCATGTGCTCGAGAAAGTGCGAGATCCCATGCTCGCGCTCGCTCTCGTGGCGCGCGCCCGCGCCCACCCACAGCCCCAGCGACACCGTCTCCAGGTGCGGCATCGGCTGCGTGACGACGCGCAGGCCGTTGGCGAGCGTTGTGACGGTCGGCGTCATGCGGGGCCCTCGCAAGTCGCGCGCGTCACGATCTCGACGTGGCGCTCGGCTGCGGCGAGATCGTTATCGATGGTGGTGAAGCGCTCGTGCGCTGTGAGCAGCCCCGATAACCGCTCGGGCAGTGCCGGCCGCTTGCCGGTGATCGCCGCGATCGCATCGGGGAACTTGGCCGGGTGCGCGGTCGAAAGCACGATCTGTGGCGAGGGGCCGTCGGTCCCGAGTGCCCGTTCGGCCGCGACCACGCCGCAGGCGGTATGCGGGTCCATGAGATAGCCGCTGTCATCCCTCAGGCGCCCGATGGCTTCGGACACGTCTTTCTCGCTCGCGGCTACGGCGGCGAAATCCTGCTGCATCGTCCCTTTCAGCGGACCCACCTCGAAGCGGCCTTCCTGCCGCAAGGCCCCCATCTTGGCGCGGATGAACGCGGCGTCGCGGCCCGAGGCCTCGAACAGGTAACGCTCGAAATTCGAGGAAATCTGAATGTCCATCGACGGCGAGGTAGTGGCGACGACCTCGCGCATCTCGTAGACGCCCGAGGCAACGGTACGCGGTAGAATGTCGTTGATGTTGGAGGCGATGACGAGACGCTCGATCGGCAGGCCCATGCGCTTTGCCGCGTAGCCCGCGAAGATGTCGCCGAAGTTGCCGGTCGGTACTGCAAATGAGACGGCGCGGTGCGGCGCGCCGAGCGCGGTCGCCGCGGCGAAGTAGTAGGTCACCTGGCCGGCAATGCGGGCCCAGTTTATGGAGTTGACGCCGGCAAGCGAGGCACGGTCGCGGAACGCGTGGTCGTTGAACATGCCTTTGACCAGTGCCTGGCAATCGTCGAACGTGCCGCGCACGGCAACCGCGTGCACGTTTGCTTCCGTCGGCGTCGTCATCATGCGCCGCTGCACGTCGGAGACGCGGCCCTCGGGGAAGAAGATCACCACGTCGACGCGCTCGGAGCCGCGAAAGGCCTCGATTGCCGCGCCGCCGGTGTCGCCCGAGGTGGCGCCGACGATGGTCGCGCGGCGACCGCGGCGGCCGAGTACACGGTCCATGAGGCGCGCCAAGAGCTGCATCGCCACGTCCTTGAAGGCAAGCGTGGGGCCGTGGAACAACTCGAGCACGAACCGGTTGGGCGCGATCTGCGTCAGCGGCGTCACCGCCGCGTGCCCGAAGCGGGCGTAGGCCTCCTTCGCCATGTGGAGCAGCTCATCGCGCGAGAGTGCATCACCCACGAACGGGTGGATGACCTCGACCGCCACCTCCGCGAACGGCCGGCCCGCGAGCGCGGCGATGACGTCGGGCGCGAGCTTCGGCCAAGTTTTGGGCACGTAGAGGCCGCCGTCGCGCGCCAGCCCCGCCAGCAGCACATCGTCGAAGCCGAGCGTGGGGGCTTCGCCCCTGGTCGAGATGTAGTCCACGCGCCGCGGCCTCTTGATGCCGATTGCCGGTTGAGTTGCCGAGCACCCTAGAGGGCCGTAGGGGGCCGAACAAGCCGACGACCGCCTTGCGCACCCGAGTGCGCACAGTTGCGTTAATGCCCCTCAATTGCGTGGATAATTGGTGAGCTTTTAGGGTCCCAGCTGCCGCCACCGCGTGACGGCGAAAGCGGCGAATACGCTGACGAGCGCCGCGGCGAGCCCGTACCAGGTCAGCGCGTACTCGAGATGACGGTTCGGCAGCTCGAGCCGCGTTACGCCCCCCTTGGGCCAGCCGCCGGGCATACGAGGTTCGAGCTCAGCGTCGATCACGAAGGGAACGACGCGCGGCTTGTCGGGCGCCAGCGCGGCCGCGGCCATCGCCGGGAGATCACGCCAATACCACACGTTCTTGGTGGCATCGTTGGCCGGGGTAAAGGCGCCCGGTATCTCGGGCTTGCGGGCGAGCCCGACGATCTCCACCTCGCCGGCGGGCTGCCCTTCATTGCGCTTGGCAGCGTCCTTCAGCTCGTCCGGTACGAAGCCGCGATTGACGAACACGATGCTGCCGTCGGCGAGCTGCAGGGGAACCACGATGTGCCAGCCTGGCCCTGCCTGCTCGTCGAAAGCATAGAAGTCGAGCTCACGATCGTTGAGGAGCTGGCCCTTAACCTTGACGCGCATGTACTCGATGTCGCCGCTGCGGCGCTCGGCCTCGGCAAGCGGAATGGGCTCGGCGTGCGTGCGCTCGGTAATGGCGGCGATGAGGCCTTCCTTCCAGGCTAGCCGGCGCATCTGCCAGTTGCCGAGGCCGATCAGCATCGCGACGCCCAAGAGGGTCATCGCGGCAGGCCACAGCAGCCCCTTGGCTCTGAGTTTGCTCAGCATCTAGCTAGCCGCGGCATCCCTGATCAGTCCTGGGCGATGCGGCCTTCTTCGGCCTTGTGCTTGAACTGCAGCGCGATCAGCCCCGCCTTGATCACGCGCAGGAGGATGAGCGCGATCAGAGGCGTAAACGCGCCCCACAGCACGACGTGCACCCACGCCGGCGGCTCGTAGGTGAACTCGACGTAGAGCGCAAGCCCGAGAACGACAAAGCCTAGGATGAAGATCGCGAACACGGCGGGCCCGTCGCCAGTGTCGATGAAGCGATAGCTCATGCCGCACTTGTCGCAACCTTCACGCAACTCGAGCACGTTGCGGAACAACGCGCCGCGGCCGCAGCTTGGGCAGCGTGCCAAGAGCCATGCGCGCACGAGCGAGGCGTTTGGTTTGGGCGGCAAAGGCAGCTCCGATCGAGCGGGTCGCGGCGCGGGCGCCCGCGTCTTCCTACGCATTAGCACATCGGGGGTGGCGGGAGACAGCGGCACGCTGGCAGTGGGGCCAAATGAAAAGCGGGGCGCCACCAGGGCGCCCCGCTCCACGACAAGCAGTCGATATCAACCTACGTGGTCGCCCGGGTTGGGCCCCGCGCCCCACACGTAGATGCAGGCGAACAGGAACAGCCAGACCACGTCGACGAAGTGCCAGTACCAGGCCGCGGCCTCGAAGCCGAAATGGGCCTTCGGGCGTGAAGGCGCCGCCGATCGCGCGGAGGAGGCACACGAGCAGGAAGATCGTGCCGATGATCACGTGCGCGCCGTGGAAGCCCGTCGCCATGAAGAACGTCGAGCCGTAGATGTGGCCGGCGTAGCTGAAGGCTGCGTGCATGTACTCGTAGGCCTGGAAGCCGGTGAAGGTCATGCCCAGCAAAACCGTGACGATGAGGCCCATGACGAGGCCGCGGCGGTTGTCGTGCAGGAGCGCGTGGTGCGCCCACGTCACCGTCACGCCCGAGCTCAGCAGGATAAGCGTATTGAGCAGCGGGATGTGCCACGGATCGAAGGTGTGCTCGAAGATGCCGGGCGTTGGGGCGCCGCTCGCCGGGATGGTGACGCCGGTGCCGTCGACGGGCTGCGGCGGCCAGTGCCCACCGGTCAGCTGGTCGCGGGCCACCATGCCGACGACGTCGGTGGAGTTGAGCAGATCGTGCACGCCCGCGGGGAACAGGGCCGCGTCGAAATAGGCCCAGAACCAGGCGACGAAGAACATCACCTCGGAGGCGATGAACAGGATCATGCCGTAGCGGAAATGGAGCTGCACGACGGGTGTGTGGTCGCCCTGCACGCCCTCGCGGATGACGTCGCGCCACCAGAGGAAGGCGGTCGTCACCAGGCCGGCGGCGCCGACCATGAACACCCACGGCCCGCGAGCGCCGAAGAGGCCCGCGCCGCCGCCCATGGAGCGCATCCAGATGACGAGCCCCACTGTCACGAACAGCACCGAAATAGAGGCGGTGATCGGCCATGGGCTTGGATTTACAAGATGGTAGTCGTGGTGCTTGGCGTGCGTCGCGGCCATTTCCTTAATCTCCCGAAGTCCCCGTTGGTGTTCTTGTCGCTCGATGCTGCTCGTTCTTCCCGGTGCGGTCGCCGCTCTCGGCGCCGGCACAATTTCATCCGCCAACTCGTATCTCGCTCGACGCCGTCTTGCCCGTCCTCTCCCGTGGCTTCGCCACGGGATAGAAGGTGTAGGACAGCGTCAGCTCGGAAACGTCCTTGGTGTCATCGTCTGTGTCCCAGCTCGGATCGACGTAGAACGAGACCGCCATGTCGACCGTCTGGCCGGCCTCGAGCCGCTGCTCGGTGAAGCAGAAGCACTGCACCTTGATGAAGTGCAGGCCTGCCGACTCGGGCGCCACGTTGAACACGGCCGTCCCCGTGATCGGCTTGTCGGAGGTGTTGGTCGCACGGTAAAGGGCGAGCGTGTTCTCGCCGATCTTGACGTCGAGCCTCCTCTGCACCGGCTCGAACTTCCACGGCAGGTCGGGAGAGACGTTGGCGTCGAAGCGGACCGTGACCGTGCGGTCGAGCACCGTCTCGGAGGGCTTGGCTGCGCGCTGCGTGGTGCCCTGGTATCCGGTCGCCTGGCAGTAGAGGCGGTAAAGCGGTACCGCGGCGTAGGACAGGCCGGCCATGGCGGTCACCATGGCGATGCAGGAAACAACGACGGTGTGGTGGCGCCGCTGCGCCCCCACCTTCTTCCCGCCTCTGCCGTCCTCTGCCGTCACTGCACCTTGCTCCCGATTACATGGGGTGGTTGAGGGCGTTGCCGCCCATGCGCACGATGGTCGCGATGTAGAACAGCGCCACCAGCGCGCCGAGCGCCAGCGCGATGGCGAGCGAGCGCACCCGCTGCCGCTTCAGGCGCTGCCGTTCCTCGTCCGCTTCGCTGTTCATAACGAGTGCCACCGTGGACCTCACGCGAACCACTGCATCGCCAGGTGCTCGGTGAGCATCACGGCGAACAGCAGGAACAGATAAAGGATCGAGAAGCCGAACAGGTTGCGCGCCGCCGCGTCCGCCTCGCGCCCCTCCGTGACCTTGCGCACGCGCCAGGCGAGATAGAGGAACATGGCGCCGAGCCCAGCCGCCGCGATCAAGTAAGCGATGCCGGCGAGGCCGATGAACGAGGGCACGAGCGCCAGCACTACCAGAACGAGCGAATAGAGCCAGATCTGCCGCCGCGTCTCCCCGGGGCCGGCCACCACCGGCAGCATCGGTACGCCGACGCGCTCGTAGTCGCGGCAGCGGTAGAGCGCAAGCGCCCAGAAGTGCGGGGGCGTCCACACGAAGATGATGAGGAACAGCAGCACGCTGTCGAGGCTGACCGAGCCCGTCACCGCGGCCCAGCCGATCATCGGCGGAAAAGCCCCTGCGGCCCCTCCGATGACGATGTTCTGCGGCGTGCGCCGCTTGAGCCACATCGTGTAAACGAAGAGGTAGAAGGCGATGGTTACGGCGAGGAGCGCGCCCGCCGTCCAGTTGATGAGCACGCCCAGAGTCAGGATGGAGAAGACCGAGAGCACGGCGCCAAAGCTCAAGGCCTCGTCGCGCGTGAGGCGGCCGCGAGGAATGGGCCGGCCCGCCGTGCGCGCCATGCGCGCGTCGATGTCGGCGTCATACCACATGTTGAGGGCGCCCGAGGCGCCCGCGCCGATGGTGATCGCGAGCAGCGCGATGATACCCAGCACCGGGTGGATGGTGCCGGGTGCCACGACCATGCCGGTCAACGCGGAGAACACGACAAGCGACATCACGCGTGGCTTCATGAGCTGCATGAAGTCGCCGACGCTCGACTCGGCGCTCTCGCCGATGCGGCCGACCTCGATCTCTACGCCCGTGCCTTGCATCTCTCACCTGCGGCCTCGCGCGCGAGGCCTAGCCAGAACCTGCCGTCTCTACTGCAACGGGCGGAACCGAACCGCCCCGCCCGTCGCCTTGTCGAACCTCAGACCTCGCGCCCTCAGTGGTGGCCCACCGCCTCGATGCGCGGCAGCGTCTCATAGGAGTGGAACGCGGGCGGCGAGGGCAGCGTCCACTCGAGCGTCGTCGCACCGATACCCCACGGGTTGGCGCCGGCGACCTGCTTTCTGGAGAAGGCGACGACCATGCCAAGCAGGAACACGAGTGCACCGATCGAAGTAATGTAGGCGCCGGCCGAGGAGACGCCGTTCCAGAACGCGAACGCATCGGGGTAGTCCGCGTAGCGCCGCGGCATGCCTGCCAGGCCGAGGAAGTGCTGCGGGAAGAACAGCACGTTGGCGCCAATGAAGGTCAGCCAGAAGTGCAGCTTGCCGAGCGTCTCGTTGTACATGTAGCCCGTCATCTTCGGGAACCAGTAGTACCAACCCGCGAAGATGGCGAAGACCGCGCCCAGCGACAGCACGTAGTGGAAGTGCGCGACGACGTAGTAGGTGTCGTGGAGCGAACGGTCGACGCCGGCGTTGGCCAGCATCACGCCGGTGACGCCGCCGACGGTGAACAGGAAGATGAAGCCCAGCGCCCACAGCATCGGCACGCGGAAGCTGATCGACCCGCCCCACATGGTGGCGATCCACGAGAAGATCTTCACGCCCGTCGGCACCGCGATCACCATGGTGGCGAACACGAAGTAGGCCTGCGTGTTCACGCTGATGCCGGCCGCGTACATGTGGTGCGCCCAGACGATGAAGCCGACGAGGCCGATGGCGACCATGGCGTAGGCCATGCCGAGATAGCCGAACACGGGCTTCTTGGAGAACGTCGACACGACGTGGCTGATCATGCCGAAGCCCGGCAGGATGAGGATGTAGACCTCAGGGTGCCCGAAGAACCAGAACAGGTGCTGGTAGAGCAGCGGATCGCCGCCGCCCTGCGGCATTGAAGAACGAGGTGCCGAAGTTGCGGTCGGTCAGCAGCATCGTGATGGCGCCGGCGAGCACCGGCAGCGACAACAGCAGCAGGAATGCCGTCACCAGCACCGACCACACGAACAGCGGCATCTTGTGCAGCGTCATGCCGGGTGCGCGCATGTTGAAGATTGTGGTGATGAAGTTGATCGCGCCGAGGATCGAGGACGCGCCCGCAAGGTGCAGAGACAGGATCGCGAAGTCCATGGCAGGGCCGGGATGGCCCGTCGTCGACAACGGCGCGTAGACGGTCCAGCCGGCGCCGACGCCGAGCCCGCCCGCGGGACCTTCGACAAAGAGCGAGGTCAAGAGCAGCGTCAGCGCGACAGGGAGCAGCCAGAACGAGATGTTGTTCATGCGCGGGAAAGCCATGTCCGGCGCACCGATCATGCAAGCGGCACGATCCAGTTGCCGAAGCCGCCGATCATGGCGGGCATGACCATGAAGAACACCATGATCAGGCCGTGGCCGGTGACGAACACGTTGTACATGTGGCCGTCGGCGAAATACTGCAGCCCCGGCTCCTGCAGCTCGAGCCGCATGGCGACCGAAAGCGCGCCGCCGATGAGGCCGCCGATGATCGCGAACACGAGGTACATCGTGCCGATGTCCTTGTGGTTCGTCGAGAACAGCCACCGGCCGAGGCCGTATGGCGTGTGATCGTGTGCGTGATCCGTATCTGCCGTGCTGCCCATTGTTTCGTTCGCCTTGTGAGCCAAATTTGGTGTTGTCTTGTTGCCGGGCTTGCCCGGTGGCGATGATGTCGCGTGCTCGACTCTTGCTTGCCCCTTATTGGGCCTTATTGCCATCGGCCGTCGCGACCTTGTTCACGCCGGCCTGCTCGAGAGCGACCTGACGTACGATTCCCTTGGCCTTCTCCAGAAGGTCCCGCTTCTGCTTCAGCTTCTCCTTGCGCTTTTCCTTGTCCGGCTCGGCGCCCGCCTCCTTGCCGGCGGCTTCAGCGGCCTGCATCGCGCCGACCCAGGCGGTGAACACCTCTTCCTTCACGACGCGCACGGCGATCGGCATGCGCGAGTGGTCCTTACCGCACAGCTCCGAGCACTGGCCATAGAAGATGCCCTCGATCGTCGGCTGGAACCACGTCGTGGTGATGCGTCCGGGCACGGCATCGACCTTCGACCCGAAGGAAGGAATGGTCCAGTCGTGGATCACACCGTCGGGGGCCGAGGTGATCAACACGTTGACCACCTTGTTAACAGGCACGAGCACCTCATTGTCGACGGCGAGGTTGCGCGGAGCGGGGATGTGCTGGTCGATCAGGGCCTGGCGATCCTCGTCATCGAGAATGCGCGTCTCGAAGGAGAAGCCGAGCTCGGGATAGCCGTGCTCCCAGTACCAGGTGTAGCCGGTGGCTTTGAGAGTGAGATCGGCCTTTGGATAGCTGTACTGCAGATGCAGCAGCCGGAAGGAGGGGATGGCGATCGCAACGAGGATCAGGATCGGTAATACCGTCCAAGCGACCTCGAGCACCGTGTTGTGGGTGACCGTGGAGGGAGTCGGGTTCGAGCGCTCGTTGAAGCGGAAGATCACGTACAGCATGAGCAGTGCCACGAACACTGCAATGGCGACGATGATGATGTTGACGAAGTCGTACATGCGATGGATTTCCACCGCGACTGGCGTCGCGGCACCCTGGAGACCCATTTCCCCTGGAGAGGGTTGGCCCATTCCCGCCCAGGCGGAAGTGGCCCACAACAGAAAAGCAAATGCTCCGGCAGGCGCCGAGCAAAGCAGTCGTCTCAACATTCATCCGCTCCCAGTACTGCTCGGCTCGTTGGCCGAGACCTCCCCAACCGATGGGCTCCGCGCGCTTTTTTTATCGGTTTTATTGGCCTCACGGGCCGGCGCGCGACTTCCCCTCATCCCTAACGCAAGACGCAGCTCTCCTTCTTGCCTAAGAAGCACAATCGCCTTCCACGCCTCAAGTCAAGCATTATGCGGCATTTCCACGCGTTGAAACGATGCGGAAATACGGGCTCGCGTGCTTCTTTCGCGTTGCTGCCTCCGTACCGACTTTCGCCCAAATCCGGTAAGACCAAGAGGGCCGCGCGAGGTCCCTTGAAGCGAGCGCGTCGGTGCCGCAGCGTCGGCAGCCCGCCAGCAAGCACAACCCTTCAGGAGCACGGTGTGCAGATGAGACCTCGAGCCCGATCAGTTTGCCGCGCCCGCTGCACTGCACACATCGCCGGCGCGTTGCGCGCGCCGGCTGTGGGGACGCGGCTCCTCCTCTGCGCGTTGCTTCTCGCGGGCACGGTCGAGCGCTCCGGCGCGCAGGAGGGGACCGTAAAATCCCAGCACGGTGCTTGGCAGGTCGTCTGCAAAGACCCCCCGCCCGGCGCCAAGAACGGGGTGTGTGCTCTCGTCCAGAGCGTCACCGCCGAGGACCGCGACAACATCGGGCTCACGGTCTACTTCCAGCGGTTCTCGAATGGCACGCGCGTGCTGCGCGTTTTCGCTCCGCTGGGCATCCTGCTACCGCCGGGGTTGGGGCTCAAGATCGACGACAAGGACGTGGGGCATGCGCCGTTCCAGCGCTGCCATACGTTCGCATGCTACGCGCAGGTGGTCGTCGACGACGCGCTGGTGGAGCAGCTCAAGACCGGCAAGACGGCGATCTTCATCATCTTCCAGACGGAGGAGGCGGGCATCGGCATCCCGATATCGCTCGCCGGCTTCAAAGAGGCTCTCGAGGAGCTCAAGTAGGCCCGAGATGCGGACGCGCAAAAGCGGCGCGCAGGGGCACGCACATTAGAGGCTGTCGATCGTCATTGCGGCGACGTGGTCAGGCGGCCTTGCGGTCGCGAGCGCGAGAGCTGCGCTGCTCCTCCGGCTCGGAGAAGGAGATGTAGTCGCGGCCGCTCGCTGAATCGTCACCCAGCGCAAGATGCGGTAGCGCAAACGAGGACAGCGCCTCGGTCACGCGCCCGAGGCTCGCCGTATAGTCCTCGTACGCCGCCCGCCAGAAGCGCACCTGCTCGTTGACGAGATCCTGCGGCGTGCGGCACTGCGCGAGCCTGTTGGGGATTTCGAGATAGGCCTGCGCACGCCGGTTCAGATGCCCCATGAACTCGAGCTGAGCGCGCGCCATGCCCTTCGTGAAGGGATCGTAGGCCTGTCCGAACGCCTCGAGCCCGCTGAAGTACATATTGAAGAAACTATGGATAGGGGTCTTGCCGTTTGCCTGAGCACGTGATGTGGCAGCAACCATTGCACGTCTCCCTAGTGTTGGACGGCCGATTGCAGCGGCGGGGGAGCCGGGGCTGGGTGGCCGTCTCCGTTGAGGGTATGGAACCCTATGATTAAAATACTAGCACCGGATGCCGGCTGAACAATGACGTCGTTGTTAACGAATGCACAACTATGTGCAGACTGACATGCGCCACGCGCATTTCGTCATTGACGTCGAATTGTAGGTTCGGCGACCCACCAGACCAGCTCGATCGATAACAGAGCTACTTCAACTTGCAGATGCATTTATTGCTTGACTCCGTGCCGACCTTTGCCGTCAGTTGAAAGTATTCGCGTGAAAAACGCGGATGATGTTGCATACTTGTTCTTTATTTGTACATGCTGGGGGACGCAACCACAGCTGGCGTGCCTGTGCGCAGGCTACGGCGCGGCGACGCTGGTACTGTTTCCGTTTCCGGCATGCGCCGACCCCCCTGATCGTGCCGAATCCTATGGCTGGCGAGGTCTGGGCCGGGGTCGACGCTTCGACCCATGTTTGGCTCGCCTACTCAGGCGCGACGATCGCTCCCTACAGCGACATGTTCTCAAACGGCCTACGCCTACGCGCGGCGACCGGCTTCGGGGAATACAGCTACACCGGCGAGCGCAACGCGCAGGAGCAGTCGTTCTCGGCGCAGACCGACTTCGTCGATGCGCTCGTCGGCTACCTCGACCGCCTCGGGCCGCTCACGGCCAAAGGCTTCGTTGGCATCGCTGCGATCGAGCACGACGTGCGCCCGCACGATCCGCAGAACCCGGTGCAGGGCCGCGCCTATGGTCCAAAGGCCGTGGTCGAGCTTTGGCTCAATATGGGTGAGGGCGCCTGGTCCTCGCTCGATGCCAGTTGGACCAGCGCGCACGAGACCTATGCCGGCCGCGTCCGCACCGGCTATCGTCTGTTCGACGACGTCTCGGTAGGACTCGAGGCCCGAGTCAACGGCAACGCGCTCGACAAGGATGCACGCGGCGGACTGTTCGTCCGCTACGCTTGGCACGGTGGCGAGATCTCGCTCGCTGGCGGTCTTGCGGGTCGCTTCTTCGAGGACGCGCAGGATATGCGCGACCCCTATGTGACCTTCTGCTGGCTAATGCAATACTGAGCCCCCGCAGTACGCCCAAAGGGCGGGGCAGGCGTTTCGACCGCACTGTTCCCGGCGGAACACCCCCTTTTTTCTGGGCAGCAGAAACCCATGCTCGCCATCGGAAGCGCCGCCTTAGCGGCGCCACGATGCCGTGCAAACAAAACGATCATTCGTTTTGTTATGAGACAGGTCTTAAAGACTTTATCACCAGGACGTCGCGCCATGCCCAAGCTAAAGCCCGCCACTCAGCGCGCCCGCCGCGAGCACATCCTCGACGCCGCGGAGGTCTGCTTTGCGCACTCGGGCTTCCATCGCACGACGATGCAAGACATCTGCAAGGAGGCGCTGATCAGCCCCGGCGCGCTCTACGTCTACTTCGCCTCCAAAGAGGACCTGATCGCCGGCATCGCCGAGCGCGATCGCACGGAGTTCGCCGAGCGCTTCGCCGAGCTATCGGCCGCGCCCGAGTTCATGAAGGCGCTCTCGAGCCTAGGCGAGCGCTATTTCGCTGAGGAGCCCGCCTACAAGCGCACCATGGGCATTGAGATTGGGCTCGAGTCGACGCGCAACGCCAAGGTTGGCGCGATGTACCGGTCGGTCGACCGCTTCGTGCTGGATAGCTTCGAAAAACTGTTCCAGCGCCTCGCCAACGAGGGGCGCATTGCGCCAGAGCTCGACATCCCGACGGTCGCAAAAGTCTTCTCCATTATCGGCGACGGCATGTTCATGCGCCGCGCAACCGACCCCGAGTTCGACGCCAAGGCGGTCATGCCGGCGGTGATGACCCTCATCGGCAAGCTGCTCAATCCGCAGTCGCTGGCGGAGGACAAGGACGAACTGTCAGGGCCGCGTCAATGAGAAAGCTCTTCATCGGATTGGTCATGCTGGGCGTGTTTGCAGCCGGGGTGTTCTTTGCGCCGGCGCTTGCTCCGCACTTTGCTCCCTACGTGATCGCGATCGAGCGGATGCGCGAAGCGAGAAATCTCGCCGGCACTACCGACACGACGCTCACCGCGCCACCCGCCGTCTCCGTCGTCAAGGTCGCCGACGCCGAATTCATCGAGACGGTCGCCGTGTCGGGCTCGCTTGCGCCGCGCGAGGAGATACTCGTCGCTCCCGAGGTCGAAGGCTTCCGCGTCCTCGATCTTAGGGTCGACGTCGGCGACCGCGTGAAAAAAGGCGACGTGCTGGCGATCCTGGTGCAGGAATCGCTCGACGCGCAGCTTGCACAGAACGACGCCTCGCTCGCGCGCGCGGACGCTGCGATCTCCAAGGCCAAGAGTGCCATCGCCGAGGCCGAGGCGCATGTCGCCGAAGCCGACAACTCATTCGATCGCGCCAAGCCGCTGAAGAGCTCGGGCTACCTATCGGCCAGCACCTACGATCAGCGCGAGGCCGCCGCCAAGAGCTCAGAAGCGCAGCTCGTCGCCGCGCGCGACGGCTTGAAGCTCGCCGAAGCCGAGAAGGCGCAGGTGGAAGCGCAGCGCCGCGAACTGCTTTGGCGGCGCGCCAACACGCAGGTCACGGCTCCCGCCGACGGCCTCGTCAGCCGGCGCACCGCGCGTATCGGCGGCATGGCCTCGGGCGTGGCTGAACCGCTGTTTCGCATCGTACTGCGCGGCGAGGTTGAACTCGACGCCGAGGTGATCGAGACCGAGCTCGCGAAAATGTGCGCCGGCCAAAAGGCCAAGATCAACGTCGCCGGTGTCGGCGACGTCACCGGCACCGTGCGCCTCATCTCCCCCGAGGTCGACAAGACGACTCGGCTCGGCCGCGTGCGCATCTTCCTCGGCGACGACCCGCGGCTGCGCATCGGCAGCTTTGCCCGCGGCACCGTCGACACTGCGCAGGGGCATGGCCTCTCGGTGCCGTCATCGGCAGTTGTATTTGATGCCGAGGGCGCCTTCGTTCAGGTCGTCCGCGACGGCCACGTCGCCCGCAGCAACGTAAAGACCGGACTCATTTCGAGTGGTCGCGTCGAGGTGCTCCAAGGGCTGACCGCCGGCGATTTGGTCGTCGCTAAGGCCGGCACCTTCCTGCGCGACGGCGACGCCGTGCGCACGATAACGCCGGACGCCAAGATCAGCGAGGCCCGCTGATGCGCATCAACGTTTCGGCCTGGTCGATCCGTAGGCCCGTACCAGCAATCGTGCTGTTTGCGGTGCTGACACTGCTTGGCACGATGAGCTTCTTGAAGCTCCCCGTGACGCGCTTCCCCAACATCGACGTGCCTATCGTCTCCATCACCGTGACGCAATCTGGCGCCGCACCGACCGAGCTCGAAAGCCAGGTGACGAAGGAGGTTGAGGACGCCGTCGCCAACATCACCGGCGTCAAGCACATCTCCTCCACCATCACCGACGGCTCCTCCGTGACGATCATGGAGTTCCGTCTGGAGATCAATCAGGACCGCGCCTTGAACGACGTCAAGGACGCCATCGACAAGATCCGCGCCCAGCTGCCGCGCAACATCGACGAGCCGATCGTGCGGCGCATCGACGTCGAAGGCCAGTCGATCATCACCTTTGCCGCCTCCGCGCCGGGATGGACGCTGGAGCAACTCTCCTGGCACGTCGACGACGTGATCAAGCGGCAGCTTCAGGGCCTGAAAGGCGTCGGCCGCGTCGAGCGCTACGGCGGCGTCGATCGCGAAATCCGCGTGCTGCTCGACCCCGACCGCCTGCTCGCGCTCGGCATCACCGCCGCCGACGTCAACACGCAGGTGCGCGCGACCAACGTTGACCTCGGAGGCGGCCGCGGTGAGGTCGGCGGTCAGGAGCAGGCGATCCGCACGCTCGCCGGCGCCCGGCGCGTGGAGGATCTCGCCGAGACCAAGATCGTGTTGCCCGGCGGCCGCGAGATCCGCCTCAACGCACTTGGCCGCGTCATCGACGACGCAAGCGAGCAGCGGTCGTTTGCTCGCCTCGACAAGCAACCGGTCGTCACCTTCAGTGTCTTTCGCTCTAAGGGCGAGAGCGAGCTGTCCGTCGCCGATGTCGTCAACAAGAAGCTTGCCGAGCTGCAGACAACCTATCCGGACGTCCGTCTTACTAAGGTCGACGACGCAGTGGCCTACACGCGCGGCAACTACACCTCCGCGCTCGAGACGCTGATCGAGGGCGCGGTGCTGGCGGTGCTCGTCGTTCTGTTGTTTCTGCGCAACCTGCGCGCGACCCTCATCTCCGCCGTCGCCCTGCCGCTATCTGCCATTCCGACCTTCTGGGCGATGTCGTTGCTGGGCTTCTCGCTCAACCTCGTCAGCCTGCTCGGCATCACGCTCGTCACCGGCATCCTCGTCGACGACGCCATCGTCGAGATCGAGAACATCGTGCGCCACATGCGCTCCGGCAAAACGCCATACCGCGCCGCGCTCGAGGCCGCCGACGAGATCGGGCTCGCCGTGATCGCCATCTCGCTGACGATCGTCGCCATCTTCTCGCCGGTGTCGTTCATGGGCGGCATCGCGGGCCAGTATTTCAAGCAGTTTGGCCTGACGGTCGCCGTCGCCGTGCTGTTCTCGCTGCTGGTGGCGCGCCTCATCACGCCGATGATGGCCGCCTACTTCATGCGGCCGATCCCCGAAAGGAAAGAGGGCTCCGGGCTCATCATGCGCGGCTACCTTGCCTTCCTGCGCGGTACGCTCAAGGTCCGCTACCTGACGCTGGTCACCGGGCTTGCGCTGTTCGCTGGGTCGATCTACGCGACCACGCTGCTGCCGACAGGCTTCCTCCCGGATGAGGATACCTCGCGCATCGTCGTCTCGGTCGAGCTGCCACCCGGCGCCACGCTCCAGAACACGCGCGACACCACCGACAACATGGTCGAGATCCTGAAGACCATCCCCGAGGTACGGAGCGTGTTCGTGCTCGGTGGCACCACGCCGACGGGCGGGCTCGAAATCCGCAAGGCGTCGCTGTTCGTGCATCTCGCGCCGAAGACGGAGCGGACACTGCCACAGAAGCGCCTGAAGAACATCATCTCCAACAAGCTGGCGGACGTGCCCGACACACGCACCTGGTACGTGAACGAGCGTGGCGAGCGCGAGCTATCCTTTTCCATGCTGTCGAACGACGGCGACGCGCTGGCGCAGGCCGTGGGCAAGCTCGAGGGCGCGTTGCGCCGCGTGCCCGGCTTCCATAACGTCGCCGCCACCGCCGCCATCGACCGACCAGAGCTTCGCGTTACGCCGAAGTTCGACGCCGCGGCCCGCCTCGGCGTGGCGCCGACCGAGATCGCCGAGACGATCCGCGTGGCGACCATCGGCGACATCGATGCAAACCTCGCGAAGTACAACGCCGGCGATCGCCTCGTACCCATCCGCGTGCAGATCGAGGAGAGAGCGCGGGCCGATATGCTCAGGCTACAGAACCTGCGCGTGACGAGCGCTGATGGCCGCGCCATCCCGCTCGTTGCCGTGGCGGACGTCGCCTTCGGCCGCGGCCCGAGCTCGATTGATCGCTTCGACCGCCGGCGGCGCGCCGTCATCGGCGTCGACCTCGTCTCCCGCTATGCGCTGTCGACCGCGCGCGAGACCTTCATCAAGGTCGTCGAGGAGCAGCACCTGCCGCCGAGCGTTGTGCTGCAGCCCTCGGGCGACGCAGAAATCCAGGACGAGGTGGCGACCGGCTTCATCACGGCGATGGGCACGGGGATCATGCTCGTGTTCGGTGTACTTATCCTGCTGTTCGGCAGCGTCGCCCAGCCGGTGACGATCCTGTTGTCGCTCCCGCTGTCTTTCGGCGGCGTGGTGCTGGCGCTCCTCGCCACCAACAACCCTATCAGCATGCCGGTCTACATCGGCCTCCTGATGCTCATGGGCATCGTGACCAAGAACGCCATCATGCTCGTCGACTTCGCGGTCGAGGAGGTGGCAAAGGGCGTCAACCGCATCGATGCGGTCATCGACGCCGGCCGCAAGCGCGCCCGACCAATCGTGATGACGACCCTCGCCATGGTCGCCGGCATGGTGCCTAGCTCGCTCGCCATGGGCGAGGGCGGGGAGTTCCGCTCGCCGATGGCGATCGCGGTGATGGGAGGCCTTCTGGTGTCGACAGTGCTGTCGCTCGTGTTCGTGCCTTCGTTCTTCACGGTGATGGACGACGTCGGCTACGGGCTGTGGCGTGTCTTTGGGCGCTTCGTCGGTCCGACTGATGAGCCGCCGAGCGCCAAGGTGGCGTTGATCGCGGGTGAGCGGCCTGCCCAAGACCACACGCAGTCGATCGCGGCGGAATGAAAACGGGCGGCCCCAAGGCCGCCCGCGCAACTCTTCCAGTTTCTGACAACCGCTGCAGCGCTACTTCGTCGAGGCGGTGGCGTCGTGCTTGAAGAAGACGTCCACACGCATGCCGGTCAGCAGCGGCGGCAGGCCGTCGAGATCGGCGACCGCCTCCAAGACTTCCACGTCGTTTGGCCGGCGTGGCCCGCGCGTCGCGATGCGCGGGGCCGACAGCGACTTGGCGATTTGGCTCACGCGGCCCTCGAAATCCTGGTCGGGGTAGGCGTCAGCCCGGACAACCACGAACTGTCCAACCCGGATCTTTGCCGCGTCGCGCTCCTCGACCTCGGCGCGCACCTTGAGCGCGCTGACATCGCCGAGGAGAAGTAGAGTGTTTTCGGGATTCGGCACGGCGACCTCGCCTTCCTTTGCGAGAACATTGAGCACGGTCCCGTCGACGGGCGCGCGGATGCGCGTGTGCTCGACGCCGAGCTCGGCCGCCGACAGCTCGGAGCGGGCGACCGCGAGCGCAGCCTCGAGCCGTGTGGGTAGCGGCATACCGCTCTTGCCGTTCACGGTGGCGAGATCGGCGCGCGCCGTGGCGAGCTTCTTCTTGGAGTCCTCGAGGTTCTTCCGCGCCGTGTTTACGGCGTCATCCGAACCCTTGCCGTCGCGCTTCGCCTGCAGAGCGTCATCAAAAGTCTGGCGCGCGCCGAATAAGACGCGCTCGGCGTTGGCAACCGTGTCCTCGGCGTTCCTGCGGTCCAGCGCGAGGCCCTTCACCTGCTCTTCGTCGCGTTCGCGCACGCGCACGGCGGCTTCGGCGGTCGCGGCGGTGATCTTCGTTAGCGCGTCCTGCGCGTCGAGGCGGACGAGCAGATCGCCCGACTTCACCTTGTCGTTGAGATCGACCGTAATGTCCTCGATGCGGCCAGGAACGTCGGCCATGACGCGAATCTCACCGCTCTTAGGCTCGACGCGTCCGGTAGCCGAAGCCGCCCAGGTGTTGTTGACCGGCGGTGCCGGCGTCTCGGGCTTGGCGGCGGTTGTGACGCTTGCCGGCTCCTGAGTTGCCGCCTGCGTCTTCTCCTCACCTACCGGGCCCCAGTTGACGTTGTTGACATAGAAGCCGATGGCGAGCGCCACGATCCCGGCGAGGCCGAGCGTGACGACGGTCGAATTGATTTTATGCATGAGCCTTCCGTCGCTTTGTCAGATCTGTAATTTCGGGGGCATCGAGACCCTCCGGCCGGCGCTCTTCGCCGACGATGCGCCCGTCCTCGATCTTCACGACCCGGTCCGCGTAGCTCAAGGTGCGGGGATCGTGCGTGACCGCGAGGACGCTGCGGTTCTGCTCCTTGGCAATGCGCGCGAGCAGCGCCATCACCGCGTGCCCGTTCTCGCTATCGAGCGCAGCCGTCGGCTCGTCGGCGAGGACGATCGAGGGCGAGCTCGCGATCGCACGGGCGACCGCGACGCGCTGCTGCTCACCGCCGCTCAGGTTGCCGGGGTAGCTGCGCAACCGGGAGGCGAGACCCACGTCCCTCAGCACCTCTTCCGCGCGGTTGGCAGCGCCAAAGCCCTTCTGCCCCCGTACGTCGAGCGCGATGCGCACGTTCTCGAGCGCGGTCAGCGTGGGGAAGAGGTTGTAGGACTGGAAGATGAAGCCCATGTGCTTGCGCCGCAGATTGGCAAGCTCCTCGGGCGACAGGCGAGCGGTCGAGACGCCGGCAATTCGCAATTCGCCAGAGGTCGGCGTGAGAATGCAGCCCAGAATGGACAAAAGCGTCGTCTTGCCGCTGCCCGAAGGCCCCATCAGCAGCGTCAGCTCGCCGGGGACGAGCTGGAGGCTTACGCCTTTCACGGCGCGCACCATGGTGGCGCCGGAGCCCAGCTCCTTCACGATATCGACGGCTTCGAGGACCGGCTCGTTCGTCATCTGTTGAACACCGTTGCGGGATCGATCTTTGTTACCTTGACGATCGCCGAAAGAGCGGAGATCGCACACATGCCGACGGTCAGCGTGAACAGCCAAAACGCCAGTCCTGGCGTCATTATCATGGGCAAGGCCGTATTCTTACTGAAGAAGAGGATGGTCAGCGCAATAGATATACCGAGGATATAACCGATTACGGCGCTGATGCCGGCCTGGGCCAGGATAACCTGATGAATGTATCCGGACGATGACCCCAGCGCGCGCAGCGTGGCGAACTCGCTCAAGTGGTCCTTGGTGCTCGAATAAAGCGTCTGCGCCACGATCACGGTGCCGACGAGGCTGCCCAGCAGAGCGCCGCCGATAAGCGCCACGCCGGCGCCCGTGCGGAACAGCCACTGCCTCAGGCTGCGGTCGCGGAATTCCGCTTTCGTGAGCACCTCGGCGCCTTCGAGGCGTTTCTGCAGATCCTGGCGCACCTTCTCGACATCGGCGCCGGGCTGGAGCTGCACGAGATAGAAGGTCGTGCCGTCGCCTTCGCCGAACAATGCGCGCGCACGGTTGAGCGTCGTGTAGGTGTAGGGCGACTGCGTGAATGATCGGATTCCATCCGTTATTGCGCGGACACGCACCCTGCCGGTGGCGATCTGGGCAGTAGCTCCGATCCCGGAGATACCCAGCTCGTTGAAATAGGTGCGGTCGACGGCGACCGCCTCCGGCGACTTGATATCCTCCCACGTCCCTTGGATGAGATTAAATGGCTCAAGCCCGCCGTCCTCCGCATCGGAGCCGACGATGACAACGCGGCTGCTGCCGCCTTCGGGCTTGCGCCATTCGGCAAACCTGACAACCAGTGGAATGACGGCCTTGACGCCCGGTGTCGCCAGCGCCTGGTGGCGCTCGCGCGAGGTCAGCAGCATGCCGCCGTCCTCGAAGCTCTTGGCGCCGTAAACTGTGATCCAGAGATCGGCCTTCGCGTGATCGATATTGTCGGTGATCATTTTGCTCGCGCCGAGATAAAGGCCGAGCTGCACGGCGACAAGCACGATGGAGAACAGGATGCCGACCAGCGTCACCGCCAAGCGGATGCGATCATGAAAGAGGTTACGAAAAGCAAGCGTCAAAATCATCTATCGGTTCCACAGTGGTGAAGGGTCAGGCCGGCCTGAGCGAGCACCACGATTGCAGCGATTGTGCGCCGCAACTAGTACCCGAAGTTGGCCTCGGAAAGGCACGCTCATGCTTAAGAGCTGTCTAAGTGTATAGCGAATTCGACCCATATAGAAACGAGAGTAGCGGTCGGCCACTCACGCAGCTTTAACAGATAGGGGTTCACAACAGAGTTAAGAAGCGGTTTTGAGCAACGGAGCGCAAGACTTGGTTCGACGGAGGTTACTCGTTATTTAATGGCTCCGACCAGCTTTTGCCGCTTTCAAAGACTAATGCCGACACGATGTCTGACACAACATTGGCGATACCACCATGCGTCATGATCATCCTTCTTTGCGCTCCCGATTTCCCTTGCTTTTCATAGGGGTCTCCGGGCTTCTCATCTCAGCGACACTGGGCTTGAGCTCATCCGCGCCAGCCGCCGGCGGCGCCAACGAGCAGGGCCTCTGGTACAGCGACTCCGGAAAAGGAGCCGTCGAAATACGCCCATGCGGCACCAACGGCCGCGACGCCAACAAGCTGTGCGGGTTCATCGTCTGGCTCAAGAGCCCGAACGGCAAGAACGGCCAGCCGCTCACTGACGGCTACAATTCGGATCCGTCGAAGCGCCATAGGCCGATTTGCGGGCTTCCCGTCCTTGGCTCCCTCCAGCGCGTGTCGGAAGGCGGATACGATAACGGCTGGGTTTATGACCCTGAGCAGGGGCAGGCGTTCGATGCCGCCATCCAACTCCATTCCACCGACCGGCTGATCCTCACCGGCTACAAGGGCGTCAAGTTCTTCAGCAAGTCGTTCGTCTGGAAACGAGCGCCGGCCGATCTGCCACGTTGCACGGGAACCACCGCACGTGACGTGAAGGGTACAGCCGGCGCAATGCAGCCAGAAGCCCCGGCGAAGGCGAAACTTGCGACGGCGCCGGCGCAGCCGGCAGCGGTTGTCCCAGGCGCCAACGTCGCCGCCGTCACCGCCGAGCAAGCACCCGGGGCGACGGTCGCCCGGGCCTCGGCGCCGGCAGACGTCTTGACACCGCCCCGTCCCGTTCCGGCAGTGAGGCCACGCGCGCCGATCGAATAAGCGAGCGGCGCGCGGACCCAGTTTTCGGCGGCTTAGATTTGCGCGTCAGCTCAGGTTGCGCTTCGCCCTTGGCCCTGATGTTGGGCCTGATGATGGCCTGGGGCCTGCTGCTCTGATCTTGCCGACGACGACGCGCTTTCGCGGGCGTCCTCGCGACCCCTCGTCAGCCGCGCGACGAAATCCTTCACGCGGTCGACCACGATGGGCCGCTGCCGATCGAGCGTCACCATGTGATAGCTGTCGTCGAGAATGTGGACTTCGACAAGGCCCGCGAGCTTGCGCTGCAGCAACAGCGAGTTTTTGAGGTCGCTCTGGTCGTCGTGACGGGGGTGGAACACGAGCGCGTGCTGCTTCACCTGGCTCAGAAGCGGCTTGACCCCGCGCACGAGCTTGCGGAACTCGAGAACGAGACCGCCCCCGCGTCCGAACAGGTCCTCGATTGCTTCGCTGCCGTTCTGAAGGCTGTCGAGGATGAAGTTGCGCAACCGCTCGTCCTTGATGCCGAGCGGCATGCGCGCCCGGAAGCGGAAGAACCGCGCGGCCCACTTGTGGTTGATGAACTTGAAGAGCGAGAAGTGCCACGGGATCGCCCAGCCGTTCGGCCAGAACGTCGGCGAGAACAGCATGAGCCCGTGAACCTGCTCGGGCCGCAGCGCCGCGAGCCGCAGCGCCAACATCGATCCTGCCGAGATGCCGCCGACGATCACGGTGTCGCACTGCTGCGCGACCTCGTCGTGCGCCGCCTCCACCGCCTCATACCAGTCCTGCCAGGTCGACAGGCCAGAGACGTCGGTCCCGCCGGCTAGCCCCGGCAGAAGCGGACAGTAGACCGTGTACCCGCTTTGGCCGAGCGCATGAGCGACGAACTTAAGCTCGATCGGTGAACCCCCGAGGCTATGGACGAGCAACACACCGTTACGTCCGCCCGGAACGAAAATGCTACCCCACGCTGTCTTCATTTTCTCACTGTTTTTCATCTTCGTAGCTGAACTCACTGGCATTCTGAACGAAGAAGTTTCCCTGCGGTCGACGCGGAGCCGGTCCCTCCGGTCCGCGTAGACTCGAGTGTTAGGTACCAACCCTCTTTTTTTCGTTTCCTCGGGCAGGCTTCGAGACAAGGCTCGAAGCCCTTATGATTGTATCTGCGCGTCGGCTGGTCGGTCGTGTCTGGGAGACACGAAAAGGGGAATTGCTTCACTGGCCGGAACCCGCTCGGGAGGCGATAGGGCACCTTGCCGCATACTGAAGCGATACGTCGCTGCGAGCCCTCGGTTCCGTCCATATTCGTCGCTGCTTCGGTCCAAACCTTCTGAACCGCACACGCCAGCAGCAACGGCGGCCGGCTTCTGGCGGTAGTATTCGGCGAGACCATGGCGGGCGCCCAGAAAATTATCCCCCGAGGTTCGCGCGTTGTCGTAATCCGAGCCAAGTGCAATCACCTTTACCTCATAACGATACATCGCTCAGCGGCCGAACGCATTGAAATAACGCACCTTCCTTCTCCGTCGCGCGATCTTGTTATTTTTACTAGATTTTCGCCCGCGGCAAATTGGTGCGCTGCAGTCTTCGTTAATAGGAAGCGACCTCGGGCGTGCAAGGGCAAAAGCGATATACCGGGATCAAGGAAGTCGCACCCCCCGGCCTGCCCACCAGACGGTGGTTGGAGCCGGCCCCAACCTGCGTCGTAGCGATTCCCTTGAGTGGTCCACTCAGCGATCGCCCGTCGCGCTCCTTAAAATCGCGCGCAATCCTCGCGTCCGCCACGCTCACAGCGCATTCGACACCATAGTATCGAAATGATTAGATGGGCCTCCAGCCCGAAGGAGGATGGGCCTCGTTGATCGCTCGCTTGCGTTCCCTCATCTCCTGCGTCGTGGCGTTCTCGCTCACTCTGAGCCACATCCCAGCCGCTGCCGATCCGCTATCGAAGGCCGACTACGAGGCCTGTCAGGCACGCGATGAGGCGGCGTTCCGCACGGCCGTCGAGGCGATTTCCGTGCGCGCACTCAAAGCCGGCATCGCCAACGTCGACTACCGCGCGGTTGTCGGTGACGCATGGCGCCGCGGCGGCCTCGACGACATCATCGACAAGCGCGTCGACAGGGCGGTGGACGAGGTAGCCCAGGAGACGAGCTGGGCGAACCTGATGCAATCGCTCGCCAACCAGCAGAAGGCGCAGGAACTCGCGGTCGCCGTCGCCGAGCGCGTCTATCGCTCGGATCAAGTGAAGGGCGCGCTCGAGGAACTCGCCGTCGCGGTCGGCAACGAGGTCGGTAAGCAGATTGAATTTGCTGGCCAGGATGCGACCGAGCCGACGCTTGCCTGCCTCAAGGCGTTCGTCGGCGCGCGCTATGGCACGACGGTAGCGCGCGCCGCCAGCGGAGACGCTAGCAAGCAGTTCTCCGTCGACGCCGGCAAGACCGCAGCCGAGATCTCGCCGGGCGCGGTGTTGCGCGAATCAAGCGGCGGCATCGCCGGCGCCGCCATTCTCTTGATGCGCCGCCAACTCGCCAACATGGCAGAGCGCGTCGGGCAGCGCCTCGTCGGCTCGGTGCTTGCCCGCGTCGTCTCGACGGTCGCCGGCGGCATTGGCGTCGTGCTCATCGCCAAGGATATCTGGGACCTGCGCCACGGCGTGCTGCCGATCATCGCGACCGAGATGAAGTCGAAGCAAAACAAGGACAAGGTCCAGGACGAGCTCGCACGCACGTTCTCCGAGCAGATCTCAAGCCACGTACAGGAAATCGCGGCGGCCACGGCGGGGCGCGTGGTCGATATCTGGCGCGACTTCCGCAGCGCACATGCCCAGGCGCTCGATCTGGCTGAACACAACGAGCGCTTCAAGACCTTCCTCGATTCCCTCAAACCCGAGGCGTTGCCGCGTCTCGACGAGGTCGTCTCGCTCATACGTGGTGCGGAAGGGGAGGCCGGCCTTTTGAAGCGCCTCGACGACGGCACCCTCAACCAAGCCGTGAACGTGCTACCGCTTCCGGCCATGGAGATCGCGCGCGAGACCCGGTCCATCGATACGGCCCTCAAGTGGAACGCGCTCGCCGGCGACCAGTTACCGAAGGTCGTGGAGCTCAGCCTCTACCGGCGCACATCTCCCGATAGCCTGACGAAAGCCACGCTCGACCGCATCATTGGCCTCGACGACCGGCTCGCCATCCAGCGGCTGACGGGCATCGACCCCGCCGCGCGCGATACGCTGTTCGAGCTCGATGACAACGATTTGAAGAGCCTCGCGCACAGCCTCACCGAGACAGAGCTTGCGACGCTGTCGCGCTATCTGACTGGCCTTGGCAAAGAGCCGCGCGAGCGCGTCCTGCGCGCCGTCGCCGCCAATCCCGCACTGATGCAGTCCCTGGCCTCCGACCGCGTGCGCGTCGCGGTAGTGGCAAGCGCCGATCAATCGGCCGCGGTCGGCATGATGCTGCGCGTGAACGCCGGTCTCGATCCGGCCGTCATCATGGATGATGTGCGCCTCGTCACCGACGGGCGCGTCAGCCCCGTGCTAATCTGGGAGAAGCACCCAATCGCCGTCTTAACGGGGTTGGGGCTGCTCCTCATGGTGCTGCTGATGCTGCGCCGGCTGTTCTTCCCCCGGCGGCGACCGGCAACCGCCTAGGGCCCTTTACTGCTGGCGTTTTCCCCACCGTCCGCAGCAAAGCGCCGCGCCCGGCGTGCCATCGGGATTTGGCCCTGCTATAAGCCGACGGGGCCTTCCGAATCGGGGTGTTACCGGCGAGGCCTCAAGCCGCTGCAGTGCGGGACATCGAGGGGAGTGGGAAAAATGGGTCTCAAAGCGCCTGGCATTCTGACGTTCATGGTGTCGATCATTCTGACCGTCACTGTGCTGATCATGAAATTATTCGGTGCTCAGATCCCCTTCCTCAACGGCAATGAGTTCTGGGCGCTGTTACTGGCGCAAGTGATCCTTGTGCTCGGTTGCGTGTTGCGCGGACTTTAGGCAGCCGCAATTCGCTGTGCCCTTGTGTCGCGCGGCACCTAGCGCCCTGGTTCGAAAGGGCGCGATGAGGACCTATTCCCCGACATGAGATGGAGATTCGGCAAATCGGATTCGTACGCTGACCGCGTGCGTCGCTCGTCGCGCGAAATTATCATCGCGTCGGCGCTCACGCTGGCTGCGCTCGCGTTTCTCGTCGCCGCCCTGTGGGGCGGAGCCGTCACCGGCAAGGCCAAGCTCGGCAGCGTCGCGTCCGAAGAAGAAAGCGTAAAATAGTTCTAATTCGAGATTGTCTCGGGGCAGGCTCAACGCCAGATCCGCTCCCCGCGCACCAGGCCGCGCACAGAGTTCCCCAGATAGACCGCATGCGCCGCTTCAAGATCGTCGAGCGTCAGCGCCGCTTCGCTCGCGCGGCCTGAGGCCATCAGCTCGGCGCGCAAAGTTCCTGCGAGCAAGCCAGAGCTGAGCGCCGGCGTGAGCAGACGTCCGTTCTGCTCGACGAAGATCGTTGTGCGGCTGCCTTCGGCGAGCTCGCCACGCTCGTTTAGGTAGATCACCTCGTCGGCCCCAGTGGTCTCCGCATAGTGCTGCCACTCCTTGTCGTACAACTCGCGCCGCGTCGTTTTGTGGAAGAGGAAGATGTCGGAGCTGTTGAGGCGGGTCGGAGAGACGACGAAGCGCATCACGGTCCCCGGGCTCGCTGGCGGAAGGGGGGTCGTCGTCACGGTCACGGCGCCGCCCTCCGACAGCAACAGACGAACACGTAGGCGCTCCAGCTTTCCCTTCACCGCGTCAAGAAGTGCCCGGCGAACGGCGGCCTCATCAAAGTTAAAGCCGAAATAGCGCGCGGAGGTGCGCAGCCGCTCCATGTGGCGGTCTAAGAGCACGAGCGCACCACCCGCCTCGTAGAGCATCGTCTCGATCAGATCGAAGCGCTTCACCGGATCGGTGAGGAACTTCATCTTCAAGAGGCACTCCGCGTATTCCTTCGGCCCTTGCGAATCCCAGACGATGCCGGAGCCGATGCCCATCTCGCCGGCTGCGTCACGGAACACGACCGCCGTGCGGATGGCGACGTTGAACAGCGCGCGCCCCCGCGGCGAGACGTGACCGATGGCACCGCAATAGACCCCACGTGGCTCTGTCTCGAGCCCTGAGATCAGCTCCATCGCGCGTATCTTGGGGGCGCCGATGACCGAGCCCGGCGGGAAGATGCCTTTGAGCAGCTCCGCCATGCCAACGCCCTCTTTGAGGGTCGCGCGGATGCCCGAAGTCATCTGGTGAAGGGTCTGGAATGTCTCCACGGTGAACAGGTCGGTGACGCTGACGCTGCCAATCTCGGCGATGCGGCCGATGTCGTTGCGCATCAGATCGACGATCATCAGGTTCTCGGCGCGCTGCTTCACGTCGGTGGAAAGCTGGCGGCGCGCCTCCGCGTCGGCCTCGAGTGTGCCGGCACGCGGCGCCGTTCCCTTCATCGGCCGCGTCGACACGATGTGCCCCTCCTGCTCGATGAACAGCTCCGGCGATGCCGAAAGCACGGTCACCTTTCCCGTGTCGACGATGCCGCCGTAGGCCACCCGCTGCTTCTGGCGCAGGTCGAGAAAGAACGTCAGCGGCGAACCCGACAGGCGGAAGCGCGCTTTGAACGTCAGGTTGAGCTGATAGATGTCGCCCGCGCGAATCTTCTCCTGCACCTGCTCGAAGCGCTCAAGGTAGGCGGCCTCGTCCCAGGCGAGCGTCACATCCGCGAAGTGGTAGGAGCCGCTGCGCGTGTGGGTCGCAAGCCAGTGCTCTACCTCTTTGCTCGTCATTTCGGCGGGCGACCTGTAGAGCCCGAGCCAGAGGAGCGGCACGTTGCGTCGCTTCGGCACGAGGCCCGCGAGCTTCGGCTCGAGCACGTATCCAAGCTCGTAGGCGAAGAAGCCCGCCGCGTGCAGGCCGTTCTTGACCGCGGCCTCGATCCGCGCGAGCGCCGCCGGCACCTCTTCGGGCGCTTCCGCGGCAACGATCTCTACAGGGTCAGAGAACAGCAGCGACGGCGCACCGCCCCCCGAATTGTTGTCGAGCAGCACGAACGTCTCGGAAAGGCCGCCAAGCTCCTCCGGCCGGGGCTCAGAGGTGTCTGGGGTGCGGTCATCGCCTTCCGTCATTGTGCCTTGTATCCCGAGAGCGTGTAGAAGGTCACCCGGCGGTGCGCATTGTTCCCGGCCGGCAGGTCGAGATCGGCGATCTGGTCGGCGCTCGCGAATGCGGCCGCGGCCGGGCCGGCGTCGGTTCCCTCTCGGACGAGCAGAAGGGGGCCGGTGGTCGCAGCGGTGAACGGGCGCGTGAGCTCGAAATGATCGTGCGGCGCACCCTTGCGCCAGGCAAGAACCGGCGTCGCCTCGGCGCGCATGTAGTAGAGCAGCTCCGCAGTCATTGCGCGATCGTCGGAAAGGACGGCGGCGAAGGGGCGCCCAGCCTGGCGCGCTTTCACAAGCTCGGCCCGCACCGCCTGCGCGAGATCATGCCAGCCTAGCGTACGCGCGAACGGATCGCCCCCAACCGCGATCGGCATCCGCCCGGCCGTTGTCGTGCCCATTGAAATCAGTAGGAGCAGAGCGACGTTGATCGCGAACGAGGTCTTGAGCCAGCCCCATTCGGCGTCGCGGATCATGGTTGCGATCACCAGCAGCGCACCTGCTACGTAGGCGGGAGCGGCCCAGTTGGCGTGCGCGCGCGATATGAAGGCTTCGAGCGTGATCACGACGAGGATGGGGGCCGAGAACGCGAGCAGGTAGCGGTCCGGCTCCGACAGGAGCTGCTTCCACGCGCGCCACGCGATGACGAGGTAGACCCCGAACAGGACGGGCCCGAACACGCCGAACTGCGAGCCTACGAACTCGAGCACCTTCAACGGATTGAACAGCGTGGCGCCGAAATTGGCGTTCTCAGCTGTGTGCGTAAAGGTCGCGAAACTGTTAGCGTAGTTCCAGGCGAGGTTCGGCACGATCAGCACGAGCCCGAGCGCCAGTGCCAGCCAGAGCCGGTAATCGCGCAGCACGCCGCGGCGTTCGGGCGTGAGGAACAGGTACACGGCCGCACACATAACGAACCACGCCATGGCGTACTTGGCGTTGAGCCCCACCCCGAAGGCGAGGCCAAGCACGAGCGCCGGCCACGGCCTCTCCGTCTCGAAGAGCGCCGCAAAGCCGACGAGCGCGATCGCCCAGCATGCAAGCAGCGGCACGTCGGTGGAGATCAGCCCCGCCGACAGCGAGACGCCGGGCAGTGTCGCGAACGCAAGTCCCGAGAGAGCGCCGACGCGCGCGTCATAGAGTCGGCGGCCGAGGACGAACACCGCGATTGCGGTCGCGGTGTGCACAAACGGCGAGGGCAGGCGCACGCAGGCTTCGCCGGGCCCGCAAACCTCGGTCGCGGCGCGAATGAGCCAGGCGACGAGCGGGGGCTTGGAGAAATAGCCGAACGCCGGCTGCTCGCTCCACGCCCAGTACTGCGCCTCGTCGAAAAAGAGATCGGTGGCGTTCAAGTAGAGCGCGGCGAGGCGGACGCAGAGCAGCGCCGCGAGCCCGGCGATCAGAATCGCGGTCCACGGCGTTTCGCGGCTCGTTGAACTGAGACCGAGGGCTGATGACATTGGGCTCGCGCTTCGCTGCGGCAACACTATCGGTTTTTAGGGCCTTATGCGTGCGTGGCGGCCTCGCTGGCGGCTCATTTACTAGGTTGGAAGACCGTCGTGAAGACTGGTAGTCTTCGAGCCGCGGAGCCTTTATGGACGGCTTGCCTGTGGGATAGGGGCACTTGATGCGCGTCACCGTCGTAATTCCGGCGTTGAACGAGGCGGGCAACATCGGCAGGCTCGTCGAGGAGACGTATGCGACCGTGCCTCCCTCGCGGCTCGCCGAAGTGATCGTCGTCGACGACGCCAGCACGGATGCCACCGGAGCCGAGATAAAGGCCCTCATCGAAGGCGGCAACTGCGCCGGCCTGCGCTACCTGCGGCATGATCACCGCAGCGGCCAGAGCGCGGCGATGCGCTCCGGCATCCTGGCGGCGACGAGCCCCATCATCGCCACCATGGATGGCGACGGCCAGAACGATCCGCGCGACATCCTGCGCCTGCTCGAGGTGCTCGCCGCGCCGGGCAGTGACGGCCCGGCCCTTGTCGGCGGCGTACGCACCGAGCGCAAGGCCACAGGCTCCAAACGCTGGGCCTCGCGCGCCGCCAACTGGATCCGCGACAAGGTGCTGCAGGACGAGTGCCCCGACACCGGCTGCGGGATCAAGGTTTACTGGCGCGAGGTGTTCCTACGGCTGCCGTTCTTCACCAGCATGCACCGCTACCTGCCAGCCCTGTTCCAGACTTACGGCCACGAGGTAGCCTACGTTCCCGTCAACGACCGGCCGCGGCAGGCGGGCATCTCCAAGTACAACAACCTCAATCGCGCCCTGGTCGGGCTTTACGACCTCGTCGGCGTCACCTGGCTGCGCAAGCGCACGAAGGTGCCAGGAATAGCTGAGCGGCATCCCGAGACCGCCCAGGTGCGCGACCTTGCCGCGCGGTTGAAGCCCGTCAACGACGAAGGGGCGCGCTTGAGCGCCGGCGACAAAAGCTAGAAGCCGCGCAAGGGGGCCCGCCCGAGCGCCCAGAGGATCACGACAGACCATGCACTTTTTCGGCAACGCCGCTGCGCAACTCGCCAACTGGTGGGCGTCAACCTCCGCCACAGAGATGACGTGGCTCGCCGTGGGGTTCCTGGCGCAGCTCATGTTCTCCATGCGCTTCATCGTGCAGTGGATCGCGAGCGAGCGAGCGCGCCGGTCGATCGTGCCGGAGACGTTCTGGTATTTCAGCCTGGTCGGCGGCGCGATGCTGTTCGCCTATGCGATCTACCGGCTCGATCCGGTGTTCATGCTGGGCCAGGGCATGGGACTGCTGATCTACGCCCGCAACATCTATTTCATCCGCACCCACCAGAGGAGCGAGGCCCTGGCGGCGGGCAAGGGCGGCAGCGGCCTGCGCCCGGAGCAGCCGGTTGGCCGCACTGGTTAGACCGAGCCGTCGACAGGGCGGCCTCCTGTCACCACCTTTTCTGATGCGGAGCGGACCCCAGGCTTCACAGGCGTGGGAATTGTGCTATAAGCCGCGCCATCGACAAGCCGCTCGGGTGACGGGCGGCTTTTATTATCGGTTTTGCGGGCGCGCTCGCGGCCGATGCTTTACCCGGACGTGGCGCTGAGATCGTCTTTCGCTTGCGCCGTCCGGCATTTTTCGGTGACGCGGGGTGGAGCAGCCCGGTAGCTCGTCAGGCTCATAACCTGAAGGTCGCAGGTTCAAATCCTGCCCCCGCAACCAACGAAATAAGCGACTTAGCGGTGTCCGTGTTTCACTGTATTGGGCCTTGTGTCCCATCGGGGTCCCGACCAGATTCGGGCCGCCCGAGGAATCGCTCTATCTGCCGGCGCTCCGACGAACCTTTTTGTGACCGCCGATGCTCACCGATATTTTCTCTCGACGATACGCCGATCACTCGATCTGGACCGACTTCGACGCGCCCGAGCGGCGGCTACTCGTCCAGAGTTTCCGCCTGGTCACGGAACAGGTTTGCTCGCCTGTAGACCACAGCTCGTGGGACGATCTTCACAACCGACTGACAACCGAGCTTGGCGTCGTCCGTCTCGCGGAGCCAACATACAGGTATGCTTTGGGATCGAGGCATCTGAACTCGTATGACGTATGCGAGCGTTGGATGTATCAACCGTTCGGCCACCGCGATGACGCCGACGAGTTCATGAAAGAGCGGTTGAGTTTGCTCGAGCTCGCCTTTCGCAGAAAAGGCACGCAGGTCGCGACCGAAAACGCTCGGTTGGAATTTGAGATCAGCAATTACGCAAATTCCCTAGCCGCCGCAGGACGCACGGACGTGACCGGCGGCGCGCTGCTGAAGGCACGGAATGCAAAGTTGAACACTGCCTATCAGTCGGCCGTCCAGGAGTTGAACGAGCGTCTTCGGCAAGCCAGGGTTAGGTTGCACTACCACAACGGTTTCATACAGCAGACCGATGATGCGCTCTCGGTTGACCAGATCGAAGAGCCGTTCTGGTCGGTCGTAGCGGGTGGCCGATGGGCAAACGTCGACACCGACATGAAGGAAGCACTCGATCAGCGTGACGAGGGCGGCCGCGATCCTGCGTGGTACGCGGCCCGCGCTTTAGAGAGCGCCATCAAGATCATTTCGGGTGCGAAAGGATGGACGCAGGGGGGCGAGAAGGGCGCTCACAACTTCATAGACAATCTTGCTTCGAAGAAAGCTGGTTTCATCGCGCGATGGCAGGCCGATCTACTGAAGATGTTTTTTACCGAGGTGCGCAACCCTTTCGGGCACGGACCTGGAGAAGCACCGATGCCCGAGCTTTCGCCGGAGCAAACCAGTTGGGCAATCGAGACTGCGATGTCGTGGATCAAGATGCTGGTTCGACGCTCTGGCTTGTAGTTCCGGCAAACAAAAACCCCGCTCGGCTCGGGGCTCTCGTTGCGAACCTGAGAACAGCCGAGCAGCGACCTCGGACTATCCTATTCCCGGTGCGCCACCGGCACGTACAGGGCCTGCGTGAGGCTGCGACTGATGCCAGATCGCTCCTATGCCGGGAGTTGATCAGCGCCGTCAAGCCGCAGCCTCGATCTCCCCGCAATCCCGTGCAACCAATCTCGCGGGCGTACCGTCTTGACAGCCAAGACGGATGAGCCCGGCCCGGACGGCGGTGATTTGGCCTCTTCCCCTAGCGGCCGTCCGGGCGCTCTCCATGCAACCAATCGCGAGACACGTTCCCATGCGCATCTCTACCGTTCTGATCACGACAATCCTCATTCTCGTTACCGGCGGAGCCTTAGCGCAGTCGGTTCGCGTCGGCCCCGACGGCTTTTCATTTCGCTTTGGCCGAGATGACCGCCGCGGCGACGTCGAAGGCAAGCGTGCAACCTGCGAGGTCTATTCGCGCATCGCAGTCATCCAAGCGGACGCGAATGAGCGCTTCCGTTGCGGCCTACAGGGACCCGCTTGGACGAACGATCCCGCGCGTCACTTCGAGTGGTGCCGGTATGTGCCGCGGCAGCGCGTGGCCGAAGAACAGCGCGACCGCTCTGAACAATTGCAGCACTGCTTCGATAGGCTCGGCGACTTCGACGACGACCGCTGGGGGCGCTGATTTAGAGCGGATCGCAAGAGCGAGCTGAAGAGGCCGAGCGCCAACCGCGAGCCGGCCCAGCTACTGTCACCGGTACGCTCGCCGGTGCCGGTAATGGAGATACCTCCCGTGAGCTTGGCCCTGGCAGAAGGCGCTTCGCGTTCCGCTCAGGCAGCCGTACCGCTGCAACAACTCTGCATCCTGCGCATTGGTCGGGCCGCCAGCGAGTGCGTTCATGCGCGCATGCTCCACATCCCACCACGAATCCGCTTGGGCTGCCGTGCCTAAGGCTGCCAACGCGCTGAATCCAACTACCGCCGCTGCCGATATCAATCGATTCATTTGGTCCGCCTCTCGGATGTTGTCTGAGCGCATAGATGGCGCTACCGACAACCTAAGTTAAGGGGCGGCGTGTCTCGGCACCAGCATTGCCGTCCGGGTTCCACGTACCACTCCGATGCGCCCCTCAATTTTTCATCGAGCCCTAACCCAACTCGCCCTATGTTGTCCTAGGATCTAGGTCTACCTAGGTTCTAGGGTGATCTAGGAAGGGTCTCGGATGGGCGCCAAAACCATCGTAATCGCCGCCAGCAAAGGCGGCCCAGGCAAAACGACACTCGCTGCCGCCCTGGGCGCGCACATCGCCAGCCTAGGTCTAAAGGTCGCTCTGGTGGATGCCGATCCGCAGCAGAGTCTAGGTCTCTGGTGGGAAAGGCGCGGCTCGCCGGAGAACCCTAGGTTCTTCTCCGCAATCGAGGACCGCGACCTAGGCCGGACGATCAAGGAAGCGAAGGCCAAGGCCGATTGGGCAATCATCGATCTGCCGGGGTCACTCATGAGAACCGACGTTGCTATTGGCGACGCCGACCTCGTCGTGATCCCGGTTCGCCCATCGATGTTGGACATCGAGGCCGTGAACCCGATTTGCGAATTGGCAGACGAGGCGGCCGTCCCGCGCGTGTTTGTGGTCAATGCGGCCGACAAGGAATGGAAGCTGCTCGGCAGCGCGACCGAAGCGCTCGCGGACCTGGGAGACGTACTGGAGCCGACGCTTCGGTATCACGAGGGCCATCCCGCGGCGATGGTGCAGGGCTTGACGGCCGCCGAACTTAAAGGTGCTGCCAGCCGAGTTGCTAAATCCGAGATCACAGCACTGTGGAACGCGCTTTCCAAACGCGCATCGCAGCGTAAGCGGAGGGCCTGATTGTGGGCGATATCGAGGCCGTGGACATCAAGCGCGCCCTTCGTGCGGCGCTCACGTCCCAGCGCAGCAAGATCAGCCGCAGCGCAATGGGGCGCCGAGCGCTTGAGAAAGAGGCCAACAATCCTCACGACGCACGGCTGTCACGGAAGGCAACTCGTGGCCCGACAGTCCAGCTCAACGTGGAAATTCGAGAAGACTTGAAGCAGGCTCTCGCGAACGCCGCGCGCGATCACCGCAAGAAGATTTGGGAAATCGTGGAAGCGGGCATCGAGGCTGAGCTTCGGAAGCTGGGGGGCAAGTCGTGATCCTGCTTCGGGGGTCCGCTATCATCGTCGGGCTCGGGGCCATCGCCGCCGTCACCTACGGCACGGTTGAGGCGACGGGCGGCATCGGAACAAACACAGCGCCGCTCTACATCGCGCTCGGCGCGCTCCAAGCCACAATAGCGCTGTCGTTCGCGATGATCCACAGCCGCGTCGTGGCGGCGCTCGCCGTGCTCGTGCTCGTGGCATGTGAGATTGCTACCTTCATCGGCACAGCCGACTTGCAGCTCGCCGGCATTGAGATCCGCGCAGCACCAATCCGTGAAGCCGCGGCAAAGCGCAAAGCCGCTGAGGATTGGGTGGTACGTCTTGACCGCGACGACCGCGCGGAGCGTGCCGAGCGTGCGCTGAGTGGTGCGCAGGCTGACGCGCGTGCCAAATCGACCGCCAAGGACTGCGGCAAGGGTTGTATCGCGACCCTCGCCAAGACGGTGGACGACGCTACCGCTGCCGTGACCGAAGCGCGGGCTTCGCTGCAAGTCGAGTTGAGGCAGGCCCGCGCGGCGTTGGATAATGCCACCTTGCCGCCCGAGGCGAGCCCGCTGGCCTCGCGTCTCGGCATCGAGCCGGGCACCCTAGACTTGTTCTTCGTTGGCTTCCGCGGCTTCGCTATCTCGGCGGGAGCGGCAATCGTGCTGGCCATTGGAGCCCACGGTGGTCGCCGCGCACCGGAGCCCGTCGAGCCGGCGTCAAACGTAATACCGATGAGCCCGAAGCGCGCCCTACTTGGTGCCGCGAAGCCCAAGAGCGTGCAGCTGCCCGTTAAGATCGGGGACGTGGACGCCTTCCTGTTGGAGCGCGTGACGCACAAGGAAGGTGCTCGCGTGTCGTGGGCGGACGCCTTCGTGTCCTATCGTGGTTGGTGCGATGGCAATGGCTGCAAACCAGTGGACGCCACGGCTTTCGGAGCGCGCCTTGATGCACTTCGCGATGAACTCGGTTTGAAGGTGCGCACCAAGGGCCAAGACGTGTTCTTTGTCGATCTGCGATTAGCAAGCTAGGAGCGCGGGGCTAAATGGATGAAAAGCGGGAGTTAGAGCGTTTGCGCCAGCGCGTGAAGCTGCTTGAACATTTGATCGATAAGCAGACCACGCTTCAGTATCAAAAGCCGGGCCACGCTGTCTTAATCGCGATGGAGCTGCGACGTGCGTGCGGTCTGCCGCCTCGGCCGCAAAAGAGTGCCGAATGAACCTATGGCTCTTGTCACTGTTGATGTTCCTGAGTGTCGTCGCGCTCATCGTAGTTGTGATCCTGCTCGAACGGAAGAAGCGCGACTGAAACTCGCGAGCTGAAAGGGGGACAAGCATGAAACTTCCAAACGACCCGCAAGAACGAAATGATGAGCGCGCCCACTGGGCGCAGGTCGCGTTAGCCGCGTTCGTGGCAGAGACAAGTACTGACGAGAGCACCGCCCTTGTCGAGTTTCTCGCCGGCGTCATGCACTGGTGCGACCGAACAGGCGAGAGCTTCGACGCTCACCTCGAGCGTGCGCGATCCCTGCACCGCGAAGAAACGGGCCTAGCCGTCGCGAGTTGATCGTCCGTTCTAATCAGTTCCGCGTTTGTCGTTGAGCCGAGCGCGCCGCGCTCGATTTGAGGGACCACACCATGACCAAAAGCGAGATTGAAAGGGCACGCGAGGAAGCTATCGCCGCGTACAAGCGCAAGCACATCAAGCCGGAAAAGGGACGACACCCGATTTGGACGGTGCTTGATGAGAACCTGCCAAAGGTCTTTGCAGCCGGTTTTGATGCCGCTGTGAAGGCGCTGACTGAGTGAGTGTGCGAAAGCTCATCTTTGAGCTAGCCTTGTTGTTCGGTGGGGCCGCAATTCTCGTCTGGCAATTTTTCGGACCCGATGCCGCACAGAATGGGTGGTTCCTAATCGGTGGGGCATCGGCCGTGAGTATCGGCTTGATGATGCTCTACGAGGGGTTCGCTAGACCTTAGTTGTGACGGGGAGGGTCAGCGGAGAGGCCGCCACCGTTTTTGTTTGGGGAGGCGAACCCGTGGAAATCGAAAAGCTGAAGCTAACAAAGGAAGGACTGGCGTCACTTCCTCAGTCTGACCGCTCGCTTCTGCTTTTGCTTGGCAACACCGCCAATGAGATAATACTCTTGCAAAAGCTGATGGTGGTCATGCGTCAAACAGAGCGCCATCCCGAGCATTTCGTAAATCTGACAAACGACGCGCAAGTGCTTGTGATCATGCGGATGCTGATTGGCAAACTCCACGAGGCGTGGCGATTGATTAAGGAGCGAGTGCAAGCCGACCAAGAGCTGCGCGGATATTTGACACATCTTGGACAGGAAGGCACCACCGCTCTCGACCGGCTTAACACGCATTTTGGCGCACAGAGCCCGCTCACCAGTATCCGCAATAAGCTGTCGTTCCACAACGCTGATCGAGACAATCTTATTGAAGCGAGCTTTCAGAAGCTTACAGCCGATGAGCCATGGGATTTCTATATTGGCACCACTATGGGGAACTCGTTCTATTATGCATCCGAGCTTGTAACAACGCACGCCACAATCGAGCTGACCAAGGCGGGCAACGAGATTGACGGGTTTGCCAAGTTGTGGACGCTGGTTGCAAAAACCGCATACGATCTTTTGCAACTCTACGTGAGCCTGATCATTGCAATTCTAGAAAAGTGGCTTCCCAACCGCACCAGCGATCTAGTCGAGATCGCGAGCGTCCGCAGCTTTGCCTCGTTGGACTTACCCTTCTTTGCATACCCGCACGATGCATGACCTCGCCCGGTCCCGCCCGACACGCCCGTGCCCGAAGTTGGCAAGCACATGAAGTGCTCTAAGTGCGGTCACACACGGCTTCACCGAGATGCGGGGCGAGTTTGGCAAAGTGAAAGCCGACGTGGCCAGCTTGCGCGAGGACCTCCCCGGCATTGTTGCTGACGCTGTGCGGAGCACTATGCGGCCCGGCTGCCCTAAATCTGCCGTGGCCGCTCACTACATGGCCCGCGATGCGGATTTTGTTGAAGATCCTTTGGAACGTCGTCGCATTCTTCATGGGTGTCGTGGTTGGTGCCTTTGGGCAAGCATTCGTCATCCCGTTCGCCGGAGACTTCGGATGGGATTTCGACAAGTATGCCCACGTCACATCCTATTGGCTAAAAACCAATCGTCCCGGTGCTGCCGGTGAACGCGCTCGCTGCGAGGAAGGTCCGCGGATAGACTTGCTCCAAGAGAGCGCACGATTTCAGACGTGGGATAGGAAGTTGGCGGACTGTGCTGGCAGCGGTTCGCCATTCGAGGACCGTAAGCCACATTGCAGTTTTCAAAGCGAACGACGCGCCGAACATTTGAACAAAGTCGAGGATGCCAAGAAACGATTGGCCGCTTGCTCGCCTCAGCCACCCCCACATTAGGCCAGTATCCTCAGCCACTTTGGGCGCCGCTTGATCGGCACACACATAAATGCCTGAAGTGCATAGAGCAGTCGCGGGTCGTCGAGATCAGTTTCCAGCGCCCTTGAGGATTTCTTCAGGCGTCTCTTTCACGTCAATATGATCTGCACCGCCGCCAGCAAATGCGATGCGGGTGTAGTCCTTTATTCTAGTAAGGGTAAGCGCCAGCCCAAGGTTGACGTGGATGACCGACTTGCCGTCCATTGTGCATTTGACCCACTTACTCGCCATCGCCCGTCTCCATATTTACCGGAAAGCCATGACCTCACCCGTCACACTCGCTGATCTTATCCACGCCGACAAGCTGTTGTGCGTGTACTGCCGCGATTGCGGCCACGAGCGCGACGTGAACCCTGCCACTGTGCCGCTCCCGCCTGAGACGCCCGTTCCTGAAGTCGGCAAGCACATGAAGTGCTCTAAGTGCGGCTCGAGGAAAGTGGATGCGCGGCCGGAGCTGTACCCGGGCAGGATCGTGGCCATGCGAGCGAGGCGGATGTAGCGTTGGAGCGGCAGTGGAGCTAATCTTCCCAAAATTGGGGGCGGATCATGTTCACTCAGTCGCTTCTTGCCACCCTGTTATCTTGGTTTGGCATCGTGGGGGGTGCGCTAACGGTTGTGGGAAATCTGCAAACGGCCTTTAGCCTTTCAAATTGGGCCAAGTGGCTCGCAACTCACTGGCAAAGTTGGATGATGACGTTTTGGGGCGGTTATTTGGGTTTATCCCACGTAACCGCCGACACTGGATTCATCCGTGTCGATGCGCCCTTTATCTTTTCATTGGCCCTCATCGCTCTTGGTTCCCATTTCACGCAAGGGTCCGACCCGGAAGTGCCGATACGGCGGAAGCTACTTTCTCTCATCGCGGGGTCGGCAGTGTTGGCTGCATGGTATGCTGTGATGATTTATCTAGGCCAGCACGGCGTTGAGATCGACATTTGGTTCTTTTTTGTCATGGACTGGCTCGTCATTTTTTTAATGATCAGCCATTGGCCGTACCAATTCGCCTTACTCAGCGCATCTGCCGCAATAATTCTGCTGGTCCTGATGATCATCGCAAACAACGGATTAGCTGAGGGCACAATCTACGAACTGGCTGCCGAGGTCGCTTTGATGGTCATCCTTGGTGCGTTTGTCATTTTTGTTGCGCGACCATCCGCCTTCACGCGGCAACTCCTATTTGTGCTCTTTCTTATCGGAGTTATCCTGGCAGTCAGCGAGATGTCAAAACTCGGCATAAGCCTAGAGCCGCCGCGGGCTTGATCCTCCCACTAGGCAAGCCCACATCTGCCCCGTGCTCAAGCGTAACCCCTTCATCATCCCGTCCGCCCCAGTTCTGAAGCGCCAGCCGCAGACTGGGCCGCAATGGCTGCATGGGGTCAAGTTCGATGGCTGGCGTGCTCAACTGCACAAGGCTGGCGATGAGGTCACGATCTTCACACGCAATGGCCACGATTACACCGAACGCTTCCCGGCGATCCGCGGGAGCCTGCTCGCCCTGCCAACGGATTCGGCCATCATCGATGCCGAGATTGTCGTGTGCGACAGCGATGGCAAGCCGGACTTCAAGGCGCTGATGGAGGGTGCGACGGGTGATCTTTGCGCCTGGTGCTTCGATCTGCTGGGGCTTAATGGCCAGGGCCTGCGAAGGCGGGCCCTGATCGAGCGCAAGGCCATGCTTCGAAATCTGCTCAATAAGGCAGACGATCACGCGTTGCGCTTCTCGGAGACATTCCCTGACCCGGTGAAGCTCCTCGCCGCGGCTGAGAGCCAGGGCCTTGAGGGGATCGTGTCGAAGCTTGCCACTCAGCCATACCGCTCTGGCAAAAATCCCGGATGGGTCAAGGTCAAGTGCCGCGCTTGGCGCGAGGCGAACCGTGACCGCTGGGAGATGTTTGCGAAGCGTTGAGCGGTCTCATCAGGCACTGTACCTGGTGGCGTCGTGACCCTGCGCGAGCTTCTAGCTGCTCTGGATTGCGTTCGCCTTGTCTACTTCATCGTATGAAACCGTACATTATGCCGACGCAGTAGGCACTTTCCGCAGTCAACAACGGCGCTAATCTTGGCAGTACGGACCTTTTCTCGTGTATAGACGTTAACAGACACCACGCAACACCGAGCCCGCCTCAGCTACACGGGCTCTGCCTCCCAAGTCGATCATCTCGTCTTGTTGCGATGTGAGGATTGATCGACACCTCGGGACATTCGCGGTCCACGCTAACGAGACCGCCCTGCCTCTGGCAGCTTGCGCTTAGCCGCGCTCTGGAACAGTCATGCAACGCCCCACTCTCAAGGGGCGCTCAATCCTCATCGTTGAGGATGAGCCGCTTATCGCCATGGACATCACGCAAGCCTTTGAAGGCACCGGCGCCGCGCTGACGACGACCAACTCGCTGCACCAGGCCATGACCCTCGTTGAACACGATGGTCTATCCGGTGCCATCCTCGACCATTCGCTCGGTGACGGCGACAGTTGTCTGCTCTATGCGCGCCTCAAGGACCGAGGCATCCCCTTCTTGATCTACAGCGGGTTCGAACAGGTTGAGGGAGCGTGTGACGCGCCTCGCATTTCCAAGCCGGCCCCTTCTGGTGAGCTGGTAGCCAAGATGGAGAAACTTATTCGCGACGCGGTTCCAAGTTGAGGTTTTCAGTCTGCGACTAACCATTGCAACATTTCAGTCGGTCTTGGTGGAACTATGCAGTGCATTGCCGTGTCTAGTCAGATGGACGAAGGCGCAAGAAGAATTTTGATAGTCGAAGACGAGCCACTAGTCCGGATGTTTGCAGCCGATATCTTAGGTGAAGCGGGCTTCGCGGTCCTAGAGGCTGGCACCGCCGATGAAGCCTTGCAGATCATCACTACTGGAACCCCTACTAGCCGCGGTCATGACCGACATCGAGATGCCAGGCTCGTTAGATGGCCTGGAGTTAGCGCGGTGCATCGAAGCGAAGTGGCCGGGCATTCCGGTTGTCATTGTCTCTGGTCGGCGTCTTCCCCGACCGGACGAACTTCCACAAGAAGCTCTTTTCCTGGCTAAACCCTATTCTGAGAAGCTCCTCATCGACACCCTCGAAGCGTGTTGTAGCTCGCGGACTCAGTAGCCACGGAGGCGCGGGTCATCGTGTTTTTCGCGCGGTATCAATGGCGGCTTTCAGCTGTTCCGAGAGCGCACGGCCTTCAATTTGGTCTGCGGAATAGCCCTCAGCGTGTAAACGACGTTTGATCTCCGCGACACTCACACACTGCCCGGACTTCGCCAGTTCGAACGCGCGTTCAATGGCATTTGTGTTCGGCTGCATAGGGCACCAGAAGACATGAAAAAGCCGCCGAACACTGACGCGCGCGGCGGCGAAGTTCGTGGGCGACCGACGGGCTGAGGGCCTTCGTCGGCTAACGGTGACTACCGCGCCAGGAGTGTGGCGTCCATTTGACAGGATGCCCCACCGAGCGCGAAGCGAACCGCGACGAAGTGCCGATCACTCGTAACGAGAAAAGGCCCCGGACTGCCCTACATCCGAGGCCCTTCGCAAGCGCTGGAAGAAAACCCAGCACGCTAATTTTGCCTCGGAAATTCTTAATGAACAGCGCCACCGAGTGCGCTTCAGGCGTCTGGCAGGCGCGAGCGCCATCTAGCGGCAAACCAAGATTATCGCGGCTGGCTCGACGTTGCGCCCGTCGGAAGCGAACCCAACTTCCAACCGAGATAGAAGCCGCCAGACGCAAGCATAGCGCCGATCAATACCGCCATCACAGATTTGGCCGCGCGTGCCTTTGCTGCGCGGTAGTCAGCTAGTGGTCTTAGACGAGACACGGCAACTCCCGGGGTTTGAGTGCCAACGGCTCGGATTTGGGAAGGGTTTCCGGGCCTACAGCCTCCCAGGTCGGGCATTGCACTATCAAAAGAGCCGCGCGGAAATGGCATCAGATCGCACCCCACGGCGTTAACCGCCGTTGAGGGGAAACGCCTGCTCGTTCGGGCTTCCGTCGAGAGGAAACAAAAAGCCTCTGAGCCTGTGATCTAGCTCAGCGGCGACGTTCGTGTGTACCGACGGGCCGAGGGCCTACGTCGGCTATCTAGGAGTGTCGTGTCCAAAAAGCATGCCGATATCGCAACGCTAAAGCCCGGCGGGCCGTGCTAAGCGCACACGCCATTCAGACGGGGAAGCCTCAACGCCTCCACGATCAAGGCAATGGAGCAATTCTCGCGCGTAAACTTGCCGTTGATCTCCGCACAGCTCCAGCGCGAGGATCAGCACACCGCGTCAATGAGCGCCTGAGGTTCGCCGGTAGTGCGTGCGGCCGGCAGCCCATCCAGCTCAAATTTCGTCCGTCTGTACTTGTCACGGACATTGTCAGCGATGTTGGACATGGCCGCACGCTCAGCCACGCTGTCACTGCGCATGAGCGAGCACAAGCTGAGTTCCGCCGGCAGTAAGTAGGAAATTGCGACGAGTTCCAGAAGTGCCACAGCGAGCTCGTGGCCAAAGCAGTAATTACGGAAGGCGTCGAAGGGCGGCAGCGTTCGCTTGGGAACGATTGGTGGTCTTGGAAGGATCGTAAGACGACTTGCTGAGCGCTTCGGAACTTTCCGCGACGTATGCCGTTCGATAGAAAATCTCGACCAACGAGGGACACTCTACAGAACGCCGTTATGCCAAATAAAGAGTTAGCAAAGCGCTTTGGGGTAAGGCTGCGCCACAGGACGCCGGACATTACTTGGCAGAAGCTGCCCTCAGCCATGCTCAAACTTTTGATTGCCATTGCCAATGCTGAACAGTCGGAACGCCGGGCGGCGCCTAGCGAAGAGGGCTCGGCCAACGATCGCCGATAGGGCAACCGGGCTGACCTGACCCTTGTTGCAATATTCGAGCGGCTTTTAGCGGCGCGCGGCGGCGCTCGTCCAGGACGAGGCCCTCGAGTGGCGGTGCGATCACCTGATCCAGAATAAAGCGCTGTCTCTCGGAGAGCGTAGCGAAACCGAGGTCGATCGCTTGGCGCGCGATACTGTATGCCGCACTCCCTTGCGGCAGCGTGCCTTGAGCCATGAGGTGTTGAACATCTTCGGACCGATGTAGGTCGTCCCACTCCATTGCCGTCGCTCCTTTACGCAAACAGAGGCGACAGCACCAAAGAATGGTTAATGAGGCATTAAACTGTTCCGCGCGCGTACCGCGCAATGTTCTCAGCGGGGAGCGGCCGCAGTCGCGATCAGAGTTCCTGGAAGTTGGGGAGGATCTGCACGGTCGCGGTTTTGGTTTTGGTCGCGCCGGTGAGGTCGAGGCATTCGAGGGACGCCGTTAAGCAGCGGGGCCGGACATCAAGTTGGAAATTTATCGCCGGCTACTTCTGCCGCTCGATCAAGCCGGAAGTGTCCAAACTACGACCGGTCGAAGACGAGGACCGGGATTTGGTCTAAAGGCCTCCCGTCGATCGTGCACAAACGCGGCGAGCTGTTCCTCCAGTTCCTTCTGACTGCTTGCCGTACCGTCCCGATGATCGTCAACAAACCGCCGCGGAATGCGAAGATTGATCGCATCGTTCGCCCAATCGATGCGTATTCGAAACAGTTCGCCGCCTGACGTGTCGGGCTCCGTCCCCTTGAGGATACGAAGCGTGGCGCCGTCCGGGAACAGCGGCTTCATAACCGCCAGGAACCTTTGTTGCGTATCTGGCGCCATGGCGCCCTCCGTTCGGACACGCGCTAGCAGTCGTCAGGACGCGATCGAAGACGCACTTTTTTCGACGAGGGCGATGAGGCCCTGCAAGAGCGCTGTGGGATTTGGCGGACAGCCGCGAATATGGAGGTCGACAGGGATCACTGCCGAGACGCCGCCTATACACGCATAGCCGCCGGCGAAGATCCCCCCGTCGACAGCGCAATCGCCGACGGCAACAACCCACTTCGGATCGGGAGTTGCCCGATACGTGCGCTCGAGTGCCTCGCGCATGTTGCGCGTTACCGGCCCGGTGACCAGGAGCACGTCGGCGTGGCGCGGCGAGGCAACGAAACGCAAGCCAAAGCGTTCGAGGTCGTAAAAGACATTGCTGAGCGCGTTGATCTCGAGCTCGCATCCGTTGCAGGATCCGGCATCCACCTCGCGGATCGAGAGACTACGGCCGAGGCGTCGCCGGCTCGCGCGGTCCAGCGCCTTCGCCAGCTCGACGATCGACCTCTCGTCCGCCAAGGGGGGCGGTTCGGTCAATGGCGCTTGAACGAGGCTCTTGAACAACAGCTTGCGCATGGCAGCATGATCTCAGAGGTCGTGCCCAGAATATGAGCAATTGAACGATTTGTTGCAGAGTGGGAAATCCGCGACAATGTTACCCTCGATGGCGGCCTCGAGCAGCGGCCATTGGAACCAGGAGGGGTCGCGCAAATGAGCGCGCGCGATCGTGCCGTTGACAATCCGGGTCCACGCCAGGATGTCGCCACGGAATCCCTCCACAAGTGCTATGCCCTCGCGCGCACCTATTGCCTCCAGCGGCAGCTTCACACTCAAGCGCGCTGAGCTCTTCGGAAGGCTGTCCAGGATCTGCTCGATAATAGCGAGGCTCTGCTGCACCTCTTCGATACGGATCCAAATGCGTGCGTCGACATCTCCCTCCTGGCGAACCGGAACCTCGAATTTGAGGTCGGTATAGGGGCGATAGCCGGGGGTTCGGCGGGCATCCATAGACCGTCCGGAGGCGCGGCCGATGTACCCGCCCGCTCCGTACTGGCGTGCGAGAGCGGACTTCAAGACGCCGGTGCCGACGGTACGATCCTGGAGCGACGCCGTGTTGTCGTAGAGCTCCACCAGCGCCGGAAAGTGTCGGCGGACGGTAGCCAAGAGCGCAAGAATGCTGCCGATGCCTCCGCTTGAGAGATCGCCCGCCATGCCTCCCGGCACCACGCGGTCCATCATGAGCCGGTGGCCGAAGCAGGTATCGGCGGCGCGCAGGACGTGCTCGCGCAATGCGCCGCAGTGCGCATGCATGAGCGAGAACGAGGCATCGTTGCAGATGGCGGCAATGTCGCCGAAGTGGTTGGCGAGGCGCTCGAGCTCGGCCATGAGCGCGCGGAGTGCGGTGGCGCGAGCGGGCGTTTGGACGCCGACTGCGGCCTCGACAGCTTGGGCAAAAGCCAAGGCATAGGCGACCGTGCTGTCGCCTGAGACACGGCCGGCAAGCTTCGCGGCTTTCTCGAGCGGGGCCCCTATCATCAGCTGCTCGATGCCTTTGTGCACATACCCGAGCCGTTCCTCGAGCCGGACGATCGTCTCGCCGTTGGCCGTGAAGCGAAAGTGACCGGGTTCGATGATGCCGGCATGGACAGGCCCGACGGCGATCTGGTGCATCGGCGGCCCTTCGGCTTTGAGAAAACCATAGGCTACGCCAGTCAGCTCCGGGGCCTGCGGCGGCCCGAGCGGGTGCTTAACGCCCCACCGGCCATGGTCGAGCCACGGACGAGCATCGGGCACCCCTTCTGGTTCCAACCCGTAAAGGTCACGGATCGTGCGCTCGAGGCGCAGCGCGGGCGCGTGCGTCAATCCGACCGAAGGAAAGCGCCGCTTCGGACAGGGCAAGCTGACCACGGCGAACTCGGCATTGGATGCGCCAACAAGGCCCATGTGAACGGCCTCGCCATCACTCCACAGTCCCAGGAGCGTGGCCTCGCGGGCGGCGAGCCCAACGATTGCCTGTCGCCAGGTCTCTACATCGACGACGATGCGCGGCCATGGCTTATGGGCCGCGACGGGCCCGCCACTAGCGATCAATGCGGAGACAAATGGCATGGCTCCCTTGCTTTCCGTTATCCGAGCAGCCGCGCAACGTTCTGAAACCAGGCGACGAGCGCTCCCGGCAGGTAGATCCCGGCGATGAGCACCAATGCGAGATGGGCAAAGAGCGGGACGTATGAAGCTTCGACGGGAGCCATACTGCCGGTCGGCTTGCCGAATGCCGCCTCGCTCAAGCGCAGAAACAGCGCGCCGAAGGCGACCAAGAGCCCGAAAACCACCAGAACCGCGAGGAGCGGCTCGCGCGCAAATGTGGAGCTGACGATCAGGAACTCGCTCATGAAGATGCCGAGCGGCGGCAGCCCGGCGATCGCCACGACGCCCAGCACAAGACCCCACCCCAGAAGCGGGTGGCTTTCGGTCAATCCGCGGATCTCCGACAGCTTCTGGGTGCCCTTGACTTGCGAGATGTGTCCGACGGTGAAGAAGATCGCCGACTTGGTGAGGCTGTGCATGGTCATGTGCAAAAGGCCGGCGAAGTTGGCCAGCGGACCGCCCATGCCGAATGCGAACGTGATGAGCCCCATGTGCTCGATCGAGGAGTAGGCGAACATGCGTTTGATGTCGCGCCGCCGGTAGAGCATGAAGCCGGCGAAGACGAGGGACAGGAGACCCAGTGTCACCATCAACGGACCGGGCGCGATCGCCGCTGGATTTGCCGCAAGCAGCATCTTGAAGCGCAGCACGGCGTAGAGGGCGACATTGAGCAGCAGCCCCGACAGAACCGCGGAGATCGGCGTCGGCCCCTCGGCATGGGCATCGGGCAGCCAAGCGTGCAGCGGCGCCAGGCCGACCTTGGTGCCGTAACCCAACATCAAGAAGACGAAGGCAAGGTTAAGCATGTCCGGGCTGAAGTCCTTGGCCCTTTGTATGAGGGACGTCCACACCATGGCATCGTGCCCCTCACCGATCACCGGGCGCGCCGCCATGTACACGAGGATGGTGCCGAACAGCGCCAGCGCGATGCCGACGCTTCCAAGGATGAAGTATTTCCACGCCGCTTCCAGCGCCTCGGCCGTGCGATAGATTCCGACCATCAGCACGGTCGTGAGCGTGGCGAGCTCGATCGCCACCCACATGAGACCGATATTGTTGGCCAGCAGGCCGAGGTTCATGGCGAACATCAGGGCCTGGTACATGGCGTGGTAGAAGCGCAGGTGCGTCGGCGTGAGCCGCCCGATCTCGAGTTCGTGCTCGATGTAGCTGGCGCTGAAGACGCTGGTGGTGAAGCCGACAAACGTGCCGAGCACGACGAACACGACATTGAGGTCATCGACGAAGAGATAGGTGCCGGGCGCGGGGCGCACGATGAGCAGCGACAGGGCCGCAAGGAACGTCAACAGCGCCGCCAGAACGTTGAGGCGCGCGGTCAATTTATAACCGGGCAGCAGCGCCAGCAGCACCGCGGAGAAACCCGGAATGACCAGGATGGCAGTCACCGGCTCAAAGGGCAGCTGCATGATCAAGGGATTCATGGGCGCTCTCCGCGATAATCGTCGAGCGCCTGAACGTCGACCGAGTCGAAGCGCTCGCGGATACGGAACAGGAAGACGCCGATCACTATGAAGGCGACCAAAACCGAGAACGCCACGCTGATCTCGACCACGAGCGGCATGCCTTTGGCTCCGGCCGCCGCGAGGATAAGTCCGTTCTCGATCGACATGAAGCCGATGATCTGACTGACCGCGTTGCGCCGCGTCACCATCATGAGGAGGCCGAGCAGCAAGACGGCGAGGGCGAACGCCAAGTCCTCTCGGGCTAGGGGGTCAGCCGCAGCGGTGGCGCGCAGCATGACGACCATGGAAAGAGCCACGAGCCCCATGCCGAACAGCATCGTGGGGCCAATGCCGCCGACCGTCTCGATCGTGCGGTGGATTCCGAGTCGCACCACCACTCGGTGGAGCGCAACAGGAATGATAATGGCCTTGAGCACGAGTGCGATCGCGGCCGTGACGTAGAGATGCGGCGCGTTCTGAATGTACGCCTGCCAAGCGACAGAGAGCGAGAGCACCCCAGCGTGCAGCGCGAAGACGTTGAGCAGGCCGAACATGCGATCTTGGTACAGCAGCATGAAGCTGACAAGCACCATGCTACCGGCGAGCATGTGGGCAACGTCGATTGCGGTCTGGTCCATCAGAAGCTCCGGGAAACAAAGAGCAGAAGCATGCCGAGTAGCCCCAGCATGAGGGCTATTCCCAAGAAATCGGGCACACGGAAGACCCGCATCTTGGCGATCGATGTCTCAAACAGCGCCAGCAGAAAACCGCCCACGGCGAGCTTCCCAGCATAGCTTGCCAAGCCTATGGCGTGAGCGGTCGGCCCGCTGCCCGCCGGCGCCAGACCCCACGGCACGAAGATGCAGGCGATGAGCGACATATAGAGCAGCAACTTGAGCGCCGCGGCGAGTTCGAGCACGGCGAGATGGCGCCCCGAGTACTCAAGCACCATGGCCTCGTGCACCATCGTGAGCTCTAGATGCGTCGCCGGATTGTCGACAGGAATGCGCGCGTTTTCCGCAAGCGCGACGATGATAAGAGCGACGAGCGCGAGCCCAAGCGAGACGCGCAAGCTGCCATGCGCAAGCATGAAGTCCGCCACTTCGGACAGCTGGGTTGACCCAGCCAGGAGGGCCACAGTGAAGACGATCATGATCATGGCGGGCTCGGCGATCGAGGCGAACATCATCTCGCGGCTGGAGCCGATGCCGCCGAAACTCGTTCCGATGTCCATCCCAACGAGCGCCAGGAAGAATCGTGCAGAGCCCAGGAGCGCCGTGATGGCAATCAAGTCGGCCGTCCAGCTGAAATAGAGCCCCGTGGCAAAGGTCGGGACGAGCGCGGCCGCCACCCAGGTGGCCGCAAAGATCAAGTAGGGGCCACTGCGGAAGAGCCAGGAGGCGTTTTCCGCAATCACGACTTCCTTGCGGATGAGCCTCAAGAGATCGCGGTAGACCTGAAGCAACGGCGGCCCGCGCCGGCGTAAGAGCCGCGCCTTTACCTTGCGCGTAAAGCCCAGCAGTAGCGGCGCCAGGATCAGCACGAGTGCCATCTGCGCGCCCTGCGGGATGAGATCGAGGATCAGGACCATACGAGCATCGCGAACATGAGGATCACCAGGAGGCCGATGAGCGCCACAAACACGACGCTCAGGAATTGGCGGATCGTCAGGAACTGGAGATAGTTGAGCTTGTCGGCCGCATAGGCGGTGCCGCCGGCAATCGGAGCATAGATGGAGTCCCAGACGAGATCGCGAAGGGTGACGGTCAGCCGCGCGGGTCGTGCATCGCCCGGCGGGGGCATTTCAACCCGCTCGCGCGCGAGAAATACCACTTCTCCAAACACGCGGCGGATCGGCTGCGCGAAGCTGTCGGCTGTATATTGCGTTTGCGGCCTGGAGTCCGGAAAGCCGCAATCCCAAGCCGGGGCACGGCGCACGGCGTGCGAAGCAAAACGATGAATGGTTTCGACCGCGGCCAGCGCCGCGATCGCAATGAAGGCGAAAACCAGGAGGCCGTTATAGGAGCTGCGGCTCTCTGCTATGGGCACTATCGACAGCCACGGAATTGCGCTCTGCACGGGCATGCGGCCCCCGACCAGGCCTTTAGCCACCGGTGCCAAGCCGTCGATGAAAAATCCCGGAATGATCCCCGCGATCAGGCACAGGAGGGCAAAGGCGAACATGGCTGCTAGCGAAGCGTTGTCGGTTTCTTGCGCCTTCTCCGCCGCCGGCGTGCGCGGCCGGCCCAGGAATGTCACTCCGAAGGCCTTTACGAAGCACCCAGCAGCGAGCGCTGCCGACAGCGCGAGCATCGCACCCACCGCGGGCACGATCAGCTTCAGCCCCCACGATGGCAGGATCGGGCTCAAGAGAATTGCCTGAAACGTCAGCCACTCGGAGACAAACCCGTTGAGTGGCGGCAGCGCGGAGATCGCGACGCATCCCGCAAGGAAGGTGAAGGCCGTTAGCGGCATGCGATGGATGAGGCCGCCCAGATGCTCCATGTCGCGCTCGCCCGTCGCCGTCAGCACGGCGCCGGCGCCAAAGAACAGCAGGCTCTTGAATAGGCTGTGATTGAAAACGTGGAACAGCGCGGCTGTCAGCGCAAGCGCCGCGGGAGCCGGCATATGGTGCGCCGCAAAAGCGAGCGCAAGACCGAGGCCGATGAAGATGATCCCAATGTTCTCCACGGTGTGGTAGGCGAGCAGTCGCTTGAGGTCGTGCTCCATCAGGGCGCTGAGCACGCCGAGCACGCACGTCGCTCCAGCGAGCGGGATCACGACGATGCTCCACCACCAGGCCGGCGGCCCGTTGAGGTCGAAGACGATGCGGATGAAGCCGTACACCGCGACCTTGGTCATTACCCCGCTCATCAGCGCCGAGACGTGGCTTGGTGCAGCGGGGTGAGCGAGGGGAAGCCAGACATGCAAAGGCACAAGCCCTGCCTTCGAACCGGCGCCCAGGAGAACCAGGATCAAGACCAATCCGGGTTGCATGCCGGTCGCGCCGCGCATCTCGTCGAACGCATAGCTACCGGCAGGACCTGCGAGTAGGCCGAACGCCAAGAGCAGGGCGAGCGTGCCAAAGCTCGCCATCACGATATAGATGTAGCCCGCGCGCCGGTTATCAGGATCCTCGTGGTGTGCCATCACCAGCGCCCAAGACGTGAGCGACATGAACTCCCAGGCGAAGAGGAAGCTGAAGGCATCGTCAGCGAGGATGACCAGGTTCATTCCCGCGAGAAATGCGGGATAGAAAGGCAGGACGCGGCCCGGCGATGCTTCATGCTCACCGTACCCGAGCGCATAGAGGCTGGCGGCCGCGCCACCAAGATTGACAATGACGAGGAAGAATGCGCTCAGGAAGTCAATCCGGAAATGTGCGCCGATCCATGGCAATCCAATGGGTAGCCAAAACGAGGATGCAGGACTGTCGCCGGCCAAGAGATAGGTGAGAGCGACTGCGAATGCGGCGAGACAAATAGCAAGGCACGCCCCGTAGACGAGGCTCGTCGCCGCAGACCACTGTCGCGCCGCCAGGACGAGCAGAGGCACGCCGAGCAGTGCCGCGACGCTCCATAGTGCGGCAATCACAGGCGTCATGGGCGCCCCCCTTCGCCTTGAAGGCCGCCGGTTAATCGGCGGGGGCGATCGGCGATCAAAGCCATAACGACACCGTCAGCAGCAGGCCAACGAGGGCCACGAACACGAGGCTCAGATATTGGCGGATGGTGAGAAACTGCAGATAGTTGAGCTTCTCGGACGCATACGAGATCCAGCCGCTGATCGGCGCGTAGATCACATCCCAGACGAGATCGCGAAGAGTGACGGTCATCCGCGCGGGTCGTGCATCGCCCGGCGGGGGCATTTCAACGCGCTCGCGCGCAAGAAGGACAACCTCTCCGAACACGCGACGCAGCGGCTGGGCAAAGCTGTCGGCCGTGTACTGGGTGGCAGGGCTCGGATCGGGATAGCCGCAGTCCCAGGCCGGAGCGCGGCGCACGGCGCGCGAGGCAAAGCGATGAATGACCTCGGCCGCAAGCATCGACGAAAGGGCAATGAAGACGAAGACGAGCAGACCGTTATAGGAACTGCGGCTCTCGGCTACCGGGACGATCGACAGCCACGGGATCGACGCCTGCACGGGCATATGCTGTCCAAGCAGGTCTTGCGCGATCGGCGCGAGCGCGTCGATGACGAAGCCTGGCAGAATTCCGGCAAGCAGGCAGAAGCTCAGCAGCGTGACCATCGCCGTGAGCGAGAAGCTGTCCGTCTCACGGGCTTCCGCAGCGGCATTCGTGCGCGGCCGGCCGAGGAAGGTGACGCCGTAGGCGCGCACGAAGCACGCAGCCGAAAGAGCAGCACCGAGCGCCAGCATGGCTCCCGCCGCCGGCACCAACAGCTTCAAGCCCCACTGCGGCAGAGCCGGGCTCAGCAGGACCGCCTGGAACACCAGCCACTCGGAGGCGAATCCGTTGAGCGGCGGCAGCGCCGAAATAGCGACGCAGCCACCTAGAAAAAGGAACGCGGTTTTCGGCATCTTGTGGATGAGACCGCCGAGCTTTTCGATGTCGCGCGCGCCCGTTGAGGTGAGGACGGCGCCCGCTCCGAAGAACAGCAAGCTCTTGAAGAAGGAATGATTGAGAACATGAAACAGCGCCGCGGTGAACGCCAGCGCTGCGGGCCCTTCCATGTCGTTTGCCTTGAAGGCCAGGGCCAAGCCCAGCCCGACGAAGATGACGCCCACGTTTTCAACCGTGCTGTAGGCAAGCAGTCGCTTCAAGTCGCGCTGCAGGGTGGCGTGGAGCACGCCGAGCACGGCCGTAATGCTACCAAGTGCGAGCACCACGCTTCCCCACCACCAGACCGGCGCGCCCACCAGATCGAACGTGATGCGGATGAAGCCGTAGATTGCGACTTTGGTCATGACGCCGCTCATGAGGGCCGAGACATGGCTCGGAGCAGCCGGATGTGCTAGCGGCAGCCAAACATGCAACGGCACGAGACCGGCTTTGGAGCCAGTCCCCAGCAACACCAGCGCCAAGACGAGACCAGGAAGCCAGGCAGCATGTTGAACGCCGCGCATATCCGCGAATGCGTAGTTGCCGGCTGGGCCCGCGAGCAGCCCGAACGCCAACAGCAGCGCCAGCGTGCCAAAGCTCGCCATCAAGATGTAGATGTAGCCTGCCCGCCTGTTATCGGGATCGTGATGGTGTGCCATCACCAGCGCCCACGAGGTGAGCGACATGAACTCCCAGGCGAAGAGGAAGCTGAAGGCATCGGCCGCGAGGATGACCAAGTTCATGCCAGCGAGGAACGCGGGATAAAAAGGCAAGACGCGGCCCGGCGTCACCTCGTGCTCGCCGTATCCCAGCGCATAAAGACTGGCGGCAGCAGCACCGAGATTGATGACAGCCAAAAAGAACGCCGCCAGAGCATCAATGGTGAAGTGCGCGCCGATCCAGGGCAACCCAACGGGAAGCCGCAGGCTCTCGGCCGGCTTGGCTCCGGCGAGTAGCTCGCCACACGCGGTGATGAGGATCACCAAACACGCCAGCAGGCACGAGAGATAGATCAGGCGAGAGCCGGCAGAGTTCCGTTGCGCCACCACCCCCGACACCGCAATGCAGAGCAGCGCGGTCACGCCCCAGAGTACACCCGCAACCGCCATGCCCTCTACCCCGCCCGCGAAGAAGCCAGGCGAGGCCGCGATCGCCCAGCGGTCATCCCTCCGCTCCGCACCTTCTTCACCCCTATGCCCTTAAGCCGCACACCACGACCGCTCGCCTGACTGGCCGCACCCTCACCGATCAACTCGACGCCCGCTTTGTTGAGCGCGGACACCAGCTTGGTCAGCGAGTCGACGTTGCCGCGGATCAGCCCATCACTGGCCTCCATACGCTGGATGGTCGGCAGCGAAAGCCCGGCGAGCTCTGCCAATTCGCGCTGATCGAAACCGAGCAAGGCGCGCGCCGCCCGCAGCTGAGGGGCCGTGATCATGCGTCACATATCATTTATTACGTCCGATGCATCTTAATTCAAGCCACCGCCGTAGTCACGCGAGCGGAATGCGATGTCCACTTATTTTGCCAAGAATGCCGTGGCGGAGAATGCTGGCTGAGCCGCCATCACGTCGTTGCTCTCGCAGGAGGGACAACGCGTGTCGCCAGGAGCATGAGCTCGGTAAGCGACGTCGGGGCTCTGCTCTTGGCAAACTCGCCTTACCGGGCCACCCGATGCAGACGCTGTGTTTTTGGCCCTGACACCTATCGATTTTGCAAGCTGATCAGTGACACGATCAAAGACGGCCGTCGACATCGGCTGCGGGTCAGGAGCCGGAGACATCAGTGTTTATTCGGCATCAGTAGTGCCGGGCACTACGGGCCGTCGGATGGGTGGCAAATGCGGCACGCTGCCCGGTTCCTTGCGGGACAACCCGGCTTGCAGCAGGCCGATTCTGTTGTCGAGGGCCACGCGCTTACCCAATACCCAGCGCGTATTGATGTTTGTCCTTGCCGCCCATATGCGACGGTCGGCTGCGCGTCTGAACTGGACCCGCGTCAAACAAGGCTGCCTGATTGCCCCACGCATCCCAACCTTGCCGTGACTGTCGCGAAAACATTTCGAGGTAGGGTCCGCGCGCAAGCCTCTCAATACGAGTAAATACTTCCTCGGGCTTGCGGCTATGTTCGCGGCGTGGAGAGATCACAAGGCGCTTCACGTCCTTGGCCATCCGCGGCGGCGCACCTCGCGTTGCTAAGAGACACTGCTCGACGTTTGCCCGCGACCAATACCCAAGGCCCGTGAAGAAGTCCTCAGGTGATAGTTTTTCAAGTTTGGCTCGCTTGTTGGTTTTGGCCCAGTAGAAGCCTACGGTCTTATACTTGAAGCCCCACACATCGATTAGCTCAAGCGCCTTGGGAAGCAACGGATCGGTTGCCCAAAGGAAAAGAACGCAGTCCTTAGCCGCCCACCGCTGAGGCTGAAGCGCAGCAAGTTGGGCGAAGTCCATGCACTCGTAGTGCGCGACAGCGTTCCGGCCCGTACCCTTCTCGCTGAAATTTTTGAAGTTCCAGGGCGGGTCGGCATAGATGACGCCGTATCGTCTAGACGGATTGAAGCAGCTCATGGACGCTCTTCCGAAAGTAGTTATTTACCTGTTCGACGGCCTCGACGACGGGATACTCGAAATGCTCGTCTAACTCTTCTCTCACCAGCGATATCGGCGCCGGGATCGAACGGACCCCGTAATAGTAGATGATCTTGGCTTCCGCACGATCAACATCGTGACCTCGGTTCTGGCCGTAGCTTCTGAGAAGAACGTGCGTGCAGATCAAGTCGCGCATGATCGAACGCACCTTACCGGCATCGTGCGCACCATTGCCACGCTTGACCTCGTATGTCCGAAGCGAGCGATGTAGAGTGTCATAGACAACGATATCGACCTGGACTGATCTGGCAGCTTCGCCGTATGGCAACTGCGACGCAAAGCAGTCGGATCGCGAACTGCTATTCACGATCCCCTCTGCAGCGGCTGAAATTGCAAACGCCGCGTCGCTCCACACCGACAGACGGTTGTTGTCGCGGAGACGTTCGTAAATCGCAGACTCTAGAATTTTGCCGTGGCGCTTGTATGCCGAGCTGACGATACTCGTTGTTCGCGCATAATGGCTGCCGGCAATCGGATCGTCGCGAAATGCTTTGGTCGCAAGACGCCTAACCGTCTCGTCAACGAGAGGTTTAACTCGGTCAAAGCACGCCGACAAAGCACCCGTCCCCGTCTCGAACAAATTGAGCTAAGCACGGGGCCGAAGTTCGATCAATGTATCGCTGTCGTCCCGACCGTGGCGCAGTGCGCACCTGTTCTGCGAGAGGCCATGCAGGATGGCCCGAGCGCTCTCGGATTAACCATCGCTTGAAACCGGCCGGGGGTCAGACGAGCACTAGGCACGGGCACACGGAAGCTCAAGGGGTGTCCCCACCGTCCGTTTTGTCCAAGGTTTCGATCCGCGGCCGGGTTCGCGTTCAACTTCGCTGCGCTTTGGCAATCCGCTGCACTGTGCCTGTCCCGAGCCCCAGCATCCTCGCCGTCTTCAGAATGCCGGTGCCCTTGGTGAGCTGTGCCCGCACATCGGCGTCACTGGCTGAACTGAGCCGAGGGCGCCCGATGGCCTTGCCCGACTTCGTGCCGTGCCGTCGAGCCCTCGCAAGACCGGCATTGACACGGGCAACAATCATCTCGCGCTCTAGCTCGGCAAACACACCGAGCATCTGGAACAACGCCCGGCCGGCCGGCGTGCTGGTGTCGAGCGCCTGCGTGTGGATGTAGAGCGCAAGGCCGGTCGCGCGTATCGTTTGGAGCACATCGATGAGGTCGGGCATGGATCGTCCGAGACGATCTGAGGACCAGACCGCCAGCGTATCGAACTCATGGCGCACGGCGGCTTTGAGCATCTCATCGAACGCTGGCCGCTTGTCCCGACCTTTGGCGCCGCTGATGCCTTTGTCCTCGTAGACCTTACCGATCTCGTTCCCCGCTCGCTTGGCCCACGCCTTAAGCTCATCGATCTGATTAGCGGTAGTTTGCTCGCCGGTACTAACCCGGACATAGAGCGCGACGCGCTTTGGCTTTGTCATTGGAGTGCCCCGACTGATTCCGCATCAAAAAACTATATACCAAACCTAAAGGATTTGTATATCTCAAATCACCCTTTCATTTCGACCGTGAAACAACGCCGCTGATGGCAGTATTTCAGAGAGGGTTCTGTATATGCCGCTTGTTGCGCGTGTTGGTTTGGCTGACCCTTGTGGGCATTCACATGCGATATGGCCATCTACCCCACACTGGGGTGCTGCCGGGGGCTGCGTGGGGGTCCTTGAGGCCCACTGAAGCTCGTCGGATGCGTCCATCCGCCAACGTCAACGGCCGAATCATCGAGAATTCACGGCGTTTGCGCCGTCGTGGTGGTCGGAATTATGGGAAAGGGCGCGTGGAGGTAAAACACACAAACGCGCAATAGAGACTTTGTTGCTAATTAGCCTGCCCCTGCCTGCGGTGGTTGCATCGACGGGCGGCGGCCAGTATCCCAGTATCGAGCGCCCGAGCTGCCGGCGTCATTCACGCGGCGAGCCAGGTCTGGGCGTCAAACTTTGGCGGTGCCTCTTCTGCCTCTCTTCCCACTCTTTCATCCATGCCTTGAACCGCTGACTCTTGACGTGCTCAACGCCAGTGAGCGTAAGCACCAGCGTTGCGACGAAAATTGCGATCATGACCGTGAAAGCAATAGGGTCGCTGCGCATTGTCGGTCCGAAGATGACTGCGATCAAGTTTGCTCCTCCATAGGCGGCGAGAGCAGAAGCGACGACACCATAGGCCGCGAACAGCCACTCTTTGGCGGTCCAAGATGGGTCTCTCGATATTCCCAGCTCTGACAGCGGCAAGAGAGGCCGCACATGCACGTGATCGCTGAGCTTCGCAATGACCTCGTCGCGACTACCCCAGACAATCCGCTCTGATGCGTCCTTAAACACGAGCGTCGTTGCGTCGGGGTTATCGGGAACGTCTTCAATGGCTGACACGCTCATCGGGTCGATCACAATGATCTCGCGCGCGGCCCTGCCGGTGTAGTAACCTTCAAACTCAACCATCGTGCTGATGGCGCGCGCAGCATGACCATGATTGTACTTCTCGAACGCAACCATCGTTCTTTCCCTTACCGCCTGGCCAAAACTAAGCCGGGTGCGCTGTGCGCACAACGGTCGCGCTGACTCTGACAGCCCACACACGCCCGCCGCGTTCTCAGGCACTCGGACACCAACTCACACCCCAGGCGCCACACGCGGCCCGCGTCAGTCGCTTCCGCAGGCCCGGCAGCGCAGTATCCAGTTCCCCACCGCCCGAACAGCCCAGCGCCGGCGTCTTCACGGTCGCCGGCGGCGGCGATTAACCCGCACTTGGTGCGCTAGACCGGCGCCTGGTCGGCTGAGAAAATCGGGAAATGAGAAAATGCCGGCGGCCGGGTTATTTTCTGCCGCTCTATTTTCGACGGCGCTGCGCTGATTTCTCCACCTTGCTTTTCTCAAGGTGGCGATACTCGCCCTTTCGTCGCCTCCACCCCCCTCCACCCCTAGAGAGGTGGTGGAGAAGGGTGAAGACGGCTCAAGATTTGAACCCTTTTCTCCACCTTCTCCACCACCCCCCAAAACAAGGTGGAGGGTGGCGAAACGGTCATTTTCCCGGCTTCACAAAATCCCGCGTTTTGCTCTTCGCGTCCTTGTCTTCGTAGCTCACGAGGCCTCCGGTTTTGAGCCAGTGCTTTATGATTTCCTTGAGCTGCGAATTGCAGATGCCGTGCCCCTCGTCGAGGTTATCGCGGCTGTCGAGATCCAGCGCCTCGCCAATGGCGTGCCCGGCCCACTCCGGCGACTGCGGGTTGAGCCGCCACTTACCCTCACGGATTGCTTCCTGAGCCAACTGAAGGGCATTCTCGGGCAGGCCGTCCGTTGGTCCCGGCCAGGTGAAGCGGGTCACCACGCCTACGTTATCGCCGGCCAGACCCTCTCTGGCATTGGCCAGCGGCTCGCTCTTCAGCTCGAACCATGAGGCAACGTGCGCCGGCGGTTGCATGTTGGCCTTGCCCCGGTCGACCCGGAAGTAGTTGGCGGGCTCGTAGGCCCGCGCGTGCTTGGCTTCGTCAGCAGTCATCCGGTTTATGGTCCGCAGCGACCGCAGCGCGTCGTGAAATGCGCTGGCGCCTCTGGCGTGGTCGGCGGTGACCTCTTCGCCGTTTGCCTTTCGGACATGGTGCACCAGCTCAACCGCACAACGCCCTTCGTCGGCAATGCGCCTGAACTGATCCATGACAGCGTCGATCTTGTTGTTGTCGTTTTCTGTGATCCGGTGCGACCGAATGAAAGGGTCGATCTTCACGATGTCGATGGCGTCGTCCCTGATTTTGGCGATCATGGCGTCGACCAGTGGCTGTGCGATCAGTACGCCGCCTTTCGACTCTGCCGCCAAGACCAGCTTACGGTCGCGCCCCGACTCCACGAACAGCCTACCTCCGATGTCGGCTTCCGTGATGCCGTAATGCTGGCACGCCGCTTGGATTCGCCGCTGTAATTCGTCGTAAGGGTCTTCTCCGTTCCACAGGTAGACTCGAAGCGGCGCCCCGTCTTTGCCGACGCCCAACAGCGCCTTGCCCGTTACCTCTTCAAGCGCTTCGACGATGGTGAGCGACGACTTGCCAACACCTCCCGGCGAGACTGTTCCCGAAGCGAAACCACGTATCAGGTGACGGCTTCGCCCGAGCCACTCGCGCGGCCGGATCGTTGTCGGGTCGATCCATTCGTAACGCCGGAACGTGAACGGCGGTGCCTTCGGCTCGGTCTCAGACTTGCTCGTCTTCTCGTCGCCGGTGCCGCTGCTGTGCTCAGCGAAGATGTCGGCGAAGTCTTCCGCCGCTGTCGACCGCGGTCGCACCCATCCTTTCTGCTGAGCACGCCATAAGATCGAGGCTGCGGTTTTGACCTTGCCCTTGTCACGCTTGAGCGAGTCCCACGTCGAGTCCTGCATGTCTGCGTCGAAGTTGTCGGCTGTCTCGCTCCACTCGTCGGCAGCTTCGCGACCGGCCTCGCCGTAGCTGAGTTTCATAGCTGCCAGCGTTTCGAGCCACACGCCGCGGTCACAAGTGCCTTCCTTATCGTGTTCGGCGAGATACTTGAGCGCGCTGATCGTCACTTCGAGCGGGGGCGGCCGCTCGCGCTCTGTGCTGTCTGTTGGGCTGGCGTCGTGGTCAGACGCGATGCAAACAGAACTCCGGCAGCGGTGCAATCGGCAAGTTGCGTTCGAGGCGATAGGGCCTGCCCTCGAACGTGCAGCCCGGCCCCACAACATACTGAGTAGCTCCCGCCTTGATGTCGACGCACGAGACCTTGCGCGGGTCGATGTGAGCGCCGACGTGATACTCGCTATAGTCGAGGCCCGATGCGAACTTCTTGTTCTTGTGCTCTGTCTCGCCCTCAAAGAAAATGTGTAGTCCGTCGCGAGCCGTGACGTTAGCGAGCGTGTCGGGCAACGGATCGACGAGGCCGGCAACGCAGCTTAGCTCCATTTGCCAGTGCGGGCCTTTGTTCGTGTCCACGTCGACACAAGTGCGCCCGTCGAGCCGAAGGCCGTAGTTGATGTCTGGATAATCGCGGAACCATCGTTTGACCGTCTCAGCTTTGCGCGTCGCTTTCAGTGCGCCGCCGTTCAGCGGATGCCCCGGTGTCGCTCTCGCCGGCTTCCCGCCCCCGTCTTCGGTGAACGGGTGCTTCTCGTCGGGCCGCAAGGGCACAATCGGGAAGCCTTTCGACAGGAAGTAGAGCGCGAGGTCAAGCTTGCTTGTTGGGTCTGTTCCTTTGACGACTCTTAGCGGTGGCGACTTGCGTGGTCCGAATGCGAGCGTCGCGTTGTCGGGCTGTTCGGGGCCGCTGTTGGGTGCGGTGTTCATTGACCGCCCCCCTCGTCGCAGTCGCAGTCCCACTCACGACGGCGGCGGCGTGTTTCGGCTTCGCACTCGGGGCAGGAGCAGCGGGCGCCGGCGCCCGTTGGCCAATGGGGCCCAGTGACCATCCAAATAGCTTCGTCTAGATCGGTCCAATCTGACATGACTGTTCGTTCTCCTAAACTGTTGCAGGAGCGATCAGTCGTGTCGTGTTGGGAGTTGCAATTCTCGGCTGTTGCCGCTAGATTGCTGATGCTGATTTGATCACGAAAGACCGCTCAAAGTTGAAACCCCCGGCCATTCACCGGGGGTTCTTTTTAGGCAGCTTCACGGGTTTCAGCCCAATGCTCAATAGCGGCGAGATGCCAACCGATGCGCTTTGGTCCGAGCCTTACGGGTTTCGGGAAGAGCCCTTGACTCTTCCAATTGTAGATGGTGGATCGCGACGTGCCGACCATTCGGCATACGTCGCCGATGGTCAAAAGAAGCAAAGGCGCTTCCGACTTTTTGCTGCGTTTCATAACCGTTCATCCTCGTTGGTTAGGAGCCGTGTGTACGGCCTTGCACAACAAGAAGAATGTGCGGACAGCTCTGCTGTCAATAGGACGGGGCGTCAACACTGACATTCATATACGCGTTAGCGGGAGTTTCCTCCCGAGTTTATTGGCTTAAAATATTTTGATTGGCCGCTATCTCGCACCTATCTCTCAAAGGCAGCGTGAAACGCTCGTGAAATCAGGAGATATAGGCGGGTGTCAAGCCGGGTGTGAGATGATTTCGTCGAGTTTAGCACCCCACGCATTGAGTGCTTCGCGTTTCTCTTTGTCCCAACTGTAATGGATATAGACCTTGCCGGTGACCGTACCTTTTGTGGCGCTGACGTGATTGAGTACGAGCGAAATCGAATGCGGATTGACCCCTAACTCTGCCATGCGTGACGCCGCAGTGCGCCGCAGATCGTGCACTCGAAAGTTCTTCAACCCGATGGCGGGCCGCGCGCGGTCGAGTGCCTTCGTTGGTGCGCTGGCATCGACGGGGCTATCGCCTTGCGGGTTGGGGAATAACCACGGGGTGTTGCCGGCGATCTCCCGCGCCTCAGCAATGACGCGAAGAGCCAGCGGAGATAAGGGCACGCGGTTTGGCTCGCCATTCTTCGTGCGCTCGCCGGGAATGACCCATATCGGCGCCGGCTCGCTCAGATCGAACTCGCTCATCGCCGCTTCGGCCACTTCGCCAATGCGCTGCCCAGTGACAAGCGACAGCTTAAGCGTGAGCGCCGTTGCCCGGCGCATGGGAAAATCATCCGCAGCGCGTCGCAGCTTTGTCCGTTTCACCGGCGCTCGGTCGAGTGCACGCCAAAGCGTCCGTATCTCGTCATCGGACAAGACACGTTCCCGAGCCTTCTCTTTTTTGATCGGCGCCTGCATCCCCAACATGGGGTTGCTTTTGATCAGGTCGCGGCCCAGCGCCCAATTGAGGATCGAACGGACCAACTGGAACACGCGGTTAGGTCTGTGTGTCAGTTTCCGGGCGGCCGATTTCCTCTTCGCCCGCGCATCCGGCGCCACAGCTACCGCGTCGAGCATGCGAATGATGTCTCGCTTGCCAAGCTCAGCCGCCTTCATACTTCCGATCTGCGGCAGTACATGCCGCCGCAACATGGCCTGATCGTCTTCGACGGTGCGCCAGCCCTTGTTGGGTTTCGCGTGTCTCTGGGTCCATTCTTCGACGACATCAGCGAAGGTCGGGGCGTCTTTGCGCTCCTGAACGCCGCCGGCAGGGTCGGCGCCCCGCGAAATGGCCGCCATGGCCTCTAGGGCGCGCGTACGGGCCTCTTAGGAGCCCAGCGTGCAGCGCCGCCTCCTGCCGTCGCTCTTGCGGCGATAGCGGAGCGCCCAAGTCTTAACCCCGCTTCGGGTGACGCGTAGCTGAAGGCCCGTGACCCTGTCATCTGCAATATCCTGGCGATCTTGCTCGGACCTGAAGGTCGCAACGATGCGGGCGGTGAGACGGGCTGGGGTCCCAATGGGGTCCCGTTTTGACGACGTTCGACGCTCACCTGATGCCACGGGCAAAAACTCGCGTTGGAAAAAGCCCTTAGTATCAATAGCCGTTGTCCAGCGTAATTCAATCTTATCCAGCTAAACTCATGTGGAAGGTTCTCATAACCTGAAGGTCGCAGGTTCAAATCCTGCCCCCGCAACCATCGAAATCGCGCGTCACTGAGTCGTATCTCCCTCAAGCTTACAGGAGCTGCTATAGGCGGACATCGACGCTCTTAGGGGTTATGATGGGCACGTACTCGAGTAACGCATTTTCACAAAACTCGACATTCCGTCGCACGCCGCACCAAGCGCTGTGACCTCCCTATTGTTCCCTTAGCACCTGACGATTGGGCTTTTCAGGCAAGGGGGAGACACCTATGTCGATGGTCACGTCCGAGATGCTGAACGCGAAACAACCCGTTCCTCCGTTCCTGGTCCGCAGATCTAGAACAGCACAGAATGCGCGCTCGCCCTCGAGTGAGGAGGCGGCATTCGCATTGCGGCGTCATTCGATCGTTCGCTCTGGCAGCCAAGCGCCGCTTGAGCGCGTTGCAGCACTCCTCGTCGCCATTTCGCGGAACAATGAATACGAGGGGCGAGATCGGCGCACCATCCCCGACTCACTGACCTGCGGTTTTGTTGCGCAACTTCTCGGTATCGAGGTTCCCGTGTTGGCGGATCTCCTCGTTTCGCTCAAGCGTCAAGGTCTGGTGGCGTCGACCCGGCCGTCTGTCCTGGAGCTCACGAATCTCGCCGGTCTGGAACGACTTGCAGACGCGCGCTGACCGCGCGGTATCTCGGTCACCAAGAGGAAGCTTCGATGCAAGTTCCTTTGCAGATCGTCTTTGAAGGCATCGGTCATTCCGATGCGGTTGAAGCCCGCGTTCGCGAAGAGGTTCGCAAGCTTGAGAAGTTCTACGACCGTATCATTTCAGCGCGCGTCGTCGTCATCAGGCCAGAGCATCGCCACATGAAGGGCGATACGTACCACACGCGCATCCATCTCACCATTCCCGGCGCGCCCGACGTGCTGGTGAACACCGATCCTTCCATCGATCATGCGCACGAGGACGTCTATGTGGCGGTCCATGACGCCTTCAAAGCCGCGCGCCGGCAGCTCCAGGACGCCCTGCGCGAACGCCAACCGAGCCACAAGAGCAACGCCGATTGAGGATACGCGCGCCGGTTCAGAACGCCTTCCGTAGGCGGATATATGCGTCTTTGAGATCAGATCCCAGCTTCTTGACGGTACCGCTGAGCTCGGCGGCGCTCCGCTCGAGCTCAGCCTTCGACCGGAAAGTACTCCATCGCTTTTCGAGCTCGGCCCATTCCGCTTGAGCTTCCTTTGACCCCAGGTGGATCTTTAGCTTGACCTCGTCACGTGCGGTTTTGAGGTCGTCGACGAGCTTGTGGATGTCAGGCATCTGCTCTCTCCGGATAGTCCGCGATCAATCAGGTCAAATTCGACTACCTCATGTGGAAGGGTCGCCACACTGACGTGGGTCAATTGCTCAGGGGCGCACAGAGGCAGCAAGAAAATGGTGCCGGCCTGAGGGTGAAGCCAAGCGCCAGTGCCGCCACATTGAGCGCCAGGGGAACAGGCCTCAACCCTCTCGGCGGAGGAGAGTTTGGTTGAAGGTTGCCAGTCGTTCGAATTATCCGAATTGATGAAGATCAACGGTGCCCTGTGGCGCCCTCGCAGCAAGGCGCGCCCAAGCTTCGTCTCAGGTCAACTGCTTCCTGCCCATTGACGGCGATCAACGTCGCCGGCCGCGGGAAGGGCAATGGTCTTTCGTGGGTTTGGCCGCAAGAGACCAATGATCGACCATCCGAAACAGCGCCGGTACATGGTGGAGCACCACATCGAGGCCCGCGGTGTGCGCTCGCCCCTCGTGCTGGAAGCCATGGGCACGGTGCCTCGCGAGGAATTCCTGCCGGCGCACCTGCAGGAGTATGCCTACGAGGACACGCCGCTGCCGATCGGCGAGGCGCAGACGATCTCGCAGCCTTACATCGTTGCGTTCATGACCGAGGCGCTCGGGCTGTCGGGCGGTGAAAAGGTGCTCGAGATCGGCGCCGGCTCCGGCTATGCCGCGGCCATCCTCTCTAGGATCGCGGGCGAAGTGTTCACCGTCGAACGCATCGGCGAGCTCGCAGCCAAGGCGTCAGAGAAGCTTGCCGATCTCGGCTACCGCAATGTGCATGTGCTGCACGCCGATGGCACGCGGGGCTGGCCCGAGCACGCACCCTACGATGCCATCATCGTGGCGGCAGGTGGCCCCGATGTACCGAAGTCCCTGAAGCAGCAGCTCAAGGTCGGCGGCCGCATGGTGATTCCGGTCGGCATCGATCCCCGCGCCCAGGAGCTCATCCGTCTGACGCGCGTCAGCGAGGATGAGTTCAAGACGGAGGACATAGCCGACGTCCGCTTCGTCCCGCTGCTCGGCGAGGAGGGCTGGGCGGAGCGACCGGAGCCGAGGCGGCCATCGCGTGCGGCGGACGAGCGAGGTAGCGACCGAACGCTGGTTGAGGCAATCGCCGCCAATGCGGAGCCGTTCGACTCCATCGATCTCGCCGACCTACAGCCGCTGCTGCGTCGTATAGGCAGTTCCCGCATCGTGCTCATCGGCGAGGCGACGCACGGGACCTCGGAATTCTACCGCATGCGTGAGAAAATCACGCGCGCACTCATCGCGGAGAAGGGGTTCGCCTTCGTTGCGATCGAAGGCGATTGGCCGGACGTCGCGCGGATCGACCACTACGTGCGTCATTTCGAGTTTCCGCCTTCGGAATGGACCGCATTCGCGCGTTTCCCGACCTGGATGTGGCGCAACGACGAGGTCCGGGCCTTTGTCGACTGGCTGCGCGCGCATAATGCGCAGAAAGAGCCTAGCCGCCGAGCGGCCTTCCACGGGCTCGACCTCTACAGCCTTCATAACTCCATCCGCTCGGTGCTCGGCTACCTCGATGACGTAGATCGGCCGGCTGCCAAGATTGCGCGCGAGCGCTATGGCTGCCTGACGCCTTGGCAGTCCGATCCCGCCACGTACGGGCGCGCAGCACTGACCGGAAGCTACCGTTCCTGCGAGAAGGAAGTTGCGCTGATGCTAGCCGGCATCCTCGCGCGGAGGCGCGAGTATGCGCTGCGCGACGGTGAGCGCTATCTCGACGCGGTACAGAACGCGCGTCTTGTTGCAAACGCGGAGCGGTATTATCGCACCATGTACTACGGGTCGCGCGCCTCGTGGAACTTGCGCGATAGCCACATGTTCGAGACCCTGAAGACGCTGCTCGATTTCTATGGCCCCGAAAGCAAGGCCGTCGTCTGGGCGCATAACTCCCATGTGGGCGACGCGTCAGCGACCGAGATGTCGATCCGCGGCGAGCACAACCTTGGCCAGCTCTGCCGCCGCACATTTGGCAATGGCGCCTTCCTGATCGGCTTTGGAACGGATAGGGGCACGGTAGCGGCCGCATCCGATTGGGACGGCCCCATGCAGGTCATGTCCGTCAGACCGGCGGTGGCGAAGAGCTATGAGCGGCAATGCCATGCCGCCGCCGAGGAGACGGGCGAGGCACGCTTCATGCTTCCCATGCGCGGGAATTCTCCGGCTGGGCTCGTCGAACGTCTCCAAGTGCCGCGTCTCGAGCGCGCGATCGGAGTGATCTATCGGCCCGAAACTGAGCTCGCGAGCCACTATTTTCAGGCGGTTCTCCCTCGCCAGTTCGACGAATACATCTGGTTCGACGAGACGCAGGCTGTCACGCCCATTGCCACCAAGGATCTCGAAGGCATGCCAGATACCTACCCCTTCGGCCTTTGAAGCGCGGCGCGCGCCGCGAGCCGAGCAATAATGGCGGAGGCATAAATGCCCTACGCAACGAATGCTGCACTTCCTGCCTCGGTGAGAAGCCATCTGCCCGAGCACGCACAAGATATCTGCCGGGCAGCCCTCAACCACGCCTTTGACGCGCATGCGGGCGATCCTCGGCAGGAGGAAGCCGCACATCGGATCGCTTGGGGAGCGGTCAAGCGCGAGTACGTCAAGGCCGGCGACGCGTGGGGTCGGGGACGAAGTTTCCCTAGCGCAAGCGGGCGACGCACCTGGAAGGGTGCGCGACAAGTAGCGTCTTGCTTGTACGTGTGACCTCCCTGACGTTCGCCCGGAGCCTATGCGGAAGAGGAAGCGGATATGAGCAAGACCGAAACGCCCGAGGGCACGTCAGAGCTGTCGGGCCGCACCGCACCCCAGGTTGCGACAAACCTCCCCGTCGTTCTGCCGCACGCGCAGGGCCTCCCGGCCGGCACCCCAAGCGCATGGCCGAGCACCTGGTCGAAGCGGCGGGTGAGAACATCAATTCTCATGCTGGGGCTCGTAGGCATTGCCGTGGCGGCCGGCCTCTACTGGTGGACGCATCGCCAGCCGCCTCTTCCGCCAGGCATCGCATACGGCAACGGCCGCCTCGAGGCCGACCCGATCGACATTGCGACCAAGTTCGCCGGCCGCATCTACCAGCTCCGCGTCGACGAAGGGGACATGGTGACGGCCGGTCAGACACTGGCAGTGATGGACACGCGCGATCTCGCAGCCTCACTGAAGAAGGCGGAAGCCACGGTCGAGCAGGCGCGCAAGGCCGTCAGCGAGGCCAACGCCAACATCGACCAGGCCCACAGCCAAGCGACCTTCGCCAGCCAGGAGATGGAGCGCGCCCGCAAGCTCGTCGAGCAGGGATGGACGACGCGGGAGACTTTCGATCAGCGCCGGCAGCAGCTCGATGGGGCACAAGCCGCGGAGACCGCCGCCAAGGCGAGAGCGATCCAAGCCGAGCATGCCCTCGATGCAGCGACGCACGACGTCGAGCTTTACAAGATCAACATCGAAGACAACACGCTCGTGGCGCCGCGCGATGGGCGCATCGAATACAGAATTGCCAACATCGGGGAGGTGCTACCGGCCGGCGGAAAGGTCTTCACCATGCTCGATGTCTCGTATGTCTACATGGACATCTATCTGCCGACCGCGGAGGCGGACCGCGTCAAAGTCGGCAACGACGCGCGCATTCTGCTCGACGCCTTTCCCGACCGGCCGATCCCGGCGAAGGTGAGCTACATGGCGAGCCAGGCGCAGTTCACCCCGAAAATGGTCGAGACCCAGACCGAGCGCGAGAAGCTGATGTTCCGCATCCGCGTACGCATCGATGCGGAGCGCTCTCACGCGCACGCCGATGCCGTTCGCAGCGGTTTGCCCGGCGTCGCGTACGTAAAGTTCGACCAGCAGGCGGCGTGGCCAGCGCGACTGCAAGGAAAGTCGTGACCATGGCGGGACCCGACCGGCCCATCGTCCGCCTCGAAGGCCTCACGCACCGATATGCCAAAACTCCCGCCCTCCAGAACATCACCCTCGAAATCCCGCGCGGCTGCCTGGTCGGCCTGATTGGTCCCGACGGTGTGGGGAAGTCGTCTCTATTGGGCATCGTCGCCGGCGCCAAGCGCATTCAGACCGGCTCCGTTGAGGTGCTGGGCGGGGACATGGCCGATGGCCGCCACCGCGCGGCTATCTGCCCGCGCGTCGCCTACATGCCACAGGGGCTCGGCAAGAACCTCTATGCCGATCTCAGCGCGCGCGAGAACATCGAATTCTTCGCGCGCCTTTTCGGGCAGAACCGCGTCGAGCGCGAGACGCGCATCGCCAACCTCCTGGACAGTACGGGCCTGACGCCGTTCGCCGACCGCCTGGCACGCAACCTCTCTGGCGGCATGCGCCAGAAGCTCGGCCTGTGCTGCTCGCTCATCCACGACCCCGACCTCCTCGTCCTCGATGAGCCGACGACCGGCGTCGATCCCCTCTCGCGCCGCCAGTTCTGGGAGCTGATCGAGAGGATGCGACGCCGCCGCCGAGGCATGAGCGTCATGATCGCAACGGCCTATATGGAGGAGGCGGAACAGTTCGACTGGCTGATCGTGATGCACGCTGGCCGGGTGCTCGCAGCGGGGAGCCCCGTGCGCCTGAAGGAGGAGACCGGCGCACAGTCGATCGAGGACGTTTTCATCGCGCTGCTGCCCGAGGAGCTGAAAGCGGGGCGGCGCACGCTGACGATCCCACCGCGCGGCAAGAGCGCGCGCGAGCCCGTGATCGTCGCTCGCGACCTAACCCGCCGGTTTGGTGCCTTCACCGCGGTCGACCACGTGAACTTCGAGATCGAGCGCGGCGAGATGTTCGGCTTCCTGGGCTCGAACGGCAGCGGCAAGACCACCACCATGAAGATGCTGACCGGCCTGCTGCCGGCGACCGGGGGCAGTGCGACGCTGCTCGGCATTCCCATCGACGCCGGCGACATACGCTCGCGCATGCGCGTCGGCTACATGTCCCAGTCCTTCTCCCTCTACACCGAGCTCACCGTCCGCCAGAACCTCGACCTGCACGCGCGTTTGTTTCAGCTCCCGAGGGACAAAGCCGAGAACCGCATCGCCGAGCTTATCTCGCGGTTCGGACTGCCGGGCTATGTGGACCAGCTGGCTGCCGATTTGCCGTTGGGCATCCGTCAGCGGCTGTCGCTGGCGGTCGCCGTCGTGCACGAGCCGGAGGTGCTGATTCTCGACGAGCCGACCTCCGGCGTTGACCCGTTGGCCCGCGACGGCTTCTGGGAGTTGCTGATCGATCTCTCCCGCGGGCAAGGCGTTACGATCTTCGTCTCTACGCACTTCATGAACGAGGCGGCGCGCTGCGACCGGGTCTCGCTCATGGAGGCCGGCCGCGTGTTGGCGACCGACACGCCGGCAAACCTCGTGCGCGCGCGCCACGCCGCCACGCTCGAGGATGCGTTCGTGAGCTACCTCGAGGAGGCAAACGGAACCCGCACCACCCTGGCGCTCGAGGCTGCAAAAGGTACTGAACTCGTCCCCGCAGCCTCCGCCGCGGAGCCCGCTGGGCAACTTTTCAGTCCGCGGCGGATGTTCGCCTACACCGTCCGCGAAGCGCTTGAGCTGATGCGCGATCCTATCCGGCTCGGCTTTGCGCTGCTGGGAACCGCCTTCCTCATGCTGATCTTCGGGTTTGGCATCACGACCGACGTCAACTCGTTGACCTTCGCCGCGCTCGACCGCGATAAAACTTACGAGAGCCGCGCCTACCTCGAGGAGCTGCGCGGCTCGCGCTATTTCGTCGAAGCACCACCGCTCAAGGATGCCAAGGACCTGCAGGACCGCCTGAAAAGCGGACAGGTCACGGCGACGATCGAGATCCCCGTGGGCTTCGGTCGCGACGTGAAGCGCGGCCGGCCGACCGAGGTCAGCGCCTGGATCGACGGCGCCATGCCCTTCCGCGCGGAGACGATCCGCGGCTACCTGGAAGGCGTGCACCACCAGTATCTCTCCGATCCTGCCATCCGTGGAAAGGGAGAGGCTTTGGCAGCTCTCGCCAGGACCGAGGTCCGCTTTCGCTACAACCAGGATTTCGACAGCATCTTCGCCATGGTTCCGTCAACGATTGCGATGCAGCTCGCGCTCATCCCGGCGATCCTGATGGCGCTCGCCATCGTGCGCGAGAAGGAGCTCGGCTCGATCACCAACCTTTACGTGACGCCGGTCACGCGCCTGGAATTTCTGCTCGGCAAACAGCTGCCATATATCGCCGTGGCGATGGTCAATTTCTTCATTCTGCTGATAATGGCGGTCTTCATCTTCAAGGTTCCGTTGAAGGGCAGCTTTCCCACTCTGGCGCTCGGCGCGCTCATCTATGTTACGGCGACCACGGCCTACGGCATGGTGATCTCGGCCTTCACGCGAACGCAGATCGCAGCCCTCTTCGGTACCGCCATCCTCACCGTTCTGCCGGCTCAGATGTTCGCCGGAATGATGACACCTGTCTCGTCGCTCACGGGCATGGGCGCGGTCATGGGGCGGCTGTTCCCGATGAGCTACTTCCTTCCGATCAGCGTCGGGACCTTCACCAAGGGCCTTGGCTTCACCGACCTCGCCGGCTACCTCGGCCTGCTCGCGCTGTTCGTCCCGGGCCTGACGCTCTTGAGCCTTATCCTGCTTCGCAAACAGGAGAAATGAGCCAACACATGCGCATGCTCTCCAACATCTACTGGCTCGGCACCAAGGAGCTGCGCAGCTTCTTCCGCGATTGGGTGCTCCTCGGCCTGGTCGTGTACTCTTTCTCGGTTGCCGTGATCGCCCAGGCGCGAAGCAACGCACAGGAGCTGCACAACGCGTCCCTCGCCATAGTAGATGAGGACAACTCCCAGCTGTCTCAGCACATCGCGCGGGCGTTTCTGCCGCCGTATTTCAAGCCGGCGCAGTACGTCGCCGAGCGCGACATCAATCAGCTCATGAACACGGGCAAGTTCACTTTCATCATCGACATTCCGCCCAACTTCGAACGCGACGTGCAGGCCGGACGCAGCCCCGCGCTGCAGATCAACGTCGACGCCACGGCCATGGTGCAGGCCGGCATCGGCTCCAGCTACGCCGCACAGATCATCGATGACGAGATCACCGACTATATCTCGCGTACGCAGGGCAGACCCGTCCCGCCGATAAACCTGGTCGTGCGCATTGCCTTCAATCCAAACGTCATAACGGCCTGGTTCACCAGCGTGATGGGCATCATCAACAGCGTCACTATGCTTGCGATCATCCTTGCCGGCGCCGCCGTGGTGCGCGAGCGCGAGCACGGAACCATGGACCATCTCCTCGTCATGCCGCTTACCCCTTTCGAGATCGCCATGTCGAAGATTTGGGCCAATGCGCTCGTAATAACCGTGGCGGTCGGCCTGTCGCTGGCCATCGTCGTGAAGGGGCTCCTCGGCGTTCCAATCGCGGGGTCGGTGCCTTTGTTCCTCGGCGGGGTGGTCATCTACCTCTTCTTTGCCACGGCGATCGGAATTTTCCTGGCGACGATCGCGCGCACCATGCCGCAGCTCGGCTTGCTCTACATCCTCGTCGCCGTGCCGCTGAACCTGCTGTCGGGGAGCAACACGCCGCTCGAAAGCATGCCACCGTTCCTTCGTGTGATCATGCAGGCATCGCCATCGACGCATTTCGTCGCCTTTGCGCAGGCCATTCTCTATCGCGGTGCCGGCTTCGACGTCGTGTGGCCGCGCTTTCTCCTGGTGGGAGCGATCGGCGCCGCGTTTTTGGGCTTGGCTTTGCTGCGGTTCCGCAGCGTCGCGGCGGAAGCAAACTAGCGGCTACGGGAGCCGCTCGGGTTCAGCGGCGGTCGGCGATCCCTTAAAGTGGCAACGTGGCGAAAACTCTCATGAGCTCTGCCAAAAGATGAGAAGGCACAGGGCATAAACGCCGACGACGAGCCCCGCTCCGCCGAACTCGATCTTCGGGTCGTGGCCCGAGGGCCGCAGCCACCAATCGAGCCAGCGACCTGACCAGGGCACGAGAAAGCTTAGTAATGCGACGCTTACCGCGTTGCCGATAAACAAAGCGCCCCAGAATGGTATTTTCCAGTGCTCGACTAAGAGAGGATATTGCACCCACTTATTGAAGAGAAAGACCACGGGGTAGAGCGCCATCAGCACGATCATATTCTGCTTCCATGCAGCCGGCGGAGGTGCTTCGCTGCTGCCCAGCTCGAACCACTGGTCGAACCCCGTGCGAACGATCCGCGCCTGGTATTCGTCGGTGAACGCAGCCGCTTCCTCGAGCAGTTTCTTGCGCGCCGGCGAAGCGAGCCAAGCTTGCAGGTTCTCTTCTGAGTCAAAGCGCAGAATCGCCAGCCAATCGTTTTGAACGCCTGGAACGGGCGGTTCAAATCTGTAGCCTTGGAAACCTGGAGCGCGCGCCTGGGCTGCAGCGATCCGGCGCTCCCATTCCCGGTAGACATCCTCCTGACCCGGCTTGATACGCGTCGAGATTACAGCCGACGCGGGGGCCGGCAAAACTCCGGCCTTGTTGTCCTCGAGCAGGTGCACATCGTCCTGCCCGACCAACATTGGCTGCACTTGCGCCACCAGACGTTGCTTTTCATCGGAGCGAAGCCAGGCCAAGGCATCTTCGGTTTTGGCAAACCGCTGAAGGATCACCCAGTCAAGTTGACTTGGGGGGCTGGGCGGCATCACCGTTTGCTTTAAGAAGCCGGGCTGCGCAGCAACGACCCCGCTGATTTGGCGCTGCCAACTCGCGAATTCTTCTGCCTTGTCGGACGCGACCCGCGTTTGCGTGACGATGGTCACCCCGGAAGCGTTTGGCGGTACTGGCGAGACCATGGGTCGCCCTTTTTCGGGAACGTCAAAAGTGATGCCCGAGTTTCTCGAATATGCGATCTGGCGTTAAAGGAAGGTCGGGAAAACGTACGCCGGTCGCGTTGGCGACTGCGTTCGCGATCGCGGGTGCGACAGCGTTGATCGCGCACTCGCCCTGGGCCTTGGCTCCCAGCGGACCGACGGTGTCACAAGTGTCGGCAAAGTAGATCTCGCTGCGCGGAACATCCGCGAAAGTCGGAATTCGGTAGTCGCGCAGCGCGGGGTTCACCATCGCGCCGTTGTCATCATAGACCATGTTCTCATAGAGCGCCCATCCGAGGCCCATCGCGATCGCGCCGTCGATCTGGCCGCGGCACTGCATAGGGTTTATCAGCCTGCCGATGTCGGCGGCGTGCACACTTTGCAAGATGGCGATCTCACCAGTGACGCGATGCACGCAGAGGCGCACCCCTTGGACATTGAAGCCGACAGTGCGCGGTGAGAGATAGGCTTTGCGCTTTGCCTCGAACCGATGGCCCGCCGCGGTTCCCAGCTTGAAGAGTTCGCAGAGCGCCATGGTCCGGCTTGCGCAAATGATCGTGTTGTCCTGCAGTCGGCATTCGGAAACATCGCAGCCAAAATGACAAGTAGCATACTCGAATATGTTGTCGCGCAGAGCAGTGGCTGTCAGCGCTACCGCTTGGCCTGCGACGACGGTCCCCGTGCTGGCGAATGTTCCGGTATCGTAGGGAGTGAGGTCCGTGTCGCCATTTATCAGCGCGATGCAATCGGCTCGCGTGCCGAGTATTGACGCCGCGATCTGGCGATGAGAGGTAGCCGACCCGTTGCCCATTTCAGTGGAACCCACGGCGAGGTGATAGGTCCCCTCCGGCGTTAGCACCATTACCGCGCCCGACCGATGCTCAGTTGGCGGCCCGCTTTCCATCATGGAAAACGCAATGCCCGTCCCCTCGGTCCAATCATTGCCTACAGGCTTGCTTTCTCCCCTTCCGCTCGCAAGGGCCGCCTCAACCAGGTCCAGGCACTGGTCGAGCCCATAGCTGCCGAACGTCACATCAGAGGGGTCCTTCCAAACGGATTCGATCCAGTCGTCGGCGCGGATCATGTTCTTGCGCCTGATTGCGAAGCATCCCATGCCCAGCTGCTTTGCCAGATCATCGATCGCGCATTCGATGGCGAACGTCGTTTGCGATGCCCCATAGCCGCGGAACGCGCCAGCCGGGACCATGTTCGTATAGACCGCATACCCGTCGGCTTTCTTGTTGGGGCACCTGTACGATGCAAGCGGGGAGCTCAACGCAGCCGCCAGCGTTTCGCCACCATGTCCCCCGTAAGCGCCGGTATTGGAGATGACGCGAACCTCAATGGCGGTGAGCGTTCCGTCGCGCTTAGCACCGAGCTTGACATGGGTGGTCATTGGATGACGCGTAGTGGCGCCGATGAACTCCTCCTGGCGCGTGAACTCCCACATGACCGGGCGCCCCGTCTTCAGCATGGCCAGCACGCACAGATCTTCAGAGATCATCTCCTGCTTGCCGCCAAAGCCGCCACCGATGCGCTCGGTGAAGACATGCACATCGCGGTCCATCAGACCAAATAAGTAACAGAGCTTCTGCTTGGTGATGAACGGAGCTTGGGAGCTGGTGCGGACGTGAACCCTTCCGTCATCGCTTCTCCATGCAATAGAGCCGTGCGTTTCCAAATGCACGTGCTGCACCCTGGAGGTCGAATAGGTCGTTTCGTGAATGACGTCGGCCTTCTTAAAGCCGTCATCGACGTTTCCAATTTCGCCGTGGATATCGACGTAGATATTTCCCCGGAACTCGAGGCCGGTGTCGTGGAGAATTGGCGCGCCCGGCTTCATTGCCTCTTCTGGATCGAAGACGGCGGGCAGGATCTCATAGTCGACCTCGAGCAACCGCGTCGCTGCTTCAGCAGCGTCTTCGGTTTCAGCGACGACGGCGGCGATGCGCTGTCCCACAAAGCGCACCACGTTGTCGAGCATGAAGGTGTCGTCGGGGTCGACGAGGTGATCTTCGTGCGTCGCCGTGCTGTAGAGCCGGCGCGGAACGTCCTCCCATGTGAATATGGCGACGACGCCCGGAATCGCCATGGCCTTGTCGCGGACGATGCGGCGGATGCGCGCGTGCGCGTGTGGCGACCGCAGGACCTTGAGATGCAGTGCACCTTGCACGACTACATCGAGCGTGTAGCGCGCACGGCCCGTTACGATCGTCTTGCCGAATGGACTTTCGAGGTTCGCCCCGCATGCGTTTCCGGCGACGTCTTCTTCGGCGGACTTAATGCCGTGCAAGGCATCGTCGATGCTTTGATAGCCCGTGCAACGGCATAAATTGCCCTTGAGCATGCGTGGCAGGTTCTCGCGCGCTTGCTCGTCAAAAGTGGCGGCCGTCATGATCATGCCAGCAGCGCAGAAGCCGCACTGGAACGCCTGCGCATCGAGGAATGCCTGCTGCAGGGGGTGCAGCTGGTCGTTTTTCTCGAGTCCTTCGATCGTCGTGATTTCGCGCCCGGCGGCGCGAAAAGCAGGCACCAGGCAACTATGGAACGGCGTGCCGTCGAGCCAAACGGTGCAGGTGCCGCAGTCACCGGAATCGCAGCCTTTCTTGACGCCGAAACACCCCTGCTCGCGTAGGAAGGTGCGGAGGCATTGGCCAGGGGCTGGCTCCGACGAGACTCTTTTGCCGTTGATATGGAAGTTCATGCCTCTGCTCCGTGCTGGAGCTCGATGCGGATTTGCTCGGCAAAATGATAGGTCAGGTGGCGCTTGTAGGGGACCGACCCATGCACGTCATTGAAGTAATCAGATTCGGGAATGGCGGCATCGATGGCCTCGCGCAAGTCGCCGGCGTTGGGAACGTGATCGAAATATAGCTGCACCGGCCTCACCGTCGCCGCGGTGACGGTGAGAACGAGATCGTCGGCGCCGGGGCTCTGCGTGCCGATGACGATGATTGCCGAACGTCCCAGATGCGTGAGCGAGGTGCGTCGGAACGCGTAGCGCTTGGAAAGCGCTTTAGCCGGGAGATGGATGCTTCGGAGCAGCTCGCCGGGCAGCAGCACGTTCTGGTGGTTTCCCGTCACGAAATCGACCGCCGCAACTTTGCGCTGCGCGGCGCCCCGCGGCCACAGCGTGTAGACGCCCTCCAACGAGGTGGTTAGCGAGATCAGCGAGCCCGCCGGCAGCGACATGCAGATATTGCCGCCAACCGTCGCAGCATTCCAGACCTTGAACGATGCCAAGAGCGCCTCGCAGCACACCTTGAACAGGGGCGCCGCCTTCCAGTTCGCCGGGGCCTTGAAGTGGGCGAGGTCCGCCAACGTGCAGGTCGCCGCAATTTCAAGGCCGTCGGCGGAGACCTGCAGAGCCGGCCATTGGAGCGACTGGAGATCTATCAGCGTGTCGGTGTGAACTTGCGGCGTCGAGAACAGCCAAGTGCCCCCGGCGAGCCAAGCGTAGCCGTCGCGCCACTCTCCGATCTCGTCAGCCGACGAGGGTCGCTTGACAGCGGCGATGGTGTTCAAATTCAAGGCATGGGCCTCATCGGCATACTGGGCAAATTCAATCGACCGTGTTTCAAGCGTGCCTCAGCCGCTGTTTCCAGCTTGTTCGGGCGCCTTCGGATCTAATCTCCGCCCAGGACACCCGGATCAGAACCTGCATCGGAGCTGACCTGGCCGAGTTGCTTCACATCCAGCATGCGAGCGTCGGCGCTTGGCCTTAACAGCTGGTATTTGCGAACCTGCGCGGTTCGGTCTTGCTGTGAGACACCGCTGACGAGGAGATCTGCCCCGACCGTCGTGCTGGTCGTGGCCACCTTCACTCCGGTCTCTCCGCCGAACGGGACGAAGTTGGCGGCCTCGGTAAAGCGCACGCTGGGGCTGTGCGCCATAAAGCTTTCCAGGTACATCGCTGGGCCACCCTGGAGGGCGGACCCGCTCGAGTAGATTTTCACCGTGCCAGGACCGCTCAACTGGCCGACGACGATGGCCTCGGCGCCGCCCTCAGCTCCGGTAACCCAACCGGTTGCCAAGGACACACCGTCTCGGTAGCCGAGGCCAAACGGCATGAATGCGGAGGTAATTGCCTCCTCCTTGGGGCCAGGACATTGGTTCTTCCCGGGCCTGGCGGTTGGGGGATGGAGCGGCGTCATTAGCGAGAAGCTGAAGACCTTCACCTGTGTCGGTGTGCCAGGGCCGGGAGCCGTAACGATGCTGTTGCGGCCCGAGGCGAAGTCGACGAAACCCGAAGCCAAGGTCACGCCCGAGAGATCGTTTGGGTAGGGGCTGAAGGTCGCGAAGAGCGCCGGCGCCGAGCCCGCCGCCGGAAGCTCCGTGCTGAAAACCTTAACCTCGCTTGGGATGCCCGGGCCCGAGCCGACAATGATGTTGTCGGCGGTCGTTCCGTCGATCTGCGTCGACGTAACGTTGACGCCCACGCGGGTGCTTGGATCGAACGCTGCAAACCGTGCGAGCTCCGTCTCGAAAGCCGCTTTGCCGCCAACCGCCTTCCCCGAATAAGCGACTACGTCGGGCGTGTGGTCCTTGCCCGCGCCCACGATCAGATCGAGCACATTGTCGTCGTCAACGTCGCCCATGGCCACGCTGACATTGCCCTCATAGCCTGGGAACGGCGTCACCGTGGCGAGCAACCGGTCGCCGTTGCCGTCATAGACCTTCACTTCGGCCGCATGCACGGCCGATCCAGGAACGGCGACCGCATAGGACGAGACCGCCGGGATCACGTTGACCAGCGTCATGAGGCCGTTGTCTTCGTGATTGAGGCGATGGCAGTGCTGCACGAAGAGGCCGGTGTAGTCCTCGAACTTGCTTCGTAACGACAAATTGCCGGTCTGGATTACTTGTTCATTTGGACCCAACGTCGGCGCCGGCACGTTGGCATTATCTATTCCCCACATGTCGGGCCCTGTCTTGAGACCGGTCGTGGGATCGAAATAGCTCATGACCTGGAAGTCGTTTACGTGGATGTGGATCGGATGCTCGTCGTTGTTCTTGTTGATGAAGCTCCACTCCTCGACCGAACCGAGCCGCGGCTGCAGGAGCGGAACGTTGGGAAACGCGGTGCCCTCGAACGCATAGACGAACGCCTTGGGGTCGGATGTGCTTGCAAGGTCGTTGAGGAATCCGCCGGTGATGACGAGCTGCCGCTTGAAGTCTGGCGTGACCTTGGAGAGGTCCTCGAAGGCGGTGTAGGCGCCGAGAGACTGTCCTTCTTTGAAGCCTACCGTGACGCCGCGGCCACCAGATGGCACCGCATGCGCCAGAACTTGTGTCGGGAAGACGAAGAACCCGTCGTAATAGCTGATCGCCGACGGCAAGATGCTTAAGGTGCCGAGCATTGCTGGCGGGTTGTCGGTGCCGTCGTTGGTATAAAGAATGCCGGGCGAGCTCAGCGTCCTGGCGCCCGCGCCGGTTGGCGGCATTTCCAGCACAAGGTCGCCACGAGCGGGCATCGTCACCGCGATCGCGTAGCGCGTGGCGGGCGCGATGACGAGCCGCGTTCCGTCTTCAAAGGGAGGATAGTGAACCGCGGGAGCCGGATTGCCGTCTTGCCCGACGATGGCGATCTTCGGGTGTTTGCCCGTCGCCGTCTCGGTGAGCTGGACGCTCATATAGGCAATATCGCTCACATTCGCGAGCACCCAGATCTCGGTCTGTCCCGGCTTGGTCTTGATCACCGGTTGGAAGAGACCGTTGACCGTGAACTGCACGTCACGCTGATAATCGGGAAGCGAGGGATTGTCCGGCACATCGCTGCCGGGATCTGCCGGCCCAGCCGTGAAGCGCTGCAAGTTGCTCGGAATGAACTCGAAGCGTCCGCGAGTATTTTCGATCGCCAGCGGCCCGGCGAACCAAACCGTGGAGTACTGCGTTCCCTTCTTGGATTCCCGGAAATTGACCGGCGCGAGCAGCGGACGATACGTGCCCTTTGCCAGCTCATCGCCTTCCGGCGCCTTGACCGTGTTGACCCATTGCGGCCAATTCACATTGTTGATCTGTGCGAGTCCCCCCGCACGATCGAAGACGGCGTTGTACTGGAGCACCATGTTTCGGATCGGGATACGGCGCTTTGTAACGAGCGGAATGTTGCCGTCGGTCCGCCCGATCGCGAGCAGACCAGCCAGGCCGTAGTAAACATGCGGCGTCGTCAGCCCATGCAGATGACTGTGATACCAGTAGGCGCCTTGCGGCATATTCTTCGGGATATGGTACGTGTACGTGTTCGACATCCCGGGCGGGATGTGCAGCATGACATTATCGGCGTTGCCCTTCGGACTGACGTGCACGCCATGAATGTGCAGGTTGATCGGCGACGAGGTCATCTGAGCGGGATACAGCGGCACGTCCTCGCCCTTCGCGATATATTTCGGATCGAAGAAATCGCGGATCGTGAGGTCGGCGAGCGCGTTGTTAAAATGGACGATTAGTGTCTCCCCCGGAAACACTTGCAATGTCGGCGCGGGATATGAATTGTCTCCCGAAATCTGTCCGTCTGACGCCGTGCCACGAACCAGATTGTAACCGAAGACGAGAAGGTTCTGGACCGGCGTCGCAACGGTATCGAACCCAGCGTGGCCCTGATGCGCGGTGAGCGTCACCTCGAGAACGCCGTTCTTGCTGGCTAGGGTCACAGGCTCGCGGAACTCGGACCGAATCGCCGCGTCGAATTTGGGAACCGCGTCCTGCGCCTGAGCTTGTGATCCGTGCCATCCCGCCGCGAGCGCAAACGCAACTGCAATGCCGCTCATGGCGGACGCGCGCAAAATGCCGTCCGCGTCTAGCCCTTCCGTAGCCATTGGCGCTCCCTATATCCGAACATAGTTGCTAGTTTTCCAACGCCGTCAAATTGATCAACTGCATTGTCAACATGAGTCACGAGATCTCGGCACGATGCGGACCGTAGGCGCCTGCGCGGTCTTGATCCGCTCACCGATCAACTGGACAAGATCAATCAGCGCGCTGCGTCGTGAATGCAGCCGGTGCATCGCACCGAGAGTGCGGCGCGCCCAGGATCCGCTTTCGTCTCGCGCGTTGAACGATGGCCATCGCGCAGCTTACGAATTCATAGAAGGTCACTGCGCACGGAAGCACCGCGCCGCATGGTCTCAGTTGTCATGCGTCAGAACGCCAATTCTTAGGATGTTCGCCGTTAATGTCTGGCGCCGGGCAGTCTTAGGCCTTCACGGAGTTCGGATGGCACTCGGCCGAGATGGAGGGGCCTAATGCAGCACCGCCTTGTTCTTCTGTGCGTGATCGTAGTAGCCATGACCTCAAGTCTCTGCTTTGCGCACTCGCCGTCGCCAAATGGCGTCAAAACTCTCGATCCTCCCGGTGCTGTCAAGACGGAGGGTACCTGGAGCCTCGGCACCAGGGCCGGCGACTTCATCTTTGTCGCCGGCATGCAAGGCATCGATCCGTCAACCAACACATTGGTGCAGGACCCTCAAGCACGAGTTCTTCGTGCATTCCTCAATATAAAGTTGATTGCTCAATCGGAGGGCGCCAGCCTACGGGATTGCGTACGGCTCACTGTTTACGTCAGTGACCTACACCGTTTCGCACCCATGGTGGAAAAGGCGCAGGCGGAACTCTGGGGGGCACCGCCATATCCGCCCCGAACGATGATCGAGGTCCGGCGCCTGTTTGACGATGATATCGTGGAGATCGACAGCGTCTTTTACGCTCCGATGAAGAAGTGATTGGATTTGCTCTCACCGCGCCCAACGGCTCGATTCCGCAGCCGCCTAAGCGGATGGCTTAAGCGGGAACGCGAAGTTCGACTGATTGCATTGGCTGTTGCGCGCCCCCGACAACAAACCGACCCCATGACTGTCACCATCTATCACAACCCCGCCTGCGGCACCTCGCGCAACACGCTCGCCATGATCCGGCAGAGCGGCGTGGAGCCGCGCGTCATCGAATACCTGAAGACGCCGCCATCGCGGCAGGAGCTCGAGCAGCTCATCCGCGCGATGGGGGTCGGGCCGCGGGCGCTGCTGCGCGAGAAGGCCACGCCGTACAAGGAGCTCGGCCTCGACGACGACAAATGGAGCGACGACGACCTGATCGGCTTCATGCTCGCGCATCCGATCCTCATCAACCGGCCGATCGTCGTCACGGAGCGCGGCGTCAGGCTGTGCCGCCCGTCGGAGACCGTGCTCGATATTCTGCCCAATCCCGACATCGGGCCCTTCACGAAAGAGGACGGCGAGGTCGTCGCCGCCAAGGGCGGCCCGCAGAAGCGGTAAGCGGATACGGCGCTAACGGCGCTCGAGCAAAGCGTAGCCCGCGAACTTGCGGAAGGATTGCCGCCGTTTCCGCCGCAGGAAGAGCTGGCGGAGGCTCAAGTACGCCTTGGCGATGAGCGGCAGCGGCATTTGCCTGCGCAGGCGCACGGCCTCGTCGGCCAGATAGCGCATCTCCTTGCAGCGCCAGCCGTGCGTCTCGAAAAATCCCTGCCAGTCGTCCGGCTCGAATTTGAAGGGCGCATTCTGCATCTTCTTTCCCACTTGCCGCCGACGCATCTTCAAGAGCTGCGGGGAGAAATAGTCGACGATCCACCAGCGGACGTGATCGAGAGAGCGCAGATCGTCGGCGAGCGAGCCGACTGCCTCGACGGTGAGGTAGGGCACCACGCCTTCGGTGAGCACCAGCATCTGCTTCGCGCGCGCGTCGACGCCGGCCAGCATCTGCCGCCGTGCGGTCTCATCTGCGAGGTCGAGCTTGACGCGGGTGAGCTGGCAGCGCGGCGCCTCGCCCGCCAGCCGGCTCTCCTTGAGCGCCACGACGTCCGGGTAGTCGACTTCGATCCAGGCCAGCGAGCCCGGCAGCTCCATGCGGTAGGGGCGCGTGTCGAGGCCGGCGCCGAGGTTCAGGATCGTGTCCGCCCCTTGCGCGATCGCGGCGCGGATGAAGTCGTCGATGATGCAGGTACGGATCACGACGGCCCAGCCGGTCATCTGCGGCTGCGGCATGGCGTCGGCGATCTGCCGCCCGCGGTCGCCGGAGAGGACCTCGGCCAGCGGATCGCGGAACAGCGCGTCCGCCCGCTTGCCTTCGAGCGCGCGGTGATGCGCGACCCAGAACGCGGTGTCGGAAACGCTTTCGATCAGGGAAGCTGCCACGCGTTGTCGAACCGAATGCCGTTGATCGGCCAGCCTAACTTCAGGCGGGCCAAATGCGCCGCGCCCGAATAGCCGGGCAACTCGGCAGAAATGGGATGCCACGCTTGCGCCGGATCAACGCACCTTCGTCAGCGTTTGGCGTAGCGGCGGTGGTGGGAATAACGAGCATGCCGGTGCGATGCGCCATGCGATGCCTCTGCCTTGGGCGGCTCGGCCAGCGCGATGACCTCGACGTGAGACTTCGGCACCAAGTGCACCACCTTGAAGCCGTGCGACTTGAGCTCCTTCAGTACCGTCGGCAGCGCCTTCACCGTCTGCTCGTGGATGTCGTGGAAGAGGATGATGCCGCGGTCGACCTTGATGAGACCCTTGAGCACATTGTCGACGATCTTTTCGGGCGCCTTCGTGCGGTAGTCCAAGGAATCGACATCGGTCGAGAACACGGCGATGTTGCGGGAAGCAAGATACGCGCGCACAGCCTTGGGATCGCTCAGGTAGGGAAAGCGGAAGAACGGCGCAACCCCGTTCGGCAGCGCGGCGTTCTCGGTGGCGATGGTGCTCTCGATCTGGGACTTGGCGCCTTCCAGAGACATGCCACCGAGGTTTGGATGCGACCATGTGTGCGTACCGATAGTGTGGCCCTCGGCCTGCACCTCGCGGGCGACATCGGGAAACTGCTTCACCATTTCGCCGACGTTGAAGAACGTCGCCTTGGTGCATTGCGCGGCGAGCGCTGCCAGGATCTGCTTGGTGTAGGTCGGGTGCGGTCCATCGTCGAAGGTGAGGACTACCTCACCCTTCTGCAGCAGCGTCGTCGGCGGATACTGGTCGCCGAACAGCGTGCCGCCCGTGGTATCGACCTCGGCAACGCGGGAGACGCCGAGCGCATCTTGGCAGTTCGCCGGCTTGTCCTCGGCGCGAAGGGCCGCGGCTGGCAGCAGCGTCAACATCGCAAGCAGCAGCAGTCTCTTCACGCGCGCTTCCTCCCCCAGCCCCTAGCAAATGTTTTTCGCCCGATTGCGGGCTCCGGGCAAGTGGCAAGCTTCACCCGCGCCGCTTAACTTGCGGTAAGCAGCGAGATGGGGCCGTTGTGCTCAGCACCTAGGTATCAGTCACTTCGATGACTCGGCAATTCTTCGCGCTCGCGAACGGATCGTCTCAGAGCCGCGGCGAGGAATGGTAGAGGCCCCCCGGCCCTTCAACCCAGAGTACGGCGGCGAAGGCCGCAAGACTAAGGCAAGAGAAACCGAGCGTCAGCGGCAGCACGGTGCCGTTGAACAGGTGCCCGACGACGCCACCGCACACTGCGCCCGCCCCAGTTGTCACAAACCCGATGATGGAGGAGGCAAGCCCCGCGTTATGGCCTTGCGGTTCCATGGCGAGGGCATTGAAATTTGGCGCGACGAGCCCGAACAGAAAGAAGAGGGCGCCCATGCACACGATGAAGAAAGGCAGGGTCGCCACGCCCGCCGCCGCCGCACCGGTGAACAGGATCGACAGCACGACGAAACCCGTGAGTGCCGTGTGCGAGAGGCGGCGCATGCCCAAGCGCTCGACCAGGTTGGCGTTGGTGACCGACGCAAGCGCCATCAGCGAGGCGATCGCCCCGAAAGCCAGGGGAAAGTCGTCGCCCAGGCGAAAGGTGTCGACGAAGACTTGCTGGGCGCTGCTGACGTAGCTCATGAGGCAGCCGAACAGAAAACCGGCGGCGAGCGCGTAGCCGATCGTCTGCGGCGTCTCCAGCGCCAGCTTCAGTGCGGCGCCGAGTCCGAGCGGCTCGCCTTCGGCTCCTTCCTCCCGCGTCTCCGGCAGGCGCAACGCCGTCCACGCGGCGGTGACGAGGCCGATGCCTAGCAAGGCATCGAAGCTCCAGCGCCAGGTGCCGAGCTCGAGCAGGCCCTGGCCAATAGATGGCGCCAGCACGGGGATGATGATGAATACCGTCATGGCGAACGACATCACGCGGGCCATCCGGCGACCGACATAAAGATCGCGCACGATGGCGATGGCGATCACGCGCGGCGCGGCCGCGCCCAGGCCCTGCAGCACGCGGGCGCCGAGCAGGACGTGAAAGGTCGACGACAGGGAGGCGACCAGCGAGCCGGCGATGAACAGCGCCAGCCCCGACATGAGGACTGGCTTGCGGCCGTACTTGTCTGACAGACGGCCGTAGCCGAGCTGCCCCAACGCGAACCCGATGACGTAGCTGATGATAACGATCTGCCGATCGTTGGCGTCGGCGACCCCCATCGCCGCGCCGATCGCCGGCAGCGCCGGCAGCATGAGGTCGATCGACATGGCGGTCAGCGCCATCATCAGCGCGATGAGGGCGATGAACTCAACCGGCGACAGGGAAAGGCGCGGCGCGCTGACGGCCACGGCGCTGGCCGAGGGGTACTGCGTTTCGGATGGGGTCATCCCCCAGCACATGGAGCCCCACGCCAAGGGGCGCAATGGTGACAATGGCCGCAGCGCGGACGGCGCATGGTAGTCTCAGCTTTGCCCTACAAGCTCCATTCTCAAAGGTTAATTTCGGCTCGTGGAGGTCATCGCGGGTGCGGTTTTCCCCTCGGAAACCCGAGGAGACTCGGATGCAACACCCTCGACGGATTAGGGGCACAAATACACTTCATCCGCGCACGAATTCGACCTCTGCGTTATACAGGATCGCATTGTGCGACAACGAGATTCGGGAGCTTGGGATAGTGCGAACCGACCTTTATGCAGCCAGCCTGGCGCGGCTGATCGCGGCCCTCGGCGGCGGCCTGATTGCCGCATTCATCGCCGTGGGGCTCCTCGGGACGACGGCGCCCGCCGCCGCCAAAGACGGCTTCAACAACATGTTCGGCTATCAGTCGCCGCCGCGCTATCAGCGCCGTGCGGTGCAGCGCAGCCGTGGCCCTTCGTCTGACAATCACGACGCCAATAGCTCCTCCGACGAGAAGGGCAAGAAAGGCAAGAAAGAGGAAGCGAAGAAGAGCGCGCCGCGGGGTGCCGTCTACGCCGTCATCTCCCTCGCCGACCAGCACGTGACCGTCTACGACGCGACGGGCCGCATCGCGCAGTCGCGCATCTCCACCGGCATGCCTGGCCACCCCACCCCGATCGGCCTCTTCAGCATCATCGGCAAGGAGCGCTGGCACCACTCAAACATCTACAGCGGCGCGCCCATGCCGTTCATGCAGCGCATCACCTGGTCGGGCGTCGCTATGCACACGGGCGTGGTGCCGGGCTATCCAGCGTCGCACGGTTGCATCCGGCTTCCGGACTCGTTCGCCCAGCAGTTCTGGGGCATGACCCAGATCGGCAACCGAGTTGTGGTCGCTCGCCGCGACACGGCCCCCTTCGAGGTCTCGAGCGCGTTCCTGCCGATCCCCAAGATGCGGCCGGCCCCGGATGTTCTCCCCGGCAGCCAGCAGACCTCGCTCCCGGCCCCCGTGAAGGTGGCGAGCATCAGCGAGACGGCGCCCGTAATCGCCGCAGCAGCTCCGCAGGAGACGCAAGTCACCACGGCGACCGCGCCCAAGCTGCTCAACCCGATCGAGTACGCCAAGGCCCTTAAGGAGCGCGCGTTGGCGAGCAAGGTCGCGGCCGATCAGGCGGCCAAGGATGCTCTCGGCGCCGCGCAGACTGCGGGCGCCGAGGCACGCCAAGCCGCCGACGACGTCAACAAGGCGGACGCCGACGTCAAGGCCGCAGAGGCTAAGCTCGCCGCGCTCGACGCGCAAGCCGCGGCAACGGTCGCCGCCGCCACCGCCCGGCCGACGACGCCACCGGCTACGACCCAGGCCGTCAGCACGCAGCCGGCCGCCACGCCGCCAGCAACACAGCCCGACCCGGCGACCGAAGCAGCGGCTGCGACCGCTCGCGCCGCAGCGCAAGCCGAAATCGATCGCTCACGTGCCGCACTCGCCGAGGCGCAGAGCCGCGAGGCCGCCAAACGGCCAATGGCTTTCGCCGCCGTTCAAGTCTGGAAGGACGCCGTTGCCGCCGGCGACCTCGCGGCCGAGACCGTCAAAGAGGCGGACCGCCGCCTCGAACCCGTTTCCATCCTCTTCAGCAAGAAGGAAGGTCGCCTCTTCATTCGCCAGGACTGGAAAGAGGTTTACGAGGCGCCCATCACCTTCAAAGATCCTGACCGTCCGATCGGCACCCATCTCTTTGTCGCCGTCGATGGCGATTCAGACGGCAAGGTGAAGTGGTCGGCCATCTCCGTACCGTCGGGCGCGATGCCTTCCGACGAGCCGCCGCGCAAACGCTCGAGCCGCGACAAGAAAGACGAGCCGGCAGCGGCCCCGCCGCCGCAGGGCGACACGGCAGCCGCGGCGCTCGAACGGGTCGAGCTGCCGGACGGTGCGCGCGAGCGAATGGCCGACCTCGTATGGACGGGCGCTCAGGTCATCGTGACCGACAACGCGCGCAGCGACGAGATGGATTACGATACCGACATCATCGTCTCGACACGCTAGCCTTAACGAAACGCTGACCGTCTTCTCTCGGTTGCTCCGCGGCTATCGCGGCCCGGAACGTCGTTTGGAAGCACTTAATCGGCGTTAAGCAACGATTCCTGAAGTTACCGCGCGCGGCCGACGTGTATCGACCCGGATAACCTACTGTTAGAGCTTGGCTGGCTAGGGTCTTCCGTTGACCAGTGCAACCCGGGGCCTCCGTGCAGTTTGGAAAATCCGTCCGGCCGAAGCTCGACCAAATCGCTGCGCGGTCCGCGCGCGACGAAGCTGCTGACGCTGCTCAGTCGAAGGTCGCGGAAGCGAGCATGCCGATCCTCGAGGCGCTCGTGTGCGAGACGCACTCGACGGCCCTGCTGACGGCAACCATCGCTAGCGCCGTCAATTCCTTCAAGCGACACGACACCGAGAGGACCGAAAAGGGGCTCAAGCCGTATGTGCCTTCTGAGCCGGCGCTCATCTCGGTGTTGCGCAATGGCATGCTCGAAACCGACCTCGACCGGGACACCATTGGCGTCATCGTCGATTTCTTCGACAATCTCGGACCCGCCCGTAGCGCGATCGACCAATATTTCGGCGACGCTAATCAGCATTGGAACGGAGCGCGCATCCGCGCTGCATCTCATCGGCCTGAGCAGTTCATGGCGCCGCGCTTGCGACGACGCTCTCGTTGCCGTGCGCCAACTGCACGGCTACCTCGGACGGCTGCCGTCGCAATACACGAGCAACTCCAAGGTCCTCATCGAGTTGCTGCAAAACGTGGCGCGCGGCGCCTCCCCCTGTCTCGACGCAAACGGCAAGATCGCCATTCCCGACCTGCCGCAGCGGCGCCAGTCAGCCCGCCGCACGATCTGCCAGCCGTGCACGATCACGTACAATCGCACGACCGCGCAGGCTTTCGTCCGTGACGTAGCGCCCGGCGGCTTCGGTCTCGAGCGCGTTCCCCAACTTGCACCGAAGACCCTCATCCTGGTCGAACTTCCGAGCGGCCGCCGCTTCACCGGTGTGGTGGCGTGGTGCAAGGGCTCCACGGCCGGCGTACGCTTTGCCCGTACCCTGCTGCCGAACGATCCACTCCTGTCGGGCTGACAGCGCTGCCTCGTTGTGCCGGACCCTCGGAAAGGCGCAACAGGTCCCCGGCCGCACCGGGCACGGGCCGGATATTTGCGGAGCCTGCCTGCCTGTGGCAGCGTGAGGGGCAAACAGAGCAGAAAGGCTTCGAGCCTTAGCGGCATCGAAACGCCTCGAGAGTTGAGGAAACGGTTGTGGCCCGGGCATTTCGGCCGCCGAGCGCGTGTGGAATTCGCGTCGCCGCTAGCGCACTGGCTTCGACACACGAGGCGGTCGGCGAGCTAAGAGCCGGGCTGGGCGGCACCGACTTCCAGCACCTCATCGTCTTCTTCGCCGCCGATCACGATGCGGCTACCCTCAATCATAGGCTCACCGAGGCCTTTCCCGGCGTGCCGGTGTCGGGATGCACAACGGCGGGCGAGATCGGGCCGGCCGGCATGATGCAGGGCGGCATCCTTGCCATCGGCTTCCCCAGCCACGGCTTCAAGGTCCACAGCGAACTCATTCCCGACATCGACAAGCTCGGCGTGGAGCGGGCAACGCAGGCCGCCCGGCGCCTCAAGTCGCAATTGAGCTTGGAGCCGAACCACATCCTCAAGGACAACGTGTTCGCGCTGCTGCTGATCGACGGCCTCTCCAATGCCGAGGAAATGATAGTCGCCGCGATCAACTGGGTTCTCGAAGATATCCAGCTCGTCGGCGGATCGGCTGGCGACAGCCTCGCGTTCCGCCGCACGCAGCTCCTGCACGGAGGCCAAGTGGCCGAACGTGCAGCGATCCTGATGATGATCGAAAGCGACTTCTCGTTCTGCGTGTTCAAAACGCAGAATTTCGAGCCCACGCCGATCAAGCTTGTCGTGACTGCCGCCGACGCCGAGAACCGCATCGTCTACGAGCTCAACGCAGAGCCGGCGGCGCGCGAATATGCATCCGCCATCGGTCTCCTGCCCGACGATCTCGGCCCCTTCAGCTTTGCGTCCTACCCGCTCGTCGTGAAGATCGGCGGCGACTATTACTGCCGCTCGATCCGCAACATGAACCCCGATGGCAGCCTGTCGTTCTTCTGCGCAATCGACGAGGGGCTCGTGTTCACGGTCGCGCGGCCGCAGGACATGCTGCGCTCAACCGCCAGCATGCTGGAGGAGCTCGACGCTAAGCTCGGCGGCATCGACCTCGTCGTCGGCTTCGACTGCATCCTGCGCCGCCTTGACGCGGAGACGCGCCAGATCCGCCATCAGATAAGCGAACTCTATCGGGAATATTCGGTCGCCGGCTTCCAGACCTACGGCGAGCAGTTCAACGCCATGCACCTCAACCAGACATTGACAGGCATCGCCTTCGGACAGCGTACGACGGGAAGCTTGCAGATGAAGCATCCGCCCGATGCTCCGCGTGCGGTCTCGGATGCCGAGGCGCTCGAGCGCCAGCTCGCCAAGCTCACCAAGATCAACGCCGCGCTCATGCAGCGCGTCGAGAAGTCGATGGATCAGCAGGCCAATGCATTCTCGCTGTTCCAGACTGCGATCACCCTCGAGGGGCAAGTGCGGGTGCGCACCGACGAGCTGAAAAACGCACTATCGCGAACTCGAGCGCACCAATGACGAGCTGACGACGGCGCGGGACGTATCCGAACGCGCCAACCGCTTTAAGACGCGCTTCTTCACCGCCGTCGGCCACGACCTATTGCAGCCGCTGCACGCCGCGCGCCTCTCGGTGAGCGCGCTGACCGACCCCAGCTCGACGCCCGATCAGCGACGGCTGCGCCGACCGGGTGGAGCACGCGCTGACGACCATCGAGGATCTGCTGAAATCGATCCTCGACATCTCCAAGCTCGAGGCGGGCGTCATCGTGCCCGACGTTGCGGCCAGTACCGTTGAACGAGCTTTTCGCCTCGCTTACGCTCGGCATCGAGCCGCTCGCGCGTCTCAAGAACCTCGCGCTCACCTGGCGCCGCAGCGACCTCGCGGTCCTATCCGATCCTCTGATGCTGCGGCGTATTCTGCAAAACCTGCTCACCAACGCCGTCCAATACACCGAGCGGGGCGGCATCAAGCTTGCGGCGCGTCGGCGAGGCGCACACGTTCGCATCGAGGTTTGGGATACGGGCCCCGGCATCCCGCCTCCGACCAGGACATGATATTCGAGGAGTTCCAGCGCGGGCCGATCCCGGACCGACTGTCTATAGGCGGCTTCGGTCTCGGGCTGTCGATCGTGCAGCGCATGGCGGAAGCGCTCGGCCACCCACTCGGACTTTGCTCGCGCATCGGCCACGGCACGCGCTTCTCGATCACTGCGCCCTTCGCCGGGACTGTCGACGGCGCCGCCGACCGCGCCATACCGATGACGTGCGGAGCCACGTACGGATTGAACGGCGCCAAAGTGCTTGTAATCGACAACGACGAGGCCGTGCTCGAGGCCATGCAATCGCTGCTGCAGCGCTGGACGTGCGAGGTCGTGCTGGTGCGCGAAATCGCCGAGCTTGAGCGCTTCATCGCGTCCGGCGGCGCCACGCCCGACATCGTGCTCGCGGACTACCATCTCGATCGCGGTGCGTGCGGCGTCGCGGCGATCGAGAGGCTGCGAGCAGCGGTCTCCGATAGCGAGCTGCCGGCCATCATCATCACGGCGGATCATTCACCCGGCATCGCAGACAAAGTGCGCGCGGGCGGCTGCGACTTGCTGTTGAAGCCGGTGAAGCCCGCCGAGCTGCGGGCGCTCATGCACCACCTAGTTCGGCGGCCGGTCTCCGCCCCCAGCGGATGAGCTTGCTTCTAGCTGTTGGGCCCGGATTCGGGGCCCGCGCGAGTTCTGCAATATGAGGGAATCGAAATCGATCTTGGAAGCCTCGATTACCGCCTGCGTGCGCGAGGAGACGCGTAGCTTGCGCAGGATCTCCGAGACGTGCGCCTTGACGGTCGTCTCTCCCACGCCGAGATCGAAGGCGATCTGCTTGTTGAGCAGACCCTGACGCAGCATCTGCAGCACGCGCACCTGCTGGGGGGTGAGCGTGGCGAGCCGCGCGGTCAGATCGGAAATGCCGGGCGCATCGGGGCGGGGCGGCTGATAGCCCTTCGGCAAGCACGACCACGCCGTCCATGACCGATTGGATGGCAAGGCCGAGATCGGACCCGCGCATCGATTTGGAGATGAAGCCCGCGGCGCCGCAGGTCATTACCTCGTGGATGATGCGCGCGTCCTCGAGCGCGGAGACGACGACGATTGGCAGCTTCGGGTGGCGGGATCTGAGCTCGATGAGGCCGTCGAGGCCGCGCGTTCCCGGCATCGACAGGTCGAGCAGAACAAGGTCGAACGGATCGCCTTTGTCGAGAATGGCGCGTGCGGATTCGATCGACGTCGCCTCGGATACGGAAGCCTCGGGGAATGCGCCCTGAATGACGAGCTTCAGCGCTTCCACAAAGAGCGGATGGTCGTCGACGATCAGAATTGCCATCATAGCCGGTGCCTCCGCCGAGGGGTCACGAGGCCAGCGTCCCCGACGCTAGTGACCAGAACCTCGCCTGGCAACAGTCCGGGATCGCAACATCCGTCCTCGAAGCGAGGGACAAACCACAGCCCGCCGCGAGGCGCTAAGTGTTCCACTAAAATAAGCTAAAAAAATGCTTCTGATTGTCCGCAATAGAGGCTGCGGCCGCGATGTTCCGGTGCGGGGGCCGGAAACTCTGCGCCGAGCTTATCCTTGACCCTGGCGGCCGTCCGCGCATTCTGCGCCGCAAGCCCGATTTGCGGCCCGCACCGACGAGGACCCACCCCAATTCATGGCCGGAGCGCTCACCAACAGCCTGCGCCTCGCGAGGGCGGGTACTGTCCTTGCCCAATACGGTGTCCAGTTCGTGCCGAAGGGCGTGCCCGTGCCGCTGGGTTTGCGCATCGCGCGGCTGCTCACGGCACCGATCCGCTTGGTTGCAGCACCCTTTCATGCCGGCCAGCCGCCCGAGACCCGCGTCGCCGCGGCGTTAACAAGTCTCGGCCCCAGCTACATTAAGCTCGGGCAGTTCTTGGCGACGCGCGCAGACGTGATCGGACCCGAGCTCGCGCAGGACCTGGCACACCTGCAGGACCGGCTGCCGCCGTTCCCGCAAGCGGAGGCGCGCGAGGCGGTCGAGCAGGCGCTCGGTGGCGAGCTCGAGGATCACTTCGTCGAGTTCGGACCGCCGGTCGCTGCTGCCTCCATCGCGCAGGTGCACAAAGCCGTCGTCGAGGACGGCAATGGCAGGCGCGCGGTCGCCGTGAAGATCCTGCGCCCCGGCATCGAAAAGAGCTTCCGCCGCGATCTCGACAGCTACTATTTCGCCGCGCGCCAGATCGAGCGGTTTCATCCCCCGTCGCGGCGATTGAAACCGGTCGCGGTCGTCGACAACCTGCGCCACACCACCGAGATCGAGATGGACCTGCGGCTGGAAGCCGCCGCCATCTCCGAGATGGCCGAGAACATCGAGGGCGACCCGGATTTCCGCGTGCCCCAGGTCGACTGGAGGCGCACGGCGCGTCGCGTGCTGACCGTGGAGTGGATCGACGGCATCCCCATCGCCGACGGCGCGCGGATCGACGCCGCCGGCTTCGACCGCAAGGCGCTCGGCCTCGCGCTCATGCGCACGTTCTTGCGGCACGCAATGCGCGACGGCTTCTTCCACGCCGACATGCACCCGGGCAACCTGTTCATCGACGCAAGCGGCCGCGTGGTCGCCGTCGATTTCGGCATCATGGGCCGGCTCGGTACCAAGGAGCGGCGCTTTCTCGCCGAAATCCTGCACGGGCTCATCACGCGCGACTATACGCGCGCAGCCGAGGTGCACTTCTGGGCCGGTTACGTACCGCCGCACCACCCTGTGGAAGTATTCGCGCAAGCGCTGCGCGCAATCGGCGAGCCGATCCACGGGCGCACCGCCGAGGAGATCTCGATGGCGGACCTTCTGGGGCAGCTCTTCGCCTACACGGAAGTGTTCGACATGCAGACGCGACCCGAGCTGATCCTCCTGCAGAAAACCATGGTCGTCGTCGAGGGCGTGGCGCGCGGTCTCGATCCCGGCCTCAACATGTGGACCGCAGCCGAGCCCGTCGCGCGCCAATGGATCGAGGACAACCTCGGGCCTATCGGCCGCCTACGCGAGGCCGGCGAGGGCGCGTCCGAGATCGGCAAGGCGCTCGCCAATCTGCCGGCGCTGCTGACGCAAGGACAGCAGACAGCGGTAGCACTGAACGAGATGGCGCGCTCAGGATTCCGGCTCGACGAGGAGACGGTGCAGCAGCTCGCGCGCGAGGAAGCCCGGCGCACGCGGTGGGGACGGGTCGCGCTTTGGATCGGTGCGTTGAGCCTGGCGGTGCTTGCGCTCATCGCGCTCCGCCGCTAGGTGCAAGCTTGCGGGTCCAGTAAGCTGGGCTCGCGAGAACCGAGGGCTCATGGCGCCGCGATACAAGATCGACCCGACAAAGCTGTCGGTAGTGCTGACAAGCTGCGGCCGCTTCGACCTGCTCGAGGAGACGGTCGCCTCGTTCCTTCGGCACTTCGATACAGACAGCGTCCTCATCGCCGAGGACGCTGGCGATACCGCGGTGGCCGCCGCGTTCGCCGCCAAGGTCCCGCAAGTCGAGATGCGCGTAAACAGCCCCAGGCTCGGCCAGATGCGATCGATCGATGCGCTATACGCCTCGGTGCAAACGCCTTACGTCCTGCACCTGGAGGACGACTGGAAGTTCACGGGCGGCGTCGATCTCGACAAGGTCGTCCGGTTTCTGGAGGCGCGGCCCGACATTTCCGTCGTTTGCATCGGCTATCGCTTCGATAAGCGCTTCGAGCACAGCGCCCGCAAGACGACGCAGGACGGCATCGACTATTGGGTCTGGGATCTCGACGCACACCCAAAATGGTTCTCCTATTCGTTCAACCCGTCGGTGGGGCGGCTCGCGCTGTGGCGTGACCTCGGCCCCTACGCGCGCTTTGCGACGGAAGAGGGCTTGAGCCAGTTCACCAAGGCGAAAGGCATGCGCATCGCCATGGTTGTCCCGAGCCTCGCCGAGCACATCGGGGAAAAGCGCCACGCGGACGACCCATTCCAGCCCAAGCGCGCCAAGACGCCGTTGGCTCGTCTCAAGCGGTCGATCGCCAAGCGGTGGGAGCGCATCAGAGGGCTGCTGAGCTGATGGGGCTCTCCTGCTGCATCATCGCCCACAACGAAGGAGACCGCATCGAGCGCTGCATCCTCGCCGTGCGCGATATCGTCGACGAGATCGTAGTCGTTGATTCCGGCTCGTCCGATGACACCGTGGCGAAAGCGAGGGCGCTCGGCGCGAACGTGATCTTCCACGCGTGGGATGGCTATGGGCCGCAAAAGCGGTTCGCCGAAGACTGCGCCAGCCACGACTGGATCTTGAACCTCGATGCCGACGAGGTGGTGACGCCGGAGCTCTTGCGTGAGATCGCAGCCCTCATGCACGCGCCCGAGGGGCTGTTGCCGGCCTACCGCTTCCGCCAGGTGACCGTGTATCCCGGCCGCGAGCGGCCGCGGCTGTGGGCCGACTACCACAACTACGTGCGCCTCTACGACCGCCGGCGCGTGCGCTTCCGGCAAAGCCGCGTGCACGACACGGTTGATACCAGAGACTATCCCGTCGGGCAGCTCGACGGCATCGCGCTGCACTACTCCTGGCGCACGCTCGATCACGTGCGCTCAAAGCTCGAAAGCTATACGGATCTGCAAGCAAAGGAGCTCAAGAAGTCACGCCTGGAGATCCTGCTGCGGCTGCCGTTCGAGTACCCGATACTGCTGTTCCGCTACTACGTCCTGCGACGGAATTTCACCGGCGGGCTGCTCGGGCTTCGCATCGCCCACGCGATCGCGTGGGCACGCACGCGCCGGCTGGTGAAGATCTTGCGGGCACAGAGCTCGAGTTGAAGAAAAGCGAACGCACAAACGAAAACACCGCCCGGGCGGGAGCCGCGGGCGGTGTTCGTTCGTGATCATTGAAAGAGGGGATCCGCGACGTGCGATCGCAACGCGCGGCTGATTGACTTCATGCGTAGGGCCTAAGCCCTCGCTTCAGAAATACGTCTCACTACTCGGCAGACCTGGCAACGACCTACTCTCCCACGTCTTAAGACGCAGTACCATTGGCGCTGGGGCGTTTCACGGCCGAGTTCGGGATGGGATCGGGTGCAGCCACTCCGCCATAGCCACCAGGTCAGCAGAGAAGTGAGACGACTTCTGTATTGGTCTTTCCTGTGTTCCTACGCCCATCGAGGCGACGCACGCAGCGCATCCGGACCCTAAGATCCGAAGCGCAAACGCCGCCCTGCCAGAGCGACCAGCGCGCGTTGGCGCGCTCCTGCCGCATGAGGCATTACGATGAGCATTGCTTAATGAGAGCGATCAAGCCGATCGAGCTATTAGTACCGGTAAGCTACATGCATTGCTGCACTTCCACACCCGGCCTATCAACGTGGTGGTCTTCCACGACTCTCGAGGGAGAACTCGTTTTGAGGTGGGTTTCCCGCTTAGATGCCTTCAGCGGTTATCCCGTCCGTACATAGCTACCCTGCTGTGCCACTGGCGTGACAACAGGTCCACCAGAGGTACGTCCATCCCGGTCCTCTCGTACTAGGGACAGCTCCTCTCAATTCTCCGACACCTACGGCAGATAGGGACCGAACTGTCTCGCGACGTTCTGAACCCAGCTCACGTACCTCTTTAAATGGCGAACAGCCATACCCTTGGGACCTGCTCCAGCCCCAGGATGAGATGAGCCGACATCGAGGTGCCAAACGATTCCGTCGATATGGACTCTTGGGCGTCATCAGCCTGTTATCCCCGGCGTACCTTTTATCCGTTGAGCGATGGCCCTTCCACACAGAACCACCGGATCACTATGGCCGTCTTTCGACTCTGCTCGACTTGTCAGTCTCGCAGTCAGGCGGGCTTATGCCATTGCACTCGACGGTTGATTTCCGACCAACCTGAGCCCACCTTCGCACGCCTCCGTTACAATTTAGGAGGCGACCGCCCCAGTCAAACTGCCCACCATGCGCTGTCCCGGATCCGGATGACGGTCCGCGGTTAGACAACCATATTCACTAAGGGTGGTATTTCACATTGCGGCTCCACAAGAGCTGGCGCCCTGCTTCAAAGCCTACCACCTATCCTACACATGCAAACACGATTGCCAGTGCAAAGTTACAGTAAAGGTGCACGGGGTCTTTCCGTCTAACCGCAGGAACCCCGCATCTTCACGGGGAATTCAATTTCACTGAGGATGTGCTGGAGACAGTGGGGAAGTCGTTACGCCATTCGTGCAGGTCGGAACTTACCCGACAAGGAATTTCGCTACCTTAGGACCGTTATAGTTACGGCCGCCGTTTACTGGGGCTTCGATTCAAGGCTTGCACCTCTCCTCTTAACCTTCCAGCACCGGGCAGGCGTCAGGCCATATACGTCGTCGTTGGACTTAGCATAGCCCTGTGTTTTTGCTAAACAGTCGCCACCCCCTGGTCTGTGCCCCACCCGCCTGGTTGCCCAGACGGATGGCCTGCTTATCCCGAAGTTACGCAGGTAATTTGCCGAGTTCCTTCAGCACACTTCGCTCAAGCGCCTTGGTATTCTCTACCAGTCCACCTGTGTCGGTTTCGGGTACGGTCTATGCGGGGGCTATTTCCTGGGACACCTTCGCTGCCCGGGCAATCCGATAAGCCCAAACAACTTACAGCATCCGTCACTCACCCGCTGGCCCACGAATATTAACGTGGTTCCCATCGACTACGGCTTTCGCCCTCGCCTTAGGGGCCGGCTAACCCTGCGCAGATTAGCTTTACGCAGGAACCCTTGGACTTTCGGCGGGAGTGTTTCTCGCACTCCTGTCGTTACTCATGTCTGCATTCGCACTTCCGATACCTCCAGGCGCCCTCACGGGTCGCCCTTCGCAGGCTTACGGAACGCTCCGCTACCGCGCATCATTTCCGAAGAAAAGATGCACCCATAGCTTCGGTGCACGGCTTTAGCCCCGATACATTTTCGGCGCAGAAACCCTTAATTAGACCAGTGAGCTGTTACGCTTTCTTTAAAGGATGGCTGCTTCTAAGCCAACCTCCTGGTTGTTATGGGATTCCCACATCCTTCCACACTTAGCCGTGACTTAAGGACCTTAGCTGTTGGTCAGGGTTGTTTCCCTTTTCACGACGGACGTTAGCACCCGCCGTGTGTCTCCCGAGTAGTACTCCCAGGTATTCGGAGTTTGGTTAGGTTTGGTAACCCTGTGGGGGCCCCTAGCCCATCCAGTGCTCTACCCCCTGGGGTATTCACTCGAGGCTCTACCTAAATAGATTTCGCGGAGAACCAGCTATTTCCAGCCTTGATTGGCCTTTCACCCCTTGCCACAACTCATCCGAGGCTTTTTCAACAGACACCGGTTCGGTCCTCCAGCAGGTGTTACCCTGCTTTCAACCTGGTCATGGCAAGATCGACTGGTTTCGGGTCTAATCCGACGAACTGAACGCCCTGTTCAGACTCGCTTTCGCTTCGCCTACAGCTATCGCCTTAAGCTCGCTCGTCAGACTAAGTCGCAGACCCATTATACAAAAGGTACGCCGTCACCCTTGCGGGCTCCGACTGTTTGTAGGCATCCGGTTTCAGGTTCTATTTCACTCCCCTCGTCGGGGTGCTTTTCACCTTTCCCTCACGGTACTGGTGCGCTATCGGTCGGTAAGGAGTACTTAGGCTTGGAGGGTGGTCCCCCCATGTTCAGGCAGGATTGCACGTGTCCCGCCCTACTCGAGGCTTCAATTCGGCATTACCCGTACGGGGCTATCACCCGCTATGGCCCAACTTTCCAGATGGTTCCGGTTGTCCTTCTTTGAATCACTGGCCTAGTCCGCTTTCGCTCGCCACTACTAGCGGAGTCTCGGTTGATGTCCTTTCCTCCAGGTACTTAGATGTTTCAGTTCCCTGGGTTTGCTTCTAAACCCCTATGTATTCAGGGCTAGATACCTTCTTGTGATAACTGGAAATACGAACCCGAGCCTTTCAGCCCGCGCTCGCAATTCCAGTCATCGAAGGTGGGTTTCCCCATTCGGAAATCTACGGATCAACGGTTGTTCGCACCTACCCGTAGCTTATCGCAGCGTACCACGTCCTTCTTCGCCTCTTACCGCCAA
>CAVUWX010000002.1:107500-121248 GCA_963745205.1 uncultured Alphaproteobacteria bacterium
CTGAAGACAACGAGGTTCCTACCGGACGGACCCGGGCTGAAAACCACGAGGTGTCGTGAGACGGATGCCCATAGCGGGCGACGGGGTGTGAGCCCCGCACAGCCGTTGAGTTAATATCAACGCTTACGCGTTGTCAACACCTCGGCCAAAAAATTCCCGCGATCAAAGCAAATCTCCGAAGCGTTCGACGCAAATCTTCTTGCGTCTCGCGATCCGGTAGACCGGCTCGTCCTCGCAGGCTGACCTAAATGTAGACAGCCTTGTGCCCGCTTTCAAGGGCTGGGCCGCAAGAGCCTTAACTTCCCAAGCCGTTGCCATCAGGCCGCCCGCTTTCTTGGCTCGATTGGGGCTTCGATATCGGCGCCAGGGTATTCCGGGCGGCCGGCCCCTCGTATTTCCTGTAGTCTGTCGCGGGCCGCGTCGCTTTCTGGCCGTCGTCCGTGCGCCGACGCACGGCATGGGGGTGCCGCGTCAAACTGCTTGGCGCAGGCCTGGGGACTGGGAAAAGGCTCGAACCACGTGGTCGATCGCCGCCGATACGCGTCGCATGTGGGTTTTGGGGCGCTCGCTGCCGCGGAGAAGCCTCAGGGGCTTGTCCATCTTTACCGCGGCCGGGCGGCAAACTCGTTCAAGGACCTCTACGAGACCGACCACGCGGAGTTGCGGCAAAGCGGCCGCTTCCGCTGGCTGATCAGCACCTGCCTCGCCGGCACGGTGGGTGCCATTTCGATCTTCGTGGTCATCTACGGTTCCGTCGACAAGAAGGGCAGCATGGGCGGCTTCCTTCCCGCACTCTCCCTGATGGGCGAAACGGATCTATCGGGCCGCATGCCGTTTTTGCATCCGAGCGACGGGCTCAAGTGGGCGGTGCCGAAAAGCGACCGGCTGCAGATCACCAGCGGCGCCGTGACCGTCCGCTACCTCCTCAAGGATTCCCTCAAACAGCGGCTCGCCGGACGCGAGTACATCCACGCCAAACCCTACGTCCGCATTGTCGGGCGCCTGGCGCCGGTTCCGGACGCCTACGAGGCCGCGATCCCGCCGTTCAACCCGCTGGAACTTTACGCCATCAATAAGCCCGCGGGCGAAGGCGACGAGACCGAAACTCCGGCAACCGCGCAGGGCAACGTTAAGATCGACGTCGTGGAGCTTCTGGGCGGCATCGTGCCGACCGAGGACGGCCTCGCGCTCGATGATGCGGAGGTGGCCCAGCACGTCGCGCTCGCCGAGGCGGCCGAGGCCGAAGCTGAAAAGGTGCGTGCAGGCGCTGAAGCGGACGCCAGTCACGCCGGCGCCAACGAAGCGACGGTTTCCGGGGACCAAGCCGCCGTCGTCCCCCCGCACACAACCGTGCTGACAAAGCCGACGCCCGATTCCGACGACAGCCTCGCCGACCTCGAAGGCCGCGTGACCCTCGTCGTGAAGGTCGGCGACAACGATAGCCTGCGCAAGATTCTCATCCGCGCCGGCGCCGACAACTGGCAGGCGCGCGGCATGATCGAGGCGGCGCGCAACATATTCCCCGAATCGAACTTGAGCGCTGGCCAGGAGGTGCGCATCACGCTCGTGCCGTCGCTCACGCAGAAGGATCGCAAGGAGCCGACCCGCTTCAGCATCTTCTCCGGCGGTCACGATCATCTCGTCAGCGTCATGCGCAACGCCGCGGGCGAGTTCGTCGCCAGCAAGTCGCCTTACTTCGAGGAGGAGATCGCCCACGCCGCGCTCGGCGACGCCGACCGCGCCTCGTCCTCGAGCGTCTACGCGAGCGTCTACTACGCGGGCCTCTTACAGCACGTGCCGCCCGACACGATCATGAAGGTGATGAAGATCCACGCCTCGGAGACCGACTTCCGCCGGGTCCTCGGGCCCGGCGATGCAGTGGAGATGTTCTGCGACATGAAGGAAGATGCAGCCCCCGACGCGCCACCGGGCGAGCTGCTGTACACCTCCATCACGAGTGGCGGAGAGACCTACCGCTTCTATCGCTTCCGCACCCCCGACGGCATCGTCGACTACTACGACGAGAACGGCAGCAACTCGAAGAGGTTCTTGATGCGACGCCCAGTGCGCGGCGACGTGCGCCTCACATCGGGCTTCGGAATGCGTTTCCATCCGCTGCTCAACGAGCGGCGCATGCACACTGGTGTCGATTGGGCGACGACACCCGGCACGCCCGTGCTCGCCGCCGGCACCGGCGTCATCGAGGAGGCCGGGCGCAAGGGCCAATACGGCAACTACATCCGCATCCGCCACGCCAACGGCTATCACACCGCCTACGGACACTTGTTGCGCTTCAAGAAGGGCATCGTTCCGGGTGTGAAAGTGCGCCAGGGCGAGATCATAGCCTACGTCGGCTCGACGGGCCTCGCCTCAGGCCCGCACCTGCACTACGAGGTGCTGATCAACAGCCGCTTCGTGGACCCGCTCGGCATTCAGGTGCCGCGCGAGCGCGAATTGACCGGACGCCAGCTCGCCGATTTCCAGAAGGAACGCACGCGCATCGACGACTTGCGCCACCTCGCCCCCGTGATGACGGCGAGCAAATGACCGGAAGTTCAGCGCCGTTGCCGCCAACCCATAGCCGAACGTATTGAGTTTGCTATGATTCCCTCGCCGAATCACGGAGGGGACCCGCGGCATGGGCGATTGCCCGCTCGTCATCATCCGCTGGCAGGACAGCCGACAGCCGTGCGGACATTGGCGCTTTTTGTCGGCGCTGCCTGAGACGAGTGCGGTCGAGGTCGCGACCGTCGGCTGGCTCTTGAAGAACAGCGCCGACGTGATGGTCGTGTGCCAGAACGTCGGCGATCTGGCACACCCCGAAAAAGCGCAAGCGAGCGGGATCATGACGATACCCACTCGCTGCGTTCTGTCGGTCGAACGACTGACCGAGGCAGACGGGACTATTTCTTTTGAGATTGCTGGTTCTGCTGTGATTGCTGACGATCAGGAGATTGCGCCAGCACCGATGCGGCGAGTTCTTTGATCTCCTCCGCCGATAGTGAGGTGGGATTGTGAAGAGCCTTTGAAGCGATGGCGCTCACTTTCGCTGATGTCTTCTCGTTCTGAGCCATGACTATCACTCACTTTCTCAAATTGAGACCCTAAGTGCAGAACACCGCCGCATTAACACGCGGGCCAAAGCCGTGGGCACACGGAGTGCGCGCGACTTGGACTTATCCACGGATTTGTACGAAAGAGCCCAAATGACAGGCACGCCGTCGCCGTTCGAGCACACCGCGCGGGACTAGCGTGCCTGCAGCCCCGTGGGAAACGCGCCTTACGCCGCCGCCTTCACCTTCACCGGCTCGCCGTTGAGCGCAATCTCGCCCTCGCGAACGCCGACACGCACGGTGTCGCCGTCCTTGATGCGGCCCGAAAGGATCTGCTCGGCGAGCGGGTCCTGCACGTGGCGCTGGATTACACGCTTCAAAGGCCGCGCGCCGTAGGCCGGATCGTAGCCGCGGTTGGCGAGCCACGTACGCGCCTTGTCGTCGAGGTCGATCTTGATCTTGCGATCGGCGAGCAGCTTCTGCAGCCGCGCCATCTGAATGTCGACGATCTTGCTCATCTCCGAGCGCTGCAGGCGATGGAACAGGATGATGTCGTCGAGCCGGTTCAAGAACTCGGGCCGGAACTTCTGGCGCACCTCGGCCATGACAAGATCGCGCACTGCTTCCGTATCCTCGCCTTCCTTCTGGTTGACGAGGTACTCCGAACCTAGGTTCGACGTCAGGATGATGATGGTGTTGCGGAAGTCGACCGTGCGGCCCTGACCGTCGGTCAGCCGTCCGTCATCGAGCACCTGCAGCAGCACGTTGAAGACATCCGGGTGCGCCTTCTCGATCTCGTCGAACAGGATAACCTGGTAGGGGCGACGCCGCACCGCCTCGGTCAGCGAGCCGCCTTCCTCGTAGCCGACGTAGCCCGGCGGCGCGCCGATGAGGCGGGCGACCGAGTGCTTCTCCATGTATTCGCTCATGTCGATGCGAAAGAGCGCTGACTCGTCATCGAACAGGAAGGCGGCCAACGCCTTTGCAAGCTCCGTTTTGCCGACTCCCGTCGGTCCCAAGAACATGAACGAGCCGATGGGCCGGTTGGGATCCTGCAGGCCGGCGCGCGCGCGGCGCACCGCGGTCGAGACGGCGTCCATCGCCTCGCGCTGGCCGATAACGCGCTTGCCGAGCGCCTCTTCCATGTTGAGAAGCTTAGCGCGCTCGCCTTCGAGCATGCGGTCGACGGGGATGCCGGTCCAGCGCGAAACGACGCCGGCGATCTGGTCGGGCGTCACCGCCTCTTCCACCATCGCGCCTTTGTCTTCTTGCGTCTCAATCGCCTTGAGCTTCTTCTCGAGTTCCGGGATGCGCCCGTAGGCGAGTTCGCCCGCGCGCGCCAGGTCCCCGCGTCGCTGCGCCTGATCGAGCTCGGTGCGCGCCGTATCGAGCTCCTCTTTCAACTTCTGTGCGCTGCCGAGCTTCTGGCGCTCGGCTTCCCAGTTCTGGGTCAGCACGCGGCTCCGCTCCTCGAGGTCGGCAATCTCCTTTTCCAGCCGCCCGAGCCGGTCCTTGGATGCGGCGTCGCTCTCCTTCTTCAGGGCCTCGCGCTCGATCTTGAACTGCATCAGCTCACGATCGATGGCGTCGAGCGCCTCGGGCTTGGAGTTCGAGCTGCATCTTGAGGCGCGAAGCGGCCTCGTCGACGAGGTCGATGGCCTTGTCAGGCAGGAAGCGGTCGGCGATGTAGCGGTTGGACAGCGTGGCCGCGGCAACGAGCGCGGAATCGGTGATGCGCACGCCGTGATGCAGCTCGTACTTCTCCTTCAAGCCGCGCAGGATCGAGATCGTGTCCTCGACCGACGGCTCATTGACGAACACGGGCTGGAAGCGCCGCGCAAGGGCCGCATCCTTTTCGATGTGCTTGCGGTACTCATCGAGCGTGGTGGCGCCGATGCAGTGCAATTCACCGCGCGCGAGCGCCGGCTTCAGTAGGTTGCCGGCGTCCATCGCACCTTCGCTTTTGCCGGCCCCGACGATGGTGTGCAGCTCGTCGATGAACAGGATGATGCGGCCGCCCTCGGCCTGCACCTCGGACAGCACCGCTTTCAGGCGCTCCTCGAACTCGCCGCGATACTTCGCGCCGGCGATCAGCGCGCCCATGTCGAGCGAAAGCAGGCGCTTGTCCTTGAGGCTGTCGGGCACGTCGCCCTTGATAATGCGCAGGGCGAGGCCTTCGGCGATCGCGGTCTTACCCACACCCGGCTCGCCGATAAGGACGGGATTGTTCTTCGTGCGCCGCGAAAGCACCTGGATGGTGCGGCGGATCTCCTCGTCGCGGCCGATGACGGGATCGAGCTTGCCTTGTGCGGCGGCCTCGGTGAGATCGCGGGCGTAGCGCTTCAGCGCGTCGTAGCCCTGCTCGGCAGAAGCCGTGTCCGCCGTTCGGCCCTTGCGCAAATCGTTGATCGCAGTGTTGAGGCCCTGCGCGGTCACGCCGGCGTCGGCGAGGATCTTGGCGGTCTCTGTGCCTTTCTCGAGCGCAAGCGCCAGCAAGAGCCGCTCGGCGGTGACATACTTATCGCCCGCCTTCTCGGCGATCTTCTCGGCCTGGTCGAGAACGCGGGCGAGCTCGGTCGCCATGTAGAGCTGGCCCGAGCCGCCGCCTGACACCTTGGGGCGCCTCTTGAGCGCTGCATCGACGGCGTCGAGCGCGGCCTTGGGGTTGCCGCCAGCCTTGCGGATGAGTCCCGCCGCCAGGCCCTCGCTATCGTCGAGCAGCACCTTCAGGAGATGCTCGGGCGAAAACTGCTGATGGCCCTCGCGCAGGGCGAGGCTCTGCGCCGACTGCACAAAACCGCGCGCGCGGTCAGTGAAGTTCTCGAAATTCATAGTCCCTCCTAGAGCACGCTTCCTCCGCCCTTACGGCACGGGTGCGAGCGCCTTCGCTTAGGGAAACGCGGCTCCTCCGACGTACCCGCCGGGTGAGCGCAGCATCGTCCGGAAACCTTTCCAACAGATGATATAGGGCGGCTCAATCCGGGCAAAAGGGGCGCAAACAGCAAGTCTCCAGTTGCATCTGACGAAGAAATCTTAAGCGCTTGCAAAAGTACACATGGCGCGCGGCAACCACATTGAGGCCCGTCATCGCGTTGCCCGGCAATTTTGATGGCGACCCTAAGGCAGAGCCGTCAATGGATTCAAGGCCACGCTCTCGCGTATGACCGCGGAGCCGCGTGCCGAAGAAGGCGCAGGAAAGTAGCCTTAGGCTTCAGTCGCGGTCCGCGTCATCCGGGCCGGGATTGCCGTTCGGCTCGCCGTTACCCTCGCGACGGGGACGACGCACGGGGCGCCGGAGAAACTCGGGCTGCTCGTGGTTCGGCTGCGGGGGGCGCTCGCGGCGCCGCTGATTGTCCGGCGAAGGCTGCTGCCCCGCGGCTTCGACACCAGCGTCGGCATTCTGTTGCGGGACCGGCGGCTGGTAATGGCGTTGCTCACCGCGGTCCTGGCCGCGATCTGGGCCACGGTCTTGCCGGTTGTAGCCGCGGTCGCGGAACCGGTGCTGATCGTTGCCGCCGCGCTGTCCCTCGAAGCGCTGGTTGTCCATCCGCGGCTGCGACTGCATTGGCGGCTGCAGATCGCCCTCATCGCCGTCGTCGTCGCCGAACTCGTCGCCGGGCTCCATGCCTTCTTGCATGAAGGGACGACGACCCCCGCCATTCATGCCATCTCCGCCGGGTCCCATGTGCTGGTCGCGGAAGGCCATGATGATACGGTTGTAGTGCTCGGCGTGCTGCAGATAATTCTCGGCGAGCACCGGGTCGCCGGAGGAGGAGGCATCGCGAGCCAGCGACATATATTTTTCTGCGATGTGCGCCGGCGTTCCGCGAAGCTTTACGTCCGGGCCTGTGCTCTCGAAGCTGCGTGTGAGCGGGCTTTGTCCCTTGCGGTTGCGCCCGCGACCCCTGCGGTTCTGTTGTCCTTGCCTCATTGGCTCCGTTCTCGGTGGTGATAAAAATGCGAAGGTTTGCGATCTCGCCGTGCCCCGGCGGTGTTCGTCGCTAATGCCCCACCCTCGGGGCAGGCGCGGCGGACCCATGCTCACGCGAGCCTCGGTCGGCACACACCATTCATCTCTCTCTCGTGACGCTCAAAAGGCAGTCGCTACATCCGTCGGAAAGGGGGCGTTCAAGCGCCAGGCCGCCAGCGATCGCCATCTCAGCGGGGCAAAAGGATGTCCGCGCTCACGCGCTCGTCCTCTTGCATCGCAATCCCAAGTCGTGCGGATCCGCAGGGCTTAAAGCCACCCACGCGCCACGCACGATCAAATACGGCCAGCCACAACACTAGCGCGGAACGCCGCTAATTCAAACTCTTTATTTGCGACATCGTTACAACTGTAACTCCATGGACACACAACGAGTGTGACCTCCGAGATCGACATGCCAGCGCAGCGCTCCCTGCCAGCCCAAATCGACGGAAGCTCGCAACATTCCCTCAACGGCACCAGCTTGGCCCGCGCCGACCTCGAACAGAGCGCACCCACCGGGCACGGCCCGCGCGAGCGCGGGGATAATCTGCCGGTATATCTGGAGGCCGTCGGGGCCCCCGTCGAGGGCGGGAAGCGGGTCATAGTCGCGCACCTCCGGCTCGAGGCCCGCGATCTCGCCGCTCGCGATATAGGGCGGGTTGCAGACTAGGATATCGTAGGGGCCCTCGACGCCCTCGAGTGCATTCGCGAGCATGAACTTGGCACGCCCGGACATGTCGTAATGCCGCGCGTTCATGTCGGCAATGTCGAGCACCAATTGGGAAATGTCGGTGCCGACGCCGGTCGCGTGCGGCAGCTCGGCTAGTAGCGTCAAGAGCAGGCAGCCGGAGCCGGTGCCAACATCGAGAATGCGCAGCTGCCGCTTGCGCCAGCCTTTGGCATCGACGAACTGAAGCGCCGCCTCGATCAGCGTCTCGCTGTCGGGGCGTGGATCTAGCGTCGCCGGCGAAAGCTTAAACGGGCGCCCGAAGAACTCGCGGGTGCCGAGGATGCGGGAGACAGGCTCGCGCGCGCGACGGCGCCGCACGAATTCTGCCATGCGACGGTCGGCAACGTCGTCGACCGGCCGGTCCGGGCGCGCGATCAGCTCGCTTACGGCGCAACCGATTGCAGCCGCCGCAAGCAGGCGCGCGTCTCGCTCGGGCGTTTCGACGCCGGCTTCCGCGAGCACACGCGAAGCGTCGCGCACCAACTCGCGCAGCGACTTCCCGTGCTCACCGGTCTGCGCCCCAACGCGCTTCATGGGCAACGGCTCATGCACCGACATGGCTCTCCATCGCCGCCAGCTGCTCGGCTTGATGCTCGGTGATCAGCGCATCGATGAGCTCATCGAGCGCTACCCCATCGAGCACCGCGTCGAGCTTGTGCAGTGTCATGTTGATGCGGTGATCGGAGACGCGCCCCTGCGGAAAGTTGTAGGTGCGGATACGCTGCGAGCGGTCGCCCGAGCCCACCTGCCCCTTGCGGGCCTGCGCGCGCGCCGTATCCGCGCGCTCCCGCTCCATCTCGTAGACGCGCGATCGCAGCACCTGCATGGCGAGCCGGCGGTTCTGGTGCTGCGATTTCTCAGCGGACACGACGACGATCCCAGTCGGCAGATGCGTCATGCGCACGGCAGAATCCGTCTTGTTGACATGTTGGCCGCCGGCGCCGCCCGCACGCATCGTGTCGATACGGATGTCCTCTGGCCGGATCTCGACGTCGATTTCCTCGGCCTCGGGGAGCACGGCAACCGTCGCCGCGGAGGTGTGGATCCGACCGCCCGTCTCGGTCTCCGGAATGCGCTGCACGCGGTGCACGCCGGATTCGAACTTCAATCGCGCGAAGACGCCCTCGCCCGAGATCGACGCGATCACCTCTTTGATGCCGCCCAAATCGTTCTCCGAGAGGCTGATGATCTCCGTTTTCCACTTCTTGATCTCGGCGTAGCGGCTGTACATGCGGAAGAGATCGGCTGCGAACAGCGCCGCTTCGTCGCCGCCGGTGCCGGCGCGGACCTCGACGATGACGCTCTTATCGTCCGCCGCGTCCCTCGGCAGCAGCTGCACTTTCAATTGCTGCTCGAGCGACTCGCGCCGGGGCTCAAGGGCATCGAGATCGGCGCGTGCGAGCGCGCTCATATCCTTGTCGGTGGCCGGATCATCGAGCAGCGCCTCGAGATCGCCACTCTCCTTCTCGAGCGCACGCAGCGACTCGATGGTTGCGACGATGGGATTCAGCTGCGCGAACTCTTTGGCCAGCTTGGTACGCGCGGCTTGGTTCACGCCGGCATTGAGCTCGGCCTGAATCGCGCTCCAGCGGCCAATCAGCCTATCCAGCGTCTCTTTGGGGATCGTGCTCATTCTCTAGGTGGCTAGTTGGGACGCGGCGCCGAGGCGCGGTCGGGCGCAGTCCCAATTCGATGCAGATACATAGGTGCGCGGCGGCGGCGCATCTAATCTGATTGCGCCGTCGTCCGCAATTTATCGCTGCGCCTTGAACGCGGGTCGCGCACGTCGATCCAGCGCAGGCCGTCGCGGACGGGCGCGAGCTGCACGGTGACGTAGTCCTGGGCCCCTCGCACGACACGGGCGACCGAGGGCGGAAGCTGCGCTACCGCCGCTTCGAGGACCGAGGTCTGGGTCACCAGCACCAGAAGCCCGACGGGAACGGCAATGGCGAACAGGACGCGACCCGCGCGGGCTTCGCGCCCGTGTAACAGCCGTCCTAAACTGGTCGAGACGGCGGCTAAGGTGGGATTCCCCGTGGCCCCGTTCGGCGTGGCCTGCCGCGGTTTCTTTTGCAGGCCCAACCGCGGGACAAAGGAGCGTTTCGGCGCTGGTTTGGGCTTGCGGGCCGCGATCGCCAACAGCGTCTCGAGCGAATGCAAGATCGGGCGCGGGTCGAGCCCCACGAGGCCGGTGTACGTCCGTACGATGCGGCAGCACTCCGGCCAGGGCGGCAGCCCCGATACGTCGCCTGCCTCGAGCGCGGAGATAATGTCGATGCGCGTCGACAGGCGCTCAGCCGCCTGGGCCTGCGACATGCGAAACGCGGCCCTCAGGTCCTGGAAGAAGCGGGCCACCTCAGCTTCCATCGGCGAAGCGGCTGACGACCGGGGCGACGCTCCCCGCGCGCGCCGCGCCAAAGCGCGTCCGCCTTGCGGACGCACAGCGGAAGACGGTCTCGCCGGCACGGAGCCATTACGCATGACCAACGCCACATCAGGTGCTCAGAACTGAAATCCCCCAGAGCATGCTCCGGCAAAAGCAGGCGCTTGTCAAAGGCTCTAGCCCGTCACAATTCGATGCCTTCCGACTTGGCAAAGGATTTAAGCTCTTCACGGATGTCGTGCGTATTCCTCTTGAGCAGATCGTCGAGTAGCTTTGCCGCGCGCCCTGCGTGCAGCGACAGGATCATGGTCTTGATCGGGCCGATCGACGCCGGCGCCATCGACAGCGAGCGGAACCCAAGCGCGATCAGCGCCAATGCGTCGATAGGATTGCCCGCCATTTCCCCGCACAGGTTGAGCGGCACGTCGTGCTTTCTTGCTGCTTTTACTAGCGATTTAAGTGCCTTGAGTGGCGCCGGCGACAGCGCGTCGTAGCGGCTGCCGACCCGCGCATTGGTGCGGTCCGCAGCGTACATGAACTGCATCAGGTCGTTGCTGCCGACGGAGACGAAGTCCACCTTCTTCATCAGGACATCGAGCTCGAACAAGAGGCAAGGCACCTCGATCATGGCGCCGATGACGACACGTTTGGCCGCCTCGTGGCCTTTGTTCTTGACGATGGCGCGCTCCTTCTCCACGAGCGCGCGCACTTCATCCATCTCATGGGCGGCGGAGACCATCGGGATCATCAGCCGCAATTCGTGGCCGGCCGCGCCGCGCAGCAGAGCGCGGATCTGCGTCCGCAGCAGCGCCGGGCGGTCGAGCCCCATGCGCACCGCGCGCCAGCCCATGGCCGGGTTCTCCTCCTGCGGCTGGCGCAGGTAGTGCAGCACCTTGTCGCCGCCGATGTCGAGCGTGCGGAAGATCACCGGGCGCCCACCGGCGCGACCGACGATGGCGCTGTAGGATTCCATCTGCCGCTCGAGCTTGGGCAGCGTACTCGGAAAGCATGAACAGCAACTCGGTGCGGAACAGTCCGACCCCGTCGGCGCCCGAGTTCGCGCAAGTGCGACATATCGACGAGCAGGCCCGCGTTCATGTGCAGCTCGACGCGCGCTCCGTCTTTGGTGACGGCGGGCACGTCCTTCAGCGCGCGGTATTGGCGCTGCCGGCGGGCGAGGAAGCGGACCTTATCGGAATAGGCTGCGACCACGTCGGCGGAGGGGCGCAGATGCACCTCGCCGGTGAGGGCGTCGATGATCGCCGCGTCGCCGGCGCTCACGCGCTCCACGATGCCGCGCGCCTGCCCCACCGCGGCTATCCCGAGCGCCTTGGCGACGACCGCCACGTGGCTCTGCGCGCTGCCGTCCTCGATGACGAGCCCGCGCAGCCGCTTGCGGTCGTAATCGAGAAGCTCGGCAGGGCCCATCGTACGCGCGACGAGGATCGCGTCGGGCGGCAACTGCGTCGGCTCGTCCGCGCTGGTGATGCGGCCGGCGAGAATGCGCAAGAGCCGGTCCGATAGATCGCCGAGATCGCGCTGCCGCTCGCGCCAATAGGGATCGTTTTGACGTAGCATGCGCGCGCGCGTTCCATTCTGCACCCGCTCCACCGCCGCCTCTGCGGTGAGCCCGCCCTCGACGGCCTCGCGCATACGCCGAACCCAGCCCTTATCGTGCGCAAACATCCGGTAAGCTTCGAGTACCTCCCGGTGCTCGCCGGCACCGGCCAAGTGCTCGTGGTCGAACATCTCGTCGAGAGAAGCGCGCAGCGTGGCCATTGCCGTATCGAGGCGCGCTAGCTCCTCGGCGGGATCCTCTGCTAAAAGCTTGGTCACGACGATGCGCGGCTCGTGCAGCACGACGTGGCCGAGCGCGATGCCGGGCGAGATCGGCTCCCCTTCGATGACCGCCGACAGGGACTTGCCGATCTCCGCGGCGGTGCCGGCCCCCGCGACCGCACCCGAGACGAGATGCTCGGCGACGAACATGGCGGTTGCCTGCAGAACCTCGACGTCCTCGTCGGAATATTCTTTCTGCGCGCGGTTCTGCACCACGAGCACGCCGAGCACCTGACCGGTACGCTGAATGGGTACCGCCAGCAGCGAGTGGTAAATCTCCTCGCCCGTCTCCGGCCGGTAGGAGAAGGCTGGGTGGCTCGAAGCCTCGGGCTCGTTGACGGTGATGTTGAGCTCGGCGCAGCGGCCGACGAGGCCCTCGCCGCGCTTCATGCGAGTGGCGTGGACCGCGCCCGCTTTCAGGCCCTCGGTCGCGAAGAGTTCGAGCGAACCGTCCTGCCGCTTCAGATAGATCGAGCAGACTTCAGTGACCATCACGCCGGCGATCTGCTTGACGATCTTGTCGAGCCGCGCCTGGCCGTCGCCGGGCTCGGACATGATCTCTCGCAAGCGCCGCATGATGACACGCAGCGCCGGCTCGGATGTCAGGACTCGTGGCTCGTCGCCTCGCCTCTGCATCGCTCGTGCCGCTCTGTGATCCGCCGGGGGAGGCGGGCTCTTATGCTCAATCGTGCCCTCGTGCGCCGCGCCGCCGACCCCACCGCAAAATTCCGGCGTTAGTCTGCGTCGAGACCGTAAATCGAATGCAACGTCCTGACGGCAAGCTCGGCGTAAGCGGCGTCGATCAGCACGCTAATCTTGATCTCGGACGTGGTGATGGCCAGAATGTTTATGCCCTTGCTGGCAAGCGCCTTGAACATCATGGCGGCAACGCCGGCGTGGCTGCGCATGCCAACGCCGATCACAGAAATCTTGGCGACGTCGGCGGAGCTTTGCACGTCGAATTCGCCGATGTCCTTTTTGGCCGCCTTCAATGTTTCGAGCGTGCGCGGCAGCTCCGCTGCCTGCACGGTGAACGTCATGTCGGTGTGCTTTCCGTCGGGGGTCACGCTCTGCACGATCATGTCGACGTTGATGTTGGCGTCCGCGAGCGGCCCGAAGATCCGAGCGGCGACACCCGGCTTGTCCTCGACCTTGATGAGCGTCACCTTCGCCTCGTCCTTGACGTAGGCAATCCCGCTGACGACTTGGCTCTCCACGATCTCATCCTCATCGCAAACGATCGTACCGATATTCTCCAGGCGGTCAGGACGCACGGGCTCCATCGCCTCCGGCGCGACGAAGCTCGACAACACGCGCACCATCATGCGGTTGACCATTGCGAGCTCGACCGAGCGGGTCTGCAGCACCTTGGAGCCGAGCGAGGCCATCTCCAACATCTCTTCGTACGACACTTTCGGCAGCCGCCGCGCCTTGGGCACGATGCGCGGATCGGTTGTGTAGACACCATCGACGTCGGTGTAGATGTCGCACACATCGGCCCTGAGTGCGATGGCCATGGCGACCGCGCTCGTATCCGAACCGCCGCGGCCCAATGTTGCGATGCGGCGGCGCTCGGGCTCGATGCCCTGGAAGCCGGTAATGACGGCCACCTCGCCCTGGGCGAAGCGGCGCTTGATCTCGCTGCCGTCGATTCCCTTGATGCGGGCCGAGCCGTGCGCCGACGAGGTCGTGACGGGGATCTGCCAGCCCTGCCAGGAGCGAGCCTGCAGGCCCATCGACTGCAGCACGATGGCCAACAGGCCCGCCGTCACC
>CAVUWX010000003.1:0-301298 GCA_963745205.1 uncultured Alphaproteobacteria bacterium
AAGGCTGCGTGGCCGCCTTCCCAACGATGGACGAGCGAACAGGAACCGAGCGCTTGGTGCTGCTGGTCGAAACCCGCCTCACCGATCCTGAGGCGACGGCCGCCCTAAGACGAAAGATCGCCGAAAGCTCGGCCGCGCACTTGGATATGTCACCGGACGAAGTGATGATCGTTGCGCCGCACACGGTGCCAAAGACCTCGAGTGGCAAGATCCGCCGCTCCGCGGCCCGCTCGCTTTACGAAACCGGCACTCTTGCGCAAAAGGGCCATGCGCTGTGGTGGCAGCTGATCCGCCTCACCTTATCGAGCTTGCGCATGCGTGTGCGGCGCGCCAGCCGCCTTATTGTCCAGCTCCTGTACGCGGCCTACTGGTGGGGCCTATTGATCGCGCTGGCTGTATGCCTCTGGCTTCTCGTCCTTCTGTTGCCGCGACGGAGCTGGCGTCACGCAGCAATCCACAAAGCCGCGCGTGCGTTTCTCTGGCTAACCGGCAGTGCACCCAAAGTCGAAGCCGAGGCATGGCCCCCGGAGCGAGGCGTCATTCTGATCTCCAACCATTCGAGCTATCTCAACTCGATGGTGGTGGCCGCTACGGTCCCGGGCAGCCTGACCTTCGTCGCCAAGGAGGAGCTTGCCGGACAGGGTGTCGCCGGGCCGTTTCTGCGCCGCATCGGAACCCTGTTCGCACGCCGGACCGATGCGGCAGGCGAGTCGAGGACACACAGCGGCAGCTGGATCGGTGCGAGCCGGTGAGCGCATCGTCTCGTTCCCGGAGGGCACGCTTACGCGCATGCCCGGCCTTCTCGGTTTCCGGCTCGGTGCATTCCTCATCGCGGCACAGGCCGGCGTGCCCGTCGTACCCATTACGGTCCGCGGGACGCGCTCGATCCTGCGCGGCGATCGATGGTTCCCGCGTCGCGGCAAGATCGTCGTGCATATCGGCTCGCCGCTTTCGGCGGATGGCACGGACTTCGATGCGGCCGTCCGCTTACGTGACACGGCACGCGCCCTGATGCTGAAATGGTGCGGCGAACACGATCTTGCCGCGAAAGAGTGGAATTAGAGGCGCCGGCCACCGGTTGATCCGGCGGTCCTAGTCGATCCGCAGAAACGGGTAACGGCGCAGATCATCGCGCGTCCACAGAGAGAGCCCCGCGCGGTTGCCGACCGTCTCGATGTCGATCACGTGATCGGGATCGTCAAAATCGATGCGGCCCGGGCGCCCCATCTCGGCAAGCCTTTGCAGCAGTCTTTCATCCAGCAGCTTCTCTTCCGAAGGAGAGGCGAACTGGTCCCCGAGCCCGCGGCGGTGAAGACGGACGTGAAATGTGCCGCCGACAAGGTGATCGGCCCAGTCGAGGAGGGCAGCGCTGGCCTTGCTCTCGAACTCCTCCTTCGTCTCGAAATCAAACGTCACCCGCGCCGGCACAAGGCGGGAGATGTCGTTGAAGAGGCTCATGTCCTCGTGCGCCATTTCAGCCAATGCGGCTAAAAGGGTCCCGACTTCGGAGACGTGCATCGCCAGGACATTATGGAACGGCGTACCTTCGATCGACCCGAATTGCCTCAGCCTTCGCCGGGCATGATGATAGGCGAAGCGATCCGTGACGGTGACGATGACATTCCAATCCTTCATCGCTCGGAGCTGCCCACTTAGGTGCCATACAAGCTTGGCGGTTCGATTCTCGAACTCTCGCCGGCTTCGATTAGGATGTCGCATGACTGTCGGCACTTAAGATCCGCACCGGCGCCCGGCGCTCCCCCAGGCTCCTGGATTCGGCTCGAATAGGCCCGGCAGAGCAACGCCGCAGGCCTTGCAGCGACCCTCGTTGTCGAGGTTCCATGCGGTGATGCGGTGCCAGTCGCGGCCGATGAGGCAAGCCCCGCATCCGTGGCAATAGGTGCTCTGGCCGACCGCGTCGTGGATGTTGCCCGTGTAAACGTAGCGCAGCCCCGCCTTCATAGCGATCTCGCGAGCCCGCTTCAGCGTGCTGGCCGGCGTGGCCGGCACATCGAGCATCCTCCAGTCGGGATGAAAGGCCGAAAAGTGCAGGGGCACGTCCGCTCCAAGTCGATCAACGATCCACTCGGAGAGCGCTGCGAGTCGGGATCGCCATCGTTGTGGCCCGGAATCAAGAGCGTGGTGATCTCGAGCCAAACATTCGTTTCGTGCTTCAGATATTCGAGCGTATCGAGCACAGGGGCAAGGTGAGCGGAGCATAGCTTCCGATAGAAGCCGTCGGTGAATGCCTTGAGGTCCACGTTGGCCGCATCCATGTCTCGGAACAGCTCCTCACGCGCCACGTCCGAGATGTAGCCCGCGGTCACGGCGACATTCTTGACGCCGGCCGCACGCGCAGCCGCGGCAACGTCCACTGCATACTCGAGGAAGATCACGGGATCGTTGTATGTATAGGCGATGGAGCGAGAGCCACTCTTAATCGCCGTCGCCACGATTGCTTCGGGCGATGCCGTCTCTTGCAGACGGTCAAAGGCCGACGCTTTTGAGATGTCCCAGTTCTGGCAAAACTTGCAGGTGAGATTGCAGCCGGCGGTGCCGAATGAAAGCACGGGCGTACCCGGCAAGAAGTGGCTCAAAGGCTTCTTTTCGATCGGATCGACGCAGAAACCCGACGACCTGCCGTAGGTGGTGAGCACGATCTCATCGCCGGACCGGGCTCTTACGAAGCAGAGGCCACGCTGATCCTCGTTGAGCTTGCATAGCCTGGGGCATAGATCGCATTGGATGCGATTGTCATCGAGCTTATGCCAATAGCGACCGGCTACCTTTTGGCTGCCAAGGTCTGTTCTTAGGTTTTTAGAGGTCTCCATCCGAAATAGATGGCCCTCGCACTGGCCAAAGCAAGGAGGGAGCTGGGGCATGGAGATTGTTCAACAGGATGTCTCGAGGACGAAAGCCGGTGAGCCGACGCTTGCCGAGAAGGTTGCATTCCTGAGCCAGCCCGCTGCCTATCCACGCCCGGTTAGCGAGGTGATCCGCCGCGAAACTCACATGTCGTGGGTCTTTCTCGCCGGCGATAAGGTCTACAAGCTCAAGAAGCCTGTCCGCTTCCCCTACCTGGACTTCTCGACCCTCGGTCGTCGCGAGGCAGCGTGCCGGGCCGAACTCGATCTCAATCGGCGGCTTGCCCCGGATGTCTATCTCGACGTCGTACCGCTTGTCGCGGCACCCAGAGGTCTCTCGATTGGCGCTCCCGGTGAGGTTGCCGACTGGCTTGTCGTGATGCGCCGCCTTGAGGACAGCTGGGCGCTCGACCGAGCAATCGAAGAGAACCGGGTCGACGCTTGCCAGCTTGACAGGCTGGTGACAGTTCTCGGGCGGTTCTACCGGCACGCAAGGCGACCCTACGTGTCCCCCGCCGCGCAAATGTTGGAATGGAAGCGCAACATCTCCAGCGACTGCCGCGTCATGCTCGACCGGCGGTTTGATCTGCCCGCCGGGCTTATCAGAAGCATCGAGCGCGCCCAGCGCAGCTTCCTCCATCGGCGCGGCGGCGCCCTTCTCCGACGAGCCCGCGACCGGCGCATTGTCGATGGACACGGCGACCTGCGCCCAGAGCACATCTGGCTCTGCGACGGCATCAAAATCATCGACTGTCTGGAATTCAATCCCAGGCTGAGGATGGTTGATCCTTTCGACGAGGTCGCTTACCTGAGCCTTGAATGCGAACGGCTGGGAGCGGCGTGGATCGGAGACTACGTCCGCCGGGGCGTCTCACGCGCGCTACAAGACGATCCTGGGCCCGAGCTGTTCCTCTTCTACCGCTGCCATCGCGCCATGCTGCGCGCCCGCCTCGCGATCGCCCATCTCTTGGAGCCGAACCCGCGCACTCCGGAGAAATGGCCGCAGCGCGCCCGCGCCTACCTGAGCATCGCGGCGAGGGACGCATCCCGCCTTGACCGGCTTCTCAGAATACCAAGAGGTCGGTAAGCGGTCGCCCCTCGTGCAGGCGTGCGATCGCCTCGGCAAAAAGTCGCGCAGAGGCAAGAATTTCGAGCTTATCGCGGGTCGCGCCGGGGGGGAGCCGAAACGCGGGAACCGTATCGGTGACTATGACCCGCTCGAGCGAGGGGTCCGCAAGCGCTTCAGCTGCGCCTTTCATGAAGAGACCGTGCGCCGCCAACGCGACGACCCTGCGCGCCCCGGCAGCACGAGCGGCTCTGGCCGCCCGCACCAAGGTGCCTCCCGTGCTGATCAGATCATCGATGATGAGGGCCGTGGCACCCTTTACGTTCCCTACGAACAGGTCGCCGGAGACGACACCGGCGCTGCGATGCTTGTCAGCGAAGGCCTTCCCGACCGGATGACCGGTGGCCGCCTCCAGTGTCTCGCGAAACAACTCTGCCCGTTTAGCGCCGCCGGTATCCGGCGAGACGACGCAGAGGTTTTCGTCCCTCAACCGCCTCGCGTAGTCGACGAACAACGGCGTCGCGGTCAAAGTTACGGTTCGACAGCGGAATGCATTCTCGAAGGCTACAGGATTATGCACCTCGAGTGTGACGATGCCGTCGGCGCCTACCGCCTCGAGCATGGCTGCGATGTAACGCGTGGTCACGGGGTCATTGGGCTTGGTGCGACGGTCCTTGCGTGCGTAGCACAGGTAGGGGACCACAGCCGTCACACGAGCGGCACCGGCATCCTTCAACGCTCCGATGAAGAACAAGAGCCGGCAGAGCTTGTCGTTCGCGCTCGTCGTCGGGCCGCCATGCAGACTTTGGATGACGTAGACGTCGGCGCCGGGCACGGGATCAAGCGGCCGCGTCTTATGCTCGCCGTCTTCGAATTCCCGCTCCTCATGAGCAGACAGCGGCTGTCCCAGCGCATCCGCTACGGCCCGGCCGAGTTCGTCGGTCGCCTTCAGAGCGAAGAGCCGAAAATGGCCACTCAGGCTGGCTCGCGGTCGAGCGTCGCATGGGCTCCAAAGTCGAGAGTTAACCGTCATGCGCGGGACTTTCACTGCCAATGCGTCGAGCTAGACATAGCAGCAAACAATCGTACGTCTTCTACAATCTCAGCGGCGCAACGTTGACGCACGTCAATGGCGAGCTAGAAGCATTCTGACAGCACATCCCAAGAGGTACCTTGCGAGTCTGTGTTGTGGTGCGCAGTTTTGACTTGGCGGCATTAACTAGCCTCCAGCTCATGGATGAGCTGACCACGATAGTTTCGCGCGCCGCAGCCGCCATTCTGGCGATCGATCCAGCCACCGCGGCGAGGCGCACAAAGTCCGATCTTTCCCCTGTCAGTGCGGCGGATGAGGCGTCAAATAGGGAGATCATCAAAGGGCTGTCACGTGTCGTTCCCGGCATGCCGATCGTCTCCGAGGAATCGATTGGACCCAGCAGCGCCACTCCGCTCGGCCCAAGCTTTGCCCTCGTCGACCCTCTCGACGGCACGCGCGAATTCCTCGCCGGTCGAAACGAATTCACGGCCAACATTGCGCTCGTCATTGGCGATACCCCGGCAATTGGGATCATCGCCGCCCCCGCGCTCGGTTTGATCTGGCGCGGGATCGTTGGCCGGAGTGCTGAACGCCTTCGTCTCTGCCCGGGCGCGGCGGCCAACGATGCGGACGAGATCGTTGCCATTCGCACGCGGCGGCGCCCTGCTCAGGGTCTCATCGCTGCGGTCAGCCGCTCTCACTTCGACGCCGAGACGGCGGCATTGCTCGCCCGCCTTCCGGTCAAGGCTCAGATTGCCTGCGGCTCCTCGATCAAATTCTGCCAAATCGCCGAAGGAAGCGCCGACATTTACGCGCGGCTCGCCCAGACGCATGAATGGGACATCGCCGCTGGGCACGCAATTGTGGCCGCGGCAGGCGGCACGGTGACGACACCTGAGGGCAAACCGCTTACGTACGGGGGCGTTGTCGAGGGATTCCGCGTGCCGGCCTTCCTCGCCTTCGGTGATCCGGAGATGGCTAATGCAATGCCGTTTCATGTGGGCCAGTAGACCAAGGCGCAGCACCGCGGTTAAGCGAATTGATCTTGATCATGCTGCCGGTGGGGAACCGGGAGTAGCATTTTAAAGGTGCAAAACCTGTAAACACCCGAGTACGAGCGCCATGCCTAAGCCGCTACCGAACGGTCTCACCCGGTGGGAGCCAGCCAATTTGATGCTTCCATTCGTCAATGCGCAGTCGACCATGCAGCTGCCGTTCTCGGCCATGGCGAGCTTCAATGGGATGCTGTGCGAGAGCCTTGCCCATTTCAGCACGGAATGGGTGGGGTTCCTCAACCGGCGGCTAAAAGAGGACTGGGCGGTGCCGCAGCGCATAGCGGCATGCACGTCCCCACAGGAGCTTCAGCAGGTGTACGTCGACTACTGGTCGAAGGCCTTTGCTCAGTACCAGGAGGAGCTTGGCCGCTTGGCGAGGCTGGGCGAGACGGTCACCCACCAGACTGCATCGGCGCTGCAGAGGCAAATGCAGGCAATGATGCACGAGACCCAGCTCGCAGCCTGAAGCCACGTGGCTGGGCAAGCGGACCCCTCGAAGCTGAAACATGGGAACAATTGATCAGCAAGGTCATTCACCGGAAACGGTCACTCTCTTCCTCGCCGGCGATGTTATGACAGGGCGGGGCATCGATCAGGTGCTGCCCTTCCCCGCGGATCCTCAGATCCACGAGACCTTTGTGAAGTCGGCGAGCGACTACGTGAAGCTGGCCGAACGCGCCAATGGCGCAATCCAGCGGCCCGTGGGTTTCGATTATATTTGGGGAGATGCGCTAATCGAGCTTAAGCGCAGAAAGCCTGGTGCGCGCATCATCAATCTCGAGACGGCCCTGACGCGCAGCACGCGGCCCGAACCAAAGGGCGTCAACTACAAGATGAACCCGGCCAACTTCGCAGCCATCACTGCGGCCGGCATCGACTGCTGCGTCCTTGCAAACAACCACGTCCTCGACTGGGGATGTTCGGGCTTGCTCGATACGCTGTGTGCCCTCGAACAAGCCGAGGTGCCCTATGCCGGCGCCGGCCGCCACAGCTCCTCTGCTGCCGCCCCTGCCATCCTGGAGGTGCATGCAAAGGCCCGCGTACTTGTGTTTGCCTTCGGTTGCCCGAACGCCGGCGTGCCGCGCCGATGGGGCGCCACACCCGACGCGCCCGGCGTCAATGTTGTCCCCGAGCTGTCGCGCCAGGCTGCCGAACGGATCGGCGAACAGGTCAGGTCGGTGGCAAAGCCGCGGGATGTTGTGCTCGCTTCGATCCACTGGGGCGGCAACTGGGGCTATGAGATTCCAGACGAGCAGTCGGCCTTTGCCCATTGGCTTATGGACTCCTCCAACGTCGACATTGTTCACGGACATTCTTCGCATCACGTCAAAGGGATCGAAGTCCACCGCGGCAAGCTCATACTCCATGGCTGCGGTGACTTCATTGACGATTACGAAGGGATAACAGGCTACGAGGAATTCCGCGATGATCTCGTATTGATGTACTTTCCAACGATCCGGATCGATGACGGCATGCTCGTCAGCCTAGAGATGGTGCCGCTCCAGATCCGCAACATGCGCCTCAATCGCGCTTCGCGTGCTGATGTGGAATGGCTTGCGAGGACGCTGAACCGAGAAGGCAAGCCATTGGGAACATGCGTTCGGCTTGGCTCGGATGACGTGCTGAGGCTCGAGTGGCGGTAAGCGCATCGGCAGACTGACGCTCGTGGCACGCCGACACCTTGATCCAAATCAGAGGCTGGGCGGCGCGGACCTATAGACTGCGGCAGGCATCGCAGCACAGGTCCGGAGTGCTCACGGAGGCAGATGGTGATGGCAAAGCTTCCCACCAAAGAGGTTGAGATCCTGCCCAGAAGGCTGCCGGGATTGGTTGCCGTTCCGAAAGGCACAAAGGGGATTGTGATCTTTGCACATGGAAGCGGTTCGAGCAGGCTGAGCCCGCGCAACACACACGTTGCCAATGCCCTCAATGAAAGTGGCCTTGCCACGCTGCTCTTCGATCTCCTGTTGCCCGAGGAGGCCGACGATCGCCGCAACGTATTCGACATTGCCTTGCTCGGCAGCCGCGTGGAAGAGACGCTGGACTGGCTCCGTGCAGAACCGACCCTTGCGCACCTCGCTATTGGATTGTTCGGGGCAAGCACGGGTGCGGCCGCTGCGCTGACGGCGGCGGCGCGCCGGCCCGATCAGGTTCTGGCTGTGGTCTCCCGCGGCGGCAGGCCGGATCTTGCAGCAGGCGCGCTGGCCCACGTGAAGGCACCCACGCTTCTCATCGTTGGAGGACGCGATGAGGTCGTGATCGGCCTAAATGAGACGGCGATGGCTGAGCTCAAATGCGAGAAGCGCCTCGATATTGTTCCCGGAGCAACGCATCTGTTTGAGGAACCTGGCACCCTCGATACCGTGATATCGCTCGCGGCCGCTTGGTTCGTCCAATTCTTGGGAAAGGCTTAAGGGCGTGAGAATGAGGATTTTCAAGGACCGCAAGGAGGCCGGCCAGCTCCTGGCCGAAGAGGTCGCGCGCCACGAGTATGCCGATCCCATCGTGTTCGGATTGCCGCGCGGAGGTGTACCGGTCGCGGCGGAGGTGGCAGCGAAGCTCAAGGCACCTCTCGACGTCATTCTCGTGCGCAAAATTGGGGCTCCCATTCAGCCCGAGCTGGCGGTGGGTGCAGTGGTCGATGGCGATGCCCCGGAGATCGTTCGCAACGAAGAGCTCATCCGTGAACTCGGGCTCAGCGAGGACGACTTCCGTGAGGAAGCACAGCGGCAGCTTGAGATCATCGAAGCACGCCGCAAGTTATGGGTGGCGGGACGCCCGCGCATCCCCGTGAAGGATAAAACGGCCATCATCGTCGACGACGGCATTGCGACGGGTGCAACAGTGCGGGCCTCTTTGCATGCATTGAAGAGGCTGGGTTCGAAACGGACCGTCGTCGCTACGCCAGTTGCGCCGTTGCAGGCAGTGGAAGCCTTGCGGGAAGAAGCGGACGACGTGATCTGCCTTGAGACACCCGAGTATTTCGCCGCCATCGGCTTTTTCTACCTGGACTTCTCCCAAGTGAGTGACGCCGAGGTCTCTAGTCTCCTCGAGAGTGCGCGGGCCAAAGGCGTTCCAGCAAGAGGCGGTTGACAGACGCTCGGGTGGCGACGTGCGGCATCCAACGGGTTGGATGGCGAACGACAGCTCACGTTGATTGGATTGAGTTGGTTCATATAGTCGGTGGGAATGATGAAAACCAGGCTCCGCATCACGAAGCGAGGCGTCCTGCTGTACGAGGACGTCCATGAGGTCATTGATCAAGATAGCTTTGGCGCAGCGTTTGCCAAGGCCTGGCAAGCGGTACGTGAGCGGCGGCTGGAAAGAACCACAAGCGTTGGCGAGCTGATGGACATTCTCAATGATGAGGTGCTCGATCAATTGCTCGGCGCCGAAGTCAATATCGAGAAAGGATGACCCCTCTGCGGCGGGCGCCACAGAGTGCAAGCTCGATATTGAGAGCCCCGAGCAGAAGGACGCTCCGCACGCGCTCCGGATTACTTCACTGGTTAGCGATGAGAAGCCCACATGGTACATAAGCACGTCCTGTTCCGCTCAGCCGCCCGGGAGAAGATCCTGCAGGGAGCCACGCTCCTGGCGGATGCTGTACGGATCACGCTAGGTCCCAAGTCGAAGTCGGTATTGATCGAGAAGACGTGGGGTGTACCAATCGTCTGCAATGATGGGGTGACGATCGCCAAGGAATTCAGCCTCAAGGATCCAGAAGAGAATCTCGGGGCGCAAATGCTGCGACAGGCCGCCGAGAAGACCGGCGACAGCGTCGGCGATGGGACGAGCACATCCACCATACTTGCTCACGCCATCCTGGCGGATGGCGTGCGCAATGTCGTGGCCGGAGCAAGCGCGATCGATCTCAAGCGGGGTCTCGACCGCGCCACGAAGGCAGCAATCAATGCGCTCAAGACAATGTCGCGGCCCGTGAGAGAGCGCAAGGAGAAGGCGCAGGTGGCGACCATCGCGGCCCACAACGATGTGGCCATTGGTGAACTCGTCGCCGGAGCGATGGAAAAAGTCGGCAACGAAGGGGTGATTACGGTCGAAGAATCCAAGACGACGGAGACCACGCTCGAGGTGGTCGAAGGCATGCAATTCGACCGCGGCTTCATCTCCCCCTACTTCATCACCAATGCCGAGAAAATGGAGGCTATCCTCGAGAACGCACTCGTTCTTATCTCGGACAAGAAAATCAGCGCACTCAAGGACCTCATCCCGCTGCTCGAGCAGGTCGCGAAATCTGCTTCGCCCATCTTGGTCATAGCCGAGGACGTCGATGCAGAAGCGCTCGCCACATTGATCGTCAATCAATTGCGGGGCGTTCTCAAGAGCTGTGCTGTAAAGGCGCCGGCCTTTGGCGACCGGCGCAAGGCGATGCTCCAGGACATCGCAGTCCTGACCGGGGGACAGGTCGTCTCCGAAGAGCTCGGGCTGAAACTCGAGAGCATGAACGTTGATCAGCTCGGTCGAGCCAAGCGCGTCGTCGTCGATAAGGATAGCACGACGATCATCGGCGGTGGCGGAGAGCGGAAGGCCATTGACGGCCGAATCCAGCAGATCCGGCGCGAGATCGACAAATCGACGAGTGACTACGACAAGGAGAAGCTTGAGGAACGGCTGGCGAAGCTCGCCGGCGGCGTGGCCGTCATCCGAGTAGGAGCGCCATCAGAGGCAGAAATGAAGTCGCGGAAGGAGGCTCTCGATGACGCCATCAATGCCACGAAGGCGGCAGTCGCTGAAGGCATCGTGCCAGGAGGTGGACTGGCTCTGCTGCGGTGCATGGATGCAGTTGCCAAAGAGGAGACGGCCGCAGAGGGCGACGAGCGCACCGGTATCCAAATCCTGAAGCGCTCACTCACTTCGCCGGCCCGACAGATCGCTGAGAATTCAGCCGTCGATGGCGGTGTCGTGGTCGCCCGAATGCAGGAAGGGAAGGACAACTACGGTTTTGACGCGGCGCGCAACCGGTACGTGGACCTCGTCGAGGAGGGCATCATCGACCCGACCAAGGTGGTGCGCGTCGCCCTGGAAAATGCGGTTTCCATAGCAAGCGTCCTCTTGCTCACTGAGGCGACGATGACCGAGATTCCCGAGAGCAAGAAGGAGGCCGCGGGAGCTCCCGATTTGTCCATGTAGCGTTTGGCCCGAAGTCGCGGCAGCGTTGCACATTTTGATCGCAAACGGCAGCATGATCCGTTCAAGCGCACAGATCCATGCAGATCTGTCAATTGAGACGCACCGCTCAATCTCACTAATACCGCTCAATCTCACTAATCTTGAGCTGGAAGAGCTTCTCGGATGGCGAGCCTGGTGGCGCTCGGGACAACGGTGTCGAGATGGATGTCGCGACGAACCCCCTGCTCACCGATCTCTACCAGCTCAATATGATGCAGGCGTACCTGGAGCATGAGGAGACCAAAACCGCAGTTTTCGAGTTCTTTGTACGCACGCTTCCCGCTCGCCGCAAATTCCTGATCGCCGCTGGATTGGAGCAGGCCCTCGGTTTCCTCGAGAACCTGCGGTTCTCTGCTGACGAGATCGACTGGCTCGCAACGTACGGCCGCTTTGGCAAGCGCCTCCTCGACTACCTCGCGGAATTCCGCTTCACAGGAGATGTCCACGCCGTGCCGGAAGGGACGGCCTTCTTCGCCAATGAGCCGATCCTGCGTGTGACGGCCCCTTTGCCGGAGGCTCAACTTGTCGAGACGCGCCTGATCAACATCTTGCACTTTCAATGTCTAATCGCGGCCAAGGCAGCGCGGTTTGTGCTCGCCGCACCTGGCAAGCTTCTTGTCGATTTCGGCCTGCGGCGCGCCCACGGTGCCGAAGCCGGGCTCTTGGCGGCGCGCGCCAGCTACATCGCGGGCTTCACCGGCACGGCGACATTGCTGGCTGGCAAGCTCTACGACATACCGCTGTTCGGCACCATGGCGCATTGCCCTGATCGAGGTCCTCGCGCGGTCCCTTGCATTCGACCACGCAGAATGGGAGGCCATTCACAAAGAGCACGATGTCGGGTCGGCACGTCTGCTGTGATCCCGTGCGAGCGACATCGAACTCTTTGGCGACGTGGAAAGCGTTGTTGGCGGGGTTATCCCAATCGATGTAGCGTAGCTGACGGCCACGGGTTTCGCCTTCGATGGTCTGATTGAGTGAAATACCGAGCTGGAGCAGGTCCGTCACGGCTTCATTGGTCCTCAAGAGCCCAGCGCTACCGTGACCGCGCAGGCGCTCGATGGCGGTCTCAATATTGGCTTCCGAGAAGGGATAGGTCGCGCCGCGGTGTTCCACGCGGTTCAGCCTCGTGAGCTGCTCGCGCAGAATGTCTTCGAGCAGTACGTTGCCGAGCTTGCCACGCCGCTGCGCGTCCAGTTCGCGCTTGGCCAGCAGCTTGTAGCCAAGCTTCTGGAGAAGGTGCAGAGCCGGAATTTGAGAAAGATGCTTCTCGGTATCGCGATGAGCACTCATTGTAGTTCCCGCTTCAGCGTGCGGACGACATGAGCCGCGGCCACCTTGTCGATTATTGCCTTCACGATGCCGTCGAGCGCTTTTCCTTCAGAGTAGTCGGCTGGTGCAATGAAGTCGGCACGCCGATCTGTAATTAGCTTCTCCGCCCTAGACTTTTTCTTGTGGCTATTCGGTTGGTATACAGCGATAGCGTGGCCGCCCTGATCGCGCACAAGTCTCATGCACGGAATGTCAGTATCGCCATCACCGATGAAGACCATGTTCGTATAGGGCATGGGCCTATCTTCATGGCGCACATACTCGTTGATGATGCCGTGCTCGTGTACCGCAAGCGAGCCCTTATTGATTCTGAAGAGGTATTGCGTCTTGGTCGTGTAGTTGATGGCTAGGGCAGGCCATCTAGCCACTTCGTTTGCATCGTATGCGAACGAGGAGGCAAATATCTTGTCGAACTTCTTTCCGATCCGCGTAGCCTCGATCATCTCCTTAATTCCCGATGAGATGATGAAGTGTTGCAGCTTGACGTGTCGCTCCCTCGAGTAAGCATTGATGCGGTCAAACCAGGCCTCGACGCCTGGAAACAGCTCGACGGTCTTACCGTGCTCAGCAAAGTCCTTGCGCCTGACCGGCACATCACTTGCCGCGGCACGCTCTAACATGAACGTCATGTAAGACAGGATCTCGTCGGCTTCGTGCTTCTCGGCCCTTTCCTTATTTTTCTGCCAGAATTCGTTCTTTTTCATCCCTATGGCGGGGATGAAGCTATTCTCCTGGATATTGCCGGGTGCGAAGGTGCCATCGAAATCATAGGCTATGGCCATGGGAATGAGCTTCCTAGCCACGGGCCACCTTTTTCTGCGCGGGCTTAGTGCTGCTGGTGTCAGCAACGGCGAGGCGCCATTCGCCCGTTAGCAATTTCTGCATTAGGCCACGCTTTTGTTTTTCAAGCGCATCGCGCTCACCGTAGAGAAGAGTAATCTCGCGTTCCGCGCAGTCCAGCACCTCAGCGATCCGTTTCTGTTCATCGATGGAAGCAGGGATCATGATGCGGCTCTCCTGCAGCCAATCCATATCGAGCACCATCTTCTCGATATCGACGCCGTAGCTGCATAGAAGCGCTTGATGCCTGAGCCGCTTGGTGCGGCTTAGCCAACCAAAAAACGGCATCCAGAGCTTGTTGGTGATGGGTTCGAAGCAGGCGTATTCCTTGGAGACATGGGTGCCGTCAAATTCGTTGGTGGCCATAGCCCAGGCACCGTGGACAACTTGTCTCTTGGAGATCACAAAGTCTCCCGCTCGAACCTGGTACATGTCCTTTGTTTTGATTTCACTCCCTTTGCGGTCACCGCGGAATATGAGCCCGCCACACGCGCGCTTCACGGTTATAAGCCGATAGGTAGCATCTTCGTCCCAAGCGACGCGGCGGCTCGCGAGTGTCATGACCTCTTGAATAGTCGTGCTGACCCATTCCGCTTGTGGCGTGCCATTTCCAAATCGGCCTTGTTCGAGATCGGCTAAGAGTGCATGGCGCCGCCGTTCGCTAGCTTCAATCAGCCGCTCGGCCTTCTCGATGGCCTCATCCCAAGTGCGCAGGATTTTCGCGATGCGCCGCTGCTCTGGTAGAGGTGGTAATTCAAGCGCGAATTCCTCAAGTGTTGATTTGTTGACAATGGGAACTGCTTGCGTGCCGGCCAATGCTCGAAGGTTGCCGACCTGCATTTGCAATGCATCAAAAATGAACTCAGCATCCACGAGATGCGAGGTCGATAAAATCGCGTTGATTTGTTGATTGGTAGCGAGCGGCCTGCCGGCGATACCCATTTTTCCAATGGTCGCGCCGATGCATGTCACCAGGACAACACCAGCAGGTAAGCTTTTTGCTCGTTGGAGACCGTCGTTGGTGAGCGTCCGCTGGCAGCGATTGACATAGCGCCCTTTGCCCAAGTCTCTGGGCGTGGCGAAGGGTATCGTGCCGCCAAAATTAGCAAGATCCCTCGTTGGGGGTGTTGAGCCCGTTATCACCTTGGCTACCTCGCCGATGCTGACGGTAGTCCAGTCGCTACGCATCGACGCCGAGCTCCTTAAGATAGCCCGCCATCTTTTTCTTCACCTCGGCCAGCTCAGCTTCGAGCGCGACGATCTCCTTCTGTACGGCAGCGACGTCGATCTCGGCTTCGGCCTCGAAGGTATCGACGTAGCGAGGGATGTTGAGATTGAATCCGTTCTGCTCGATCTCCTTGAAGGAGACCACGCACGCGTATTTCTCGATATTCTTGCGCGCGGCATGAGTCTCAATGATCTTATCGATATGCTCTCGGCTAAGACTGTTCTGGGTCTTGCCCTGGACGAAGTCGCAACTCGCATCGATGAAGATAACGTCGCGCCGCTTTTCCAGCTCTCCACCAACTTCGCGCCGCTTGTCGAAGAACAGAACCGCGACCGCAATACTCGTCGACTGGAATAGGTTGGGCGGCAGGCCGATCACGGAATCGAGCAGAATTCTCTTCGATGAGCTTCTGCCGGATGCGCCCTTCCGCTCCGCCGCGGAAGAGCACGCCATGCGGCACCACTACCGCAACACGGCCCTCGCGAGGGCGCGCCGTCTCAATCATATGGGTGACAAAGGCGTAGTCGCCCTTGGACTTCGGCGGTACGCCGCGGAAGAAGCGACCGTATTTGTCGTTCTCGGCATTTTCTGCACCCCACTTGTCCAGGCTGAATGGAGGATTGGCCACGACCACGTCGAAGCGCATGAGACTGTCGCGCTCGATTAGCTTGGGATCGTTGAGTGTATCGCCCCACTCGATGCGTGCGCCGTCAAGCCCGTGCAGGAACATGTTCATGCGCGCCAGGGCACGCGTGCCGGAATTCACCTCCTGGCCGTAAAGAGCGAAGTCCTTGCTGCCGACCTCGCGTCCTGCCTCGATGAGAAGTGAGCCGGAGCCGCACGCGGGATCGCAAATTTTGTCGCCGGGTTTCGGGGCGGTGAGCTTGGCCAGGATGCGCGAGACCTGCCGCGGCGTGTAGAACTCCCCCGCCTTCTTGCCTGTATCGGATGCGAAGCGCTCGATTAAGTAGATATAGGCTTCGCCGATCACGTCCTCGGAAATACGCGAGGGCCGCAAGTTTAGCTTCGCAAAGTCCTCGATCAGGTTCTTGAGACGGCGATTGCGGTCCTTCGTTGTGCCGAGCTTGGTCTCGCTGTTGAAGTCGATGGATCGGAACACGCCTTCAAGCTTGGCCTTGTTCGCTTCCTCGACGGCGTCAAGCGCGATATTGATCAGCTCACCAAGGTTGTCGGCGTTTCGATTCTCATAAAGATCATCAAAACTCGCGCCCTTGAGCCGGTTTTTTCGTCCGCTCTTCACTCGTGAGCCGACGTGAACATTCCGTCACGGACCTTCAGCCGCGTGCTGCTAGTGAATGTCTGCAAGTGTATAGGTTCTGCGAGCCTGCTCGCTGACGGCATTGCCAAGCTCGGGCTGGGCTGTCTGCCGTGGAGCAAGGCGCAAATCCAGCTCCGCGACCGCGTTGGTTTCTTGCGGGCGGCCGGAGGGGAGGCATGGCCGGACCTGACCGATGCGGCACTCGCCAATACGGTCACGGAGTGGCTTGCCCCCTTCCTCGCCGGTAAGACGAAGTTGTCCGAGATCGGCGCCGATGACCTCGGCGCGGCGCTCGATGCGCTGTTGCCATGGAACTTGAAGCGGCGCCTGGAGGAGGAAGCTCCGACGCATTTCGAGGCTCCCACAGGCAATCGTCACGCGATCGACTATGAGATGAGGGGAGGACCCGCCCTGCACGTCCGCGTGCAGGAACTGTTTGGGCTGACGCAACATCCTTCGATCGCCCACGGCAAGCTGCCGCTCACTCTGCATTTGCTCTCGCCGGCGCACCGGCCAATTCAGATCACGCGCGACCTTCCGGGCTTCTGGAAGGGATCGTGGGCGGCGGTTAAAGCCGAGATGAAAGGGCGCTATCCGCGGCACCCATGGCCCGAAGATCCCGCCTTGGCAGCTCCGACCGCGCGGGCCAAGCCGCGCGGGACGTAATGGGATGAGCAATTTTTCGCGCAAAAGAAGCCAACCATAGGCAGGCGGTGGCCAGCACTGCTACTCGCGCGCCGCCTTTCACGTCTCCTAGTTGAAGCCGCTACTACCTGCTACGATTTAGTGCTACTAGTGTGGCCGTAGCAGTTCGGAAAAGTTAAGCAAGATCAAGGCCGTGGGACAGCTCCGCTCACGTCCTACCCGCGGAGCCAATATCGTCCTGAAATTAGGGCTCTCGCTAACTGGTGATCTCAATCCAGTGTCCGGCGGAAACGGCGCACGGCGAGCGTCATAGCGAACAGCATGAGACCTAGCAGCGCCAGCGCGTCGCGATGAAGATCATAAAGATCAGCTCCCTTCAGCATGATGCCGCGGACGATGCGAATGAAGTGCGTGAGGGGCAAGAGCTCGCCGAGCCCTTGCGCCCAGCCGGGCATCCCTGCAAACGGGAACATGAAGCCCGAGAGCAGGATGTTCGGCAGAAAGAACATGAATGACATCTGAATCGCCTGCAGCTGGTTCTGCGCGATCGTCGAGAAGGTGTAGCCGATCGACAGATTGGTGGCGATGAACAGCGTGCTGAGCAGGGCGAGTAGCCAGATGTTGCCGACGATCGGCACTCCGAATATGAGGCGCCCGAACGTGAGGATCAGCGTCGCCTGGATGAAGCCGATGACGACGTATGGGGCGATTTTGCCGAGCATGATCTCGACCGGCTCAATCGGCATGGCGAGCAGGCTTTCCATGGTCCCGCGCTCAACCTCGCGCGTTACCGAAAGAGCCGTGAAAATCAGCATGGTCATGGTGAGGATCACGCCCAGCAGGCCCGGCACGATATTGAGGCTCGTCAAGGCCGCCGGATTGTAGCGGCGATGCTCGCGGATCTCGAAGGCCGGCACCGACTGGATGGTCTCCGGCAGGCCACGGTCGCGCGCCAACGCCGTTGTCACGATGCCCTCCAGTGCACCAAGCGCCGTCGCCGCGGCGACCGGATCGGTCGCATCGGCAGCCACAAGCAGCGCAGGCCTGTCGCCGCGCCGGACCGCGCGCTCGAAGTTTGCCGGAATCTCGACGCCAAACAGAATTTGCCCTGAGCGCATCAGATGGTCCATCTCGGCTTCCGAGTGGACGACCTCGATGAGCTTGAAATAGGAGGTGTTGTTGAGTGCGGCGAGTATGGAGCGCCCGATGTCGCTGTCCTCGTAGGCAAGTACTGCCGTCGGCAGATGCCGTGGAGTGGTGTTGATGGCGAAGCCAAAGAGCGTGAGCTGAATGATCGGGATGAAAATCATGGTGCCGAATGTGAGACGGTCCCGCCTCAGCTGCAGGAACTCCTTGATGAACATCGCCCCTGTGCGCGATAGAGCGCGCGGCCAGCGCCAGACAGGAACGCCGCTCATCGGAAGTTGTCCCGGGATCGCGACATCAGGTCGATGAAAACATCTTCAAGCGAGGGCGAAGCCAGAGCCCAGTCGAGCTCCGAGTCGGAGCGGAACTTTTCGACGGTCGCGTCTAGAGCCGCTGCATCGCGGCCGGCAACGTGCAAACTGGTTCCGAATGGAGCGACCATATCGACGCCGGGCGTGCCAACGAGCCTTTGGGCAAGCTGATCGATGTCGGGGCCGCTGACGGTGTAGGTGCGCAAGCCCGAGGCCTCGACCACATCGTGAATTGTACCCCTGCGCCAACAGCTCGCCGTAAGCGATGTAGGCGATCTCGTGGCAGCGTTCGGCCTCGTCCATGTAATGGGTCGAGACGAGCACCGTCATGCCGCCCGCTGCGAGCTTGTGGATTTCGCCCCAGAACTCGCGTCGCGCCTTAGGATCGACGCCGGCGGTGGGCTCGTCGAGCAGCAAGAGATCGGGCTTGGGCAGTATGCAGGCGCCCAGCGCGAGGCGCTGTTTCCAGCCGCCGGAAAGCGTGCCGGCAAGTTGTGTCTCGCGTCCCTGAAGCCCCAGTCTTTCGATCGCCTGGCGTGCAGCCTCGGCGGGATCGGCGAGGTCATAGACGCGGGCTACGAATTCCAGGTTCTCCTTGATGGACAGATCCTGATAGAGGCTGAAACGTTGCGTCATGTAGCCGACGCGGCGTTTGATCTTTTCGCGCTCGGTCAGGATGTCGTAGCCGAGGCAGGTGCCGCGTCCACCATCAGGCGTCAGCAGCCCGCAGATCATGCGCAGGGTGGTGGTCTTGCCCGAACCGTTAGGGCCGAGGAAGCCGTAGATCTGGCCGCGCCGTACACGCAGCGAAAGGTTGTGGACTACCTCCTTTCCGTCGAACGACTTGGTGAGACCCTCCACCTCGATTGCATACTCGCCGTTGCGAGTCGCAGCACCGCTCACGAACTGGCCGTTCTCCATCGGTCCGACGCTGGCGCCGTCACTTCTGGGCATGGACTGTCCCTGGCATCGGCGCGCTCTGCAAGGCGACGGAGGCCGGTTGTCCTATCCTCAGGTCGCCGGGGCGCTCAGGAATTGCCTCGATGCGAAATACGAGTCTCGCCCGCTCCTCGAGGCTGTAGATCACTGGGGGCGTAAACTCAGCCTGCGCCGAGATGAAGCTGACGCGCGCAATGAGGTCATTGCGGCAGCCGTCGCACTGGATCAGCACGCGATCCCCAATGTGGATGGTTAGGCAGCGTCGCCTGCGGCACGAAGAAACGCACCTTGACGTTGCCCGGCGGCACGATCGAGAGGATCGGCCGACCCGGCTCGACCATCTCGCCGACGCGGAAGTAAACCTCCTGGATCGTTCCAGCGACGGGGCTCAGCATGCGCCTCCGGTCGAGCCTGGTCTTCGTGGAGTTCAGCCTCGCCTCGGCGGAGCGCAACACCGCCTCTGCGTCGTCGAAGGTCTTCTGTGATCCCACTGCTGACTTCAAGAGCGCCTGCGCGCGGTCATAGCTCTGCTTGGCGTTGGTCACCCCCGCCTTGTTTTCGGCGACGGCCGCCTGTTGCAGATCGTCGTCGAGCGTGAAGAGAGGAGAGCCGACCTCTACGGTCGAACCCTCGCGCACGGATAAGGTGGCAACGCGCCCGATCTCGTCGGGGCTCACAAACACGATGTCGGCCTCAACCCACCCCTGAAACTGGGCCGGCGCGTCGGCCGAGCGAAAGTAGGCGAAGGCGGCGATGCCCACGCCGATCAGCACGAGAGGGGCGATGGCGGTGAGGGCTCTTCTCCTGTTCATGAGGGCGCCCGCTTCTTGCCCGTCAGCGCCTGCCGATGCGCCAGGAGAAAGTCCGTCACGTTGAGCGGCTTGATCGCAGCGAACAGCGCGTCCCAAATCACCGCAAGCAGCAGCGGCGCAGCGACGAGCTGCGGATAGCGAGCATAGGCGTCAGACGACAACTCGCCTCGCTCGACAGCGCGCTCCGCCACCTTGGTGATCAGCGGCAGAATGCGCGCGATGACATTGCGATAGTAGAATTCGGCGATGCGCGGAAAACGCGGTCCGTCAGCGATGATGAGGCGGATTAAGAGCTTCCGCTTGGTCCCTAAGCACCTCCTTTTCGAACACCGAGAACAACGCTTCGAGAATCTTGTCGACGGGCAGGTCGGGGGCCGTCGCGATCGCGCTCAAGCGCTCCAGAACGGGCGACACCGCGCTTCGGACCACCTCCTCAAACAGGCCCTCCTTGTCATCGAAATAAAGGTAGAGCGTGCCCTTAGCGATGCCGGCGCGGTCAGCGATGTCATCAAGCCGTGCCGCTTCGAACCCACACTGCGAGAACTCCATCAGCGCGGCATCGAGAATGGCCTGCTTGCGTGCCGCGGGTTCAACTTTGGGGGCGCGCGTGGGCTTGTTTCGCGTCACGCTGGACGATTGCGGCTTAGAACTTGAGTTCTTCACTCGCGTCTTCGTGTTTTTACGCATGCGACTACCCATCTGACTGACCCGTCAGTCATATAGGTAAAGGTTAACGCGCGAGCAAGTTAAGCCCGGTGGTCCTGCTCCAGGTTTCGCGCTGGTCCACGCCGGTAGCACCGCAACCGTGCGTTAGCGAGCCCGACTGAGTCATCACGAAAGTATTGATTTTACTGGGGTTTTTTTGGTGCCCCGAGCGGAATTGAACCACCGATACCGTGCAGCCGTATGTTCTTTTCTAATCGGCCGAGACGACTTTCAGGCGGGATAGGTCCAAACCGTCATAGCGAACCGTCTGTACGGCATCATTGAGCGTCGTCACGTAGTAACCCGATCCGTACTCGCGTGAGACGCCGTTCTCGCCATGGCCTTGGATCGCATCGCGCACTTCCTTGCGAATATCGGCATTGCGCAACGCGTCCTCGACGTTGTGCCGAAAACTGTGAAACTTGACCCCAGACCGCCTCACCCCAATGGATTCCCGAAAGCGCTTAAAGTGCTTCGAGAACCGCTTCGACCATGAGCCATCACTGGTTGGGAGCGGACAGATGATTGATTTCTGGGGTTTTTTGGTGCCCCGGGCGGAATTGAACCACCGATACCGTGCAGCCGTATGTTCTTTTCTAATCGGCCGAGACGACTTTCAGGCGGGATAGGTCCAAACCGTCATAGCGAACCGTCTGTACGGCATCATTGAGCGTCTTCACGTAGTAACCCGATCCGTACTCGCGTGAGACGCCGTTCTCGCCATGGCCTTGGATCGCATCGCGCACTTCCTTGCGAATATCGGCATTGCGCAACGCGTCCTCGACGTTGTGCCGAAAACTGTGAAACTTGACCCCAGACCGACTGACCCCGATGGATTCCCGAAAGCGCTTAAAGTGCTTCGAGAACCGCTTCGACCATGAGCCATCATCCTTGGCCTTCTCGTACTCAGCAAGAGCCTTTTTTTTCTTTATTTTTTTTTTTATTTTAATTAATTATTTTTTTTTTTTTTTTATTAATTTTTCCTCGGCCTTCTCGTACTCAGGAAAGAGCCGGGTCGTTCCCGATCGTCGGCGGAACTCCAAGAAATCGTCAAAGCCAATGTCGAAGAGCGTCTTATGGACAGGGATGCATCGCCGGCTCGATGAAGTCTTCAGTGACTTTTCCTCATCACCGAGCTCTTCGCCTTCATCGTCCTCGGCATCGACACAGGCCAAGGGCGTAACGTCGAAGTATTCGATACCATCAAGGCGTCTGACGTCTGAGACCTGCATCTGGATGATCTCGCCCAGCCGCATGCCCGAGAACAAGGCAATGAGCGGCACCCAGTACTTCGCCGATTGGCGGAGCACGAGATTCCCAGGCTGCTTCCAGTGAGACTCCGACCGGCATCCCGCGTAGATCGGCGCGGCGAACATTCGATTGAGTTCCTCGACTGTCCAAGGATGTCGCTTCTTGCCTTTGCGCTTGTTCTTGGAGCGCTGGATGCGCAGGTCCGCCACCGGGTTGACGACCGTGCTGTCCCGCGACTTGGCCCACTCAAAAAAGAGTGAGAGCGTCCCGATCTTGTCATTGATGGTGATTGGGTCGAGGAGATCGACCGTCGCACCGCCGGTTCGCATCTCGGACGTTTTCTTCGCCGCTTCGCTGAGCTGTCAATCCCTTAAAGGGCGGCCTTTGACGATAGACTGGTAGCGCCAGCTGCACGTCCTTGAAGTTGACGCCGTCGTACTTGTCGATAGGCATTGACCGGCTTGTCCCCGACGATCTCAAGGAATTCGCGCAGCTCGCCGCGCTTTCGAAGCGTTGTCTTACTCGGCCATTCGCGTTCCCGGCTTGTGTCATCGAGGTACTTCTCGATGAGGTGAGATACGAGCTCGCCCTGCTTTGCCGCCGGCGCAGGTTGTATCGGAGATTCTGCCGCTGCCTCGCGGCTCACAATGCCATCGAAGGTTGCCTCGTCGCCCGCGGTGAGATCCTCAAGCGCCTTGATCTCTACGTCCATGAGCTTGCGCATAAGGCGCGATCGATCAGCGTCGGCGAGGGAGATACTCTTCGAGCGCAGCAGACTGTCTGCGATGGGCCCATGGTCGCGGCTATCACCCAGCTGGTATTGCCTCTGAAGACGCTGGAGCTTCGCCTTGCGGGCACGGAAGATCGAGTAGAGGAACACGTCCTCCAGGACCGGCTCCTCCATCAGAAGGGCAAAGTAGCTGTACTGATTGCCCCCGCGGTCGTGCCAGTCATCGTCCGGGAGCTTGATGATCTCGCCACGCCAGAAAACGTCTTCATCCTCGTGGACCTTCTTCCAAAGGTCACCGCGCCATTGGAAATCGTCCTCGTAGACGTTGAGGTAGTGGGCGTCAGCAAGGCGGCGCAGCAGGGCCGGGGTCAACGGGGCGTAATTGGGAACGTCCTTAACGGGCGGCTGAGGCTGGCTTGCCCCGACTGGTTGGGAGTCGTCCTGGCGCCACTCGCCCAACACCGCATCGGTTTCCTCATCCACCTTTCGGTAGGCAACCTTTGCAAGAGCCTCGTCGTCAGTCTCAAGCGAACGCCAGATTTGCTTCGGGCGTCCCTCGGCCTGCAGGGCCTTCGGCACTGGCCGCTTATAGTAGAAGTTTCTTGACCCTTTTCGGCGGGCCATGAAGGGGTACTTGGGCACCTCGACCATACCTCGCATAGTAGCAGCGAATGGTAGCAGTCGAGTTAGCGAAACCCTTGCAGAACAAGGGCTTCTGGCAGATCAATGGCTTATGGGTGGAATGGCGCCCCGTAGGGGAGTCGAACCCCTGTTCCCAACGTGAGAGGCTGGTGTCCTAGGCCACTAGACGAACGGGACAGCGCTGAGGCGAACCTATATGGGAGCCGAGGGGCCTCGATCAAGCGTTTCTTCTGCCGCTCATCGGGCCGGAACCCACCTACGATCCTGCTGCTAGCGGGCCGCCGGCTTCGCCTCGATCGCGACGTTCGTGATCGTCCGGCCGGTTTGCAGGTCGAGGATGGCGATGCCGGACGCCGCCCCCACATCGTAGTGCACGGCGAGCCGGTTGCCCGAAAGCGAGACCGAACGCACCAGGGCGCCGGGCGGCAGGGCGATGCTCTGCTCCGGGCGGATCGCCGGCGTCGGCGCTGCCGGCGTCAGCGTTGAGCTTGCCCGTTGCGCCACGGGAGCCGACGCGAGATAGATGACGCGCACCACCGCCGCCAACAACCCCGCCAGCAGCAGGATCGCCAGCGTCACGACGATGAATTTCAAGATGCGCTGCACCCGCTGCTCCGGCGGGACGTCAGCGGCCACGGGTGTGGCAGCAGCGGCAACGTCGTAGGCCTGCATGGAAATCCCCTCTCATTGAGATGTCCGCGGACGCAATGTCAGCACGACGCCAACATACGCACAGGATTCCAGTGACGCCGGACGAAGCCGGTAAGCGCCTCGACAAGTTCCTATCCGAGTGCCTGCCGGGCATCAGCCGTGCGGCAGTGCAAACGCTGCTTCGCTCAGGGTACGTAACGGATGCGCGAAGCGCGACAATAAAAGACGGGGCGCGGCGGGTCAAACCTGGCGAGGTGTATGATGTCGTCGTACCTGAGCCGCAGCCGGCTGCTCCAGCACCCGAGCCCATCGCGCTCGACGTCGTCCACGAGGATAAGTCCCTCATCGTCATCGACAAGCCGGCGCACCTCGTCGTACACCCGGCCGCCGGGCACGCGTCGGGCACGCTCGTCAACGCGCTCATCGCTCATTGCGGGGACAGCCTCTCCGGCATCGGCGGCGTCAAGCGGCCGGGGATCGTGCACCGCCTCGACAAGGGCACCTCGGGTCTTCTGGTGGTCGCCAAGACGGACGCTGCGCACGCCGGCCTCGCCCAACAGTTCGCCGCGCACGGGGCCGACGGGCGACTGGAGCGCGCCTACCTGGCGCTCGTGTGGGGCAAGCCTCTGCGCCCGCGCGGCACGATAGAAGCCCGCCTCGCCCGCAGCCAGTCGAACCGCACCAAGATCGCCGTCGTGAAGGGCGCCGCGGGGCGCCACGCCGTCACGCACTACGAGGTCTTGAAGACGTTTGCGCCGCGCGGCGCCGCCACGATCTCGCTTCTTCGCTTGCGCCTGGAGACCGGACGCACGCATCAGATCCGCGTGCACCTCGCCCACATCGGCCACCCGGTCGTCGGCGACCCCGTTTACGGCAGCGGCTTCAAGGCCAAGGCCGAGACACTGCCCGTGGCCGCCCGTGCGGCCGTGATGGGCTTGAAGCGACAGGCGCTGCACGCGGCCCAACTCTGCTTCGAGCATCCGCTGACAGGCAAGAAGCTGCGCTTCGAAAGCCCGCTGCCGGAGGACCTCGCCGCCGTGCTCGCCGCTTTCGATCCGGTGCATTAAGCGCAAAAGGCGGCCGATCCAGGCAATCGGGCATTAGCGCCACCGGGCAATTGGTCCCACATGCACTTGCCGCATTAACGGCTAGTGCATAAGAGGGGTGAGTCTGGCCGGGGCACGAACGAGGGCTTGTTTGCCTGAATTCAATGGCTTTTCAGAAGGTTGGCGTGCCGCGGTGTTCGCGCCGGCACTCCGCCGCAGCAGCTCTGACTTGTCCCGGGGTCATAGGTCGGGTGCAACAAACTGGGCAGCTATAACGTATAGGTACGAGAGGAAACCCGAGTGGGGCGGTCGGGCAACGGAACCGCCCAGGTTCAGGCGTTAAGAGGATGGCGGGGCACTTCTATACTCCGCATATTCGTTCGCGGCTCGTCCGCGGAACAGGGATCTGAGGGACCACTCGCGGGCATCTGCGAATGGCGATTGGTAAAGACATGGCGACAAAACTTCCGACGATCGCGCAGGGCTCGATGGGCTTGGCGCGCTACATGCAGGAAATCCGCAAGTTTCCCATGCTGGAGCCCTGCGAGGAGTTCATGCTGGCCAAGCGCTGGCAGGAGCACACCGATCAGGACGCGGCCGAGAAGCTCGTGACGTCGCACCTGCGTCTCGTCGCGCGCATCGCCATGGGCTATCGCGGGTATGGCTTGCCGATCGGCGAGGTCATCTCCGAGGGCAACGTCGGGCTGATGCAGGCGGTGAAGCGCTTCGACCCGGACAAGGGCTTCCGCCTCGCGACCTACGCGATGTGGTGGATCCGCGCCTCCATCCAGGAATACATCCTGCGCTCGTGGAGCCTCGTGAAGATGGGCACCACCGCGGCGCAGAAGAAGCTGTTCTTCAACCTGCGGCGGGCGAAGAGCCAATTGCAGGCGCTGGACGAAGGCGATCTGCGTCCCGATCTGGTGAAGACCATCGCGCACCGTTTCGGCGTGACCGAGGGTGACGTCGTGTCGATGAACCGCCGGCTTGCCGGCGACACCTCGCTGAATGCCCCCGTACGCGCCGACAGCGAGGCCGGCGAATGGCAGGACTGGCTCGTCGACGACGCGCCGAGCCAGGAAGATACGCTCGCCGCGACCCAGGAGCTCGACCAGCGCAAGGGTTTCCTGTCGAGCGCGCTGTCCTCGCTGAACGACCGCGAGCGGCGCATCTTCGAGGCGCGCAGGCTCGCCGACAATCCGGCGACGCTGGAAGATCTGTCGAGCGAGTTCGGCGTGTCGCGCGAGCGCATCCGCCAGATCGAGGTGCGCGCGTTCGAGAAGGTGCAGAAGGCGGTGCAGGACGCCGCCAAGGGCGCCGAGGTCCACTAACCTATCGTTTGCGGCGAGATCGCGATGACGGCGGCGTGCTGTCGCCGTCATCGTTCGACAACTGCGACGCAGCCACCTTGAAATCGGTGATCGACCAGGTATCACCGGTCTTGCCGGGCGAAGAAGCCGCGAGCACGCCGACGTAGCTCGGACCTCGCGGTGGCTCACCGGTAAACCTCGCGACCTGCTTGCCGTTGATCGAGATCACCACGCGGTCGCCCTTAGTAGCCACCCGCAGCGTGTTCCTGTCCTTCGCTTTCGCCTTGGCTATGTCGAGGCTGGTCCACGCGACCGGGCGCTTCTGCGCCACCTTGCCGTCGACAACGCGCGCGACCGTAAAGTGGCCGCTTTCGGCGATCACGGCCTGATAGTAATTGCGGTCGTCCCTCACCCAGAACATCAGACCAGCGTAGCTGGTGATCGGATCCGACGTGTAGGAGGTGAGGCGCGCCGTGGCGCAAACGTCCACGTCCTCGAAAACGAATGCGCGGTTCCAGCGCAGCGTTCGCGTGCCGGGGACCGGGCTCAGCACCGCCTCGCCCGAGGCAATAGCGAGGCGATCGTCCTTCAGCCCCCACGCCGGGTCGTGCGACGTGAACGCATCCTCGAACAGCACCTTGCCCGCGCCGCATCCGGACGGCGCCTTCACGCTCCCGGTGGCGATGTCCGCGACCGCGTGCTGCGCTTCGGCCAGCGAAGCTGGCACGTTCGTGACCTTCAGGTCGGATAGCTGCCAACTGTTTGCCGCATCGGGCGCGGACGCGGCGACGAGACCGATATGGCTCGGCGCGCCCGGATCCTGGGCGCGAAAGCGCGCGACCTCGGTACCATTGATGGTGGCGGCGATGATCTGCCCCTCAAGGGCAAGCTTTAGTGTGTTCTTCTCCCCGGCGCCGAGCTTCAAGGCCTCCGTTCTCGTCCACGGGATCGGCGCCGTCGCGACGAGCGCACCCTGCACTTTGCGCGCGACCGAGAAGTACCCGTTGGGCGCGGCGACGAACTCGTAAAAGTCATCCTTGCCGGTCAGCCAGAACAGCAGCCCTGCGTACGTGCGCGACGCGTCAGCGGCGTTCGCCGGCATCGTCACCGTCACACAGGCTTCGGTGTCGCCGACATACAAGCCGGAGTCCCAGCGCGCGGTCTGCGTGCCCGACTGCGGCGCAAACGTCGCCTCGCTGCCTGAAACCCGGAACTGCGCGTCCGCATCGCCCCAGCCGAGATCGCCGGTCTTGAAGGCGCCCTCGAGATAGACCGACTGACCGCTGCAGGCGGCCGCCGGGGAGCCGGCGAGCAGCAGGAGGCTGAGGACGGTCAGGGAAAGTCGCGGCATGCGGGCTTGGCTCTCCTGAAGTCGCGTCCGATCAAACCGCAGTATGCCCCAGAATTGGCAAGGCCGAGCCGGTGTCACCTCACGCCGAATGCAAGACGGACAGCCGATGCAACAATAATTTCACCGGGCGGCATCTCGAAACTGTGGACGAATCGCTTACTCTTCGCCGCGTGAGGGGTCGGCCCCCGCTCAGGCTTCGTGCTCTGGAGCCCGGGCTGAGTGCGCGTCAGAGAAGGGGGGGCCCAAAGCCCTTGTCTCTGAGCCAGAACTATCAAGCGACTGGCACTCTTGGCCGGTCGGGCGCGTGGCGGGCATGGACGGGGCCGCCCGAGGGAGCGTCTGACGGCTACCACTACCGACCTCCGACAAGCCCTGTCCGCGACCACCGCATCCACCAGCTACCTCCGATCTCCATTGCCAGCGAGCCGGGCCTGCCCCGGCCGGCTCGTCGGCGCGTGGTGGCGATGACCGGAGCACGCTGGGCCCGGATGCGGCACACACTGGAAGATGGAGTGGCAAATGCTGAAGCGCCTTCATCGAAAGAAGGTTCTCTCCGCCGTATCTTCAAGTTCGTGCATCGCGTCTCCGCTTCGGCCCGAACTGGAACAGAAGGGAATCCTGCTCTGGCGCCAAAAACAGATGCATCCTCCGTGTATGGCTTGACGGGGCACTAGCCGGCGCGGGAGTGCGACCTTAGCTGGCCACAAAAATCAAGGCCGGTCCATCGGACCGGCCTTTTTTAGTTTCGCAGAGTGCTGCGGCTCTTGAGACAAGCCGCCAGTTACATCGGGAGCTGCGCCATCTGGCTGCTGAAATACTTGTCGATCGCGCTCATGATCGAATTGGAGACCTTGTCGCGCCAGGCGTCCGACTGCAGGTTCTCGGCGTCCTGCTTGTTGGTGACGTAGGCAAGCTCGATCAGGACGGAGGGAAACTGTGCTGTCTTGAGCACGCGGAACCCCGCCGTCTGGTCGGGCTCGTTGCGCAGAGCGGTACTGGCGCCCATGCCCTCGATGACCGAGCGCGCGAAGACGCTGGTGCGGTCGTGCGTGACGTCAACCTCGCGCCCAGCGAGGTCGGAGAGAATCCCTTTCACCGCCTCGACGTCGCCGGAGGCCTCTTTCACGATGGCGGCCTCGGCCTGCGACAGCAGGTTGCCGGAGATCTCACCCTTGGTCGAGCGGCGCAGGCCGTCGGCCAGCGACTCGCGCAGCGAATAGATGGTGGCGCCGTTGGCGACTGAGCCGGTGTCGGCGTAGTCGCAATGGATGGCGATGAACAGGTTCGCCTTATTGTGCTCGGCAAATGATACGCGGTCGCCGAGCGGAATGAACACATCGGTGTCGCGCGTCATCAGCACCTTGAAGCGGCCGGTCGCCTTCAGTTTGTTGGCGAGGATCTTGCCGAACGCCAGCACGATGTCCTTTTCGACGGCACCGTTCTTCTCCGCGCCGGAATCTTGGCCGCCGTGACCCGGATCGATGACGATGATCGGCTTGAACGATCTCTCGGCCAGCACGGCCGGCGGCACCGCAGGGCGCGGCAACGGCGGCTGCAGCCCCGCCGCGCCCAGCGCGAACGGCGGCGGATCAAAGGACGGTCGGGCCGCAGGCGCGCGCTCGTCGATGCTTGCCGTGGTGACAGGCCCGAAGGGCATGATCTCGACGACGAGCTGCTGGCTCTTGCCGTCGGCCGTCTTCTCGATGCGCGAGTTCGAGACAATGACCGGCTCGGTGACCTCGATGACCACGCGGGAGCGGTCCGCCGAGGCCTCGCCGGCGCGGAACGACTTGACGAGGCCGACCGGCGCGCCCGTGGGTTGCGGCGGCAGGCGAAGCTTGGTTTCCTCGACGTCAATCACCAGACGGTTGGGGTCGGTGAGGGAGAAAACCTGAAACTTGGCCGCCTTTGGCATGCCGATGAGGAAGCGGGTGCGCAGGTGGTTGCCCTGGAGCGTTCCAGGGGCGGCGGCACGAGCGCTGTCCTTGGCGGCGGGAGCGGTCGCAAGCGTTTCGGCCCGCAACGGCGCATGCGCGCACGTTAAGGTAAACGCAAGGATGATCCCGCCGCAGCCGAGGAGCCGCGACAATCCGTGAACCATGACGTCTGACCCCCGTCTACGCGGTACAAATCAAGTGGTCAGTCAAGGTTGCCTGAGATGATGGCGTTTTGCAGTCCGCCTTCAGGCATTGTTAGGGTTATCGCCCCCAACCGTTAAAACTTCGCTAAGACCTAACAGTTCGCTAACGAGCGGTTGCGGATGCATGGCTTGCGCGAGCATTACTTTCGCCGCTCAAGACCAGCGGCGTGCCGCGCGCTCATCGCCTTCGCGCGCTTCCACCCATGTAGCTTCACCCGACGCGTCCGTCTCCTTCTTCCAGAACGGCGCGCGAGTCTTGAGATAGTCCATCAGGAAGCCCGCGGCCTCGAACGCCGCCTGCCGATGCGCCGAGGCAGTGACGACGAGCACGATGTTGTCGCCGGGTTTCAGGTTTCCAACCCGGTGCACGATGAGGCTCCCCTGCAGCGGCCAGCGCGTCTGCGCCTCGGCTTCGATGCCGGAAAGCTCTGCTTCGGTCATCCCCGGATAGTGCTCGAGCGTCATCGTGGCGACGCTGTCCTCATCTGCGCGCACACGTCCGGTGAACGTCACGATGGCGCCGATGTCCTGGCGTCCAGCGGTCATCGTGACGATCTCGGCCGCAATGTCGAAGTCCTCACGCTGTACCCGGATGGGCATCAGATCAGCCCCCCGTGACCGGCGGAAAGAAGGCGATCTCGCGCGCGCCGGCGATGCGCGCGGCCGGCTTCACATGCACCTTGTCGAGGGCCGCGCGGATGACCTGCGGCCGCGCGAACGCCTCGTCGAATTGCGGTCCGCGCGTGCGCAGCCAAACGATGACGTCGGATACGGTCTCAACTCCTGGCGGTAGCGTGATCTCTTCCGAGCCGCTGCCGACCTTTTCGCGCACCCAGGCGAAGTAGAGAACCTTCACGCGTCTCGTTCCAACGTCGCTCATGTGCGCCTAGCGCTCCATGGCATGGACCACTCCAGCTTTCAGATAGTCATAGCCAGTCCAAAGCGTAAGCAGAGCCGCGATCCACAAGATGACGAGGCCGGCGCTGGTGATCCCGGGGACGATCTTCTCCGCCGCGGGGCCCGCAAGCAGCACCGCGAGCGCGATCATCTGCATCGTCGTCTTCCATTTGGCGAGCTGCGTCACGTGAACCTTGACGTTGAGCTCGGCTAGGAACTCGCGCAGCCCGGATACGAGGATTTCGCGCACGAGGATGATGATCGCCGCCCAGATTGACCAGCCGGTGATCGTGTTGTCGTGGACGAGCATCATCAGCACGGCGCCAACGAGGAGCTTGTCAGCGATCGGGTCGAGCATGCGCCCGAGCGTCGACTGCTGCTCCCACATGCGTGCGAGGTATCCGTCGAGCCAGTCGGTCAACCCTGCCAGCACGAACAGTGCAAAAGCCGACCAGCGCGCCACGTCGCCCTGCAGGAAGAACAGGCAGCCGACAAGCGCCGGCACGGCGAGAATGCGCCCATACGTCAATACGTTGGGCAAGCTCATGGGCATCGGGCGCGTGGCGGCGGCGTGGTCCATCGCTCTTTGGTACACCATCCGGCCGATCGGCAGTCAATGGTGTAGCTGAGCGGTACCCGAAGTGGCAGATCGCGAACAAATCCAGCCTGAGCCTGAGTTTTCAAGGAGACGGCGATTCAGTGGCAGATCCCCGCTCCCTTGCGCTCCTTCATGTCCAAGTGGAAGTGATCGCGGTGCGCCTCATTGGCTTCGGGGCCAAGAACGGTGGCGAAGACGCTGCAGGCCCCGTGGTGCAGCCGCTTTAGGAAGGTGGCCTCGGTCGTCGTGGAGGCGGCGACGACGGCGGCCGGCGGAATTGTGGCGGCGTTGGCTTGGGCCACCGGTTTCAGACCCGCCTCGTGCAGGTTGGCCTTCTCCTTGGTGGCCGCCGCCTTCTTCGCCGCGTCCTCGCCGGCAGACACGGGCATTGCCGATGTTGGCGGATCGGAGGCTTCGCCCTTGGTCTTGGAGGCGGTCTTGGCGACGGCTTCCGCTGCTTTCTTCTTCGCCTGTGCGATGTCCCGCTCGGTCGGTCCCCACCAATGCTTCACAGTGATCGTGTGCCCGTCCGCGGTGACAAATCCGGCAACATCGACGGCGTTGCCGGTCGCGTGCTCGCTCAGCGGCAGGTTCGGGCTGTTGTAGATATTGCGACAGGCGTACGACGACGCGCCGATGATCTTCACGATACGTGACTTGAGCACTTCTTTGGCGGTGGGTTGCAGCACCGTCTCGACCCAGTGCGCGATGCTGGCGGCGAGCCGGCAGTTCATCTCCGGCGCCGGGTCGAACACCACCTTCTCCGCTTCGCCAACGCTATGCAGCAGCAGCGGCGCAGGCGTGCCGCATTGGCCGTGCCGCATCGGAAGTTCGAGGTCGAGTTCGAGAGAGAGCGGCGCCAGCAGGCGTACGCAGTCGCGCAAGCCCGCGACCTGCTCGGCGTCGGTCCACACCTCGGGGGCGGGTGGCGCCGCCGCATTGGCAGCTGGTGGGGTCGCGGCCGGGGCGTTCGCAGTTGGCGCATTCGCCGGCGGAGCAGTGCCGCCGGGCTCAGTCTTGGGCGCGACCGTGGCGGGCGCGTTTGCCTGTGGCACCTGCACGCTTAGCGGCGACGACGGAGACGGGTTTGCCGGAGCGTTGACGATGGTAGGCGGCTTTGCGCGCCGAGGTGAAGGCGCCGGTGGCACGTCATGATGCGTGAAGAACAGGGGGATGACCACGAGACCGGCCAGCGCGGCGAGGCTGATCCACGCCGAGAGATTGGCCAACGTCTTATCGGTGGACGCCATTCTCGCCTGCTTCCCCTGTAAACAGCGAGGGCCCGATCCGCGTTCCCGTAAGAAGAGACCATCGGGAACGAGCGCGGCAGAATTGGGATTACACGGTCACAAGAGGTATGTCATAGGCAACACCGGCCACGCCTGCTATCGCGAGATATAATTCGATGCGGAATTTCGAGAGCGACCTCACCAGCTTCTCGGCGAAACGCGATTTCAATCGCCGCCAGATGCTCGCGACGAGCCTCGCCGTCGGCTTTGCCGCCGCCGTGCAGCCGGTGTGCGCGCAGACGGCGATTACGACCGACAGCAACGGGCTTACCGCGGGCGAGGTGAAGATCCCGGTCGCGGACGGCGAAATCCCCGCCTACCGCGCCATGCCGGAGAAGGGCGGCCCATTTCCCCTCGTCCTCGTTGTGCAGGAAATCTTCGGCGTACACGAGCACATCAAGGACATCTGCCGGCGGCTTGCCAGGGAAGGCTACATGGCAATCGCGGCCGAGCTCTACGCGCGCCAGGGCAGCGTCGCCGGCATGACCGACATCCAGGAGATCATCAGCAAGGTCGTGTCGCAGGTGCCGGATGCGCAGGTCATTTCCGACCTCGACGCGGTGGTCGCCTATGCCAAGGCCACCGGCAGCGCCGACACAGCGCGCCTCGGCATCACCGGATTCTGCTGGGGCGGCCGCATCACATGGCTCTATGCCGAGCATAACCCGGCCCTCAAGGCCGGCGTCGCCTGGTACGGCAAGCTTGTCGGCGATCCGAGCCCGCAAACGCCAAAGCATCCGCTCGATCTCGTAGGCGACCTGAAGGCGCCGGTGCTCGGCCTCTATGGCGCGGCCGACCAGGGCATTCCCGTCGACACCATCGAACGCATGCGGGCTGCGTGCCAAGCGGCGGGCAAGACTTGCGAATTCGTCGTCTATCCGGATACACCGCACGCCTTCAACGCGGATTACCGGCCGAGCTACCGCGAAGGCCCGGCGAAGGATGGTTGGACCCGCATGCTGACCTGGTTTCGCTCGCACGGTGTCGCATAAGACACAGCGGCCGCGGCATATTCCGCAAGAGCGCTGTCATCGTAGCGGACGAGGATGCCAACGTGCACAAAGGGTTCGCCGCCCGGCTTGCATATGCGGCCGGGTTGGCGGAAACTATTATCGCTTGGGTACAGAAACAGCCCGCCAAAGGGCTTTTAGGGGGGTCGTACGTATGCCTCAACTTCCGTTTGATTTGGCAACCGTCGACGTGACATTGGTCGGAAAGCTCTCCTTGATAGCGTTCCTCGCCGGTATCGTCGGCAACGCGGTCGCGCTCGGAAACCGACTGATCGGGTCCATCCTCACGGCGGTCTTCTTCGCCGTGTTCTACATCGCTTGGTTCTATTGGCTCCAGGCCATGGTCATGCCTGCGGCCGGGCCGTCGCCGACCTAAGTCGCAGCGGCTAGTCTGGACGCTTGAGGGTCGCGTGTTGGGGTCGGGGATTTGTCCGGCTCGGCGCGCCCGTTTGTTCTTGCGCAAACTTGGGTGTGCTGGCTTACCCTTCCCGCTCGTGGAAGTGATCGTAGATCCGCTGAGCCATCTCGGCGGAGATGCCGTCGGCCGCCTTGAGGTCCTCGACGCCCGCGCGCGACACGGCCTTGGCCGAGCCGAAGTGCTTCATGAGCGCCCGCCGGCGGAGCGGGCCGATGCCGGCGATCTCATCGAGCGGGCTCGTGCCGAGCGCCTTCGAGCGCTTGGCGCGGTGCGTGCCGATGGCGAAGCGGTGCGCCTCGTCGCGCAGTCGCTGCACGAAGTAGAGAACGGGATCGCGCGGCTCGAGCATGATCGGCCGGTCGCGGCCGGCGAGATAGAAATGCTCGCGGCCGGCATCGCGATCTGGCCCCTTGGCGACGCCCATCACGCAGATCTCGTGCAGCCCCAGGTCGGCCAGCACCTCGCGGGCAACCGCGAGCTGCCCGGCTCCGCCGTCGATCAGCACGAGATCGGGACGGTCGGGAAAGGCATCGTCGTCGGCCGGCTCCGGCCCGAGACCGATCGCATCGAGTACCGTGCCGACCACGGTTGCCGCAGCGGCGGCAGGTTCCGGTGCGCCGCCCTCTCCGTTCTCGACTGCGAGACGACGGAAGCGTCGCGTGAGCACTTCGCGCATCATCGCGTAGTCGTCGCCGGGGCTCAGGTTTTCCGACTTGATATTGAACTTGCGGTACTGGCCTTTGACCCAGCCGTCGGGTCCCGCGACGATCATCGCGCCCACGGCGTTGGCGCCCTGGATGTGGCTATTGTCGAACACCTCGATGCGGCGCGGCGAGGCCGAGAGCGAGAAGCGCTCGGCGAGGGCATCGAGCAGGCGGCGCTGCGATGATCCCTCCGCGAGCTTGCGCCCCAGCGCTTCGCGCGCGTTTGCGAGCGCGTGCTCGACGAGGCCGGACTTGGTTCCGCGCTGCGGCAAGCGGATCTCGATCTTGTGCTCGGCCTTGATCGACAGCGCCTCGGCGAGAAGCTCGCGGTTTGGCACATCGTGCGAGATGAGGATCAGCCGCGGCACCGGCTTGTCGTCGTAGAACTGGGCGATGAAGCTGTCCAAAACCTCCTCGACAGGGAGCGAACGGTCAGCCTTCGGGAAGTAGGCGCGGTTGCCCCAATTCTGTCCGGTTCGGAAGAAGAACACCTCGATGCACGTCTGCCCGCCGTCCTGCGCGGCGGCAAAGATGTCGGCCTCCTCGATCCCTTCCGGGTTGATCGACTGATCGGCAGTGACGTGCGCAAGCGCGGCGAGCCGGTCGCGGAAGCGCGCCGCGCGCTCGAACTCGAGCTTGGTGGAGGCGTCCGCCATCAAACCCTGGTACATGCGCCGCACGTTCTGGCTCTCGCCGCGCAGGAAGCGAACGGCCTCGTCGACGAGCCGGCCGTAATCCTCGAGTGAAATCTCGCCGGTGCAGGGCGCCGAGCAGCGCTTGATCTGATAGAGCAGACACGGGCGCGTGCGGCTGTCGTAGACGCTGTCGGAGCACGAGCGCAGAAGGAACGCGCGCTCCAGCATGTTGATCGTGCGGTTCACGGCGCCGGCGGAAGCAAAGGGCCCGAAGTAGTCGCCTTTGCGGTTGCGCGCGCCGCGGTGCTTCATAATCTGCGGGGCGGCGGTGTCGCGCGCGATAAGGATGTATGGGAAGGACTTGTCGTCGCGCATCAGCACGTTGAAGCGCGGGCGAAAGCGCTTGATGAGGTTGGCTTCGAGCAGCAGCGCCTCGGCCTCGGTGCGCACCGACACGAACTCCATGGCCGAGGTGGTGGCGATCATACGGGCGATACGGTTGGTGTGGCCGCCGAGCCGCGCGTAGTTCGACACGCGCGCCTTGAGGTTGCGCGCCTTGCCCACGTAGATGACGGTGCCTTCGCGATCGAGCATGCGATAGACGCCGGGCGAGGACGGCAGCAGCTTCAAGTAGGCCACGATGACGGCGGGCCCGCTGGCGATGGCTTCGCCTGCCGGAGCCTCCGCTGCAACGTCGGCCAGCGCGCGCTCCTTTGACGGTGCGTCGACGTGGGGTTCGCGGGTATCCTTATCAGGCATCGACGATAAATCGGCTTGCAGGCGGGCCGCGTCAAGCAAGCCGACGACCGAGCTACCAGGCGAGCCTCGTCATGGCGGCGATCGGACGTGGCGCGCCGGGCGGGAACAATGCTTCGAGAGCCGCAGCGTCAAGCCCGCTCGTAACGTGCACACCGCTCGCCACGAACAGCGAGCGCACCCCCGCAGCTGCCGCGCCGGCGAGATCCGTGCGCACGCCATCCCCGATGGCGAGCAGCCGGCTGCGGTCGCTGCTTCCAGGCCGCATGCGCTCGAGCGTCGCGAATGCTAGCTCGTAGATCGGCAGATACGGCTTGCCCGCGTACGTCACCGCGCCGCCAAGCAGCTCGTAGGCTTGAGCGAGCGCACCGGCGCAATAGATGATGCGCCCGCCGCGCTCCACCGTCAGGTCGGGGTTGGCGCAAAGCATCGGCAGCCCGCGCGAGACGCAGGCGACCAGTGTTTCGACGTAGTCGTCAGGCGTCTCCCGTTCATCGTCGTAGAGTCCCGTGCAGACGACGGCGTCGGCACGGTCAGCTCCGACGCGCTCGACGTCGATACCCGCGAAGACGGCCAGGTCGCGCTCAGGGCCGATGTGGAAGACGCGCCGCCCCGCGTACGCCTCGATCAGCGTGCGCGCCACATCGCCGGAGCTGACGATGGCGTCATAACCCGAGCGCGGGACGCCAATGCGATCGAGCTGTGCGGCGACACCCTCGCGCGGACGCGGGGAGTTCGATAGGAGCGTCACGAGCCCGCCACCCTCGCGAAACTGCCGGCAGGCCTCGCAGGCGGGCGCAAACGGCTGCACCCCGTTGTGCATGACGCCCCAGATGTCGACGAGCCAGGCCGCGGTCGTGGCAGCGAGCGGCGCGACGGACTCTATGATCTCTATGGGCGCGGGTCGTCGGGACATACCGCCTGACTAGCGGCCGCGGCGCGGAAGCTCAAGCGGCCGCTGTGCCGACGGCGTCGGAGGCGACCATCTGCGGCGGACCGAACAGTGGCCCTTGGCCGAGCGACACGCCGCTGGCCACGACCTTGGCACGCGTCGTTTCGCTGTCGATCCCCTGAACTATGGTGATCAACCCGAGCTCTGCGAGCGACCGGCAAACGTCCGGAGCCGCCATGATGCCGGTTGCGGCCGGCAAACCCTGCAGGAACACCACGGCGTCGATCCTGACGAAAGCAAACCCCGCCGCCCGCAGCGCGCTAAACTCGTAGTCGAGGTCCGTCGTTTGATCGAGGCCAAAGCGGAACCCGAGATCGCGCATGTCGGTGAGGTTGCTCCATTCCGTGCCGCCGAAGGATCTGACATCGGCCTGCGAGAACGTCAGCACCAGCTCGCCCGCAAGCCCCTCGCGCGCGCGATAGACCCCGGCCAGCTCGTCAAGGTAGCCGTCGGTGGCAAGGGCCTCCCCGCTCGCAGCGGCGAGCACGCAGTACTTCTGCCGCTGATGCGCAAACATGCGGCAGACTTGCGCCACGCGCCTCAGACGCGCGCCGTCGAGCAGCGGAAGCAGCCCCGTACGCGCGAGCTGGGGATCGTGGGTGGCGACGGCAAGCGCCATGCCGCGCTCGTCGCGCGGGCAGACGCTCGCCTCGTAATAGTGAACATGGTGGTCGCCGAGGCCCATGATGGGCTCGACGAGGACGTCTACGCGGCCCGCGGCGAGGGCTGCCGCGAGTGACGACATGCGCGCGTGGGCGGGCGCGATCGGCGGCGGCATAGAAGGTGGCGCATTGCGTGCGGCTGCAGCGGGCGGGGCCTTCGGTGCGGCGGCGGCGCGCATTGTGCTCGCGGTCGCATTCAACGCGTCGACGGAAGAGCGCGCGATGGTCTCGGGGCTGGGGGCCGCGCGCTCGCTTGCAGCGTCGGCCCCGAGGCTCACCTCGTCGGCAAGCCGCTTAATCATGCCCTGCACCGCGTCGAGGTCGGCTTCCCGCTCCGCGGCGGTAGGAGGCGTTTCCTTGCGGCGCCCTTGCGACGTTTCGGGCAGCGTGGGCTTCGCCGGGCGGAAGGCCCAGTAGTCGTGCATGTTGTCGCCATGGTCCGACGCGTCTGGCCACGGCGGCAGCTCGGGCTGAGGGGTCGCTGGCGCACTCGGGACGGCAAGGGTGGGGGCCGGAGCTGCCGGCGCGCTCGGAGGCGGCGGCATCGCAGCAGGCGAAGTCGTACGAGCTAGAAGTGGGGACTGAGCCTGCGGCTGGGGCTTCGGTATACGCTCGGTCGGCGGCGGCGCCTTGGCATCGAACAATGGGGCTGCCGGCCTCTGAGCGAGCAGATCGGCCGACACGGGCGCCGGGGCGGGCTGTCGTACTGCGACCGACGAGCGCTGCCATCCAGTGGCCGCGGCTTCCTCCTCGCCTGGGCGCATGCGCGACAGCTCGTCCTCAAGACGCGACACCTCCGACACGAGCGCGTCGACCCGCTCCGACCGCCGCATCAGCGCGTGCAACATCAATAGGGTTATGTACACGGACAAGGCGGCGATGAGCGCCAGCCAGAATGTGACCCGGAACTGCAGGTAAGCGCCAATGAAGAAGGCGACCGTGACGAGGGCAATCGCGCCCTTCACGATGATGTCCGCGATGCCGCCGTGATTGCGCATGCCGGTTCTGCTGTCGTCGATGCTCGCCATGAAGGTTTTCCGCCAGCCCCTACCGATTCGTTAGCGACAAGCTTTGTGTCCGCACTGGCCGAGCGCAATGACGGCGACGCCACTTTCACCAGCTTTCTCCAGCAGGCGACAATTCGCGACGGGAGTGAGGCTCAAGCCACATCAATCACTTAGGGACCGTGCCTGGAGATTGCCACCGCGCGCCCCATTGGCGCCCTGACCCGGCCCGCAGCCCACCTGAATCCGGGTGCCATTTAGAACTCGTTAGCCGAATCGGCGTGCTATCAATGTACCCGGGCGTTCCCTCACGGTCCCGGCGTCGAATTAAGGGGAAGCCTGATGCTGATGACTGTGATTGGTCGAGATTTGAACGCCTCTGTCTACGGTGAGCTGGCGGGCGTACGAGTGCTCATCACCGGCCTTTCGCCGGCCTGCGGCGTCGACGTGGCGCGGGCTTTCGCGGACCATCGCGGGCGCCTCGTCATTCATGCCGAGGCAAGCGCGCCCGAGAACGATGTGCTTGCAACGCTGCTCGCCGAGACCGCGAGCGACGTGAAGCTGTTTACCGAGGCCTGCACGGGCCAGGAGGCCGCCCTGCGCTTCGCGCAGACGGCAGCACAGGCCTATGGCGGGCTCGATGTCGTGATCAACCTTATTCCTATCGCGGCCGAAGACCTCCAGGGCCGCGCGAGCATTGCGGACGTGGAAGATCTCGTCTCGCGGAAGCTGACGCTCCCGCTCTTGGTGACACGCGTCGTCGCCAACCGCATGCGCACCATGCTGAACGAGGGCCTCATCCTCAACGTGATGACGATGCCGAGCCCGCGCACCGCCGGCGAGGCCGCTCTCGCCGGCGTCGCCCGCACCGCGCTCGCCGCCGTGACCCGGGGCGAGGCCGCGACTTGGGCGCCACACGGCATCCGCGTCAACGCCATCGGGCCGCGCGCAACCACGCCGGACGCTGGCGCCTGCCTCACGAGCGAGCCCGACATCGCCGCGCTCGCTCTCTATCTTGCCTCCAAGCGCAGCCGCACGCTGACGGGGCACATCTTCGACGCCGCCGGCGTCGCGGCCCGGCGCTGCTAGGGCGAGCTAGGCTTTGCCGGCACTTGCCAACGCCGCAGCCAGGGGATGGTCGCGCCCGAGAGCCCAGCGAGATCGTGCGTGCGATCGGCCAGATCCTTGAGGTTCGATCGTAGCTGTCCCAGCGCGAAGTCGAAGGTCATGAGTCGCATGACCTCCTCAATCGAGAGCGCGCGCAGCTCGCCCTGAGCGCGCATGGCGGCAACAGATTCCTGCAACGCTGCAACCGCGCTGTCGGCCGCCGTCAGGTCCGGTGCGACGTTGCCGCGGAAAGCATCCGCGCATTGCTGCGGCAACGCCTCGACCGCACCGCGCAGCGCTTCGAGATGCGGCCGCATAACCGCGATCGCCGCCGCTGGCAGAGGCTGCGCCACCGAGCGTAAGAGCATGATCTCGGTGTGCCATAGCCGTCGCAGCGTGCGCAGCACCGCGTCGGGGTCGGATTGGCTAGCGAGATAGCCCGCCACCTCCAACTGGCTCTCACGTGCACGTGCATCGCCCGCGGCAAAGTTTGCGCGCACCTTGGCGGACGCCGCGGATACGAGCGCCGCGTCGTAGGCGCCCCCCAGAGCCGTATGCAACGCGCTCGCCAGCAGGCCGAACAGCGGGGGCAGTGTCTGCGCCACGTTGTCTGCGAAGGCGGGGCCAGCGCGCGAAGGGAAGAGAACGAGCGTTGTCAGAATGGAGACGACGGCGCCGATCGTTACCTCGATCATGCGGTAGCCGGCGGCGTGGATCGGTGCCCCCAACCTCGGATCGCCGAGGATGACGATGGCCGCCGTCACGCAGGCGATGCGTAGGGCCGGCCGGCGCGCGGAGAAGAACGCGAGCACGAGGATCGTAGCGGCGAGCCCGGCGTACCGAAGCGCGTGCGAGTCGGCGAGCACGAGCGCCACGCCGCCGCCGACCAGCACGCCGAGCAGGCTGCCCAGCAACCGATCTATGGCGAGGCCGAGCGAGGCCCCGACGTTCGCCTGCGTCACCACGATTGCCGTCATCACCGCCCAGAACCCTTGAGGCAGATCGAGCAGGTCCGCCGCCGCATAAGCGAGGCACGCAGCTACCGTCATTTGCACGGCCTGGCGCATGCGCGGCCAGCTTTCGCCCAGGCGCCGGTCCAGTTTGCAAGATTCGACAAGGGAGTTGAGCGGCCCAAGTTGGAAGTCCGCAGCGTAAATGGCGTGTCGTTACGCTCGCGTTACCTCTTTGGCGCATACCGAGGCCCGCAAGCTGCTTTCTTGACAGCCCGCGCTACGCCCGCGTATCACGCGGGCGCCTTTGGCACTCCCGCTGACGAAGTGCCAGGTTGCCAACACCATCACGCCCTAGCGGCGTAAGCTGGAGCAATATTTCCCATGAAATTCCGTCCCCTGCACGACCGCGTGGTCGTTAAGCGCCTCGACAGCGAAACCAAGACGTCGGGCGGCATCATCATCCCCGATACGGCCGCGGAAAAGCCCCAGCAGGGCGAGGTCGTCGCGGTCGGGCCCGGCTCGCGCGACGAGGCAGGCAAGCTGATCGCGATCGAGCTCAAGAAGGGCGACAAGGTACTATTCGGCAAGTGGAGCGGCACCGAAGTCAAGATCGACGGGCAGGAGCTGCTCATCATGAAAGAGAGCGACATCATGGGCGTGATCGAGAAGTGACCGCGCTGACGCGACTTCCCACACTGCATAAGTAACACGACCATCGAATTTGAGGAGAGAGCCGGCATGGCTGCCAAGGACGTTCGCTTTTCCACCGACGCGAGAGAGAGAATGCTGCGCGGCGTCGATATTCTCGCCGACGCGGTGAAGGTGACGCTCGGCCCCAAGGGCCGCAACGTCGTCATCGAGAAATCGTTCGGCGCGCCGCGCACGACCAAGGACGGCGTGACGGTAGCCAAGGAGATCGAGCTGCAGGACAAGTTCGAGAACATGGGCGCCCAGATGGTGCGCGAGGTAGCGCAGAAGACCAACGACCTCGCTGGCGACGGCACCACAACGGCGACCGTTCTCGCCCAGGCGATCGTGCGCGAGGGCCTGAAGGCCGTCGCTGCCGGCATGAATCCGATGGACCTGCGTCGCGGCATCGATAAGGCCGTCGCGCAGGTGGTCGAGGAGATCCAGAAGCGCGCCAAAAAGGTAAAGAACTCCAACGAGATCGCGCAGGTCGGTACCATCTCGTCCAACGGCGAGAAGGCGATCGGCGACATGATCGCGGAAGCCATGCAGAAGGTCGGCAACGAGGGCGTGATCACGGTGGAGGAGGCAAAGGGCCTCGAGACCGAGCTCGAGGTCGTCGAGGGCATGCAGTTCGACCGCGGCTACCTCTCGCCCTACTTTATCACCAACGCCGAGAAGATGACGGCCGAGCTCGAGGACCCCTACATCCTCATCCACGAGAAGAAGCTGTCGAACCTGCAGCAGCTCCTACCCGTGCTGGAAGCGGTCGTGCAGTCGGGGCGGCCCTTGCTCATCATCGCGGAGGAGGTCGAGGGCGAGGCGCTCGCCACTCTCGTCGTCAACAAGCTGCGTGGCGGCTTGAAGGTCGCGGCCGTGAAGGCCCCGGGCTTCGGCGACCGCCGCAAGGCGATGCTGGAAGACATCGCGGTGCTGACCGGCGGCCAGACGATCTCGGAGGACCTCGGCATCAAACTCGAGAACGTCACGCTCGACATGCTGGGCCGCGCCAAGCGCGTCTCGATCACCAAGGACGACACTACGATCGTCGACGGCGCCGGCAAGAAGAAGGGCATCGAGGCGCGCGTCAACCAGATCAAGGCGCAGATCGAGGAGACGACCTCGGACTACGACCGCGAGAAGCTGCAGGAGCGGCTGGCCAAGCTCGCGGGCGGCGTCGCCGTCATCCGCGTCGGTGGCGCGACCGAGGTCGAGGTGAAGGAACGCAAGGACCGCGTCGACGACGCGCTCAACGCCACGCGCGCAGCGGTGGAGGAAGGCGTGGTGCCGGGCGGCGGCGTGATGCTCCTGAAAGCCGCGAGCGCGATCACCGCGCAGGGCGAGAACGCCGAACAGGACGCCGGCATCGCCATCGTCAAGCGGGCGCTGCAGGCGCCGATCCGCCAGATCGCCGAGAACGCCGGCGTCGAGGGCTCGATCGTCGTCGGCAAGGTGCTCGAAACGCGGGGGCAGGCCTTCGGCTACGACGCCCAGAACGACGAGTACGGCGATATGCTGGAGAAGGGCATCATCGACCCGGCGAAGGTGGTGCGCATCGCGCTACAGGACGCGGCGTCCGTCGCCGGTCTCATGATAACCACCGAGGTGGCCGTCGCCGACGCGCCGAAGAAGGATCAAGACGCCGGCCATGGCCATGGCGGCATGGGCGGCATGGGCGGGATGGGGATGTAGTAGCCCGCACTGCCAAGCTGCATAGCCATCTGAGACCGCTCGCTGGCAACCGCGGGCGGTCATTTTGCGCGCGCCTAGCGCGTTACTGGGGCTGCGAGTCCCAGCCAAAGGAGCGGATGCTGGTCGGCATCGCGTCGGACTTGCCGCTCGTCCCTGGCGTGGTCTTCGAGCCCGGGACGATTGCGGGCGCCGACACGGGCTCACTGGCCGCTGTCTTGGACCGGAGTGGCGTAGCGGGCGCGGCAGCAGCCTTGCTTCGCCCCGGCGCCGGCGTGTCGTCGATCGCCGCGCCCGTGTCAGCGGCGGAGGTCGTCGGCTCGGCCGGATTGGCCGGCGGCGGAGCCCCTAAGGCGGCGGGCGCTAGCGTCGCCGTCGGCGGCTCGACAGAGCCAGTGGACTCAGGCGTTGTCGCAGCCGTGTCCGCCGTGCCCGTCTGCTCGGGCGCACTGTCGCTGCCGAAACGCCGGCTGAGCTCTTCCGCCTTCTCGCGCACTGCAGCGGCTTCGCGCCCGGCCTGGTCGGCCCTGACCATGGCCGCCTGTGCGGCCGCAAGCGTGGCGTCGTCGCTCGACGGCGGGCTGCTCGACACGCTCGCAGCGGGCGCTGCCGAGGGGCTCGCGGGTGCACTGTCCCACGTGCGCCAGGCGTCCTTCAGGTCCGGGAGGCGGTTACCGTCGAAGAAAGATGGCAGCGCGGGCGCGGATGGGAATGGAGTCGACGCAGGCGCTTGGGCCGGCTCCATAGCGGGTGCAGGCCCGCCCAACAGCATGGTCACCGCCAGCAGCGAGCCGCCGACGAAAATATGATTGCTTGCGCCCATCAACCCTAACTCCCAAGCGCTACCATTCTAGCTGCCGGAGACTTCGCCCGCACGCACTTCGCGCAGCGACTTAACCGCCGTGGCGACACGAACGCCGTCCACGTCGGCAGCAGTGCCGCCCACCCAGCGACGCCCTATCCTCGGCTCCTATATGAGCCCAATTTTCGGCAGTCCCCCGCGAACTGTTCGTTTGTAATATCAAAGGCCTACACGGCAACAACAAGGCACCGTGGAATCCGCCAGCCTTTCGGGCAGTTTCGGGGGGAGCGGATTGCCTTTCCGCCTCGAACCGTCGATGATCCCTAAAGGTCATGTCGCGCCACTCTGGTTATTCAACGCGGCACACAACCTGGCCCTAGCCGACCACCCTGGAAGGGGCAATGGACATCCGGCAACTCCAATACTTGGCGGCGCTCGCACGCGAGAAGCATTTCACCCGCGCGGCGATAGCGTGCAACGTGACCCAGCCGACGCTGTCGGGCCGCATACGTCAACTCGAGTTGGAGCTGGAAGTTCCCATCGTCGAGCGGGGCCAGCGCTATCGCGGGCTCACACCGGAAGGCGAGCGCGTCCTGAAGTGGGCGCAGGTGATCCTCAAAAGCTGGCAAGCCATGCAGGAGGAGCTGGGCCACCTCAAGGACCACGAGACCGGCCTCAAGGGGCGCGTGGTGCTCGGCGGCATTCCCTCCGCGTTGCCGATGATCCCGCTGCTCACCAAGAAGATCCGCACCCTCCATCCCGGCATCGACTTCACGGTGCTCTCGCACAGCTCCGAGGAGATCATCCGTGGGCTTGCCGATTTCTCCATCGACGTCGGCATCACTTATCTCGACAACGAGCCGATCGAAGGGCCTGCTAGCCTCCCCGCTCTACATCGAACGCTATTGCCTGTTCGTGCCGGAGACCCACGCGCTCGCCGATCGCGAGGCCGTCACCTGGCGCGAGGCGTCACGCGAGCCGCTCTGCCTATTGACGCCGAACATGCAGAATCGGCGCATCATCGACCGCGCGTTCGAGACCGCGAACTGCCATCCGACCCCGCGGCTGGAAACAAATTCCGTCATCAATTTGTGCTCGAATGTGAGATTGATGGGCCTTGCCAGCATCATGCCGCAGTACATATTGGAGGTGTTGGGGAACGTTTCGGGGATCAGGGCCATCCCTCTCGCTGAACCCAAGGTCGAGCACAGCGTTGGTCTGGTAGTAGCGGACCGCGACCCGCTCTCTCCCCTCATCGAAGCTCTACGGGAAGCGGCGAAGCTATTGGCACCGGTCACTTTCGGCCGGCCTGCTGTCCAGACCGCGAGTAGCTGGGCGCCATAATTCGGGTATTGCTGCAGCGCAGCATCGATGCGGTCGATTGGTCCATCGAGAGCGCCGATTTGATCCGTTCTAAACAAGTTGGGACAAGCTCATCTTGTCGCACCAGAAGCCCAGAAGGCATAGGAATGTCGCGACCGGCAGAGAATAAAGTCATCGAGATTCCGGCAGGGAGCGAGGAGCGGGTGCGCGCCATTTGCGCAGCGCACGAGCAACCGCCCCGACGAGCTCTTGGAAATCTTCCACGCGGTGCAGCACGAGATCGGCTTCATCCCCGAGCCGGTCGTGGCGGTCGTCGCCAACGCTCTCAATATTTCCCGCGCCGACGTCTATGGGGTCTTGAGCTTCTATCACGACTTCCGTCGCGCGCCCGCCGGCCGTCATGTCGTCAAGATATGCCGAGCGGAGGCGTGCCAGGCGATGCACACCGACGAAGTGTGCGCGCACGCCGAGCAGCGGCTCGGAACCAAGTTCGGCGGGACGAGCGCCGACGGCGAATTCACCCTCGAAGCCGTCTACTGCCTCGGCAATTGCGCCCGCTCTCCCGCGATGATGATCGACGGCAATCTGTTTGGATGCGTCGACGAGAAGCGCTTCGACGCCGTCATCGCCGGTCTCGACAATGAGGCCGCCGCATGACGAACAAGAAGAAATCGAACGGCAGGCCGCCGGCTCAAGCCAAGCCGCAGCCTCAAGGTGCGGCGCCGGCCGAAGCCACGGTCCGTATCTTCGTGCCACGCGATGCGGCGGCACTGTCGATGGGCGCGAATGCGGTGGCTGAAGTCCATCGCGGCCGAGGCGAAGAAGCGCAGCGCGAAGATCGAGATCGTGCGCAACGGCTCGCGCGGCATGCTGTGGCTCGAGCCACTGGTCGAGGTCGAGACGGGGAAAGGCCGCGTCGCCTACGGCCCAGTCGCGGCTGAGCGATGTCGCCGGCCTATTCGAAGCGAGCTTCCTCACGGGCGGCAACCACAAGCTTCGCCACGGGCTGACGGATGAAATTCCCTATTTCAAGAACCAGGAGCGGCTGACGTTCGCGCGCTGCGGCATCACCGATCCGCTGTCGATTGCGGACTACCGCGCGCACGGCGGCTTCGCCGGCCTCACCAAGGCGATCGCCATGGAGCCGGCCGACATCGTCGCCGAGGTCACCACCTCGGGGCTGCGCGGCCGCGGCGGCGCGGGTTTCCCGACCGGCATCAAATGGAAGACGGTCTTGGATACCAGGGCCGAGCAGAAATACATCTGCTGCAACGCGGATGAAGGCGACAGCGGCACCTTCGCCGACCGCATGCTGATGGAAGGCGATCCGTTCTGCCTCATCGAGGGCATGACCATCGCCGGCATCGCGGTGGGCGCCACCAAGGGCTACATCTACATCCGCTCCGAGTACCCGCACGCGGTCGCCACCATGCGCGAGGCGATCCGACATCGCCACCGAGGCCAACTGGCTCGGCAGCACCATCCAAGGCTCGCCCTACGATTTCGAGCTCTACGTCCGCGTGGGCGCCGGCGCCTACATCTGTGGCGAGGAAACCTCGATGCTCGACAGCCTCGAGGGCAAGCGCGGGCATCGTGCGCTACAAGCCGCCGCTTCCGGCGATCGAAGGCCTGTTCGGCAAGCCGACGGTGATCAACAACGTGCTGAGCCTCGCGCTCGGTGCCGATCATCATCGACAAGGGGCGGCGCCTACTACCGCGACTTCGGCGTCGGCAGGTCGCGCGGCACGCTCGCGTTCCAGCTCGCGGGCAACATCAAGCAGGGCGGCCTGGTCGAGAAAGCGTTCGGCATCACCGCGCGCGAGCTGATCGAGGGCTACGGCGGCGGCACGGCATCGGGCCGTCCAATCCGCGCGGTGCAGTTTGGCGGGCCGCTCGGCGCCTACCTTCCGCAATTCGAAGCTCGATACCCAAATGGACTACGAGGCGTTCGTCAAAGAGGACGCCATGGTCGGCCATGGCGGCGTGGTAGTGTTCGACGACACGGTCGACATGGCCCGGCAGGCGCGTTTCGCCATGGAGTTCTGCGCCATCGAGAGTCCTGCGGCAAGTGCACGCCGTGCCGTATCGGCTCGGTGCGCGGCGTCGAGGTGATCGACCGCATCATCGCCGACGAAAATCGCGAGGCGAATATCGAGCTGTTGCAGGATCTCTGCGTGACGATGACAGATGGATCGCTGTGCGCAATGGGCGGCCTGACGCCGATGCCCGTGATGAGCGCGCTACGCCATTTCCCCGACGATTTCCACCGCCCGGCGCACGCCGAGGCGGCAGAATGAACCGCAACCTACGAGGCCAGGCCATGACGAGCGAAGCCGATACGATGACGCTCATCAAGGAGAAGGACTACGGCACGCCGGCCGAGCCATTCCAACAAGATGGTGACGCTGACGATCGACGGGCAGACGGTCACGGTGCCCGAGGGCACCTCGATCATGCACGCCGCGGCCGAGCTCGGCATCATGGTGCCGAAGCTGTGCGCTACAGACAACCTCGACCCGTTCGGCTCGTGCCGGCTTTGCCTCGTCGAGATCGAGGGGCGCAAGGGAACACCCGCGTCTTGCACCACGCCGGTGGCGCCCGACATCAATGTCACGACCCAGAACGACCGCCTGGCTCGCATTCGCAAGGGCGTGATGGAGCTCTACATCTCCGACCATCCGCTCGACTGCCTCACCTGCGCAGCCAACGGCGACTGCGAGCTGCAGGACATGGCGGGCGCCGTCGGCCTACGCGATGTTCGCTATGGCTACGACGGCGCCAATCACGTGTTCGCGCGCCAGGGCGGCGAGGCGAACCCGCTCTGGGAGCCTAAGGACCGGAGCAATCCCTACTTCCAGTTCGAGCCGTCGAAGTGCATCGTCTGCTCGCGCTGCGTGCGCGCCTGCCAGGAAGTGCAGGGCACGTTCGCGCTGACCATCGATGGGCGCGGCTTTGCCTCGAAGGTGGCGGCGAGCGCGGACGAGGATTTCCTCGATTCCGAATGCGTCTCTTGCGGCGCCTGCGTGCAGGCCTGCCCCACGGCGACGCTCATCGAGAAGTCCATCGTCGACCACGGCCAGCCCGAGCACAGCGTCGTGACGACATGCGCGTACTGCGGCGTCGGCTGCTCGTTCAAGGCCGAGATGCAGGGCGAGCGCGTCGTGCGCATGATGCCCTACAAGGACGGCGGCGCCAACGAGGGCCACTCCTGCGTCAAGGGGCGCTTCGCCTTCGGCTACGCGACGCACAAGGACCGGGTCTTGAACCCGATGATCCGCGAGCGCATCACCGATCCGTGGCAGGTTGTCTCCTGGGACGAGGCCATCGGGTTCGCCGCGAACCGTTTCAAGGACATGCAGAAGAAGTACGGCCGCAGCTCCATCGGCGGCATCACGTCCTCGCGCACCACCAACGAGGAAGTCTACGTCGTGCAGCGCATGGTGCGCGCCGCGTTCGGCAACAACAACGTCGATACCTGTGCGCGCGTGTGCCATTCGCCCACGGGCTATGGTCTCAAGCAGACGTTCGGCGAATCCGCCGGCACGCAGGACTTCAAGAGCGTCGACAAGTCCGACGTCATCCTGGTCATCGGCGCCAACCCGACCGATGGCCACCCCGTGTTCGCCTCGCGCATGAAGAGGCGCCTGCGCGAAGGGGCGAAGCTCATCGTCGTCGATCCGCGCCGCATCGATCTCGTGAAGAGCCCGCACGTCAAGGCCGACTACCACCTGCAGCTGAGGCCCAGCACCAACGTCGCCGTGCTCAATGCCATCAGCCACGTGGTCGCCACCGAAGGTTTGATCGACCGCAGCTTCGTCGCCGCCCGCTGCGAAAAGGAGGACTTCGCCGGCTGGGAGAAGTTCATCAAGGATCCCGAAGAACTCGCCGGAGGCGCTCGAGCCCATCACGGGCGTGCCCGCAGCCGACATCCGCGCCGCCGCCCGCCTGTTCGCAACGGGGGGCAACGCTGCGATCTACTACGGCCTCGGCGTGACCGAGCACAGCCAGGGCTCGACCATGGTCATGGCCATGGCCAACCTCGCCATGGCGACCGGCAACATCGGCCACGAGGGCGTCGGCGTGAATCCGCTCCGCGGCCAGAACAACGTGCAGGGCTCCTGCGACATGGGCTCGTTCCCGCACGAGTACCCCGGCTACCGCCACGTCTCCAACGAGGCGACCCGCAAGATCTTCGAAAAGATCTGGCACAAGGAGCTCGACCCCGAGCCGGGCCTGCGCATCCCCAATATGTTCGACGAGGCTGCGAGCGGTACCTTCAAGGGGCTCTTCGTGCAGGGCGAGGACATCGCGCAATCCGATCCCAACACCCAGCACGTCAACGCATGCGCTCGAGTCGCTCGAGATTCTCGTCGTGCAGGACCTCTTCCTCAACGAGACCGCGGCCTTCGCGCACGTATTCCTACCCGGCACCTCGTTCCTGGAGAAGGACGGCACCTTCACCAACGCCGAGCGTCGCGTGAACCGCGTGCGCCCGGTGATGAAGGAGAAGCAGGGCATGTCGGAATGGGAGATCGTCTGCCGTCTCGCCACCGAGATGGGCTATCCCATGATCTACACATCCGCAGCCGCGATCATGGACGAGATCGCCGCCGTGACGCCGACCTTCAAGAATATCAGCTTCAAGCGGCTCGACGAGCTGGGCTCCATACAGTGGCCGTGCGACGACGAAGCGCCGGAGGGCACTCCCGTCATGCACGTTGAGGAGTTCACGCGCGGCAAGGGCCGCTTCATGTTGACCGACTTCGTGCCGACGGACGAGCGCAGCAACCGCAATTTCCCGCTTATTCTCACCACAGGCCGCATCTTGAGCCAGTACAACGTCGGCGCCCAGACCCGGCGCACCGACAATGTCGTCTGGTACAAGGAGGACATCCTCGAGCTGCATCCGCACGACGCGGAGGTGCGCGGCATCAAGGACGGCAGCATGGCCTCGCTGACGAGCCGCGTCGGTGGAACCACGATGCGCGTGAAGGTCACCGATCGCGTGCCGCCGGGCGTCGTCTACTCGACGTTCCATTTCCCCGTAAGCGGCGCCAACGTGATCACGACGGAGAACTCCGACTGGGCGACCAACTGCCCCGAGTACAAGGTGACGGCGGTGCAGGTGACGCCGTCGAACCAGCCGGCCGAATGGCAGACGGAATGGGAAGAGCGTGAGCGCGAGAACAAGCGCATCGAGGACAAGCCGCTCATTGCAGCCGAGTAACCGTTTGCCCGAGGCTCGTGCCGCATGATGGCCCGATGACCGCCCGATGACCGTCATGGCCAAAGAAGCCGAGGTTGGCGGGGCTCCGCCCGCCTCGCTCTCCTCCGAGCCGGTCGAGGGCGTCGCCCTCGACGCGGGTGGCAGCGGGTCTCCCGTGACGTGGCAGCTCCCCGAGGAGGTGGCCATCGCGCTGCAGATCAACTCGGCGCCCTACGCGGTGATGATGGCGACGCCGGCGAACCTTGCCGACTTCGGCATCGGCTTCGTGCTCGCCGAAGGCATCGTGACAAAGCGCTCCGACATTCGCGCCGTCCTCGTCATGCCGGTGGAGAACGGCTTTGCCGTAGACATCGCCGTCGACGAGCAGGGATTGGAGAAAACACGCATGGTGCGTCGCTCGATCGAGGGACGCTCTGGCTGCGGGCTCTGCGGGGTGGAGAACATCGCCGACGTTGTGCGTGTGACCAGGGCCCTGACGACGCGGGTGCGACCGAGCCCCGCCGCGATCCTGAAAGCGGCGCAGGAGCTGCCGCGGCGCCAGCCTATGAACCGGCTGAATCATACGGTCCACGGCGCTGCCTGGGTTTCGCTCGCGGGCGACATCGCCCTCGTGCGTGAGGACGTCGGCCGCCACAACGCTCTCGACAAGCTCATCGGCGCACTGTCCGAGGCGGGTACCGATCTTTCCTCGGGCTTCGTCATGATGACGAGCCGCTGCAGCTTCGAGCTCGTGCAGAAGGCGGCAACCGTCGGCATCGGTGCCATCGTAACCGTATCGGCCCCAACGCTGCTCGCGCTTGAGATCGCTCGCAAAGCCGATATGTTCCTCGCTTCGCTCGGCGATCGCGGCGTCGTCGTGTTCGACAGCTAGCCTCGCACCAATCCGGAAACTTCGCCTCATGGAAAACCGCGACATGATCCGCATGGCCAACCAGATCGCGGCCTTTTTCGAGGCCTACCCGCGGGCGCAAGCCATCGAGGGCGTCGCCAAGCACATCAAGAGCTTTTGGGACCCGCGCATGCGCGGCAGGCTCGACGCCTACATCGCGGAGGGCGGAGAGCAGCTTTCGCCTCTGGTTCTCGCCGCGTTTCCCCCAAAGACCAAAGCCAAGTCCAAGACCTGACCGCAAATCTTTGATTAGCCAACAGGCCGTCCGCTCGCTGCGACAGCTTGCCGGGGGGCACCTCGAGGCATAGACTTTCGTCGCGATCGGCCGACCCCCCGCCGACGCGAGGCGCGGACCGAGTGCGGATATCTCCCTCACCGTAGGCGCCATGACCCCTACCGGCGGCCGGCATGCCGCGAGCCTTGAGGCTGGTGCGGCGCCTGCTGCCTTGAATTGGCAGGAGAGCCGCCATGGGAATTGCATTGACGCTGCAGCAATACCTCGACGACCGGCACATCGACTACGACGTGCTCGTGCATAAACGCACGCACTGTTCGGAGGATACCTTGCGGGCGAGCCACGTGCCTGGCGACCGTCTCGCCAAGGCCGTGGTGCTGACGCGCGAAGGCGGCTTCGTCGTCGCCGTAGTGCCGGCAAACGCGCAGGTCCGACTTGAAGCCATCGAGCGGATGCTGCACTGCCGGGTCGCGATTGCGAGCGAGGACGAAATCGGCGAGCTATTCCCCGATTGCGATATGGGCGCGGTCCCGCCCGTGCCGGAAGCCTACGCGGTCGAGGCGCTGATCGACGACAGCCTCGACCAGCAGCCTGACGTCTACCTCGAGGGCGGTGACCACCGCAGCCTGATCCACATCAGCGGCGAGCAGTTCCGATCGCTCATGCAGGGCGTGCGGCACGCTCCCATCGCGACCCACTGCTGACGCGGGCGCCCGGCGCCCGCATCCGTCCGGTCAGATCGTCGCCGTCTTATCCAGGTGGGCGGCGATGAGGGGGAATACGTCGGTCGCCGCGTTCTTGCCGAAGATGCAGTCGATGTGGCCATAGCCCGGAAGGACGTGGCGCTCGTAGAGCTGTTTGCCATTCGCCTGCGACAGGCGCGCGAGCGTGCGCTCGGTGCTCTCCGGCTTGAAACAGGCGTTCTTGGCACCGTGGATGAACGTGATCGGCAGCGCGAGGCGAGCGATGTGCGGCAGGTACACGTCCTCCCCATCGCGATCGACTACGTGGCGGCGGCGGGCGAAGAGCGCGAGCTGCCGGAAGGCCTCGATGTTGGCTTCGCCGAACATTTCCGCGAGCCCCGAAGAGACGGTCGCGCTGTTGAGCTGGTCGAGCTGATAAAGGCGCCCATAGAGCGCGGTGATGCGGTTGCTGGTGGCGTCGTGCGTGCGCTCCTTGCGCGGCACCGGCACGATAAGCTGCAGGGCCTTGTCGAGCGCGCGCTCGCGGAAATTGTCGGCGGTCGTCGCGCGCGCGTCGACCACGTCGATGCCCATGAGCTCGAACAGGGCCGGCATACGCAGATAGGCGAGCAGCCGCTGGGGGAACCACGGCACAATGTAGTCGGTCGAGATCTGCGAGATAACGGCGGAGCGGACGCCCTCGAGCCCCGCCAGCATCGCCATCGAGAATGTGGTGGCGCCGAAGCAGTGCGCGAGCACCTGCACGGTCGTGGCGCCAGTCAGCGCGCGCACCTTGCCGATGGCGGCCGGGTAATCCTTGGTTGCGACCTCGTCGCCGGTCCACAGCTCACGCGCATAGGGAAGATCGACGCTCGCCCGGTAATCGAGCATCCAGCAGTCGTAGCCGGCCGCGATCATGTACTCGAGGAGATTGGTCTCGATGGTGTCGATCGAGAAGATGAGGCTAGAGACGCCGAGCCCGTGCGAGAGCACGAGCGGCCCCTTGCTGCCGCCGCGATAGCGCGTGAGCTTGAGGATCTTGTCGTCGGTCGTCTTGACCAGGTGGATCTCGGGCTCGGGCGCACGCAGCGTACGCTTCTTGCGCGGGTTGAAAACGTCGTAGCGGCCGAGCCGCGCCAGCACGCCGCCGTAGGTGTCGAACAGCTCGTGGCTGAAGAAGCGCCCGAACTTGCCGACGGCGCGCAGCCGGTCGTTGGCATCCTGACCGCCAGTACCCTTGAGCGTCTGCATCTGCACGTAGAAATCGCTCGGCGCGATCTCCAAGAGGCCGCGGGCGATGTGACCCAGATCGCCTCTCGCGCCCTTGCCGATGTCGATGAACAGTCGCGTCGTGTCGCGCCACAGATCGAGATCGGCATCCGAGCGCACGAACTTATAGCCCTCGAAGTAGTATTCTGAGCCGTCGCGCGCCCCGAGCGAGAACTTGTATTCGAAGCGCTTGGTCTCGACCGCCAATTCATCGACGCTCATTAGGTTGAAGACGCCGTCAAAGATCTCCAGCGGCTCGCTGGAGAGCGACGGGCAAAGAACCGATCCGATAATGCGGCCGCGATGCTGCTTGTCGTCGACGAAACGGTCGACGTCGTCGATCACCACCGTCACCGTGAAGCTCAGCGAGGTGCCCGCCTCCTTGCCGCGCCGCGCCGCCGTCTCGTGCGGAACATTGACGGCGGGCGACACGTAACCCGCCATGCGCTCGGTGAACTCGGCGCCGGCCGGATGGAGCTTCTCGCGCCCCTCGGGCGCGGCCACCAAGAGCGGCGCGTGCCGCATCGGCTCGTCCGTGAAATCCCAGCTGTAATCCTTGGCGAGATGGATCATGGCGCGCTCGGCTAGCGCGGTGATCGTCAGCAGCGGATTGACGCCGAGCGGCCTCGGCACCACGGAGCCGTCGCACACGTAGAGCCCGGCGTGCACGGCGTCGGGAGGCGCCTGCGGACGGCCGTCAAATACCTGGCACTTGTGGTTGACGACGCCCTGGGTCTTGTCCTGTCCCATGATGCAGCCGCCGAGCGGATGCACGCTGATGAGGCTGTTGCCGAGGAAGGTGTCGGTGAGCGGATTGGGGGTGAAAACGCCGCCGGTCGCCTGCGTCGCCTTTTTCAGGTTGTCCTCAACCCTCCTGAAGATCGGCTGCTGGGCGACGTTGGGCCACGTCACCTTGGCGCCGCCGTTCTCAAGCGTGACGCGCCCCTTGGCATCGTCGTGGGTCATGACGAGGTAGGTCTGCGTGCGATATACCGCGCCCTGGTAGGGACCGAACAGCAGGCTTTGGCGCTCGCGGCCGCGCTCCTCGATCGTGTCGAGTATCCCCTTGTCAGTATCCTGCCCGAAGTGGCGCGCTCCGCCAGCCATCAGCGCCGGCAGCACTGGCGCGAGGCCTGCAGGGATCGAACCCTCCTCGATCACCATGCCGTCCTCGAGCCGCTCAGTGCCGCGTAGGTCGATGAGCCCAGTGATGCAGGGGCCGACGGGATCGGTGTCCGCGATCGGCGGCTCGCCCACGCCGATGCCATTCACGGGCACGTTGTTGTTGTAGGCGAAGGCGAGCACGTCGCCGTTGCCGGTGAAGCGGCGCCCGATCTGGTCGGAGATCGGCAGGCCCTCTTCGCGCGAACGCAGCAGGATCTCGGTAGAGCCTAGCGCGCCGGCGGCGAGGATCACCACGTCCGCCGTGATCGACTGCTCGGCGGCGGCGAACTTCTCGCGGTCATGCCCAAGCGGGTCGAGGAACACGCGCCAGCGCCCGCGTTCGGGCCGCACGTAGGAGACGCGCATCTCGGTGAAGATTTCGGCTCCGTGGTTATAGGCATCCGCAATGTAGGTCACCTGCACGGTATTCTTGGAGCCGACGTTGCACCCGGCGCAGCAGTCGCCGCACAGCGTGCACGCCGGCTGCTCCACGCCCGCGTAGTTGACCTGGCGCTCGAACGTCACGTTGATCGGCGGCCGCACCACGTCCTTGTGCATGGCGTTGCCGCTAACCTCGAGCGCCTTCAGCTTGTGCAGCGGTTTCTTGTCCGGATAGGGCACCGGGCGCAGCACCTCCTGCGCGCGTACAAAGCCCTCCTGGCGCGTCTGATCGGCGCCGATCTCCTTTGGCCACGCGGGATCGTCCCACACGCGCGGATCAGGGGGCAGCGAAACGTTGGCATTGATGAGCGAGCCACCGCCGAGGCCGCAGCCGACGAAGACGTGGATGTCCTTGCCCAGATGCAGGTCGTAAAGCCCGAGCCGCGACCCCGACACGTGGAGGCCGTCCTTGGAGACCTGGAACTGCTCCTGCGCCTCGGCCAGTCGGTCGGGAAAATCGCCGATGGCGAACTCGCGCCCGCGCTCGAGCACGGCGACGCGTTTTCCCGCGCGCGCGAGCCGCGAGGCGGCGACGCCGCCGCCATAGCCGGAGCCGACGACGATGACGTCGTAGCGCAGCTTCAGATCGGCGATGGACTTCGACAATCGCCGCATGGCTCAACTCCCCCCGGTCCGCGCCGCTTCGCCCCGGCGCCAAGGCGCGAGAAAGGCGAGCGATCGCTTCTTTGTCGTGGCCGGCCGATACCGCGCCTCCAGCGCGCCTGGCTGCACGGCCTCGTCGTTCACCTCCCAGCCGTAGTCGCGGGCGAGATGGATCATCGCACGCTCGGCGAGCGCCGTGATGGTCAACAGTGGGTGGATGCCTAACGGGCACGGCACGACGGCGCCGTCGCACACGTAAAGGCCGGTGTGGACGGCGTTCGCCCCGGCCGATTTTCCGGCGTCGAACACCTGCCCCTTATGGTTGACGACTCCGCTCGTGCGGTCGGCCCCCATAGTACAGCCGCCGAGCGGATGCACGGTCATGAGGTTGCCGCCGAGGATGCGTTCCGACGCCGGGTTGCGCATGTAGCTGCCGCCGGTGGCCTCCGAAGCCCTCTTCAAGGCAGCCTCGATGCGCTGGAACACGCGCTGGCCGGGGCCATTGGTCCAACCGATTGCCAGGCGATCGTTCTCGAGCCGCATGAGCCCGTTGCCGGCGTCGTGGCCGACGGCGAGGAACGTCTGCGTGTTGTGCACCGCGCCCTCGTAGGAGCCTTTGATAACGCTTTCGCCGGCGCGGGTGGCCGCCGCGACAGCATAGGAGATCGGGCGCGCGCCGTGCTCGCCGAAGACCGCGCCGCCCGGAGTGAACAGCGCCGGCAGCATGGCGGCAAACGCGCTCGGCAGCGCGCATTCGCAGATGGCAAGTCCGTCGCGCACCTGTGCTTCGTCACGCATATCCAGGAGGCCGTTCACGGCCTGACCGACGGGGGGCACGTTCGCCTTACCCGGATTGCCGACGCCGATGCCGTTGACCGGCACGTCATTGTTGTAGGCCATGGCGATCACGTCGCCGTTGGAGGTGAAGCGGCTGCCAAGCCAGTCGGAGAGCGCGAGCCCCTGCGCCTGCGAGCGCAGCAAAATCTCGGTCGAGCCGAGCGTGCCGGCGCCCAGCACGACGATATCGGCCTGAAGCGAGATCTTCTGCGCACCCCCCTCGCCCCAGTAACCCGGCCGGATCCAAACCTGCCATGTCCCGTCGGGCGCCTTGGAGAGCGAGAGCACGCGCATCTCTGTAAAGATCTCCGCGCCGAAGGCGGCCGCATCCGCGAGGTAGGTGGAGGCGACCGTGGTCTTGGCGCCGATGTTGCAGCCCCCGCAGCAGTCGCCGCACTCGGTGCAGGCGTCCTGGTGCACGCCGGCGGCGTTGGTGCCGCTCTTGTAGACGACGTGCAGCGGGATCGGCTGCACGCCGCGCCCGAAGCCCGAGGCGGCAAGGCGCAGGGCTTTCACCTTCTCGTAGCCGAATGTGCGTGCGGACGGCTCCGGGCGCAGCATGTGGCGCGCGCGCAAGTAACCCTCGGCGAGCAGGCGGTCGCGTCGCACCTCGAGCGGCCAGGCCTCGTCCTCGAAGACGCGGGCGTCCGGCGACAGGCATACATTTGCATTGATGAGCGACGTTCCGCCGAGCCCGCAAGCCTTGAGCACGTGGATGTCGTCGTCGAGGTGCACATCAAAGAGGGCGGTCGCTGATCCCGTGTGCATCCGCCGCGATGTGACCTGCAGCTCCTTGGTGGCACCCGGCACGTCGACGGGAAAGTCCCCGGGCAGGAACTCGCGTCCGCGTTCGAGCACGGCGACGCTGCGTCCGCAGCGGGCAAGCCTGGAGGCGGCGACGCCGGCGCCGTAACCCGAACCGACGACGATGACGTCGTAGCGCGGCTTGAGCTCGGTAGCTGGCCTCGAGAGCCGCGCCTGCATGTCCGGTTCGTCCCTCTCTCCATTCGACCGCAGGGTCCGGCCGCTGCGCGCCAAACTCAGCGTCTTAAACGTAGGTCGATCCGCCCTTGGCCCCGCGCAGCTTCACCTCGCCCACACGAATTTCGATGGGGCCCTCGATGAGCGTCGGCCGCAGCGGCCGCGAGGACACTATCATTGGGCCGTCGGAAGCGCCGCCGATGGCACTGTTCTTTGCGAGCCGCCACGACCATCGCCGCGGCGTCCTGCGCAAACCGATCGGGTAGATCGTCAGCTTGGAGGGCTCGATCTTGAGGCGCAGGAAGTTCTTCCAATCGGGGATGCCCATGGAGGCGAAGGCCTGATCGCAATGCAGCCCGATGAGGCAGGAGATCGTCAGGTAGGCCCCCCAGACGAAGCCTGCGCCGATGCCGCCGATGAAGATCATCTCGAGCGGGAAAAGCACGATCGTGCGCACGAGCTCCTCAACTTCGTCCGACGGCCTGACCTCGAGCGTCTTGAGCGTCGGAGCCGCAATGGGCCACACCCAGTCCATGAAGATGATCGACGACCACGACACGAGGAAATAGAGCGTGAGCATCATGGCGATATGCCCAGCCCAGTGTAGCGACGCGAGCGCCACGCGGACGCGGGTGCCGTAGCCGGAGTCGGCGTAGGCGTAGAGCACGATCCACAGGACGAGGCACATAATGCCCAAAAGCACGTTGTTCGCCGCGGCGAGCGGCGTGACGAGGAACAGGTGCGGGAAGATCTTGAACTCCGGGTCCTTGATCAGGATGTCGCCCACGACCGGGGACTTCCAGTGGGTGCCGGCGAGGCTCGTCGTCGCGTAAACCCAGATCATGAGCCAGTAGATGGCGCCCAGCGCCACGGCAAAGCCGTAGTTCCGGAAAGGGAACAGAAGTGTCGACAGGCTCATCCGCCGACTCGTGGTGCGCGACGGCCAGCACGACGGCTTGCCCGTAGGTTTGCCGTCCTTCAGCTGGCAGCGAAGATTGATCTCGACCTCGTTGCCAAGCCAGCGCGTATGGCGCTTGTTCTTGAGGTAGTGCGTCGGCGAGAAATACGCCCCACCGCCGCCGGCGGTTATAAAGTTCGTGGCCGTGCCTTCCGTCACGCAGCGGGCGTAGTGGTGCAGGTCGCCGGCGATGACGGCGCAGATGCGCGCTCCCGCGTCGTTGGCAATCTTGGTGATGTTGCTCAGGTTGTCGTCGCCCTGCAGCTTGTCGTCCTTGTCGTAGTTCCAGCTCGGCTCTGGTGTGCAGAGAATGAGCTTTGGCGCCTCCGTCGGATGCTGCTTCATCGCCTCGGCCACGCCTTCGAAGTAGAGCACTTGCCCGGCATCGAGATACTGCGCGAGCTGGATGTCAGCACCCCAGATCCACCAGTTATGCGGCAGCCGGATCGCGAAGTAGCTGCGGTGTTGGGGGCATAGCCAGCCGCCAATACGATTCTCCGCGGAACGCCCGAACCGCGCCTTGCAGAACATGTAGTCAAAGGAGCTCAGGCCATCGTACCAGTCGTGGTTGCCGGGCACGACGAATAGGAGCCTGCGCCAGTTTCCGTCGGAGGCGGCGGGCAGTGCCGCCGTATAGGGTATCGCGAAGCGGTCGCGGTAGGCTTGGCGGCTGGGAAACGGATAGACTTGGTCGCCGCCCATGATGAGCAACTTGCCGGCAGGTAGCTTCCCCGCACCTTCGATGTCGAGGCTCGGAGCGCTGACGAGCGAGGCCATCGCATAGGTTGAGTTCGAAACCGTCGCCGAGGTCGGCGATGTAGTCGACCCAGACCGTGTCGCCGTCGCCGAGCTGGCGCAGGTCCGAGTAATTGTAGCGGCCGATGACCTCCTTCATCACCTCCGGCGAAAAGCCGTCGATGGTGGCCTGCATGATGCGCTGATCGGCGTACTGGCCAAACAGCTCCGACACGATCGACCGCCAGCCGGTGCTGACCAGGTGGCTTGGGCTATACCAGCGGACCATGCCCGGAAGCGCACTGATGTCGATCGTTTCCCCCGTGTCGGCGGCCATGCCGAACTCCCCCATGCGACTGAAAAAACTACGCTTCTCAGCGGACGGAGCCCCCTACCGTCCCCCCACGGCGACTCTAGGTTGGTGCTCCCACGATGTCCAGAATGGCGCCCGAATAGGCTCAACGGTGATGCCAAGGGGCCGCGGCAGGGGCCGGACCTCGATCTGACGCGGGCCCATTTGTGCGCTGCGGCAGGTCGCGAAAGCAGCCCTTGCAATTCACCTCAGCTTCCGCGCTTGCTCGCAGTGCCATCGAAGTGCCCATGGATCTGCAAACTCTCGTGCAGGGCAGAGAACCCCATGATCGACCTCCACTATTGGACCACGCCGAACGGCCACAAGATCACAATCTTTCTCGAGGAGGCGCGCGTTCCCTACCGGCTCATCCCGGTGAACATCGGCGCCGGCGACCAGTTCAAGCCGGATTTTCTCGCCATAGCCCCCAATAACCGTATCCCCGCCATCGTCGATACCTCGCCGGCGGATGGGGGCGCGCCAATCAGCGTGTTCGAGTCCGGCGCGATCCTGCTGTATCTCGCCGACAAGACCGGTCAGTTCCTGCCGGCGGACGTCCGCGGGAGGTCCGAGGTGACGCAGTGGCTGTTCTGGCAGGTTGCCGGTCTCGGCCCCATGGCCGGCCAGAACCACCACTTTGTGCAGTATGCGCCGGAGCGCATTCCCTACGCGACCGAGCGTTATGTGAAGGAGACCAATAGGCTTTACGGCGTGCTCAACATGCGCCTGGCCGACCGGCCCTTCATTGCGGGAGACTACTCGATTGTCGACATGGCGAGCTATCCCTGGATCGTGCCCCATAAGCTGCAGCAGCAGAACCTGGACGACTTTCCTTACCTGCGGCGCTGGTTCGAAACGGTGAAGGCGCGGCCGGCCGTGAGGCGGGCTTACGAGCGCGCTCGCGAGATCAACGAGCGCCCTGTCGTGTCCGACGAATTTAAGGCCATCCTGTTCGGCCAGACGGCAGCGTCGATCACTCGCTGAGGCGAAGCTTGTCAGGCGGTCTCGCAAGCATTGGCTGGGGCGCCAGGATTCGAACCTGGGAATGGCGGAATCAAAATCCGCTGCCTTACCACTTGGCTACGCCCCATCGGCCCCACGCGGGGGTGGGCCGCAGCTATACTCGGAAGGCAATTTGCGGGCAATCCTGCGGACGAAGCCGTGCTTGCCCGCCGCGGCCCCGGCCGCTATAACGCGCGCTCGCCGGACGCTCCTCGTTGGGACGCATCGCGGCGTTGTCCCTGCGGACTGACGGTCGGGCGGAGCGTAGCGCAGCCTGGTAGCGCACTTGCTTCGGGAGCAAGGGGTCGGGAGTTCGAATCTCCCCGCTCCGACCATTCCGCTCGGCGTACGTAAGCTTCATTATCGATAGCATCGGCCCGAAGCCGACCTGACACTCAAGACCCGCACTATGCGGGCTTGTGATCCGGGTCAAAATTTCACTGTCATCCGGAGACCGCCGGTCAAGGCATTGGCCAGCGATCGGTTATGGCGAAGGTTTTCTCTTGCCGCCCCGAGCCGTTCTCATTCACATTTCGGTGGCGCAGTCTCGAGGCTCATCGGGATGCGTGCTGACGAAATGCCAAAGCCGGCACGGGCTATGCAGCGGAGTAGATCATGACAGTCATCGAGGCCGTCTCGCTCGCTGCGCGTCTGCATGGCGCCCAGACCGACAAGCTGGGCGAGCCGTACCTCGGGCATCTCGTGCGCGTGATGCTCCGTCTCCCCACCGACGCCTCGGACGTTGCTGACGAACTTCACGGGGTTCCTTTTCCCGATATCGGGCTTCACGCCGGCGCTCCCCGTCGGAGTGCTGTCGACCGTCATCCTCGCGATTGCACTGCTCGCGCTGTACGGCTTCCGCCTCGCCGGCGCCTGGCGACCGATTTACGTTATCACGGCCATAGCGGCGCTCTATCTCAACGTCTTTGTCGCCGTCGTGCAGGCGTTCCAGAAGCTCGGGCCGCTGCAGGAGCTTGCTCCAACTCAATCGGAGCCGCCGTTCCTAGCGGCCCAGGGCTTGGCGCTGGTACTGTTCCTCATCGCCGGCTTCATTGCGCTCAAGAGATTCTCGCCCGCAGGGCCCGCAATGGCCTAGCGAGGTGCGAGCGTGCAGAGCAAAGCTGAAACACGCATGAGCGACGGCCTCAAGTTCAACACGGCGATGGAGTTCACCTACGGAGTCGCGGACACCATTGTGCCGGGCGTTCAACGCCTCGTTGCTAATAACGCGAGCGCGCTCACCTTCAAAGGCACCAACACGTACCTCGTCGGCGCCAATGAGCTCGCGGTGATCGATCCCGGCCCCGCCGACGAGGCACACCTAAATGCGATCCTTAAGGCCGCGGGTGGCCGCGACATCAGGCACATCCTCGTCACGCACGCGCACCGCGACCATGTCGACGGCCTTGCGGCGCTGAAAGCCGCGACGGGTGCGACCACGCACGGATTTCCGCGCGTTTCGTCGAGCGCGGCGAGCGCAGCCGAAAAGTCCGCCTCCGAGTACGTCAACACAGGCTACGCACCGGACGTCAGCGTCGCGCACGGCGACCGCGTCGAGGGGGAGGGTTGGGAGCTCCTGGCGCTGCACACGCCGGGGCACACGGCCGATCACCTGTGCTTTGCGCTTCAAGAGCGGGGCGTCGTCTTTTCCGGCGATCATGTGATGGCCTGGAACACATCTGTCGTGGCGCCGCCAGAAGGCCGCATGGCCGACTATCTGCGCTCGCTCGAGATCCTGCTCAACCGCCGTGACGAGATGCTGCTGCCGGGCCACGGGGGCCCGGTCGGCGAGCCTCGCCGCACGGTCAAGGCCTATCTGTTGCATCGGCGCTGGCGCGACCAAGCGATCCTGGAAGCGGTGCGCAAGGGCGCCGACACCGTGCGCAAGCTCATGCCCGTGATCTACCGCGACCTCGACGAGGAAGTTGCCGGTGCTGCGAGGCTCTCGCTGCGGGCACACCTCGAGCACCTCGCCGAGCGCGGGCTCATCACCTGCGAAGACGCCGCAAACGTCGATTGCGTTGCTCATCCGCTTTGACGTCGTCCTTCGCCTTGGCGGCGCCCTTCGTGCGCTCGGCCGGGATGACGGACTCCATGCGCACGACGATGTCCTTCAGGAGCTGGCGCACGTGCTCGGCGTTGCGACCGAGATCGATGGAGCCGTATCGGGAGGCCGAGCGCACGTCGATGCGGGCGCGCTCCTCATCCCCCGAGACGCGGATCACAAGGTCGTCGTAGAAGCCGACGATCATGCTGCGGTCCACGATCTCGATGGTGCCGGGGCGCCCGCTCTTGGGGTCGGGCGTCTCCTGGCCGACGACGTTCAGTTTCAGGTGGCGTACAGCGTCGGAAGCGACCTCGAAGGCATCGTCTACCGTGCGGTTGAGCTCGATCGCCTTGATGTCGGGATAGGCGGCAGACTGCGCTTTGGAGAAAGCGGCGCCTGGATACGCGATGGGATTTGCGCCGGGGGCTCGCAGCTTGGCGATCGCGACGAAAGGCGGTGGGTGGGCGGCATCCGTCGTGATGTCGTTGATCTTGGGCGACGCCTCATACTGCGGCAGATAGATGAGCGGCCAGGCTAGCAAGCCAAGACTGACCAGGATCGCGAAAACGATGCGCGGCGTACCCGGCCGGCCTGTGCGCCAGATGCCGACGGTGGCGAACAGCGCAAACAGCAGCGACAGCGCCGCCCCGGCGAACGCGAGCCCCACCAGGTTGAAGGCAACCGGCGAGGGCAGTCCGAACAGCCGATGCAGCAAGATGGCGGTCGCCAGCACGCCGACGGAGAAGACCGCGATGCGGCTCGTCCAGCGAGCGAAGAAGGATTGGCCCAGTGGCGGCGGCGGCCTCATGCGGATCGAAGCCTCTCAAAAGGCGTCGGCGGAGGCAGTCGCCCCAACCCGTGCGATCCATTGAGCGCCATCATGAGGTCTGCGCGCCTTCTGCCGGTTCAACGCCTTGGGCCAGGGGCGCAAGATAGCCCAGAATCGGACGAAATCGAGGGCCTGCCCACAGAAAGCAGGCCCGTTCGCTCGTGCCACCTGGCGCTGATTGTAGGTCGCGACTGTAGGTCGCCGCGGAGCCGACACGACTTTAGGGATAGAGCCGCGATCTGAGCCAGTCGTCTCCGGCTTTTTCGCGGCGGAACAGAACCCGCTCGTGCAGCCGCGATAGCCGGCTGTGCCAGAACTCGATCGCAAGCGGTGTGACGCGAAAGCCCGACCAGTGGGGCGGCCGCGGCACCTTGCCGACGTGGAACCGCGCCGCCTCGAGGGCAACCGCCTTCTCGAGCGCAAACCGGCTTTCAAGCGGCCTCGATTGCTGCGAGGCCCAGGCCGCGATTTGTGCGCCGCGCGGGCGCGTCGCGAAGTAGGCGTCCGCTTCCTCCGGCGTCACTTCCGCGACCGTGCCGCGCACGCGCACCTGGCGATGCAGGCTCTTCCAGTAGAAATCGAGCGCGGCCCGCAGCGTCGCTAAGATCTCCGTGCCCTTGGCGCTCTGGAAGTTCGTATAGAAGACGAAGCCGCGATCGGGCCGGCCCGCGGGATCGAGCCCTTTGAGCAGCACCATGCGCACGTTCGGCTCCCCGGACCGATCGACGGTGGCGAGCGCCATCGCATTCGGGTCGTTCGGCTCGTGACGCTCAGCGTCCTTCAGCCAGCTCTCGAACAACGCGAAGGGCTCCGCCGCTTCGGCGAAGTCGCCGGGCGGATGCGCCTCAGCAGTCCCAGCGCTTGGGTCGGCTGCGTGCTGGCTCAATTCTCAACTCCTCGTTAACCGGAGCGCATCTTGAGACACCTCTTCAGTCCCTTTTAACCACGCTCGTTCATACTGACCCTAGTTCGTGCCGTAGTGGCGGAACGTTGCGTCAGAAGAGTCGAGTGAAGCGTCATGAGCGCGCATCCCTCCTTAGTTACCATCGTCGCCGTTGTCACCATTGCCTTTGTGCTCGTATGCGAGATCTTCTTGAGCTCGCAGAGCGCCCGAGCCGAAGATCCCAAGTGGGACACGCGCATCTATCCCTCGCCCGCGGCAACTCCGCCCGCCGAACCTCCGCACCAGCTCGACGCCAACGACGAGATCGCGGCGCTGGAGCGCATCCAGTATGCCCTGACCGAGGTCGGCGACGGCTCGACCTACGTCTGGCGCCGCTGGCACGGACAGTTGTCCGGCATCGTGCAGCCAACCTCCTCCTTCAAGGATTCGGAGGGAAAGGTGTGCCGCCACATGGTGGTGCTGCTCACGACCGGCAAGCGGACCAAGAAGCAGGAAGGCATCGCCTGCCGCCTGCCGAGCGGCCGCTGGCAGCTCGACGGCTGATTTCCGAAGCTTGCTACGACCTTCGCGTCCTCTGCCGGTCGCGCCGTCGCCCTTTTGGCCGGTAGAGCCGGCCATCTGGACCCATTGGGCCTTTTGTGTAGGATGCGCGCCGACAGCAAGCGGCGAAGGGAACAAAAGGCCATGTTGGAGCCGGTGCCGAGCGCGGGGGTTGCGACGGGCAACCTGATGGCTGGCAAGAAGGGCCTCATCATGGGCGTGGCGAACAACCGTTCGATCGCCTGGGGCATTGCCAAGGCCGCGGCCGCCCAGGGCGCTGAGATCGCGCTGACCTACCAGGGCGAGGCAATCAAGAAGCGTGTGGGACCGCTCGCCGCCGAACTCGGCTCCCAGCTCATCATGCCCTGCGACGTCATGGACGCGGGCTCCATGGATGCGGTGTTCGCCGAGCTGCAGCACGCCTGGGGCCGGCTCGACTTCCTGGTGCACGCCATCGCCTTTTCCGACAAGAGCGAGCTCGACGGCCGCTACGTCGATACGAGCGAGAAGAACTTCACCCAGACCATGCTGGTGTCCTGCTACTCGTTCACCGCGCTCGCGGCGCGGGCCGAGAAGCTCATGCCACGCGGCGGCTCGATGCTGACCCTCACCTACTACGGCGCCGAGAAGGTGATGCCGCATTACAACGTGATGGGCGTCGCCAAGGCTGCGCTGGAGGCGAGCGTGCGCTATCTGGCGGCCGACCTCGGCAAGACCGGCATCCGCGTGAATGCCATCTCGGCCGGGCCCATCAAGACGCTTGCTGCCTCCGGCATTGCCGACTTCCGCTACATCCTCAGATGGAACGAGTACAACTCGCCCCTGCGGCGCACGGTGACGATCGAGGAAGTGGGCGCCGCCGGCCTCTATCTCCTGTCGGACCTGTCTCGCGGCGTGACTGGCGAGGTGCACCACGTCGATGCCGGCTACCACGTTCAAGGCATGAAGAACGAGGACGCGCCCGACATCTCCGTGGTGAAAGGCGAGGATGCGTGAGGCCAGCTCACGCTACCGCAAGATGCGCCCCGACGTAACGATCTATTTCATTCGCCACGGGGAGACCGAGTGGAACGCCGAGGCCCGCTATCAAGGCCAGGCCGACATCCCCATGAACGAGCGCGGCCGCGCGCAAGCCAAGCGCAATGGCCAGTCGCTCGTTCACCTGCTGCCTGAGATCGCCAAGGCCGACTACGTCGCGAGCCCGCTCGCCCGCGCGCGCGAGACTATGCGCATCGTGCGCGGCGCGCTCGGCCTGACGCCCGACGATTTCCGCACCGATGACCGCTTGAAGGAGGCCCACTACGGCGACTGGCAGGGAAAACTCGCCGCGGATTTACCGCGCGTCGACGCCGAAGGGCTCATGGCGCGTACGCGCGATCCCTTCCGCTGGCGCCCCCAGGGGGGCGAAAGCTATGAGGACCTCATGGCGCGTGCGGTGCCGTGGCTCGATTCGATCGGGCGCGACACCGTCGTCGTATCGCATGGGGGTGTGAGCCGGGTGCTGCGCGGCCACATCCTCGGACTCGAGCTCAAGTCGGTACCGCTTTTGGACGTCCCGCAGGACCGTGTGCTCATGCTGCGGCACGACACCATCGATTGGCTCTGAGCCATCCAGCAAGAAGAGCCGGAGCAGCGGCTGCTCCGGCTCTCCCAGTCTTCGTCAATCAGCCGCTCGATGCCGGTTGCTCAGGCCGTCAAGGAGCTGCCTTCATGTTCGGGTGCAGCCGCAAGCGGCCGTCCCGTGACGCTTTACGACGCTTGCGACACGCGACGGCGGCGATAAGCCATGACGCTCAGAAACGGTGCTTTCGAACCTGTGGTCCCAAGGCTAGAAGCCTGTCGGCGACCGGCGGTTCTCCGCCAAGCGGCGGGTTGCGTGCGAGCGGCGGCACCGAAAGATGCCGTGCCCCCTATTGCTGTCTCTTTGCAAACTCGTCGCGTTTCGCGACGCGATACTGAGGCTGAGATAAACTGCGTCGCCGCGCATTGTCACGGGCTTTGCCGCGCCTGCCCCTTGCGAGCGTGCGCGTGCGCTCCTAAGACTGGCGCAACGGCCACGGTCTAAGGTTGCAAGAGCTACCTGAACGGCCGCCCTAGAGCCCTGATCCGGATCTCGTAAGAACGCGATGTCTCACAACACCTTCGGTCATCTCTTCCGCATGACGACCTGGGGTGAGAGCCACGGGCCGGCAATCGGCTGCGTGGTCGATGGCTGCCCACCGGGGATTCCGCTCGAGGCCCCCGACCTGCAGAAGTTCCTCGACAAGCGTCGCCCTGGCCAGTCCCGGTTCACGACCCAGCGCCAGGAACCCGACACGGTCGAGATCCTGTCCGGCGTGTTCGAGGACAAGGCCGGCCGGCAGGTCACGACCGGGGCGCCGATCTCGCTTCTCATTCGAAACGTCGATCAGCGCTCCAAGGACTACGGCGACATCAAGGACAAGTTCCGGCCGGGGCACGCCGACTACACGTACTGGGCCAAGTACGGCATCCGCGACTACCGCGGCGGCGGACGCTCATCCGCGCGCGAGACCGCGATGCGGGTTGCCGCGGGCGCCATCGCCCGCAAGGTGATCGGCGACGTCAGCATCCGCGGCGCCCTGATCCAGATCGGCGCGAAAGTCGTCGATCGCTCGCTGTGGGACTGGGACGCGGTCGACGCCAACCCGTTCTTCTGCCCCGACGCCGCAGCCGCTGTCGCCTGGTCCGACTACCTCGACGAGGTGCGCAAGGCGGGCTCCTCCATCGGCGCCGTCGTCGAGGTGGTGGCCGAAGGCGTGCCGGCCGGCTGGGGCGCGCCGATCTACGGCAAGCTCGATCAGGACCTCGCCGCCGCCATGATGAGCATCAACGCGGTGAAGGGCGTCGAGATCGGCGCCGGCATGAGCGCCGCCGAGCTCACCGGAGAAGAAAACGCCGACGAGATCCGCATGGGGCCCGACGGCGAGCCGCGCTTCCTGACCAACCACGCCGGCGGCGTCCTCGGCGGCATCTCCACGGGCCAGCCGATCGTCTGCCGCTTTGCCGTGAAACCGACCTCGTCGATCCTGACGCCGCGCAAGACCATCGATCGCGACGGCAACGAGACCGACGTTTTCACGAAGGGGCGCCACGACCCCTGCGTGGGCATCCGCGCGGTGCCGATCGGCGAGGCGATGATGGCTATCGTGCTGGCGGACCATTTCCTGCGCCACCGCGCCCAATGCGGCTGACGCCGCCGGAGCCGCCGCCAGCGTGCGACGCCGGCGGACACGGCCGGCAACTTACATCCCTTCCGTCGCATTCCTATTGTCTAGTGGGCGTCTCAAGGACCCCGGGCCGCCAGCGAAGGAGCAGACCGCCATGCAATACCGCAAACTCGGATCGTTGAAGGTTTCGGCCCTCGGGCTCGGATGCATGGGCATGTCCGATTTTTACCTTGGCGGCAACGAGGCGGAATCGATCGCCACGATCCACAGGGCTATCGAGCTCGGCATCGATTTCCTCGACACCGCCGACATGTACGGCGTTGGCAAGAACGAGGAGCTCGTCGGCCGTGCCATCCGCGACCGCAGGGAGAAGGTCGTCCTCGCCACCAAGTTTGGCAACGTGCGCGGCAGCGACGGCGCCTTCCTCGGCGTTGACGGCAGCCCTGGGTACGTGCGCAGATGCTGCGAGGCGAGCCTCAAACGGCTCGGCGTCGAGACAATCGACCTCTACTACCAGCATCGCGTCGACCCGAAGACGCCGATCGAGGAGACGGTCGGCGCCATGGCGCAGCTTGTGCAGGAAGGGAAGGTGCGCTACCTCGGCCTCTCCGAAGCAGCGCCCGACACGATCCGGCGCGCGCACAAGGTGCACCCGATCGCCGCACTGCAGACCGAATACTCGCTGTGGAGCCGCGAGCCTGAAGACGACATCCTGCCAACCGTGCGCGAGCTCGGCATCGGCTTCGTCGCCTACAGCCCGCTGGGGCGCGGCTTCCTCACCGGGCAGATAAAGAGCATCGACGATCTGGAGCCCGGCGATTACCGCCGCAACGCGCCGCGCTTTCAGGGCCCGAACTTCCAGAAGAACCTCGACCTCGTCGCGACGATCTCCTCCATCGCCGCCGCGAAGCGCGCGACGCCAGCACAGCTCGCGCTCGGCTGGGTGCTGGCGCAGGGTGACGACATCGTGCCTATCCCGGGGACGAAGCGGCCGCGCTACGTCGCGGAAAACATGGGTGCGCTCGCGGTCACGCTGTCGGCCGCCGACTTGAAGCGCATCGAGGAGGCTTTCCCGACGGGCGTTGCGGCGGGTGAGCGTTACGCCCCGGCGGCAATGCAGGCGATAGATCGATGACGGCAACAGGTACCGGTTATCAACCAACGCTTCCGATCTCTTAAACTCGTGCTAGCCAACGAACTACTGTTGAGTTATAGTTTACCAACTGACGCCCAAGAGAAATCTTGAGACTGTGACTGCGGTCCGAGCGGCTGCGCAGTATAGCTATCTGAAAAAGTAGCTATGTACTGTGAGGCGCGCGCTCCGCGGGCGAAATGCCCATGTCTATATTTGGTTGCAGCGGGCCGGCGAAGCATTCAGCGGCCCAGGTGACGTTGCGTTCGAGTGAGGGGCGGCCGTGCTCAGAGTTGACGATCACAAGGATTTATCCCCATCCCTGCCGCTGCTCGCGAAAGCCGCCCCGGAAAAACCCGGCGCGATGTCCCGCCACGACGCGGCGCCGACCGTCTCGCTGATCACCCGTGACACCTTCGTCGCCGAGACCGCGCTCAAGATAGAGCAGCTTCAGGCGACGCTACGGCTCCTCACGCGCGACGTCGGCCAGCTCGCCAGCAAGGTCGCCGAGCTGCAGGAGGGCGCCGCGCAGGAGAACCGCTGGTATACGTTCCAGCAGAACGAGAAGCGCACGCGCGAGAGCAAGCTCGACGAGATGGTGCGCAGCTTTCGCGATTTGAAGGCGCGGCTCGACCGCATGGAGGCGCGCTCGGGCGGCGATTATCACGCCTACAACACCTTCGAGGCGGTCAGCCGCAAGCTCGCAGAGATCGAACGAGCGCGGGGGGAGACGCAGCGCACCAGGCACGGCGATACGTTCCGCGCGTGCCTCCTGGCGGGAGCGATGCTCGCGGCCGCCGCCATCATCGGCCTTAGCCTCGTGCTCTCGGGCACATCGGTCTAAGCCGCCGCGGGATCATTGGGACAGTTCCTTCGCCTCGCGAAACCCCGTCACCACCACCTGCACGAACGCGGCGCACGATCACCGCTGGTGGCGGGCGAGGATCTTGCGCACCTCAGATACGAGGTCCTTCTCATCGACCGTGACCTGCGCCGGGCGGCCTTCCTTCCACTCTTTGTTGTCCTTGATGGCGGCCGCGGCCTTGGCGCCTTCGATGAGGTCCTTGAGCGTGACCTTGCCCGCCGCGCGCTCGTCCGAACCCTGGATGACGACGCAGGGTGAGCCGCGCTTGTCGGCGTACTCGAGCTGCTTGCCGAACTTCTTGGGGTTGCCGAGGTAGAGCTCGGCGCGGATGTCGGCGTTGCGCAGCGACTGCACCAGCTTCTGGTAGTCGGCGATGTGCTCCTTCTCCATCACCGTCACGACGACGGGGCCGTCGACGGCGGTTGTGGCGCGCGGATTGAGTGCATTCAACGCGGCTTGCAGGCGCGAGACGCCGATGGAGAAGCCGGTCGCCGGCACCTTCTGCCCGGTGAAGCGGGCGACGAGATCGTCGTAGCGCCCGCCGCCGCCGACCGAGCCGAAGCGCACGGGATTGCCGCCCGTCATAATAGACTTCTCCCTTTATCTCGGCCTCAAAAACGGGCCCTGTGTAGTACTCGAGCCCGCGCACAACTGAGCCGTCTGCCCGAAGTCGCTTGCTACGGTATCCGGCGGCCTCACAGATCGAGATGATTCCCTTGAGCTCTTCGATGCCTTCGATTGATTTAGGACAATCGGCAAACATTTGTGCCCAAGCGTCGAGGGTCTTCAGATTGTCGATGTATCCGGACGCGCCAACGCGCTCTGTATCAATCGGTTCCTCGGGTCCATCGAAGTGAGAGACAACGAAAGATCCTGACGCGCATTGCGAGCTAAACAGAAGCCCCGGAACGTCAATGGGCTTCCATAAGCGTTCCACTCTGGAGATTTGTGACGTATTGAGGCTGGCGCCTTCTGTGTAATCACCACTGTCGTCTTTGCGTCCCTGCCCCAGGAGTTCCCTCACTCCGTCGGGCCCGAGGCGATCCAACTTATCTATGGCGCGCAGCACCGTAAGCCACTTTGCCTGCGGAATTTCGCCGCGGCAAGAAGGATGCCGTCGATAATCTTGCGATTTGCAATCTTGATCACGTAGCCGCCCGTTTATGCCCAGCGCCTCCAGCGTGTCGGCGGCGAGCATGCACATCTCAGCGTCCGCCGCGACGCTCTCCGCGCCAACCGTATCGGCGTCGAACTGCATGAACTGGCGGTAGCGCCCCGGACCCGGCTTCTCGTTGCGCCACACGTTGCCGACGGCGTAGCGGCGGAATGGCTTCGGCAGCTCTGGTAGTTCTGCGCCACGTAGCGCGCGAGCGGCGCCGTCAGGTCGTAGCGCAGCGACAGCCACGGCTCAGCGCCGCTCGGCTCGCGAGTCTCGGGTGCCGCTTCCTGGAACGAGAACACGCCCTCGTTGGGCCGGTCCTGGTCGGGCAGGAACTTGCCCAGCGCATCCGTGTACTCGAAGGCCGGCGTCTCCAGCGGCTCGAAGCCGTAGCGCTCATAGACCGCGCGGATCTTGGCCAGCATGTCCTGCTGCTGGCGCAGCTCGGCCGCCTCGATGTCGCGAAGCCCCTTCGGCAGGCGCGGCTCGGGACGCGCGTCTTTGCTGGTCTTGGCCATGTGGAGGTTGAGGTGCCCGGCGCGCGCGATTGGCGCAAGAGTTGATCGAGGCGAGCCTTATAGCGGATCGCCCTGAACAGGCAAACGGCACAGGCAAATCGGCGCGGTGCAAAACGAAAGGGCAGGCCAGAAGCTCTGGCCTGCCCTCAAGTCGAAGCTTAGCGACGCAGTTACTTGCTCTCCGCAGGCGGCTGCTCGGCCGGCAGATCGCTCGCCGCATTCGGCGACTTCATGTTGGGAACGGCCTTGCCGATGGCCTTCGTCGGGGACTGCTGGACTTTGCCCTGCTCGCCGGTAGCGGCACCAGAGGACGAATCCTCAGTCGCGGCGCCCTGATCGGACTCCGTGCCCGGCGCCTTCATCGTCGGCACCAGCTTGTCGATGCGATTGGTCGGTGGCTGCACCGCGCCCTGCTGCTTCGCAGCGGCCGCGGGACTCTGATCTTGCGCCAAGGCCGGCATCGCCAAGCCCAGGACCATGCTCGAAACGATCATCAGGTACTTCATTTAAGTCCTCCTTTGCGCCCTTCTCACATTGGGGGCGCGCTGGTGGCTAACGAGCACCCGGCAGGATCGTTGCGGGCGCTCACGAACGTTTGACCCGCAGCGACTGCGTCACGGATTGGCCGGCGGCGGCGTGGCCGGGGTCGCGGCCTCGGGCGCGGCCGGAGATGTCGCGGCGGGGACAGGGGCCGAGGTCGCGGGTTGCTCCTTCGGCATACCGATGGGGCTCTCCGGCTTCGCATAGATAACGAAGTAGAGAATGGCAGCAACGATAACGACCAGCGCCATCGACCACACCAAGACGTGGAAATTCATGCGCCGCGGTGAGGCCTGCCGCGATTCAGTCGGCGTCAGAACGGGGGCGGCGTCCGCCATGTCGATATCCTCCGAAAAACATAGAACGCGGTTGCCGCATCAGCGTTCCGCGCAAACGGCGGCGCGGCTATTCGCCGGGCCGCCGTAGTTTGAGGTGGCTCTTACGAGCGGCTCGGCTTCCACTCGGGCGCCGACTGCAGGCTCTCCTTCGAGATGTTGACCGACACGACGAGATTGCCGTTGGCATCGCGTGAGAACGTGAGCTGGTCATAAGGCAGAGAGACATTCTTCTCGCCCATGCCGAGGAAGCCGCCGACGCCGATGATTACGGCCGCGATCTTGCCGTCGCCGCCGATGCTGAGATCGTTGATATCGCCGACCGTCTCGTTAGCCGGGTTCTTGACCTTCTGGTTGAGAAGATCGGACGCCGCGACTTCGCTACCGAGGCTGGCCATCTTGTCATTGGGAACAGCAGGAACAGCGCTCTTCTCGGCGCTCTTGTCGGGGATCGCATCCGGGATCGCCGCGTCCGGTGTCGCAGCCGGTGCCAACTCAGTGGCTGGCGCGGGCGCCGCAGCGGGAGGTGCCCCTGCATCCTGGCGCTCGACGGGGGCAGAGGGCGAGGCGGGGTTCGGGGTGGTTGCATCCTGTGCGAAGGCCGGAATGGCCATCAGCGCGACGAGCGAAGCCGCTGTGCAAATCTTGTTCATGACCGTTACATCCTTTGTTGCTTACGAAGACTCTCCCTGGCGCGGTCGCCTCCGACCGGCCCTGCTGCCCAATCGGGCAACGGGCTTGGCAAACGGTCGAGTAACGATGCGGTTCCAGCGCGCGTAATGCTGCGAGATGCAAGGCGGGCACCGAATTTCGGGAACCCGTCGGAGCCTAGGGCGGCGCGGCGCATTGCCCTTTTTGGCGCTCGGGCGCCGCGACCCGCCACGGTGTCGCGATTTGTCTGCTCCCGCGGGAACAGCGTCGGGGGGTGGACGTTGGTACGTTAACAAAACCGCCTTGGAGCTTGGGCCACATGCCGAATTTTGACTTGATTGTGGCAAACCCGATCCCCACGTGGTGGCCAACAGAGTGAGTATGCGTTGATGCTGGCAGCAGCCCAATTTGACACCTGCGGCTCCCGTTCGAGGGAGGACCGCGCGCGCGTCCATGGCAAGGACCATCCGTGTCCTTCGCGCACGCTCGCGCGCGGCGAAATTCTTTTTCAGACGGGCGGCAAGCGCGGCAAGCTCTACCGCGTGGAGAGCGGCGCGCTGTGCCACTACCTACGTTGGGAGGATGGCCGCCGCGAGATCGTCGAGTTCGCGTTCCCTGGCGACATCGTCGGCTTCGGCCACCTTCAATCGCACGTCAGCACGGCGCAGGCGCTGGTGGAGACGACGGTCAGCCTTGTCTCCGCCGATGAGTTCGATGATCTACTCGAAACGGACGGCCAGCTGGCCGCACGCTTTGCAGCGGCAGGCGATCGCGAGTTCGACTACGTGCGCGAAGTCACCGTCTGCAGCGGCGATGGCAAGCCTGTTGAGCGCGTGGCTTCGTTCCTGTCGGCGCTTTCGCACATGAGCGAGATGGAAGGCCGTGACCCGATGCTCGTCGCCGACGAGATCAGGTCGGGCGAGGTCGCCGAGCACCTCGACCTGACGGTCGATGGGCTGGTCGCGGCTCTGCGCGACCTCGAGCGCCGAGGCATGGTGACGGTCGCCGGCAACGGGCGACTGCGCATCTCTGATCTTCCGGCGCTGGAAAAGCTCGCTGCTGCCTGAGCTAGGCTATTTAGTACGGATCGGCCGGCAGGTCGTGCCGAGGATCGCGTCCTCTTTCGACCAGGGATGGTCCTTGCCGCACAGAGGGCAGCGAATGGCCTTTGCCTCCACATTGGGCAAAGCATCGAAGCTTTCCATGTCGGTGTCGATGCCCACGGGCACCAGCTCGTTCGTGGTCGGGCAGCGAATCAAAATCGCACCCATTGCGGTCTTCCCCCTGTCGGATCAGAGCGTCGGCCCGGCTCCCAATAGCAGGATACCACAGCCGAGTCGGACGACCGCTACAGCCTAGCCAACAACCCGACGGAAACATGGTTGCCGCCTAAATTTCATACGCCGATCGGCTCAAGAACGCGCCGCGGGGCACTCGTCACTCAGAAGCGAGCGCGTTCTTACAACAGGAGCGCCCCCTACTTTCGGGGAGGGGCGGCGACCTCGGCGGCCAGCTCGTCCCGATGGCTAGGCCGGCTTGCGTAGTCATCGCTGCCAGTCTCTGTTTTGAGGCTGTCTAGCCGGTTCAGGCTCAGTTGGATCGAATTGGGCAGGCTCGCCCGTCCAACTTCCGCCGCCTCGCGCAGCCGGCGCCCGAGAAACGCAACGATTTCCATATTCTTCTTCTTTTCCGCCACGGCCGATGGCTCGCATCTATCTTCGATCTGAGGGTTTGAACCCAAGCAAGCGGTGAAAGTTCCCGACCGCTGAACACCGGCACCCGTGTTTCTCGCGCAGGTTGCGGCGATGCCGCTCTGAATGCCGCTCTGGATGCCGGTCGACGCTGGTTTGGCCGGCTGGCCTTAACGCATCAATAACCGTCGCGGTCCCTAGCCGCCCGACAGGCTCAAACCCTGGATTAGCCTGCACTCTGGGCGGAACCAACTTCGGGTCTCCCCCGTTTTGCGGCCAAATAAGGAGGACGCACATGAACTGGGATCGTGTCAGCGGAAACTGGAAGCAGATGAAGGGCAAGATCAAGGAGCAGTGGGGCAAGCTGACGGATGATGAGATCGATCAGATCGCAGGCAATCGCGAGCAGCTCGAGGGTAAGATCCAGGAACGCTATGGCATCGCCAAGGATCAGGTCAGGAAGCAAGTCGACGATGCCACTCGCAACTGGTAGCCGACACTTTCAGCCCCGGCTTTGCTCCCCTCGAGCCGGCTGACCTAGTGGGGCCCCCGGTCGAGGCGCTTGCCTCGCACTGCGGGCCCCACTGCAAACACTTGAGGTCGAGCTCCTCCCGAGCGGGCAAAAGTTGCATCGAGCCGGGAACTTTTCGCTACCCGGCCGCGTTGTGATTAGTTGCGACTTTGCAATAGGGTGTGGGCGGATAACTGCCGAATTATACTCGTTGCCTAGGATCCGACCGATCGGCGGCGGGGGAGCGGGAGGGCGGCTCTGATGGCCGAGGACGAGAAAGTGGCTAATAACAAGCAATGCGACGAAACCGCAGCTCAAAAGGATCGCCCCCGTCAGCGCGACCAGAACGTGCTTCCAGGAATACTCGGTAAGCAACTTCGCGCCGCCTATGGCGAGCTCCTCAACGCGCCTGTTCCCGATGCCATCACCGACCTCATCAAGCGGCTCGAGAACCAGGAAGCCGAAGCCTCCGAGGCTCCTCCAAAACAGCGCCGCGAGGAGCAGGGGCGGTGAGCGTCAAGGCGCAGGATAGCCCGCTCCGCGATGATCTCGTCGCCGCCATTCCCAATATGCGCGCGTTCGCTATTTCGCTATGTGGGAACCGCGACCGCGCCGACGATCTGGTGCAGGAAGCTCTGGTCAAGGCCTGGAACCACCTCGAATCCTTCGAGCAAGGCACCAACCTCAAGGCGTGGCTGTTCACCATCCTGCGCAACGCCTACTTCTCGGAGCTGCGCAAGTCCAAGCGCGAGGTCGCCGATAGCGACGGGCAGCTCGCAGCCCGGCTTTCTGTACCTGCCGAACAACAGGGCCACCTCGAGCTCATGGACCTCAACAACGCGCTCGCCCAGCTGCCGCCCGACCAGCGTGAGGCCCTGATCCTGGTCGGCGCGGAAGGCTTCTCCTACGAGGACGCCGCCACCATTTCGGGTTGCGCCGTGGGCACCGTCAAAAGCCGCGTCAACCGCGCGCGGGTCAAAGTCAGCCAGCTACTGACGGCTCCGGCTGGCGAGGACACTGCCGCCACCAAGGATTCGAGCGCCTCTCCGCAGCTGCGGCGCACTCGCTCGCGCGTGGCCTCCTCGTCCTGAGGCAGGTCCCGCCGTCCGAGATCGCCCACCAAAGGTAAAGCGGCCGGCGATCCGGGAGGATCGCCGGCCGCTTGTCGTGGGCCCAATTCAAGCAGTGGCGCGGGCTTCCTGGCGCCGCGCCTTGTAGTCGAAGAACAATGCCTGGCTGATGACGGCTTGCACGGTCTCCGTCCGGAACGGCTTGTTGACGAGGAACGTCGGCTCTGGGCGGCTGCCAGTCAGCAGGCGTTCCGGATAGGCGGTGATGAAGATCACGGGCACATCGAACGATTGGAGGATCTCGTTCACCGCATCGAGACCTGAGCTACCGTCGGCGAGCTGGATGTCGGCGAGCACGAGGCCAGGGCGGTGCTTGCGGAAGGTGGCCACGGCCTCCTTGGCGGTGCGGGCGGTCTCGCAGACTTTGTGTCCCAGGCCGGTGACGAGGTCGGCGAGATCGATCGCGATCATCGGCTCATCCTCAATGATGAGAACGTTGGTCGCCACCTGCTCGGCAATCTCCGAAGCCGCCTGGTCGACGAGGGCCTTGACCCCCGCCTCGTCCGTCTCGATGACGAGCGCAGTGTCGGCCGTGGAGAACTCCTCGACTGCCATCAGCAGGAAGGCTTGGCGTGCCTTCGGTGTGATAGCCTCGAGCTTGCGGTCGGCCGCGGCCAAGCGCTCGGACCTCGTCGTTTCGTCCGTCAGATGGTTGAGGCGCACCGAATTCCACACTTTGAGGAATGTGCGGTAGGTCGCCACGCGCGGTTCGAGATCAGTTGGAAACATCTTGGGCTCGGCTGCAATTGCCTCGAGCATCGCCACAACGTAGGCGTCGCCGCTTGCCTGGCTGCCGGACAACACGCGCGCAAACCGCCTCAGGTACGGCAGCTGTGGCGCGATCAGCTCTGAGATGGACATGATCTCCCCTCTTCTGTGGCCGGCAGAACGCCAGCTTACGACCCAAAATAACGCGGCACTGAGAGCAAAAGTTCCGCGCAGGGGAAAATATCCCTGCAGGCGCGGCTGAGAATTGTCTAACTTATTGAATACAAATAATGTTTTTAGAACCGTAAGTGTTGGGCCTTTGGCGGTGGCTACGCTGGCAACACTTCATCCCCGCCGCAGCTCGTTGCCGCAGAGGTGAAGGCGATTGTCGCGTCACCCCCACGGTTCCCATTCTCAAGTCCAATCGAAGGCCCTTGTTGCGGTGTGTTCGGATTTCTTGGAATGTTGGGACGATAAGACGATAAGCCAATAGTTCTTCGGGGGGAGCACGCTTGAAGCGTTCCTAAAGGAGGATCCCCATGGCTACGTTCGTTGTGCTCGCCAACTTCACCGAGCAAGGAATCCGCAACGTCAAGGAGACGATCAGCCGAGCGGAAGCCTTCAAGGAATTGGCCAAAAAGAGCGGTGTAACCGTCAAAGACATGTATTGGACACTCGGTCGCCACGACATCATTGTCATCTGCGAGTTGCCGGACGATGAGAGTTCAACGGCGCTTATGCTGAGTGTGGCGTCACGCGGCTACGTCCGATCGGAGACGCTGCGCGCCTTTTCGTTCGAGGAAATGAAGCAAGTCCTGGATAAGATGGTTTGACGCATCGATTGCGCGTGTAGTGGGAACGTGCAAGCGGGCGTCCAGTGTCGCCGCGTCCAATATTTATGGTGCCCAGAAGAGGACTGGGCGATCCGAGTCGGATCAATGACTTAGCGCTAAGTGGGACTTTTTCCGTGCTCCTCGGTTACTGGCGATTTTTGGCGAAAGTCCCACCGCTGACGATCACTTACTGGTGGGGAACGGATCGAGGGAGCGCAGCAGCCCGTCCAGTTCTTCGCCAATCGTCGGGTCCGCCTTCCTCGCGTGGTGGTGGTGCTTGACGCCAAGCTTCCGAGCCTCTTCCTCGTTGGCGATGGCACCGGCTCCGACGAGGAAGCCGCCGAAGTAGACCGCCTTTAGCCCGACGCAGACGAACTTGAGCGTCCTGCTTCTCACGGCGCCGATCATCAGCGCAGTCACCGCATTGTCAGACGCGGCGCCCGTGACGACCCAGAAGAACTTCACGGGGAGCAACACGATGTGTCGGGACCGGACCAGCGCGCCGTCAAAACCGATGGCATGGGTTGCAGGCTCGTCCGTCTCCACGGGCTTCCCCGCCTTCGCGGGCTCGTGCTGTCCCGTCGCCTCGGCGCGATTAGGGTCGACGCGAGCAGGAGGCTTCGCGACGGTTGATTTAAGCTGTCGTGGTCGCGTCTTTACGCGACGCGCAGCCAGCCGCGCGGGCTCGACGGCCGGCATCTGCATCGGCATTTGGTCGGGATGGTCGTTGAAGTAGTGTGACGGCAGTCTCATGGCCAAGTACCCCTGGCCATGCAACTTGGCTGATTCTAGCTCCTGCGCGCAAGCGGCCAGAACCACGGACGGCGTGTGGCAGTCCTTGCTGAATCTGCTATGAGCTGATTCGCTGTTCCGGTCTAGACACGTCGGTGCACCTCTAGACGTGTCCGTACACTTCGCCAAGGCCATGCTTTGCGGGACCGCGGCAGTCGGATTGACCTGTCAGTTGCCTCACCGGGCTGGCTCACCCAATCGGCGGCCAGAGCATTGCTGCCGCTCGCTTTTACATCGGGAGCAATGATGACGACTGACGACGGGATGCTCGAGTGGGCGGGCGATCCAGACGGGGCGCGCAAGGCACTCATTCGCGTGGGCAATAGGATCGGATGGATTGAAGTTCGCGAAGTTCTAACCACTGACGGCAACCGCACTGGTACCTTCAACGTAACGGCAACGGTCGCGGTGGGCGCAGTGGGCGGAGCAGCGGGAGCGCTGAACGAGGCGCTTAATCAGGTGCAGATTTGGGTCGATGAGATCTGCGCCGAACCTCTTCCCAAAAAATGATCGGTCATCCTGCCGTATGCGGAGGGTCAGGATCACGACGGCGGAACTCCCAACGCGCGCTGCGCAAGAACTCGACGACGCGACCGGCAAGCAGCCGACATGTTTCGAGCGGCAGCTTCACGCCGGCGCGCTTCATCGCGTAGCCGATGTCGAACACGAGATCATCGTCGCCGTCGTGCCGATCCTGCATCAGGCGGAGTAACACGGAAAGAACAAAATAGGAACTCGCAACGGGTATGAGGGTCGCCGCACGTCAGTCTGGTCGTGCGTTGCGTAACTCCGCCCCCGGCCCGAGCGGTCGGTGTCGTGCCCGATGCTGTCTGGTGCCGCCGCTCGGGTCTTCGTCAAAAGAAAAAGCGCCGGGCAGGAGATGGGCCCGGCGCTAGTGACCTTCAAAGCCTGAGGGATGGAGTAGGCCGCGTAGGGGGTACGCGTGAAGGTTGCTGATACCTCGCAGGATCGGGATTTGGCTGTCCAGCTCGGATCGGCTCGGTATCGAGATATTCTGTGCACAACCTGTTAGCAGCCACACGCCCGCGACGGTACGATTACCGGCGCGCACACCGCCAAGGCGCGGCATCAATCCGTAGGCTCAGTACCGAGACACGTGACGCCGCGCGCGATAGTGATGCCCGTAGTGAGGGCAGTAAGCGCTATGCGTTCCGCTTGTGCAGCCCCAACGGCTCAATAGGTCGGCATCGTAAGAACCCATTCGACCACCGGCGCGCGCAAGCGCGCGGGCGTGTTCCAGATCGATGGGATCATCTGCGCGAGCCGCCACTGGCGCCACTGCCACCAGCATGGCCACGCCCAACACCGCTAAGCTCGTTGGATACATTGTGTGTTGCCTCCTAATAGAAGGACGGCGCTTTGGCGCCGCCCCCTTCACCAACATGCGGAGTTAACCGGCGAGGGCCAAACGAGTTCCATTCTTGCCAGTGCGGAGGCGCAGGAGCACACTCGCCCGGTAGTTAGTGAGGAGGCGAACATGAAGTGCACCTGTAAGGGTACTACTCACGGCCACAAAGCCGGCGAGTGCAAGAAGGAAGCGGCGAAGGGCGGCGTTTGCCCGGAGTGCGCCGCAGCCGAACAGAAAGCGAAACGGTAGGGGTCAAGCAACAACGAAGGGGCGAGCCCCGCGAAGAGCCCGCCCCTGATCTGTTCCGTCTGTCGAGTGTCTGTTAGGCCGCTGCAAAGTTCGGCCCGTCGAGTAGCCGCATCGCTCGCTGCACCGTCGTCTTGCTCGTGCCGCGAGAGGAAGCCCGCTAAAGCCGACGCCACGCGGCCCAGCCAAGCGCAGCCTCGTTCTCCCCTCAATCCCATGCAACCAATTCGGCGGGCGTACCGTCTTGACAGCCAAGAGACGGAAGAGCCCAGCCCGGGCGGTTATCCGCCTCCCATTCCAACCGCCCGGGTCTCTAATCTCAAGCCGCCACGACGGAACCGCATGCCCCCTTGTCTGTTGGCGGGGGCAATGTCCACGTTCTCTGTTGGCGGGGGCAATGTCCACGTTCTCGTACGCACCACTAACTCTGGGAGACCGCTGTCCAATTTCGCCACGCCCCTAAACCGACCGTTAAGGCCTTCAGCGTATCTTCCTACGCAACCCAGCACGGGTGTGGGAGCAGCAGCTCATGGCCTTCGACGTGGAACAAGAGACGGAGAAGCACGCTCGCGCAGACGAGCTTGCTATCCTGCGGCACGCACAGCGCCTAAGAGCGATACGCGGCCGTGATCGCGCCGTTCAAGTGCTTGAGGAGACAATGCGAGATGTCGCCTCGCCAGACATGCTGTCGGATTTCCATATTGGCCGCTAAGTGAGTGCGGTGCCAGCGTAACAAGAGCCCCGATCACAAGCCGGGGCTCATTCTTTTCCGCTCAGGCCTCGTCGTCCCCGCCAGCGCTGTCCCGCCGCGGCAAAGTGTCAGCGACGCGAGACACGCGATGCGTGAACTGGCACATATGCCAGTATGTTCGTGGTCTTGCTCCTGCTCTGTCTTCTAATGGTCGTCGGCGCCGTCATCTGCGCCGGCGCCGTGCTGCGCATGTGGGCTGATACTGAAAAGGACGGCCCTCCCGAGCCGCCCTCGAACGGTTGAGCCGTCGACCTGTTACGCCAGCACCGGCCTAGTCGCTGTTGTCACCGATACGCTCGCCGGTGCCGGTAATACCGATACCGCCCGTGAGCTTGGCCCTGGCAGAAGGCGCTTCGCGTTCCGCTCAGGCAGCCGTACCGCTGCAACAACTCTGCATCCTGCGCATTGGTCGGGCCGCCAGCGAGTGCGTTCATGCGCGCGTGCTCTACATCCCACCACGAATCCGCTTGGGCTGCCGTGCCTAAGGCTGCCAACGCGCTGATTCCAACTACCGCCGCTGCCAATATCAATCGATGCATTTGTTCCGCCTCTCGGATGTGGTCTTAATGAAAACATGGCGCTGCCGACAACCTAAGTTAAGGGGCGGCGTGTCTTGACACCAACATTGCCGCCCGGGTTCCACGTACCACTCCGATGCGCCCCTCAATTTTTCATCGAGCCCTAACCCGACTCGCCCTATGTTGTCCTAGGATCTAGGTCTACCTAGGTTCTAGGGTGATCTAGGTGATCGGCCCCGAAAGAGTGGCCCGGGTGGAATGTTAGTTCACGGCAGCTGCACCGGCTAGATGCCGCGTGGCTGCTTGAGCATGCCGCGGCTGCGATGGCGGCCACGCGGCGAGCGCGGGAACGAACACCTCAGGTGCTGGCGGTTTGTAGCCGAGAGAGGCATGTGGTCTGACAGCATTGTAATGCCGGCGCCAACTCTCGATCACGATCTGAGCCTCGCGGAGCGAGTAGAAAATCTCACCGTTGAGTAGCTCGTCTCTGAGGCGGGCGTTGAAGCTCTCGACGTAGCCGTTCTCCCATGGGCTGCCTGGTGCGATGTAGGCCGTCTTCGCGCCGACAGCAGCGATCCACTTCTGCACCGCCTCGGCGGCAAACTCAGGGCCGTTGTCTGACCGAATGTGCCCTGGCACCCCGCGCAGAATGAACAGCTCCGAAAGAACATCAATGACGTCGATGCCTTTCAGCTTGCGCCGGACCCTGATCGCCAGGCTCTCGTGCGTGAACTCGTCGACCACATTGAGCATGCGGTACTTCCTCCCATCATGCGTGCGGTCCTCGACGAAGTCGTAGGACCACACGTGATTGCGGTGCTGCGGGCGAAGCCGGATGCACGAGCCGTCGTTGAGCCACAGACGCCCGCGTTTCGGTTGCTTTGCTGGAACCTTCAGCCCCTCACGCCGCCAGATGCGCTCGACCCGCTTATCATTGACGAGCCAGCCCGCGTTTCGCAGCAGCGCGGCGATCTTGCGATAGCCGTAGCGGCCGTATTGGCGGGCCAGCTCGATGATGTCCGCGGTCAGCCGCTCCTCGTCGTCGCGGCCCGTCGGCACCTTGCGTTGCGTCGAACGATGCTGTCCGAGCGCCACGCAAGCGCGACGCTCGGAGACATGAAGTTCACGTCGAACATGCTCGATGCAAACTCTGCGGCGTGCGGGGCTTAGAAGTTTCCCTTGGCAGCCTCGGCCAAGATCAGTTTATCCAGCGTCAGATCGGAGACCGCCTTGCGAAGCCGCTGGTTCTCCAGCTCCAGGTCTTTCATCCGCTTGACCTGGTCCATCTGAAGTCCCCCGTACTCACGCCGCCAGCGGTAGTACGTCACCTCGGTCACACCGATCGACCGCGCCGCGTCCGGCACACTGGTTCCCTGCGCCGTCAAAACGTCGACCTGCCGCAGCTTCGCGACGATCTCTTCTGCCTTGTGTCTCTTCCTCGCCATTGATGTCCTCCTCGAGCAAAAAGCCATACTTCGAGTTGGACCACTTCATTGGGGGTGGATCACGGCAACCTTGATCCATTAATTGCCGAGGTGATATCGGCGCTCAACAACTCTACCTCCCTTTGTGAGGAGTTCGTGCCTTTGAATTTCAGAGTATAGACCGGTCTACCAAGCAGAGGACCGCCTTCCAGCGAGAGGTTGTAATAGAACCAGGTGAGTGGGCCGTCATCCTGCGATGCCGAAACGGGGCCAACGCCGCGTCGCAGATAAGACGACGCGACCGCATATATCAGTGTCGCGATCGCGATCAGCACATAAGCGACTAAAAATGCGATAGCCGCACCGGCCCAATCGAATGTAGTCCAGTACCAAGTCCATGTCGTCGAGGCCCATGCGATTACGCCCGCCGTCGTGAGCCCAAACACAAGGACGAGACAACGCCACGTCCAGTCGGCGACGTTACCCGCCTCGGAAAGAACGTGACCGACACGCTTGATCCGCTCCCACACCGCGGCCCCCGTGGTTCGTTATGCAGGATTTGATACCATGATGGTCAGACGGTGAAAATGACCGGCCCTGTCACCCTCGCTGACCTCATCCGCGACGACAAGCTCCTATGGATGTACTGCCGCGAGTGTTGCCGCGAGCGCCAGGTGAACCCTGCCACCGTTCCGTTGCCGCCTGATACTCCAGTGCCCGAAGTTGGCAAGCAATAAGTGCTCGGCGTGCGGTTCGCGGAAGATCGATGCGCGGCCCGAGCTATACCCTGGTGGGATCATGGCTATGCGCGAGCGGCGGAGTTAGACTGCCAACGCGGGGTTGGGGGTAGCTTCCATGCAAGAGATCACATTCAACGGCAAGCAATACCGCGTCGAAGGTGAGCAGGTATGGATGTACCTCGACGTGGCCAGCGTTCATCGACAGATGGAGTGGGGCAAGCGAAAGAACCACTGGCGGGCCTTGCCAAGGAACAGCCCGCTGCGCCGCTATCTCGTGAAGATAGCGAGGGGCGAGAAGGCCGAAGTACCACGTCTGGAATGAACTCGCGGGTGGCGCAGTGGTCTGGCCGGCAGCGGCACAAAAAAGACTGGCCCTGACAGCGTCAGGACCAGCCCCCCGCTCGAAGTTCAATAGTTGGGATCAATGGCCCCAGTTGAACTTGTAGACGATCTCGCTCGTCGCCGTCTGCACGACCGGGTTAAAGGTAATGCTCCCCGGCGGTGGGCCAATGCCGGCAAACGACACCGGCACCGTACCGGTGTCCGTAAGCGTCTTCTTGCTGTAGTCGGCGTAGCGCACTTCGCTGCGCCAGAACCAGCCGCCACCGACCGCCACCTCGAGGCCGCTGCCGATGAACCAGCCTCCACCGCTATAGTCGGACGTGGCATAATTTGTCGCCGGCGGGTTTGCGAATGTGAAACCCATACTCGCCCCATCGAAGTGCGTGTGGGTGTAGCCGACGCTGTAGTAGTTGAGAATCGCCGGCGTCATCAGCCAGCCGGCGCGGGCGCCGATGAACCAAGTCGAGTTCTCTTTGGTCTTGCCGGCGAAAAACGGATTTTGATCCTGAATCGTGCCTTCAATGTTGGAGAAGTCGTAGTTGACGAGCACGCCACCGACAATCTTGTTCGAGAACTGATAGTCGTAGCCGAGACCGATCTCGCCTAGCCACCCTCTGCCACCTTGGTTCTGCGTCGTGCAGAGCACGCAGGCCCCAGTAGCTGGGTTGACCGTTGTTGTGTCTGCTTCCCACAAGCCGTAACCGACGCCGCCGTTGGCATAGAAGCCGGTCCAGTTGGAGACTTGCAGCATGACGGGGGGCGCTGCCGCTCTGGGGGCCTCGTAGCCATCAGCGCGAGCGTACCCGGCGAAACCTACGAGAGACACAGCAAGAATGACTGGTAGAAGTTGCCTGCGCATGGATGCCCCCCGAATGTGCAAAGCGCGAATCAAATTAGGGGTGGATTGATTCGGCTCCGCTGTCGAGGAACACGGCACCTCCAGCAAGGCTCATTCTGACTTTCCCGATGAGTGAAGCCCTAGTTGCCTCACGGCGCCGAAGCCCAGGCCAGCTTGACCGCCGAGCCCTCCAAACCCAAATCATGGCCGTGCTCAAGCGTAACCCCTTCATCATCCCGTCCGCCCCAGTTCTGAAGCGCCAGCCGCAGACTGGGCCGCAATGGCTGCATGAGGTCAAGTTCGATGGCTGGCGTGCTCAACTGCACAAGGCTGGCGATGAGGTCACGATCTTCACACGCAATGGCCACGATTACACCAAACGCTTCCCGGCGATCCGCGGGAGCCTGCTCGCCCTGCCAACGGATTCGGCCATCATCGATGCCGAGATTGTCGTGTGCGACAGCGATGGCAAGCCGGACTTCAAGGCGCTGATGGAGGGTGCGACGGGTGATCTTTGCGCCTGGTGCTTCGATCTGCTGGGGCTTAATGGCCAGGGCCTGCGAAGGCGGGCCCTGATCGAGCGCAAGGCCATGCTTCGCCATCTGCTCAATAAGGCAGACGATCATGTGCTGCGCTTCTCAGAGACATTCCCGGACCCGGTGAAGCTCCTCGCCGCGGCTGAGAGCCAGGGCCTTGAGGGGATCGTGTCGAAGCTTGCCACTCAGCCATACCGCTCTGGCAAAAATCCCGGATGGGTCAAGGTCAAGTGCCGCGCTTGGCGCGAGGCGAACCGTGACCGCTGGGAGATGTTTGCGAAGCGTTGAGCGGTCTCATCAGGCACTGTACCTGGTGGCGTCGTGACCCTGCGCGAGCTTCTAGCTGCTCTGGATTGCGTTCGCCTTGTCTACTTCATCGTATGAAACCGTACATTATGCCGACGCAGTAGGCACTTTCCGCAGTCAACAACGGCGCTAATCTTGGCAGTACGGACCTTTTCTCGTGTATAGACGTTAACAGACACCACGCAACACCGAGCCCGCCTCAGCTACACGGGCTCTGCCTCCCAAGTCGATCATCTCGTCTTGTTGCGATGTGAGGATTGATCGACACCTCGGGACATTCGCGGTCCACGCTAACGAGACCGCCCTGCCTCTGGCAGCTTGCGCTTAGCCGCGCTCTGGAACAGTCATGCAACGCCCCACTCTCAAGGGGCGCTCAATCCTCATCGTTGAGGATGAGCCGCTTATCGCCATGGACATCACGCAAGCCTTTGAAGGCACCGGCGCCGCGCTGACGACGACCAACTCGCTGCACCAGGCCATGACCCTCGTTGAACACGATGGTCTATCCGGTGCCATCCTCGACCATTCGCTCGGTGACGGCGACAGTTGTCTGCTCTATGCGCGCCTCAAGGACCGAGGCATCCCCTTCTTGATCTACAGCGGGTTCGAACAGGTTGAGGGAGCGTGTGACGCGCCTCGCATTTCCAAGCCGGCCCCTTCTGGTGAGCTGGTAGCCAAGATGGAGAAACTTATTCGCGACGCGGTTCCAAGTTGAGGTTTTCAGTCTGCGACTAACCATTGCAACATTTCAGTCGGTCTTGGTGGAACTATGCAGTGCATTGCCGTGTCTAGTCAGATGGACGAAGGCGCAAGAAGAATTTTGATAGTCGAAGACGAGCCACTAGTCCGGATGTTTGCAGCCGATATCTTAGGTGAAGCGGGCTTCGCGGTCCTAGAGGCTGGCACCGCCGATGAAGCCTTGCAGATCATCACTACTGGAACCCTACTAGCCGCGGTCATGACCGACATCGAGATGCCAGGCTCGTTAGATGGCCTGGAGTTAGCGCGGTGCATCGAAGCGAAGTGGCCGGGCATTCCGGTTGTCATTGTCTCTGGTCGGCGTCTTCCCCGACCGGACGAACTTCCACAAGAAGCTCTTTTCCTGGCTAAACCCTATTCTGAGAAGCTCCTCATCGACACCCTCGAAGCGTGTTGTAGCTCGCGGACTCAGTAGCCACGGAGGCGCGGGTCATCGTGTTTTTCGCGCGGTATCAATGGCGGCTTTCAGCTGTTCCGAGAGCGCACGGCCTTCAATTTGGTCTGCGGAATAGCCCTCAGCGTGTAAACGACGTTTGATCTCCGCGACACTCACACACTGCCCGGACTTCGCCAGTTCGAACGCGCGTTCAATGGCATTTGTGTTCGGCTGCATAGGGCACCAGAAGACATGAAAAAGCCGCCGAACACTGACGCGCGCGGCGGCGAAGTTCGTGGGCGACCGACGGGCTGAGGGCCTTCGTCGGCTAACGGTGACTACCGCGCCAGGAGTGTGGCGTCCATTTGACAGGATGCCCCACCGAGCGCGAAGCGAACCGCGACGAAGTGCCGATCACTCGTAACGAGAAAAGGCCCCGGACTGCCCTACATCCGAGGCCCTTCGCAAGCGCTGGAAGAAAACCCAGCACGCTAATTTTGCCTCGGAAATTCTTAATGAACAGCGCCACCGAGTGCGCTTCAGGCGTCTGGCAGGCGCGAGCGCCATCTAGCGGCAAACCAAGATTATCGCGGCTGGCTCGACGTTGCGCCCGTCGGAAGCGAACCCAACTTCCAACCGAGATAGAAGCCGCCAGACGCAAGCATAGCGCCGATCAATACCGCCATCACAGATTTGGCCGCGCGTGCCTTTGCTGCGCGGTAGTCAGCTAGTGGTCTTAGACGAGACACGGCAACTCCCGGGGTTTGAGTGCCAACGGCTCGGATTTGGGAAGGGTTTCCGGGCCTACAGCCTCCCAGGTCGGGCATTGCACTATCAAAAGAGCCGCGCGGAAATGGCATCAGATCGCACCCCACGGCGTTAACCGCCGTTGAGGGGAAACGCCTGCTCGTTCGGGCTTCCGTCGAGAGGAAACAAAAAGCCTCTGAGCCTGTGATCTAGCTCAGCGGCGACGTTCGTGTGTACCGACGGGCCGAGGGCCTACGTCGGCTATCTAGGAGTGTCGTGTCCAAAAAGCATGCCGATATCGCAACGCTAAAGCCCGGCGGGCCGTGCTAAGCGCACACGCCATTCAGACGGGGAAGCTCAACGCCTCCACGATCAAGGCAATGGAGCAATTCTCGCGCGTAAACTTGCCGTTGATCTCCGCACAGCTCCAGCGCGAGGATCAGCACACCGCGTCAATGAGCGCCTGAGGTTCGCCGGTAGTGCGTGCGGCCGGCAGCCCATCCAGCTCAAATTTCGTCCGTCTGTACTTGTCACGGACATTGTCAGCGATGTTGGACAACACCAATCAGTTTGCACCCACGCTGGTCGAGGCGCGCCAGTCCCCACTGTAGAGGGGCAACGTCCCGTCATTGAACGCGCGCGCGTCGTAGTGGAACAGCATCCGATTAAAGGTGACGGTCGGCCTGACGTTCGTCTCAGCGATTTCAAGTGTGAGCGTAAAGCCATAGGCGCCCAACTCTTCGATCATTTGGTCAGGCTTCTGCTCCTCCCCGCGCGTGTAAAATAGCACTCGACTCGGTGCGGCTCGTTCGACCGCCAAGTGAAATCGGTGCGAATGGCTCATAACCGGCCGCGCGCGTGCGCTCCATTGTCCAGCGGCCGAAATTGGCAGCATAAAAATACTTTGTTTCCTTGGTGCGCGGATCGCTAACCGCCAGCTCCATGGCGAGCACTGTCGCAGTGCGCGCACCCTCGTTGGTGAGCGTCAGGGGAACCGCGATTACCTCGAAATTCGTATTCTGGTAGGGCGCCGAGTACTGGATGACCGGCGGGACGAACACGCGCACGTCCGCCTTCTTTAAGGAGGTCTCCCAGAGGCTGTAGCCTGAGATAGCGAGTGCAAAGGCCGAAAGGGCTGTTGCCAGCTTACTACCTTCGAGTCCGACCATCCCTTGCCTCGCGATCTCGGTGAGATCGCCCGCGCGTTTCCTTCCCCGGATCCAATCCATCTGTGCATCCCCCTAAGGTACGTCGATCAGGGAGGCATAATTGGGCGTGTCCAAGGCAGTTGGAGCGAAACCCGCGAGGGACATCGCGGGCATCACGGGCTCAGTTGGATGGTCGCAGGGCGTATCCCGAACAAGGCTGCCGATAAGATCGTCGATTCTGCCCTCTCCATGGTTGACGCCGTGTCGTCCAGCGCAAAATCTCTCACCGCCCCATCACAATCGAAAGTGCTCTCGGGCGGCTCGCTTCAAGGGCTTTGTGTTATATTATTACATCCTTTCAAAATGGGCTGGGGGGTCAGACGGGCTCTAGGCCCAGTCAGGCAGAGGCCAAGGGGTGGCCCGGGGGGTTCAGCGACCCTTTCCGACCGTTGCCACGCCACGCCTGATGAGTCGCGCCAGCATGCGCTCGAACAGTCCTGGACTTGCATAGGTCAAATATTCTGACGCTGTTTCAATGAGTTGCCGATGCGCTCAGGTCATTCGCATAATAAAGATTCTGGAACATTGCCTATTTTCTATGCATATTTTCGTGGAACTACTTGAGTATTAGTGCAACTGCACTGCTATCAGAAGGAACACAACGACGATTCCTAGGGCAAAGCTGTCGCAGCGCAGTATAGCATGCCAAAGAACCCGCAGGAATATCAGCGCCCGCGACACCCCGCGCGCTCGACGGGCTCGCCTAACCGGGGTTAAATTCTCCTTCCTCTAACAATGGGTTGTGTCATGTACATCGAGATGCTCGATAACGACCAGCTCGCCCGCCTACGAATCGCCTTTGACAAGGCATGCAACGATCTTGGGCTTGGAACGAACGCGGATGACAACGGGCGCCGTGAGCACTTGGCGATGCTGATGGTGTCGCTGTCCAAAGGCGGCGAAACCGATCCTGACGTGATCCGCACCCAAGCTGTTCATCAGATGCACCCGGCGCACCCGGAGGGCTGAGGCGGCGCTTCGTTCGAACCTTTTCCTCACCCTGCCATTTCGGGCCTATGGCGAGCGTTTGGCCAGCCCCTCGCGCTCGTCCTGCCCCGCGGCACCGCAGCCACGCCGACGGGGCCTGCCGTCTCGGGCGCGCCGTCACGTCGCACCAAAGCGCACCGCCGGTAATGGAACAGCTCGATGCTTGGCCAGTTCTTTTGTTGCATCGCTCCCTCCGATGCAAAGGCGAGCGTCCCCGGCCACCCTACCCCCTCGACGCTCGCCCAGGGCTCAGCAGTTCCGGGCGGACTGCTGAGTCCCTTGTTCTTGCCGTGCTCCTGAGGCCCGCTGGTTGCTCGCCGGGCCTCTTCCTGATCCCAGCTACCGATCTCGGCCGCCGGCATGGTCGTCGAGAGCATGACGAGACCGAAAAGGGAACGCTCGCGGCGGAAATGCGTGGTCAGCGCGGGACACAGGCCGCTCGGCCCTTGCAAAAGCGGTCTGATCGTGATCTCAAACTCTTCTCCCAAAACAAACCGGCACTCGAAAACGACTTAAGGGCGCATTGCGTGCGCTCGGTCGCATTGAGAGCCCTTATGCGCATCACCGATCTGCTACATGGGATCGCCGTCAACGTCCTGCGCCGTGTCGTAGACGCGAACTGCGCCGTCGCCGCGTCGGCGCACGACGGACACGCAATTTGTTTTGGAGCACCCGTCGGGCCTCCGGATCGGCTTCAAACGGCGCGTGATTGAAGGCCGAGCAAACGGCAAAGCTCGACGCCCGACTAAGCGCCTAAGCAGCCAGCCGTGACAGCTCTGCCAGCACAGTGCCCATCGTCCGAGCCAACAGCTCCACATTAACCGAGCGCAAGAGCATCGCGGTCGCCGGCGGCTTGACCTTCGCTCAGGCACTCGGGCGCTCAGAAAATCGGTAACTGGGGGAATGCCGGCCGGGTTATTTTCTCAGCTCTATTTTCGAGGGTCGCCGGCCTGTTTTTGCTGTACCCCGTTCTTTGATCGGCTTCCTCTGCTGCACCACCCCCGCTGCCCCCCATAAATGGGGTGCTGCAGCAGGGGTAGATGCAGGCATTCGGGGGTCAGTTTGCTGCACCTGCTGCACCCTGCTGCACCGGGGGGTTCAGCGGTGCAGCAACGGGCCTCAAGTGCTTCTTGTCTGAGCGGTGTTTGTCCTTGGCGGTGTACTCTTCAAACAGTCCTGCCTCCTTCCATAGCTTTATGAGCTGCTGAAGGTGGTAGCCGCCGACCGGGCAGTCGGGGTCGATCTCAAGTGCCTTGCCTATCGGTCGGCCGATCCAGTCTTCAGCTTGCGAGTCGGCCCTCCACTTACCCTCGCGGGTTGCCTCCTGTGCCTTCTGGCGGGCGTCTACCGGCAGACCAGCTTCGGGATCGTCCGGCCATTCCCAAGCGGCTGCCACGCCAACGTTGTCCCCGGCGAGGTTTGCCCGCACGTTTCCGAGCGACACGTCATTCAGCTCGAACCAAGTCGCTTTGGCCGGCGCCTTCATCATGTTGCTCTTGCCATTGTCGAGCCTGAAGAAAGCGCCCCGGTTCTCGGGGAGTACGCGAGCGCTGTTGGCCTCTTCCTTGGTCATTGAGTTAATGACCCTGACAGAGCGCGCGGCGCCGTGTAGAGAGCTGGCCCCCGCGCATGTCTTCCGCCGTCACTTCGAGCCCGCCGGTCTTCCTGACGTGGTGCAGCAGCTCGACGGCGACGCCTGCCTTGCGCGCGATCTCGCGGAAGACATTGCACACCGCGTCGATCTTCACGTTATCGTTCTCAGAGACGCCGTGTGACCGAATGAACGGGTCCGCGGTAAACACGTCGATCTGCTTCGCCTTCAGCTCGGCAATCATGGCATCTCTGAGCGGCTCTATGACTACCAGACCTTTCCCGCTCTCCTTTGCCAGCATGATCTTCGAGTCGTCGCCGGTGCCGACGAACAGACGCCCCTCGATCTCTTTCCGCTTGATGCCGTAGCGCTTGCACGCCGCTTGGATACGCCGCTGCACTTCGTCGAGCGGATCTTCACCGTTCCAATAGTAGACGCGTAGAGGCTCTGCCGTTGGCTGAGTTTCCGGCTTCTCGCAAAGCAGTCGCCGGCCAGTCACCATTTCGAGCGCCTCGACTATCGCCAGCGATGTTTTGCCCTTGCCCCCCGGCGCTGCCGTGACACTCACAAACTTGCGGATGTGATGCCGACTGCGACCAAGCCACTGCCGCGGGTCTATCTGCTCAGGTTCCGTCCACTCGTAAGGCCGGACACTGAATGTCGGCTTGTCATGTTGGCTCTTATCGCCCTGCTGCTCGCTCTTCTGTTCCGCACGTGTCTCCGCGAAGATGTCGGCAAAGTCGAACTCGATGCACGACCAGCCGGCTTGGCGCGCGTCGTAGAAGATTGATTTGAGAGTGCGGGCTTTCTTGCGTGGCTCGCTCTTGAGATAGCCCCACGCGTAGTCGAGACCGTTGTCGTCGAACTCTTCAATCGCTTCAGCTACGGCGTCGTAGTCACACCATTCGGCTGCGACTTCGTGGGCGTCGTCGCCGAGCCCGTCGAAGAGAGCCCCGAGCGTGCCGATCCAATGGCCACGATCTTTGGGTATGACGTGTTTGAGCGCCGATCTCACCGGCTCGACCATCTCCGGGTCCGCCGCTGGTCTCGGCTCTGCGTTGTCCGAGCTTCTCGGTTTCTCGATCTCCGGTTTGAACGCGTCAATCAGCTCTTGCGCCGTGTATCGACGCCCGTCGCCCTTCACGAGGCGCACGAGGAACGGTTCGGCTTTGGGATAAGCCTTGCCGTCCAGAGTCTCGCCTTTGCGCCAGTAGAAGCCAGGCACACGGAGCACGCGCGTCTCGTCTTTGGCGAATGGGTCTGAACCGAATTGGTCGACCTGAACCTGCATCAGCCCAGCGAAGGCTTCACTGCTCAGATCACCTTCGACCAGCCAATAGCAGTGAAACTTGCCCCGCGAGCTTTCGACAATGAGCGAGGGTTCGAGCGGGAAATTAGCCAACGCGTCGCCGCGGTCGTACTCGTTCCAGATAGCGCGCCTGCCCAAGATGTTTTTGAGCTTGCGGCCTTGGCCGTCGGTGCGGTTGACCGTGAAGTAGATGCCGCAGTCCTTTTCGTCGTTGAGCTTTACGAGCTTCTCAAAAAGCTCGCTGATTCCCCCGTCGTTGAAACTGCCGATCTCTTCTCCCGTGCGCCCAGGTCGCGGTTTCTTCCGCTTGCGCTCTTTACCGTTGACGATCTCGGTTACGACGGTGGGCCTGTCGTCGAGCCTTTGAAACACATGCTGGTCATCGTCGGCGCTGGCTCGGAAGAAGTTGAGGAATATGACGGCTTGCTCCCACCGTTCCCACAGCTCATCGACCAAGCGAAGTTTCGGGGCTGGTTTTGAGCGGCCGTTGGGTTTTGCGTGGCCGTTCGTTTTATCAGTTGAAGAGTTGCGCGGTTTATCAGTTTCACAGTTGTTTGCGCCCAAGGGCGACTTCTGGGGCGCATTAACGCCCCGTCTATTTTGTCGTGTCATTGCTTCTTCCTCTGCGGTTATGGGCTCAAAGCTCGGTTAACCGACTTCGGCAAAGAGCTTGACAACGGGGGCAGTTTCGAGGGAGAAACTGGGGTCGAAAGCCGTTGCCGAGCCTTTTGCCGAGGCCGGTATTCAGAACTTCAAACACAAAAGCCCCTTCCCCTAGAAGGGGCTTTTCGCGTTTCGACTAATTGTGATGTCTTAACGGCCGTTCCCAGTCAAGTAGAATAGTGGCGGCAGCTCAGATGGTTACGCCCCTGCCGGCGGAAACAGGATAAACAAATAATAGGCAAATAGCCGACAATAGACAAATACGTTCCTTAGCGACTTACCGATATATACTTTTGAGAGAACAGCATTTCGGTGTCCGCGTTTCCCAGAAACAAATTGCTCTGCTTCCACTAGCACTCGACAAATCGCACGAACTTAGTCATATTGCGCGTCGGGTGTCTCAGCCAATCCGTCTCACGGTACCGTCCTCGCATTGAGGACCGCGCGGCGCTGAGCGCTCCAATTAAAACCATGGAGGCAGTGACCGCGCCACGGGTGCGCAAGCGCTCGTGTGCCCACGTGTGCCGCGTTTAATCCATGAAAGGACGACCTTTGACTGACGAAACTAAAATCCCGCTTGGCTCTATGCCGGCCGATCCGCCACAGAAGGCTTGCTGACTGTGGGCCGGCACGAGCGCGCCAGTGCTATCTTGCCGGCAGGAACGCCGCCGCTGTTGTGCTCTCGGGCTCAGGCGGCCGCACTTCTCAACATTGGCCCGTCCACTTTCGACCGGCTCCGCAAAGAGAACGCTCTGCTTAGGCCAGTACGGATTGGCACACGGCCGTTATGGCCCTTCAAGAATTTGATGGCCTACGTCGAAGAGTTGATCGATGCTGGCGGCGACGGCGACGATCCTTGGGGACGCGCCACAGTATGAGCAGCGCCATGGTCGAGATTCAGCGGAAGTACCGTCACGTGGTCCGCGATATGGACCGTCACGGCAACGTTCGGTTCTATCTGCGGCGACCAGGGCACCCGAAAATCCGCCTTCGCGCGTCGCCGCAATCGCCCGCGTTCGACGCCGAGTATCGAGCCGGTATGGCGGAAACTGGCGGCGATGATCCGCAGCCGCGCTCCACAACTTGCACCTACCGCTGGCTGTGCCACCAATACTTCCAGTCAGTCGAGTTCAAGCGGCTTGACCCCGGCACGCAGCGCACTCGGCGCCTGATCTTAGAGAGCACATGGGATGAGCCATCTGCCCCCGGGGCCAGCACACAATTCGGCGACTGTCCGCTTGATCGGATGACATCGAAGATCATTCGCATCCTGCGCGACCGGAAGGCTGACTTCCCGCACGCCGCTAACGGCCGCTTGAAGGCGATCCGTCGTGTCTTCAAATGGGCTATCGAGGCCGAGCACGCCGAAGAGAACCCCGCAGAGAAGGTCGCCTACCTCCAAACGCCCCCGGCGGCCACCACACGTTCACGAATGCGGAGATCGAGCAGTTCGAGGCACATTGGCCGATAGGCACGAAGCCGCGCCTCGCCTTCGCTCTTCTGCGCTATCTCGGCATCCGGCGCTCCGATGTCGTGCGCCTTGGCAAACAGCACCTACGCGAGGGCTTGTTGACCTTCACGGTGAAGAAGGGCGAGCGCCGCGCGCCTGTCACGCTCCAGCTCCCGGTACCCCCAGCGCTTCAAAGCATCATCGACGCGGGTCCCACTGGCGATCTGGCGTTCCTTGTCACCGAATACGGTCGCAGCTTCGCGGCGGCAGGTTTCGGCAACTGGTTCCGCGACCGCTGCAATGAAGCAGGCTTGCCTGAATGCTCGGCGCACGGGCTTCGCAAAGCCGCCGCAACCGCGCTCGCAGAAGCAGGCGCGAGCCCGCATCAGTTGATGTCGTGGTTCGGATGGAAGTCGCTGAAGCAGGCTGAGCTATACACACGCGCTGCGGATCAGAAGAAGCTCGCGGCGAGCGTCGTGCATCTTATTGGGAGGCTCAGGTAGACTGAGGAATCGATCAGAGCTTATCGGTCACTCTGTTCAACTCGGCCTCCGCCTCATCAAGCTTCGCCTTGTTGATCGTCACCAGCGGGTGGTCTGGAGGGTACTTTCCAACCACAGCGTCGTAAAACGCCTTACGCTTCATTTGCCGGTCAAGAGCACTAACGAACTCATCGTAGAGTTTCTCGTCTTCCACAGCCATTGAACACCCAACTTCAGTCAAATCGTGAACGAAAGTGTCCCACTTTGCGTCCTGAAAAGTGTCCCACTTTTGCTAAGCGCCTGATGCGTGGGCACTTGTCGATGGGGGTGGTGCCCAGAAGAGGACTCGAACCTCCACACCCTTGCGGGCGCCAGCACCTGAAGCTGGTGCGTCTACCAATTCCGCCATCTGGGCACGAAGGCGATGAGTTAGTGGCCACCGGCGCCCTTGTCAATTGCGCCGCGGCGCTTCACAGGCGCCCCCGCGCTCGTGTATTCGTTGACGTATCAAGCTTGGTTGGAGGCTCAAGGGGCGGGCATGGCGGATCGTCTCGACGACCAGGGTTTGGCTACTGTTTTCGGCGGTTCGGGGTTCATCGGGCGCTATGCCGTCGCGGCGCTGGCCAAGGAGGGCTGGCGCATACGCGCCGCCGAGCGCCGCCCGGATCTCGCCGGCTTCCTGCAACCCGCCGGCCGCGTCGGCCAAGTCTTTGCGGTGCAGGCCAACGTCCGCTATCCGGATTCGATCGCTCGCGCCGTCGCGGGCTCACGAGCCGTCGTCAACGCCGTCGGCGTGTTGACGAGCAGCGGGCGGCAGAGCTTCCGCGCGATCCACGTGGAGGGCGCGCGCGCAATCGCCAAGGCCGCACGCGAGCAGGGGGTCGAGCGCCTCGTGCACATCTCCGCCATCGGCGCCGACCCCAAGGCGAGATCACGCTACGCCCGCTCCAAGGGCGAGGGCGAGGCCGCCGTGCTGGCGGAGTTCCCCGACGCCATCATCCTGCGCCCCTCGGTCGTGTTCGGGCCGGAGGATGAGTTCTTCAACCGCTTCGCCGCGATGGCGCGCATCTCACCATTGTTACCGCTGATCGGCGGCGGCAAGACGAAGTTCCAGCCGGTGTTCGTCGGCGACGTGGCTGCCGCCGTTGCGGCCTGCCTCGCAGGCGCGGGCAAGCCCGGCACCGTCTATGAGATCGGCGGCCCGGAGGTCCTGACCTTCCGCGAGATCTTGAACCTCGTGCAGGAGTGGACCGACCGCGACCGCGGCTTTGCGCGCATGCCGTTCTGGCTCGCCAAGCTGCAGGCGCTGCTCACCTCGCCGCTGCCCAACGGCCTGCGGCCCCTCACCTACGACCAGGTGCTGCTGCTGCAGAAGCCGACCGTCGTCAGCGAAGCGGCGAAGGCCGAGCACCGCACGCTTATGGACCTCGGCATTTCCTCGCCGCACGGGGTGGCGGCCATCGTGCCGACGTACCTCGAGCGGTTTCGGCCCCGCGGCCAGTTCGCGCACTACCGCACTTAGAGCTGAAGCTCGCCCGCAAACGAAAAAGGCTCCGGCGAAGCCGGAGCCCGTATTCCTAACGGGTCTTGCCGTCGCTCAGTGGACGCTGGCGATCTCCAAGTCGTCGTCGATGGCGTGCCCGATGGCCGCCTGCTTGGTGTCGGTGAGCGCGAGCGGCGTGCCGTCCGCGGCGTGCAGCGAGAACAGGTTGATGCCTTGCGGCAGTCCCTCGACGGCGGGAAACATGCGGCTGGCCTCGTCCGAGGTGAGCGTCTTGATGTATGCAACGGCGCCACCGCCCAACGTCGCGAGCTCGCTCTCGGTGATGAGCTTCCGGCGATGCGTTGCTTTGTCACTTTCGGTCATGACGCAACTCCTTCTTCAGGCCGAGCCCGGTATTTGATCCGCCGTACGTGATCATAACGCCGTGCGGCGCCATACCGTTCGGCAGCCTCAATCAGCAAACGCTCACGCGTGCGCTTTTCTGTCGCCGATCTCGATCATGCGCACCGAGCGCTCGGGCTCGAGACGCTGCAGATCGATTGCGAGGAGCCCGTTCGCAAGATCTGCGGACTTTACCTCGATTCCATCGGCAAGCACGAATGTGCGGCTGAACTGACGGGCAGCGATGCCACGGTAAAGAAATTCGCGCGATTTGTCCTCTTGCTGCTTGCCGCGCACCGTGAGCTGGCTGTCCTCCAGCGTAACCTCCAGTTGATCGCGCGTGAAACCGGCGACCGCAAGCGTGATGCGCAGCAGCTCACCCGATCCGTTGTCAGCTTTGACGCGCTCGACGTTGTATGGGGGATAACCATCGCCGCCGCCCTTCGCGGCGCGGTCGATCAGACGTTCAATCTCGTCGAACCCCAACAGCAGGGGATTCGAAAGCAGCGACAAGCGCGACATGCGACGAAAGCCCTTTCCAGAAGCGACCTTCTCTGTTGCGGCAGATCCTCAAAGCGGCGTCTGCCCGCCCAGCCCCGGTTTCGGGCGCTGAGACTTTGCCACTAGATATGGCGATGCCTGCCTGCGATTCAAGCACACACCCGGTGTGGGCCGGTCGATCCGTTGAGCTATGCGCAGGCCTATTTCGCTAGCGGCGATGCTCCGCAAATCACCCCTGTTGTACTGTTCAGATGAACGCCTTGTCATTTGACAAGGCAGGCGGACTGCCGAGAAGTGACCGTATGCGGTGTTCGCGGGCCGGCCCCGATTTCGCCTCCCCGCCGATAACTATCCTCAAGGTTTCGAGGCGGTTGCTGGCTGAGGACGGTGCAAGACTACGGCGGGGACACCCACGGGCCAACCTGATCGGGGTTTGATCGAATGCATAGACAGGGCCTCCGCCGCCTCTCAACCTTATCGATGGCAATCACGATGCTCGCATCCGCACTACCAATCGCCGCCCGCGCCGAACCCCGCGCGACCGAGTTCACACTTTCGAACGGCTTGGACGTGGTCGTCATCCCCGACCACCGCGCCCCGGTCGTGACACACATGGTCTGGTATAAGGTCGGCTCCGCCGACGAGCCCAAGGGCGTGTCGGGCATCGCCCACTTCCTCGAGCACCTGATGTTCAAGTCGACCGATAAGATCGCGGTCGGCGAGTTCTCCAAGATCATCTCCAGGCTCGGCGGCCAGGACAACGCCTTCACCGGCCAGGACGTCACCTCCTACCACCAGCGCATCTCCAAGGAGCGGCTCGGCGCTGTGATGGAGATGGAGGCCGACCGCATGGAGCACCTGCGCCTCACGCCCGAGGAGGTCGCGACCGAGCGGCAGGTCATCCTGGAAGAGCGCCGCTCGCGCATTGACAATAACCCGACCGCCCTGCTCGACGAGCAGATGAACGCCACGCTCTATCTCTCGCACCCGTACGGCATTCCCGTTATCGGCTGGGAACACGAGATGGCGAAGCTCTCGCGCGAGGACGCACTGCGTTTCTACAAGCACTACTACGCGCCCAACAATGCCATCCTCGTCGTCGCCGGCGACGTCACGCCCGAGGAGGTGAAGCGGCTTGCCGAGGAAACCTACGGCAAAGTCCCCGCTAATCCGGAAGTCGGCGTCCGTAAACGCCCCGAGGAGCCGCCGCACATCGCGTCGCGGCGACTGGAGCTCAAGGACCCGCGTGCCGGCAACGCCTCGTTTCACCGTTACTATGTCGCGCCGAGCTACTCGACGGCTAAGCCGGGCGAGGCCGAAGCGCTCGACCTGTTGATGAAGATTCTTGCTGACGGCTCGACGAGCCGGCTCTATCGGAAGCTCGTGGTCGAGGACAAGATCGCCGCCACCACGGGCGGCGACTACTCCGGCTGGGGCCTCGATGGGGGCGCCGTGTCGCTCTACGCGGTGGCCGGCGGCGGGAACGGCCTCGACAAGATCGAAGCTTCCGTCGACGGCGTACTGGACGACATCCGCGCCAATGGCGTCACCGAGGTGGAGCTCGCGCGCGCCAAGAAATCGCTACTCGCCGACTACATCTACGAAAGCGACAACCAGGCAAGCCTCGCCCGCCGCTATGGCTGGGGCGTCGCCGTCGGCCGCTCGGTCAAGGACATCGAGGCCTGGCCGCAGACGATCGCCAAGGTCACGCCGGACGACATCAAGCGCGCCGCCAACACCTATCTCGACTTGCGCGGCTCGGTTACGGGCTGGCTCGAGCCCGAAGAGGCGGAAGGCGCGGGAACGCCTGTCGAGCAGCCGGTCGCCCAGTCGCTTCGTGAAACCCGATAAGCGAAAGGTCCCCATGGTCCTTGAGAATCTCTTGCGCGCCAAGCTCGGCCGGGCCACTTGGGCATCGTTAGCCGCTGTCGTCGCCCTCTTCGCCACATCGAGCACGCCCGCAAACGCCATGAAAATTCAAACCATCAAAAGCCCCGGCGGCATCGAGGCCTGGCTCGTCGAGGAGCACGCGGTTCCGATGATGGCTCTGCGCTTCGCCTTCGACGGCGGCAGTTCGCAGGATCCCGCAGGCAAGGAGGGCCTCGCCAACTTCGTAACGGCCATGCTCGACGAGGGTGCCGGCGAACTTTCCTCGCGCGAATTCCAGGAGCGCGAGGAGGACCTCTCCATGCGCATGAGCTACGAGGAGGCCAAGGACGCCTTCTACGGCAACTTCGAAACACTCACCGCGAACCGCGACGAGTCTGCGAAGCTCCTAAAGCTTGCGCTCAACAAGCCGCGCTTCGAAGCCGACGCAGTCGATCGCATCCGCCAGCAGCTCGTCGCCGCCCTCGTGTACGCCGCGCGCGACCCCGACAAGGTCGCGCAGAACGAGTGGTATGCGCTGGCCTTCAAAGGCCACCCCTACGCGCGTCCTGCCAACGGCACCGAGCAGACGATCGCCACGATCACGCACGATGATCTCGATGGCTACCGCAAACGTGTGTTTGCAAAGGACACGCTGAAGGTCGTCGCGGTCGGCGATATCGACGCCGACCAGCTCGGCCGCCTGCTCGATGAAGTGTTCGGCGACCTGCCCGCCAAGGCCGATCTCGCCCCCGTTTCCAAGACGAGTCCGGTCACGGGCGGCAAGCAGGAAGTCATCGAGATGAACGTGCCGCAGTCGGTCGCGGTGTTCGGGCTCGGCGCCATGCCGCGCCGCGATCCCGAGTTCATCCCGGCATTTGTGTTGAACCAGATCCTCGGCGGCGGGGGCTTCGCCTCCAAGCTCATGGAGGAGGTGCGCGAGAAGCGCGGCCTCGCCTACTCGGTCTACACCTACGTCTACCCCTACCAACACGCCTCGATCTTCTCGGGCGGCGTCGCCACGCGCAATGACGCCATGGGCCAGTCGCTCGACGTGATCCGCGACGAATTGAAGAAGATGGCCGACCAGGGCCCGAGCCAGGAAGATCTCGACAACGCCAAGAACTACCTGATCGGCTCTTATCCGCTGCGCTTCGACACCAATGCCAAGATTGCGACACAGCTCTTGGGGCTCAAGATGGACGGGTTCGGCCCCGAGTACGTCGAGAACCGCAACGGCATGATCGCCGCCGTCACCCTCGACGACATGAAGCGCGTGGCCAAGAAGCTGCTCGAGACCCAGAACCTGATCGTGACCATCGTCGGCAAGCCGACGCTCGGACCCACCGCCAAGAAGGGCTGAAGCTCGGCGGCCGCCGTGCTATCGAGGTGCCATGGCCGACAAACCGATGCCCGACAACGAGGAAGGCTGGCGCAAGCAGTTGACGCCGGAGCAGTATCGCGTGCTGCGTGAGAAGGGCACTGAGCCGCCCTTCACCGGCGAATACCTGCACGCCGAGGCCGACGGCACGTTTACCTGCGCCGCGTGCGGCAACAAGCTGTTCTCCTCCGACGCCAAGTTCGACTCGGGCACCGGCTGGCCGTCCTTCGACGAGGCGCTCTCCGGCGCGGTCGAGCATCATACCGACTCCTCGCACGGCATGGTACGCACCGAGATTACGTGCGCCCGCTGCGGTTCGCACTTGGGCCACGTTTTCGAGGATGGGCCCACCGCGAGCGGCAAGCGCTACTGCATCAATTCGGTCTGCCTCAAGCTCGACGAGAAGGACTGAGCCCCAAGACTTCAGATCCCGGCGTACCACTCGTAGCCGAGGTCCTCCCAGAAGCCGCCGCGGCCTCCGCGCATTGTCGCGAAGCTCGACACCGCCTCGATGCGCATTACGTACTTCGCGTGCTTGTAGCCGAGCTGGCGTTCAACGCGCAGGCGTAGGGGCGCGCCGTGCGGCTCGGTGAGCGCGGCGCCGTTCATGTCGTAGGCGAGGATCGTCTGCGGGTGGAAGGCATCGATCAGATCGATGCTCTCGTAGTAGAGCCCGTCACGGCCGAGGGTGTCGGCGCAGTGGAACACGAGGTAGCGGGCGTCGGGCTTGAGGCCCACGCTCTGCAAGAGCGGCCCGAGCTGCGCGCCGGTCCACTTGCCGATCGCGCTCCAGCCCTCCACACAGTCGTGACGCGTGATCTGGGTGCGCGAGGGCAGCTTCCTCAACTCGGCGAGGGTGAGCTCGGTCGGACGATCGACGAGGCCATCGATCTTCAACTTCCAATCGGCGAACCCCGCCTGCGCGAAGCTGCGGTATCTCTGATCATCGACGCTGGTCGAGCCATTAGCCTTGAAGTGGGCCGACAGATCCGCCTCCGGGTATTCCCGCGCCAATGCGCGGTTGGAGAGAATGAGCCGCTGAACCCCTTGCGTCGCACCTTCCGCGCTCGATAAGAGCTCGCGGAACGACGGCGACCGCGACAGCGCGTTGTCGCATCCGCCGAGCAACACGGAACCTCCGAGCGCGGCGCTGCGCGTCAGGAACCCGCGGCGGGTGAGCCTGCGGTCATCCATGGCGGCCCTCCGCCGTTTCGATCGCGTAGCGGCCGGTGATCATGGAGCGCAGGTTGTTCCATAGCCCCGAAACGAAGACCATGAATACGTGCACCAGCACAAACAGCACGATTCCCGTGGCGCACAAGAAATGCACCGTGCGCGCGGACTGGCGGCCGCCGAACAGGTCGAGCAGGAACGGGAAGGCGGCATCGAGCGCAGGCGACATGGTGAGCCCGGACAAGATCGCCAGCGGCAGCAGCCCGAAGATGACGGCGAGATAGGCGAGCTTCTGCAGCACATTGTAGTGCTTCGCCTCCTCGCCCTTGGGAAACCGGAGGCGGACGTGCTCGGAGATCGACGTGCCGATGTGCTCAAGCTCCCCGCGCGTCGGCGTGAGATCGCGGCGCACGTGCCCGCTCAGGATCGTGTAGAGGAGGTAGGCGAGCCCGTTCAGCACGAACAGCCAAGCAAAGGCGAAGTGCCAGCGCCGCCCCGTCGCCAGATCGCGGTAGGAGGGCAGAGTGATCCAGGACGGGAAGCCGCGGCTCTCCAGGTTCTCGCCCGAGCCCGAGAGCCCGAGCACGCCTGTCGTGTCGAAGGTATGCGATCCGATGGTAGTTAGGCCGGCGTAGCTGCCGTCCTCGCGCTGCACTGCACGCATCGACAGAATGGCACTGTCCGGCTCGGACTTGCTGCCCCAGTTGAGCGTCGCATGCGCGTTGAAGATTTGCAGGCCGCTCATCAGGAGGACGAGCAGGCAGAGCGCGTTGACCCAGTGTGTGACGCGTACGATCAGCGCGTGCCGATAAATGAGCTCGGTGCGAGGCGCGATCGCGGTCGTGTGCATCGAAGCCTCCTAGAACCGCGTCGTGAGCTCGGTCAGCCAGGCGGGCGAAGCCTCGACTGCGAGCGTTTCCAGTCGCTTGTCGAGCCCGGTCACGATGAACAGGCCGACGGCGACGAGCAGTCCACCGAGCAGCATCTTCCCGCCCCTTCCAGCCTCCATTAAGCGGTTGCGCCAGCGCAGCATGGCAGCGCGCGAAAGCGTCCCGATGAGCAGCAGCGGGAGCGCCGCGCCAAAGCCGAACACTAGCATGACAAGCGCGACCTGGGTCAGGTCCTTGCCCTGCGCGGCGAGTACGGAAGCGGCGCCGAGCGTCGGGCCGACGCAGGGGCTCCAAACCGCGCCCAACAGGAGGCCGAGCGCGAATTGGCCGTTGAGGCCCGCGGTCTGGAAGCCACCGAACTTGTTCTCGCTCCAGGCGCTCACCGGCGCCGCTATTGCCGCGAACTGCATCTGCAGCGCCGGCACGAGCAGGACGAGCCCGATGGTGATCAGCAGCATCGCCGCGATCAGCCGGAAAAATCCAGCATCGAGCCCGATGCTGTAGCCTAGGGTGGCGATGAACAAACCGATGGTCACGAACGAAAGCGCAAGACCCGCGGCGAGCGCCACGGGACCGAAGCGGTGCTCGCTCACAGCCGTGCCGAGGATCGCCGGCAGAAGTGGCAGCACGCACGGCGACAGCGTGGAGAGAAGCCCCGCCAGGAACGCAAACGCAATGCTTCCGGCGGTCATGCGGGCCTCGACTACTTGAGGGTCGAGCTGAGCAGCGCTTCGATTGACTTGGGGTTGGTATCGCCCGCCGAGCGTCCCGTCTCGGTCGTTCCCTTGTAGGCGATGAGCGTGCTCTGCATGCGCGCGCCGAAGCTCTTCACCACGTCGGGCTGGTTGTCGAAATCGACCTTGAAGACCGTGAGCTTGGCCAACTCCGGCTTATCCTTCAGCGTATCGAACACCTGCTGCTGCGCCTTGCAGGTTGGGCACCAAGGCGCAAACACATCGACCAGAATCGAATCGCCGGCTCTTTGCGCGGCCTTGAATGCCGCTGCGTCGAACGCCTTCGTCTCGAAGGCACCGGCAGGAAAGGCCGCTGCCAGCAGCACGCCCAACGACACGACCGCAAGCTTAATAAGGCCTTCGCCTCGCATCGCCTTCTCCATCTCGATTATGCTCTGCAGTGATACGCGGGGCGGCGGCCGGAAGTTACAACGGAACTCTACCGACCGCGACGAGGAGGGGCAGCGGAAGAGGGGGCGACGCGGCGAACCCAGCGAATTTCTTCAATTAATTCAGAACCGGTAACCGTAGCGGATACCGAGACGATCGAGCCCCTCGTTGGGGCTCACCGTATAGGCGTTCGACATGTGCTCGAAGTACGCCGACAGGCTGTTGTGCTCGTCCAGCCGGTAGCCAATCTCGAGAGGGATGTGGAACAGGACGCGCGAGCCCAGTGCTTTGCGGTCCCAGTCCTCAAGCTGCAACTGACCGTTGTGGACCGCACCGCCGATGCCTAGGCCCAGGAAAATGCCGAAGCCCGTTTCCATCTGCCAGCGCGCGTCGAGATAGACGTCGCTGGTAGCCCCGATGGTGCTGATCGAACCGCCGAGCGCTGGTGAGATGGTGCCGCCGAGGAAGGCCACCGAGGGTGAGAAGATCGCTTCGATATTGATGTCGGCAGAATCCGGCTCGGCACGGAAGCCGCTCCACAGGTTCGGCACGTCGTGGTCGAGCACGCCGATCTTCAGCTCCTGAACGAAGCCGTCGGCAAAAACCGGAAGCACCGGATCCATGAGGACCACGGCCGCGACCAGCACAACGATGAGAACCCTCAAGCTCATACGCTTGAACATACCCCCGAACCCCAAACTGCAGTTTAGCACAAGTATCCAACGATGTGGCGGTGGCTACTCCAGCGCCGGCCCGAATGATTCATCGCTCCTGTGGCGGCGCGGCTACAGTCGCTAGCTACCTTCGCCGGCGGCTTGCTCTGCGAAACTGTGGGGTTCCACGGGCCGGCAGAGGCGAATCGGCTATCGCTCTCGGGGAGCGAAAGGGGGCTTCGTGGGCATTCGCCAGCTATCGCCGGAGACAATTAACCGCATCGCCGCGGGCGAGGTCATCGAACGCGCGGCGAGCGTGGTGAAGGAGCTCGTCGAGAACGCGCTCGACGCAGGCTCAACCGAGATCGACGTCGTCACCGCCTCAGGCGGCTTGAGCCTCATCCGGGTCACCGACAACGGTTGCGGCATGGGCCCCGGCGACCTGGCCCTGTCGGTCGAGCGGCACGCCACCTCCAAGCTCGCCGAGGAGGATCTGTTCGCCATCCGCACGCTCGGCTTCCGCGGCGAGGCGCTGCCCTCCATCGGGTCCATCGCCAAGCTGACGCTGCGCTCGCGCGCGCAGGGTGCAGCGGAAGCCTTCGCCATCACCGTCGATCGCGGCGCCAAGGAAAAGGCGCGGCCTGCCGCCGGCAATCCCGGCACCATTATCGAGGTGCGCGACCTCTTCTCCAGCGTTCCTGCGCGGCTGAAATTCCTGAAGTCGGAGCGCGCGGAGAACCAGGCCGTCGCCGAGGTCGTGAAGCGGCTCGCCATGGCGCACCCGCGCGTGGGATTCTCGCTGACCATGGGCGAACGCGCCGGGCTCCAGTTCCCGCGCGAAGCGCAAGGGGCAGGCGGCCTCTTGCAGCGGCTCGGCCGCATCATGGGCCGCGAGTTCATGGCCGACGCGCTGTCGGTAACGGGCGCACGCGAGGGGGTGAGCGTTTCGGGGTTTGCTGGGTTGCCGACACTGCACCGACCCGACGCTGGCCGGCAGTACCTCTTCGTCAACGGCCGCCCGGTGAAGGACAAACTGCTGATCGGAGCCGTGCGCGCCGCTTACGGCGATTTGATTCCGCGCGGGCGTCACCCGTTGCTCGCCTTGTTCGTCGCGCTCCCACCGCAGGAGGTGGACGTCAACGTGCACCCCGCCAAGGCCGAGGTACGCTTCCGCGATGCGGCCCTCGTGCGCTCGCTTATCGTCAACGCGCTCGCAGCCACCCTCCATGCCGCCGGCCACCGGGCCTCCGCCGCGGGCGGCGCGGCCACGCTCGGCGAGCTCAAACCCAATATCGTCCCCTTCGAGCGGCCGCGCGGGCCCTATCCGGCCCCGCGATCCTCTGGGCCGTTTGGGCTCGCCGAGGCGCTGCAGGCCCCCTTCGAGACTTTTGCCGCTCCGAGCGCGGACGCTCGCGCCTATGCCGCGCCCATCCCCGAGGCGCTACTCGACCGCCCGCTCGGCGCCGCCCGCGCGCAACTCCACGAAACCTACATCCTGGCGCAGACCCGCGACGCCGTCGTCATCGTTGACCAGCACGCCGCGCACGAGCGCCTCGTCTATGAACGTATGAAGGTGATGCTAGCGGCAGGCAGCGTTGCCCGCCAGGGCCTGCTGATGCCGGTCATCGTCGATCTTGCAGCCGAGGAGGTCTCAGCCCTTGCCGAGCGGACAGAAGAGCTGGCCGAGCTCGGGCTTTCGCTCGAGCCCTTCGGGCCGGGTGCGGTCGCCGTGCGCGAGGTCCCGGCGCTGTTGGGCGAGACCGACGTTAAGGGCCTCGTCCGCGATCTCGCCGCGGACATCACGGGCGACGGCGAAGGTCTCGCGCTCAAGGAACGGCTCGAGGCCGTATGCGCGACGCTTGCCTGCCACGGCAGCGTACGCGCGGGCCGCCGCCTGACGCCGGAGGAAATGAACGCGCTGTTGCGCGACATGGAGGCGACGCCCTACTCCGGCCAATGCAATCACGGGCGCCCCACCTACGTGGAGCTGAAGCTCGCCGACATCGAGCGTCTGTTCGGCCGCCGGTAATCCACGCGGATTCGCGGTCCCGATTGATCTTGCGCAACTCCGGTCTATCGCGCTCGCGCTATCTCGACCACACGTGCACCGAATTCGAGCCGGGGAGCGTCTCATGGGCCGAACAATCCATCTGCTGGGCTTCACACTGCTTGCTGCCCTCACTGTCGCGGCAAGTTCGGCGGCTGGCGAGGACGCTCCCTCCGATTGCGCGCAAAGCAAACCGGTCGAGGCACGCATCCGCGCCTGCAGCGCGATCATCGACGCCAAGCCCGCCCCTTCCGATCCGAGGGCCGACGCCTATCGCGTCCGCGCCGCCGCCTATTCCGAGAAGGCCGCCCACAAGCAAGCGATCGCCGACTTCACCGAGGCGATCAACCTCAAAGGCGACGATGCCACCTCCTACTTCGGTCGTGGTGAGTCGCGGCTCGCCGAGGGAGATGCCGCAGGCGCCGTTTCCGACCTGACGCAGGCCATCCGCTACAGCGAGCCGAAGCCACGGCTCTTCATCGCGCGGGGCTATGCCCAGCTCGTCAAGGGTGATGCGGCGGAGGCCGTGGCCGACTTCTCGGTCGCGCTGCGCCTCGACCCCAAGAACGCCACCGCCTACAACAGCCGCGGCCTCGCCTACCGCAAGACCGGCGATCTGGAGAAGGCCATCGCCGACTACAGCGCCGCCATTCAACTCAACCCCATCTATGCGCTCGCCTACAATAACCGCGGGTACGTCTACGAGGCGCGCGGCGACAAGCAGGCCGCCGCCGCCGATTTTCGCCGCGCGCTTTCGCTCGACCCCGCACTCGTCGGCGCGAAGAATGGCTTGCAGCGGCTCGGCGAGCCTGCGGCGGTGGGGGCGGAAAGCGACAAGCTCGTCGCCCAAGGCAAGGTGCTGGCCGAGCGCAATTGCGCCTGGTGCCATGCGATCGGACCTGCAGGCGACAGCCCCAACCCGCGGGCGCCGCGCTGGCGCGATCTCTATAAGCGCCACCCCGTGCTGGCGCTGCGCGAGCCCTTATCGCGCGGCATCGCGCGCCCGCACGACGAGATGCCGAAGTTCGAGCTGTCGGACAAGGAGATCGATACCATCATCGCCTACATCAACAGCCTTTCGCCGTGATGCTTGGAAGGCCAGGCCCCCGGAATTTACGGCCTTGCATCGCAGGCCATCTCACCTATGCTCCGCGCGATGTTTGATGACAACGACCCCATGTCGAAGCCCCTGATGCGTGTGCGCCAAGGCGCGCTCATCGGCGGCGTGTGCGGCGGCCTCGCCAAGTGGCTCGGCTGGGACCCGACCATCGTGCGCGTTGTCTACGCCGCGCTGACGCTACTGTCGGCGGCATTTCCTGGCGTCATCATCTATATCCTGTTGTGGATCCTGATGCCGCGCGAACCGGAATAGCGGCCGCTCAGCCCTCGTGGCGCGCCAATAGAACTTGCGTATCGCCGTAGATGCGCCGGTCGATCTCCGTGAAATCACGCGGCAGCACGATCTCCGCATTCACGCGCTCCTCGAGCACGGCGACCGCTCCCGGCAGCAGCCATCCACCATCGCCGAGCGAAGTAAGCGCGCGCTCGCCAAGCCCCTTGCCGTAGGGCGGGTCGAGGAAGGCCAGCGCGAACGGCGCTATCGTACCGGCAGGACCCATATCGGTCGCGTCGCGGCGAAAGATGCGCGTGGCACCCGTTAGTTGAAACAGCTCGATGTTGGTGCGGATCAGAGCACGCGCCGCCACGGCCTCGTCCACGAACAGGCAGAACGCGGCGCCACGCGACAACGCCTCGAGGCCGAGCGCGCCGGTGCCGGCGAAAAGGTCGATCACCCGCGCACCCGAAAGCGAGAAGCCCTCGATCCCGTGCTCCAGAATGTTGAACACGGACTCGCGCACGCGGTCCGAGGTCGGACGCACAACTTCGTCCTTCGGGCTCGCGATGGCACGGCCGCGAAAGCGCCCCGCAACGATCCTCATGGCTGCTTCGCGCGCGCCGTCTTCGCGCGCTCCTTCCTGCGCACCCGCTCCGCTTCGACGGGCGCGTCGAGCCCCAGCTCGGTGGCGAGCTTCGCTCCGAGCTGCTCGGCCAGCACGCGGCGCTTCACCGGCTCAACCGCGCCGGGCTTGAGGTCGAGGAGCTGGAACGGCCCGTAGGAAATGCGGATGAGGCGGTTCACGTCGAGGCCAAGGCTCGCCAGAATGCGCCGCACCTCGCGATTGCGCCCCTCACGCAGGCCCATCGTCAGCCAGGCGTTGGCGCCCTGCACGCTGTCGATCGTCGCCTCGATCGGCCCGTAGCGCACGCCTTCGATCTCGATTCCGTCGCGCAAAGCGTCGAGCTGCGCCTGCGGCACGCGGCCGTGCGCGCGCACGCGGTAGCGCCGCAGCCAGCCCGTCGAGGGCAGCTCGAGGTGGCGGGCGAGCGCACCGCTGTTGGTCAGGAGCAGCAGGCCCTCGCTGTTGAAATCGAGTCGGCCGACGGAGATGACGCGCGGCAGCTCCGGCGGCAGGGCCGAGAAAACCGTGGGGCGGCCTTGCGGATCGCTGTGAGTTGTGACGAGCCCCTTCGGCTTGTAGTAGCGCCACAACTGCGCGGTGTCGGCGACGGGGAGTGGCTTGCCGTCGACGAGCACCCTATCCTTGCCACCAACCTCGAAGGCAGGTGTCGTCAGCACCTTCCCGTTGACGCTGACGCGGCCCTCCCCGATCCAGCGCTCGGCCTCGCGGCGCGAGCACAGGCCCGCCCGCGCCATCGCCTTGGCGATGCGCAGGGGCTCTCCCGGAGCCGGCGTAGCCGGGCTGTTGCGGTCTTGAGGGCGCGGCCGCTTGCGCGCGTGGTTGTTTGGCATGGGATCTGGTTTAGTCGTGGCTTGAGCGCCCTGGGCCCCTTATGACACCCCGCGAGGACTTGGACCATATGCCGCCAACGAGGTCCCCCATGGAGCGCGCGCTCGCCGAGGCGGAGGCCGCGGGGGCGCGCGGCGAGGTGCCGATTGGCGCCGTTGTTACTGGGCCCGACGGTGTGCTCATTGCAGCCGCCGGCAACCGCACGCGCGATCTGAACGACCCCACCGCACACGCCGAGATGCTGGCGATTCGCGCAGCCAGCGCGAGGCTCGGCTCGGAGCGCCTCACGGCCTGCGACCTCTACGTCACGCTCGAACCGTGCGCCATGTGCGCTGCCGCCATCTCGTTTGCCCGCTTCCGCCGTCTCTACTACGGCGCGCCCGACCCCAAGGGCGGCGGAGTGGAACATGGGGCGCGCGTCTTTAACCAGACGACCTGCCACCACACGCCGGAGATTTATGCAGGTCTTGACGAGGAGCGTGCTTCCGCGCTGTTGAAGGCGTTCTTCCAGGCGAAGCGCTAGGCCTTGCCGCTGCGGCCGCGCTTCAACAGGAGGCGGCGCGGTGAGGGGCTCGGGGAGGGAAGCTCCTTTGGCGCCTCGTGCGCCTCGAGCGTCGGCAGCGTCTCGGCTTCGAGCACTCGGGCGAGCTGCGCCTTGAAGCGCTCCTTGGCTGGCGCGGCGGCGGCGAGGATCTCGTCGAGCTTCAGAAAATCGAGCACCTGGTAGCGGCTCGTGCCTGCATCGACGTAGACGTCGGGTTGGCGCGAGCGCAGCTTCTCCTTGATGATCGTGCGCTCGAAGATGAAGTTCGCGGCGAACAGCGCCTCCCAGACGTTGGGGCGCTCGCGATCGGTACGCCGCACAGGCGCGCCGCTCACGTCGACGGCTACCGTCAGATCGGCTTCGCCGCAGAGGAGATCGAACGGGAGCGGATTGACGAGGCCGCCGTCGATGAGCACGCGGCCATCGACCAGCACCGGCTCGAAGATCACCGGGAGCGCGATGCTCGCGGCGATCGCCTGGCGCAGTGGACCGGAATCGAGAACGACCGGCTCCTGCGCGTAGAAGTCCGAGGCGACGATCTTGAGAGGGATCGCAAGGTGGGCGAAGTCGCGGGCGATGCGCGGCGGCAGGATGATGTCGAGCAGGCGCTCGGCGGCGAGAAACGCCGAGCTCGCCGGGAACACGTTCCAGATGCGCCGCGTCGTCCGCACCCGCGCGGCATAGAGGTCGCGGACGAGGTCGAGCCGGTTGCGCAGCACCTCCTGCGTGTGCGCGCGAATCTGCCGGCCCGTCATGCCCGAGGCGTACGCCGCGGCGAAGATGGCCCCGATCGAGGTGCCGGCCATGATCTTCGGCTTGACCCCCAACTCGTCGAACGCTTCCAGAATGGGGATGTGCGCGAGCCCACGCGCGCCGCCACCCCCCAGCGCCAGCGCAATCGACGGGGAGCGCGATGGCAGCGCGGGCATTGCCGAGTGCGTGTGGGACGGTGCTGACAGGCAGGTCGGCTTTTTGCTCATCGGGCCTAACTTGGAGATGGGGGCGACGTGGGCAATTTAGGGCCGAACGCTTTGACGGTTCGTCGCCTAGCGCAACTATAGGCTCATGCTCGGGACTTTTCACGGGCGATTGCCCGCCAGCCGATGTCCTTGCGGCAGAAGCCACCCGGCCAATCGATCTTTGCGATCGCCGCGTAGGCGCGCGCCTGCGCCTCGCCGATCGTGCGTCCCAGCGCCGTAACCGAAAGGACGCGGCCGCCGCTGGCGAAGTAACGGTTTCCCTCGCGCCGCGTGCCGGCGTGAAAGATTTCAACGCCCTCGACCGCGGCTGCGGCGTCGAGGCCTTTAATCTCGCTGCCGAGCTGCGGCGGTCCGGGGTAGCCGTTGGCGGCCATAACGACAGTGAGTGCGGATTCCTCACGCCAGCGCAGGCCGAAATTGTCGAGAACTCCGTCCGCCGTAGCTATCAGCGCCGCCAGCAGGTCGGACTTCAGGCGCATAACCAAAACCTGCGTCTCGGGATCGCCGAAGCGGACGTTGTACTCAATGAGCTTGGGGCCGGCCGCGGTAATCATGAGCCCCGCAAACAGCACACCCGTGAAGGGCGTGCCGCGCGCGGCCATGGCCGCGACCGTTGGCTTGATGATCTCGTCCATGGTCCGGCGCACCATCGCATCCGTCATCACGGGAGCGGGCGAATAGGCGCCCATGCCGCCTGTGTTCGGCCCAGTGTCGCCGTCGCCGGCGCGCTTGTGGTCCTGAGCGGCCGCGAGCGGGAGCGCATTGCCACCGTCGACGAGGGCGAAGAAGCTCGCCTCCTCGCCGGTGAGGAATTCCTCGATGACGACCTCGGCGCCGGCCTTGCCGAAGGCGCCGGAAAAGCAGGCATCGACCGCGGCCTCCGCTTCGGCAATGGTCTCGCAGATGGCGACGCCCTTGCCAGCGGCGAGGCCATCGGCCTTCACCACGATCGGAAGTTTCTGCTCCTTGAGGTAGGCCTTCGCCGCCCCCACGTTGTCGAAACGGCCGTAGGCGGCGGTCGGGATGCCGAACTCGCGGCACAGATCTTTGGTGAAACCCTTGGATCCCTCGAGCCTTGCGGCCGCCTGTCTTGGCCCGAAGCACTTGATGCCGGCCGTCGTCAGATCATCGACGAAACCGGCGACCAGCGGCGCCTCCGGCCCGACGATGACGAAATCGATGGCGTTGTCCTTGCAGAAGCGGATGACCGCGGTGTGGTCGGCAACCGCAAGCGGCACGCAACTGGCGATGTCCGCAATTCCGCCGTTGCCCGGTGCGCAGTAGAGTTTTGTCAACAGCGAGCTCGCCCGCAGGGCCCATGCTAAGGCATGCTCGCGTCCACCGGAGCCGATGAGGAGAACGTTCATCGCCAGACTTTCTAAGGGGAACACTCTTGGATAACGCCGGCTCCGCCGAAGCGCAGTGCGCTTGGGCGCGCGGCCTGATGTATCATCGAATCGGTCCCCAACAAACGGGCGAGAAACCGTGACGCAAGCCGCAACCCAGCCACCGCTCGGCGCCAACGTGACCGAGTTTACCGTCTCCGACCTCGCGGGCGCCATCAAGCGCGCGCTGGAAGAGGGCTTCGGCTTCGTGCGCCTGCGCGGCGAGATCTCGGGCTTCCGCGGCCAGCACGCGTCGGGCCACTGCTATTTCGGCCTCAAGGACGACAAGGCCAAGATCGATGCGGTGGTGTGGAAGACCACCTGGCAACGCCTGAAAGTAAAGCCCGAGGAAGGCATGGAGGTCGTCGTGCAGGGGCGCGTCACGACCTACCCCGGCTCGTCTAAATACCAGATCGTCATCGAAAGCCTGGAGCCCGCCGGCGTCGGCGCCCTGATGGCCCTCATCGAGGAGCGCAAGCGCAAGCTCGCCGCCGAAGGCCTGTTCGAGGAAGCGCGCAAGAAGCCACGCCCTTTCCTGCCTCGCCTCGTCGGCATCATCACGTCGCCCACGGGCGCCGTCATCCGCGACATGCTCCACGGCTTTGCCGAGCGCTTCCCGACGCGCGTCATCGTGTGGCCCGTGCGCGTGCAGGGCGAGACCTGCGCTGCCGAGGTGGCTGCGGCCATCGCCGGCTTCAATGCGATTGCACCCGGCGGCCGCCTTGCCCGCCCCGACATCCTCATCGTCGCGCGCGGTGGCGGCAGCCTCGAGGACCTGTGGGGCTTCAACGAGGAGATCGTCGTGCGCGCGGTCGCGGCAAGCCGCATCCCCGTCATCTCCGCCGTCGGGCATGAGACCGACTGGACGCTCATCGACCTCGTGGCGGACGCGCGCGCCCCGACTCCCACCAAAGCCGCCGAGTGGGCGGTGCCGAAATTTACCGAGCTAGCCGAGAGCACGGACAAGTTCGGCCTGCGCCTCACCTCGGCTGCGCGCCGCTCTCTGCAATCGGCGCGCAGGGACCTCAAAGCGGCTGCCAGTCGCCTTCCGCGGCTCGAGGCCATTCTCGCGACGCCGAGACAAAAGTTCGACAACCTCGAAGGCCGTCTGAGACGCGCTCTACTCGCCAACACACGCGCCCACCACACCCGCTATGTGCGCACTGCCTCGCGGCTGCGGCCGGGTCCCATCCGGCAGCGCATCTCCGTCTGCGGTGAGCGCGCTAGCGCGCTGCAGGCGCGCTTGGGCCAGGCCCTCCTAAACAGGCTCGCCGCGCGCCGGCGCCAGCTCGAAAGCGCGGGCAAGCTGCTCTCATCGCTCAGCTACCAGGGCGTGCTGCAGCGCGGCTTCGTGCTTGTGCGCGACGTCGACGGCCGCATGGTGCGAGAGGCCGCAGCCGTGCACGCGGGCGACGCGCTCGAGCTCGAGTTCCGCGACGGTCGCGTCGATGCCGAGACGCGCTCGGTGCGCGCCGGCGGCGACAAGGGTCGCGGGGAAGCCGCACCAGCCGCCGAGCCGAACCCGCAAGTGCGGCGCACGCGCCGCCAACGTGGCGGTGGCCAGGGCTCGCTGTTTTGAGGTCGCTCTCTTAAGGACAACCACGCAACGCCGCCTTGACGCCGCCGCAGCGATTGGCAATGTCATGGCTGGGTAGCCCGCGCGGCGCGGCAAGCAGAGGTTCCATGAACCGGATCGACAGGTTTTTCGGCCTCCGGGGCGAGGCCAAGGTGAAGTTTCTCGACGGCGAGTTCCAGGTGATCTCGCCCGGCGACTTCGTGCGCTGCGCCGTCACCGGCGAGCCGATCATGCTGCCGGATCTGCGCTATTGGAGCGTCGAGCTGCAGGAGGCGTACGTGTCGCCGGAGGTGTCGGTGAAGCGCTACTGCCAGACGCGGCGTCACGGCTGAGGCGGTCGCGTACGCGGGTAGTTCTGGTTGAGCGCCGCCGCCTCGATCAGCGAGATGAGCCGGCCGAGATCACGCTCATCGAACACCATTTCGATGCCGAGCGCGCGCGTCCTGCGCTGAAGCTCGACCAGTTTTTCCTCGCCCGCAAGCCGCGCCCAGTCCTTCTCCGTGGTGACGAGGTCGCACGCTTTCGCCCGCGCAAGCGCGAGCAGGCGGTCTGCCTCCGCGCGCGAGACGACATGGTGGTCGGGAAACGACACGCGCTCGAGCACGCGCGCACCGAGGCTTTCGGCCAGCGCAAAGAAGCGCTCCGGATTGGCGATCCCCGCGAACGCGACGACAGGGCGGCCGGAGAGCCAGGAAACATCCCCGCTAGGACCGACCCGCGCGGCGAGCACCGGCCCCGGAAAGCCGCGCCGTAGGCGCTCGTGAACGCCAGCAGCGGCGGGCGCTCCTCCGTCGGGCGATCGCACGACGATGGCGTCGACGAGTCCGAGCTGAAAATCAATCGGCGCACGCAGCGGCCCGGCCGGAATAACCTCACCGTTGCCGAGGCCTCGACGCCCGTCGACTACGGCGATCGACAAGTCCTTCGCCAACGACCCGTTTTGCAGGCCATCGTCCATGACGATGGCGCCGACCTCGCGTCCGCTCGATTCGATCGCACGCGCTCCCGCCGCGCGATCGTGGCTGACCATTGTCGGAGCGACGCGGGCGAGCAGCAGCGGCTCATCCCCGAAGCGCCGTGCGGCGCTTGGGGCATCCTCCACCCAGGCGGGACCCGCTTCGCTTCCGCCGTAGCCACGCGTCAGAAATACGGGGTTCAAACCGCGCTCGAGCAACAGACGCCCGATAGCGATCGCCAGCGGCGTCTTGCCGGTGCCCCCGGCCGTGAAGTTGCCGACGCAGATCACGGGAAAACGTGAGCGGTAGGGCTGGCGGCGGAGATAGCGCGACTGCGCGATCCATCCGTAGAGCTGGCCCAGCGGCGCGAGCAGCCGCGCGCGCACGTCCGGCGCTTGCCCGTACCACCAGCCCGGTTCTTCAAGACGCACGCTTCAATCTCTCATCCGGGAGATAGCGCAGGAGCGTCTCGACCGTCTTTTCCAGAGCGCCCGATAGGGCGGCCAGCGCCTGCGTTGCGCCGGCGCGCATGCGGGCGAGCTCGGCCGGGCTTTGCAGAAGCCGCGAGACGACGTCGGTGAGCGCCCGCGCCGAGGTCACCTCGATGGCGCCCTGGTGGCGCAGAAGCGCGCGGTATGCATCGGCGAAGTTCTGCCAATGCGGCCCGGTGATGACGCCGACGCCGTGGCGCACCGCCTCGATGGGGTTCTGGCCGCCACGTTCGACGAGCGAACCGCCGATGAAGGCAAGCAGAGACAACGCGTAGAGCGTGCCGAGCTCGCCGATGGTATCGGCGATGTAGATCTCCGTCCGCTCGCCCGGCGCCGCACCGAGGGAGCGTTGCGCCACCGTGAAGCCCAGATCCTTGAGGCGCTCAGCAATCGCGGTGCCGCGCTCCGGGTGGCGCGGCGCGATGATGGTGCAGAAGCCCTCGAAGTTGCGCGCGAGCTGGCGATGCGCGTCGGCGACGATCTCCTCCTCGCCCTCGTGCGTGCTCACGGCGAGGAACATCGGGCGCCCGCGAAGCGCGTCCTTGAGGCGTTCGAGCTCGCCCAAGTCCACCGGCGGGGGCGGCGCATCGATCTTGAGGTTGCCGACGGGGACGACGTTGCGCGCGCCTAGTGAGGAAAAGCCGAGCGCGAGGCGATCGTTCTGCGCGAGCACCACGTCGAAGCGATTGAACAGCGGCTGCGCCATGCCGCTATTGCGCTGCCAGCGGCGGCGGCTGCGGTGCGACAAGCGTGCATTCACCAGCGCCAGCGGGATGCCGCGCGCCGAGGTCGCGAGGATCAGCGACGGCCAGATCTCTGACTCGGTGAAAACCGCAAGATCGGGGCGCCAATGATCGAGGAAGCGGTCGGCGTACTCGGGCGCATCGAGTGGAACATACTGGTGGAGGCTGCGTGCACCCAGCCGGCGTTGAGCGAGGTTCGCCGAGGTGACGGTGCCGGTAGTCAACAGAAAGCTCAAATCGGGGCGCGCAGCGCTGAGCGCGTCGATGACGGGCAGCACGCAGTTGGTCTCGCCGACGCTCGCGGCGTGGACCCACACGAGCACGCCTTCCGGACGCGCGGCGCTCGGCTCACCGAAGCGCTCAGCCCGCCGGCGCGGATCCTCCTTGCCGCCGCGCTCGCGCAGCTTGAGGACCAGCGGCGCCACGGGTCGCAGGAGGCTCATGCCGGCACGGTAGACCTTGAGGCGCAAATCCGGCTCGGCCGGCGGAGAGTTGGGATCGTCGAGGCGCATCGGTGTAATACGCCTAACGTCAGCGCCGGCGAGCTCGTAGGCGCGCACGGTCGCGGCGTTCAAGGACCGCTCGAGGTCGGAACGCGCAGCTTCGAGCGCGGCCTCGTCGGCATCGGGCGCCACGCTGATCGGCTCGCCCATCACGTAGGCAAGCTTGGAAAACGGCAGGTTGATAGTCATCCGGCTCCAGGTCTTCAGCGCTACGAAGCGCGACGTGGCCGAGGCCACGGGGACGATGGGGCGACCGGAGAGGCGCGCTAAAGTCACGATACCGGTTCCCGCACGGCGCGCAGGCCCAGGAGGCACATCCGCGGTCATCACGATGGAGTAGCCCTCTTTCAGCGCCCGCACCGCCGCCCGCAGCGCGTGCGCGCCGCCGCGGTCCTTGCGCCGCACGCCCGCGCCGGCTCCGCGGATGAGCTCGACCCCGAAATGCGACATCGCGGCGCCGATCAGCTCGGCGTCACCGTGGCGCGCAACCATCGCCGCAACCTTGACGCGCTTCGAGGGCCAAAAGCCCGACGTCATCATGAACTGGCCGTGCCAGGTCGCCACGATCACGGGGTGCGCAGCCTCCAGCCGTGCGAGCACGTCGTCCGGCTCGTAAACGGCGCGCGAGGTGCGGCCCACGGTGCCGATCAGGCTGGCGATGCCCCGGCCTGCAAGACGGTTCAGCCTGGCTTTCGTCTCGGGCGAACGTGCCATCCGGAAGGGTGCCTCGGCGCGAAACGCTCCACGCGAGCGGTCCGCTGGCGAACCACTTGCAGGGGGTTCCTATAGCGAATATCTAGCGATAGCAAATTGGGACGTTCGGGCACAGAGGGTGGCTTGGCGCGGCTGGCTGCCGGTTCCCGGATCGAACGAAATTCAGCGGACCTATGACCGGATTGGTGAAGCGGGCAAAACGTTCCTTGCGGCGCGCGGCGAGGAGCTCCCGGGAAGCGGTCATGCGCCGTTCGCCGCTGTGGCTGCGCCGCGGGCTGGGGCCCACAGCGAGCTACCTCGACATGCTGCTCGTCGACCACGGCATCTTCCGTCTCGCCTACGCCAACATCCATCAGATCTCCGATCGCGCGTGGCGCTCGGCGCAGCCGGCCCCGCATCACATCGGCCGCTTCGCGCGCGCGGGCATCCGCACCATCGTCAACCTTCGCGGGGAGCGCCAATGCGGCAGCTACTGGCTTGAGCAAGAGGCGTGTGCGCGCCACGGCTTGAAGCTCGTCAATTTCCAGATCCGCTCGCGCGCCGCACCGACGCGTGAGGAGCTGGCCGGGGCGCGGCGGCTGTTTGAGGAGATCGAGTACCCGATGCTCATGCACTGCAAGTCGGGCGCCGACCGCGCCGGGCTGATGAGCGTGCTTTATCGCTTCTTGCACGAGGGCGTGCCGCTCAAGGAGGCGAAGAAGGAGCTCTCCTTGAAGTACGGACACATCCGCCAGGCGCACACTGGCATCCTCGACTACTTCTTCGAGAAGTACCTGGACGACAACGCCAAGCAGCCGATGGCATTCTTCGATTGGGTCGAGACCGTCTACGATCCCGATGAGCTCAAGCACACATTCCGGTCGAAGGGCTGGGCCAACCGCATCGTCGACAGCGTGCTGCGGCGTGAGTAGCGGGCGCAGCTACGTGGCCTGCGCCACGCCTGCGTCGGTCAACGCCTGCGACCGCACAAGGCGTGCGTAGCTGCCGCCTTCGGCCAAGAGCTCGCGGTGGGTGCCGGTCTCGACGATCGTTCCCTGATCCATGACGCAGATGAGGTCGGCGTTCTGCACCGTCGACAGCCGATGGGCGATGACGAGCGTCGTGCGGTTCTTGGTGAATCTCGCGAGCGCCGCCTGCACGAGTCGCTCCGATTCGGTATCGAGCGCGCTCGTCGCCTCGTCCAAGAGCAAAATCGGCGCGTCTTTGAGGATCGCGCGTGCGAGCGCCAGGCGCTGGCGCTGGCCGCCCGAAAGACGCAGGCCCCGGTCGCCGATCTGGGTGGCGTAGCCGTCGGGCTGCTCCATGATGAAGTCGTGGGCTGCGGCAGCCTTGGCGGCGGCGATAATCGCGGCGTCGGAGGCCCCGAGCCGCCCCAGCGCGATATTGGCGCCGATGGTATCGTCGAACAGCGTGACGTCCTGCGCGACGATGGCGATGGCTTCGCGCAGAGACGCGAGCGTCACCTGGCGCACGTCCTGGTTGTCGACGGTGATGCGACCCTCGGTGATGTCGAACAGCCGCGGCACGAGGTTCAGCACCGTCGACTTCCCCGCGCCGGAACGCCCGACGAGCGCCACCGTCTTGCCCCCCGGCACGAGGAGCGAGAAGTGTCGGATCGCCTGCAGCCCCCTCTGCTCGTCGTAGGCGAAGGCGACATCGTCGAAGCGGATGGTGCTCGAGATCACCGTGAGCGGCTTGGCGTTCGGAGCATCAATGATGCACGGCATCTCGTCGACGAGGCCGTAGAAGCTCTCGGCGGCAGCCAGACCCTCGTTGACGCGCCCCGACAGGGCGCCGAGAGCGCGGATCGGCTGCGCCGCCATAAGCAACGCCGTGACGAAGCCCATGAAGTCGCCGACGGTGGAGATGCCGCTGGCGATGCGCCAATAGGCGAACGCAATGACGCCCGTCACGGCTAGGCCGCCGAGCGCCTCTAGCATCGGGTCTATGCGGGCGCGGTTGCGCACGGCCTTCATGCGCAGGTCGTACACCTGCTCGAAGCTCTGGTTGAGCCGCTCGCCCGCATACTTCTCCAGCCGGAACGATTTGATGAGGCGCGCGCTCGACAGCTTCTCGGTCAGAAGCGAGGTCATGTCGCCGAGCTCGTCCTGCGTGCGCTTGGCGACGAGCCGCAGCCGCTTGCTCAGCGCCGCCACGGGAATGGCCGCGATCGGGTAGACCCCGATCACGATCAGCGACATCACCCAGTCGAGATAGAACATCGAGATAGCGAGCGCGACGACCGAGAGCACGTCGCGCACCGCCGTGTTGAGCGCTGCGAGCGCCGCCTGCTGTACGAACGAGATGTCGTTCGTCAGCTTCGAGACGAGCCGGCCCGGCGTATCCCGCGTCAGCCGCGCAAGATCAGACCACAAGAGGTGCGCGAAGGCCACCTTCTGCATGTCGGTCGTCATGCGCATGACGATGCGGTTGGTCTCGACGGTCTGCCAATAGAGGAACAGGCTGCGCAGCATCGTCACCGTGATGATGCCTCCGAGCACGTAAGGAAGCGCCGAGCTCTGCTCCTTCATCAGGGCGTCGAAGGAGGCCTTGATGATCATGGGGTAAGCGCCGGTCGCGGCCGCGAGCAGCGCGGTCAAGGCGAGCGCCCAGATGAGATCGCGCCAGCGCGGCGCGATCCATTCCTGCGAGAACCGCTTCAAGAGCCCGCGTTGCTGCTCGTCGAGCGACAGCTTCTTCGGCGCAAGCTCCGCAGACGGTTGCGTGCCGTTGGTGGTCACGATGGCGCCTTGGCGTCGGCCACCGCTCTCGGGTGCTCGGGATCGAGGAGGCGGTGCATGTGAACGATGAAGTAGCGCATCATGGCGTTGTCGACGGTTCGATGCGCGGCTCCCTTCCAGGCGGTGAAGGCTTCGGCGTAGTTGGGATAGATACCGACGATATCGAGGCTTTTGAGGTCACGGAATTCGATGCCGTCGAGCGCGGTCAACTCGCCCCCGAAAACCAGGTGGAGCAATTGCTTCGTCGGCTTCTTGTCGGCAGTCATTGGGCTCTTCCCTCAGAGATAGCGTTGCGTCGGCCCTTAAGCGTTTCCTGCCGGAAGGCGCGGGCTGGTGCAAGCCGGTTGGGCCCGCTCCCCGCTTTTCCTCGGCGGCCCTAAAACAGACCGCCCGGTTACGGCGAATTTACGCTATCTCTTAAACTGCCGGGAAGGCGCTTAATGCATACTTGTTGATACGGTCGCAGCAGACGGCTGCTCTGAAGAAGACGGCGGGGCGAGCAAATCATCGGCTTGGGAACGGCGCTGCCGTCCCAAGCCGACTTAGTCTCGGCGCCCGGCTCAGCTCAAACCGGCGAACCGCGACAGGGCCATGTCGGCGACGAGGCCCAAGAACATCACGAGCCCCACGTCGCGATTCGACCGGAAGCGTCTCAAGCAGTTGGCCGGATCGGCGACGTCGAGCGTCGTCACCTGCCAAGCCATCTGCAGCGACGCAAGCACCACTGCGAAGAAGAAGATGAGGTGGGTGCCGGCGAAGAACCCGGCGAGCAGCCACAGCACGACGGCACCGGCATAAAGGGCGCCGACCCAGGTCATCGTATTTTCGCCGAAGCGGATGGCGGTCGATTTTAGGCCCAGCAGTACGTCCGTCTCGCGGTCCTGGTGGGCGTAGATGGTGTCGTAGCCCATCGTCCACAGCACCGAGCCGGCATAGAGCAGCAGCGCCGGCAGCGCCAGCGAGCCCGTCACCGCGCTCCACCCGACGAGCGCTCCCCAGTTGAAGACGAGGCCGAGCGCGATCTGCGGCCAATGCGTGAAGCGCTTCAGGAACGGATACACGCCAACGAGGAGCAGCGAGACCAGTCCGAGCCGGATGGTGTAGGCGTTGAACTGGATCAGCACCAGGAGCCCGACGAACGCGCAGACGCCGGCAAAGGCCAGCGCCTCGCCGGGAGTGACCTGGCCGGATGGAATGGGCCGGCTCGCCGTGCGCTCCACCTGCGCGTCATAGTCGCGGTCGACATAATCGTTGTAGGTGCAGCCGGCTGCGCGCATGACGATTGCACCAACGGCAAAAAGCGTGAGCAGCCACGGGTTCGGGTAGGGTCGCTCGAGCGCGACCTCGGCGAGGCCGACCGACCACCAGCACGGCAGCAAGAGCAGCCACAGCCCGATGGGACGATCTAGGCGAGCGAGCCGGAGGTAGGGCCGCGCGTATTCCGGCGCATAACGGTCGGCCCAATTGCCGACGGGGGCGTCGGCAACGGGGGAAGAACGCTTGGTCGGTGAGGGAATAGCGGGCATTGGCTCAGCTTCGGGGCTGCGGTCACGGGGAGCGTAGTCGTGGGGCGCCCACGCGGCAATCGCGCAAGGGAGCGAATTTCGCTAAGAGGACGCCATGTCAGGCAGCGAACTTACCGCGCACCGTCTGTTTCTCGACGCACGGCTGCAGGGCGGGGAGCGTATCGCCTGCAGCCCGGAACAGGCGAACTACCTTCTGAACGTGCTGCGGCTCGGCACGAACGCGGAGATCCTTGCCTTCAACGGTCGCGACGGCGAATGGCGCGCGCGCCTTGTCGACGTCGCGAAGCGCCGCTGCGCGTTGGAATGCGTGGAGCGGACGCGGGCGCAAACATCAGGCCCCGACATCCACTATCTCTTCGCGCCGCTGAAGCACGCGCGCCTCGACTACATGATGCAGAAGGCGACCGAGATGGGCGTTGCGAAGCTGCAGCCCGTGCTCACGCGGCGCACGATTGCAGCTCGCGTCAACACCGAGCGTATGCGCGCCAACGCCATCGAGGCGGCTGAGCAGTGCGGCATCCTGCGGGTGCCGGAGGTGGCAGAGCCCGTGCGCCTCGAAACGGTACTGCTAAACTGGGATCAGACGCGCGCGCTCGTGTTCTGCGACGAGGCGGCCGAGGTGGCGAGCCCGCTTACCGCCCTGTCGCAGTTGGAAGGGCGCCCGCTCGCGGTGCTCATCGGCCCGGAGGGCGGCTTCGATCGGGGTGAGCAGGCGACACTACGGGAGAAACCTTTCGCGCTGCCGATTTCACTCGGGCCGCGGATCATGCGCGCCGATACGGCAGCGGTAGCGGCATTGGCGCTTATCAATGCCGCGCTCGGCGACTGGCGCTAGCGCGCTTCAGTCGCCGATAATGATCGGAGCGGTCTGGCGGCCCGGCATGAATCGGGCCGCGCCATCACGTGCGATTGGGAAGGCGACCCTCGCCGCTTATTTCCCGCACTTGTCGTCGAGCTTGTCGAGCGCGGCGTCGTAGGACTTGCCGTCAGCCGATTCCGGATCGAGATCGGCGCCAGCCTCGTAGGCCGTCTCGAACTCGGAGCCCAGCTCCTTCATGTAGCCCTGCATCTGCTTGTCGAGCTCTTGGCTCTTGCTGTCGTCGGCATCGTCGCCACCGCCAGCAGAGAGCTTGCTCATCTCGCAGTAGGTCTTGAGCTTGCCGGGGTCGGCAGCGACCGCGTCGAAGGTCTTGATGGCCGCATCGATCGTCGGGTTCGCCAGCGCTGGCGAAGCGAGGAGGCCGCAAACGGCGACTGCGGCCAAAATCGGTTTCATGCTTTGCTCCTTACGTTTTTGTCGAGGCGTACCGGCAATGAGCGAAGCCACCACATTCGAGCCTGTCATTGCGTGCATATCCAACGTCGGCGAGCGGCCAGAGCCGTCGAGACGGCACACGGATGGTCACGGCGAATGTTGCTCTTTTTGTGGTTGCTGAAGCCCCCCTCCGCGCTCCGAGAAGCGCATAGATCATAGGGCGCAACGCCACACAAGGCCTGTGCGTTGCAACACCGAAGCGCCGGGGAATTGCCTCCTCACTTGTTCCCCCTTACCTGGAAGGCCATAAACCCTCGACCTAAAGCCCTCCCACCCGAACGCCCGAGGCCTTTCGATGTCGACCCGTGAAGAAGGCGCGCCAAGCCCTCTCGTGCGCTCGCGCGACGACTTGGTCGGCTGGATCGCGGCCGGCGCAAAGTCCCGGAATAATTGGCGGATCGGCACGGAGCACGAGAAGTTCGTGTTCCACACCGACACGCTCACACCGGTCCCCTACGCGGGCGAGCGCAGCATCCGCGCGCTGATGGAGGCGCTCATTGCCAGATTCGGCTGGGAGCCCATCCTTGAAGGCGACAGGATCATCGCGCTCAAGCGTGCCGAGGGTGTGCAGGGCGGCAACATTTCTCTGGAGCCTGGCGGCCAGTTCGAGCTTTCGGGGCGCCCCGTCGCGACGCTGCACGAGACGGCGGAGGAGACGACCGATCACTTCTATGAAGTCTTGAACGTCGGCGAGCCGCTCGGCATCGGATTCTTGGGGCTCGGCTTTTCTCCGAAATGGACGCTCGGCGAGACGCCGCGCATGCCGAAGGACCGCTACGCCATCATGACGCGCTACATGCCCAAGGTTGGCTCGCGCGGGCTCGACATGATGTACCGCACCGCGACCATCCAGGTGAATCTCGACTTCGCAGACGAAGCCGACATGGTCAAGAAGCTGCGCGTCTCGCTGGCGCTGCAGCCGATCGCGACGGCGCTTTTTGCGGCGTCTCCGTTCACCGAGGGTCGGCTCAACGGCTTCCAGTCGCTGCGTAGCGAAATCTGGCGCGACACCGACCGTGCGCGCACGGGCATGCTACCCTTCGCGTTCGAGCCCGGCATGGGATACGAGCGCTACGTCGACTACGCGCTCGGCGTGCCGATGTATTTTGTCTATCGCGGCGGCCGCTACGTCGATGCCTCCGGCAAGTCCTTCAAGGATTTCATGGCGGGAAAGCTGCCGGAGCTGCCCGGCGAAGTTCCGACCCTCGATGACTGGTCAGACCATCTGACCACACTGTTCCCCGAGGTGCGCTTGAAGCGCTTCCTCGAGATGCGCGGTGCCGACGGCGGACCCTGGCAGCGCATCTGCGCGCTGTCCGCTTTGTGGGTCGGTCTGCTCTACGACGACGACGCTCTCGAATCCGCCTGGTCGCTGGTCAAGGACTGGACGGAGGAAGAGCGCGAGGGCCTGCGCGACGCGGTCCCGCGCTTGGGCGTGGCCACCCGTTTCCGGTCGGTGACGGTGCAGGAGATCGCCCGCGATGTCGTCACGATCGCGCGGCGGGGTCTGCGCCAACGCCGACGGATCAACGCCGCGAGCCAAGACGAGTTGATTTACCTCGAGCCGCTCGCCGAGGTCGTGAGCAGCGGCCGGACGCTATCGGATGAACTGATCGCGAAATTCAACGGCCCCTGGCATGGCGACATTGACCATGTCTTTGAAGAATATGCCTTCTGAGCCCCTTCCCGGCCGGTTCAGGTTGTGTTCATGCTATGAAGGATTAACTCAGCCGACGCGGGTGAGGGACAGACCGGAATCCTTTGATACGGATTGCAACCGGGCATTGCTCGCCGCACGCCCTTTTTTGGCGACGGGAGATGAACGTGATCGATCGCAGGAGCTTGTGGGCGCTCGCGGCAGGTGCGGTTGCCGCCACGCTCCTGGCTGTTTCCGGTCTCATCGCGACCGGGCCGGCAGATGCCGAGGGGGGCTGCGGCGAAGGCTGTCGCAGCGCCTACAATCAATGCCGCATCGCCACCAAGGGCTCGCCGACGTGCGAGGCGGCGTTCACGAGCTGCATGCAGCAGTGCATAAAGCGGCATTGAGCCGGCATGCACGTATGTCGCGCCGGCATGTACATGTGTCGGCGTCAATTGCCGCCGAGCAGAATGACGGCGAGCCGACGCGGTCCATGCGCCCCCATCACGATCCGGCCACCGATATCCCCGGTGCGCGACGCCCCTGAAATGAGATTGAGCGTGTGCGGTAGCTGGGCCGAGCCCAACTCGCCCGCGACCAGAGCGACCGCCTCCTCATAGGAGCCGACGATCGCCGCGCGCCGCACGACCACGAGGTGCGTCTCCGGCAGCAGCGCGAGCGTCGTCGGATTGTGCGGACCGGAGGCGAGCACCAGTGTTCCCGTTTCCGCGACACCGGCAAGCGCGCGCGACAGGCCAGCCCTATCGTCGGGCTCGGCGGCGCCGGTATCGCGCGCGAGGCTCGGCGCCTTGGTCCAAGGCAGCGCCGCGAACAGCGGATCGGAGCCGGTGCGCACGCGCAAAGCAAGCCCGCGCGCTTCGAGATAGCCCAAGATCGAAATCGGTATTTCAACCGCCTCGTCGATCTCGATGACATCCGTGCCCTGCGCGGCGAGGAACGACTTGAAGAGGGCGACGCGCTCTTCGCCACCGACTTCGCCGCGCGCCGGCACCAAACGGCTACCGCCGCCGGCAAGGTGCGCTTCGACGCTCGCGCGCCGCGCTCGATCGCCGCCTCGCTCGACCTTGAGCCCGGCGCGCACCTTGGCGAGGATCGCCGCCCGGCTCATTCCACGTCCTCCCGCGGTCGCCGCGCCCACTGCGCCTGGAACGTTTGGCCCTGCGGCGCCGGCAGGTCGCGATAGCGCGTCCACGCCCCGGCAAACGGCAGGCTCGAGAAAGCGCCGCGCCCACGCGCGAACGCGCGCAAGAGCGCGGTGCCCGTCCGCGCCGCCGCGTGGTAGAGGCGCGGGCGCCGCGCCAGAAATGCCCAGGCCCGCAGAAGTGCCTTGCTCCGGCCCGCCGCGCTGCCCTCCCCGAACGAAATTTCCCGCCATTGGCGCATGAGCTTAACGAGCGGGATCTCGACGGGGCACACCTGTTCGCAGCGACCGCAGAAGGTCGAGGCCTGCGCCAGCTCGCCCGCCTCTTGCTGTCCCACGAGCGCCGGCGACAGCGCCGCGCCGATGGGCCCCGCGTAGATCGAGCCGTAGGCGTGTCCCCCGACCGAGCAATACACGGGGCAATGGTTCATGCACGCCCCGCAGCGGATGCAGCGCAGAACCTCGCGCATGCCGCTGCCAAGCAGCTCCGAGCGGCCGTTGTCGACGAGCACGACGTGGCATTGCTCCGGCCCGTCGGGATCGCGCTGGCGCCGCGGCCCCGTCACCAGCGTCGTGTACGCGGTGAACTCCTGGCCCGTGCCCGAGCGCGCCAGCAGCCGCAGCAGCGTCCACGCGTCGTCGAGCGTCGGCACCACCTTCTCGATCGAGGCCAGAACGACGTGCACGCGCGGCAACGTCAGCGTCAGGTCGCCGTTGCCCTCATTGGTCACGATGATGGCGGAGCCGGTTTTGGCGACCAGAAAGTTGGCACCCGTGATACCCACATCGGCGGCGATAAACTTCGGCCGCAGGATGTCGCGCGCCTCCGCGACGAGCGCGGCCGGGCTCGACATATCGCGATCGGGCGGCAGGTGATCGTGCTGGCGGCGAAATTCCTCGGCGATGTCGGCTGGGCCGAGATGGATCGCCGGTGCGATGAGGTGGCTCGGCGCTTCGCCGCGAATCTGGATGACGTACTCGCCGAGATCGGTCTCGACCACCTCGAGCGCGGCCGCCTCCAGCCTCGCGTTGAGCCCGATCTCCTCGGAGACCATCGACTTGCTCTTGGTCACGAGGCGCACGCCCGCCGCACGGCAGATGCCAAGAATGATGTCGCAGGCATCCGAAGCGGTTGCCGCCCAGTGCACCTGCGAGCCGGCGGCGGTGGCGTTGCGCTCGAACTCCTCGAGGTAGAGATCGAGATGGCTGAGCGCATGGTCCTTGATATCGCGCCCCATCCGCCGCAGCGCCTCAAACTCGGGCAGCGCCGCCTTCGCCTTAGCGCGCGCCGCGACGAACCCGCCCGGCACATCCGCTAGCGCTCGCTGCAGCCGTGCGTCCGCAAGCGCCGCGGCTGACCGTACGGTGAAGGTGGAAGCAGTGGGCCTCATGTGCCGCTTGCTCGGGCGATCGGCGGCTCGGCCGTCTCGCCCGCCAGCACCTCGGCGACATGCCGGCAGGAAACCCGCGATCCCTCGCGCGCGAGCTTGCCGGCGATGTTGATCAGGCAGCCGAGCTCGCCCGCGAGCAGGAGCTCCGGCTCCACGGCCGAAATGTTTGCCGTCTTCTTGCTGACCATCGCATTGGAGATGTCGGGGTATTTCACGCAGAACAGTCCGCCGAAGCCGCAGCAGGTCTCCGTCTCGGCCATCTCGACGAGCTCGGCGCCCGCAACGCGCCCCAGGAGCTCGCGCGGCTGGCGTTTGATGCCAAGCTCGCGCAGCCCCGAGCAGCCGTCGTGGTAGGTGACGCGCCCGGCGAACGTGCCCGGCACGGCGTCAAGCTTGCGCACGTCGACCAGGAAGGAGACGAGCTCATAGACCCGCTCGGCGAACGCGCGCGCGCGCGCCTCGGCATCGGCGTCGCCCGCCATAAGTCGCGGGTAATGGCATTTCAGCATGGCCGCGCACGAGCCCGAAGGCGCGACGACGTAATCGAAGCCCGCGAAGGCCGCGATCGTCTGCAGCGCCAGCGCGCGTGCGGTTTCGCGGTCGCCGCTGTTGTAGGCGGGCTGCCCGCAGCAGGTCTGGGCTTCCGGGACGAAGACGTCGCAGCCGGCAGCCTCCAGCAGGCGCACCGCCGCAAAGCCGACCGAGGGCCGCAGGATATCGACAAGGCAGGTGACGAAGAGGGCAACGCGCGGCCGCTGGGATTGGCTGGTCATCTCGCGCCCAGCCTTGCAGGACCGAGCGCGAGGTTCAAGCGCCGCCCTCGTGGCGATCGGTATTCTGGTGCAAACGGCATGGGCAATTCGCAAGGTCAGCATGCCGTCATGCTGGGACGGTGTAACGTGTGGTGGTGACGCGCCATGTGGGCGCAAGCGGCGCTTGCCGCCCTAATCAAAATCATTGTGCTGGTGGTCGTACTCCCAATTGAAGGCGAAGGCGTCTTTGCCGGTGACTTCGTCAGTCGTCCTGGGAGCGCTCTCACGAGTTCGCCAATCAAACGAAGCGCAGAGCTTCGTGTAATGGCTCTTCCCAAAAATATCTTCGTATTTGACGAGACCGAACAAGTAGATTCGCACCGCTCCCGATTGGAGTTCTTGAAGCAATTCCGGCCGTATGGGCTTACCCAATGGTCTCGTATACGAATGAACTGTGTCGGGCCAAATTCCCTGTGTCGATTTAGCGTCGCCCGGATCACCGGGGTCATAACCTTTTGGGAGTGGATATCCTTTGAAGTGGACGGCCGCAAAATAAACGACACGCGACGCTGGGGTCTGCCCGTGGTTGCGGATGTCAACATTGATGCTGAGAGGCGTGGTTCCCTCAAAGAGCATATTTCCGGGCTTCAGGGAAAGATAGGCCCTAAGCTCCTTGTCAGCGGTAGTTTGGGCTACGACAACGGCCCGTATTGCTGCTTGGGTCCCCTTGACGGTGGCCCAAAGAGTGGCCGCTATGAATATGATCCCAGTGCCGGTAGCTACCGCCGTCCAGTAATTCGATCCAGCAGGCCTCAAGTTGGCGCTCGGCGCGCCACTCCTCGCGATAGGATTTGTCGCCTGTGTAGGGGCGGTTGGCCGTTACGTCGGGGGGAATAGTGAGCTTGGACTGTTCGTATTGTTTGCGGGAGGCTTCATATGCGCGATTGGCCTCGTTTTCATGAGCTATTTGCGCTGATCCGCCCAGCATGACGGCAACGCCGATCAGGACTTCGATCGGGGGGCTTGGCAACCAATCGCGGAAGGACATTCGATGAAAGCAGCTGTGTTCAGGTCAGAGAGGATCCATTTCTTGTGACGTTTGCACCGATACCGCGGCGACCTCTACTTCTGCGTCTTGAGGAAAGCAATGAGGTCCTTGAGCTCGGCCTCGTTCTTGACGCCGGCGAACGCCATCACGCCTTTGGGCACAAAGGTGTCGGGCGAGTCCAGATATTGCTGCAGGTTGCCTTCGGTCCAGACGAGGCCCGCGGCGGCCTTTTGTTTCAGGGCATCCGAATAGTTGAAGCCGGCGGCCGCCCCGGCCTTGCGCCCGACGATGCCATTTAGCGCGGGACCAACCTTATTGTGCGCCCCGGGACCGATTGCGTGGCAGGCGCGGCACCGATTGAACACCTTCTGGCCGTTGCCGGCGTCCTCTGCCGAAGCGGGCGCGAGCAACGCAGCGACGACGATGAAGGTCGCGAGACTTGAGGCCCGTTTCATTGCAGTCGCTCCCCTGTCAGGCGGCCACCTCAGCAAAACTGCGGCCGGCGATCAAGGGAGCACAGCATCGTGGCCTGCTGATGTTGCCCAAGCGCAAGCATCAGCGGGCCGAGGTTGCCGCCCGCGAGCGCTTGCCCATGCCGCCGGTGGCGGCCTTGGGGGCGGCGCGCTTGGGAGCGAGCTTGGCGAGGTCCAAGCCTTTGTCCCAATAGGGTTCCGGCCCATAGAGCTCGGCGAGGAACTCGATAAAAACGTTGACCTTGGCGGGCATGAACTCGCGGCAGGGGTAGACCGCATAGACCGCGACGTTGGAGGAGCCGCGATATTGCGGCAGCACCACTTTCAGCTTGCCGCTCTTGAGCTCCTGCCCGATGTCCCAGGTCGAGCGCAGGCCAAGCCCCAGCCCGCCCAGCACGGCCTCGCGGATGAACTCGCCCGAGTTGGAGCGCACATTACCGTTGGTACGCACCTGCTCCTGGCCCTGCGGGCCCTCGAGGCGCCAGGTGTCCTGGGCGCCGGCGGAGAGGCAGTTGTGCAGGTTGAGGTCGGCGAGCGAGGCGGGCGTGCCGTGCTTCTCCAGGTACAGCGGCGCCGCGCAGATGACCCGGTTGTCGGCGGCGATCTTGCGGGCGACGAGAGAGGAATTCTTCGAGCTCCCCGATGCGGATGGCGAGATCGAACCCCTCGCGGATCATGTCGACGAAGCGGTCGCTCAGGTGCGTGTCGAGCTCGATGTCGGGATAGCGGGCGAGGAAGTCGCCGAGATAGGGCGCGATATGCAGGCGGCCGAACGTCGTCGGCATCGTGATCTTGAGAAGCCCGCGCGGCTTGGTGTTGCGGCGGCTCACGAAATCCTCCGCCTCCTCGCACAGACTCAGGATGTCGACGACGCGCTTGAAGTAGCCGGCGCCGGTCTCTGTCAGCGTCAGTTGACGCGTCGTGCGTTGGAACAGGCGCGCGCCCAGCCGCTCCTCGAGCTGGCTGATCCGCTTCGATACGACTGCCGGGGATAGCCCCATCTCGCGGCCGGCCGCCGACATGTTGCCGGTACGAGCGACGCGTGCGAATATCTCGAGATCGCTTATAGCAGTCACTTGAGCCGAACCCCTGCGTACGGGCTTTGGTTCCATCGGCAGCGAGCATCTCTGAAAGCTGAAATTGTGGCCGATACGGACTATAGGCCATCGGCCCAAATTCGGAACAGCTAGACTGTTGTACAATGAGAGTGTGTTGCCTACTAAGGTCCGCACTCCGATTCAGAAATCAGATTCTTGCCGTCAAGTTGGCCGTGGTCGTTGAGCGGGAGAGCTGGGCATGACGCTGTCGAGATTGCCGGAACCCGATCGCGGCGTGCTCGCGCGCAGCGGCGCCATCATCAAGGATCTCGAGCAGCTCATCGGGCCCGAGGCGGTCATCTCCGACGAGGACGGGCGGCGCGTGTTCGAAGCGGACGCGCTGACAGCCTACCGTCGCATGCCGCTTGCCGTCGTGCTGCCGCGAACCACCGACGACGTGGCGAAGGTCTTGAGCTATTGCCACCAGAACCGCTTGAAGGTGGTGCCGCGCGGGGCCGGCACCTCGCTGTCGGGCGGAGCGCTCCCCGCCGAGGACGCCATCGTCATCGGCATCTCGCGCATGAACCGAGTTCTCAACGTCGACTTCGAGAACCGCACGATCAGCGTGGAGACGGGCATCACCAACCTCGCCATCACGGAGGCGGTGGCGGCGGAAGGCTTCTTCTACGCGCCCGATCCCTCGAGCCAGCTTGCCTGCACGCTCGGCGGCAACCTCGCCATGAACTCAGGCGGCGCGCATTGCCTGAAGTACGGCGTGACCACCAACAACGTGCTGGCCCTGCGCATGGTGCTGATGGACGGCGAGATCGTGGAGATCGGCGGACCCTATCTCGACGCCGAGGGCTACGACTTCTTAGCCCTCATCGTCGGATCCGAGGGCCAGTTCGGCATCATCACGGAAGCGACCGTGCGCATCCTGCCGAAGGCCGAGAGCGCGCGCCCGATCCTCTTGGGCTTTTCTTCCAGCGCCGCCGCCGGCAGTTGCGTCGCCGCCATTATCGCGTCGGGCATCATCCCCGTCGCCATCGAGTTCATGGATAAGCCGGCCATCGCCGTCGCCGAAGCCTACGCCAAGGCGGGCTACCCGCTCGACGTCGAGGCGCTGCTGATCGTCGAGGTCGAAGGCTCGCCCGAGGAGGTCAACCGGCTGCTCGCCGACGTCGTCGAGATTGCCAAGGGCTTCCAGCCGAAGGTCATCGAGCCGTCCACGTCGCCCGAGCACAGCGCCAAGATCTGGAAGGGGCGCAAGGCCGCCTTCGGTGCCATCGGCCGCATCTCCGACTATTACTGCATGGACGGCACCATCCCGCTGTCGAAGATGCCGGAGGTGCTGGGGAAGATCTCGCAGATCTGCGCGGAAGCCGGGCTCAAGGTGGCGAACGTGTTCCACGCCGGCGACGGCAACCTGCACCCGCTCATCCTCTACAATGCCAACAACGAGGACGAGTCGCGCCGGGCGGAGATCGCCGGGGCCGAGATCTTGAAGCTGTGCGTCGCCGTCGGCGGCTGCCTCACCGGAGAGCACGGCGTCGGCATCGAGAAGCGCGACCTCATGGGCGTGCAGTTCAGCACCGCCGACCTCGCCGTGCAGATGCGCATCAAGAGCGTGTTCGACCCGCAGTGGCTCTTGAACGCCGGCAAGGTTTTCCCGCTCGAGGCGGCAGAGACGGCGGAAGCATCGGCCCATTCGACGCATAGGGCGGCGTAGAAGGAGAAAGCGCGCGTTGAGCGAGTTGCAGAGACCGGGCGCCGACTGGGAGCTCCAGTTCATGGTCGCGGGCTGCGCCGAGAAGGGCATCCCCATCGAGATCGTGGGCTCGGGGTCAAAGCGCGCCGTCGGTCGCCCCATCGACGGCGCCATGACCGTCACCACTGCGTCGTTGCGCGGCGTCACACTGTATGAGCCGAGCGAGCTCGTCATGTCGGCGCGCGCCGGCACGCCGCTTAGCGTCATCGAGGCCGAGCTTGCGGCGCGCGGGCAGATGCTCGCCTTCGAGCCGATCGACATCGGCCCCGCCGTCGGCGCCGCGCACGGCACGCAGACGATCGGCGCCGTGTTTGCCACCAACCTGTCGGGGGCGCGGCGCATCCACAGCGGGGCCGCGCGCGATCACCTCCTGGGCGTGAAGGGCGTCAACGGGCGCGCGGAGCTGTTCCAGTCCGGCGGCCGCGTCATGAAGAACGTGACCGGCTACGACGTCGCGCGCGGCCTGTCGGGAAGCTGGGGCACGCTCGCGGTGCTGACGGAGGTGACGTTCAAGGTCGTGCCTTGGCCGGAGACCGCCGTCACCGTCGTCTATCTCAACCTGCCCGACAACCTCGCGGTGGAACTCCTGTGCGCGGCCATGGCGCAGCCCGTGGAGGTTTCGGGGGCGGTGCACTTGCAGGCCCCGCTCGCCGCGCGGCTGAGCCATCCCGGCCTCAAGACGATGGGCAAATCGGTGACGGCGCTGCGGCTGGAGAACTTCTCCGGCGCCGTGACGGCGCGCAAGCAGAAGCTGAAAGAAGCGCTGAAAGTCTACGGCAAAGCGCTGGAGCTCGATCACCGTGAGACGCTGGAGCTCTGGAGCGAGCTGCGCCGCCTCTCTGTGCTGCCGCACCGGCAAACCCTGCTGTGGCGTATCTCGACCAAGCCGACGACGGCGCCAAAGCTCGTCGCCGCGATCAAACGCTACATGCCGGCGGAAGCCTTCTACGACTGGGCCGGCGGCCTCGTCTGGCTCGAGGTGCCGGCCACCGCCGACGCGGGCACCGCCGAGATCCGCCGCGCCACCGCCATTCACGGCGGCCATGCTACCTTGATCCGCGCCGAGCGCAGTGTGCGCGCTAGCGTCGAGGTGTTCCAGCCCTTGAGCCCGCCGGTCGAGCGCCTGACGCGCGGCCTGAAGGCTGCCTTCGACCCTGCCGGCATTCTCAATCCCGGCCGCATGTACGCGAATTTGTGAGGACTTGATGCAGACGAACTTCAGGCCCGAGCAGCTCGAGAACGCGCGTATCGCGGAGGCCGACGCCATCCTGCGCCGCTGCGTCCACTGCGGCCTGTGCATTGCGACCTGCCCGACCTATGTGCTGCTCGGGGACGAGCGCGACAGCCCGCGCGGCCGCATCTACCTCATCAAGGAGATGCTCGAGGACCAGCGCCCCGCGAGCGCGGAGGTGCAGACCCACGTCGACCGCTGCCTCTCCTGCCTCTCCTGCATGAGCACGTGCCCGAGCGGCGTCGACTATATGCACCTCGTCGATCTCGCCCGCGGCTATATCGAAGCGACGGGTAAGCGCAGCTTCAAGGAGCGCCTCACCCGCGCTCTACTCGCGCACGTGCTGCCGCGGCCCGAGCGCTTCCGCCTCGCCATCAGGCTCGCTCCGCTGGCGCGGCCTTGGGTCGGCCTCCTGCGGCGTCTCGGCTTCAAGGAGCTCGCCGCCATGGTCGAGCTGGCCCCGGCCGTGCTGCCGCCGTCCTCCCACTTCGAGGGCCCGGGCACCGCCGCCACCGGGGCCGAGCGCCGCGCGCGCGTGATCCTGCTCGCTGGCTGCGCGCAGCAGGTGCTGCGCCCCAGCATCAACGACGCCACCATCCGGCTGCTTGCCCGCCGCGGCGTCGACGTCGTGGTTTCGGCGGGCGCCGGCTGCTGTGGCGCGCTCACCTACCATCTCGGCGACGAAGCCTCGGCCATCGGCTACGCTAAGCGCAACGTCGATGCCTGGTCAAAAGAACTCGCCAAGGGGCCGGTCGACGCCATCATCGTGAATGCCTCTGGCTGCGGGACCATGGTCAAGGACTACGGCCACCTGTTGAAGCACGACCCCGACTATGCAGCTCGCGCCGCTCGCATCTCTGGGCTCGCTCGCGACGTTTGCGAGTTCGTCGCCGCCTACGACCTCGGCGCACCCAAGCGGTGGTCGTCGCTGCGCGTCGCCTATCATCCGTCCTGCTCGCTGCAGCATGGCCAGGGCATCAAGGACGAGCCGCTCGAGCTTCTGAGCAAGGCGGGCTTCGGAGTGGTCGAAGTCCCCGAGGGCCACATCTGCTGCGGATCGGCCGGAACCTACAATATCCTGCAGCCGGAGCTTGCCGGCCAATTGCGCGACCGCAAAGTGCGCAACATTAAGCGCGTGAAGCCCGACGTCGTCGCCACCGGCAACATCGGCTGCATCACCCAGCTCGCGGGTTCGCTCGACGTTCCGGTGGTGCACACGGCCGAGCTGCTGGATTGGGCCTACGGCGGCCCGGTGCCGCGCGGCCTCGAGCACCTCGTGCGCTTCGTGTCGAACGTGCCGGAGCCCAAGCGCTACGTCGAGGACTTCATCGACGCGTAGCGGCGGACGATGTCTAACATGAGAAATATTCGATATAATTCAGTGGTTTCTGGTTCATCAACGGCAGGCACCCGGAGTCGTCACGCCCATGGGCCTCGACTATTTCGATATTCGGCAAATAGGCCAACGCGCATGCGCTGCTCATCTCTTCAGCTCGCGCGCGGCTTCGAGACCGAAGATGAAGGCCGCGCCGATCACCTCCACCGCGCCCAAATAGTTGACGGCCTGCCTGACCTCCTCGTCGACCGCGGCGACGGTTGCGGCGGTCGATCCGTTGGTCCGCGCGCGCCGCTCGGCCCGCTCGATCAACCCGGGGAGAGAGAGGCAGATGATGCCGATCGCAAGACAGGCTGCCGAGATGATCGCGACCGCCGTCACGGTGCCGACTCTGGGCTCGACGAGCCAGTAGGCGACGATCAGCGCGGATACGAGCGAGCAGAGCAAGAATGCGCCGGCCGCCGCCGCCCAAACGGCCCGCCGCGAGACGCTCTCGATGGCGGTCGAGGTGGCGCGACTGGCCGCGAGAACGGCATCGCCGAGCATGGGCCCTCCTTATGTCCCGACGTTCAGCGCCGGGCCAACAATGCAAGCACGAAGCCGATGCCGGCCGCGATGCCGGCCGCCTGTAGAGGATTGCGCCGGATGGAGGCGATGAGCTCGTCGTACTGATCCCGCGCCGGCGTCGGCGTCTGATCGGCGGAGGAGATTTTGTCCTGCGCAGCGTTGGCGAGGCTGTCGATTCTGGCGTTGGTACCCTTGCCGGTGGAGCGATAGGTTTGGTTCATGGCGGGTGTTCCTTGAGCTGAGCTTCAGCGCGGGTATCAGCGCGAAAGGATGAGGCCGACGAGGAAGCCGACGCCGGCGGCGATGACGGCGGCCTGGCTCGGGTTGCGGCGGATGGCGGCCTCGACGTCGCCAAGCGTCTCCATTGCCTTGTCCTGGACGTCCTCGACGGTCGTGCCTAACTGCTCGGCGGCGAGACGTTTGACGCTCTCGGCAAGGCCGGCGATGTCGGCGCGCAGCGCAGCAATGTTGTCGCCAACATCGTTCGCAGCCGACTTCGTCGGCCCGCCCTGGTCGGACCCACGGTCCGTGGTCGATGCAAACGGCATGGGAACTCTCCTTTGGCCTCGATGAGGCTGGAAAAATAACAGAGATGCGGGAAAATAACAGGCCGCTGAAGTCGCTTGCCTCTTGAACATTCCTCGTCCTCAGTATTGTTAACGAGGGTGCCTCCAAGAACCCGGCTGAAGCGTGTCCGCGAGCGCAGCGCAGCGGAACTCGACGCGGGACATCGGTATTATCCGGCGGCATCGCAGCGTCTCGGAGGGTACCGGCGCGCAACAAGAGGAGAGAGCCGAATGGTCACCTCGGTGCAGAGCGGGCGCAAGGATGCCGGCGCCAATCCTCCTTCGGATTCACCCGACGACCAGTCCTTGGCCGAGCTGCGCAAAAGCATTGCCGCGATCGCCCACGATCTGGCGAAGGTCGCAGAGGTGCGCAGCCGTGCCGCCAAGAAGCAGGCGCAGGCCGGAGCTGAGGCGCTCAGCGATAACATTCGCCGTCAGCCGGCGCTGGCGATGGCCGTGGCGACCGCGGCCGGCGCCCTGCTCGCGATCGTTGCCGTGCCGAGTTCGCGCCGCCGCGCTCCGGCCTCCCGCTGGGTCACCCGCGCGGATCTTTATGATTTTGCCGACAGCATTCACCGTTCTGCCGCGCGCGCGGCGAATTCCGTACCTCTCGCATCCTCGCTCGAACGCGTGGTCGATGCCGTCTCCAAGGTTGAACCGAACGCGTCGCTGACGTCAGCGATCGAGAAGGCCGGCACTTGGATTCAGAAGCTGCGCAGCGCTGCCAAGGTCTGACGGCCTTCGCGCTCATGTCCCGTTAAGATTTTGCGCGGGCGCCCTCAGCGGCGCCGGCGTTTGCTTGCCACCCAGCCGCCAAGCGCTTAGACAGCCGACTTGGTGCACGCGTCATCAAGAATTGTGGCGTAGAACACCCGATCCGGCACTCCGGCGGACCCGAATTTAGACCGATGGCCAAGGCTTCCATTCACCTGCACAAGGGCGACCTGCCCGCCGGTCTCGATTTCGGCAAAAGCGTCGCGGTCGATACCGAAACGCTGGGGCTCAACGTCAACCGCGACCGGCTCTGCCTGATCCAGCTTTCCGGCGGCGACGGCAACGCGCACCTCGTGCAGTTCGACGGGACCTACGAGGCACCCCGGCTCAAGGCGCTGCTCACCGATCCCAACGTGCTCAAGATCTTTCACTTCGCACGCTTCGACATCGCGGTGCTGCAGAAGTACCTCGGCGTCGAGACCGCGCCGCTCTACTGCACCAAGATCGTCTCCAAGCTCGTGCGCACCTACACCGACCGGCATGGCCTCAAAGATCTCGCCGGCGAGCTCCTGGGGATCGAGATCTCCAAGCAGCAGCAGAGCTCCGACTGGGGTGCCAGGGAGCTATCGCAGCAGCAGCTCGCCTACGCGGCCTCCGACGTCCTGCACCTGCACGCGCTGAAGGAGAAGCTCGACGCCATGCTCGAGCGCGACAACCGGCGCGAGTTCGCGGAAGCCGCGTTCCGCTTCCTGCCGGTGCGCGCGCGGCTCGACCTCGCCGGCTTCGGCGAGGATGACATCTTCTCCCATTAACCTAGTCAAGCTAGTCGCCCACTCGGCTTGAATGATTCGGGAGCCGCGGGTCGCTCTGCCGGCGGCAGTCCCAATAACACCCCAATTGGCGGCGATTCTTGCGGTCTCCGGCCCTGAGCCGGTATCCTCAACAGAGCGCATGGCAACGACAACCAATCTCGAGCCGGATCGCGGATGGGAGCTGCTCCCTGCCTTCGACAGCTCCGCGGCGAGCGAGCGGCCTAAGAACTTCGCGCGCGCGCGTCGGCATTCGCGCGTCGTCAAGTTTCTGCGCCGCGTGCTACCCCTTTGCGCAGCGGGCGTGGTCGTCCTCTACGTCGCGAGCGTGTTGCAAACGATCGGCTGGGTGAAGGGCATCCCGAAGCTCCAGATCCCCCAAATCATCCCCGAGAACCTCACCATGGATAACCCTCACTACGAGGGGTTCAACCGTGACGGCGGCAAATACTTCGTGACCGCGAAGACGGCCGTGCAGGGGCTTTCCGACACCGACCACGTCAAGCTCAACGAGATCAATGGCGACCTCTTCGACGTCAACAAGGTGAAGACCAACCTCAAGGCCGTGCACGGCCTTTACAATTCCACGACGGCCGAGCTCGAGATGTTCGACGGCATCGACATCGTGTCGGAGAACGGCATGCGCGCCAAGCTTTCGCGCGCAACCGTCTTCACCAAGACGAACCTCATCGTATCGAAGGAACCAGTCGAGGTGTCGGTGCCGACCGGTACTATCCGCTCCAAGGAGATGACGCTGCACAACAAGACGCACGAGGCGACGTTCCTGAACGAGGTCGTCACCCACCTCGTGCCGCAGCAGAAGACGCCGACGCCGGCACCGACACCCGCCGGTGCCAAGCCCGCCGCGCCGGCAAGCGCAACGCCCATGCTCAGCGCCGGCAACGGGCCGATCGACGTGACGTCCAACCGCCTCGACATCGACGACGTGAAGAAGACCGCAGATCTTTACCGGCGACGTGCGAGCGGTGCAGGCGGATTCGACGCTCGAGACGGCCGCACTCGAGGTCGATTACGAGAGCCAGCAGCCGCAAGGCGCCGGCGCGACGCCGCCTGCGCCCGCGCTCAGCGATCCCACGACGGCGAGCAAGATCCGCCGCATCAGATCGGCGACCCCGGTCGTGATGACGCGCGCGCCGAGCGATGTGGTCAACGCCAAGAGCCTCGATTTCGACGCGCCGACCGAGGTCGCGGTGCTCACCGGCAACGTGGTCATGACGTCGGGAACCGACCGGCGCGTCACCGGCGCCGTCGCTACCGTCGACCAGAAAGCGGATACCGTCCTGCTGACCGGCAACGTCGTCGCCATACAAGGGCGCAACACCCTCAAGGGCGAGCGGCTGTACGTCGAGCGCGCTACGGGGCGGACGCAGCTCACCTCCCCCGCCGCGCCGGGCGAAAGCGACGCGGGCCGCATCACCGCCCGCTTCTACCGGACCGACGCCCAAATTGCGCAAGCGGTGAAGAAGCAGAAGGACGCGGTCGAGCAAGCCACCACGGCGGTCGGCGTGTTCAAGACCGACCCTACCGCGCCGATCGACGTGGAGGCCGACCGGCTCGACGTCGACGACCACGCCAAGATCGCGATCTTCCGCGGCGACGTACACGCGGTGCAGGCCGGCTTCCTCGTGCGCACCTCCGAGATGCGCTCGCACTACACCGGCAACGCCGGGCTCGCCCAGCAGCTCAACGCAACCGAGCCGCACCCGGCCGCGCAGCTCACCCGCATCGAGGCGCGCGGCAAGGTCATCGTCACCTCGCAGAACGGCCAGGACGCGACCGGCGACTGGGCCGATTTCGACGTGAAGGAGAACAAGGTCACGCTCGGCGGCGACGTGGTGCTGACGCAGGAGAAGAACGTCGTGCGCGGCACCCGCCTCGTCATCGACATGGTGACGGGCGAAAGCGTCATCCACAACGATCCCGCCGCCGCCTGGTCGGCAAAGGCGGCACCCGAGAACGACGCTTCGGGGAAGGGATTTGTCGTGCAGGGGCCGGTGATTGGCGGTCGCCCCAGCGCAATTTTTTACCCTCGCAATAAAAAGGCCCCAGAAAAGAACAAAGAGGTGCCGTCGGCGGATTCCCCGGCGCCCCCGGGCGACGACGGCGGCTGGCAGGCGACGAGCCCTACGCCCTGAGGCCCCCCTGGGGCTATGTCGCAGATTGACAGAGCCCCTGAAGGGGGCACCATGGCCGCTTGAAGCCCTTGGCCGCGGGCTCAACCTTCGAGGTTCTCAACCGTGCTTAAAATCCTTTCATTCGGATCGAAGCGCACCCGCGGAGAGCCGTATCCGGAGCAGGCATATCCGGATCAGCCGTATGCCGATCAGACCTACCCCGATCAGGCCTACCCGGAGCAGCACTACCTCGAGCAGCAGCCCTATCCGGGTCAGCCCTACCCCGACCCGCGCGGCGAGCCCTACCCTCCGCAACAGTGGCACAACGGGCAACCCCATTCCGACACGGCCCTCGAGCCCGCGGGCGACACCTTCGAAGAGCCGCTCGATGCCGAAGGCTGGCTCGCCGTCCATCACGTCAAGAAGAGCTACAAGAAGCGCATGGTCGTGCGTGGCGTGAGCCTTGCGGTCGCGCGCGGGGAATCTGTCGGCCTGCTTGGTCCCAACGGCGCCGGCAAGACGACTGTGTTCTACATGATCACGGGCCTGGTGCCCCCGGACGAGGGCACGATCTCCATCGACGGCGCCGACGTGACGCGGCTGCCCATGTACCGCCGCGCACGGCTAGGCATCGGCTATCTGCCGCAGGAAGCCTCCATCTTCCGCGGGCTCACGGTGGAGCAGAATATCATGGCGGTGCTGGAGGTCGTCGAATCCTCGGCCAAACAGCGCCGCGCCAAGCTCGATAGCCTGCTCGAGGAGTTCGGCATCACGCACCTGCGCAAGTCGCCCTCGATCGCGCTATCGGGCGGCGAGCGCCGCCGCTGCGAGATCGCGCGCGCGCTCGCCACGGGCCCCTCGTTCATGCTGCTCGACGAGCCGTTCGCCGGCATCGACCCCATCGCCGTCGGCGACATTCAGGAGTTGGTGCGCCACTTGACCGAGCGAGGCATCGGCGTCCTGATCACCGATCATAACGTGCGCGAGACCCTGAGCCTCATCGACCGTGCCTACATCATTTACGATGGTCAGGTTCTGACACAGGGTAAGCCTGAGGAAATCATAGCCAATGACGACGTGCGGCGAGTGTACCTCGGTGACATGTTCGTTAACGCGCGCTGACATAGACCGGCTGCAACCGTCAGCAGGATGCTAGGGTTAGGGCGCATGGCGCTTTCGACAAAGCTCGAGCTGAGACAAGGCCAGCAGTTGGTGATGACACCCCAACTGCAGCAGGCGATCCGTCTTTTGCAGCTCTCCAACATCGAGCTAATGGCCTACGTCGACACCGAGCTCGAGCGCAACCCGCTGCTGGAGCAGGACGAAGCCGCCGAGAGCGCGTCGCGCGCCGAGGCCGAGACCGCCGAATTCGCGAAGGTCGAGGAGCCCGCGGCACAGCCCGCGCAGGAAGAGAGCTGGCTCGATCTCGGCAAGCCCGTCGCCGATCCCGAGAGCACCTACGACACCGATTACGACAACGTCTATCCCGACGCGGCCCCGGCCGGAGCCGGCGGCGGAGACAACGCCTCGGGCTGGGCCTCGCTGCGCCAGCGCAGCTCTGGCTCGGACGACGAGGTCAACCTCGAGGCCTTCGTCGCCAACGACGTGTCGTTGCGCCAGCACTTGAGCGAGCAGCTTCCGCTGGTGCTCAAGGAACCACCCGAACGGCTCATCGGCCAATACCTGATCGACATGGTCGACGAGGCCGGCTACTTGCCGACGGATTTAAGTGCGCTTCCCGACAAGCTCGGCGCGCCGCAAGGGCTCATCGACCACGTACTATCTAGTCTGCAGTCGCTCGACCCGCCGGGCGTGTTCGCGCGCTCGCTGCAGGAGTGCCTCGCGCTGCAACTGAAGGACCAGAACCGCTTCGATCCCGTGGTCGCTACCTTCCTCGACAATCTGCATCTGCTTGCGAGCCACAATTTGTCCGCGCTGCGCAAGGCGGTCGGCATCGAGATGGACGAGCTCATGGAGATCGTCGCCGAGATCAAACGGTTGAACCCAAAGCCCGGCCTCAAATACGGCTCCGTACAGATGCAGCCGGTGGTGCCGGATGTGCTCGTGCGCCCGGCGCCCGACGGAAGCTGGATCGTCGAGCTCAACAGCGAGACGCTCCCGCGCGTGCTCGTCAACCGCAACTACCTTACACGCGTGTCCAAAGCGGGTTCCTCGGCGCAGGATCGCAACTACCTGCTCGAGTGCCTGCAGACGGCCAACTGGCTGGTGAAAAGCCTGGACCAGCGCGCGCGCACGATCCTGCGCGTAGCGGAGGAAATCGTGCGCCAGCAGGATGGCTTCTTCACGCACGGCGTCCAATATCTGCGCCCGCTCAACCTGCGCACCGTGGCCGACGCCATCTCCATGCACGAATCGACCGTGTCGCGCGTTACCTCCAACAAGTACATCGCCACCCCGCGGGGCATCTTCGAGCTGAAATATTTCTTCACCTCGGCGATTGCCTCGGCCGAGGACGGGGAGGCCCACTCGTCGGAGGCCGTGCGCCACCGCATTAAGCAGATGATCGACGGCGAGACGCCGGCAGCCGTCCTCTCCGACGACAAGATCGTGGAGAAGCTCAAGACCGACGGCATCGACATCGCGCGCCGCACGGTCGCCAAATACCGCGAGGCGATGCGCATCCCTTCCTCCGTGCAGCGCCGGCGCGACAAGCGCCTTTTGGAGCGGGTGGAGCGCGCGCACTAGCAATTGACGCTCTCTCGGTGGAATGACAGTGGTTCAGCCTCCGGCCGGACGGGACAGAAGTACCCGAATCGCTCAACTTTTATGTCGCTCTGTGTCAGGACGTTCCCATGGCCCTGTTTTTGCAGCGCTCGTGCCTCGGGGATGCCAGGAACTGGGAGCGGCGCGGCGCCGTTTTCGACTTGCAGCGCAGAGGGAACGAGGCGACGGTCTGCCGGTTATCGCTGCCTGAGGCCCTGTGGGCCTCGTTCGGGGGTCAGCCCTGCAGGTAGGGTTTCGCCAACGTTTCTAGTATGTCACACGGACCCAATGCGGGCGCGGGTTGTGCAAGTTTGTTGTGCAGCTTGACCTTCTCGGCGCCATCTTTTTGGTTTTCTACGTGTGGGCCAACGGCGGCCCGGAAGACTCTTGGGCTTTGCCGAATCTGTTGGCCAGAATCTGTTGGGACGACAAAAGTTTAGAAGCTCGTTGGTGCTAGAGTGGCGGCAGACTTCCCGGCGCGGCTGCGCTAAGCGCGGCGTCGATGGCGCCGAAACAGGGTGGGATGGGAGTTTATAATGGATCTTTGTGATCTGCTGGCCCCGGACGGCATCATCGCCTGCCTGCAAGCGACGAGCAAAAAGCACGCGCTGCAGGAACTTGGGAACATCGCGGCGGAGCGGACAGGAACTCGACGCGCGCGAGATCTTCAACACGCTGTTGCAGCGCGAGCGCTTGGGGTCGACCGGTCTCGGCCGCGGCATCGCCATCCCGCACGTCAAGCTCGCGGGCCTCAAGCGCATCTTTTGCCTGTTCGCGCGGCTCGATCAGCCGATCGACTATGAGTCCCACGACAACGAGCCCGTCGATTTGATCTTCCTTCTGCTCGCGCCCGAGCACGCGAGCGGCGATCACCTGAAGGCGCTCGCCTCAATCTCGCGCGTGGTGCGTCTGCCGTCCGTGCTCGATGCCCTACGCAACGCCTCCGACGTTCCGGCGCTGCGCTCGGCGCTCACCATGATGGTGCCCTCGCACGCGGCCTAGGGGCTCTCGCTCAGGCGGGGCAGACGCTCGACTGGCCAAGCACGAGCAGTGCGCCGATGGCCACGCCGCCAACGATGATGCGCCACCAGCCAAACAGCGCAAAGCCGTGCCGGCTCACGTAGTCGAGCAAGTGGCGCACGACGAACACGGCCGAGATGAGTGCCACGACGAACCCTAGCGCGATATTGGTGACGTCCTCGGGCCTGAGGATCGACCAATTCTTGTAGAGATCGTAGGCGAAGGCGCCGGCCATGGTCGGCATGGCGAGGAAGAAGGTGAACTCGGCGGCCGAGCGCTTGTCGGTGCCAAACAGCATGGCGCCGACGATGGTCGCGCCCGAGCGCGATACACCAGGAATGAGCGCCAGACATTGAAACAGACCGATCTTGAAGGCGAGCGAGGGCGGATAATCCATCACGTCGGTGTAGCGCACGGTGAGCGGCATGCGGTCGATGACGAGCAGGATAATGCCGCCGACGACGAGCATCACCGAGATGAGCATCGGGCTCTCGTAGAGAATGCCCTTGATGAAGTCGTGTGCGCCGGCACCGACTGCGGCCGCGGGCAGGAACGCCAACAGGATGCCAAGAACGAAGCGGCGGGCGCGCTCGTCGTAGGGCAGCGCCACCAGGATGTCGATGAGCTTCGCCGCATAGACGCTCAAGATCGCGAGGATCGCGCCGAGCTGGATCAATACCTCGAAGGTCTTGCCGGGATTGCAGATGCCGAGGAAATGCTCGGTCAGCAGGAGGTGCCCCGTGGACGAGACGGGCAGGAACTCCGTCACGCCCTCGATGAGCCCGAGCAGGATGACTTGCCAGATCGGCATTGGCGGCTCCTAAGGCGTGTATGGATGGCGGCGTCGGCGTCTTCGGACGCGAGGATTAGCAGAATTCGTGAGCCCGCGGTGCCACATCCGCGCCACACGGAGGGACTGACTTGGCGCCCCGCCAGGAGCCAAATCCTTGACGAATCGCGCCGCCGGGGCCGAGGTCTAAAGCGCCATGCACAAGCTCACGCACTTCAGGCTCTGCCCGTTTTCGCGCGCCGTCCGGCTGGCGCTCGCCGAGCTTGGGCTCGAGGTCGAGCTCGTCGAGGAGCGCCCGTGGGAGTGGCGCCCGGAGTTCCTGGCGTTGAACCCCGCGGGCGAGCTTCCAGTGCTCCAGCTCGAGGGCGCGCCGGTGCTCTCAGGCGTCTACGCCATCTCCGAATACCTGGCCGAGGCGCCCCAGAGCGGCGACACCGAGGAGGACGAGGAGCCCGCGCCAAAGCTTTTCCCCGGCACGCGCGAGGCCCGCGCCGAAGTGCGCCGCCTCGTCGACTGGTTCCACGGCAAATTCAACCGCGAGGTCTCCCAGGAGCTGCTGCACGAAAAGGTTTACGCGCGCCTCCTGCCCGGCGCCGATCCCACCCCCGCGGCCGACATCTTGCGCGCCATCAAGGCAAACCTGCGCTACCATATGAGCTACGTGAGCCATCTCGCGCATCAGCGCCGATGGCTCGCCGGCGACGAGCTGTCGTTCGCCGATCTTTCCGCTGCCGCGCATCTGTCGACGGCCGATTATCTGGGCGAGGTCCCGTGGGACGAATTCGAGGTCGCCAAGCTCTGGTATGCGCGCTTGAAATCGCGCCGCGCGTTCCGGCCCGTTCTCGCCGACCGTGTGCCGGGCACGATCCCCTCCGCGCACTACGCCGACCTCGACTTCTAGCATCGCGCCGGAGGGCTTTCCGGTGACGGCGGACGTCAAGGAGGCGCTGCGGGCGGAAGCGCAGGCGCTCGGCTTCCAGACGCTGCGGGTGACGACGCCCGACGCCATCGGCGAAGCGGGGCAGCACCTCGCCGCGTTCCTCGACGCCGGGCGCCACGGCGATATGGCCTGGCTGGCGACGACGGCCGACCGCCGCGGGCATCCGTGCACGCTGTGGCCGCAGGCCCGTTCCGTCGTCATGCTCGGCATGAGCTACGCGCCCGCCGGCGATCCGCTAGAAGCGCTGAATGAGCCTACGCGCGCCGCCATTTCCGTCTATGCGCAAGGCAAGGACTACCATGCCATCCTCAAGGGCAAGCTCAAGCAGCTCGCGGCCTCGCTCGCCGCTCGCACGGATCAGGAGGTGAAGGTCTTCGTCGACACCGCGCCCGTCATGGAGAAGCCGCTGGCGGCCGCCGCCGGCATCGGCTGGCAGGGCAAGCACACAAACCTCGTCTCGCGCGAGCACGGCTCCTGGCTGTTCCTCGGCGCAATCTTCACGAGCGCTGAGCTGCCGCCGGATGCGCCCGAGGAGGATCGCTGCGGAAGCTGCAGCCGCTGTCTCGACGTCTGCCCCACACGCGCGTTCCCCGCGCCCTACATCTTGGATGCGCGCCGCTGCCTCGCCTACCTGTCGATAGAGCACAAGGGCCACATCCCGGCCGAGTTCCGCGGCCCCATGGGCAACCGCGTGTTCGGCTGCGATGACTGCCTCGCCGTGTGCCCGTGGAACAAGTTCGCGGAGGCCGCGCGCGAGGCGCGCTTCTCGGCGCGCGCCGAGACCGACAACCCGCCGCTTGGCGAGCTGCTCCTGCTCGACGAGCGCGCCTTCCGCGAGCGTTTTGCCGGCACGCCCGTGAAGCGCACCGGCCGCGATCGCTTCCTGCGCAACGTGCTCATCGCCGCCGGCAACTCGGGCGAGACAAACCTGCTGCCGAAGATCGAGGCGCTGCTCGCAGATGCCTCTCCGCTCGTGCGCGCGATGGCGGTGTGGGCCTTGCGCCAGCTCACCCGCGACGAGATCGGCGAGCGCCTACGCCACCGCCATCTCGCCCGTGAAGGCGACAACGCGGTGCGCGCGGAGTGGCAGGCCGCGCCCCACGCCGCACTATGACCCACCTGTTCTGCTTCGGGCTCGGCTACAGCGCGCAAGTGCTGGGGCGGCAGCTCGCCGCGCAGGGCTGGCGGGTCAGCGGCACGGCGCGCACGCGCGAAGGGGCGCGGGCGCTCAGCGAGGCTGGCTTCGATGCGTTGGTATTCGATGGGCTCGGGCCGGGCGCCGGCGTCGGTGATGCCCTGCGCTCTGCGACGCATGTGCTGATCTCGGTGCCACCGGACGCGGACGGCGATCCCGTGATCCGCCACCACGGCGGCGATCTCGAGGCGTCCCCAGCGATCTCGTGGATCGGCTACCTCTCGACCGTAGGCGTCTACGGTGACCACGGCGGCGCCTGGGTCGACGAGATGACGCCCGCCACACCGGCCTCGCTGCGCAGCCGCTGGCGTCTTGGGGCGGAGGAGGCGTGGCTCGCGCTCGGGCAGCGCAGCGGCAAGCGCACGCAAATATTCCGCCTCCCCGGCATCTACGGCCCCGGGCGCAGCGCCATCGAGCGCGTACGCGAGGGCAGCGCGCAGCGCATCGTCAAACCGGGGCAGGTATTCAACCGCATTCATGTCGACGACATCGCCGGCGCGCTCGCAGCTGCGATCGCCGGGCGCGGCGTCCATCACATCTACAACGTCGCCGACGATGAGCCGGCGCCGTCCCAAGACGTGATCGCGTACGCGGCGCGCCTGTTGCACATGCCTGCGCCGCCGGAGACCGCCTACGCGCAGGCAAAGCTGTCGCCGATGGCGCAAAGTTTTTATGCGGAGAACAAGCGGGTCAGCAACGCACGGCTGCGCGGCGAGCTCGGCGTCGACTTGAAATTCCCAAGCTACCGCGAGGGGTTGCAGGCGATCCTGGCCCTTTCGCGCTGACGTTTGAGCGTTTGTGCTTTAACCATCCGTTCAGCCGCCGTTCAACCAGCCCCCGCTCTATTGGCGCCAATGCAGTCGCGCTTTCGCCGCGAGTTCGCCGCGGGGGCGCCGTCACAAGATCTGATCGCCATGCATCGTGAGGACAGGATGCGAGTTGCAGCGAGAACGCTCGGTCGCGCCGCGATGTTTGCTGTCGCGCTTTCCCCATTGATCTTGATCGCCGGCTCCGCCGCCGCAGACGACAGCGCCGCCCACGCGCTCGCCGAGAAGTTCTCGCGCGCAGAGGACGCCGAGCGCGCCGAGGCCGAGAAGAAGGCGGAGACCAAGAAGAAGGCCGAGGCGGAAAAGGCGCGCTTGGAAGAGCAACGCCAAGCCGAGCGCCGCAAGGCCGCCGCCGAGCAGCGCGGGAAGGACGAAGCCGAGATGCTGGAGCGCGCACGCGCCGAGGCCGAAGCGCGCCGGCAGGAGGATGAGCGGGCGGCGGCTGAGCACAACCGCGTGGAAGCGGAGCAGGAAGCCGCGCGCGCCGAGGCCGGTCGGCTCGCCCGCGAGGCCGAGCAGCGCCGCGTCGAGGAGGAACAGCGGGCCGAGGAAGCGCGTCAGGCCGAGGCCGCACGCCTCGCCAAAGAGGTCGAAGAGAAGCGCCTTGCCGACGATCGCAAGGCCGAGGAGGCGCGTCAGGCGGAAGCTGCCCGCGTCGCCAAGGAAGCTGAGGACAAGCGCCTCGCCGATGAACACAAGGCCGAGGAGGCGCGTCAGGCTGAGGCTGCTCGCCTGGCCGAGGAAGCCCGCATCGCCAAAGAAGCCGAGGAGAAGCGTCTCGCCGAGCAGCGCCGCGCCGTCCGTCTCGCCAAGGAGGCGGAGGAGGCACGTCGCGCCGAGGCCCAGCGCAAGGCCGAGGAGCAGCGCCAGGCCGACGCCGCTCGCGAGGCGCTGGAGCGGCAGCGCACCGAGGAAGCCGAGCGCGTCGCGGAAAAATTCCGCTTGGCGCGCGAAGCCCGCGAAGCCAGGCTTGCGCACGAGCGCGACACCGCTGCGCGCGAGCACGGAGCCGACATTCGCAACAGCTTGGGCGGCCCGGCGCCCGAGACCCTGCCGCCCACCGCCCCCTGGGACCTTCCTGGGAACGCGGCCGACGACGGCTCCGCGAAGTTTCTGCCGACGCGCGTGACCATCCTGCTCGTCATAGATCCGCGCCACCGAATGTTTGCCACCTTCCCGCCGACGGCCAACCCGGTGCTATGCATCGGCGAGGGCTGCTACGTCAGTGGCGGCGCCTCCGGTCCGGCCGAGTACATGCCGCGCTGGAGCGCGCTCGGGCCCGCCAACTCGATCGGGCGGCGCGCCGGCCCCTGCCGCAACCAGCTGACCTGCGTGTTCCGCGACGTCGAGCTCGGCGGCGGCTATGCGCAAATCCAGCCGGTCGACATGGGGCTCTTGCACCACAGTCGCCGCGAGATCCGCGGCGTGCGCCCCGATCCGACCTGCGACCTTCTCAGCGGGCGGCTGTTCTGCTCCGAGCCGGTCGTCGCCAAGGACTACCGCGCGTGGATCGTGCCGGAGCTGATTGCGACCAAGGCCGGCGCGGAAGCGCTGCGCCAGGCGCTGGCGCTAGGCTTGCCAACCGCGCGGGCGGCGACGCTCGACCCGTGGCGGGGCCAGGTTCACGCCGAAAGCTCGAGGTAGCCGATCTTGTTGCTTCAAAACACACCGATAGCTTTGAGCAAGCCCTCAAGGCCAGCAGCGACAGGAATTGTCAGGACGTTTGCGACCACATTCTCTGAGATTGTTCGCAGCGAACGCCCGGCTTCCTGCAGTATCGCCGTCGAGGGCGTTTTCTTCGCAAGCTGCGCTTTGATCGTGTCGAGGTCGGGCGTCAATTCAGAGCGGATTTGGGCGGGCACGTTGGATGCGGCCAACGTCTCAGTAAGCCGAGCGAAGGCAGCGCGAAAATCGCCCAGGTTGATGGTCGTCGAGACGTTCTGCGTCGAGCCAGTCGACCCCTGCTGAATAGCGCTGCTGACCACGGTTCCGATTGTCATAGACATCGACGGGGGTGGTTCAGGTTCGGCCGGATCAAGAAAGCCTATGTCGAAGTGCTCAAGCATGAAGTCGAGCTTTTTGTCGAACAGAGCCAGTCGCTCCTCGACCAACTTGGGCCCGGCGAACTGTTTGAGTGTGTCGGGCCGCGTCGCAGCCTTCGCCTTCTCTGCGTATTCGCGCAAGAGGTGCTCGGTCTTTTGCCGAAGCGCGTTCACATTCAAGTCGGCTATGCGCATCGTCCGCTTGAGTTCTCCGAGCGCCGTCTTCACGCCTTTCTCGAACAGGTCGTGGGCCTTCTGATACGTCACGACTACCGTCGCGCCGCTTTGATACGCGCCTTTGGCGCTGTGCTCAGCCGCGACCGTGGTGACAGATCGTCCGATTTCAGTTAGGGACCGTTGAAGGTGGTCGTCGATCCATTGCGCGAAGTGATCGAGCGTTGGCTTCTTGTTGACCATGTGCAATCCATAGAAGAAAGGGGCGGCTCGCGACCGCCCTCCTCTATAGCGCAAACTGTGTCGGCTCTAAGCCGAGGCGAGCGTTGTCCCCGCCGTCGTTACGACGATCAGGCTCACCGACCGCACGCTCGGCGACGCTCGACCCGTGGCGGGGCCAGGTTCACGCCGAAAGCTCGAGGTAGCCGATCTTGGGCCCGAGCGCCTGGCGCTTGGCTTCGAGGTGCTCGTATACCTCGCGCGCATGCAGCGGGCGCCCTTTGCGCTCGACGCTGTGCCGCTCGAGCGCCATCAAGTCTTTGAGCAACGGCTCGGCCGTGAACTGCAGCATGGCGACCGCCTGAATGGCGCTGCGCCGCATGTTGGGCGGCACGCGCGGCACCACGCTCTCGATGAGGTCCTTGGCCTGATCCGAGAACCGGCCCGAAAGCTTCCCGAACAGGCCGATGAGGCGGACCGGCAGGTCCGGCTTGAAGCGGTAGCCGTAGTCGTCCATCCAGCGGAACAGCTCGTCCATGAGCAGATCCTGCAGGCGTAGGCGCGAGGTGACGCGGTAGTCCTGCCATTCGGCGACGATATCGAAGTCGGGCTCGATCTCGATGTCGGCCGGCGCGAACGTCTCGTGCGCGGTGACGCCGATGCGGTCGACGAAATCGCGGTTCTTCATGTCGTAGCGGGTGGTGAACGTGGGCAGCGCGTACTTGCGCTCGCTGGCGAACTCGTAGGCGAGGCGGACGAGCTTGGAGCAGAAGAGCTCCGTCTCCCCCTTAAGCTCCATGGTGAAGTCGTACCAGATGCGCTTGCCGCCCGGCGCATGCGAGCGGCGCACGAGGTCGTGGATCAGCGCTGCCGCGCGCCGCGCCAGCTCGGCGTCCTTGTGCCGGAGCAGCACGCAGCGCCCGACCCCGTGATCGAGCGCCTTGTCGAGCGGGTTGATGACGGCTCCTTCCTCGATCAGGCTTTCGACCACCCACTGCTTGCCGGCCTCATCCGTATGCACGATGCACAGATGGCTGAACTGCGAATCGACGTCGCCGATGCGGGCGATGGCGGCGCTGTTGTGGTGCATGCCGCGCATGAGCAGGAGATCGCCCGCCTGGAACGACAGATCGTGGCCCGTGGCGAAGGCCGGGTTGACGAACGTGTTGACGTCGACGCCGCGGAAGGCGCGCAGCGTCTTCTCCTGCGGCCCGAGCTGCATGTAGCCGATGTTGAGCTCGCCCAGCATGTCGGTCGCGTAGCGCGCGATGCGCAGCGCGTTGCGCACGGCGCGCTGAGCGGGGAGCGACATGAACCCTTTTGTGTGCCAGTCGGCGACCTGGTCGCGCAGGCGCAGCCGGTGCTCGAAGATCATGCGCGCGAGCTGCGGCGCCGAGCGGGCGAGCGCACTCACGTCGTAGCGGTCGAGGCCGACGTTGAACACGGCCTCGTACATCTGCGCGAGGTTGTCGGCGAGCTCCTTGGCGGTCGCCGCGGGCCGGGCCGCGATCGCCTCGGCCGCGGCCAAGTCGTCCTCGAGCTTCGCCCGGGGCATGGTACGCAACATGGGTTCCCTTCCCCCTTCTTTTCTCACCCCGGCATGACAGTCGCGAGACGCCGAGGCCGGTTTTCCCTCACGGGCTGCGGCCCGAGCCCAGGAGCTTGATGGAGCTCGCCTGCGGCCCCATCGGGCCCTCGGCCGAGGCGCGCGTGACGTGCACCACCGTGCCGACCTTGATGGCGTCGAAGCCGTCGGCGGCGACCACGTCGCGCGTGAAATAGAGGTCGGGCAAATCCTTCACCTCGACGAAGCCGTAGTTCAGGTCCGGGAAGATGCGCACGACGACGCCGGTGTCGCCGACCGAGCCGTGGCTCTTGACCTCGCCGTTGCGGATGGCGGCGGCCTGCTCGAGCTGTCGCTCGGCGGCCTCGAACACGCGGTTGATGATCGCCGTGGCGTCGCCCTTCATCTCGCGCCGGTCCTGCTCGCCCTTGGCGACGATCGTGTTGTGGCCCGGCACTTCGATCTCGACCCGGATGCCGACCGGCGGCTTGGCGCCCTCGGGGCTGCGGTGGGGCACCTCGACGACGACGCGAGCTCCGGTGATGTTGGGATGAAAGCGCTGCAGCCGCTCCACCCGCTCGCGGATCAGCGCCTCCACGAATTGGGAGCTGTCCATGTTCTTGAAGGCAATCTGCAGGGCTCTTTCCATCCGTGGTCTCCGCTCAAGTTCTCGTCTTCCCCCATCGCTGGGGCAGATAACTGAAGCCGAGGCCTATGGTGTTCCTGTGACCTCGGACCAAACACCATACCCCAATTGCAAGAGGTGCCGCCCGGCCGGAAAACATGCAAGCTTGGCCCGAGAGTTGCGTTAAGCGAGCAGGGGCTTCAAGCGAACAGGGGGCTCGACATGACAAAACGCCTTGCGGTCGTCGGGGTTCTGGGATCGGGCGAGACTGCCCATGCCGGCAAGGCCGAGGCCGTGGGGAGCTGGCTCGCGACGCAGCGGGTGCACCTTCTGACCGGCGGAGGGGGAGGCGTGATGACGGTGGTCAGCCGCGCCTTTCAAGCCGTCCCCAACCGGGCCGGCCTCGTCGTCGGCATCATTCCGAGCGGCGAGGATCCCGCCGTGCCGAAGTCCGGCTATCCCAACCCGTACGTGGAGCTGGCGATCATGACGCACCTTCCTTTGAGTGGAGCGTCAGGCACGGGTGCGCTGTCGCGCAATCACATCAATGTGCTGAGCTCGGACGTGCTCATCGCACTGCCGGGTGGGACCGGCACCGCAAGCGAAGTGGCCCTCGCATTGCGCTATCGGCGGCCGATCGCCGCTTACCTCGATGATCGCTCCGACATCCCGGAGCTTCCCGCCAGCGTTCCCGTCCTCGCCACGCTCACCGAGGTCGAGGAATTCGTGCGCTGCCAACTGTCGGCACCATAGCGCGAGGCGGCTTCATGGGCGCTTGCCGTGCGCAAGCTTGTCGATCGCCGCAAACAGCAGCGCGAGATCCTCCGGCCGCGACAGCCGATGCTCCCCGTCCGCGATTTCGTGCAGCTCGACACCGGCGCTCCCTGGGCCACCCTTGAGCAGGCCCACCAGCTCGCGCGTATGCGCAATCGGCACGGCGGCGTCGAGCGCGCCTTGCAGGATGACCACGGGGCGCCCGGGATCGAACGGCTCGCGACCGAGCAGATGCGCGCGCCCCTCCTCGATCAGCGCCCGCGTGATGGCGTAGGGCTCGCCGTACTCGGACGGCTGCCGGTAGACGCCTTCTTCGATGAGATCGCGCCGCGCGCGCGCATCGAATTTCTTCCACATGAGCTCTTCCGTCATGTCCCAGGCGGGCGCGATAAGCAGAACCGCGGCGATGCGCCGGGCTTCCGCGGGCGCCTCGCGTAGGAGCCGGCGCAAGAGCAGCAGCGCGATCCACCCGCCCATGCTGGAGCCGATGACGATCTGGGGCCCTCGCGTTGCGCGGCGGAACACGGCCTCGGCCTCGGCGAGCCATTGGCCGATGGTACCGTCCTCGAAGCGGCCGTCGGACAGCCCGTGGCCGGAGTAGTCGAAGCGGGTGCAGCCGTAGCCCTTGGCGCGGGCAAACTCAGCGAGCGCCGTAGCCTTCGTGCTCACCATGTCCGACTTGTAGCCCGAGAGCCAAAACAGGCTCACAGCAGGCTCGGCGGTTGGGGGATCGGCGATATAGGCGATGCGCCGCGCAGCGCCGCCGCCCGTGACCTGCAAGAATTGCGGTTCGCTCCCACTCACTCTAAACAACCCCATCACCTGCCGGAGAAAAGCCTCGTGGCCGAAAAGCGCCCGACCATACTGCAGATCATCCCCGAGCTCGATACCGGAGGAGCCGAGCTTTCCACGATCGAGATCGCGGAGGCGATCGAGCGCGCCGGCGGCCGCGCCATCGTCCTGAGCGAGGGCGGCCGCCTGGTGCAGCGCCTGCGCGACACGGGCGCGGAGCTGAGATTCTTTGCGGCTGCGACGAAGAGCCCGTTTCGCATGCTATGGAACGCGCGCCGCATCGCCCGCATGGTGAAACGCGACGGCATCGATCTCGTCCATGCGCGCAGCCGCGCGCCGGCATGGAGCACGCTTCTGGCCGCGCGGCGGGCGGATGTGCCGTTCGTCACCACTTATCACGGCGCCTATAACGAGCGCTCGCCGATAAAGTGGCTCTACAACAGCGTCATGGCGCGCGGCGACGTGGTGATCGCGAACTCCCACTACACCGCCGACCTCATCCGCATGCGCTACGGCACACCGCTCGCGCGCCTGCAGGTGATCTACCGCGGGGTCGACGACCGCTGGTTCGATCCGGCCAAGGTCGAGGACCAGCGCGTCAATGCCCTGCGCAAGGAGTGGGCCGTCCCCCCGGGTGCGCGTGTCATCCTCAATGCGGCCCGCCTCACGCGCTGGAAGGGCCAGAGCGTGCTGATCGAGGCTGCAAAGCTGCTGCGCGAGCAGGGGAAGCTCGCCGGGGCGGTAGTGGTGCTGGCCGGCGATCCCCAGGGTCGTGACGGTTATCAAAGGCAGCTCGAGCGCGAGGCCGACAACGCCGGCTTGAGCGAGCATGTCCGCATCGTCGGCCACGTCGACGACATGCCGGCGGCGTTTCTCGCCGCGCACGTCGCCGTCATCGCTTCGATCGAGCCGGAGGCCTTCGGCCGCGCCGCGGCGGAAGCGCAGATGATGGGGACGCCCGTCATAGCGACCGACATCGGAGCGCCGCCGGAGACGGTCAAGAGCGCGTCGCGCGTGCCGGCGGACGAGGCGACCGGCTGGCTGGTGCCGGCCAACGATGCGGGCCGGCTGGCGGAGGCGCTCGCGGCGGCGCTCGCACTCACCGCCGAGGAACGGGCGCGGATGGGCGCGCATGCGCGCGCACACGTAGCCAGCAACTTCTCGCTCGAGGGCATGAAGCAGCAGACGTTGAAGGTCTACGATGGACTGCTCGGGACGCATCTCGCGGCGGGCTGAAGCACACTAGACCCGGCCCACGTCCTTGCCGCCCTTGTTCTTGCCGTTCTTGCCGCGGCGGTTGCGATTGCTCTTCTCCGCGCGGCCCTCGGCGCGCGCCTTGTCGGCGACGAGCTTCGCATACGCGGGGAGCGCGAAGGCCGCGTTGTGCACGGCCGGCGTCCAGTAGCGGGTGGCGATGCCGCGCTTGTCCTGACGCTTCAAAAGCTTCTTTTCGGAGAACTCGAGGTGATCGTCCTCGTCGCTCGCCCAGTTGAGCGCGAAGGGACCGCCGAAGTAGCACGGCTGCGTGCACATGTAGGGCGCGACGTAATCGAACAGCGAGGCGAACGCCCGCGTCGTCTGCGCCAGGTGGTCGGGGAACAAGAACGGCAGGCCGTTCTGGGTGATGAGAATGCCGTCCTCCTTCAGTGCACGGCGGCAGTCGGCGAAGAACTCGAGGGTGTGCAGCACCGCGGAGGGGCCGATCGGCTCGGAACTGTCGACGATGATGGCGTCGTAGCGCTCGTCCGTCTCGGCGACGAACTTGCGCCCGTCCGCGATCACGACGACCGTGCGCTCGTCGTCGAAAGTGTCGCCGGGGATCTCGGGATAGTATTTCAGCGCGGTATCGATGACCGTGCGGTCGATCTCGCACAGCATCGCCTTCTCGATGGTCGGGTGCTTCAAAACCTCGCGCATGACGCCGCCGTCGCCGCCGCCGACGACCAGCACTTGCTTGGGCTTGTCGAGCACCATCAGCGGCACGTGCGCCATCATCTCGTGGTAGATGAACTCATCCGAGGTCGTGAGCTGGCACACGCCGTCGAGCATCAGCACCGTGCCCCACGTCGCATTCTTGAAGATGACGAGGTGCTGGTGCTCGGTCTTGACCTCGTGCAGGATCTCGTCGGCCTCGAGACGCACGCGCCAGTGTGGATGAAACGTCTCCTCGACCCAGCGATTCATGTGTGCCTCCTCAAGCGATGCGGCCCGCCAGCCGAACTACAGCGCGCGGCCCCGCGCGCCGAAGCGGCAGCCCATATCACGCCTGCAGCAGTTCTTGAATACTATCGCCCGAGGGACGTCCCTGGGGGCGTCGCAGCCTCACCGAGCGAGGCGGTGGAGCGCAGGTGGGTAAGCACCGCGTCCGTCGGCCAGCAATCGATCTTGAGCCCGTTCTTCTTCTGGTAGGTGCCGACCTGGCGGCGCGTCATCGAGCCGATCTTGCCATCGCTCTTTTCCAGCTCATAGCCGGCCTTGATGAGCCGCTCCTGGATCTCCTTCACCTGGCTCGTGCGCGGCTGCTGCACCCTCGCCGAGGGCGTGTAGAAATCGCCGCCGCCGGCGATGCGGTCGGCAAGGTTGCCGACGAACAGCGCGTAGAGGTCGGACGTGTTGTAGCGGCGGATGACCTGAAAGTTCTCGGTGGCGAGGAACGCCGGCCCGTAGGCTCCGGACGGCATCATGAGGTAGGCGTCGAGGGCGAGCTCGTCTGCGCGAAAGCGCGTGGGGCCGGCCCGCTCGAAGCCGAGCTTCTTCCAGTCGCCGATTGAGCGGTGGCCGGGCGGGCCTTCGAGCGAGCAGTCGCCATGCGCGGGCTGCGTGACCTCGTAGCCCCAGCGCACGCCCCGTAGCCAGCCCTTGCCGGCGAGCTGGTGGGCGGCGGAGGCGAGCGCATCGGGCACGCTGTCGAAGATGTCGGCCTTGCCGTCGCCGTCGCCATCGGCGGCGTAGGAGAAGTATTCGCTCGGCATGAACTGCGTCAGCCCGACCGCGCCGGCCCAGGACGATTTCATCTTCGCGCGCGGCACGCCCGCCTGCAGCATCTTCAAAGCTTGCAGCAGCTCGTTGCGGAACACCTCCTTGCGCCGGCCGGTGTAGGCCTGCGTGGCGAGAACCTGGATGGCGTCGCGCGTGTCCTTTTGTGTGCCGTAGGCGGTCTCGCGGCCCCAGATGGCGACGAGAATGTAGCGGTCGACGCCGGTCGACTTCTCGATGTTGACGATCTCGCGCTCGTGCTGCTTGAGGAACGTGCGCCCCTGCGCGCCGAGGTCGGCGAGGTACTTGGGGTTCAGGTACTCCATCGCCGACTTGGTGAACTCAGCCTGGCCGGCGCTGTCGTCGCGCTTGCGCCCCTCGATGACGAGGTCGGGCAGCGTCAGGTCGGGCTTGAGGTCCTTGAACGCCGCGTCGAAGACGGGGCGCGTTACGCCGAGTGCCTGCGCGTCGGGCCACAGCCCATCGAGGAAGGCGCGGAAGGCATCCGCGCTGCTCGCGGGGGCCGCGGCCGCAAGCAGCAGCGCGGCAGCGACTGCGCCCGCGCGCAGGGGCGAGTATGGCGAGAATGGCGAGAATAACGTCTTCAAACGCGGAAGCACGCCAGCGACCCTGGGCTGTTTCATGCCCAAGGTTCTAGCGTGCTTCGGGGCGATTTTGCGACCCTTGGCCGGGATAGGCCGCGCAGCGGCTCAGAACCAGCGCGGCTGCCACCAGTGCAGCAGGGTCCGCACCATGTCGGGCGCTACGAAATAGGCGATGCCGACCACGACCGCGACGACGACGATAGCCATGATCAGCGCTGTCGTTGCCGGCGTCTTGTAGCTCAGGCCGGTGCCGGGAACGCCGAGCGTGACGTTCTCCTTGCCGTGCCCGACATTGAGCGTGGCGCCGTGCCCGCCGAGGCTGCCGCTCACCCCGGTCTTGCTCAGGTTGATGCGTACGCCCGGGAGGATGCTGAAGGTTTTCCGGAAGCGGAAGTAGCCCATAGTGCTCACCTCGTCCCACGTTGTCCTGCGGCTGTCTGATGCGCCGAGTCGCCGCCCCGCGTAAACTGGCCTTGAACCTTACTCCATCATCGATTCGCGCGCAGGAGGTTGCCGAACCTGCGCAATTTCTCCCGCACCTGGCCGACGGGGGAGTTCCTGGCGTTGAGCGTCTCGAAGGCCGACGGGATGTCGGCTGTTTGCGTGTATTTCTGCCCGTTGGCGGCGTCGGCGTCGATGATCGCCTTGCGCTCGGCCTCTTTGAGCGGGCCCACGCGCGACATCGGCGGCCTAATCAGCGTGCGCTGGACCATCGACGGCTCGCCGTTGCCGTGCAGGAGCGAGACCAGCGCCTCGCCGACCTGCAGCTCCTGGATCGCGCGCTCGGTATCGATCGCGGGGTTGGCGCGGAAGGTCTGCGCCGCGGCGCGCACGGCCTTCAATTCCTTGGGCGTGAAGGCGCGCAGGGCGTGCTGGATGCGGTTGCCGAGCTGGGCCGACACGCGGTCGGGCACGTCGCCCGGGCTCTGCGTGACGTAATAGACGCCGACGCCCTTCGAGCGGATCAGCCGGGTGACGCGCTCGATTTGCTCTAAGAGCGGGCGCGGCGCATCGTTGAACAGAAGGTGGGCCTCGTCGAACAGAAACACGAGCTTGGGCTTGTCGAGGTCGCCCACCTCGGGGAGCCTCTCGAACAGCTCCGACAGCATCCACAGAAGAAACGTCGCGTAGAGCCGCGGCGTGTTCATCAGCTTCTCGGCCGAGAGAATATTGATGACGCCGCGGCCGTCGGGGGCGAGCTTGATGAAATCGGTGATGTCGAGCGCCGGCTCGCCGAAAAACTTGTCCGCACCCTGCTGCTCCAAGACGAGCAGACGGCGCTGGATCACGCCGACGGTCGCGGGGGCCACATTGCCATACTTGCTGCGCAACTCGGACGAGCGCCGGCCCATCTCGTCGATGACGGCGCGCAGATCCTTCAAGTCGCGGATGACCATCTTCTCGTCGCCCGCGGCGCGCTCATCCGCCGCCCAGCGGAAGGCGATGTTGAGCACGCCCTCCTGCGGCTCGGTGAGCTCGAGGAGCCGCGACAAGAGCAGCGGGCCCATTTGCTCGACGGTCGCACGCACGGGGTGTCCGTCACGGCCGAAGATGTCCCAGAACACGACCGGGAACGAGGCGGTGCCGTAGCGGGTGAGCCCGATGTCCTGAGCGCGCTGCACGAGCTTGGGGTCGCGCTCGCCCTTGACCGCGATGCCGGAGAGGTCGCCCTTGATGTCGGCGGCGAACACCGGCACGCCGGCCGCGGAGAAGCCTTCCGCCAGCACCTGCAGCGTCACTGTCTTGCCGGTGCCGGTGGCGCCGGTGACGAGGCCGTGGCGATTGGCGAACTTGAGCTCAACGCACTCAGGCACGAGTTCGCGGCCCTGGCGGCTGCAGCCGATCAGAACCTGCCCATCCTCGACGTAATCGCCAGGGTCGCCGTGCGGGAGCGCTGCTGCTTCGGTGTCGGGCGTGCTCATCCTGCTTTTTCCCCGGCCGGTCTTGTCCGACGCTGATCCAATATAGGGCGCGCACCGCGGCAAAGCACGGCCGCTCTACAGCAAACTGGTCAGCACTAGCCCTCGCCCGTGATTCGGGCGAGGCGGGGACGATGGAGGTGTGAATAAAGCCGCTAGCTCGCGTACTTGAGCTGGCCCAGGTGCGCTTCCCAGGCGAGAGCTTGGCCCGCGATGGTGTCGAGGCTGTCGTACTGCGGGCGCCAACCGAGCCGCACGCGGATCTTGTCGGAAGCCGCGACGATCGCCGCCGGGTCACCCGGACGCCGCTCCGACAGGCGCACCTCGAAGTCGGCGCCGGAGGCGCGCTTCACCGCCTCGATCACCTGCAGCACGGAGAAGCCCTTCGAGTAGCCGCAGTTGAACACCTCAGACTGGCCGCCGTCGCGCAGATAGCGCAGCGCCACGAGGTGCGCGCGCACGAGGTCGGTGACGTGGATGTAGTCGCGGATGCAGGTGCCGTCGGGCGTGGGGTAATCGGTGCCGAACACCTCCATGAAGGGGCGCTTGCCCAGTGCCGTCTCGCACGCGACCTTGATCAGGTGCGTGGCGTTCGGGGTCGACTGGCCGGAGCGGCCCTTGGGGTCGGCGCCCGCCACGTTGAAATAGCGCAGCGCGACGTAATTGAAATCGTGCGCGCGCGCGGTGTCGGCGAGCATGGTCTCGGTCATGAGCTTGGAGGAGCCGTAGGGCGACATCGGCTTCAAGTCGGCGTCCTCGCGCACCGGGTTCTCCTTCGGCATGCCGTAGACGGCGGCAGTGGAGGAGAAGATGAAGCGCTTGATGCCGTGCTCGACGGCAACCTCCATCAGGGCGCGCGACTTGACGGTGTTGTTGTGGTAGTAGCCCAGCGGATCGACGACCGACTCCGGCACCACGATCGAACCGGCGAAATGGATGATGGATTCGACACCGTGCTTGCGGACGATGCTGCGAAGAAGCTCCTGATCGCCGACATCGCCGACGACGAGGGTGGCGTTGGCCGGCACCGCCCAGCGGAACCCCGTCGACAGGTTGTCCAAAACGACGACGCTCTCCCCGGAATCGAGGAGCTCGAGCACCATATGGCTTCCGATGTACCCGGCTCCGCCGGTGACGAGAACGGTCATCGCTCAATTCGCCTTCCCGAACGCCCTGCCTTGCCGGGCACCCTAGCATCGCAAAGCTTAATCTAGGACTGAAACAATCCTCCACACCGGCTGTTCCCCCCGTTAACGTCTGCAGCCGAAAAAAATCCCGCGACTAATCCTTCGGCACTTGGAGTTTCTACATGCCCCGACCCGCGCAGCGCATCCGCAAGGCCGTATTCCCCGTCGCCGGCCTCGGCACGCGCTTCCTGCCCGCCACCAAGGCCATGCCGAAGGAGATGCTGACCGTCGTCGACCGGCCGGCGATCCAGCACGTGGTCGACGAGGCGCGCGCCGCGGGCATCGAGCACTTCATCTTCGTCACCGGACGCAACAAGTCGGCGATCGAGGATCATTTCGACAGGCAGCCGGAGCTCGAAAGCGTGCTCGCCGCACGCGGCAAGACGAAGGAGCTAAAGGAGCTCGCGGACGCGCTGCCCGGCGCCGGCGCCACGAGCTTCACGCGCCAGCAGGAGCCGCTCGGCCTCGGGCACGCGGTGTGGTGCGCGCGCGACATCGTCGGTGAGGAGCCGTTCGCGGTGCTACTGCCCGACATGCTGCATCACGGCGGCAAGCCGTTTCTCGCCGAGATGATCGCGGCGTTCAACGAGCGCGGCGGCAACCACATCGGGGTGTCGCCGGTGCCGGAGAGCGAGGCGCACCTCTACGGCATCGTCGGGGTGAAGGACCGCACCGCCAAGGTGTCGGAGATCTCCGGCATGGTCGAGAAGCCGAAAGCGGGCACGGCTCCCTCGAACCTGCACATCAGCGGCCGCTATATCCTGCAGCCGGAAATCTTCGGCATCCTGGAGCGCGGGGAGCGCGGCGCCGGCGGCGAGATCCAGCTCACCGACGCCATGGTCGCCATGCTGAAGGCCGGCAAGCCGTTCCACGCCGTGCGCTTCGACGGCACCATCTACGACTGTGGCACCAAGATCGGCTTCCTCTTGGCGAACCTCGCCTATGGGCTCGAGCGCCCCGATCTCGCGCCCGCGCTCAAGGCGGCGATCAAGAAGTTTGGCTGAGACTGACGCTCACGGGCAGGTGGCGCCGGCGAGGAGAACGTGAAGTTGCCGCTCTGCGCCAAGAGGGGCAAAGCATAGTGGCGCTGTGGCCCGGTGAAGACAGTTTCCGGTCCCCGACAGGGTGTTGTACGTGCCGTCGAGGCAACGGCATAAGCCGCCGAAGGTGCCGTCGAAGGTCGTGTCGCGAGCCGTGACGGTGTTGTCGTCACCGAAGACTCGAAGCCGTCTGTCCCCGGCGTTGCTGATGCTGGCGTTGTATATCGTCACCGTGTTGTCGCGAAGAGGAATTGATACCGAAGTTGTGGCTATCGAGATAATCGTGGTATCGGCGATCGATGCCGTATTCGCGACAGTCGAGCGGATGCCGAGCGCAGCAGACGTCGTTGATGTGACGTGGTCGCACGACTGTATTGCGTGATCCGAATACGATGCCATTGTTGTCGACGCGCAATCGAGATGGCAATGCAGTCGTGCGATAGCCGAAGCTGATGCGGTGCGGAGAGTCGAGATCGGGTCGTTGTGATCGGAAGGAATGCGGCTGTCGTAATAGATGCTTCGCAATCGACCGAGACGTCACGCCCGTGATGTGAAACCTGGTTAAAGCTGTCGCCCAAACGCGATTCCGTCGCACGATGATTGGACGTATGCTCACTGGCTCACGTTCGCCATCGTTACGTGGATTCCATCGCAGCAAAGGGAGATGCCGTTGGTGAAGAGGAACGTTGGCGAGCCGAAGACGAGCAATGACTAAATTGACCACCGTATTGGTGATAGTGACGGTATTACCATCGAAGGAACTCATGCCGTCTCCATCTAGCACGCCGCTGACGGTGACGCCCGAGAGGGTGACGCGGTTGTCGAGGCCGAAGGTGATGCCGACCTCGCCGACGTTGGTGACCGTCGTGTTGGCGATGGTGACAGCGCTGTCGCTATAAAAGGCGATGCCGACGCCGCCGATCTTGCTCACCGACGTGTTGCGTATCGTGACCTGGGCGCCATCGCCGAAGGAGATGCCGGCGTAGGAGAACTCATCGATGTTAACATTCTCAATGAATGTGTTGAGCACGGGAGTGCAACTGCAGTCATCGGTAATGCCGGCGTTCGAAAAATTGGATGAGCCCGTCCCGGCGCCTTCAAGATCGATGCCGGCAATGTGCACGCTGCTGCCGAGCACCTTGATGGCGCTGTCGGCTTCGTCGTTGAAGAACATCGGCCGCGCGCCCGGCGCCGTGAAGGGCGCGATCGTGCCCGACTTCACGCCCTGCACATTGATGGTCGAGGCGCCGCCCTGCAGCGTCTGCTGGCCCTGCAGCTGCAGCGGCCCGGTGATGGTGCCGTTGCTGGCGATGATCAGCGAGTTGGCGCCGGCCGCGCTCGAGGTCGCCGTGAGGTCGCCGCCGCCTTGGACGTAGGCGACCTTGTCGAAATCGACTTTGGTCAGCGCAACGATTCCCAGCGGACATTGCGCGCGGCGGGAACGGGCGCGTCGCTTTCACCGCACCTCGTGGCGCCGGCGTCACAGCAGACGATTGATGCTCAGTGGCGGATGCGCACGCCGAGCTGCACTTCTTCGGCCGTGTAGTTGCCATCGGGCGCGGTGGTGTAGAAGGCGGTGTGCTGGTAGCGGCCGAACAGCACGTACTCGCGGCTCAGATAGTATTCGAGCCCGGCGGCGCCCGTGGTCTGCTGCTCGGTGAGATCACCGCCAACGAAGTCGCGATTGTAGTAGCTGACGCCGGTCGTGCCGATGAGCCGCGTCGAAAAACTGTGGCGCAACGCGAGCCCATACTGGCGCTCGAGGACGCCGCCGGTGTCGTTCGTCGTCGTTTCCGCCACGTCCGTCGCGGCCGTGAAGAGAAGCGAGGTCAGCGGCGTGATGTGCCAAGTCAGATCGGCGTCGAACAGCAGCGCATTGATGTCCTCTAGCAGCGGGTCTCCGTAGTCCTGCTGGCCGTAACCGAGGCTGACCGATCCGTTCAGGATTTCGCTCGTGTCGCCGAACGATAGGCCGACGCGGTAGCGCTGGCCCGCCGAGGTTCGGTTGATGCCGTCGGTGAACGCGGCGATGGGATAGTCGCGCGTGTTGAATGAGATGTCCGAGAACAGGAACAGGTTCGGATTGAACTCCCACCGCGGTCGCACCGCCTCCTCATAGAGCGTGAAATCGCGGTCGGCGTTGCTCTCGACTTGACCGGCGATGATGTCGGTGCCGTAGCTCGTGTCGATGATGTTGCCGCGCACCTGCACGCTGAGCCGGTTGAACCGCTGGTTGCCTGCGAGACTTGCGCGATCGACCACGACGTCTGGGCGCGTGCCGAACGAGGTCGCGTTGATCGCCGAGCGGCTTTCCTGCGCCAGCTCGTGCGAGACCGACGCCTGGATGTTGCTGAACCGCGTGATGTCGATGCGCGACAGCGCTTCGACGAGATAGGCGCGGTCGTCTTCCGACGAGAACTTGTCGTGAAAGCTCAAGTCCCCGGACGCGCGGATCTCGAGCGCGTGGTTGCTCCAGTTGGAGGCAAGGCGCACCGACGGCCAGAGCTCTAGCGAATAGTCGCCGCGCGCAAGCGGGGACGCGAAGAGGTTGCTGTTGTAATCACCGTCGGTTTGTAGCGAGGTGAACAGGAGGAAGCTGCCGAGCCGCGTGCCGAGCGGCACGAACGGATCGGGGTCGAAGCTGCGGCCGGCGATGTCGCTGAACACCGGGTTCGTCTCCTGCGCCTCGAGCAGCAGGGGATCGAAGCTCGGCGCGATACCGGCGTAGATGGCGAGGTCGCGCGCGTTGCGCATGTCGGCAAGCGTCACGTCCTCCTCGTTCGGCAGTGCGCTCGGCGTGTTGAGGTCGACGATGCCATCGGTTGGGGACGGGGGAGCCTCGATCACCGTCGGCAGGTCGCCGTCCTGCGGCGGCAGCTGACGCGGCCGGATGCGCGCCTCGCCGAACTCGTCGGTGTCGCCGCTCTGGTCTTCCTCGGCGGCGACCGGCGTCGTGCCGTCCTGGCTGTCTTGGGCCTCCGCGTCCTGGGAGGCGGCCTGTTGCGGGTCGATGCCGTCCTGGGTATCGACCGATGTGGCAGGCGCGCCCGTAGGCCTGGCGTCCGCCGCCCACCCGCTGTCGATGACGCTTTGATCATCAGGTGACAGGGAGGAATCGGCAACGTCGGGTGCCGGCGTCGGCCGGACGGGGGGCGTCGCGACAGCCGCCGGCCGATCCAAAATTTGCGCCGCGGCCGGGGTCGGCGCCAGCGACAGCCCGGCCCCTGTTGCGGCAGCAAGGCCCAACAAAAGCCAAATCGATCGCTGCCGGCTGTTCACCAAGCGCTCCCATGCGATTACTCGTCACGCGAACGCCTGTACGTCTGCCGACCCTACGGAACGTCGGTTAACGGTCTGTTTAGGATGCGGGATCGCGACGGTGGGCAACGGCCGGTGCGGCTGGACAGGGCCCGAAAATTGTAAGAAACTCCTAACCTTAAGCGTCGCTGGGGGCGTCGGGGGGATCGAGCCATGACGGCGACCGGGCCATTACCGAAATTGAAGAGCATCGAGGGCGGCCGGCGCCTTGGCCGCCTTCCGGTTGCATCTGCCTTGCGGACCCTCGATCTCGAATGTGAGGGGCTGAGCCTGCTGCGCGAGGCGCTGTCGACCACCATGGCCCGCCCTTTCGCGGACGCGCTGCAGGCCATGCGTCCCGCGCGCGGCCGCGTCATCGTGACCGGCATCGGCAAGAGCGGCCACGTTGGGCAGAAGATCGCCGCTACCTTCGCCTCCACGGGGCGCCCCGCCTTTTTCGTGCACCCGACGGAAGCTTCTCACGGCGATCTCGGCATGATCACGCCCGATGACGTGCTGCTGGCGCTGTCCTGGTCGGGGGAAACGGTGGAGCTCAAGCCGCTCATCACCTATTCGCGCCGTCACAAGGTGCCGCTCATCGCCATCACCTCGCGCGCCGAAAGCGCGCTCGGCCAGCACGCCGACATCGTGCTGGAGCTGCCGCGCATCAAGGAGGCGTGCCCGCACGGGCTGGCGCCCACCACCTCCACGACCATGCAGCTAGCGCTTGGCGACTGCCTCGCGATTGCGCTCTTGGAGGCGCGCGGCTTCACCGCGAACCAGTTCAAGGCCATCCATCCCGGCGGCTCGCTCGGCGCCAGTCTGCAATACGTGGCCGACGTCATGCACAAGGGCGACAGCCTCCCGCTCGCGCGTGACACCGAGCACATGAGCGACGCCCTCGTCACCATGACGCAGAAGGCCTTCGGCTGCCTCGGCATCGTCGACGCTAGGGGCAAGCTCATTGGCATTGTCACCGACGGTGACCTGCGGCGTCACATGGGCGGTGACCTCGTGAAGGCGCGCACGGCTGACATCATGACGCGGCGGCCGAAGACGGCGACGCCGAAGATGCTCGCCTCCGCGGCGCTGGAGATGATCAACGCAGCGCGCATCACGGCGCTGTTTGTCGTCGAGAAGGGCAAGCCGGTCGGCATCCTGCACGTGCACGACCTTCTACGCGCCGGCGTCGCTTAGCGCCTGCGCCCGCCTGAAGTGGTCTCAACTTGCGGCGACCGTCAGCACCGTCCCCTTGACGCCGGTGACGCGCACGCGCTTACCCACCGCGGCGCTGACGCCTTCGGCCGCCCACACGGTATCGGCCGCCCGCACCTTGCCGCGCCCCTCCGCCTCGATCGGCTCCACCACCATGACGATCTGGCCGACGAGCTCGGCGCCGCGGCGGTTGAGGTTCGGCTCGTCGCTCTTTCCCACCGCGGGCCGCGCCCAGACCCAGTCGAAGACCATATCGGCGATGATCAAAAGCGTGCCCGCCCCGACCCAATACCAGCCGGCTATGTCCCCATTCGCAATCCTGAACACGCCGTAGAGCGCGACGGCAACCCCGGCGACGGGCAGCATCAGGCTTCCCACCGCGGCAAGCCACAGTGCAGCGCTCGGACGCTCGTCTCGTTCAGGAAGTCGCATGCTCCACCAGCAGCACACAGCCGTTCGTTCCCGTGACCCGGACGCGGGCGCCTTTGGGCGCATCGCTTCCCTGTGCGGACCATACCGTATCGCCGACGCGCACCTTGCCGCGCCCGCCGGCGATCGGTTCCTCGACCATGACGACGCGCCCCAAGTATTGGGCCGCACGCACGTTGAGGTCTGGCTCGTCGCTGCGCGCGACATCCGGCGCGGCGAAGCGGCGCGCGAGGAACACGGTGATGCAGGAGATGATGGCGAACGTGATCAACTGCCACTCCCATGCGAAATCGACGGCGAGGCCGAGAATGCCGACGATCGCCGCCGCCAGGCCGAACCAGATGAAGTGCACGCCGGGCACGATCGTCTCGAGCACGAATAGCGCGACGGCGACGATGAACCAGTTCCAGGGACCGAGGCTAGCGAAGAAATCCGTCAACGGCATGTCGAACTCCGCCACTCACCGCGCATCATAGCAGGAGTTGCCCTGCGATCCTCAACGGACCGTCTTCGACGGCCCCGATCTTCAACGGTCCGTCTGCGGGACGCTGCCCTTGGCGCGCGCGGCCTGCGCCGCGGGCTGGCCCGAGAACGCTTCCGACGTGATCTGCGCCAAGCCCGCAATCGAGCCGATAACGGAAGCGGCTTCGAGCGGCATCAGGATGACTTTCTGGTTCGGCGCCTTGGCGAGGGATTCCAATGCCTTCACGTAGTTGTTGGCGATGAAGTAGTTGATCGCCTGCACGTTGCCGGCGGCAATGGCGTCGGACACCATCCGCGTCGCCTTGGCTTCCGCTTCGGCCCCGCGCTCGCGCGCTTCTGCATCGCGGAACGCCGCTTCGCGCCGGCCTTCGGCATCGAGCACCACGGCCTGCTTCTCGCCCTCTGCTCGCAAGATCTCGGCTTGGCGCGCGCCTTCGGCTTCGAGGATCTGTGCGCGCTTCTCGCGCTCGGCCTTCATCTGCCGCGCCATGCTGTCGACGAGGTCGCGCGGGGGGTCAATGTCCTTGATCTCGATGCGTGTCACTTTGATGCCCCAGGCTTCCGTCGCCTGGTCGAGCACCTGCAGGAGCTTGGCGTTGATCTGGTCACGGTTCGACAGGAGCTCGTCGAGATCCATGGAGCCCATGACAGTACGGATGTTGGTCATGGTGAGATTGACGATCGATGGCTCTAGCTGGTCGACCTCGTAGGCGGCGCGCGCAGCGTTCAGCACCTGGAAGAACGTCACGCCGTTGACGCGCACCATGGCGTTGTCGCGCGTGATCACGTCCTGGCTCGGGATGTCGAGCACCTGCTCCTTCATGTTCATGCGGTGCCCGACCCGTTCCATCACCGGTATGAGGATGTGCAGGCCCGGCTGCAGCGAGCGGGTATAGCGGCCGAAATTCTCGACCGTGTAGTTCATGCCCTGCGGCACGATCTTGACGGTCGACCAGAGCGCGGCGACCGCCAGCAAGATGAGCAAGATGCCGAACACTTCGAAACCGCCCGAAAACGCATCCATGCCGTCAGTCCCCATGGGAGATCGCGAAGTCAGATCGCGAGGTCTGCCGTCGCTATGGCGGCCAACTTACCGGCAGAACCGCAAAGATAGGGTAAAAAAGGTCTTTATAAGCAGTTACTTATGAAACATCGCCTTACGTATCGAATTAGCGCGGATTAGCCGGACGAACGCCTCACAGCCAGCCTTTGAGCTCGCGCCGCACCACCGCCTCGATGACGCGCATGCCTTCCTCGCTGTCGTTCAGCGCCGGCAGGTAGGCGAACTTCTCGCCGCCCGCTTCTTCGAAGGCGTGGCGGTTCTCGTGGTCGAGCTCTTCGAGCGTCTCCAAGCAATCGGCCGAGAAGCCCGGCGCCACCAGCGCGAGCCGCTTCACCCCTTCGCCCGCGAGCCTCTTGACGGTCTCGTCCGTGTAGGGCTGCAGCCACGGGTCGCTGCCGAAGCGCGACTGGAAGGTCGTCAGCCATTTGTCCTCGGGCCAGCCGAGCGCGGCGCACAACAGGCGCGAGGTCTTCTGGCACTGGCAGTGATAGGGATCGCCCCGCTCGAGGTAGGACTGCGGCATGCCGTGGAAGGTGGCGATGATGACCTCGGGCTCGAAATCGAGCGCCGCGAGGTGCCGGCGCATGGAAGCCGCGAGCGCCTCGATATAGACGGGATCGTCATGGTAGCTCGGCGCTGCCCGCACCGCCGGTTGCCAGCGCATGCGCATCAGCGTGCGGAAGGCCTCATCGCACGCAGTTGCCGACGTGGCGGCCGCATACTGCGGGTAGAGCGGGACCAAGAGGATGCGGTCGCAGCCGCGCGCCTTCAGGGCTTCGATGCGGCTACCCGTCGAGGGGTTGGCGTAGCGCATGGCCCAGTCGACCTCGATGCGCGGATCAGTCTTGAGCGCCGCGGCGAGCTTCTCGGCCTGCGAGCGCGTGATCGTCTTCAGCGGCCCCTCGTTGCGCTCCTCGTTCCAGATCTTCTGATAATCCATGCCCTTGCGGCCCGGGCGCACGGTCAGGATGATGAGGTTGAGGATCGGCCACCATTTCCAGCGCGGCACCTCGATGACGCGGCGGTCGGATAGGAACTCCTTGAGGTAGCGGCGCATCGACCAGTAGTCGGTCGCATCCGGCGTGCCGAGATTGAGGAGCAAGATGCCGATGCGGCCGCGGGGAACCTCGGGATGCCCGCTCGGCAGCGGTGCGTCTCCGGGCTCGAAGGCGGCGCTGCCCTTCGTCTCGTTCAAGTGGCCTGTTCCTCGGGGGCGGAAGTTGGGGTGCGGTACCTTAGCGAATAAGCGCGGGGAAGGCGACAACCGCCGGGAGACGGCCGCCCTCAGGCGCGGGCGGCCGGACGGCGCCGGCGCGTTGCATGCGCGCTCGTTCTGCGGGCGGGATGCGCGTCGCCCTCGTCGGGCTCGCGCTCCTTGAGCGCGACGGCGGCGTCCCAGTAGGTCGCCATGCTGTGACACAGCGCCTTGGGGCTTTCGGCAAACAGGCGCAAACCCTTGGGGTGCGCGATTGCGCGCAGCTCCTGCTGGCGCCATCGCGCCGCGGTCTCTATGGCGGCAGCATCCTCGCCGAGGCGCGCCCCGGCGTCCGAGCGCACGAATGCGATGAGCAGGGCGAGATCATGGTCGTCGCCCAGTATCTGCGACAGGCCGCGCGATTCACTCGCGCGCGCGGCGAGCGAGGCCGGCCACGCGCGCGTCAAGAGCAGCATGTGGCGCCAGTGCTGTTGCGCACCCTTGCGCCATTCGTGGAAAGCTTCATCCGTCAGCTCCACGTAGGCCGAGCGAAAGGCGCGGCGGGCGCGGCGGTAGCTCGCCTCGAGACCGGGCCCGATACTATCGAAGCCGTGGCCCGACAGGTGCAGCCGCGCGAAGCGCTTTTTGGTGTCTGCGAGCCGCCCTTGCGCCTGCCGCAGGGTCGCGCCTTCGACGACGAGGCTCTGCTCGCCGTTCGTAGCGCTGAGCGCAACCCGCACGGCGTGGCCAAGACCTTTCTTCGGAAAGTTCGCGGCCGCCTCGAGCTTGGTGACGGTCTCCAGCAGCACGTGACGGTCACGCGCGCTAGAGAGGATGCGGGCAATCTCGCGCAGTTGTGCGTTCTCGTGGCGGAACACGCTCTCGCCGATGGCGGGGCGGATAAGGCGCAAAAGAGCGCGCAGGCGCTTCAGCGATTTGCGGGTTTCATGCACGGCGACGATGGGGTCGTCCGGACCTTTGAGCTGCGCCTGCGCGCGCTCGATCTGCTCGCGCGCGATCCGCTGGCAGCCTTCCTCGAAGGTCTCGGCAAGCCTGAAGCGAAAAGCCATGCGCACGCTCGGGTTCCGGGCCGGCCAACGCCAAACCCGTGCAGAACAGAACCGTTGCGTGCCATTTGATGCCAGCTGACGTGCGAGCGCAAGCGGAGAAGGTCATGAGCGGCGCAGCTTTTCTCGCGCGCTCCGCTTATCCGTTGCGGTCGACTGTGCGCCGCATCATGTCAGCCCACGCGAGCCATTCGCGAACGCGCTGCTCAGGCTCCGGCGCCGTCATGAAGTCGGTGATGACGGCCACCGACTGAGCACCCGCGGCAAGCACCGCCGGTGCCCGCTGCGGCGTGATGCCGCCGATGGCGACGAGCGGCTTATCCCCGATGCGAGCCTTCCATTGCCGCACGCGGTCGAGGCCTTGCGGCGCCCATTTCATGACCTTGAGCTTGGTCTCGTAGACGGGGCCAAGCGCTACGTAGTCCGGCGCGGCGCCGAGCGCCAGCTCGAGCTCCGTCTCGCTATGCGTCGAGATGCCGATGTGCATACCCGCCCCCTTGATCGCAGCAACATCGGCGCCGGCAAGATCCTCCTGGCCGAGGTGCACCCAATCGGCGCCTGCCTCGATCGCCTCGCGCCAGTAGTCGTTGACGATGAGCTGGCAGCCGTGTGCGCGTGTGACCTCAATGCTCGCCGCGATCTGCCGGCGGATTTCGTCGCGCGCGGCGTCTTTCAGCCGCAGTTGCACGGTGCGCACGCCCAGCGCGACGAGGCGCGCGAGCCACTGGGCGTCGGGAACAATCGGGTAGAAGACGTCGAGCCCGAGCGTCTCACTCATCGCCGGCATTGCCGAGATCGAAAAACGGCGTCCCGGCGACGGGCGTTGACGGCTGCGCCATGTCGCGGGCCTCCATGAGACCCGCCTCGTAGGCCGCGCGCCCCGCCGCGATCGCCTTGGCGAAGGCGTCCGCCATGCGCGCGGGGTCGCCGGCCTTGGCGACCGCCGTGTTGAGCAACACCCCGTCGTAGCCCATCTCCATCGCGGCCGCGGCATGCGAAGGCGCACCGATGCCGGCATCGATGATCAGCGGCACGTTTCCGAAGTAGGCGCGCAGGCTGCGCAGCGCGTACGGATTGGCGAGCCCGCGGCCCGAGCCGATGGGCGCGCCCCACGGCATCAGAACCTGGCATCCGGCCGCCAGCAGGCGCTCGGCGATCGAAAGATCATCTGTAGTGTAGGGGAGGACCTTGAAGCCTTCGCGAGTGAGAATGCCGGCCGCCTCGACCAGCCCGATCACCTCCGGCTGCAGCGTATCGTCGTTGGCGATGACCTCGAGCTTCACCCAGTCGGTGGCAAACACCTCGCGCGCCATCTGCGCCGTCGTCACTGCCTCTTTGACCGTGCGGCAGCCGGCGGTGTTGGGCAGCACGCGCACACCGAGCGCGCGCACGAGATCGAGGAAGCGCTCGCCCGAGCGGCCGCGGGCCTGCTCGCGCCGCAGCGATGCCGTAACAATGCCGGCGCCGGAGGCTTCCACCGCGCGTGCAATCACGTGCGGTGAGGGGTAGCCCGCCGTGCCGAGTAGCAGCCGCGAAGGTACCTCCACGCCGTAGAGCGAAAACGCGCTGTGGACCACTGCCGTGGGTTCGGGGGCGTTCATGGGAGCAAGCCTAGCCGCCGTGGCGGGGTGAGACGATCTCGATATGGTCGTCGCGCTCGATCGCCGTCGTCACACGCGCGCCCTCGGCGACAAAATCGCCGTTGCGAGCGGTCGCGATGCGCTTGCCCGCGAACCCCAGCTCGGCGAGCAGCTCGGCGAGGTTTGCCGCGCGCGTCGCCAGCTTATCGCCGTTGACGACGATCTCGCGCCTATTGTCCGTATGCGTCGACAGGGATCGCTCCCGCGGTTATCAAGCGGCAGAGACGCCGCGCGCCAATTCAATAGAATTCGCCCCGAAAGCTCAAGGCGGGAGCCGCTTAGTCGGCCCATCGCGTTGACAGTGCTCTGGCGCGAATGCCATGAATATCGGCCTGCGGGCGGCAACATACAAATAAGACAGCCGCAAATTTTGGCTGGGGGAGGCGCCATGGCGTCCACGGGCGTTGAATCGCAGGCCTCTAACGGAAAATCCCAGCTCACCGAGGTCCGCGTCTATCCGCACTCGCCCATCCTCTACTGGTGGGTCGTGTGGGCCTACGGGTTCGTCTGCGCGCTTCTGACCTACGCGCAAGGCGAGACCTTCACCATCGGGGGCGGCAAGCCGCTGCTCATCTATCCGGGTGCGTGGCTCGGCGTATCGTTCACGCTGCTCCTATTGTTCGTGGCGCTCGCCACTACGGTCAAAGCGCGCGGCGTCGGCGCCATCCTATTGATCCTGCTGCTCATCGGCGCGGCCGCCAGCACGCAGTTCATCATGAGCATCGACGGGCTGTTCAAGACACCGCCCGCGATTCTCGTGCACATGAACCTCGCCTTCTACATGATGGTGTCGTCGGCGCTGTTCGTCGTCTGGTTCGTCATCATCTTCATCGCCGACCGCCTGAGCTTCTGGCGCTTCCGCGGCGCGCAGATCGAGCGCGTGCAGCGTTTCGCCTCAATCATGGGGCGTGCGCCGGAGAGCTACTCGGTGATGCACGTGCGGCTCACCCGCTACAGCGACGACCTGCTCGCGCACAAGATCTTGGGCCTCGGGATCATCGGCCTCGGCACCAGCGACATCGAAGGCAAGATCGCCATCTTCGGCGGCGGCAACGAGCAGTTCCGCATCGAGCACGTATGGCACGCCGCGCGCACCCTGCGCGAGATTCAGGCGATGATGGGTCCGAAAGCGACCGTCGTTACTTGATCGCCGCTCACTCGACGACAAGGACCGGCCCTCGCACCCGGCCGGTCGCGAGGTAATCGCTGACGGCCGCGGCGAGCACCGGCGCCAGCAGGAAGCCGTGGCGGTAGGCGCCGTTGACGAAGATGCGCCGGCCGCCCTCGCGGACAATCGCGCGCGGGACGTTGTCGGGGAACGCGGGCCGCACGCCGGCGCCGAGCTCGAGGATCTCCGCCTCGCCGAACGCAGGGTGCACGGCGTAGGCCGCGCTCAAGAGCTCGAGCGCGGAGCGCACCGTGACGGGGCCGTCGTCCTCGCTCTCGATCACCGTCGCGCCGATCATGTAGCGGCCGCCGCCCCACGGCACGATGTAGATGGGCTGGCGCGGGTGCAGGAGCTGCACCGGGCGGCTGAGCGCGATCTCGGCGGAGCGCACCACGAGCCGCTCGCCACGCACGCCGCGCAGGTCGGCGAGCTCATCGCGCGCGGCGAGGCCGCGGCAATCGACGATCGTGTCGGCCGCCTCGCGAGCGCGGTCGGCGCCAAGGACCACCTCAACGCCCGCCTTGCGCGTCTCCCCCAGGATGAACTCGAGCGCTGCCCGGGCCGGCATGTGTGCCTCGTCGGGAAAGTAGAGAGCGGACGGGAAGCGGCCCGCGAGCTCCGGCTCGAGCTTTTGCAGGGCCGTCGTATCGAGGCGCTCGTGGCCCTGCGTCAGCCTGGCGAAGCGGTCGAGCTCGGCAGCGTCACGCACGCCGGCAACGACGAGGCTGCCGTTGCACTTGAGCCGCGGATAGAGCGCGCGCCAAGCCGCTACACCTTCGCGGCCGAGCTCCCGCAGGACCGGGGGGGCGGTTTCCGCCTCGCGCTCTGGCCCCAGCATAACGCCGCCGTAGAGGCTGGCTGCGCGCGCGAACGGTTCCGCGCTCGCCTCGCTAAGGCGCACGCGGTGGCCTGCCCGCGCGAGCGTCAAGGCCTGCCACAGGCCGAGGATGCCGGCACCAAGGACAGTGATGTTGCGCGCGGTCACCCTCAGTCCCCCAACGCCGCGCCCTCGCGGCGGGCATCGGCGCCGCCTTCGAGGGTGGTGCCGCGGCGCACGATGACATGCGTGCCGGAGCTCATGTCGCTCGGCGCGACGCGGTGACCGAAGGCCTTCAGGGCGAGCGCCGGCCAGATCGCCGGGGAGTCGAGCTCGATCTCGAAGCCGTCGCCCTGGCTGCCGAAGTTCAAGAGGTCGGCCGCGGCTTGCGCGTCTAGCCCCCAGTCGAGAAGCGCAACCAGCGTCTTCACTACGTAGAGGATGATGCGGCCGCCGCCCGGCGAGCCGAGCACGGCTTTCACGCGGCCCGCCTCGTCGAACACGATCGTCGGCGCCATGGACGAGCGCGGGCGCTTGCCCGGCCCGACCGCGTTGGCGACCGGCTTGCCGTCGGCATCGACGGGCACGAAGGAGAAATCCGTCAGCTCGTTGTTGAGCAGGAACCCCGCGGCCCAAAGGTGTGAGCCAAAGCCGCCCTCGATGGTCGTCGTCATGGCGAGCGCGTTGCCGCTATCGTCGATGATCGAAATGTGGCTCGTCCCGGCCCGCTCGCGCGTGGCGTCGCGCCCGAACGACTGCCGGCTGGCGCCCGGCGGGACGCCCGGCTTCGGCTTCGTCATGGGGCGCAGCGGATCGATGAGCGCGCGGCGCTCGGCGAGATAGCCGGGATCGAGCAAGCCCTCGGGCATCGTCACGAAATCGGGATCGGCGAGATAGCGGTCGCGGTCGGCATAGGCGAGCTTTTCCGCTTCCGCGATCAAGTGCATGGCCTGCGGCTGCAGCGCCGCGGTGCGGCCCTTGCCGAGATCGAAGGGCCCGAGCAGGCTTAATGTCTGCGCCACTGTCGGGCCGCCGGACGACGGAGGGCCCATGCCGCAGATCTTGTAGCTGTGATAGCCGACGCAGACCGGCGGCCGCTCCTTCACCGTGTATGCGGAAAGGTCCTGCAGCGTCATACCGCCGGCCGCCGTCGGCGCCTCCGCGACCGCTTTGACGATCGCCTCGGCGACCGGCCCCTCGTAGAAGCCGCGCGCACCCTCGGCCGCGATGCGGCGCAGGGTGGCGGCGAGCTCGGGGTTCTTCAAAGTGTAGCCGATGGGCCAGGCGCTGCCGGTGCCGGTGAAGAAATAGCGCCGCGCCGCAGGCGCGAAGCCTTCGGGCGTCTGTGCGCGCAGCAACATGTGCAGCCGCGGCGACACCTCGAAGCCGTCTTCCGCAAGGCGGATCGCCGGCTCGAACAGGCGCGCCCACGGCAGGCGGCCGTAGCGCGCGTGCACCGTCTCCAGCAGGCGCACGATTGCCGGCACGCCGACGCTCAGGCCCGAGTGCACGGTGGTAGCGAAGCGCATTGCCTCGCCATCGATAAGGAAGCGGTCGGGTTTAGCGGAGGCGGGCGCCGTCTCACGCGCGTCGAAGGCCTTGAGCTCGGACTTGCCCGCGTCCCAATAGAGCAGGAAGGCGCCGCCACCGAGCCCGCTCGACTGCGGCTCGACGAGGTTCAAGACGAGCTGGACGGCGATCACCGCGTCGGCGGCCGAGCCGCCCGCACGCAGGATCTCGCGCCCGGCCTCGGCGGCGTAGCGGTTGGCGGCGGCGACCATGTGGCGCTCGGCCAAGGCAAGCGAGTGATCCGCCAAGTCTGTCGCCGCCTCGGGCGCGCTGCGCGCGTCTTGTGCCGCCGCCGGCTGCGGCGGGACCAGCGCGGCAAGTGCAGCGAGCAGCAGCGCGACCGACAGGCGGACGATGCCGCTCGCTACGAGCGCGGGCCGGCTTTTGGCGTCGGGGATGGGCATCGGTGTCCGTTCTCGCGGGGCGCATCCGGCCGTGGGGAGCTCTTTATCGGGGCCGCGCGCCCCGCTGTCGAGCACCTTGGCGAATGGACGCTGAACGATCGCGTTGCCTTCGCGTTAACCGGCGAGAGCGCAATCGTTTTGGCGTCTCTCGACGATGAGCCGGAAGGACCCCGCGATGTTTTCAGCATTCTTGCCGGATGTACGCAGAGCCGCGCGCGCGCCGGCTTACGCATCCCTCGCACTCGGCCTGCTCCTCGCTGGCGCTGGCCCCATCGCCGCGTCGGAGGACGATACGACCATCCTCAACACCGGAAAGACGATCCTCGGCCAGCCGTTCGCCTACCCGACCGGCGCGCCTGCGAAAGTGACCGTCTCGGTCATCACGCTGAAGCCCGGCGACGAGCGCGGGTGGCACAAGCACGAGGTGCCGCTGCTCGGCTATGTGCTGGACGGGGAGCTGACGATCGATTTCGGCAAGCTCGGAACGAAGGTCTTCCGCAAGGGCGACGCGTTCGTGGAGGCGATCGATACGGCCCACAACGGCCGCAACCTCGGCAAGGAGGATGTGCGGCTCTTGGCCGTGTTCATGGGTGCCGACGGCTCGGACAACGCGGTGCGCCTGAGCGGACCGCCGCCTCAGTGAAAATCGCGCGACTTTGGGATGATGCGCGCATTGCGCGGATGCGTGCGGCGGGGGTCGCGCGGGGTTTGGGACCAACGCGGATGCCCATTGTGCGGGCCGGACTGCTCGGAGCGGATGTCGGGGCTCTTCACGTGGTCCGCGTTGGCGACCGGCGCCTTCATCGCGAGGCCATCCTCGGATAAGAGCTTGAGCCAGTCGCTGCGGTCCTCCAGCCGCTGCGAGACCACGTGGACGATGTCCTCGTGGCGCTGGATGCGCCCATGGATGACGATGAGACGCGCGCCCATGACGACCTTGCGGAAGCGCTCCAGCGTCTTCGGCCAGACGACGGCGTTGGCGATGCCCGTCTCGTCCTCGATAGTCATGAACACGACGCCCTTGGCGGAGCCCGGGCGCTGGCGCACGAGTACGACGCCGGCAACCGACACGTAGGCGCCGTCCTTTGATGCGCGCAGCTCGTCGCACGAACGCACACGCTTTTCTGCAAAGTGCGCGCGCAGGAAGCTCATGGGATGGGCTTTGAGCGAGAGCCGCAGCGTCTGGTAGTCGTTGACGACGTGCTCCGACAGCGGCATCGCGGGCAGCGCGACGGCGGGCTCGAGGCCCGCTTCTCGCGTCTCGCTCCAGGTGAAGAGCGGCAGCGGCTCGGCCGAGCCTAGCGCCTTCACCTCCCACAGGGCCTGGCGACGGTCGAGCCCGAGCGAGCGGAAGGCGTCGGCGGCCGCGAGCTTCTCCAGCGTGCCGAGCTTCACGCCGGCCCTGAGCCACAGATCGTGCGTGTGCGTAAAGAGAGACGCATGCCCGCGGGGGGCGACAATCTTAGTCGCTTCCTCCTCCTGCAGCCCGTCGATCTGGCGCAGGCCGAGGCGTAAAGCCGGCCCGCTCCCGGAGCTGGCGCCCTCCAGCGTGCAGTCCCAATCAGAGAGGTTCACGTCGACTTCCCGCGCCTCAACCCCGTGCTCGCGCGCATCGCGCACGATCTGCGCCGGCGCGTAGAAGCCCATCGGCTGCGAGTTCAAGAGCGCCGCCGCGAACGCCGCCGGATGGTGACACTTGATCCACGCCGACACGTAGACGAGGTGGGCAAAGCTCGCCGCGTGGCTCTCGGGAAAGCCATATTCGCCGAAGCCCTTGATCTGGTTGAAGCAGCGCTGCGCGAACGCCTCCTCGTAGCCGCGCGCGACCATGCGCGTGACCATCTTCTCTTCCAGGAGCCCGATGGTGCTGCGGCGGCGGAAGGTCGCCATGGCCTTGCGCAGCTCGTTCACCTCCGCGTCGGAGAACTTCGCAGCAACGAGCGCGATGCGCATCGCCTGCTCCTGGAACAGCGGCACGCCCTTGGTCTTGCCGAGGATGTTCTTCAATTCGTCCTTGTGGCCCTGCGCGGGCGAGGGTGAGGGATAATGCTCCGCCTCGGTGCCCGAGCGGCGGCGCAGGTAGGGGTGCACCATGTCGCCCTGGATCGGCCCCGGGCGCACGATCGCCACCTCGATGACGAGGTCGTAGAAGCAGCGGGGCTTCAAGCGCGGCAGCATGTTCATCTGCGCGCGGCTCTCGACCTGGAACACGCCGATCGAATCCGCTCGGCACAGCATATCGTAGACGGCCGCATTCTCGCGGGGCAGCGTCGCAAGCGTCAGCGTCTTGCCCTCGTGCTTCTCGATGAGGTCGAAGGCGCGGCGGATGCAGGTGAGCATGCCGAGGCCGAGCACGTCGACCTTCAGCAGTCCCAGCGCGGCGATGTCGTCCTTGTCCCACTCGATGAAGGTGCGGTCCTCCATCGCCGCGTTGCCGACGGGGACGACCTCGACCAGCGGCCCGCGCGTCAAGACGAAGCCACCGACGTGCTGGGAGAGGTGGCGGGGAAAGCCCATGAGCTCGTGCGTCAATTCCAATACGGCCGTGAGCAGCGGATCGGTGGGGTCGAGCCCGGCCTCGCGCACGTGCGCTTCAGGCAGCGCACCGCCAGTCTTGCCTGAAAGAGGGCGCGTGCCCCACACCATGCCGGCGAGCGCGGCGACGGTGTCCTCGGAAAGCCCCATGGCCTTGCCGACGTCGCGCACGGCCGAACGCGCGCGATAGGAGATGACGGTCGCCGCGATGCCGGCGCGATCGCGGCCGTAGCGGGCGTAGATATACTGGATCACCTCCTCACGCCGCTCGTGCTCGAAGTCGACGTCGATGTCGGGCGGCTCCTTGCGCTCGGGCGAGACGAAGCGCTCGAAGAGAAGGTCGATCTCGGTGGGGTTCACCGCCGTGATGGCGAGGCAGTAGCAGACCGCGGAGTTCGCCGCCGAGCCGCGCCCCTGGCAGAGGATGTCTTGCGAGCGCGCATAGCGGACGATGTCGTGCACGGTGAGGAAGTAGGGCGCGTAGTTGAGCTCCGCGATCAGCTCGAGCTCGCGCTTGATGAGCGCGCGCACGGGATCGGGGATGCCGTCGGGGAAGCGCCAGCGCGCGCCGTCCCAGGTGAGATCTTCCAGGTGCGCTTGCGGGGTCTTTCCGGGCGGCGTGGGCTCGTCGGGATACTCGTAGACGAGCTCGTCGAGCGAGAACTGGCAGGCTTCCGCGATCTCGATCGCGCGGGCGACGGCGGCGGCGTGGCCCTTGAAGAGGCGGGTCATCTCCGCGGGGCGCTTCAGGTGACGCTCAGCGTTGGCTTCGAGCCGCAGGCCGGCCTCGTTGATCGTCGTCTTCTCGCGCACGCAAGTGAGCACGTCCTGCAGCGCGCGGCGGTGGGGCGTGTGATAGAGCACATCGCCGGTGGCGACGAGCGGAGTTGCGCAGCGTTTCGCGAGGCGGGCGAGGGCTGCGATGCGCGCGCGGTCATCGCCGCGGTAGCTGTGGCTCGCCGCGAGATAGAGCGGGCTGTCGGGAAGCGCCGCTTTGACGCGATTAAGCGCCACCTCGAACGTTTTCGCTCCCCCTCTCCCCGCTTGCGCGGAGAGCACCTTCTCGCGACCGGGAAACGCAATTATCTCAGCGCTGCGGGATGGGTCGGAGACGGTCGCCGATTCCGCCTCGCGCCAGTCCCAGCCATCGGGCGCGAGCGCGATGAAGATTTGCCCCTCGGCGTGCTGCGCCACATCCTCGAGAAGAAGCGTGCACTGCCCCTTCTCGGCGCGCCTCTGGCCGAGCGAGAGGAGCCGCGACAGCCGCCCGTAGGCCGCGCGGTCCCGCGGCAGACAGAGCAAGCTCGGGCCATCCTGCAGATCGAGCCGCGCGCCGACGATGAGGCGCAGGCCCACCTCCTTGGCCGCGATGTGCGCGCGCACGACGCCTGAAAGCGTGTTGCGGTCCGTGATCGCGATAGCGTCGAGACCTAAGGCCTTCGCCTGCGCGACAAGCTCCTCCCCGTGCGAGGCCCCGCGCAGGAAGGAGAAGTTGGTCGTGACCTGCAGCTCGGCATAACGCGGCACGCTGTTACCTTCTCGAAAGCTTCAGCCGAACAGCCCGTGCAGGAACCACGACGGCGCCTCCTCGTCACGCCCGTAGAGCCCTTCGCGATAGACCCAGTAGCCGGCGCCGCCCTCGTCCTCGATGCGGTAGTAGTCGCGCGTGCGGCTCGTCTTGCCCCCGATCTCGCGCCACCACTCGGGCGCGATGCGCTGCGGCCCCTGGAAACGCACGACGCGGCGCTCGACGCGGCGCCAGGTGAAGCGGGCGGGCGGACCTTCGGGGACTTCCGCGATCACGCGGATGGGCTCGGGCGCGGACAACAGCAGCGGCGGCCGCGGGGCCGCGGGTGCGATGGGCCAGCTCGCAGCTTTGCCCGCGCGCGGGTGCGCTGGCGCGCAACGCCGGCACACGCGCTTGCGCGCGCTCGGGGATGTGGCTCGCGCGCGGCTCCAAGCGGCTCACGCGCGCAGCCCCCAAGTGGTTTGCAAGGCGGTCGACGAGAAGGGCTGGATCGGCGCGCACGGCGCCCGCAAGCCGCGGACCCAGTGCCGCCTGCGGGGTGTCGCGGCGTTCCACCTGCACGGCCGCCAGCACGAGGATGTCGACGCCGAAGCCGGCATCAAGGCCTTCGAGCTTCTCCTTCAGCAGCGCCAGCAGGTGCTCGGGCGTGCGGCAGGGAAAGCTCATGCCGGCGCGCGCTTCCGCGACCGTGCCGTCGGCGCGATAGAGCGACAGGTGCACGCGCCGCGCGCCGAGCCCGCGCGCGTCGAGGCTCGCGCACAGCTCGATCGCGAGGCGTTCGGTCTCGGCCTCGATGCCGGCTGAGGAGATGAGCGGATCGGGAAAGGCGCGCTGCACGAACAGCGCCGGGGGCTCGATCAGCGCGGGCAGGGGGTCCGCCTTGATGCCCAGCGCCTGGTCGAGGCGCTTGAGCACGGCCTCGGCGGCTTCGGAAGAGCGGAAGCGGCGCTCGAGCGCTGAGCGCGGCAGGCGGTAGAGCTGGCCGATGCGCCTGAGCCCCAGCCGCTTCAAGAGCAGCACGGTTTCGGGCGCGAGCCGCAAGGCCTCGACGGGAAGGGGCCCGAGCCGCATCTCCGTTTCGCCCGGAGGCGCGATCGCGCTGGCGAAATCATAGCGCCACGACGTTTCGCCTCCCTTCGATGGCACACGCCGCGGAGGCGCGAAGCGGGCGAGCGCGTGGGCGGCGGCGAAGGTATCGGCGAGGCCCGCCTGCGCCGTGAGCCCGAAGCGCGCGAGCTTAGCCAGCAGATCCTCCAAGAGGCGCTCCTCGCCGCCGTGCAAATGTGCAACGCCCGTCACGTCGATCCACAGCCCGTCCGTGCCGTCGACGTTGCGATTGGGGCCATAGCGGCCGCACCAGCGCGCGAGCTTCATGAGCGCGACGCGGTCGCGGCGCGGCTCGGCGGGGCGCGACAGCAGCGCCGGCAACGCAGCGCGCGCGTCCGTCAGCGCTTGCCCTACGCGCACGCCCTCCGTTGCCGCCTTGGCGTTGACGGCGGTGATGCGGATGCCGTGGGTCCCCGGCTCGACGAGCGCGAGCGGGTAGTCCTCAGGCACCGCGGCGGGCGTGGCGCGGCTCATCCGCTCGATCGGCCAGAGCGGAAGCCAAACGGAAACGATGCGTCTCATCGGACCATTCCAGCGGTAGCGACAAAGCCTGCGATAAGAGCGAGCCGTTGCGGCAGCGCTCGAGCGCTGCCGCGTAGCGACGGGCGCCGGGCGCGTTTCCCTCGAAGGGGTGGGGGGCGCTCGGGCGCGCGCCGATGCGCCAGCGGGTGGCGGTCGAGCCTGCTCCGGATGAGCGCGGATCGGTCACGATGAGGCACGGCGTCAGGCTCCCGGCGGCGGCCAAACTGAGGCGGCGGGCGGGCGTCAGCTCCACTTCCTTCATCACGCCGACGACGAGCGCGAGACTCGCCGATTTCAAGCCCGCCTCCATGGCCCACAGCGCCTCGGACGCGCGCTTGGTCTCCACGAACAGACAGGCCGCGGGATCGAGCCCCAGGGCGGCGAGGCCTTGGCCGCAGGGCAGCCCCAGCTCGCGGGCGAACGCGGAGGGCCAGCACCAGAGGATGTGCGCGGGAGTGCCGGAACGTGCGCTCGCATTTATGCGCCGCACGGCGAGCCGCAGCGCGAAGCCGAGCGCGGCGGCCCAATCGCCAGTACTGGCGCCCGCACTGGCACCCGCGGCGGCGACCGCGCACCCTTCCGGCTTCACCTCGTGCACGGACGCAGCATCAAGGCCGCCGGCGAGGTGGGCGTCGATCTCGGGCGCGCCCAACGTCCACGGCGGGGAAGCGATTTGTGAACGCGATGGGTCAGGGGCAAGCGCATGCAGAGCCGGTGAGGTCGAATGCCGCTCGAGCGCCTCGATGCGCGCCTTCAAGCCCGCGACCAGGCTCCCTTTAGCCAGGCTCCCTTTAGAATGAGGGGCGGCAGAATGGGGGGTGGCCGGGACGGCGAAGAGGGCGTCGCCATCCCGGCCGGGGGAAGAAAAAGGCCAGAGCCCGACCCTACGCGAACTCAAACGCGCTACGCGTGAGCCGGGCTCTGGCGGCGAGATCCGCGTTTGACCGGCGGACGGTGGGATGGGGGGTGGGGCCGCCTGGGTCACGGGAACGCTCTCGCAACAGCTCTGGGAGGCAGGGATTAGCTGCCCCCGTGTTCATTTTTTGTTCTAAATTGCTTCGCGGATTCGGTCAAGATCAAAAAGGGTACAAACAAAGACCGTTGTTCTTATAGATGCAGCGTCAACAGGATCCCGGGCGGCGTTACAAAATGACAAACCACGCATGCAAAATTGGCTTGCAGCCATACCCTTATAACGAACTCAGAAATAAATTAAACTCAATAAAACCAACTGATTAGCTTCATTCAAACGGGTCTGCGGCGGTGCAAAAACGCCTCACCCTACGATCCCCACCACACTGTGTCCCTCATGCTCTGCCGCAAAAAATGGGACTGTTATATACGCTCCATTCACTTTAACTGACCACTCTCGAGCGTGACCAGCAACGATCGGAGCTCGTTCCGTAATGTCCCCCCGCAGCCTTGTGTGTTCTCTCGTCCTGGCGACCCTGGCCGCTACCCCCCTCATCACCGCTCCGAATGCCGCCCGCGCTCAAGGTCTCATCGACTTTCTGTGGGGCGGCACCGACGAGTGGGGCGGAAAGCGCCAAGTTGTTGATTTCGATCAGAAATACACAAAGGACCAGATCATCGTCAGCTTCGGTGACCGCCGGCTTTATCTCATCACGCAGAAGGGCAAGGCCATCAGCTATCCGATCGCGGTTCCGCGCGAGCAGAGCCGCTGGCAGGGCACGACCACCGTATCCGAGAAGAAGCTCAATCCCTCCTGGCGGCCAACGCCCGACATGCTCAAGGAAAATCCCAAGCTTCCGACCTGGGTCCCGGGCGGCCATCCGATGAACCCGCTCGGCGTACGAGCGATGTACCTCGGCGCGAGCACCTACCGCATCCACGGCACCGACGCGCCGTGGACCATCGGGCAGGCCGTCTCCAAGGGCTGCATCCGCATGTATAACGAGGACGTGGAGGATCTCTATCCGCGCGTTCCCGTCGGCATGAAGGTCACCGTCACGTGGCAGCAGTTCAACTCGCAGGCGATGGCCTCAAGCGACGACAGCACGCCGCCGCCCTACGATCCTGCACCCGCGCCGTCCGGCCCGTCGTCAAAAGCGTCGCGCACGATCCGCAACCTGCCGCCCCCGTCCAGTCTTCCGTCGGACACGGTAGGCGCGGCGAACAAGATGGCGCCGCCCGATCCGTCGACGGACGACAAGCCGAGCAAGCCGATCGCGAAGGTCAAGACTCCGAAGGCGAAGAAACCCGAGACCGTCGCGGCCACTACGACTGCTAGCTCGGCGGCGACGCCCGCATCTCCGGCGCCGGCGAAGACCGCGTCCACTCCTCCCGCAGCTACACCGATTGCACCGGCGACGGAAACGTCCAGCGCCGTGGAGACCGCGACGAAAGCCGCCGCGGCGGCGACACGCGCTGCCGAGTCCGCGCGGGCTGCCGCGGAAGCCGCCAAGAAGGCCGCGGCCGACGCCAAGAAGGCAACCTCCGCCGACGGCGACAAGGAGCCCGGCAAAGACGACGGCGCCAAGCGCGCGGACCTCTAGGGTCGCTCGCGAGCAAGCTCTTGAAAGGGCAGGGCTGCACGCTCTGCCCTTTTTGTTTGGCTGATTCTCACGATCGAGCTCTTACGATGCCGTGCCGAGGCACGACCTGAATCCCGCCGCCAGGTTACGCATGAGCTGGAAGTAGAGGTCCCCGCCCGCAGGCAGGAGGGTGCCTTCCGGATCGAGCGTGCTCGTGCGCACGTCCGTGCCCTCGATCACGGCGGCGACGAGATTGGGCTGGAACAGCGGCTCGGCAAACAGGCAGGCCGCATGCAGCGAGCGGATCTTCTGGCGCAGCTCGCTCAGGCGCTTGGCGCTCGGCTGCCTCTCGGGGCTCACGGTGATCGAGCCGACGGAATCGAGATCGAAGCGATCGGCGAAATACTGGTAGGCATCGTGAAACACGACGAAGGGGCGGTCTCCCAGGGGCTTCGTCTCCCTTGCGATGTCCACCGTCAGCGCGTCGAGCTTGGCGTTGAGCTTCTCTGCGTTGGCCTTGAGCCGGTCGGCATCCTCGGGTGCGCGCTCAGTCAGCACCTGCGCGAGATAATTGACGATGACCTTGGCGTTGTCGGGATCAAGCCAGATGTGACCGTCCTTCGCCCCGGCCTTTTGCTCGGCCGCATCTGCGTGTGCTTCCGCCCCGTGCTGGTGCGGCTCGAACGTTCCGCTCGAGCGCAGGTCGAGCAGCTTGAGCCCTGGCGCCTCCTCCAGCGTCACGAGGCGCACGCTCGCGGGGAGCGCCCCTACGATCTTCACCGTGAACGGCTCCAGCGTCTGCGACACGCGGATGAACACGTCGGCCGCATCGATCGCACGCACCCCCGACGGCTTCAGCGAGAAGGTGTGCGGGGAGGCGGCCCCGTCGACGAGCAGCGTCGGCGTCCCAATGCCGTCCATCAACTGCGTGACCAGTGAGTGGATGGGCTTGATGGTGACAACGACCTTGAGCTCGGCCGCGGCGGGGCTCGCCGCGGAACAGAAAAGAGCGAAGGTGAACGCCGCGGCAAACCGCAACCGAAAGCCCATCGTGGCCGCGCCTCCTGGGGTCATCGCGGTCGAAGAGCCGCAGCCCGAACCGCGATCCACCCGGCCAGCCGCCGCCCAAAATGTGATAATATCCAAGCCGCGCAACCTAGTGCGAGGCCGACCAACACGCAACCGCCAACTTTCCGCTGCACCAATCGAGAGGTCGCTATGCCGGCAGCTGGAACGACCGACCGATCGGAAGCACATCTGCAATCGATGAAACTTAGGGGGTCACCCTTGCGTGCAACAAGATACCTCGCAGCGCTCGTGCTCGCGGCCGGGCTTGCCGGCTCGGCGACGGGCGCGCTCGCGCACCCGCACGTCTGGGTAACGGCCTCGGCGACGGTCCTCTATGACCACAACGCGATCACCGGCTTACAGCAGGCCTGGACCTTCGACGAGTTCTACACGCAGCAGGCGATCGAGGGTCTCGATAAGAACGGCGACGGCAAGTACGACCGGCAGGAACTCTCGGAGCTGGCGCAGGTCAACATGGATGGACTGAAGGAGTTCAACTATTTCACCTACGCCAAGCTCGGGACCGACGACCTGAAGTTCAAGCCCCCGGTCGACTACTGGCTCGAGTACTCCGACCAGAAGATCCTCACCCTGCACTTCACGCTGCCGCTCGAAAAGCCGGTGCCGGCCGACGCGGTCGGCTTTGCCTTCTCCGTCTCCGACCCGAGCTACTTCATCGCCTTCGACCTCGCCAAGGACAACCCCGTCAAGCTCGGCCCCGGCGCCCCGCCTGGATGCGCGGCAACGATCAGCGACCCCTCGGAAGATGATGCGGACGCTCAGAAGCTCAACCAGGCGTTCTCGAACGCGCTCGGCAACAACGGCAACTCCGGCTTCGGGATGGCGAAGTCGGTGGCGGTCCACTGTGCCAAGTCGTGATCGCGGCGCGCCGAGCGATCTGGCACGCGCGTTAACCAGCGCTTCAGCATGATTGCCAGCGCGGCGCCGCGCAGATTAGGGTTTGAGTATGCCCGCTCTCATCGCCCTCCTTATGCTCGTGCTCGCCGCACTTGGCTTGCACTCGGCCGATCCCGCAGCAGGCGACAGCGAAACCTCCGCTCTTGCCGCTTCCCGGCTCGAGATCGTGGTGGTCGAGGAGCGGGACTGCATCTACTGCCAACTGTTTCGGCGCGACCTCTTCCCAGCCTACGCGGCCTCGCCCCGAGCGCGCGCGGTGCCCATGCGGTTTCTGGACCTGGGCGAGCTCGCATCGAGCAGTCTCAAGCTGAAGCAGGAGGTGGACGTCGTCCCGACCGTTCTCGTGCTCTCGCAAGGATCGGAAATCGGACGCATCCCAGGGTACGCGAGCAGAGAGGTTTTCTTCAATTCCATCAACGCGCTGCTCCCGCCGCAATAATGGCTGCGGCGACCCCATCGCGGCGTTGTAGAGTTGCTTCCGATCGGGTTTGATGGGCCGCGATAAAGCGCACGGGGAAGCCTCATGGACCGGCGTGAATTCCTGAAATCGACGGGTGCCGCCGCGGCGGCAGCAACCGCGGCAACGACGGCGGTGGCCCAATCCTCCGCCGCCCCCTCGACACCGGAGGGCGTCGCGGCGCCGAGCCTCGCAACCGGTCTCAAAGAGCTGCGCCTTGCGACCTCCTGGCCCGATGCCGCCTCTCCGGCCCCGTGGACCAGGCCCGCCGCCTCGGCCAGCGCCTCACCGCGATGAGCGGTGGCCGCTATCGTATCGCGTTGCTTCCCGGCATCGACAATGGGCTCGCGGCTGTGCGCGCGGGCGAGGCCGATCTCTACTACGCATCCGAGCACGACCACCTCGAGGCGCACCGCGCGCTCGCGTACTTCTCCGGTCTGCCCGGCGACCGCGGGATCGCGGCACGACATTTGTCGGCATGGATGCTCGTCGGCGGCGGGCAGCAACTGTGGGACGACCTTGCAGCCGAGCTCGGCGTCAAGGCCATGCTGGCCGGGCACACGGGCGAGCGGCCGTGCTTCCTCGCCGCGCGCGGTAGCGGCGGCATCAGCGAGCTTGCCGGCGAGAAGGTTGTCGTCCCAGGTCTCGCGCGCGACGTGGTGCGCGGATTTGGCCTTGAGCCCGTCGCGCTTCCCCCCTCGGAGATCGCGGATGCACTGGCCGGCGGCACGATTCTGGCGGCCGAATGCGGCGGCGCCATCGCCAGCCACGCGCTCGGCCTATTGCGCGTCGCAAGCCATTCCGTCGGCGCCAGCGTCAACCGGCATGGATCGGCAGTAGCGCTCGGGTTGCGCCGCCCGCTGTGGGACAGCCTGTCGGCGAGCGATCAGGCGCTGTTCGCCGCAGCGGCGGCTGCGGAATACGAGCTGGCGCTCGCCGAGGAGGAGGCGCACCGGCGTTTCCTTTATCCCGAGCCAGGCGCGGACAAGACGTGGCCGCAGGCGCACAAGCTTTCACGCGCGATCAGCCGCGTCGCCGACGCAGTCGTGGCGCACGTCGCCGCCTCCGATTTGCACGCCCAGCGCATAAACGCGAGCTACGTCGCTTTCCGCCGCGCTCTCCTTCCCGACGAGCCACTTATGAGGCGCGAAATTGCCTGATCGGCGCCGACGGCACCGCAAATAACGCGATGATTCGTCAGCCAACCTCGTGTATTGTAGCGGCGACCGGGCGTCAGCGGCGGGGCTCCGGGGGAATAGCCGAAATCCAATATCCGACGGGTTTGCGTATGAGCATGACCGAGATGGCTCAAGTGGGAGCCCAATCGACTCACGCCGATTCCACCGATGTGCAGATGGAGCAAATCCGCGAGCTGCTCGTGGGCGACATCCTGCGCCGCGCGGACGCCCGTGTTGAAGCGCTGGAAGCGCGCGTGCGCGAGCTCGAGGGCCGCCTCGAAGCCCTGGGCGCCGAACAGACCGCGAGCCGACGATCCGCATTCGACGAGCTGGCCCGAGGCGTCGCCGAGCTCGGCGAGCGCATAAGGCATTTGGCGCAGAGCTGACGACCAAGGTTCATTTGCCCGCGAGGGGCGAACGATGGCGCAAGACGTTTCCAGGCTGAAGGAGTTGCTGTTCGAGAGCGAGAGCCGCACGCTCTCCGATCTCAGCCGGCGCATGGACCTCGTGTTCGAGCGGGCGGGCTCGCACGAGCGCTTCACCGCGAGCGTCGCCGGCGTGCTCGACGACGCGCTGCGCCAGGCCGAGGTCGACCGGCATGCGGAGCTGTCGCAGGCGATTGCCCCGCTGATCGTCAAGACCATCAAAACCGAGATCCGGGGCAGCCAGGACGAGCTCGCCGAGGCGCTGTATCCGGCCATGGGCCGCATGGTGAGGGCCTACGTCGCCAGCGCCATCAGGGATCTTATGGACGACATCAATCGGCGGCTCGAATCCAACCCGTTCATGCTGCGCGTCCGCAGCCTGCTCACCGGACGCCCGGTCGCAGAGCTTGCGTTCGCCGAGGGCCAGCGGTTGACCATCGACGAGATCTTCTTGATCCGCCGCGGCTCGGGCGCGCTCATCGGGCACTGGCCGGCCGGCAGCGGCGCTTCCGCCCACGACCGCCAGGTGAGCGGCATCCTCACCGCGATCAACGAGGTTGCCACCGAAGCCTTCGAGGCCGATCAGGCCGCGCTGCGGCGCATCGATCTCGGCAGCTCGCTCGTCTATCTACGCGCGTCTCCCTCGTCCCTCCTCGCGGCCAAATGCCGTGGCGTGGCGCCAGCCTCTGTCGAGCGGACGATCGACGAGCAGTTCATCAACGCGATCGAGCGCCTACGCACGCTGCTCAATGGCGCCTCGGACGCGTCGGATCGCGCCGTCAACGCCCTGCTCGCCGACCTCGCGGCCAAGCTCGAGCACGCGATGGCGGAGCAGCAGGCGATATTCGCCGGCCGGCGCAGCGGCCTGTCTCCGGCCGCTGTCCTCATCTGGAGCATTGGGCTGCTGCTCGCCGGCTGGGTGGGCTGGAGTGCCTATTGGAGCTACGAAACCGGGAAAGCGCGCGCTACGGCCGAGCGTGTCATCGCCGGGCAGCGCGATCTCAACGGCTATCCCGTCCACTTTGCGGTTGAGCGTCGCGGCGGCGAGGTCGCCATGCTCGGGCTCGTGCCAACGGCGGACGCCGCGCAGGAGGCTGTGCGCGGCTTGCGCGCGGCGCTGCCGCAGGCGCGCATCGTCGACCGCACCGTCGCGTTGCCGAGCGGCCTCAAGGAAGCGCGCGCCGACATCGACGTTTTGCAGGTCAAGGTTGGCGATCTCACCTCGGACACCTCGCGAAGAGACGCGGCCTTGAAGTCCGGCATCGACGGCGTGGCGGGGAACCTGAAGACGCTGCAAGACCAGGTCACGAAGGCGAACGGTGAGACGCAATCCGGCATCGAGGCGCTGCGGGGCGCGCTGGCTGAGACCGACAAGGCGCGGCAGGCCGATGTCGAAGTCCTGCGCGCCGAGATCGCGCGCGCCGTCGCCCCCACCGCGCGCGCCCGGCTCGAGACGTGGGCACGCACGCACGCGATCTTCTTTAGCAAGGACACGAGCTACCGTGACCCAATTCTTGCCGCCGCGGCGCTCGACGAGCTCGCAAAGCTTATCCAGGGGACGGATGTGCTCGTACGCGTCGTGGGCTTCACCGATGAAAAAGGCGGCCAGGAGCGCAACATCCCGCTCTCGCAGGCGCGCGCCAACAAGATCGTATCCGAGCTCACCGGCCGTGGCGTGCCGGCCTCGAGGCTGGTCGCCGTCGGGCGGAACAACATCCAGGACCTGAGTCCCATCATCGGCGACGCGAGCCCAAACCGCCGCGTGGAATTTGAAACCGGGTTCGAGGGCGAAGCCGTGCGATGACGGCACGAAAAATCATGCTTCTAGGTGAGATCGGCGTCGGCAAGTCGTCGATCGCCCGCCGGCTGGTTTTCGACCGCTTTGAGGGAGGCTACAAACCCACCATCGGTGTCGATGTCTACAGCTACGACATCGAGCGCTCCTCCGGCGCGCCGGAGGAGAGCGTCAAGTTCGTCATTTGGGACACCGACGGCAATCTCGGCGAGACGATCCTATCGCACGTCTACGTCAAAGAGGCCGCCGCCGCCCTCGTCGTCGGCGATGTGACGCGCCGCTCGACGCTGCAGCGGATGGTCGAGCTCGGCAACATGTTCATGGAGGCGATGCCGGGCCGGTACTGCGCCTTCCTCATCAACAAATCGGATCTTGAAAACGCCGCCACCGAGCTGCCGCAGGAGCTCGTCAAATCTCCCATCCCGATGCTGCGCACCAGCGCCAAGACGGGCGAGAACGTGAAAGATGCCTTCCTCAAAGCAGCAGATGCCATCCGCCGACGCGGGATCTGATTCAAACCAGATACCGAGCTTGCGCCGGCGCGCCGGAGAGCTGCTGGCCGCCCGCGGTGTCTTCGGCCTGGTCTGGCTCGACGCGCACCTCAACGTCCACAACCGCTTCGGAACGCTGGTGGACTTCATCGCCGTCGGGGAACCGCTGACGCGGAGCTTGGCGCCCGCTATCGGATTGGAATCGGAAATCCGGGCGCTGAAGGCAGACCAAGTCTTGCGCGTTCCGAGCGTCACCATCGTGACGGACTGCGGGGCGGGGCCGCGGCTCAATCTGGTGTTCTACGCCTTCGAGGAGGACGACCTCAAATTGTTGGTCGTCTCGCATGCCGAGATTGACACCAAGCTAGCGGTCGAGCTCAGCCGCCAGGTCCGCGGGCGCCTGATGGCGGAAGCGGAGGCCGCCGCCAAGTCGCAGGAGCTGGCGCGCACGAACGCCGAGCTCATGATCGCCAACAGCAACCTGGAGCAGTTCGCGGCCATCGCCACGCACGACTTGAAGGCGCCCATGCGTGCTCTTGGCTACCTCGCTGACGAGATCGAAGGTGCCATTGCGGCAAACGACGGCGATCGAGCGCGGCAGAAGCTGGCCGACTTGCGTAGCCAAGCAAAGCGCGTCTCCTCCATGCTGTCGGCGCTGCTGCACTACTCGAGCGCAGGGCGCGGCGACACTTTGATCGAGAGCGTGGACACTCGCGAGCTCGTGGAGGAGATCGTGCGGTCGCTGCCGCGCGGCACCGTCGAGGTCACGTTGCAGGGCCCGTGGCCGCGGCTCGACACGACGGCCGCCCCGTTCGCGCTCACCCTGCGCAACCTCATCGACAACACGATCAAGCACCACGACCGGGAAAGGGGGAAGCTTCAGATAACGTGCGTCGATATCGGTCAGGTTGTCGAGATTACGCTCACCGACGACGGCCCCGGAATCGCACCCGAGCATCACGCGAGCATGTTCCTGCCCTTCCGGACGCTCGGCAGCGGGGGGAGGGCATGGGGCTCGCGATCGTGCAGAAGATGCTCGACGCCGTCGGCGGAACCATCACGCTGCAATCGGATCCCACGCTTAAGCGCGGCACAACCTTCAAGATCCGATGGCCGAAGCAAATTGCTCTTTGACCGCCAATATCGCAGTCTCCTCTCGTGACGTCATTCCGATCCTGGCACCGTGGCGTTTGGTCGGGGGTTTGACGCCGATCAATGGTCCGGGCCGCATTCTGTAAGAATCATTTTCGTTCATTAGGCGCATTTCGCTTGAGGGGCTCGGAAATACCTATGGCTGCCGATTTCAACACCTGCGGCGGAAGTCATCTCGCCAAGAAGAGCGAGCTCGTCAGAGCTCGCGCTAAGCTCCGCGCGCTGACCGACGTTCTCGTCGTCGAGGACGAGGCGCTCGACGCGGAGCGCCTCACCGCGACCCTGCGCGTGATTTTTGGGTACGAGCTGCGCATTCATCTGGCATCGACGGTCGGCGACGCCGTCGACCGGGTGATCGAGAGCAAGCCCTCTCTCGTCTTCCTCGACGACATCCTGAAGCCGTCGACCAACGCGTTGCAGACCATCCCTCTAATGCGCGGCGCCGGCTACACGGGGCCCATCATCGTCATCAGCGGACAGGTCACGCACTCGCGGCGCTCGAGGCTCCTTGCCAACGGCGCCAGCGATGTCATCCACAAGGACGACGTCGACAGCGTGCGCGTCGCCGAGGCGATCGCGGGTCTCGACCTCAAGGCGTAAGCGAAAGCTCCACCGCCCCAACGTTTGCGCGATTTTTTCCGTGTGGTGCTCTGTCGCAGCGCGTACGCCGCCATCATTCCGCTCTACGCGCGTGGTGTTGCCCCTCCCTCAATTCGAGTGAGCAGAGGGGGAGTGAATGAACCGTTTGACCGCTTTCATAGCGTTCGCGCTCGTGTCGATGAGCCCCATCGCAAAAGCCGAGGAGCTGAAGCTCCCACCGGAGGTCACGCCGCAGTTGCGCGCGGCCTGCGAGGGCGACGTACGCCGCCTGTGCGTCGGCCCTTCGCCGACGGTCGCCAAGGTGAAGAGCTGCGTTGAGCAGAAATTCTTCCAGCTCGGCAAAAAATGCCAGATCGAGCTCGCCTCGGCCGGGCTCTCCCGCTAACGCTCACGGCCCGCGGTCAGGCAGCCCTTGCCGTCGCGGGCCGTGCCGTTTCGGCCAGATAGGCCATCGCCGCGGCCACGCCGCCCTTCTCGTGCGGAATGCCGGCAAGCTCGAGCCCCATCTCGACCCCGCACAGCGCGCCGCAAATGGTGAGCTCGTTGGTGTGGCCGAGATGGCCGATGCGGAAGGCCTTGCCGGCGAGCTTGTTGAGGCCGGTGCCGAGCGACATATCGAAGTTGTCGAGCACGAGCTTGCGGAACGCGTCCGCGTTGTGCGTCTCCGGCACCGCGACGGCCGTGACGGCCGGCGAATAAGCTTTGGGATCGCGGCACCAGATCTCCAAGCCCCACGCGCGCACGGCGCGGCGCACCGCCTCAGCGAGGCGCTCGTGGCGCGCGAACACGTTGTCGAGGCCCTCCTCGTGCAGGATCTCGATCGTCTCCGCGAGGCCGAACAGGAGCCCCCCCGCCGGCGTGTACGGGAAGGTGCCGTTGGCGTTCATGGTGAGCATATCGTCCCACGACCAGTAGGAGCGCGGCAGCTTGGCGCCCTTGCTGGCGGCAATGGCCTTCTGACTCAGCGCCGTGAAAGACAGCCCGGGCGGCAACATCAGCCCCTTCTGCGAGCCAGAGATCGCGACGTCGACGCTCCATTCGTCGTGGCGGTAGTCCATCGTCGCGAGCGAGGAGACGGTGTCGACCATCAGCAGCGCCGGGTGGCGCGCGGCGTCCATCGCCTTGCGGACCTGGTCGACCCAGGTGCGCGTCCCGGTCGAGGTCTCGTTGTGCACAACGCACACGGCCTTGATGTCGTGCGCCTTGTCCTTCTTGAGGCGAGCTTCGATGGCGTTGGGATCGGCGCCCGAGCGCCAGTCGGTCGGGATGACCTCGGGCTTCAGGCCGAGCTTCTCGGCCATGTTCCGCCACAGCACCGCGAACTGGCCTGTCTCGACAAGGAGGATACGATCGCCCGGGGACAGCGTATTGACGAGGCCCGACTCCCACGCGCCGGTGCCGGACGAGGGGTAGATAAGGACCGGATTCGTCGTCTTGAACAGCAACCTCACGCTTGCGAGCAGCTTCGCCCCGAACTCGGCGAACTCAGGGCCGCGGTGATCGAGCATTTGCCGCGACATGGCGCTGAGCACGCGATCGGGCACCGGCGTGGGGCCCGGAATCTGCAGGAAGTGACGCCCAGTGTGTCGGCTCTGTTTGGTCGGCATTTGCTCCCCTCGAGCGATGCGCTGCATATCACGACCCTGACGGGCCTACCCCCGGCGTAAAACCGAGCAGAGGCGGCCTCTCAAGGCTTTCTTATGTCGGCGAGGCTTGAGCTATAGGTAGGAAAGCAAAAGCCCGTCAAGCCTCTCGCCAAGCGGGATTGAGCGAAGGCGCCCGCACCGCTATGGAATGGCTGAAGCCTGCGGCCATTTTCCCCTTCGTCTTTGGTCGGGGCGGCGGGCATCCGATTGCAAAGTTTACACTTGAGCAAACATGAGCCGCCGCAATTTCGCCGACCCCGCCGCGCTCAGCGCCGCCGACGCAGCCGAAGCGATCCGCGAGCGCCGGCTCACTTCGGAGGCGCTTGTGCGCGCCTGCCTCGACCGCATCGCCGAGCGCGAGCCGGACGTACAAGCCTGGGCGCACCTCGATGCCGACTATGCTCTCACGCAGGCGAGGGCGCGCGACGCGGAGCTGAAATTGGGCCGCGGAGCCGGCCCGCTGCACGGGGTGCCGATCGGCATCAAGGACATCTTCGACACTGCCGATTTCCCGACCGAGAACGGCTCTCCCATCTTCAGCGGGCGGCGGCCCGAGAAGGACGCGGCGTGTGTCGCGCGGCTGCGTGAGGCCGGCGCCGTAATCCTTGGCAAGACAGTGACAACGGAGCTTGCGCTGCTGAACCCTGCACGCACGCGCAACCCGCACAGAGGCGCGCATACGCCGGGCGGCTCCTCCGCCGGCTCGGCGGCAGCCGTTGCCGCCGGTATGGTGCCCGCCGCTGTCGGCAGTCAGACGGCGGGCTCCGTCATCCGGCCGGCGTCGTTCTGCGGCGTCTATGGCTTCAAGCCCACGCTCGGGCTCATCCCGCGCTCTGGCGTGCTGATGCAGTCGCACACGCTCGACACCGTCGGCGTGCTGGGGCGCTCGGTCGACGATCTTGCGCTGCTCACCGACTGCATGGCAGCCTTCGACCCCGACGATAGCGTGAGCTATGGCGGCAGTCGCCCGAACCTGCTCGAGACGGCGCGACAGGCCCCGCCGGCGGCGCCGCTGTTCGCCTTCGTGCGGACGCCCGCGTGGGCCGACGCCGACCCGGTGGTGCACGAGGCCTTCGCCGAGCTTATCGAGGTCCTTGGGGATCGCGTCGTCGAGGTGCAGGTACCTTCGCTCGCCGACGTCATCAACTGGCAGCGCCTGATCCAGCTCGCCGAGAACGCGCACTACTACGGGCCGCTGCTGCGGGACACGCCGGAGCTGCTCTCGCAGGGCCTCAAGGACCGGCTCGAGGCCGGCCTCAAGGTCGACGTGCAGGATTACATCCGCGCACTCGCTGCGTGCGAGGCGGCTTACCGCGTGGTGGCGGGCGTGCTCGACGACTACGGCACCATCCTCACGCCCGCCGCGACGGGGCCCGCGCCGGAGGGGTTCGGCTCGACCGGCAACCCCGTGTTCAACGGCTTGTGGACCTACCTCGGCATGCCGGCGGTGACACTGCCGCTGCTCGCGGCTGACGGCCTACCCATCGGCGTACAGCTCGTCGGGGCGCGCCGCGACGATGGGCGATTGTTGCGCAGCGCACGCTGGCTCGTGTCGGCGCTGGCGAGCGCCGCCTGATAGACTTTGAGCGCGTCGTCGAGCTTGGCGTCAGTCGGCCGACGGCCAGGCCGCCCACGGGAACGGCTTTGCCTCGCTGGCGCACACGATGTAGCGCGCGGTGTCGGCAATCCAGCGCGACAGCGAACGACCGAAGCGCACCAGCGCCGGGTTGGGCTCGCCCGCGAACAAGAGCCAGAGGAACTGCACGAGCGCCCCGACCCACAGCAGCCCTTGCGCGACGCCGAAGGCGAGCAGCAAAAGCAGCATGAACAGGCCGCGCATCCACGTGGCCGGGTTGCTCACCGTCGAGGGGCGTTGGGGCGTCGTCGGCGCCGTCGTCGTCTGAATGGGTTCCATAGGCCAGAGCTCCTCCTCTCGGACGAACGCCGCTCCCTCGAACGCCGCCCGGCCAAAAGCCCTCCGCACCCGCCAGCCTATCGCAGCCGCGCGCGAACCGAAAGCCCGAAGCCTGCGAAGTTTCGAGCCGCGTTGGTGACCAAACCGTGAGCGCGGATCAATTCAATTTGAAGGGCATGTCCTTGCCGGCGAAGAAGGCATCGATGTTGTCGAGCGCTTCATATCCCATCTGGTTCCGCGCCTCTATTGCGGCGGAGCCCAAGTGCGGGAACAGGAACGTGTTGGGCAGCTCGTAGTAGCCCTCGTTGATGTTCGGCTCGCCCGCGAACACGTCGAGGCCCGCATACGACAGCCGCCCCGATTTCAGCGCTGCAATCAAGTCGGCATCGTTGACGAGGTCGCCGCGCGCAGTGTTCACCACCACGGCGCCTTGCGGCATCTTTTCGATCACGCTCTTGTTGAAGAAGCCGCGCGTCTCGGGGGTCGAAGGGGCGTTGATCGAGAAGAACTGAGAGATCTTCAAAAGGCCGTCGAGGCTGTCGTGGTAGGTTACCCCCAGCGCCTTCTCCTTCTCCGGCGGCTGGCGGAAGATGTCGTAGTAGTGGATGTCCATATCGAAGCCGCGCGCGCGCTGCGCGAGCGCCTGCCCGATCTTGCCGAAGCCGTAGATGCCGAGCTTCTTGCCGTCGAGCCGCTGGCCGACGAGTTGCAACGGCTGCCAGCCAGGCCACTTGCGCGAGCGAAGCATGCGCTCGCCCTCGGACGCGCGGCGCGCGCTCCCCAGGAGCAGCAGCATGGCGATCTCGGCGGTGGCCACCGTCACGCCGTGCGGCGCATTGCCGACTTTGATGGCTCGCGCCTTGCAGGCGTCGAGATCGATGTGGTCGAACCCGATCGAGAACGTCGAAATGCACTTGATGTTGTCCGGCATCTTGTCGATCACGTCCTTGCGGCACTTCTCGTTGAGCGTGATCAGCAGGGCATCGACCTTCTTGGCGGTGTCGAGCAGCTCCTCGATGGTGATCTTGGGATTGTCCCCGTGGGCGATCACATCATAGGACGCTCGCGCGCGGGCCATCACGGCATCGGGCAGTGGCCAAGTGATCAGGATTTTCTTCTTCATGAGTGGCGGTGCTCCCCGGACTGACTTGACGTGTATTGACTTTCTCGACCCTTAGAGCGGGCGGCGGGCCTGCCGCTTGTGCCGCATGATAAAGCCCCTGACAAGCCGCCGCGGCACGTCGGGCAACGGATTATTCACCAAGCCGCAGCAAACTCTGGCCTTAGCGCAGCAAGACGCCGCGACGCAGCAAAAACGCCCGCGTCGAAGCGGCGCTGAGCGGGAGCAGGCCCTCATGATGAGAGCGCTCGTCATTGTGCTCGCCGTGCTGGCGGGCGTGAAGGTGTGGACGCAGGAGCGGCTCTACCGCGAGGGCGCGCGCGACGCGCTCCTGCTTGCCTACCGCGATCGCGCCATTGCCGCCTGCCAGATGTCGGCGCCCGATGGCGCCGTTGGCCGCGCGGCCGCGAGCACCGCAATACTTCCCCTGTGGACGCGGCCCTCCTCGGTATCGCTGTCGATCGGGCGCTCGAGCGCTCCGGTGAGCATCTGGGAGATCAACAACGAGCTGTGGCCGGCGCGCTTCAAGCACCCGCATGTGGTGCTGACGTCGAAGGATCACTTGCCTTACGAGGTCTGCGAGTACGATGTGATCGAGGGCCGGGCATACCTGACGCAGCTTTGAAGCCTGCTCGCAACGCGGGTCAAACTCTCTGGGCCTGACACCCGATTGAAGCTCAAAACTTGATGCGGACGCCACCGTAGGCGGCGAGCGGCGTTCCAGGAACAATCGTCTCCGGGTTGGTGAAGAAGTTAGAGCCAAGGCCGGCCGCAGCGGCAGCTCCGTTTGCATTCTCGACGTTGAAATAGTTCCCGAAGAGGCCGTAGTGCGCATTAAACAGGTTGTCGATCAGCCCGTAGATCTGGACATTCTTGGTGACATCGTAAGAGCCGTGCACGTTGACTGTGGCATAGCCCGCAAGCGGCGCATTCGTGTTCGCCCAGTCGTTGTAGAAGATCTGATTGCTGGCAACGACCACGTCGAAGCCACCCTTTATCTGCGGCGTGAACCAGTACTCCATGCCGGTCTTGAAGAGGTGCTCGGGTATGCCGGGTAGCCGGTCGCCCTTGGTCGCGTTCGCGCATTCGGTACCGGGTGGTGCGTTGTCGCATTGAACAGCCGTAGGATTATTCGGCGCCGGCAGCTGCACGTCGGTCTGTATCGTCGCATCGACGAGCGCGTAGTTGGCATAAACCATCAGCCGTTTGTCGGTGTAGCGCATGCCGAGCTCCACCCCCTGACGCAGCGTGTTACCCACGTTCTGGAAGAATCCACGTCCCGACTCAGGCGCTGCCAACGGCAGGATGTCGTTGAAGTTCATCGCGTGGAACAGCCCGGCGCTCCATTCAAGCTTGCCGTCGTTCCAATACGTCTCCTTACCCCTCAGCCCCAGCTCGAAGGTGCGCGAGACAACCTGCTTTAGGTTCGGGTCGGCCGTGAGGAAGCTCTCGATGAGACACGGGTTCACCGGGTCTGCGCAGCCGAGCTCGGCCGGTGTGGGGGCGCGATTGGCCTCGGCATAGCCTCCGTACGCGGTAAGTTTGGGCGTGATCTCATAGGTGATGCCGGTCATCGGGTTGAAGCGCTCGTAGACGTGAGCGCCGTCAATCTCGGGAAAATTGCCCGTGTTGTCCAATAGGGAGAGGCGCGCGAAATTGTAACGACCCCCCACGGTGAGATGGACTTGCGAGGTGAGATCAAGCGTATCGGAGAAGTAGACGCCTACGTAGTCGTTTGTCGTCGTGATGCTGCGCGGCGCGGTGTCGAGAGGCGCCGTGATAAGAATGGTCGGATCAAAGGTCGTCAGCACAAACTCCGGTCCGAAGAAGCCGAGATCGCTGCTGCTGGAGTACCCCACGTGACCGTGATCATAGCTGGCGCCGAGCAGGAACTGATTGTGCAAGCCCATGATGGTCGATTTCTCGACCCCCTGCCCCGACAGGCCCCAGCTGTTGGCATTTTGCGACGTGTGGTCGAGGGTGCCGAGCTCGTCGAGGTCATGCCCGAAGACCTGGCCGGCAGCGTCGACCGGGACCGGAGTGCCGTTCCCGTCGAGCACCTGATTGTCGGTAACATCGGTGTCGTTCAAGCAGAGCGTACCTGTGGGGGTGGGGGGGAAGTGCTGTTGTCGAGGCATTCCGATGCCTCGGCAAGGTTGGCGTCCGCATGCACCTGCTGGAACCAGCGATAGTAGGTCACGCCGGAGAACGTGAGCGTCGGCGTCGCTTTCACCTGCCCGTTGAGCGACACCATGGTCATTTTGTTGGTAGTGACTTGCGGCGAGGTGAACGAGTTGCTCCAGTTGAGGTCCAAGAGCTGCACGGGAGCCGCCGTCGTCGCGCCGACGAAATTGTCGGCCGCGGTGAAATTGAGATGGACCTCGGTCGTGTCGTCCTTCGCGCCGATATCCGCGTACCCGCGCCGGATGGTCGCCGGTGAGAACTGACGCCACCCATCGTCCTTGATACCCTCGAGAGAGAGGAAGGCGCCCCAGGTTCCGCTGCGTTGGCCCGTCGCCAGTTCACCTTGAACGCGCCCAAAGGATCCCGCGCGAGCGTCGATCTCGGTGCCCTGGAAATTGAAGCCATCGCGCATCAGGACCGTCACCGCGCCCCCGAGTGCGTTGAGGCCGAATACGGGATTGGCGCCGACAATGGTTATGCCTTCGATGGCGCTGTCGGGCAGGAAGTCCCAGTTGACGATGTCGCCGAAGGACTCGTTGATACGCACGCCGTTCTGGTAGACCGCCAGTCCCTGCGGCACGCCATTGAGGGGTGAGGAGTTGAACCCGCGGTACTCCAGATTTTGTTGAAAGCCGTTGCCCTGCAGGTCTTCGAGGATCGCGCCCGGCACGGTCTGCTGAATGATGCTCGGCACAAAGGTGGTGCCCGAGCGCTCGATGTCGGCTGCGGACGCGCGACCAACGGCACCGGGGTATTTCCCGATCGGGATCGAGCTGCCTGCGAGCGGCGACATCAAAACCGTGCCGTCGTCGATTCCGCCCGTGCCGGCCACTTGGGGAGTTGGCGGCGTGGTCGGCGCTGCAGGGGGCGGCGGAGGTGGCTTCTTGGCGGCGACGGTCTTCTTTGCCGCAGCGGGTGTCTGCTCTTGTTTCTGGATGACCTGGACTGGAGGAAGTTGAGTTCCACCATTGCTGGGAGAAGTTGCTGCCGGTGGGGCAGGCGTAGGTGACGCGGTTCCGCTCTGCGGAGGCGGCGTGGTCGTCGGGGGCGTGGTGGTTGGGGCCTGCTGTGCTGCGGCGGGGGCCGCCAACGCCAATAGAGCCATGATCCGCATGGCTCCTGCCAACGTCTTGCCCGCCATCTGAGCCCCCCGGCCGCGGTTGCGCTTCCTGGCGCAATTTGAACCGTTATAGCGATGCCCTGCGTCGTCAAGGTTGGCGGGCGCCTAGACCAAGCCATTGGCACTCTATGTGGCCTAAGGGCATCAACGCGCGGGACTTTCTTCCCGCGTAGCTGCGGAATTTTTCCCGAACGGACGTCCTAGACGCCGAGTTGCATCTCGTCCTCCGCGCTCCTCCGATGTGAGAAGCGAAGAGGCCGCTCCCGCCTGCGCGGAGGCGGCCTCGTGGATTCTGTAGGCCGAGTAGGAAACTAGAACTTCACCTTTATGCCGCCGTAGGCCGCGACGGGTGCCGCGGGTGTGATCGTGCGCGGATCGGAGAAGAAGTTCGCGCCCGTCGAGGGATCGGCACGCGCGGCATTGTTGGCGTCTCCCAGGCTGAAGAAGTTGCCGAACAGGCCGTAGTGCGCATCAAACACGTTGTCGACGAGGCCGTAGACCTGAATGTTCTTGGTGACGTCGTAGGACGTGTGGAGGTTGACGGTGGTGTAACCCGGCAGCGGCGCGTTCTGGTTGCTCTCATCCCCAAAGAAGACCTGGTCGCTCGCCGCAATAAGGTCGGCGCCGAACTTCCATTGCGAGGTCAGCCAATAGTCGAAACCGGCCTTGAACCGATGCCGCGGGACGCCCGGCAGGCGGTCGCCGGGGTTGACCTGTATGCAGAGTGCCCCATCAGCGGGATCAGTCCCGGGACAGATGAACCCGGCCGGGTTGTTCGGCGAGGACAGCACGTTCGCCGTCTCGAAGGTCGCATCGATAAAGGCGTAGTTGGCATAGAGATACCACTCGCGGTTCTGGTACTGCGCACCGAGTTCGATGCCCTGGCGCAGGGTGTTGCCGGCATTCTGGAAAAATCCGCGGCCGCTGTCTGTAGACGCAACGGTGATGATGTCGTCCTGGTTTTCGGTGCGGAACAGCCCAGCCGTCCACTCGAGCCGCTGATCGTTGCCGAGCGAGGCGAGCTTGCCGCGCAAGCCAAGCTCGAACGTGCGCGAGACGACCTGCTTCAAGTTTGGATCCGCGGTCAGGAAGCTCTCGATCAAGCACGGGTTCACGGGATCGGCGCAGGCAAGCTCGGCTGCCGTCGGCGCGCGATTGGCCTCCGAGTAACCGCCGTAGAGGGTCAGCCCGGGCAGCAGCTTGTAGGTCGCTCCGGCCATCGGGTTGAAGCGCTCGTAGGTATGAGCCCCACTGAGCAGGTCGCCCGTGGCCGGGTCGGGATTTTCGTTCTGAATATCGATGCGAGCGAAATTGTAGCGCCCGCCGACGGTAAGGCTCAGCGCTCGCGTCACGTCGAGGGTGTCGGTGAAATATACGCCCACATAGTCGTTGGTGGTGTCGATGATGCGCGGACGGACATCGGAAGGCGCTGTAAGGTAGATCGGAGGATTGAATGAATTGACCACGAACAGCGGACCAAAGAAGCCGAGCTCGCTGCTTGCGCTGTACGCGACGCTGCCGTGATCGTAGCTTGCCCCGAGCAGGAATTGGTTCGGCATGCCGGCGATCTGGGTCTTGTCCACGCCCTGCAAGCTTCCACCCAAGCCATTCGCAATCTGGCTCGTGCGGTCGAGCGTGCCGAGTGCCCGGATGTCTATTCCGCGGACAAATCGCAGTGGGCCAGAGGCAGTAACGGGGATTGGATTGCCATTCTGGTCGCGCACCACATTTTCGACGAAGTCGTCGTCCTCAAAGCAAAGAACGCGAACACCCGGCGGGGCCACTTGCCCGGAGACCGTGCTGCTGCACCGCTGGGCGTCGGCGACGTTGCCATCGACGTGCTCCTGCTGGAACCAGCGGTAGTAGCCGACGCCCGAGAAGGTCAGAGACGGCGTCGCTTTGACCGAGCCATTGAGCGAGACCATCGACATCCTGTTGTCGGTGATCTGCGGTGAGGTGAACGTGCGATCCCAGCCGAGATCGAGGAGTTGCACGGGAGCGGCTGCAGTCACGCCGACTTGGTTGTCGGCGCCCGTGAAGTTCAGGTGGAACTCGGCGCCGTCATTCTTGACGCCGAGATCGGCATACATGCGTCGGACCTGCGCATCGGAGAAATCGCGGAAGCCGTCGTCATCGATGACCTGGCCCGCGAAGAACGCAGCCCAGTTACCGCTGCGTGCGCCGAGCGTAAGCTGCTCTTCCTTATGACCGAAGGAGCCGAAGCGCGTATCGGATTCGACGCCTTGGAAATTTAAGCCGTCGCGCATCAGGATGCTGACGGCGCCGCCAAGCGCGTTGAGGCCGTACACCGGGTTGGCGCCGAGTATGGTGATGCCTTCGATGGCATTGTCGGGCAGGAAGTCCCAGTTGACGATGTCGCCGAAGGACTCGTTGATGCGCACACCGTTCTGATAGACGGCAAGGCCCTGCGCTACGCCGTTGACGGGCGAGGCCTCGAAGCCGCGATACTGCAAATCGCGCTGATAGCTGTTGCCCTGCGCGTCGCTGATGATGGCGCCGGGCACCGTGCTTTGCAGAAGCTCGGGAGCCGATGGAGCTTTGATACGATCGATATCGGCGGCGGTGGCACGTCCGACGGCGCCGGGATACTTCGCGATCGGGATCTCGCTGCCCTGCACGGGCGACATGTTGACCGTGCCGCTGTCGATGCCGCCGGTTCCGGGAACCGGAACGGCAACGGGCTGCGCGGGCGGGGCCGGCTGCGGCACCGGCTGTGCTAGCTGCTTCTTCTTGGGAGAAGCCTTCTTCTCGACGGTCTTCGGCGCCGGTTGCGCCTGCTTCTGGATGACTTCGACGGGAGGAAGCTGGTTGCCCTGAGCCGGCGTCGGAACCGCGGTCGCCGGCGCTGCGGTAGTGGGAGGTGTGCCGCCTCCGGTCGTTGAATTCTGCGCCAACGCTTGAGCAGAAAACACGCACGCAACGCACGCGACGAGCGCGTGCACAGACCCCCAACGCATTACCAACTCCCAGCCTACGCGAGGTGACAAACCCGACCGTGAATGCCGCGCGTGGCCGGCTACTCTCGCTCTCGTTGTCCGAGAGCTCTCGGCACTGAACTGGCCGAATTAATCTCATCAATATCGGGAGCTCGGACGGCGTCAACAAAAGACCAAATTGCAACTCTATAACAGCGATGCACTGTGTCGCCCCTGCACCGATTTCGGGAATAATTCCCGAGCCCTAGGGAAAATCTTCCCGATTTGAGATGGGCGCATTTCCGTGTTTGACAGCACGCGTCGCGGACATGTTATTTCATAGTGCTGCGGCGTCGGCGGGGGATCGCTCTCGGGGCTGTTTTCAACGCCGGCGGACACTGCCGAAAAAAGCTATCTGGGCGGACGCGAGTTCGACGCCGGCAAAGGAAGGACGAAATGCACAACACTTACGTGCTTGGACAGAGGCGATGAGCGCGCGCAGAGCCGCACGTCGCGCACGTCACAAGTCACGTCTCGATGCAGGCGATCGATGCATCACCGCGCGCAGCAACGCATCGCTTCGCCAAGGTGTCGGTAACGTCGGCTCGCCAACGCATCACGGAGAATTAATCCCACGCCCTGTGGTGCGCGCCGAGGAAAACCTCTAGATGCCCGAGACGGACCGCTTGCGTCAGATGAGACAAATGAGAACGAGAACACTCTCGATCGTCGCGGCAGCCACTGCTCTGCTCATCGCGCAGCCGTCTTCGGCGCAAGATACGCAAGCCAAAACCGAGCAAGCCCAGAGCGACAGCGCCATCACGCTCGAGCTCAACAAGCTCGAGACCTCCGAGAAGGGCTGCCGTGCTTACGTCGTGGTCTCCAATCCGACCTCGACGACATACGACGCCTACAAGCTCGATCTCGTCATGTTCCAGAACGACGGCGTCATCGGGCGCCGGTTCGCGCTCGACCTCGCACCGCTGCGGCCGTCAAAGCGCACCGTCAAGCTCTTCGAGCTCGACAACACGAGCTGCGACAACATCGGCAGCTTTCTTGTCAACGACGTCCTCGAATGCCGGGCCGAAAGCGGCCCAGTCAGCGACTGCCTCGGCCGTCTCAAGGTCAGCGCGCTGACGAAAGTCGGAATATCGAAGTAAGGAGTACGAGACGTGATTTTGCTCGTTACAAACGCCGCCCAGGATTACTCGCTTTACACGATGCTGACGCAGGCCGATCCGGTGGTCAAAGCCGTGATGCTGGGCCTCGCCATCGCCTCCGTCGGGTGCTGGGCCATCATTTTCGAGAAGCTGGTGCGGTTGTCCTGGCTCAAGAGGCAAATCCGCCGGCTCGAGGCGGTCGCGAAAGAAGGACCGAATGGCAACGAGAGTGGGCTTGTCGGGACCCTTCTCACGGCCGCACAGCAGGAGGCCGAGGACGGCGCCTCGCGGGGTGAGGACCGCAGCGCCGTGCGGGCGCGCCTCGAGCGGGCCATGCGCGGCTCCCTGAAGAGTGAACTGCTGCGCCAGGAGAGTGGCTTGCCCTTCCTCGCCACCATCGGCTCCTCGGCACCCTTCATCGGCCTGTTCGGGACCGTTTGGGGAATCATGAACAGCTTCACGGCCATCGGCCAGCAGCAGGATACGAGCCTCGCCACCGTGGCGCCCGGCATCGCGGAGGCGCTGCTAGCGACCGCGCTCGGCCTCGCCGCGGCCATTCCGGCGGTCATGGCCTACAACGCCGTCTCGGTGGCGCTCGGCCGGCGCGCGGCGCGGGCCGGCTCTGCACTCACTGAGATCGCCAAGACCCTCTCGCGGCCATCCTCCGATACGGTTGTGCGCGTCGAGCCGCTGCGCGCCGGAAAGGGACACTGATGGGCGTCGCGATCAACTTCGCTCAGTCCGGCGACGACGATGACGGCGGCGGCTATAAGCCGATGGCCGAGATCAACATCACGCCCATGGTCGACGTGATGCTGGTGCTCCTCATCATCTTCATGGTCGCGGCGCCGCTCATGGTCGCCGGCGTGCCGATCGAGCTGCCCAAGACCTCTGCCGCTCGCGTCGGCCAGTCGAAGAAGCCGATGGTCGTCACGCTGACCGCCGACGGCCGGATTCAGGTCCGCGACGAGTTCGTGGACCGGAGCCGGCTCGTATCCCGGCTGCAGGAGATCCGCGCCGCCGAGGGCGACGCCGTGGTTTACGTCCGCGGGGACAAGAAGGCCGTCTACGGCGACGTGATGGAGCTTCTGGGCTTGGTCGGACAAAGCGGCAGCAGCCGCGTTTCGCTTCTCTCCCAACACTCGCCAACCGAGGCGCAGCCGGCCACCGCCGCGCCGTTGCCGCAAGGTGCACCGGGCCATTAGTTGATAGCAAAGCGCATGAATATCCTACGTCCCACAACCTGGCTCGTCTCACTCGGACTGCACGCAGCGTTGCTGTTGTGCTTCGTCACCTTTGCGGCTGGCGCTTCCTACGATACGGGGTCGGGCGAAGACAAGTTCTCCACCGAGCTAACGATTGTCGTCGAGGGCCTCACCCAATTCGGCGGCAACGAGGAGGTCGTGGAGTCGATTGAGACGCCCCCCGTGCAGGAGGCTACGCCGCCGCAGCCCCTCGAAGAGATCAAAACCGAGCTGAACGATGTCATTGCGGCAACCGAAAGCACGCGCACGGAAGACGTTGCCAAGGATGAGCCCAAGCCGGTGAAGCAGGAGAAGCCGGTCGAGGTCGCAGTTCAGGAGCAGGCGCCGACCGTCGCGACAACGCAGGAGACCCTCGGGTCAAAGCAGGAGGGCGGCAGCACCACGCAGCGCCGCGCCTACCTCGGCTCGCTCTCTAAGTCTATCGAGCGCGCGAAGGTCAATCCGCGCTCGCGGCAAGCCGGCACCGTGATGGTACGCTTCACGGTCAGGCCCGACGGCAGCCTCGTCTCCCGCACGATCGAGAGGAGCTCCGGCTCAAAGGTGCTCGACGACGCGGCCGTGGCCGCTCTCGATCGCGCCGCGCCGTTCCCGCCGATGCCCCAGGACGTCGCGCAAGGGCCTATCGAGGTGAGCGTGCCCTTCGAGTTCGTCACCCGCTGATTGATCAGTCTATTTCTGGCCGCCGTTGCGTGCTCCCGACCCGCATCGGGGCGCTCGTAAACCTTTTGTTCGCCTCGCCCCGGACTTGCCAAGAACGGTACGGGGGTTAACCGCGCATTATTGTGTAGGCCCTAGGTTCGCCGCAATGAGAACAATAGCAATCAAAGTGTGATGTTCAGCGGGGCATTCGGAAGCCAAAAGCCCAGCTCTCTGATGAACGAGTACGCATCCCTTCTGGGCGATGCGCTGCTTCGCCATCGTGCGCGCGTTGCTGAGCACTCGGCACGCATCGAGGCCGAGCTCGCCAGCAGGGTCAAGTCCGAATTCATCGCCAACATGAGCCATGAGCTCAGGACCCCGCTCAACGCCATCCTCGGGTTCTCCAAGCTGCTGGCCGAGGGGGGCGACCGCAAGCTCACGCCACCCGAGGTCGCCGACTATTCGAACCTCATCCACGACGCGGCCGGACACCTGCTGGCCGTCATCAACAACATCCTCGACATCTCCAAGATACAAAGCGGCAAGTGCACCATCGAGGCGCGCGAGCTGAACCTCGCCGAGGTGTTGAGCGCTTCCGCGTCCTCGTTCCGCCTCATAGCGCAGGCCGCCGGGCTGTCGCTCGTCGAGAAGTTCGACCCGGACGTGCCCATCGTCGTCGGCGACAGCGTGAAGCTGCGCCAGATTTTTACCAATCTCATCTCGAACGCGTTGAAGTTCACCCGCAGCGGCGGCTCGGTGACCATCAGGGCTATCCGCTTGCCCGACGGCGGGGCGGCGATCCAGGTCACCGACACGGGCGTCGGCATGAGCAAGGAGGACGTCGCCATCGCGCTGACACCCTTCGGCCAGGTCGACGCCACACACGCGCGCTGGCGCGAGGGGACCGGCCTCGGCCTGCCGATCGCCAAGGCGCTCGTGCAGCTCCACGGCGGCGAGCTGAAGATCCGTAGCCTGAAGGATGTCGGCACGGAAGTGTCCGTGTACCTTCCTTCCCGCAAATCGCAGCCGGCACGGGATCAGAGTGAGGCGGCAGTGGCGCGGAGCATCTCATCGTGAGTGAACCCATGGACATGCAGTTGACCATGCCGAACGCCGGTTCGAGCGCCTCCTCGTCGGACAAGTCGATCGGCCGCATCGTCTCGGTCACCGGCTCCAAGGCGATCGTAATGCTCGACAGCCCCAAGGCGGGGGGCCGCGTTCATCCCAACGAGCGTCCCGACATGGGCACCTTGCTCGGCATCGACACCGCCGACACCGTCGTGCTCGCCATCGTCTCGGCGCTGAGCGTTCCGGTTCCGGCCCAGCGCGACGGGGACACGGAGATCTGGATCGCCGAGCTCGGCCTCGTCGGTGAGCTGTGGCGGGACGAAGGCGGCCGCGCGAGCCTGTTTGCGCGCGGCGTCACCGTCTATCCCGCGCTCGGCGACCGCGTGCGCGTGGCCTTCAAGAGCGAACTCGAGGCGGCCTTCTGCGGCGATCCTTCGCGCTCGGTGCGCATCGGGTGCATCCGCCAGGACAGCACCATCCCCGCAATGGTGCGCGTCGATGAGCTGCTCGGAAAGCACCTCGCCATCCTCGGCACCACCGGCACCGGCAAGTCCTGCACCACGGCGCTGATCCTACGCGCGATCTTAGAGAAGAACCCCGCCGCCCACATCGTTCTGCTCGATCCCCACAACGAGTACGCGACCGCCTTCAGCGAATGGGCGGAAGTGATCTCCCCGCGCAACATGCAGCTGCCGTTCTGGCTGTTGAACTTCGAGGAAGTCGTCGAGGTGCTGATCGCGGACAGCTCGCGCAAGGCCGAGATCGAGATCCTGCAGGAGCTGATCCCCATCGCCAAGGCGCGCTACAACGCGGGGCGCGCGCGCGACCAGCAGAACGTCCGCCGCGGCATGGTCGAGCCGAGCCGGTTTACCGTCGACACGCCCGTGCCCTACCGCATCTCCGACCTCACCGGCCTCATCGACGAGCGCATGGGCAAGCTGGAGAACAAGAGAGACCTCTCGCCCTACCGGCAGCTCCGCGCGCGCATCGACAACATCTCCCAGGACGGCCGCTACTCCTTCATGTTCGGCTCGCTCACCGTCTACGACGGCATGACGCAAGTGCTCTCGCGCATCTTCCGTGTGCCGGTCAACAACAAGCCGATCACCATCGTTGAGCTTACCGGCCTGCCGACCGAGATCATCAACGTCGTTGTCTCCGTGCTCTCGCGCATGACCTTCGACTTCGCGCATTGGAGCGAGGGCAAAGTGCCCCTCACGCTCGTGTGCGAGGAGGCGCACCGCTACGTTCCCGCAGCGGGCCAGCTCGGCTTCGAGCCGTGCAAGCGCGCCATCGCCAAGATCGCCAAGGAAGGCCGCAAGTACGGCGTCGCGCTCTGCATCGTGTCGCAGCGGCCATCCGAAGTCGATCCCACGATCCTGTCCCAGTGCAACACGATCTTTGCGCTGCGCATGTCGAACGATCGCGACCAGGAGATCGTGACCTCCGCCATCACCGATACGGGCTCGGGCCTATTGGAGTTCCTCCCCGCGCTCGGCCAGCGCGAGGCCTTGGCTTTCGGCGACGGCGTGGCACTGCCCGTGCGCATCAAGTTCGACGAGCTCCCCGCCGGATGCCTGCCGCGCAGCACCACTGCACGCTTCACCGAGCATTGGCAGCGCTCGGTGGGGGACGAGGGTTTCCTCGAGCAGGTGGTTGAGAAGTGGCGCTCCTCCGACATCGGCGCGGGCGCCGATGCGGCCCAGCATGCCGCCATGATGGCCGACGGCTTGGGGATCGAAGCCGGTACCCCCATCCCCGAGCCACTCAAGCCCTCGGCGCCGGCGCCGCGCCAGGAGTCCCCGCTCGCCGCCCGCATGCGCGAGGCCGACGTGCTGCGCCCCTCCGTGAATGTCCCCCAGCCGGCTGCGCCCGCACCGGGCCGTGCGCCGCTCAACCCCGCGCGCCCAGCGTCGCCCTTGCACAAGGACGGCTTCGGCACCACGCCTCCGCCCCAGCGGACGGGCGCTCTCGAAGGGTCGGGCAGCGACCAGCCGGCCGTGCCGGGCGCCGCGTTCAAGTCGCTGCGCGACCGTCTCATCCAGCGCCAGCAGCGCTAGAGATCCCGAAGTCGAAAGGTGGCTAACGCTGCGGCTCGCCAGAGCGGATCGCGACGACGCGCGCGGCCTCGGCGGCCGGCGCTTCCGGCTGCGGCCGTGCTTGCGCCTCGGTCGCGTCCAGCATGCGCGAAAAGCGCCGGAAGCTCACCGGGATAGAGGCCAGGTAGGCGATCGAGGCTCCCGTCAGCGTGCCGAAGGGATAGGTGAGTAGCAGCGCCACGAACCCGACCGCCAGCATGAAGATCGGCAGCACGTATTCGCGCGAAATGCGCTCGCCCAGAAGCTTGCCCGAGAAGGTCGGAATGGTCGACACCATCAGGAACGCGATCACCAGCGTGTAGACGAGCACGAAGTCGAGCATCAAGCGCGAGGAGCGGAGACCGTCGAGCCCGAGGTGCTCGATGAAGATCGGCAACAGCACCACGATCGCGGCGGCGGGCGTCGGCATGCCGACGAAGTAGGCCGCCTGCCAGCTCGGGTGCTCCTCCTCGGCCGCGACATTGAATCTTGCGAGCCGCAGGGCGGACGCGAGCGCGAAGATCATGACGCAGATCCAGCCCAGGCTCTTCAGGCCGCCGAGCCCCCAATTGAAGATGAGGAACGCGGGCGCCACGCCGAAGTTCACGAAATCGGAAAGGCTGTCGAGCTCGGCCCCGAAGCGGGAGGACGCCTTCAGCAGGCGGGCGACGCGGCCGTCGATGCCGTCGAGCAGAGCGGCGAACACGATGGCACCCAGGGCGAGCTCGTAGCGCTCCTCAATTCCCATGCGGATCGACGTCAGCCCGGCGCACAGCGCCAGCAGCGTAAAGAAATTCGGCACCAGCATGCGCACGGGGACGTGGCGGTGGCGGAACAGCGGTATCCGGCGGCGCCGGCGCGTCTCGTGCTCGAGCCTCGGAACGATGGGGTCCATGTCGCTACCTCCGCGGGGAACCTTCCCTTTAACCCGAGAAGTCGTCAAATTTCGGTATCAGCTCCGCCGGGCCACCCGCTCGGACTCGGTGGATTTGAGGTCGGCCAACACCGTTTCGCCAGCATTGGCGAGCTGGCCGACAGCGACGAGCGCGGTATGCCCGGGCGGCAGATAGACGTCGACGCGCGAGCCAAAGCGAATGAGGCCGATGCGCTCCCCCGCTCCGACGCTGTCGCCCTCGTGCACGAACGCGACGATCCGGCGCGCGATGAGGCCGGCGATCTGCACGACCGCGATCTCCGCACCGTCGGGCTTCTCGATGATGAGCGCCCGCCGTTCGTTCTCCTCGCTCGCCTTGTCGAGCGCGGCGTTGAGGAAGGAGCCGGGCACATAGATTGAGCGTGCGATGCGCCCGGCAACGGGCGCGCGCGTGATGTGCACGTCGAGAATGCTCAAGAAGGTCGAGATGCGCACCCGCTCCTCGGGGCCAAATCCGAGCTCCGCGGGCGGACGCACCGCCTCGACCGCAGTGATGCGGCCGTCGGCCGGAGCGATGACCAGGCCGTCGCGCTGCGGCGTCACCCGATCGGGATCGCGGAAGAAGTAGGCGATCCAGATGGTGACGATGACGAGGAGCCAGGCGAGCGGCGGCCAGATCAGGAAGAATAGCAGGGCGAGCCCCAGCGCCACGGCGATGAACTTGTGTCCGTCGCCGTGCACGGGAGCGAAGTTTTCGACGATGGTGTCGATGATGCCGCGGCGTTCCGACACGAGCGCGCCTCCTGTTGGTTCCTAACGCGCCGTCGCGGCGCACCCGCACCCACCGAGCAGCCGGGCGACGATTGGGCCGCATGCCGGCCGGCGAGCTTACGCGCCGATCAATCCACTGGCACCGTGATGAAACGGTGGCTGCCCTTGCCGTCCTCGACCTCCAGCATCGCGTTCTTACGGCTGGTCTTCTTCACCGTGTCGATGCGCGCTGCCACGTCCCGCGGGTCAGAGACCGGCTCGTTCGCGACCTGCACGATCACGTCGCCGGCCTTGATGCTGTCGGCCGCCGGGCTCTTGGGATCAACCTCGTCGACGATCGCGCCTTTTACGTCGGCGGCGATGCCGTACTTGGTCCGCAGCTCATCCGTCAGTGCTGACAGCTTCAAGCCGAGCACGACCGTGCCGGCATCGGGCGCACCCGGCGCCCCCTTCTTGTCGCCGAGCTCGGCCTTGACCTCCTCGTCGTCCGAAAGCCGGCCGACGGTCACCTGCAGCGTCATCCTCTGGCCCTTGCGCAGAATCTCCACGTCGACCTTCTGATCGATGGGCGCGCGCGCGACGAGGCGCGGCAGGCTGCGCATGCTGTCGACGGCCTCCTTGTCGAACTTCACGATGATGTCGCCGGACTGCACGCCGCCCTTCGCCGCCGGGCCGTCGGGGGTGACCGCGGCCACGAGCGCGCCGCTGTTCTCCGGGATGCCGAGCGAGCTCGCGATCTCCTCGCTCACCGTCTGGATCTTGACCCCGAGCCAGCCGCGCCGCACCTCGCGGAACTGGCGCAACTGCTCCACGACCGGCGCGACCACGTCGGCCGGAACCGCAAAGCCGATGCCGATCGAGCCGCCCGTCGGCGAGATGATCGCCGTGTTCACGCCGATGACCTGCCCGTCCATGTTGAACAATGGGCCGCCGGAGTTGCCCTTGTTGATGGCGGCGTCCGTCTGCAGGTAGTCGTCGTAGGGCCCCGAGTTGATGTTGCGGGCCTTGGCCGAGATGATGCCGAGCGTCACTGAGCCGCCAAGCCCGAACGGATTGCCGATCGCCATCACCCAGTCGCCGACGCGCATGACCGCGGAGGAGCCGAACTTCACGGCCTTGAGCTCTTTCGGCGAGCTGACCTTCAAAATCGCGATGTCGGTCTTGGTATCCTTGCCGACGAGCTCCGCCTTGAGCTTCGTTCCATCGTGCAGGTTGATCTGGATTTCTTCCGCGCCGTCGATGACGTGGTTGTTGGTGACGATGATGCCTTCCTTGCCGTCGACGATGAACCCGGAGCCGAGCGAGGAGACCATGCGGTCCTGCACCGACGGTCCGCCGTGGTGGTCGAAGAAGTCGTCGAAGTATTCGTGATAGGGCGAGCCCTTCGGCACGGCCGGCAGCGGCAAACCCTGTGGGCCCTTGATCGCCTGGCTCGTCGACACGTTGACCACGGCCTCGATCAGCTCCTCGGCGACGGGGGCCACCGATTGGGGGCCGCGCGTCTCGGCGCCGGCTGCGGCGGCGTTGAGCGCTACGAATGCCGATCCCAAGATCAACAGCCGAAGATTGGCGCCAAGGCCGAAGGCCCCGCCGCCGCGCGCCGAAAGTCCCTGCATCAGCCTCATCTCCTGCCGGCCTTGGAAAGTGCCGGCCACAACCGCGCGAGCCGCCAAAACACCGCGGTCTCGGCCCAAGCGTTCTGCCCAAGTGGACGGCAACGCGCGTTTCCTGTCAACGCGACCCAACAGTTAGCCGCGGATAAGCCAGACGAGGCCGGCCCCAATGCCGACCGCCGTCCACCCCGCAATACGCAGGCTGGATTCCGGCGTAGCTGAGGCGCCTTCGAGGAAGCGCATGGCCAAATGTGGGGCAAGCGCCCACAGCAGCCCCTCGATCACCAGCACCAGCCCGAAGCCGACGATGAGGTCGTTCATTGCTGGGCGGGAGACGCCGCGGGCTTTTGCGCCCGGCCGTGCGGGTCGGCGAAATACTTGAAGAAATCCGAATCGGGAGAGATCAGGAGCCGCGTGTCGGAAGAGCGCAGACCGCGCTCGTAGGCCTGCATAGAGCGGTAGAACTCGAAGAACTCCGGATCGCGGGTATAGGCCTCGGCGTAGATCTTGTTGCGTTCGGCATCGCCGGCGCCGCGCGTCTCCTCGCCCTTGCGCGAGGCTTCCGCCTTGATGACGGTCGCCTCGCGATCGGCGGTCGCCTTGATGCGGTTTGACTCTCCGGCGCCTTGGGCGCGGAACTCGGCCGCCTCCCGTTGGCGCTCGGCGCGCATACGCTCGAACACGCTCTTGGAGTTCTGCTCGGGCAGGTCGGCGCGCTTGATGCGCACGTCGACGACCTGCAGTCCGAAGTCGGCGCCCTCGGCGTTCACCGAAGCCGCGATCTGCTTCATCAGGTTCTCGCGCTTGTCGCGCACGATCTCCTGCAACGTAGCGGAGGCAAGCACTCGGCGCAGAGTTCGAATCGACGATCGGGTCAACGCGCGAGCGCACGTTCTCCTCGTACCTCAGCGTCTGATAGAACTTCAAGGGATCGACGATCTTGTAGCGCGCGAAGCTGTCGACGACGAGCCGCTTTTGGTCGGAGGCCGTGATCTCCTGCGGGAGGCTGTCGAGATCGAGGATGCGCTTATCGTACACCTCGACCGCGTCGATGATCGGATATTTCCAGTTGAGGCCCGGATCGCGCACGACGCGCTTGGGCTCGCCGAAGCGCAAGACGAGCGCCTGCTCGTTCTGATGCACGATGAACGCCGAGGCATAGACCGCTGCGGCGGCGAGGCCGACGAGAATGATGAGGAGGGCGAGAAACGCGCGCATCAGTTTGCTCCCTCGCGGGGCTTGGTCTGCAACTTGTCGAGCGGCAGGTAGGGCACGACGCCCTGCCCGGCCTTCGAATCGATGATGATCTTGTCGGTGCCGCCGAGCACGCGCTCCATGGTTTCCAGGAACATGCGCTTGCGGGTCACTTCAGGCGCATTCTTGTACTGGTCGTAGACCTGTAGGAAGCGCGCCGTCTGGCCGTTGGCGTCGTTGACGACCTGCTGCTTGTAGCCCTCCGCCCCCTGCAGGATGCGCTCGGCCTCGCCGCGCGCCTCCGGCACCACCTTGTTGGCGTATCCGTAGGCCTCATTCTGCAGCCGCGCCATGTCCTGGCGCGCCGCCTGCACGTCGCGGAAGGCGTCGATGACCTCCACCGGCGGATCGACCTTCTGGAGCTGCACCTGGTCGATGCGGATGCCGGCGCCGTAGCTGTCGAGCGTCTTTTGCATCAGCGCCTGCACGGCCTGTTCGGACTTCTGCCGCTCGGTCGTCCGCAGCGGCTCGATATTCGACTGGCCGACGACCTCGCGCATGGCGCTTTCCGCCACCTCTTTGACGGTGGTGTCGGGGTTCTGGATGTTGAACAGATACTGGGAGGCGTCCTTGATGCGCCAGAACACGACGAAGTCGATGTCGACGATGTTCTCGTCGCCGGTGAGCATCAGGCTCTCGGCGCGCTCCCCGCGCGGGCCGCCCGTGCGCCCCTCAGTCGAAGAGCGCGCGCCGATCTCGATGATGTTCTGGCGCGTCACCTTCGGCAGGCGCACCTCGTCGATCGGGTAGGGCAGGCGGAAATGGAGGCCCGGCGGGTCTTGGCGGATGAACTTGCCGAAGCGGAGGACGACGCCGAGCTCGTCCGGATTGACGCGGAAGAAGAACGCCTGCCATGCGATCACCGCGCAAGCAACGATGGCCACCAAGAACAAGATCGGGCCGGGAATCCCCCCGCCGTGCATCACCTGCTTGACCTTGTCCTGGCCGCGCTTGAGCATCTCTTCTAGATCGGGCGGCTGCCCGCCTCCGCTCGGCCCCTGGCCCCACGGTCCGCCACCGTTGCCGCTTCCGCCGCTCTTCCAGCCGCCACCGCCACCACTCTGATTGCTCCACGGCATATACGGGGTCCTTCGATGCTTGGGCTGTGCGTGCTGGGGCTGCGCGAGGCCTCTTCCACCGGACGTGCCAGCCATGCCTGCCGGTGGGGACGCAAACCATTGTCCTCGTTGAGAATGGTGCTCGCTTATAGGACACGGCGTCCTTAAAGCGCAAACCCACCGCTAAAATTGGTTGCCGGCACCCTGCATTCAAGCCGAACCGGCGCCCCGGCGCTAGGCACGCGGCTTCTTCTCGAGCAGAACCAGGGTGGCTCCGAAATCGTCGCGCTCGCCCCGCGGCAGCGCCTCGCGCGACACTTCCCTCCACCGCGTCCAGTCGACGTTAGGCATCAGGGTGTCGCCCTCCGGGCGCCCGTGCACCTCCGTTTTGTAGATGCGACCCGCAAGGGGGAATGAGGCAGCAAAGATATCGGCTCCACCGATCACCATGACCTCGTTCACGCCGCGATTGCGCGCGCAGCGCTCGGCCTGCGCCAGTGCCTCCGGAAAGCTCGGCACCACGATGGCGCCATCGGGACGGAAGCCCTCATCGCGCGAGACGACGATGTTGTCGCGGCCGTCGAGCGGCTTCTTCAGGGACTGGAACGTGCGGCGCCCCATGATGAGGGGCTTGCCCATGGTGAGCCGGCGAAAGGTCTTGAGGTCGGAGGAGAGGCGCCAGGGCAGGCCGCCGCCGCGGCCAATGACACCGTTTTCGGCAACGGCGACGACGAGCGTGATGAGCATGAGCTGCCGGCCCTCAAACAGCCACGGGCGCCGCGATATGCGGGTGGGGATCGTAGCCGGCGAGCTTGAAATCGCTGAACCTGAACCTGAAGATCGATTTCGCCGAAGGATCGATCTCCATGCGCGGCAGCGCGCGCGGGGTGCGCTTCAATTGCTCATCCGCCTGGGCGAGATGATTGAGGTAGAGGTGCGCGTCGCCGAGGGTGTGCACGAACTCGCCCGGTTTCAGTCCGGTCACCTGCGCCATCATCATGGTCAGCAGCGCGTAGGAGGCGATGTTGAACGGCACGCCGAGGAACACATCCGCCGAGCGCTGGTAGAGCTGGCAGGAGAGCCGGCCCTCGCTGACGTAGAACTGGAACAGGCAGTGGCACGGCGCCAGCGCCATGTCACCTAGATCGGCAGGATTCCACGCTGTTACGATGATGCGTCGGCTATCCGGATCGCGCTTGAGAAGATCGACGGCATTCTCGATTTGGTCGATCTCACTCCCATCCGGTGCGCCCCAGCTTCGCCACTGCTTGCCGTAGACGGGTCCCAGGTCGCCCGCGTGGTCTCCCCAGCCATCATCCCTAGTCCATTCGTCCCAGATCTTAACTCCATGGGCCTTAAGGTAGGCACGTGTTGGTATCGCCGGACAGGAACCAGATCAGCTCGTGGATGATCGACTTCACGTGCAGCTTCTTGGTGGTGACGAGCGGGAAGCCGTCGTCGAGATCGAAACGCATCTGGTGCCCGAACACCGACAGCGTGCCGGTGCCGGTGCGATCGGTCTTTTTCACGCCGTGGTCGCGCACGCGGCGCATCAGGTCGAGGTATTGCTGCATCGCCCAAATATAGCGATTCCCCTTTGATGCAACAAAGGAGCGCGCGTTTGATGGAACAAAGGAGCGTGCGGCCTCAACTGGCGGCCGGCAGGGTCATGAAATAAATGCCAAGCGCCATCACCGAATTATAGACTGCGTGGCAGAACATCGACACCCACAGGCTGCCCGTGTGCACGAGCAGCCAGGCGAAGTAGAGCCCGATCCCCAGCACCTCGATCAACCCGAAGATCGAGTAGCCGTAGTGCAGCGTCGCCCACAACAGCGACGTGAGGATGCCGGCCCCGACGAAGCCCAGCTTCGACTTCGCCAACCCCGAAAAGAGAAACCCGCGGAACAACAGCTCCTCCGACAGCGGCGCGCCGATGCTGATGACGATCAGCATGAGCCAGAAGGCGTCGCTGTGCAGGATCTCCTGGAACGGGCGCAGGTCGTGCAGCACCGCATCCGGTTTCACCAGCATGAGCGTGCCGGTCCACGCCATGGTGACGACAAAGAGCGGGACGAGCGCCAGCGGCAGCACGCGCCACCCCTGGGCCGGCCGGCGCAGCGCCAGCACCTCTGCGCGGGTAGTGGAGAAGAAACCCGCCGCAAGTAGCGTGAGCAAGATGATGCCGATCTGCAGCCCGGCGGTCCAAATCGTGAGCTGCACCATCACGTGCGGCGGCAGCACCCCGTTTTCGGCGACCTGCGGGAGCCCGAACCCCGCGAGGCTGCTGTAGCCCCACGCGAGAAGGGCGCCGATGAGCGCCGCCAGCACCAGGATCAGAACCGCTACCGGGATCACAGACCACGCCGGCCAGCCGGTGCGCGGCGCATAGGCCGCGGGTCCTTTCAGCAACGCGTCCAACATTTCGTGCCCCTCCAGCGATGGCGCTCGGCGCCACTAAAGACGCGCGGCAGGCCGCTTTACCATGGCGCCAACCGCCGCGCGTGCGCTTTGGGCGGGCGGGGATAACTCCTCGGTAATGCGCGGAACACGAATGGCTTTTTTTTCCTCGCGGCTGACCCTATATTCGCTGTGCCGGATTCGTCCGGCTATGGCGATAAACGCGGCCGTAATAAGCCGATCGGACCCGGGGGCAGTACCCGGCGCCTCCACCAAATGCCGCCGCCCGAAACGCTAACAGCGTGGGCAGGCATGTGAGATTTCCGTCGCGGGCATGAGCCGCGGCGGCATCTGATGGGGGCGAACTAGGATCGACGAGGGTGTAAAGGGCTTAGCTTTTGCTCGGCATGGTTCCGCCGTCATCGGGCCATTCAGAATAGTTGCCAATGACAACTATGCTGAGGCTGCTCTCGCTGCGTAACGCAGTGCGATTAGCCTGAACTTGAAGCCCTTACCCTTAGCCGGGTAAGGCGCGGTTCGGAGGGCACCGGGCAACAGAAGCCCTCCACTTGATCCCACGTGCGTTTCGGGGGAAAGAGCATTCGGGGCTTGCGACGATCCCAGGGCACTGAGCTAGACGGAATGGCGGCCGAGCCGACGATCGACTATGAGACGCTGACCCAGGACGCCATGCGCGGCGTCGTGCGCAGCGTGCTCGTCCAAGCCGCCAAGTCGGGGCTGCCCGGCGACCATCATTTCTACATCTCGTTCGATACCTCGGCCTCGGGCGTGGTGCTGTCGAAGCGCCTCAAGGACAAGTATCCCTCCGAGATGACGATCGTGCTCCAGCATCGCTACTGGGACTTGTCGGTCGAGGACGACGGCTTCGAGGTGAAGCTGACGTTCGACGGCATCCCCGAGCGCCTCGTGGTGCCCTTCGCCGCGATCCGCGTATTCTTCGACCCGAGCGTACGCTACGGCCTGCAGTTCGAGGACCCGGACGTGGAGCCGGAGGCGGGCGAGGACATGACCCCCCGCTTCGGCGGTCGCACCCCCGAGCGTGCGAACGGCGCGCGGGCAACGCTGCGTTCGACCGCGCCGAAGAAGCCGAAAGTGGCGCGCAAGACCAAGGAGAGCAAACCCGACAAGACGGCGCCGTCGGCCATCCCAGTTTCCGAGAAGGCGCCGGTCGCCGCGGCCCCGCCGCCTCGGCTCGCAGCTGTGCCGACAAAGCCCGTCGAGGACAAGGGAAAGCGCGGCGAGCCAAAGCAGGCCGACAAACCCAGCGAGGACCGCCCGCGCCAGGACAACGGCGGCGCGCAAATCGTCAGCCTCGACGCCTTCCGCAAGAAGTAAGCTTCATTGATCGCAGGTGTTTAGTGCGCCGGCGCGCCCGCAGTCGCGGGCTTGCGCACCAGCAGCGCCGCCAGCGCGAGGCCCGCAAACAGCACCGTCAGCAGCAGGAACGTGTCCGAGAACGCCAGCACCACGCCCTGCCGGTGTGCGATCCCGTAGAGCTGCTTCAGCGCCATCGCCTGCGCGTTCGTACCATAGGCCGCAAACTTCGCCGTCAGCGCGGAGAGCGTCTCCATCGCCGGCACGCGCGACCACGTGATCTGATCGTGCAGACGCGCGAGGTGAACGTCGGTGCGGTCGTTGAGCACCGTCGTCAGGCCGGCCAGCCCGAAGGCGCCGCCGAGATTGCGCATCAGGTTGAACAGGCCGGAGGCATTCTTCACGCGCTCGGCCGGCAGCGTGCCGAGCGAGATGTCGTTGATCGGGATGATCGACAGCATGAGCCCGACGCCGCGGAAAATCTGCGGCCATAAGAGCTCGTAGAAATCCCAGTCGCTGGTGATCCAGGTCATCCACCAGGTGCCGACGGCGAAGAACAGGAAGCCAGCCATGAGCATGAGGCGCTTGTCGACGTAGGGCATCAATCGGCCAGCGATGGGGGCGGTTGCGAACATGGCAAGGCCCGAGACGAACATCGTCTCGCCGATCATCAGCGCGTTGTAGCCGCGGATCTGCGCCAGATACACGGGATAGATGTAGGTGAGGCCGTAGAGGCCGATGCCCAGCACGAACGAGAACAGCGAGCCCACCGCGAAGTTGCGGTTGGTGAAGGCGGAGAGGTCGACGATCGGCGCGCGCGCGGTCAGGACGCGGGCGAAGAATACGATGGCCGAGATGCCGGCGACCCAGGCGAGCACCAGCACCGTCTCATCGCCAAACCAGTCGTTGCGCGGGCCCTCCTCCAGCACGTACTCGAGCGAGCCGAGGAACCCGGCCATCGACAGCAGGCCGACCCAGTCGAAGTTGTCGAACAGGGTGTAATCGGGCTGGTCGAAGTCGATGAGCGCGAGCGCGGCGAGCGCGACGAGGATGCCCGGCACCACGTTGATGAAGAACAGCCAATGCCATGACAGCGCGTCGGTGAGATAGCCGCCGACCGTGGGTCCGATGGTCGGTGCCATGGTGGCGACGAGGCCGATCAGCGGCACGATCAAGCTCATGCGCGAGCGCGGGAAAATGAGGTAGGCGGAGGCGAACACGGTCGGGATCATGCCGCCGCCGATGAAGCCCTGGATGGCGCGCCAGACGATGATCTCCTCGATCGAGGTGGAAAGACCGCAAGCCAGGCTCGCCGCGGCAAAGCCCGCAGCGGAGATGGCGAACAGGATGCGCGTGCCGAGCGCTCGCGACAGGAAGCCCGACAGCGGAATCATCACCACCTCGGCGATGAGGTAGGCGGTCTGCACCCAGGTGATCTCGTTTGAGCTGGCCGCCAGGCCCGCCTGGATCTCGGTCAGCGACGCCGAGACGATCTGGATGTCGAGGATCGCCATGAACATGCCAAAGACCATGGCGAGGAAGGCGGCGAGCCGGCGCGGATCGATGCGATCCGCGGCAGCGCCGGGGGAAGCGCTTGCGGCTCGCCGCCCTTGGGGTGCCCCGGGGGGAGGGCCCGGGGGCACCCTATCAACGGTTGTGGTGGTGTCGGCCATGGGAATGGTCCCGTTGAGCCATCGCCGGCTTAGTTGGCGCCGCCGGCCACCTGCGCCGGCGCGGTTTCCGCCGCCGCGGTCTTCGTGTTCACGCTGACGACGACCGACATGCCGGGCCGCAGCAGCTCCTGCGTCCTGACCGTCGCCGGCACCTCGATGCGCACGGCCAAGCGCTGCACGACCTTGGTGAAGTTGCCGGTGGCGTTGTCGGGCGGCAGCAGCGAGAACACCGAGCCCGATGCCGGCGCCACGCTCGCGACGCGACCCTTGATGTCGTGGTCGGGAAGCGCGTCGACGGAGACGGTCGCCACTTCGCCCGGGCGCATGCCGGCGAGCTGCGTCTCCTTGAAGTTGGCGTCGATATAGACGTCGTGGAGCGGCACGAGGCTCGCGAGCCGCTGGCCCGGCTGCACGTAATCGCCGCTCTGCACGGCACGGTTGCCGACGACGCCTTCGAAAGGCGCGCGGACCACGGTGAACGAAAGATCGCGCTCGGCCTTGGCCAGCGCCGTCTCGAACTGCTTCAGCGTGCGCTGCGCCTCTTCCTGCTGCGCCTTGAGCACGGCGACGTTGGCTTCCGCCGCGGTGACGCCGGCTTCCGCACCCTGCACGGCAGCGACCGCCTGGTCGCGATTGGCCTGCGCCTGCTCCAGCGCCTGCCGGCTTGCGAATTCTTTTCCGGCGAGCGACAGCTGGCGCGCAAGCTCGAGCTCGGCGCGGGTCGCACCCGCCTTGGCGGAGGCAAGCTGCGCGCTGGCCTGGGCGACGGCCGACTGCTGCGCCGCAGTTTGCTTGCCGATGCGCTCGACTGTTGCCTGCTCGATCGCGACGTTGTCGCGTGCGGTCTCGGCCGCGAGCTTGTAGTCGCCGTCGTCGATGCGGGCGATGATATCGCCGGCCTTCACCTCGGCGTTGTCGACAACGTCGACGGAGGCGAGATAGCCGGGAATCTTGGCCGCAAGCGTCGCGGTGTGCGCGCTCACGTAGGCGTCATCGGTGGAGACGACGAAGCGGCCGACGGTCCACCAGTGGTGGCCGTACCAGGAGCCGAGTGCGAGCACGGCAACGGCGCCTACGCCGAGGGCCATCCTGCGGGACGAGCGGCGCTTGGCGGGCGCTGCGCCGGCAAGCGTCTCGGCGGGCGCGGAAGTGGGCGGCGCCTCGGCCGGCTGCTCGAGTGGATCGGACTTACGCGCGACGGCAGCGTCGGGGCCAGTCGCATCGCCCTCGCGCACGAGGCGCGGTACGCTGGCGGTATTGGCAGCAGGCATCGCCTTCGCCGGAGTTGAATTGGTCCCCTCGATGGCCCGCAAAGCGCTGCTGTCGCGATGCTTGAACATGTGAGGTCTCCTGGAAAAAGCCCCGAACAATCCCAACCAATTGTCGTTAGAACGGTCATGACTGAACCGTTCGGTCATCGCTTGACTTAACCGCCAAATTCTCCTATGTCAACAGCGACCGAACCGTTCGGTCAAAATATTTCAGCCGCCGCCCTTGGGGCCTGTGATGCCCACTACTGCCTTCGTCAAGCCGGAAGCCGGGCTCCCGCCCGAGGAGAGCGCCAAGCGGCGCCAGATCATCGAGGGCGCGCGGGCGCTGTTCCTCGCGCAAGGTTTCGATGCCGCCAGCATGGACGCGATCGCCCGCAAGGCCGGCGTGTCGAAGGGCACGCTCTACGTGTATTTCGACAGCAAGGAGCGGCTGTTCGAGGCGATCGTCGAGGACGAGCGTGCCGGCCAGGCAGAGCAGGTGTTCTCACTCGATTCCAGCGATCACGACGTGGCCGCGGTGTTGACGCGCCTCGGCGCCGCGTTTGTCCGCTTCCTGTGCCAACCGACGGCGATCTCCGCGCTGCGCACGGTCATCGCCATCGCCGACCGCATGCCGGAGCTCGGTCGCAAGTTCTACGAATTCGGGCCCATGTGCGGCATCGACCGGCTCGCGGCCTATCTCAAGGCGCAGTGCGAGGCCGGTGTGCTCGCGGTGGATGACTGCGAGGTCGCGGCCGCGCAATTCCTCGATGCGTGCCAGTCGACGATGTTCAAACCGGTGTTGTTCGGCGCCGGCGAGCCACCGTCGGAAGAGCGCATCCAGCACGTGGTCGGCACCGCGGTGCGGACGTTCCTCGCCGCCTACAAGCCCCGCTAGTACGGGCGTTGAGCTTTGCCTGTTCTTATTTGCTCCCTGGGGCAAAGACCTGGTTGCTTACCGGCGGCGCCGTCGGACGCTGAATTCTGATAAACGCGTGCGCTGCTGCCGTATGGCAGGCATTGCACCCTGCGGTCAGTCGATCGAAGGCCCGGCTGAAACCGCTCTCGTCCTTTGCTTCGATCACTTTGGCCAGATCCGCAAGCGGCGCATCGAGGTTCGCTTTGATCATGTCCGCTACGGGCACGCCCTCGTGGGTTGGATGCAGCCTTGCCGCGTCCCCGAGCCCTTCCTTGATCTCATCGAGCTCGAATGCGGCCAGCTCCCAGTTGCGGGCGTCGCCGGCAAACCAGAGTTTCGCGTGCCGCACCTGCGTGGCACTCATGAACTCACCCAAACCCGGTAGATATGGTTCCGAGGCAGGCCGCTCGCCGGCGCCCACAGCTCCCGCAGCGGTTAGAATGAGGACGGCGATCGTCGCTAACCTGTTCATGTCTGCCCCCTTCTGCCGCATCGTTGAAGGACTACGCTGAAGGCACTCCTATCTCGCCACGCAGCCGCGGGCGACCTTTAAGATCGACTTTGGTACCCTGACAAGCGCGCAGCCGCAGCGCACAGTTTTCGATGAGGCTCCGATGCACCCCTTGGGAAGGTTGGCGATGATCACCGTAGTGGCCGCTGGCGCATCGCTCACTGCATTCGCGGAGCACGCCGTGATGCCCGACACCGTCACCTTCCCGAGCGCCGACAACAAGACCACGCTCACCGGCTACGTGTTCCACCCGGCGCCCGGCGCACACGAGCGCTTCCCCGCCGTCGTCATGATGCACGGCCGCGCCGGCGCCTACTCGCAGCTCGCCAACGGCACCTACGACGCGACGACGCTGTCGAAGCGCCACAAGTTCTGGGGCGAGACGCTGGCGCAGGAAGGCTATATCGCGATGCTGGTCGACGGCTTTGGACCGCGCGGCTACCCGCACGGCTTCCCGCAGCACAGCTACGGTGAGCGTCCTCCCGAGCTCGACGAGACGGCCGTGCGCCCGCTCGATGCCTATGGCGCACTCGCCTACCTGCGCTCCCGCCCCGACGTCGACCCCAACGCGATCGCGCTGCTCGGCTGGTCGAACGGCGGCAGTGCGACCCTCGCGGCCATGGCCGCCGACACGCCAGCGCTCGAGCACCCGACGGTACAGACCGGCTTCCGCGGCGCGCTCGCCTTCTATCCGGCGTGCGGCCTCAAGGGAAAATTCGAGGACGGCTATCTGCCGTATGCGCCGGTGCGAGTGTTCATCGGCTCGGCCGACGAGGAGGTTTCGCCCAAGCGCTGCGAGGGCCTCGTCGAGAGTAGCGAGATGAAGGGCGGCGACATTAAGATTTCGGTCTACCCGGGCGCGACGCACGACTTCGACGATCCGGGCCGCAAGCGGTCAAGCGTCGACGCCAACGCCGAGGCCGTGAGCGACGCGGTGCCGAAGGCGCTGCGATTCTTAGCCGAGCGGCTGCGCTAAGGGACGCGGGCGGCGCTTATTCGCCACCGCCGGCCATCAGATCACCAGAACTGGAAGAACGGGCCGCGGAAGCCGCCGCCGCCGCGGCCGCGCCCATAACCATCGCCCCAGTAGTCGTCGTAGTACTCGGGCCGCGGCTTCGGCCGCATTTTGATGCCGCCCTGCGGCTCGCCGCTGATCAGCACGACGAAGTCGGTCTGCTTGCCGGTCTCCTTATGCGCGGGCTCGTCGGAGACGATGAGTGACGACCCCGGCAGCACGAGCTCGGAGATGCGCTCCACCACGTCCGGCGGGATCGATATGCGGTCGAGCGCGGCGCCGGTGGCAGCGGTGTCGGTCGGCGTGGCATCGGCGGAGCGTCCCGCGTCGTTGCGCTGCGCGCGGCGGGGGCGGCGCCAGTCGTCGTCGTAGTAATCATCGCCGCGGGTGTCCCCCCGGCTGGCCCCATCGTCGCCATCGTCCGCACGACGGCCGCCGATGGAAACCACATTCCAGCGCATGGCGTTGTTGCCGTCGGCATAGTCGACGGCCGTGATGATGTGCGTGCCGAGCGGCTTGTCGGGGTCACGGATCGTGATGGGCGCTTCGAAGATCGGCTCGAAGGCCTGGCGCACGTAGAGCTTCTGCGTCGCGCGGCTTATGAACACGGATACGGGCGACATCTTGCGTTGGGCATCGTGGGCCTCCGCGAGCAGCGCCACCCGCTTATCCTCCGCGGCCTTGGCGTCGGCGACCGACTGCTCGTAGTCGTCGATCTTCGGCTGGAACTCAGTCTTGGCGGCCTCGAACTTCGCGGTCGCGTCGGCGAGCTTGGCCGTCGCCGTGTCCTTGTCGGCCTGGGCCTTCTGCTTGGCCGGGTCGGAGGTCGCCTTGCTCAAATCGCGGTCGGCATCGGCAGCATCCTCCTCCGCACGCTTCTTCGTCGTCTCGGCGACACGCAAAGCCTTCATGGCGCGCGCCCGCTCGGCGGATTTTTGCTTGGCGATGAGGCGCGCGGCGTCCGCCTTCTTTGCCGCCTCGTCGGCTTCCGCGGTCTTCTGCTGGATGATCGCCTGCAGCTGCGCCGCGCGGTTGGCAAGGACCGGCGGCAGGTCGGCCGGCGGAGGCGCACCGAGCTTCATCTGATCGTTGGTTTCGCTTGCCGCTACGGTCTGCGAGGTCTTGGTCACGACCGCGGGCGCGTCTTGCAGCGGCGCCGGCTTGAACAGCAGCGGATGCGTGATTGTCGCGGGCGCCACGTCGTAGCGCGAGACGACCACGCGCAGGCCGAGCTTGGTCAGCGGGAACAGGCGCTCGGCGAACTCATAAGGCAGGCGGATGCAGCCGTGAGAGGCGGGATAGCCGGGAAGCGCACCCGCGTGCAGGGCGATACCCGTCCAGGTGATGCGCTGCATGAACGGCATGGAGGCGTCGTCGTAGCGGTTGGAGTAGTGCTCCGCCTCTTTCTGCAGAACGGCATAGATGCCGACGGGGGTCTCGTAGCCGGTCTGACCGCTGGAAACGGGCGCGTGCAGGATGGCGCCGTCCTTGTCGTAGATGGTAACCCGCTGATCCTTCAGGGAGACGAGCGCCAGCAGCGGGGTCCCGGCGGGGCGAGAGGGTGCGGTTTCCTGCCGCTCTTCCGGCTGCGCGCGCCGCGCGGCGGCCGGATCGGCGACGGACATGGCGGCAAGCAGCGAGACGGTGATGAGAGGGAGGGCGGCGAGCCGGTACTTGGTCGGCCGAGCAGAAGTCATGTCTGAACCCTTGCGATACGTTCTGTTTGGAAGCGGAGACCCAAGACCCTAGCGATTGAAGCCTAAACTCTGCTTACCGCCAATCCGATCCCGGGACGGTGGTGGTTGAGGTCTTAAAGGTGTTGCGCCAACTCATCAGACGTGAGGTTTGCGGCCGTTTTCGGCAAGGTGGGGGCCCAATTGCCTTGAATGCGGCAACAGGGCCCTCATCGCCGCCGCACAAACAAAACGAACCCCGGCTTGTGACCGGAGCCCCGTCCAGATCGACGCCAGATATGGTCAACGAGCTCAGCATGGGTTACTAAGCACATAGCGGGGTCGCTTTTGGAGGCGACCAATGGGGTATCTGCGTTCACTCAAGCCGGTACTACGACGGCCTCAGACTGTTCTGTCTTTTCTGACATTCGAGGCCTTGGCGGCGGTATTCGCGTTAGGGGCTATTGTCCTGTTGGCGCAAGTGCGCCCCGGATGACGGCTCTGTGCCAACTTTGTGGATGAGCGCGCGTCCGCATTGGCCTCCCATCGCCGTCGGGACTGTGCCGAATGCTTGTGATTGTTTGAGCGAGCTTCCCTCGGCAGCGCACGCTCGGACGCCGCACTGAGCTCCCGATCGCCGCAACGGTTGCTGCTCGGGATTGTCTGTCGCGTCAGCCGCTCGATGTCGCGCAGCAGGGGGCGCTCCTCGCCCCCGCACAGCGAGATGGCGACGCCCTCGGCGCCCGCACGCGCGGTGCGGCCGATGCGGTGCACGTAGCTTTCAGGCACGTTCGGGAGTTCGAAGTTGACGACGTGGGTCACCTCGTCGACGTCGATGCCGCGGGCCGCGATGTCGGTGGCGATGAGCCCGCGGATGCGCCCGTTGCGGAAGTCCTCGAGCGCCTCCTCGCGCTGGCGCTGGCTCTTATTGCCGTGGATCGCGGAGACGATGATGCCGGCAGCCTCGAGATGGCGCGCAACCTTATCCGCGCCGCGCTTGGTGCGCGTAAAAACGAGTGCGCGCTTCATCGCCGGATCGGCGAACAGCTCCACCAGCAGCGAGGCCTTCTTCTGTGGCTCGACGTGGATTACGCTCTGGCGCACGCGGTCGACGGTCGTGGCGACGGGGGCGACGGAGACGCGCACGGGATCGCGCAGCAGCTCGGAGGCGAGCGCGCCGATCTCCTTCGGCATGGTCGCCGAGAAGAACAGGCTCTGGCGCCGCGCCGACAGCTTCGACACGATCTGCCGGATGGGGCGGATGAAGCCCATGTCGAGCATCTGGTCGGCTTCGTCGAGCACGAGGATCTCGGTGCCAGACAGCACGACCGAGCGCTGCGCAATGTGGTCGAGCAAACGCCCAGGCGTGGCGACGAGCACGTCGACGCCGCGGCTCATGGCGGTCGTTTGCGGCCTGTGCGCGACGCCGCCGTACATCACGGCGACGGTGAGACCGGTGTGGCGGCCGTAGGTCTTGAAGCTATCGGCGATCTGCGCCGCGAGCTCGCGCGTCGGCGACAGCACGAGCACGCGCGCGTGGTTGCGCGGCGCCGGCCGGCGGTTGGCGGCGAGGCGGTGCAGGATCGGCAGCGCGAAGGCCGCGGTCTTGCCGGTGCCCGTTTGCGCGATGCCGAGCAAGTCCTTGCCGGCGAGCACGCTGGGGATCGCCTGGCTCTGGATTGGGGTCGGCACCGTATAGCCTTCGGCGGCGAGCGCCTTCAGGAGGTCGGCGTTGAGACCCAGTTCGGTGAATTTGGTCAATTCCATATCTTTCATGTGCGGCCGCGCACGCCGGACAGCCGAAATCAATTCGGCTGCACGCGAGCGAACGCGGCGTTTCGAATGATGCCCCGCGTGGCCTGGGCGATCGTTGGGAGGGAGAGGTCAGAGGCGCTCAACAGAGAGACGAACGAGGGGCCGCTTCGTTTAAGAGTGCGGCCCGCACTCAAGTCCCTTCACGCGGCTGGAGCGCCGATGCTCGCTGCGAATTGCTCGTAGCGATACGGGCTTATGTCATGTTGCGGCGCAAAAAGCAAGCGTCGGCATTGCGGCACCCGTTAACCGCTGCCCCGCCGGCGCTAGGTCGGCCTCGCCGCCCGCAGGCGCTGATACCAGGCCTTGGCGAAGCTGACGACGTACCAGACCACGACCAGTGCGGTGAACCAGCGGATGCATTGAGCCGTGATCGTAGCCGCCCAGCTCGTCGCCGGCGCGCATACCTCTCCGGGCAGCGGCAGATACCTGGCTAAGAACTTGAACGCGCCCTTCGCCATCGCCTCCCAGACGAAGAACGCGGTGTCGCGCTGACTGATCTTGTCGCAGCTCGTCTCGAACACCGGGGCGCCGAAGCTGAGCACCAGGATCTGCACCACGGAGAGGAACACCAGGTAGCAAATGAAGACGATGCCGGTCAGCAGAAACACGTGCCAAGCGAGATTGCCGATGATCGTGGCATGGCCGAAGCCGAAGACGGCCTGGCGGCGCAGGCGGCCGGCTGCCAGGTAGATCGCGATGGCGAGCGCGAACGCGAAGCCGAGGACGACGGCGATGGAGTAGTCGAGCTTGATGGCGTCGGTGTTCAAGCTGGTGCCGATCATGCCGGCCCACATGACGGCGTAGAGCAGGACGAACGGCCAGATGGCGTCGCTGCCCTTGGATGCGACTGCGGCTTCGGCCGTGGCTTCGGCTTTGGTCGTGGTGTCGCTCATCGCCCCGGTCCCCCGTTCGCCCCCGAGGACCCAGACTAGCGCATATTCACTTGCCTTTGCCGCCGGCGAGCTTGGTGCCGCACTTCTCCATCGGCGGGGCCGTCGTCGACCAGCGGTCCTTGGTCACCGTCACCACGTAGCGGCGGCAGTGGGGGGCGGCGCCGGGCACGAAGTGGACCTGGAACAGAGCGAGCTCCGGCGTGCGCTGGCGCGGCCACACGAAGGAGCCCGTGTCGGGCGTCTTTGCCACCGCCGTCTCGATGGCGACGCCGGCATTGCGGTAGTCGGTCGGCGACAGGCGCTGGAGCAGCACGCGCGACAACTGCGGATGCAGGCCGACGGAGGCGGCGCGCTTCTGGTAGGGATCGAGGGCGTCGATGACCGGAGGCGGCAGCGGCTCGGACGGCGCCTCCGCGGCCGCGGGCTCGCTCGCGGGTTCAACGGAGCCCGTCGTCACCGGCGACGGCGCCGCTGGGTCCGGCGGCGGAGGCTCGACCGCGGCAATCGGCGGTGAGGGAGCAATCGTGGTCGTCGGCAGAGGCGGCGCGACCACCGCCGCTGCGGTCGGCCCGACCGGCGCCGGCGCGCCGGCGTCCACCGCGGCAGATACGGCCGCGATCCCAGCCGAAAGCCAGCCCTTGAAGGTCGCCGGATCACGCCAAACCGCCCAGCCGCCGCCGAGCGCGAGGGCGATGAGGATGGCTCCGCGCCAAAAGCCGATGCCGCCGAAGCGCTCCGGCGGCGGGCACACCCGCTCGCCCGAATAGAACTCGCGGGCCGCGAAGCCTTCGTCGAAATCGTCCTCGGAGTCCGCCAAGCTGGCGCGCACGCGACGAGCGGGAACGGTCATGACATCCCCCCGGATATCTAGTCCCTGATTAGATATCGGTTCCCGCTGCTGCCTAAGCGGCACCACACGCGCGGCGAAATGATGGCGATGGGGGGAGGCGCCGTAGTCTCAGCGCAGGCAAAACCACAGGCTCACGCCAATCACCGCCAGCAGCACGCCGTCGAGCACGGTGAAGCGCTTGTCGATCCAGCCCGGTATTTGGCGATAGCGCGGCACGGTCCGCGTCAGCCACAGCACGCCGTAGAGGATCCACACAAACAGGAACACCAGCACGGCGAGCCCGTTGGTGTGGGGGTTGTAATAGACGCGCAGCAGCACGAAGGCGATGCCGGCGAAGACGTAGAGGAGATAGACGCCGGCGAGCTTCAGCGTCTTGATCACGCCGGCGCGGTCGGTGCGCAGTTGCTCGCGCAGCGCCGGCAGCATCATCGCCGACGTCAGGATGATGGACATCACGATAGCGGATTCACTGGTGGTCATGGCGCGGCGCCGAGCTGTTGTGGGACGGCGATGCTACGACAGACAGCGCGCGTGCGATGCTGGATAGGGGCGCCAGGCAGTGCGAGGTGTTAATTCGCCTCGAGGGGTAGCACGCGACAAGGGGGAGCATTGCGCTCCCACTTGTTCGTGTTGCGTCGCAGTGAGCTACGCCGATACTTCGAGCGTCCTTGCCTAATGCGTACCTGCGCGTAGCACTTGGCCGTCTTGTCCGTGAGAGCAGAGAAGACGGCGTAGGCAGTCTCCTTCGTGCCGCCAATCGAGAAGGTGCCCTTCGGCGTGATACTGCCCGGCGATGTTCTACCAAGGCTTGCCGCGAGACCAGTCGACCGCCTTGAGCGGCTTCAACAGCTCGCGCGCCTTGAGTTTGCGGTCCTGAGCGTGTTGAATTCCGACTAGGGCGTGTACGATCGCGCCCAGTGCGGCCATAACTGATGGCGAAGACATCAGATTGTGCTGCCGGTTCTCGAGGACGCTCCCGAACTCATCGAGCAAGGCTGAAAGCGTGGGATCGATGATTCCGCGGCTCCTTAATGTCCGAACCGCGTTGGCGAAGGTAAACCCCTTTGCCGTCGGTACCCCTTCTTCCTCCATGCGTCGTTTCAGTACTTCTTCCAATTCCCGCCGCTCTTCGACGATCGCGGCCCGGGGAGAAATCGCGACCAACCGCCCGAACCTGTCCGAACTCCTCGGTGTGGGCAACGCCTGCGAAGGTAAAGTTTGCCATCGGTACCCTTCTATCACGATGCGTTAGTTTGAGTACTTCTTCCAATTCCCGCCGCTCTTCGACGATCGCGGCCCGGGGAGAAATCGCGACCAACCGCGCCGGAATTCGGTGGCCCCATTCTCAGGTGGCGCTAGCGCCTGCAGGGTTCCCGTCAGCGGCCCGTTCATCGACCGTCCGCGACGTAGTGGCGGGGCCTTGAGTTCCCTACCTGCGGGTTCAGATAGATGCGGTGCCTGCGCGCCCCGTTTCCCCATTTCTCATATCCTCGGGGTCGCTCCCGCGAGGCGGTGAAGCCGTGCCGCTCCGCGCCAGCGCTTCCGAGAATTTCCTCGCGCTTCCAAGCGCCTGCGCGCGCGCAGTCTGCGCAACCCCGGAATCGGCTTAGGAATGCGGGCTTCCGGGCCCTAGCGCGAAGCAGCGCACCCCCTGGCGTTCGTCTTGACGCGGCCACATCGGCAGGGATTTTAGTCCCGCACCAACCTCGAGCCGAAGGAACGGCGATGCACGCTTTGAAGCTTTGCGCGGCGATGGCCGCGATGTTGATCGCAATTGCGACGGTCGGCCCGGCGGCAGCCCAGTCCGTCGACGCGCCGCCCCCGGTGCAGAAGAAGGCGAAGAAGACAAAGCAAGCAGCGCCGAAGCCGCCCGTGGCGCCGGCAACGACGGCGCCGGCCGACGCCGTTTCCCCGCCCGGCGACACCACTCCGCCGCCCGCTGAGACCGCGCCCCCCGCTCAGGCCACGGCCGTCGGCCCCGAGACGCATCCCGCCAAGCGCCCGCTCCCCCCGCCTCCGCACGAGAACTGCAAGAACACCGGCAACTTTGCCACCTGGCTCGAAGGCTTCAAGCGCAAGGCCGCCGCCCAGGGCATCAGCCGGCAGACGATTTCCGCAGCGCTCGACGGCATGACGCTCAACGGCAACGTCATGGGGCTCGATCGCAAGCAGAGCTTCTTTGCTCAGACCTTCCTCGACTTTCAGGCAAGGCTCGCGACCGCCAACCGCGTGCAGAGCGGCCGGCGCAAGATCGCCGAGAACAAGGCCACGTTCGAGCGCGTACACCAGCAGTTCGGCGTGCCCGCTTCCGTCATCACCGGCTTCTGGGCGCTGGAGAGCGACTTCGGCGCGGGCATGGGCAAGGTTCCGATCTTGTCCGCGCTGGCAACGCTCGCCTACGACTGCCGCCGCACCGAGATGTTCAACGATGAGCTGATGGCGGCGCTGCAGATCATCGACCGCGGCGACATGCGCCCCTCGGAGATGATCGGATCGTGGGCCGGCGAGATCGGACAGACCCAGTTCCTGCCGACGCGCTATCTCGACCACGCCATCGACTACGACGGCGACGGCCACCCGAATTTGTTCCGCAGCGACGTCGACGTCATCGGCTCGACCGCGAATTACATGCACAATTTGGGCTGGCGCCCCAATGAACCGTGGCTGGAAGAGGTGCGGCTCACGGCCGATCTGCCGTGGCAGGAGGCCGACCTCCTCATCAAGCACCCGCTCGACAAGTGGTCGGCGTGGGGCGTGCGCCGCGTCGACGGCAGCCCGTTGCCGAAATCGAACCTGCAGGCCTCGCTGCTGCTGCCGATGGGCCGCAACGGGCCAGCCTTCCTCGCCTATCCCAACTTCGACGTCTACACGCAGTGGAACCAGTCGCTCAACTACGCGACGACGGCTGCCTACCTCGCCACCCGCATCGACGGCGCGCCGGTGATGGGGCACGGCCGCGGGGCGATCTCGGGCCTCGACCGCGTGCAAACGCAGGAGCTGCAGGGCCTGCTTGCCCATCGCGGCTACGACGTCGGCAAGATCGATGGGCTGGCCGGTCAGAAAACGCGCACGGCGGTGAAAGACATGCAGTTGAAGCTGGGGCTGCCGCCCGATTCCTACCCGACGCCGGAGCTGCTCTCTGCCTTGCGCGGCGGCGGCTGAGCTTGCCATCTCTCAGTGCAGCTTGACGACTGGCTCGGTGCGCCGCGTGATCACGCGCGAGAGCGTATCGAGGATCACCTTGCCCGGCCCGTGCAGCGCCATTTCGTGCATCTTGTAGAGCGAGCGGTACATCAGGCGCGCAAATAGTCCCTCGATGAAGAAGCTCCGCCCAACGATGAATCCCATCAGGCTGCCGACGGTCGAATACTCGCCCAACGAGACGAGCGAGCCGAAGTCGCGGTAGTGGAAGGGGCGCAGCGGCTCGCCCTTCAAGCGCCGCTGCAGCTCGGCGTAGAGGTGGGACGCCTCCTGATGCGCGGCTTGCGCACGCGGCGGGATTGGCGCGTCGGCACCCTTCGGCACCAGATACGCGCAGTCGCCGAAGGCGAAAATGTTTGCATCGCGCGTCGTCTGCAGCGTCTCGGTGACGACGAGCTGGCCCGAGCGGCTGACCTCGAGCCCGTCGAGGTGGGAGAGCACATCGGGGCCCTTGACGCCCGCCGCCCACACCACGAGCTCGGAGGGTACGAAATCCCCGTTCTGCAGCTTGACGCCCTTGTCGGTGACCTCGACCACCCGCGAGCCGGTCTTGATGTCCACGTGCAAGTCGCGAAGGGTTTTGGCCACGCCCTTCGTGATGCGCTCGGGCAGTGCGGGGACGATGCGATCCGCGGCCTCGATGAGCGTGATCTTGATGTCTTGCTCAGGGTTGATCTTGTCGAGACCGTAGGCCACGAGCCCGCGTGCCGTTTGATGCAGCTCGGCGGCAAGCTCAGTCCCGGTCGCGCCCGCGCCGATGATCGCCACGTCCAACTGCCCCGGGCGCACGGGGCCTTCTTGCGCGAACGCACGCACGCAGGCGTTGATCAAGCGGCGGTTGAACCGCTCGGCCTCTTCGGGCGTGTCCAGCATGATCGCGTGCTCTTTGACGCCCGGCGTATTGAAAGCGTTGCCGACACAGCCGATGGCGATGACGAGGGTGTCGTACTTGAAGGAGCGCACCGGCGTGATCTCGCGGCCTTCCTCGTCGTAGGTGGCGGCGAGGTACACGAGCTGCTTCTTGCGGTCGATGCCGGTCATCTCGCCGTAGCGGAACTGGAATCCGTGCCAGTAACCCTGCGCCTGATAGGCAAGCTCGTAGCGGCCGACGTCCATGCTGCCCGCGGCGATCTCGTGCAAGAGCGGCTTCCAGATGTGCGTGCGCGACTTCTCGATGAGGGAAATCTTCGCCTTGCCCCTCGTGCCGAGCTTGTCGCCCAGCCGCGTGGCCAACTCGAGACCGCCCGCGCCGCCGCCCACGATGATGATGTGATGCAAGCCGCTGCCGGCGTCCGTCGGCATCACCTTCACGGTGACCGGATTCATCTCGTTCATCGCAGGGTACCTTTCCCTTGATCCAATGCGGCCGCTTATAGCACCGCCGCACGCCGGCGCACGATCAGCGGCGAGAATCGCCGGCAGCTAAGCCGTCGCTGTGCAGGCAGGAGCTAGCGCAAATGGGAATAGGACATGGCTTTGGTTTGCATTGCGCGTGCACCGGCGCGTGAAAATGGCGATGGCGGGGAGACTTACGGCGCGGGTGCAGGAGCTGTCGCAGGTGCCGGCGGAGCGCTCACGGCCCCGTCGACTTGGACCGGCTGCCTGACAAAGGAAATGTCCGCGAACACGAAGACGTAGGCGAGAGCGGCGATCATGCAGGCGACGAAGCCGAGTACGATGAGCTTGTGGTGGGTTTCCATAACGGTTGGCTCCATTGGCACGGCGGTCGCTCGCGCCAGACGGCGTTCGCTTCCTCGCCAGGCAAGCGCTCAAATCCTCAAAATTCGCTAACTCGCGGGGCTAGCCACGGATCTCCCCGCCGGTCGCAGCCTTGACCGCGGCGACGATCTTCTGCGCGACCGCCTCGATGTCCTTGTCCGTCAGCGTTTCGGTCGTGGGTTGCAGAGTCACCTCGATCGCAAGCGACTTCTTGCCCTGCTCGGCGAGCGCGCCGCCCTCGAATACGTCGAACACCGATACGCTTTCGATCAGCGCCTTGTCTGCGGACTGCGCGGCGCGCACGACCTCGCCCGCCGCGACGGAAGCGTCGAGCACGAAAGCGAAGTCACGGTGCACCGGTAGCAGGTCGGCGGCATCGAGCGGCGGCTTGGCACGGCTTTTGGCTTTCTGCGCCGGCAAGGCATCGAGAAAGATCTCAAACCCGACGACCGGGCCGCTGACGTCCAGTCCCTTCAGCGTGGCGGGATGCAGCTCGCCGAAGTGTGCGAGCACGACCTTCGGCCCGAGCCGCAGCACGCCAGAGCGGCCGGGGTGGTACCACGCGGGCGCGTCGCGCGTAATCTGCGCCTTAGCGGGATCGAAACCGAGTGCTGTCAGCACCGCGAAGACATCCGCCTTCGCATCGAACACGCCGACCTCCCCGGCAGCACTGTCCCAGTGACGGCCGCTGCCCACAAATTTAGCGGTGCCCGCGCGAACGCCGGCGGCGGCGATGAACTGATCCTCTGGCGTCTCGCCGCGATAGGCCTGACCCAGCTCGAACAGCGTAGCGTCGACGAAACCGCGGTTGCGGTTGCGCATGACCGCATCGAGCAGACCCGGCAGCAAACTTGGGCGCATCGACGACATCTCGGTCGAGATCGGATTGGCGAGCTCGAGCGCATCGGCACCGCCTCCGAACACCTTCGCGGCAGCGCGTGGGATGAACGACCACGTGACCGCCTCGACAAATCCCCGGCCGGCAAGTGTCCGCCGCGCCCGGCGCGCGCGCTTCTGCCGCTCGGTCAGAACGGGGCGCGCGACGCCATCCACGCGCGGCATCGGCGTTGACGGGATGCGGTCGAGGCCGGCGATGCGCACGACCTCCTCCACGAGATCGGCGGGGCCGTGCAGGTCGGGGCGCCACGTCGGCACGGTGACTTTGAGGCCTTTGGCTTTGGGCTCAAGCTCGCAGCCAAGCTTCTCGAGGATGGCTTTGATCTCGCTATCCTTGAGCTTGAGGCCAGTAAGCTTTTCCACGCGCGCAAGTTCGAAGGGAATGACGCGCTTCGCTGCCGGCGCCTTGCCCGCCACCTTGGCGCGCGAGGGCTCGCCGCCGGCGAGCTTCAGAACCATGTCGGTTGCGAGATCGAGGCCGGGGAGCTCCGAAGCGGGATCGACGCCGCGCTCGAAGCGATAACGCGCATCCGTCATGAGGCCGGTTTTGCGCCCCGTCGCAGCGGTGCGCTGCGGGTCGAAGTAGGCGCATTCGATCAGCACGTTCCGCGTCGTCTCCGTCGAGCCCGAGGCTTCCCCGCCGATGACGCCGCCGAGTCCCAAGACGCCGTTGTCGTCGGCGATGACGCACATGGTCTCGTCGACCGCGTGCTCCTTGCCGTCGAGGCCGAGGAACTTTTCGCCCTCTTGACCCAGGCGCGCGCGCACAGGGCCCCAAAGTTTGTCCGCGTCATAGACGTGCAAGGGGCGCCCGCGGTCCTGGCTCAGGTAGTTGGTCACGTCAACGAGTGCGTTGATGGGGCGCAGTCCGACGGACTTAAGGCGGCTCTGCAGCCACGCCGGCGAGGGCCCATTCTTGACGCCGCGCACGTAGCGCCCGGCGAATATCGGACAGGCGTCGGACGTCTCCTTGGTGAACTCGAGCTTGATCGAAACCGGGCAATCGAACGCACCCTCGACCTTGCCTAGCTTGGGCTCGGGCTTCAGCTTCCCGAGACCGGCTGCGGCGAGATCGCGCGCGATGCCGCGCACGCCCGTACAGTCGGGCCGGTTGGGCGTCAGCTTCACCTCGATGACCGGATCGGCGAGGCCGAGCGCGTCGACATAGCGCTCGCCGACCCGACCAGCCATATCGGCAGGAAGATCGATGATGCCCTCGTGCTCGTCGGAGAGCTCAAGCTCCCGCTCCGATACCAGCATGCCGTTGGAGACGATGCCGCGCACGGGCTTCTTCTCCAGCGTGATGCCCGACCCGGGGATGTGCGTGCCGAGTGGGGCAAACACTGCGACCATGCCGGCGCGCGCGTTCGGCGCCCCGCACACGACCTCGACCGGCGGCTTGCCCTTGGCGATCTCGACCTGCACGACGCGCAACCGATCAGCGTTGGGATGCGGCTTGGCTTCGAGCACGCGCGCGATGGTGAAGGCGCCGAGCTTCGCCGCCGGGTCCTCGACGCTCTCGACCTCGAGGCCGATGGCCGAGAGCTTGGTGGTGATCTCCTCGAGCGATGCCTTGGTGTCGAGATGGTCCTTCAGCCATGACAGCGTGAACTTCATGACGATAGCCCGCCGGAAAGCGTCGGCACATCGAGCATGGAGAAACCGTAGTGGCGCAGCCAGCGCAGGTCGCCCGAGAAGAACGCGCGCAGGTCGGGGATGCCGTATTTCAGCATGGCGATGCGATCGAGGCCCATGCCGAAGGCGAAGCCCTGGTAGCGTGCGGGATCGAGCCCGCAGTTTGAAAGCACGTTGGGATGCACCATCCCGCAGCCGAGGATCTCCAGCCACTTGCCGGGCTTGCCGATCGCCTCGGCGCCGATGTCCACTTCGGCGGAGGGCTCCGTGAACGGGAAAGTGCGAGGCGCGGAAGCGCATCTTCACCTCGTCCACCTCGAAGAATGCCTTGCAGAACTCCTCCAGCACCCACTTCAGGTGCCCCATGTGGGTCGCCTCGTCGATGACGAGCCCCTCGATCTGATGGAACATCGGCGTGTGCGTCTGGTCGTGAATCGCAGCGGTAGACGCGCCCCGGCGCGATGATGCGGATGGGCGGCTTCTGCGCCATCATGGTGCGGATCTGCACGGGGCTTGTGTGTGTGCGCAGGAGGAGGCGCGAGCCGTCGGGCTTCGGGTTGAAATAGAAGGTGTCGTGCTCCTGGCGCGCGGGATGCTCCGGAGGCACGTTGAGCTTGGTGAAGTTCAAATCATCCGTCTCGATGTCGGGCCCTTCGGCGACCGCAAACCCCATGTCGCCGAAAATCTCGATGCACTCCTCGAGCACCTGGGCGACCGGGTGGATGCGCCCCTGCGCGAGCGGACCGGGCCGAACGGGCAGCGTGACGTCGGCGCGCTCATTCGCTAGCCGTGAGGACAACGCCTGGACGTCGAGCGCGCTTCTGCGCGCTTCGAGCGCATCGGTAACACGGCCCTTGATCTCGTTGACGGCCTGGCCAAAGGTCTTGCGTGCGTCCGGCGCCATGGAGCCCAAACGCGCCATAAGCTCCGAAATGCGACCCTTCTTGCCGAGTGCTGAGACGCGCACCAGCTCCAGCGCGGGGAGATCGGCGGCGCCCGCGACCGCGCCCAGAAGCTCGCGCTCCAGCGCTTCGAGATTCGGGTCTGAACCTGCGGACGTCATTCGCTCTCAGCCTATCTCAAGTGTCATCCTCGGGCTTGTCCCGAGGATCCATCTTGCTTCTTGCGCCGACGCAAGCGGGTAGCTGGATCCTCGGCATAAAGCCGAGGATGACAAGGATGGGAGTGCGCTAAGCCGCAGCTTTCTTGACCGCGGCGGCCGCTTGCTCGGCAAGCACCTTGAAGCCTGCGGCGTCCTTCACCGCGAGGTCGGCCAGCACCTTGCGGTCGATCTCGATGCCGGCCTTGTTAAGGCCGTCGATAAATCGACCGTAGGTCAGCCCGTGCTCGCGCGCCGCAGCGTTGATGCGCTGAATCCAGAGCGAGCGGAACGTGCGCTTCTTGCGCTTGCGATCGCGGTACTGATACTGCAGCGCCTTCTCGACGGCTTGCTTGGCGATACGGATCGTGTTCTTGCGCCGGCCGTAATAGCCTTTGGCGGCCTTCAGAACTTTCTTGTGCTTGGCATGGGCGGTGACGCCGCGCTTTACGCGTGCCATAGAACTGCTCCTCTAAGAATGATCGGGCCGTGATCGCTCCGCTGACTCTTAAATCAGCGTGCGTAGGGCATGTACTTCTTGACGATCTTGGCGTCGAAGTCGTTGAGCACCATGGTGCCCCGCGCCTGGCGAATGAACTTCGCGTGGCGCTTGATCATTCCGTGGCGCTTGCCCTGGGCTGCAGCCTTGACCTTGCCCGTTCCCGTCATCTTGAAGCGCTTTTTGGCGCCGCTCTTGGTCTTCATCTTGGGCATTTCGCTGGTCCTTTCTCGCTCGGGCCGGCGCTTAAGCTCGCTGAAGGAGCGGCCGCCTCGAGAGCTCTGACAAAAGCATAAGAGCCGCCACGGCATGCCCCGCCGGGCGGCTCGGCGGCCCTTATACGAGCGGGATCGCAATACGGCAAGAGGCGCGAGAGCGCCCTTATTGCAGCTTGTCGCACACGCGGTGCGTCTGGCCAGGGTCCGGCCCGGCCTCGTCGTGGCAGAAGTCGCGGGCGCAGTTGCACTCGCTGTCGCTGTCGCCACCATCCTCGCGGGCACCAGCCTCCTGGCACGACTGCTCTTCGGGGGCGAGATCGCAGCGGAAGCGCACTTGCGTCGGCGGAGCGGGGGCAGGTGCAGCCGGCACGGGCTGGACTAAGGGAACCGGCACCGCTGGGGCCGGCGCCGCTGGGAGGGGCGCCGCTGGGAGGGGCGCCGCCGGCACCGGCATGACGGCCGCGGGTGGCGCCGCGTAGGTTGGCGCGGGATTCGGCAGCGTGAGGCCGGCGCCGCCGCCGGTTCCCGTCATGCTGCCCGGCAAGGGGGTGGGAAACTTCGGCGATGGCACCGGATCGACGAAGCGTTGCGCTTGTGCGCTACCGGCGAGCGAGCCAACAAGCAGCGCACATACAACGGCCGCCGACAGGAGCCGGCGGCCGGAAGTCCCGGGAAAGGAAAACTTGCCTCGTTGCACCGCACGACCTCCCTACAAGCCGACGCGGGGCGAAGGCCGCTACCTCGGCGCCAGAACCATCACCATCTGACGTCCTTCAAGCCGCGGCTCCGATTCCACCTTGGCGATCGGCTCGAGGTCGCCCTTCACGCGCTGCAGCACTTCCATGCCGAGCTGCTGGTGCGCCATCTCGCGGCCGCGGAAGCGCAGCGTGACCTTCACCTTGTCGCCCTCTTCGAAGAAACGCTTGATCGAGCGCATTTTCACGTCGTAGTCGTGATCGTCGATCGCGGGGCGCATCTTGATCTCTTTGATCTCGACGATCTTCTGATGCTTGCGCGCCTCGGCGGCTTTCTTCTGCGCTTGGTATTTGTATTTGCCGTAATCGAGTATCTTGCAGACGGGCGGCTCCGCGTCGGGCGAGATCTCTACGAGGTCGAGGCCTGCCTTCACGGCCCGCTCCAGCGCATCCGCGTGGCTTACGACGCCTACGTTTTCCCCGTTCTCGTCAATCAACCTCACGTCTTTGGCCCTGATCGCCTCATTGATCTTGGGCCCGGTTGGCTCGCGCTCAGGCGCGGCTCGCATTGGTCGGCGGATGTTGAGTCTCCTTCGGTTGCTTCAACTGGGACTGCAAGCGCACAAGCTCACTGACCCGATTCGCATCGGGCAACGCGAGACGGCACTCTCAGCCCACGCAAGAATCGAAAAGAAACGAGGCGAAGTCAAGGGATCGGGCGCGCACATACGTATGCCGCGGCAGCTCGCGCATGCAGCGGCAGATCAGGAGAACATGTTGAAAATTCAATCGATTGAACCTACGGCACGCACTGTCTCAATCGCGTGACAGGCCCTTGGCTTCGAGTTCGGCCAAGTACTCGCGCCAGCGTTTGTCCTTCTCGCGGCCGAGCTGTTGCAGGTAGGTCCAGGTGAATAGCCCGGTGTCGTGACCGTCGTCGAACGCGATGCGCACGGCGTACGTGCCCACAGGGCGCAGGTCGTTGATCTTGACGTGGCGCTTGCGGCCAACCGTGACGCGTTGCTCGGGCGAGTGGCCCTGCACCTCCGCCGACGGGCTCATCACGCGGAGAAGCTCGGCTGCGAGCTCGTATTTCGGCCCGCACGCGAACTCGACCGTTAGGGCGTCGCCGTTGGGACTTAAGCCAAGCTTCGGCGGCTTCGCCGCCATCTCCTGCGCCGACTTCAGTTCCGCCCATGTCCGCTCCGCGACCGTGCGGAAGATTTGCGCGAGTGGAGACTCGGGCTCAGTCGCGGTGATCGGCGTGCCGGCATCCGAGCGCGCCCGGATCTCCATATCGAGCGGAATGGCCCCGAGGAACGGCACGCCGAGCCGCTGCGCCTCCGCCTCTGCGCCGCCGTGTCCGAAGATGTGCGAATGCTCGCCGCACTTCGGGCAGGCGAAGTAGCTCATGTTCTCGATGATGCCGAGCACGGGCACGCTGACCTTACGGAACATGGCGAGGCCCTTGCGCGCGTCGATCAGCGCCAAGTCCTGCGGCGTCGAAACGATGACGACGCCCGAGAGCGGAACCTGCTGCGCCATCGTCAGCTGCACGTCGCCGGTGCCTGGCGGCATGTCGACGACGAGGATGTCGAGCTCGCCATCCTCGCCCCAGGCGACGTCGCGCAGCATCTGGTTCAGTGCGCCGACCACCATGGGCCCGCGCCAGATGACGGGGGTCTCCTCGTCGACCAAGAAGCCCATCGACATGACCTTCAGGCCGTAGCCCTGCATCGGCCTCAGCGTCTTGCCCGACACGATCTGCGGCTGCCCCTTGAGGCCCAGAAGACGCGGCTGCGACGGGCCGTAGATGTCGGCGTCGAGGATGCCGACCTTGTGTCCCAGCGCCTTGAGACCTAAGGCCAGATTGACCGCCGCCGTCGATTTGCCGACGCCGCCCTTGCCGGAGGCCACCGCGATCACGCTTTTCACGCCCGGTACCCCGGCAAGTGGCTTGGCGCCCTGCGGTCGACCCGCATGAGCGCCATTGCCAGAAGTGCCAGCGGAGGCGCGCGCCTCTTGCATGCGTGCGCTCTCGGCTGGACCAGGCTTAGCAGGCGTTCCGGGCGCACTTAACCCCCGCGCGGCTTCGGCCGTGAGAACGGCCGTGACCCCGATCACTCCCGGCAGCTTGGCGACGACATTCTCGGCGGCCTTGCGCAGCGGCTCGAGCTCGTCGGCGCGCGTCGCCGGCACAGTGATTGAGAAATAGACGCGGTTGTCCTTGACCAAGATCTCCGACACCAGCCCGAGATCGACGATGTTGCCGGCGAGGTCGGGGCCTTTGACCCGACGCAGCTCGTCCAGGACGTGCGCCTTCGAAATAGACATTGAGGGTGCTCCGGGGATGCGGGGTGCCCGCAATCGGGCGGATACTGTCAGACGCAATGCTGGAAGTCACGGGCTCCCATGGATATGGATATAGGATGACGAGCGGCGGGCGCATACTCGCCCGAGCTGGGCCGGCGCAGGGGGAGGGCTCAATCATGAAAGTCTTGTTAGCGCTGAGCCGCGTCATCGACGGCGCAACGCGCAGGCTCGGGCAGTGGGTCGCCTGGCTCGTGATAGCCGCAGCCCTCATCAGCGCCGGCAACGCCGTCATCCGCAAGCTGTTCGACGTGAGCTCGAACGCCTGGCTCGAGCTGCAGTGGTGGCTGTTCAGCGCGGTGTTCCTGTTGGCCGCGCCGTGGACGCTTGCGCTCAACGAACACATCCGCATCGACATTCTGAACCAGCGCTTTTCGCAGTGGGTGCGTAACGCCATCGAGATCATCGGGCATTTGCTTTTCCTGATGCCGATGGCCGCGGTCATCGTGTGGACCTCGTGGCCGTTCTTCCTCACCTCCTACGGGCAGAACGAGCAATCCTCCAACTTCGGAGGCCTGCCGCAATGGCCCGCGAAATTCCTGATCCCGCTTGCGTTCCCGATCCTCTTCCTCCAAGGCGTGTCCGAGCTGATCAAGCGCATCGCCATCATACGCGGCGACCTTGCCGAGAGCGACGCCGCCGGCCACCCAGCCGCCGCGCCGGCACGCTCCGGCCACCTCGACCATCCGCTCGCTTCTTCGAGGACCGCGGCTGCCGGCGATGAGAGGAGCAATCGCTAGCCGGTGCCTAATCCCCTAAGGGGGCGAGGGAGGGGGGCGAGGGAGGGGGGCGGCGGAGAGGGGACATGCTGGAGCTGATCGCACAGAACTTAGCGCCGATCATGTTCGCGGCGCTCGTCATCTTCCTCTTGCTCGGTTACCCGGTCGCATTCTCGCTGGCGGCGGTCGGGCTCATGTTCTTCGTGATCGGTGTGGAGCTTGCGCCGCATTCGGGGGGCGTCATCAATCTCTCCTGGCCGCTGCTGCGCACGCTGCCCGAACGCATCTACGGCGTGATGACGAACGAGACGCTACTTGCCATACCGTTTTTCGCGTTCATGGGCTTGATCCTCGAGCGCTCTGGCATGGCGGAAGACCTGCTCGAGACCGTCGGCCAGCTTTTCGGCCCCGTGCGCGGCGGCCTCGCCTACGCGGTCGTCTTCGTCGGAACGCTGCTCGCCGCGACGACGGGCGTGGTCGCGGCCTCGGTAATCTCCATGGGCCTCATCTCGCTGCCGATCATGTTGCGCTACGGCTACGACCCACGCTTCGCCGCCGGAACAATTGCGGCCTCGGGCACGCTCGCGCAAATCATCCCGCCCTCGCTGGTGCTGATCGTGATGGCGGACCAGCTCGGCCGCTCGGTCGGCGACATGTACACAGGCGCGCTGATCCCGGGCCTCATGCTATCCGCTTCCTACGCGATCTTCGTGTTCTTCGTTTCGACCTTCTTCCCCGCGGCGGCGCCGGGCCTGCCGCCCGAAGCGCTGGCGCGGCGCGCGGCCCAGACCTCGGGCCGCTACCTTCCGTTGCCCGTGCTCGCTGCCATATGCGCAGTCTTTGCCTACTTTACTATGCGCGGCTCGCCCTACTCCGGCGCCGACTACGTCATCCTCATCCTTGGTATCGGCGTCGGGCTCGCGTTCGTCGTGGCGGCCGTCAACGTTCTGCTCAAGCGCGTGGCGGGCACACCCTTCCTGTCGCCGCTTTCCGAGCAGGTGATCTTCGTGATGGTGCCGCCGTTGCTGCTGATCTTCCTCGTGCTCGGCACGATCTTCGTCGGGGTGGCGACGCCGACCGAAGGCGGAGCCATGGGCGCGGTGGGCTCCATGCTGCTCGCCGCGGCGAAACGCGTCGCCGACCGCAACCCCGCGCGCTTCAATCTCGGGATCGCGCGTAGCGCGGCGCAAGCGACGGCGAAGCTCTCGGCGTTCGTCATGTTCATTCTGGTGGGCGCGCGCATTTTTTCGCTGACCTTCTACGGCGTCAACGGCCACAAGTGGGTCGAGCACCTGCTCGTGTCGCTGCCCGGGGGCGCGGTGGGCTTCCTCGTCGTCGTCAACGTGCTTGTGTTCTTCCTCGCCTTCTTCCTCGATTTCTTCGAGCTCGCCTTCATCATCATCCCGCTGCTCGCGCCGGCGGCCCAGAAGCTCGGCATCGACCTCGTCTGGTTCGGCGTGGTCCTCGCGGTCAACATGCAGACGAGCTTCATGCACCCGCCGTTCGGCTTTGCGCTGTTCTATCTGCGCTCGGTGGCGCCACGCACGAGCTACGTCGACAAGGTGACGGGACGAACGATGCCACCGGTCACGACGGGGCAGATCTACTGGGGCGCAGTGCCTTTCGTGCTGATCCAGTGCGCCATGGTGGCACTGCTGATCGCCGCGCCGGGCCTCGTGCGACACGATACGGTACCGGTCCCGCGGGCAGCTCCGGCGCACTACGCGCCAGGTGCACCACAGAAAGCTCAAGGTCGGGGATTGTCGCTGCCACCGTACCCGCCGGCGATCCCCGGCGCGCCGCCGCCCTTGAGCTCTGGCCCCGGCGCGCCGACGCTCGACCTCTCCGTCCCGCCGACGATCGCGCCGCGCCCTTAGACCAGCCCCTTCCGCTGCTGGATCATCATGTACGTGTCGTAGGTGGCTTCCGCGATCTGGAACCACAAATAGTCGGGCCCACGCACCGCCTTCATGGCCTCGTAGACCTTCTTGAAGTCGGCATTCTTCGCGGCGATCTCGTCGAAGACTTGGTTCGATGCGTTGAAACAGGCGTCGAGCACGGCTTCGGAGAACGGCCGCAGCTCCGCCCCACCGATCGCGAGGCGCTGCAGTGCCTGCGGGTTCTCGATGTCGTAGCGCGCCATCATCGTCGTGTTGGCGAGCGCCGCCGCCGCCTTCACCGCCGCCTGATAGCTCTTGGGCAGCTCGTTCCACTTTTCCAGATTGAAGAAGAAGCTCAGCATGGCCTGCCCCTCCCACCAACCTGGGTAGTAGTAGTACTTGGCGACCTTGGAGAACCCGAGCTTCTCGTCGTCGTAGGGGCCGACCCACTCGGCGGCGTCGATGGTGCCCTTCTCGAGCGCAGGATAGATGTCGCCGCCTGCGATCTGCTGCGGCACCGCGCCGATGCGCGACATCACCGCGCCGGCGAGACCGCCGATGCGGATCTTCAAACCCCGCCAGTCCTCCGGCGTGTTGATCTCCTTGCGGTACCAGCCGCCCATCTGCGTGCCGGTGTTGCCGCCGGGCAGACCGAAAATATTAAAGCGGCTGTAGAACGCGTTCATCAGCTCGATGCCGCCGCCCTCGTACATCCATGCGTTCTGCATGCGGTAGTCGAGGCCGAACGGCACGGCCGTGCCGAAGGCGAAGGTCGGGTCCTTGCCCCAATAGTAGTAGGAGGCGGTGTGGCACGCCTCCACGCTGCCGTTGGAAACTGCATCGGCGGCCGAAAGGCCCGGTACGATCTCGGTCGGCGCGAAGACGCGGATCTGGAAGCGGTCGTCGGTCATTTCGGCGAGCGATTTGACGAACACCTCCGCCGTGCCGAAGATCGTGTCGAGCGATTTGGGAAAGCTCGACACCATGCGCCACTCGATCGATGGGGTGCCCTGCGCCAGCGCCGGGGCAGCCACCCCACCGCTCGCCGCTCCGGCTGTTGCTACCGTCAGAAATTTCCGCCGATCGAGCTTGCCGGTCACCACGCGATTCTCCCCCACGAGTCCGAGGCCGTCTCAGCCCCTGCCCCTCGCGGGCAAGTTATAGACGCCGGCCCAAGCGGCCACAATTGCTTGCCCACGCCTCACCGCGGGCCTAAACCGCAGCGCATGTCCAAAGCTGACCCAAATTGCGAAGTGACCGGCGTGCTAATCGCCGGCGGCAGCTCGGCGCGCATGGGCCATCGCGAAAAAGCCCTGCTCGACCTCGCGGGCCGGCCGATGATTGAGCGCGTCATCGACCGGCTTCGCCCGCAGGTCGGCCGCATGGTCATCAACGCCAACGGGGACGCCGAACGCTTTGCGCCGTTTGGCCTGCCCGTCGTCGCCGACGTCATCGCTGGCCACGCCGGACCCCTGGCGGGATTGCAGGCCGGCCTCGCATGGGCGCGGCGCGAAACGCCGGACGCGCGTTTCGTCGCCAGCGTCGCGGCGGACACACCTTTCATTCCGGGCGACCTCGTCGCGCACCTGCTCGCGGCGCTTGAGGATGCGCGCACGACCTCCGCCATCGCATCTTCGGGTGGTGAGTGGATGCCCATCGTCGGCGTCTGGGCCGTCGAACTGGCAGGCGCACTCGCGGATTCGCTGCGCCAAGGCGTGCGCGCCGTGCACCGCTTCGCCAAAGCACAGAGGAGCGCCATCGTCGATTTCCCGTTTGTTGAGGTCGGCGGCGAGAGCGTTGATCCGTTCTTCAACGTGAACACGCCGGAGGATCTGGAGAAGGCGCACGCGCTTCTCGCCGCGCGCGGCGTTACGGAGATGGCGCGTGGCTAGCGCGCCGCCGCTGATCGGCATTGTCGGCTGGAAAATCTCCGGCAAGACCACGCTGCTCGAGCACCTCATCGCGGCGCTTACACGCCAGGACTTCAGCGTCGCAACGATCAAACACACGCATCACGAGTTGCGCGCTCACGATGGCGCCACCGATGGCGAACGGCACGCGCGGGCTGGCGCCATCCAAACTGCGGTAATCGGACCCTCGCAGTGGGAGCTTGCGGGGGAGCTTCACAGCACTCCGCCCCCCGCGCTCGAGGAGATCGCGCAGCGCCTCGCACCCGCCGATCTCATTCTGGTCGAAGGTTTCAAGAGCGCCGCCATTCCAAAGATCGAGGTGCGGCGGCAAGCGACCGCGACGCGCGTCCCGCTCGCGCCCTGCGATCCGCTCATCATCGCCATCGCTGCCGATCATGCCGTCGAGGCAAGCTCTGTGCCCGTATTCGCGCTCGATGATATCGAGGGCATCGCGGCCTTCATCCTCGACACCGCCAGCCTCAAGTCGCGCTGAAGCCGCGGGTCAACCCTTGCGCCCGGTATGGCGTCCCCAAGCCGGCCACGGAAAACGTACTCCGTGTCCGCGCGCGTGCGCTTTCCATCGTCGCCGCAGGTAGCCGCCGGCGATAATCAGGACGACCAGCGCTACCGCGGCCAATAGGGCCCAATGCGCCACGAGCGAGCGGTTGGGTTCCAACGCTTCCTCCGGGAGCGGAACGAGTCGCCCCGCCCTGTCCGGCCGGACCGAGGGCCCCAGCTCTGCAATGCGGGTAGCGGCGCCGACGAACGACGTTTGCGCCCAACGCTCCCCCGGCGTCCCGATATCGGCTCCGGCTCTGATCGCAAGCCACGCGAGAAGCCCAACGAGCGCACGCATCTGTTACATCCTGTGGTCTCCGGGGTCTTGTTTGCCCAAAGAAAGAATGCTTCCTCTGGGCTTGAACGATCGTCAGCCGGCGCTAGCTTAACGCAGGCGCGGATTGCGTGTTTCCTACAGCCTAGTACCGCGAATTGTACCTCGATCTCGACCTGGAGCAGGACCCGTCGATGGGTGACCGGATAGAAATGCTGCCCCGGCAGGCGTTGCGCGACAGCTTCGGCCGCGCCATCACCTACCTGCGGGTGTCCGTCACCGATCGCTGCGACCTCCGGTGTGTCTATTGCATGTCGGAGCACATGACGTTCCTGCCACGGCGCGATTTGCTCACGCTCGAGGAGCTCGACCGCATCTGCTCGGCGTTCGTGCAGCGCGGAGTGAAGAAGTTGCGCATCACCGGCGGCGAGCCGCTCGTGCGCCGAAACATCATGCGGCTATTCGAGTCGCTCGGCCGGCACCTCGACGGCGGCGGGCTCGAGGAGCTCACGCTCACGACCAACGGCAGCCAGCTCAAGCGCTTCGCCGGTGCGCTGAAAGCCGCCGGCGTCGCGCGCGTCAACGTCTCGCTCGACACGCTCGACCCCGACCGCTACCGCGCGATCACGCGATGGGGCGATCTGGCGGTGGTTATGGAAGGCCTTGAGGCGGCAGATGCGGCCGGCTTGGCGGTGAAGATCAACACGGTGGCGCTCAAGGGCACCAACGAGGACGATTTCGACGATCTCATCCGCTTCGCGCACGGGCGCGGCTACGACCTCACCCTCATCGAGACGATGCCGCTCGGTGAGATCGATGCCGACCGCACGGAACAGTACCTGCCGCTCACGATCGTGCGCGCGCGGCTCATGGACCGTTGGACGCTTCAAGATGTTAGCCATCGCACGGGTGGCCCGGCGCGCTACGTGGAGGTGCGCGAGAGCGGCGGCCGCCTCGGCTTCATCACACCGATGACGCATAATTTTTGCGAAAGCTGCAACCGCGTACGCCTCACCTGCACCGGCACGCTTTATATGTGCCTCGGTCAGGAGGACTCGGCGGATCTGCGAACCCCTTTGCGGGCGAGCGACGACAATCGCGGCCTGCATGCCGCGATCGACCGGGCCATCGCCATTAAGCCTAAAGGCCACGATTTCGTCATCGACCGGCGTACCCGCAAACCCGCCGTCGCCCGCCATATGAGCGTCACAGGAGGATAGTTGCCTTGGGCGCCCTTTGGTGGGCAGGTGGGATTGAGACGACGGGGACCGATGTCGAAATACGGTATGGGGCTGCTGCGCTCCGCGCGCCTCACGCGGCATCAACTCATTGCCTTCGCCCTCGTCTCCGCCATCCTCAACGGCATTGTCACGGCTTGCGTCGGCACCTGGCTCGCGCAGACCTACGCCACCCAGCAATCGCGCCGGAAATCGGTCGAGACGCTCGCCCACCTGATTTATGACCGACGCACGCGCGCCGGCATGGTCGTGTCCTCGATGCGCCGCAACGCATCGCTCGACGAGATCCAGTACCGCAAGCGTGCCTACGACGAGGCCTACGTCGACTGGAATAAGAACATCCTCTTGAACCTGTTCGCCATCCGCGAGGTGGCGGGCGATCTCAAGTTCGCGACACTCGCCAAGGCATTTGAGGACGAGCTCGTCGCCTCGATGGCGGACGTCGACCGCTGCCTGACCCAGGCCTACGACCACAAGCTCAAAGGCGAGGACGTGGCACCCCTGCTCGAGGCCTGCCACATGGCGACGATGCATCAGTTCGTGCTCGACTGCGGCGCAACCTTCACCGACGAGCTCTACAAGCTGACGCGGATCACGCTGTACCCGTTCTCGCGCGCGCTGGAGGAGCGCAAGCGGCTCGCCGAGGCCAATATCAAGGCGAACTGCACGCGGCCCCCGGAAGAGCCGCCGCTCACCGGCACGGTGACGGCGGCGCCCACAATGCCCCCTGCACCTTCGGCGACTGTGACGCCGACAGCCACGCCCACGGCGACCACGGCGCCTGCGCCCGCCCCAGAGCGGACGCCGCAAGCCGCCCCTGCATCAACGCCGGAGCGTGCCCCGGCGGCGACCCCGCCACAGCCGGCAGTGCCCGCGGCTGCTAGCCCATCGCCCTAGTTCTTAGGCAAGCAACTTGCGCACGGTCGCCCGCACCTGATCGAGCGTGAACGGCTTGGAGATTACCGCAACGTTGGGGCCTTTCAGCGTTTTCGCGCGCTCGAGCTGCTCGGCAAATCCCGACATCAAGAGAACGCGCAGGCCGGGGTGCAGGGAGGACGCGCGCTCGGCCAGCTTGATGCCGTCGAGTAGCGGCATTTCGACGTCGCTCACCAAGAGGTCGAACGGCTGCGCGCCCGTGCCCTTTACGCGTTCGAGCGCCTCGCCGCCGTCCTGGGTGACCTGCACCATGTGCCCGTCGCCCTCGAGTGCGCGCTTGACCAGATCGCGGGTCGCCGCGTCGTCATCCGCCAGCAGTATCCGCGCCATCAACACCCCCTTCTTCGAAGTAAGCCTACTCGCGCACAACTCGGCCCACGAACGGCAGCTCGCGGTAGCGGTGCGCAACGTCCATGCCGTACCCTACGACGAACGTATCCGGACATTCGAATGCGCAATAGTCCGGCTCGACGTGCACTGCGCGCTTTACCCGCTTATCGAGCAGCACACACGTCTTGATCGCTTTCGCGCCGCGGGCAGAGATCAAGTCCTTGGCGAAGGCGAGCGTGCGCCCGGAATCGAGCACATCATCGACGATGAGCACGCTACGGCCGCGCACGTCGAGGTCCATGTCGCGCAGGATCGTGACCTGGCCTGCGGAGGTACGCGCCTTGCGATAGCTCGACAGCGTCATGAAGTCGACCTCGGGCGCGAGCCCCACGCCGTGCAGGGCGCGGATAAGGTCGGCGGCGAACACGAAGCTTCCCTTTAGGATCGCCACCACCATCAGATTGTCGGCTCGATCGCTCGCGATCTCGCGGGCGAGCTCGCCGAGGCGACGCGCGATGGCCTCAGGGGAGAATATGATCTCGAGCTCGGGGCCGGCCGTCGGATTGTCGTTCATGTGCGCTGTCCAACTGCGGTTAACCGCTTTGCACGTGTCCAAGGATAGCAGGACATTGCATCTCCCATGCAATGCCGCCATAACCTCCCCGAGGAGTGCGCCGTACCTTTCACGCACACGAACCCGCCACATTCCTGAACGATTGATCGCTCGTCACGCGTTCCGCGCAAGGGTACCGGGGGCCCTCACTTTATGTTGCAAACTGCCGGCCAACACTCGTGATCCGATTGACGAACATCGCGCTTGCCTACGAGCAGGGGCCCGACGTCCTTTCGAAGGTCAGCTTTCACTTGCGACCGGGCTCGTTCCACTTTCTCACCGGGCCCTCGGGAGCGGGCAAGACCTCGCTCCTGCGCCTCCTCTTCATGTCGCGGCATCCCACGAGCGGGCACATTTACCTTTTCAACCAGGATGTGAGCCGCATCTCAACCTCCAAGCGGGCGCAACTCAGGCGCCGCATCGGCATCGTGTTCCAGGACTTCCGCCTGCTCGATCACCTGACCACCTGGGAAAACGTCGCGCTTCCCCTGCGCGTCGTCGGCAAGCGCCTAAACGACTACAAGGAGGATGTGACGGATCTCTTGCAGTGGGTCGGCCTCGGCGACCGTATGCACGCCTATCCCTCTGTGCTCTCGGGCGGAGAGAAGCAGCGGGCGGCGATCGCGCGAGCTGTAATCGGAAAGCCCGAGCTCCTGCTCGCCGACGAGCCGACCGGCAACGTCGACCCGCAGATGGCGCGCCGCCTGTTGCGCTTGTTCATCGAGCTCAACCGTCTCGGCACCTCGGTGCTGATCGCCACCCACGATCATCAACTCATGCGGCAGTTCAAGGCGCCGCGGCTGGAGCTACACGACGGCCATGTCCGGATCGTATGAAAGACCCGGCGGCCGCCGCGACACTTTGCCGGCCGTCCCCGACTTCGATCCGCTCGACGACGTGCTGACGGGCACGCGCGGGGAGCGCCCCTACACCTATGAGGCCAATCTCGAGCCGACGCGCCGGCACGACGCCCATGCGCCAGGCCGCCCGCACGAGGTCGAAGTCGAGCACACAAATACGCCGGTGGTGCCGCCGAACTCGGTTACGGGCCGCTCGCTGACGCTCGTCATCTCGATCATGTGCTTCCTCGCCTGCCTGACAGCGGGCGCGGTCTACATGATCAACGAATCCGCGAACGCCTGGCTCAAGGACATCGCCAGCGAAGTCACGGTGCAGATAGAGCCGCGCGACAATGTCGATACCGAGAAGACGGTCAAGGACGCGACCGCATTCCTGGAGCGGCGTCCCGGCATCGCGCACGCGGGCGCGCTGAGCTTGAGCGAATCCTCCAAGCTGCTCGAGCCCTGGCTCGGCCAATCTGCGGACGTTCTTGGCGCCCTCCCGGTCCCGCGCCTTATCGCCATCGAGATCGACCGGCAAGCGCCGCCCAACATCGAAACCCTTCGCGCAGACCTCAGCAAGGAGTTCCCCGGCGCTTCGCTCGATGATCATCGCCACTGGCAGCGCCAAATCGTGACGGTGACGCGCTCGTTCGCGCTCGGCGGCATCGCCATCCTGCTGCTCGTCGCCGCCGCCACCACGGCGATCATCGTCTCGGCGACGCGGAGCGCGCTCGCGTCCAACCGCGAGATCGTCGAGGTCCTACACTTCGTCGGCGCGACCGACCGCTACATCTCGCGCGAATTCGAGAAGCACTTCCTCCGCCTCGGCGTTCGTGCCGGCCTCGTGGGCGCCGCCTGCGCCGCAGCGGTGTTCCTCAGCATGACCGCAGTAATGCAGGTCCTCGGCGGAGGCGACTTCACGGTGGCGGAGGTGCACCGCCTCATCGGCAGCGGTAGCCTCGACGCGGAGGGCTACATGCTCTTGGGTGGGGTCGTGATCATCATCGCGGCGCTGTGCATGCTGACCTCGCGATTCGGCGTGTTCCGCATCCTCAATTCCAAGCCCTGACGGCGCCGTCGCCGACACGAAAACCATAGGTGTCTGAAATCGTCGATGCGATTCCACGGCATAGCCTGCCACAGGCGCGTCGCCTAAATCGCCGGCTCACCACTGTCACAAGCTCGGCCAAATCGGATAGTGTGGTCGCGGCGTGCGCGGGTGAGCGATAAGCAGCTCGGCTATTTCCGGCGGCAACAATCTTCCAGGCGATGAAGAACCTGCGGCGAGCGATGGTGCTGACAACGGGGGCGGCGCTCCTGCTGTTTTCGCTCGGCTTCATAATGTTTGCCACCGTCGTGACGCGTCCGCCGGCCGTTGCGGACCCCCGAGCCGACGGCATCGTCGTCCTTACCGGTGAGTCCCGGCGCATCGCCGAGGGCGCGCGCTTGCTGAAGGAGGGCCGCGCCGAGCGCATGCTGATCTCGGGCGTCTTCCGGCACACGGGCAAGCGCGCCCTCATCAAGATCTCAGGGCTGCCCGAGCAGAAATTCGACTGCTGCGTCGACGTCGGCTATAGCGCACACGACACGGTCGGCAACGCCAACGAAGCGCGCTCCTGGGCTACGGAGCGGCGCTACGCCAGCCTCATCGTCGTAACGGCGAGCTATCACATGCCGCGCAGTCTAGCCGAACTTTCACTGGCGCTCCCGTCCGCCCGCCTCATCCCGCATCCCATCACGCCTTCGGGCTTTCCCGAAAGCCGCTGGTGGCTCAGCCCCGCGATCGCGCGCAAGCTGTTTTCCGAATACATCAAGTTCCTGCCGGCCGCAGCCCACCTGACGGTGGCGCGCGCGCTCGGAGGCGGGCAGCCGAGCTCGCTCGCCGAGATGCCGGTCGGCCGACCGGCGGGGATCTGACCTCCCGTGTGGCTCGCAAGACTTCGCTCGCTGATCTTCGTGCCGGTTTTCTACGTCAACACGGCGATCTTCGTCATCGGCGGGTCGTTCCTGCTGCTCGGCCCACGCCGTTGGGCCATGGCAGGCCTCAATGCGCACGCCATCGTCTCCCTGTGGCTCCTGAGGTGGATCGTCGGCACGCGCATGGAGGTGCGCGGGCGCGAGAAGCTTCCCAAACCGCCCTACCTCGTTGCGTCGAAACACCAGTCGGCCTGGGACACCTTCGCGCTGATACCCATCTTCTCCGACCCCGCCATGGTGATGAAGGCGGAGCTGCGCCACATACCGTTTCACGGCTGGTTCTCGCGCAAGTTCGAGCACGTGTTCGTCGCGCGCGAGCGTGGACCCGGTGCGCTACGCCAGCTCCTGCGCGACGCCAGGGCGCGGGCGGCCGCCGGGCGCGAGGTGGTGATCTTTCCTGAGGGCACGCGGCGTCCCCCCGCTGCAGAACCCGACTACAAGCCGGGCGTCGTGGCACTCTACGAAGGCCTCGACCTGCCATGCGTGCCGATGGCGCTCAACTCGGGGCTCTACTGGCCCCGGCGCAGCTTAATGCGCTACCCCGGCACCATCATCGTGGAGATCCTGGACCCCTTACCCGCTGGCCTCCCGCGCGGACAATTCAAAGAAGAGCTGCAGGAGCGCATCGAGACGGCATCGAACCGCCTGATCCTTGAGGCGAGCCGTTCTGCCGAGCCGCCCCCGATCCCGCCCGAAGCGCTCGCACGCGCCGAGGCGGTTTGGTTAGAAACCAAATCGAAAGCCATTAATTAACAACGCTCAAGTGCCCTTCGCTTTGGGCCGTCATTGCTGGCATCTTGTGCGGCGGGGCGCCGGGCAAAGTCTAAACGCAGCTGTTGCTGATCCTCCTTTCTGAACGTGCAAGGCTTGAGAACAATATAAGAATTTAATAGGAACATTAATTGACTTTTCGCTGTCAGAGCCTATATTGTCAATTGAAATCAGGGCTGCCCCCCAATGATCACCGAGTCGGTTTTTTCCGCCGCGATCTCGCAGGAGATCTGGGACCGTAAATACCGCTTCAAGCGACCCGACGGCTCGCCTGTCGACGCGACGCTCAACGACACCTTCTGGCGTGTCGCCCGCGCCGCCGCGGCGCCCGAGAAGGGCGGCAGGCGGGTGCGGGAAAAATGGGCCCAGCGCTTCCACACGGCCATAGCGGACCTGGGCTTTCTGCCTGCGGGCCGCATCCTTGCCGGGGCCGGTACAGGGCGCGCGGTCACCCTTTTCAATTGTTTCGTGCTCGGCACCATCGAGGACGACCTCGGCGCCATCTTCAGCGGGGTGAAGGACGCCGCGCTGACGATGCAGCAGGGCGGCGGCATCGGCCACGACTTTTCCACCCTGCGGCCCCAGGGCGCACGCGTCGCCTCGATCGGCGCCGACGCGTCGGGCCCCGTGAGCTTTATGGACGTGTGGGACGCCATGTGCCGCACCATCATGTCCGCGGGCAGCCGGCGCGGCGCCATGATGGCGACGCTGCGCTGCGACCATCCCGACATCGAGGGATTCATCGACGCCAAGTCCGACCCCAAGCGCCTGCGCAACTTCAACCTGTCGGTGCTGGTGACGGACGCGTTTCTCGCCGCCGTGCGCGAGGACCGGGCCTGGGAGCTGAAATTCGGCGACAAACTCTACCGCACGGTGCAGGCGCGCGCGCTGTGGGAACGCCTGATGCAGGCGACCTACGATTTCGCCGAGCCGGGCGTCGTCTTCATCGACCGCGTGAATGAGCGCAACAACCTCAGCTACTGCGAGGAGATCCGCGCCACCAACCCATGCGGCGAGCAGCCGCTGCCGCCCTACGGCGCATGCCTGCTGGGCTCGATCAACCTCGCGCGCCTTATCGAGCATCCCTTCACGGGGCGCGCGGGCCTCGACGTCATCCGGCTCGATGAACGGGTGAAGCTCGCCGTGCGCTTCCTCGACAATGTCATCGACATCTCCAAGTATCCGCTGGAACCGCAGCGCCAGGAGGCACTCGCCAAGCGGCGCATCGGCCTCGGCGTCACGGGTCTCGGCGACGCTTTGATCTTTTGCGGTATCAAGTACGGGTCGCGCGAAGGAGCCGCGCTTGCGGCAAGCTGGATGAAGGCCATTCAGAATGCGGCCTATATGGCGAGCGCGGAGCTTGCCGCCGAGAAGGGCGCCTTCCCCCTGTTCGAGCCCGAGCGCTTCCTCGCTAGCCCCAACGTCGCCGCGCTCGACGCGCCTGTGCGCGACGCAGTGCGCCGCCTCGGCATCCGCAACGGCTGCCTCACCTCGATCGCGCCCACCGGCACCATCTCGCTGCTCGCCGGCAACGTATCGAGCGGCATTGAGCCGGTGTTCGATTTCATCCACCGCCGGCGCGTGCTCGACAAGAGCGGAGCGACGCACGAGGAGCTGGTCGAGGATTACGCACACGCGCTCTTCCGCCGCCAGTTCGGGCCGTCGGCGCCTCTGCCCGACAGCTTCATCAAGGCCGCCGATCTCTCGCCCCGCGAACACCTCGAGATGCAGGCCGCCATGCAGGTCCATGTCGACAGCGCCATCTCCAAGACCATCAACTGCCCGGAGGACATTTCCTTCGCGTCCTTCAAGAACGTGTATCTCGAGGCGCACGCTCTCGGCCTCAAGGGCTGTACCACCTACCGCCCCAACCCGGTGACCGGCGCCGTGTTGCAACCCGTCGCCGAGCCGCAGCCGAAAGTCGCCGCGAGGGAGCGCAAGGTCGAGATCTCTGCCGTGCCGGCGGGCGAGCGGGCGGGCGTCGTCTACATGGCGCCCCCACTTGAGCGGGAAACTGTGCTTTCTGGCTTTACTTACAAGCTCAAGTGGCCCGGCAGCGACCACGCCATCTACGTCACCATCAACGATATCGAGCGGGATGGGCGACGTCGGCCGTTCGAAATCTTCATCAACACGCGCAACCTCGAGCACTATGCCTGGACGGTGGCGCTCACCCGCATGATCAGCGCCGTCTTTCGCCGCGGCGGCGACGTCACCTTCGTTGCGGACGAGTTGAAAGCCGTATTCGACCCGCAAGGCGGACACTGGGTCGCGGGCCGCTACGTCCCGAGCCTGCTTGCGGCCATCGGAGAGGTCATCGAGACGCACATGATTCGCACGGGCTTCCTGCAAAACGACGCGGCGCGGCTGCCGCTGGCGCAAGCGAAAGCCCAGGCCGAAGGCGCGTTAGGCACCGCCGCTGCGGCAAGCGAGCGCCCTGTTCGTCTCAAGCTGTGCCCAAGGTGCTCGTCCACCGAGTACACGCACCGCGAGGGATGCTGGGTGTGCGACGCGTGCGGTTTCTCGCGCTGCGGCTGAGCGTTAGCGCGCTCGCGTCGATTTGGCGTCGTTGAGTGCAATGAGCGTTCTGCCGCGTCGTTGCTTTCGCGTCGCTTAAGCGCATCACGCTGACTTCGCCGCGTGCCGCAAGGTTGCATTCACTCTGCCGCAAAATCACTGACATGGAGCCATATTTCGGCTCCAAACCACGGGCATCGTTAAGCAATGGAACATAGGCTGGCCCGCACAAAAAGCCGCGTCATCGAGAGCGTGAGCCGTAGGGCCGCGAAGGGATCGTCAGTCATGAGTGCGCGTATCATCGAGCTCGCGGCGTTTCGTGCGTGTCGCTTCGACGAAGGCAATTCCTCGCCGCAGACGTCGAAGTCCAATGGGGCCAATCGCTTTCACTTCTGGACCGGTGCTTCGGGCAAGCGCTACGTGCACACAGTGTACGAACTGCTCGATTGCCCAGCGCTTCCTTCCGCCAACTATGTCCTCGTGCGCCGCGAAGCCGGCGCGCGCCGCAAGGTGCTGTCGATCGGCCGCGTGAGCAACACGGCTGCCTCGCTCAACCTCGCCGAGATTCGCCAGCGCGGCGCCGAGCTCGGAGCCGACGAGGTCCACGTGCATCTCCTGGCCGAGACGGCGAAGCTCAGCAAGCTCGTCGAGTTCGACCTGCGCACGGGCCAGATCGAGGCCGACCTTGCACGCCTGACCGGCAGCTCCTTTCACTGATCAAGCTTTAGTCCGCGCTACAGCGCACCGAGCACGGTTCGGTAGCAGAACCGCCGCGCGTCCGCGGGTCTGAACGGACGCGCGCGCACTGGCCGTTTGCGATGCTCCTGCATCAGCGCTACAGCACTCGGCCGCGCGACGCCGGCGGTACCGCCGTGCGCGAGATGCGACCCGACGAGGCCCAGAAGCCGTTCCAACTCCCGCTCGCGGATGCCGAGCTCACCAAGATGGGCAAGCGTGCTCAACAGATAGTCGATATTGTTGCCTGAGCGCCCCGCGGCGCCACGGATGAGGTGGGCCTGCTCGCACAGCGCGAGCGCACCGGCATAGCTCGGATGCGCGCGCTCGACCAGGAATGCGAGCGCCAGCACCTCTGGCCGCTCCGGCGTCATGAGGGTGACCGGCACCAGCGCCTCACGATACACGCTGACGACCTGCTCGCGGTCACGCAGGTAGGCGAGCGTTGCCTGCACGTTGGCGGGCGCCACGCGGTAAGCGATCCCCTCGCACACGCCGCCGCGGTCGAGCCCGAGCACAAGCCCGGGGCGCCGCGGCGAGCCGCGATGATAGCGGGAGTAGATACAGAACGCGCGGCGCCAGCCGACGAGTTTCGCGTGCGCAATCTCCTCGCTGGGAAATCCCGGCCGCCACATGAGCGAGCCGTAGGCAAACACCCAGAGTTCGTGCGGCTCGGCCATCTACTTGCGTGCGCTTTTCCCGCTAGGCTGGGGAACGTCCCCCTCGGCCTTCTGTTGGCGTCCGAAATCGGGCGCGGCCGTATCCTGCCCGGCTTCGACGATGCCACGGCGCACCGCGCGCGCCTCCGTGAACAGCCGGAACAGCGTATCTCCATCGCCGAAGCGGATCGCCCGCTGCAAAGCCGTCAGGTCCTCGGAGAAGCGCCCCAGCATCTCGAGCACCGCTTCCCTGTTGTTGAGAAACACATCGCGCCACATGGTGGGATCGGAGGCGGCGATGCGCGTGAAATCGCGAAAGCCGCCGGCCGAAAACTTGATTACCTCAGAATCCGTGACGCGCTCGAGGTGCTCGGCCGTGTTGACGATATTGTAGGCGATGAGATGCGGCAGGTGGCTTGTCACCGCGAGCACCATGTCATGGTGCTCGGCGTTCATGATCTCAACCTTGGCGCCGAGCGCCATCCAGAACGTCTTGAGCTTCTCAACCGCGGCCTTGTCAGTCTGTGCCTCCGGCGTGAGGATCGTCCAGCGGTTATCGAACAGCTCGGCGAAGCCCGCCTCCGGGCCAGACTGCTCGGTGCCGGCGATGGGATGGCCCGGCACGAAGTGCACACCTTTCGGCACGTGCGGAGCTATGTCGCGCACGACGGCCGCCTTTACCGAGCCGACGTCGGTCAGAATTGCGCCCTCGCGCAAGTGCGGCGCGATCTCGGCGGCAAGCACTCCACAAGTGCCGACCGGCACGCTTAAGATCACGAGGTCGGCGCCTTGCACGGCTTCGGCCGCGCTCGCATAGCCCTTGTCGATCAAGGCCAGCTTCAGCGCAGTGTCGACCGTCGCCTTGGTGCGCGCGCTGCCGCTAATGGTGCCAGCAAGGCCCTTGCGGCGCGTGGCGTGGCTGATCGACGAGCCGATGAGCCCGATGCCGACGAGCGCGACGTGCTCGAACATAGGTCGGCTCATGCGGCGGCCCCGTCGAGGAACGCCGCGAGCGCGGCGACGACAGCGCGGTTATCGCTCTCGGAGCCGACGGTAGCGCGCAGCGCATCGGGTAAGCCGTAGGCGTCGACGCGGCGCACGATGATGGCACGCGACTTCAGATAAGCGTCGGCGGCGTGCGCGTTGCGTTTCGGGTCCTTGGGGAAATGTACGAGCAGGAAGTTCGCCACGCTCGGCGTCACCTTGAGCCCCAGTTTCTCGATCTCAGCCGTCAGCCACGGCAGCCAGCGCTCGTTGTGCGTCGCGGACGCCTCCTCGTGCGCCTTATCCTCGATCGCGGCGATGCCGGCAGCGAGCGCGGGCGTTGAGACGTTGAACGGCCCGCGGATGCGATTCAGCGCATCCGCCACGCCTTCCGGGCAGTAAGCCCAGCCGAGTCGCAGTCCGGCGAGGCCGTGGATTTTTGAGAACGTACGCGTCATCACCGTATTGGGCGTCGTCGCCACAAGTTCGATTCCGGCCTCGTAGTCGTTGCGGCGCACGTACTCGGCATAGGCGGCGTCGAGCACCAAGAGAACGTGCGCGGGGAGCTTCTCGCGCAGCGTGCGCACCTCGTCGATCGGCGCGTAGGTGCCGGTCGGATTGTTGGGGTTGGCGAGGAATACGATCCTGGTGCGCTCGGTCACGCGCGCGAGGATCTGCGCGATGTCGGTGCGCAAGTCCGTCTCAGGAGCGACGACGGGTGTCGCACCATTGGCGAGGATGATGATGCGGTAGAGCAGGAACCCATGCTCGGTGAAGATCGCCTCGTCGCCGGGGCCGAGGTAGGCGTGCGCCAACAGCCCCAACAGCTCGTCCGAGCCTGCGCCGCAAACGATGCGGGCACTGTTGAGGCCGTAGCGGGAGGCAATCGCGGCGCGCAGGCGCGTGGCGGTTCCGTCGGGGTAGCGCTCGAGCTCGCCGGCGGTGCCCTTGAACGCGGCTACTGCCTTGGGGCTGGGGCCCAGCGGCGTCTCGTTGGAGGAGAGCTTGATCGGCTTCAGCCCGGCCGGGAGGTGGCTCTCGCCCGGCACGTAGGGTTCGATCTCGAGTATGCTCGGCCGCGGTGCGGGCGACGTCATCTTGAAGTCTCTCTGGCTTTTTGGCGAGCGCGCCGGATGGCTCCGCGCGGAAGCCTCGACTGATAGACAGCGGCTCGCCTGAAATCAAAGAAAAGATTGACATTTGTTTTGCAGAGCCTAGCTAACCTCGACCATCGGCGGCACACGGGCCCGAGGCACGCCAAAAGGCTTAATTCGGGCACCAGAGACAAAGCATGAGCAGCGCCCCCGTTAAGTCGTTCGACCCGACCGCGAACGTGCGTCTTGCCGAGGCCAACAACCCCTCGAGCAAGGTGCTGCGCCTGCCTGCGAGCGAGCCGCTGCGGCTCGCCTGCGACCAGCTTCTTGCCCCGATCTCGGTCGCCTACCAAACCTACGGCACGCTCAGTGCGGCGAAATCGAACGCGATCCTCGTTTGCCATGCGCTGACGGGGGATCAGTACGTCGCCAGCGAGCACCCAGTGACCAAGAAACCCGGCTGGTGGGAGACCCTCGTCGGCCCCGGCAAGCCGGTCGACACCGACCGCTTCTTCGTCATTTGCGCCAACATCCTCGGCGGCTGCATGGGCTCGACGGGCCCGGCTTCGATCGACCCGCGCACGGGCAAGCCTTACGGCGTCAACTTTCCTGTCATCACCATCGGCGACATGGTCAACGCGCAGGTGCGTCTCATCGACCATCTCGGCATCGACCAGCTCTTTTGTGTCATTGGCGGCTCCATGGGCGGCATGCAGGTGCTCGAATGGGCGTCGAGCCATTCGGAACGCGTCTTCTCCGCGGTGCCGATCGCGACCGCTGCCTGGCATTCCTCGCAGAACATCGCCTTCCACGAGGTCGGGCGCCAGGCCGTAATGGCCGATCCCGACTGGTGTGGTGGCGACTACCATTCGCACGGCAAGATCCCGCGCAACGGCCTCGCGGTCGCACGCATGGCGGCCCACATCACCTACCTCTCGGAGGAGGCGCTGCACCGCAAGTTCGGGCGCAGCCTGCAGGAGCGCTCGCGCCTCACCTTCTCGTTCAACGCCGATTTCCAGGTGGAGAGCTATCTGCGCCACCAGGGCTCGACCTTCGTCGACCGCTTCGACCCCAACAGCTACCTCTACATCACTCGGGCGATGGACTACTTCGATCTCGCCGCTGAGCACGGCGACGTGTTGGCGGGAGCTTTCCGCGGCACCAAGACGCGCTTCTGCGTCGTCTCCTTCACCAGCGACTGGCTCTACCCGACGCGGGAGAGCCGGGAGATCGTGCATGCCTTGAACGCAGTCGCCGCCAACGTCTCGTTCGTGGAGATCGAGACCAACAACGGCCACGACTCCTTTTTGCTCGAGGAGCCGGTGTTCTTCGCCACCATCCGCGGCTTCCTGAACGCGGCCGGCGTGAAGCGCGGCCTCAAGGTCTAGCGCAGGGCCTAACCTTCATGCTCAAGCCCGACACCCCGATCAAAGGCGCGCACCGCGTCGACCACCTTCTCATTGCCGAGATGGTGGAACCTGGCTCGCGCGTGCTCGACGTCGGCTGCGGCGACGGCGCGCTCCTGCAGCTCCTGGCTGACACGCGCGCCACCGACGGGCGCGGCGTGGAATTGTCGCGCGACCGCGTCAACGCCTGCGTGACGCGCGGCCTCTCGGTCATCCAGGGCGACGCCGACCGCGACCTCGCCGACTACCCCGACCAGGCCTTCGACTACGCGATCCTGAGCCTCACCATCCAGGCAACGCGCTACCCCAAGACCGTGCTTGAGAACCTCTTGCGCATCGGCCGCCGCGCCATCGTGTCGTTCCCGAACTTCGGCCACTGGCGTATTCGCGCCGAGCTGCTGCTGACAGGCCGCATGCCACAGACGCAGAACCTGCCCGAGCCCTGGTACGTGAGCCCGGACGCGCATTTGTGCACGATCAAGGATTTCGCCGACCTCGTGAGCCTCGTCGACGCCAAGGTGGAATCAGCGGTCGCCTTCAACACCTCGGGCCAGAGGCTGCCCATCGGCAGCTCGATCTCGTTGCAGAACCTGCTCGGCGAGAAGGCCGTTTTCCTCCTGCGCAAGCGCGACGCCCGCTAGCTCGCGCGGCCGCTGACGGTAACGAAGTCGCGCAAGGCCCGCGCCTTCGCCGGCTTGCCGATCGGCGCCATGAGCTCCTTGCACGCCTCCACGATGATGACGCCAGAGAATGCTGGCGACAGCGCAGCGCCGACGCGCTCCCACGCCGTAGCCGAACGCAGCAGGAAGCGCCGGTCGACCGGGGGAACATAGAGAGCGCCGCCCCAGTCGGAGGGCGTAAACAGGGCCTCTATCAACAGCGCCTCGAGCTGACGCCGGCTGTAGGGCCGCCCCTGCCCGAACGGCGTCTTGTCGAGCCTTGCCCAAACCCCCCGCCGGTTGGGTACCACGAGGATCATGCGCCCCTCGGGGGCGAGCACCCGCCACATCTCGCGCAGAAGTGGGCGCACCCGCTCCGCCGTCTCGAGGCAATGCACCGCGAGGAGGCGGTCGACGGTGCCGTCGGCGAGCGGCAGGTGGTCCTCCTCGACGAGGGCCGACATCGCTGGGGCGTCGCGCGGCCACACGATTGCGCCCTGCGTTTCCGGCATCAGCGCGCCGATGCGCTGCGCTTCTCCGCGGAAGGCGCCGAGGTAAGGGCAGGCATACCCGAGCCCGATGAGGGTTGCGCCCTGCAAGCCGCGCCAACGCGCCCGGATGCGGTGCGTCAGCAGCCGGCGCACGGCCTGGCCGAGCGCGGTCGCGTAGAACTCCCGAAGTTCGCCAACGTCAAGCTGCATCGATGCCTTACCCAGCATGGCCAAACGGGTGGATCATGCCGCAATTCAAGCCGTTGGGGCAGGTGCGTTGTCATCGCGGGAGCGCGCCGTTAGGGTCGCCTGCCCAACGTCGAGGACGAAAGTCACTGCCCGATGCCCAAGCTCGAGATAGAGCAGTTTGCCTGCCTTTCCGACAACTACGCCGTGCTGATCCACGACGCGGAAAGCGGACTTACCGCTTCGATCGACACACCCGACGCCAAGGCCATCCTCGATCGCCTCAACGCCAAGGGCTGGCGCCTTACCCACATCCTCAACACGCACCACCACGGCGACCACACCGGCGGCAATCTGCGGCTGAAGGAGGCCACGGGTTGCATGATCATCGGGCCGGTGGTCGAGGCTGACCGCATCCCGGGGATAGACCGCGGCGTCTCAGAAGGCGACGACATCTCCTTCGGCGCCTTCAAGATCAAGGTGCTGGATACTCCGGGCCACACGGTCGGGCACGTCGCCTACTGGGTCCCCGAGGCGCGCGTTGCCTTCGTCGGCGACACGTTGTTTGCCATGGGCGCAGGCCGCATCTTCGAAGGCAACGCCGAGATGATGTGGAAATCGCTCAAGAAGCTCATGGCCTTGCCGCGCGACACGGAGATCTATTGCGGCCACGAGTACACGGCTGCGAACGCACGCTTCGCGCTTACGGTCGACCCAGAAAACGCCGCGCTGCAAAATCGCGCCAAGGAGGTCGATCTGCTGCGCGACAAGGGCCGGGCCACGTTGCCGACACGACTCGACCGCGAGCTCGAGACGAACCCGTTCTTGAGGCCGCATGTCACGGCGATCCGGGCCAAGCTCGGCATGCCGTACGCGCCCGATTGGAAAGTGTTCGCCGAAATCCGCGAGCGCAAGAACAAAGCCTGATGAGCGAGCTTTCCGCCACAGAGGTGATCCAATTGCTCGGGCTCACACCCCATCCCGAGGGCGGCCACTTCCGCCAGACCTTCCGCGACAGCCGCATCGACGGTGGGCGCGCCTTCTCGACCGCCATCTATTTCCTGCTGGCGGCGGGCGAGGTCTCACACTGGCACCGCGTCGATGCCGCCGAGGTCTGGCATTGGCATGCCGGCGCGCCCATGGAGCTGGCAATCGCCGCATCGGATCACCGGGCCACCCACGTCCGCTTGGGGAACGAGCTCGCCACCGGCGAGCGCCCGCAGGCGGTCGTTCCGGCGGGATGTTGGCAAAGCGCTCGCAGCCTTGGAGCCTGGACGCTCGTCGGCTGCACCGTTGCGCCCGGCTTCGAATTTTCCGGCTTCGAGTTGGCGCCGGAGGGATTCGAGCCTCCCGGTTCGCTGCAACGCAAAGATGTTGCAGGAGGGGCGCAAAAGTGACTTTTCCACCACTAACGACCAGGTGCCTGTTTTCCTAGTCTATTGAAAAATAACGAACTTAAAGCATTCTCTGCCATTGCGCCCACCCCGCGCTTGCCGCCCCAACCCGACTCATAAACAGTGCTCGCACGTTCGATTCGGACCACGGCCAGCGGGGGTTGCCGGTTATGCAGAGGGAGTCACTTGGGCCCATTCTGACAACGGTTTTTGTCGACTACGACAACGTTTATCTGTCCTTGAAGCGAAAGAACGAAGAGGCGGCCAAGCGCTTCTCCAAAGACGCGTCCCGCTGGATCCGCGAGATCGAGACTGGCCGTCTGATGACCCCCACCAACGGCCCCGCTGAGACGCGCCCGCGCCGTATCGTTATCAACCGCTGCTACGGCAATCCGGTCCCCCGCCGCAACCAGGGCGACAACTCCACCGACATGAGCTCGTTTCCGTTCGTGCGCCACCACTTCCTGCGCGCCGGGTTCGAGGTGATAGACTGCCCACCGCTCACCGCGCAGCTCAAGAACTCGGCCGACATCCGCATGGTGATGGATGTGCGCGACATCCTCACCCACGACACCTATTTCGACGAGTTCGTCATCCTCTCCGGCGATGCCGACTTCACGCCCGTGCTGCACCGGTTGCGCTCACACGCGCGCCGCACCGTCATCTATTCGAACGATAACACCGCCGCGCCCTATACGGCGATCTGCGACGCGGAAATCCGCGAATCCGACTTCCTCGCGCTGCTGCTCGAGGGCCAGATTCCGGCGCGTGGCGAACCTCGGCAGGTCGAGCAGCGACCTGAGGTGGCCGCGCTGCCCAGCAGCGCCAGCCTCGAGACCTTCCGTAAAGAGATTCTCGCCGAGGTCGTTTCGGTCGTGCGCGCTACCAACCACCCGGTGCCACTCGAGGCGCTCGCCGACCGCGCAGTGCGCAACCTCGGTTACGACAAGACCGTCGGCTCTGCCTGGGGCGGCGTAGGAGGCTTTCGCGACCTTCTCGCCAAGGGTTTGCCCGAGGACATCCGCCTCAACGACCAGCCGCCCTACTACGTCTACGACGCCACGCGCGCTGCCCAGCGCGAGGGCCGCAGGATCGAGACGCGCACCCCGGAACCTTTACGTTCAGAAGCCGCCGCAGCCCCGATGCAGCGTTCGCTTCCCCCGCTGTTCGGTGCCGCGCAACCCGCTCAGCGTCCCGTTGCTTCGCCATCCGGGCCCCCCGCCCAGGCGCAGCGCGGTACGCTGGCCCCGGCCCAGTCCGAAGCCCTCTCGGGCCAGCCGGGGCTTCCTCGCTCTCAGGCCCAGCCGCAAGCACCGCAGCGGCCGGCCGATGGCGCCACCGCGATCCAGCAATCGATCGCGCGCATACACGAGGCAAGCCAAGCTCCGACTCTGTCGCCGCCTGACTACCGGACACTGTTCGACGTCATGGCGCAGGAGATCACTGCCAACGGGCTCACCGGCTCGCAAACGCTCCTCAACATCGTCAAGCGTGCGCACGACATAGGGATCGACATCCGTCGCGACGACGCCCGCTTCGTTCTCGACGTGGTGAGCGAGGCCGACCCGTGGTTCGACCAGGGCATCTCGGCGAGCCTGTTCGCCAGCCGCTTCCGCAATTTCGTGGTCGCGCGCTGCCGCAGCCAGGGCTTGAGCCTTTCGGCGGATGAGCTCGACCTCATCGAAGCTTGGTTCGCCGGCACCGCCGTCGCCCAGCAGCGCGCTGCCACACCGCAGGCGCCTTCATACGGCTCGGCGCCACAGGCGCCAGCCTACGCTGCGGAGCCGCAGGCCGCGCAGCCAGCACAAAGCAACGAGCTGCGCGCCGATCGCTGGTGGAGCTTGGAGGAGGGGCGGCAGGCCGCAGCCGACCAGGGCAACTCGCCGAACGACGAGTTCCCGCGCATCATCCGCACGCGGCTGCGCGGCTAGACGCGGCGCAGCGTTCGCTGATCTCTCTGGATTCGTGAGCCGCTTGCGGTATCAGGTGGCCATGTAGTGGCCGCCGTTGACGTCCAGGCAGGCCCCCGTCACGAAGCCTGCCTCGTCCGCCGCCAGGAACACCACAGCGCGGGCAATCTCCTCCGGCTCACCGAGACGGCCGACCGGGATCTGCGGAATGATCTTGGTGTCGAGCACTTCCTTCGGCACGGCAGCGACCATCTCGGTGGCGATGTAGCCGGGCGCCAAGGTGTTGACCGTTATGCCCTTGGCCGCACCCTCGAAGGCGAGCGCCTTGGTGAAACCGTGCACGCCGGCCTTGGCCGCGGAATAGTTGGTCTGCCCCATCTGCCCCTTGCGGCCGTTGATCGACGAGACGTTGATGATGCGGCCGAAGTTGCGGTTACGCATGCTCTCGATCACCTGCCGGCACATATTAAAGAGCGAGTCGAGATCGGTGCGGACCACCGCGTCCCACTGCTCCTTGGTCATGCGGTGGAGCATGGCGTCGCGTGTAATGCCCGCGTTGTTGACGAGCACGTCGACCGGCCCCAGCTCCTTGACGACCTGCGCGACGCCCTTCTCGCAGGCGGTATAATCGCCGACGTCCCACTTGAACACGGGAATGCCAGTCTCGATCTGGAACTGTTGCGCCGCGGCGTCGTTGCCGGCGTAGTTCGCCGCCACCCGATAGCCCCGCGCTTTGAGAGCCGTCGAGATGGCGTGGCCGATGCCACGCGTCCCCCCCGTGACGAGCGCGACACGAGCCATAACGTTCCTCCCTCAGACTTTTCTATTGTTGGTGTTGGATTGATTTGTGCAACCGGTTTTGCTGGCGGACAAAGCCGCCGGCAGTCCTATCGTTTGATGCTCTTAGCCGCGCTCGACGCACATGGCGATGCCCATGCCGCCCCCGATGCATAGGGTTGCGAGGCCACGCTTAGCGTTGCGCCGTTTCAGCTCGTACAAAAGCGTCGTCAGCACGCGCGCGCCGGAGGCGCCGATCGGGTGGCCGACGGCGATGGCGCCGCCGTTGACGTTCACTTTGTCGGTGTCCCAGCCCAGCCCCTTGTTGACCGCGCACGCCTGCGCGGCAAAGGCCTCGTTCGCCTCGACGAGATCGAGATCCTTGATCGTCCAGCCGGCCTTCTCCAGGGCCTTCTTCGATGCCGGGATGGGCCCCGTACCCATGATCGAGGGATCGACGCCCGCATGCGCCCACGACACGATGCGCGCGAGCGGCTCGATACCGCGCTTCTTCGCTTCCGCCAGTGTCATCAGTACGACGGCGGCGGCGCCGTCGTTGATGCCGGACGCGTTGGCCGCCGTGACGGTGCCGTCCTTCTGGAAGGCGGGGCGCAGCTTGGCAACGGACTCCAACGTCGCGCCCTCGCGAATGTACTCGTCCTGGTCGACGACGACGTCGCCCTTCTTCCCCTTGATGGTGACGGGCGCGATCTCGTCCTTGAACCTGCCGGCCTTCTTGGCGGCCTCCGCCTTGTTCTGCGAGGCGACCGCAAACTTGTCCTGCTCCTCGCGCGTGATCTGCCACTGACGGGCCACGTTCTCCGCCGTGGTGCCCATGTGATAGCCGTTAAAGGCATCCCACAGGCCGTCCTTGATCATGGTGTCGACGAGCTCTAGCGCTCCCATCTTCGTGCCGCTGCGCAGATAGGCGGCGTGCTGGGACTGACTCATGCTTTCCTGGCCCCCGGCGATCACGACGGAGGAGGAGCCGGTGAGGATCTGCTGCATGCCGAGTGCGACGGCGCGCAGCCCCGAACCGCAAACCTGGTTAACGCCCCACGCCGGCGCATCGACCGGGATGCCGGCCGCGATGGACGCCTGTCGCGCCGGGTTCTGGCCTTGACCGGCGGTCAGCACCTGGCCGAGCACGACTTCGTTGATGTCTCCAGGTTGCACTCCAGCGCGGTCCAGCGCCGCCTTGATCGCAACCTTGCCGAGCTCGTGTGCGGGCAAGCTTGCCAATGATCCGTTGAACGAGCCGACCGGCGTCCGCGCCGCGCTGGCAATGACGATGGTCGTATTGTCTTGGCTCATCGGCTAGGCGCCTCCTCAAGCGGTTAGTTGTTGTTAGGATTACCCCGCCGAACGGCGGACTGGCCGCTGTAAGTATCGGGCGACGGCCGATTTGCCGGCACGATAGCAGCAGGGCGTTCCCGCCTGCAATTGCGACATACGGTCGATAAGGTCAACACAATCGGCTGGCACCGTGCGACGGATGTGTTATTCTACTGCAGTGCAAAAACGACCGCAGCGGCTCGTACAATGCTCAACAAAACCGACGCACCCACCGAGAAGAAAGAAGCCGTTGTCATAAAGAAATATGCCAACCGGCGGCTCTATAATACCGAGACGAGCACCTACGTCACGCTTGAGGATCTCGCGTCGATGGTGCGCTCCGACCGCGACTTCGTGGTCTATGACGCCAAGACTGGCGACGACCTAACCCACTCCGTGCTGACTCAGATCATCGTCGAGCAAGAGAACCGCCAGGGCGGCCAAACCCTGCTGCCCGTCCCGTTCCTGCGCCAGCTCATCCGCTTCTACGATGACAGCATCGGCCGCATGGTTCCTGGCTACCTGCAGTTCAGCCTTGAGAACCTGGCGAGCCAGCAGGAGAAGTTCCGAGCGCAATTCGCCAACGCCTTCTCCAACCCGGCCGCGGCGTTCGAGATCTACCAGGACACGGCGCGCAAGAACATGCAGATGTTCGAGCAGGCGCTGTCCATGTGGAGCCCGTTCACGGGACTGCCGGGGGCCAAGCGCAACGAACAGCCCGAGAAGGGCGAGAAGAGCGAGCCTGCAAAGAAAGAGCCCGATGAGCTCGGCGAGCTGAAAGCCCAGCTCGCAAGCATGCAGCAAAAGATCGACAAGCTCTCGCAGGACCGCGAGTAGCCCTGGCTTTTTCCAATCTGACGTCAAGCCGATGTGGAGCCGCGCGCCAGCGGGGCGATCGCGCATGAGATGTGCGCAATCGCTCCGTCTCCGCAATACTAGTTGCTGGTGCCGAACGTGAGGTCGCGCTGCGCCACGCGGATGCCGATGGTAAAGCCGGCGACCACGTCGATGGCCGTTGCGACCACGATCAGGAAGAACACCGAGGAGGCGGCCTGCGGCGTCATCAGGAACTCGATGAGGCAGGCGATGAACACGATCATCGACAGGCCGTGGTCGACGAGTGAGGAGGTGTTCGTGTAGGTCGATTTCACGAGCTCGATAAACAGCAAGAATAGCGTCAGCAGGATAATGAGGTCGCCCCAGGTGAATTTCCACAAGCCTCCGCTGAGCATGTGAATCTCAAACAGGGTTTTCTCCAGCACCTCGACTCCGAACACCAGCACGAGGGCGTTGTACAGAATTAAGGCCAGCACGATGAGCGGAAGCGACCTGAGCGACATACGAGTTTCCCTTTCCAGCCGGCCTCAATACCCAACCAAGGAACTTTTGCCACGAGGCCCTTGCGGCTGCAACGCAGAAAGGGCCTCGCATATGCCGCAAATAGCCGGCTGGGAGCCCTACGCGTCTGCCTTGGGGGCCAGGATCTGGCGGCCGCGATACTTGCCGGTCTTTAGGTCAATATGATGGGGGCGGCGGCGCTCACCAGACTCTTTGTCCTCCACGTAGGTCGGCGCCACCAGGGCGTCATGCGACCGCCGCTGGTTGCGCTTCATGGGGGAGGTCTTTCGCTTCGGGACTGCCATTTTCTACTCCTTGCGATGGCGAGGCACATCGCTGCGATAACGGGCATTTTTGCTGCCGCGAGCCGGGTGCCGGCGCCTATGACCTGGAACCCTATAAACCAAGGCCCCGTTTCCCATTGCGGATCCGGGGCAAGCTGCGGCCGCCTTATATCCACATTCCCAAGGGAGTGCCAGGGGGGTAAGTGCGGCCCTTATTCACCTGTCATGACGCATCCGATGGCCTCGGGCTCGCGGCCGGTTCGCCGCTGAATTACCGAGGCCTGATGAGCCGTCCGCGGCCCAGGGGCGCCGGCATCCCGGATGATCGGATTGGGCAGGGCCACGGCAAGCTGGGCAGCTTGGCGAGCGCTGAGCTGGCTCGCCGAGCGGTTGAAATGCACCTGCGAGGCGGCCTCGGCCCCGAATACCCCAGGGCCCCATTCGGCGATGTTGAGATAGACCTCAAGAATGCGACGCTTCGGCCAGAACAACTCGATGGCATAGGTCAGCGGCACCTCGATCACCTTGCGCGCGTAGCTTTTAGCCGGCCACAGGAAAAGGTTCTTGGCGACCTGCATGGTGATGGTGCTCGCCCCGCGCGGCGGTCCGTGCGGCGTGCGCTTCAAGGCTTCCGCGATCTCCACGAAGTCGATGCCCCAGTGCTCGCAGAAGCGGCCATCCTCCGATACCACGACGGCCTGGATAAGATTGGGAGAGATGCTTTCGAGCGGCACCCAGTCCTGGCGAATGGTGGTGCCGCTGAGCCATTGCGCCGCCATGAGCGCGGAGAATGGCGGATTGACGAAGCGATATAGGGCGATGAGCGCGAGGACGACGCAGAACCATGCGCAGAAGACGATCGCTGCGACCTTGCCCGCGCGCACGATGAGATCCCCGACCTCTGGTCGCTGCGGATGCGCGCTTGCCGGCGCATAAGGGGGCACCACGATTGCGGGCGCCGGAACGGGAGCCGGCGCGACATGCGCGGATGCGCCGACGAATGTGGCGGTAGGCGCATGCTCCGGCTCCGGCGACATCAACGCCGCCGCGATCTCCGCGGCGACGGTGTCCATCCCACTCGGCTCGACCGGCTGCGGATGGATCTGCTCTGGGGACGACTCGAAATGCGGTTCATGCAACGGTTCGTCCGGTAGTGCGACCAACGACTCGACCGGCCCTTCAACTAGGGGCTCTCGTTCAATGGTCGTCGGCGTGTCTTCCGCGTCGAAGCCCAGCTCGAACCAGTTGGTGTTCTGCCTCGTCACGCGCGGCGCCGTCGGTTCGTGCGCACCCTCCGACTTAGCATCCGTGGGCGCCGGCTCCGGACGCCGCGTCGGCTGCGTCGTTGTGTCGTCGGCAGCGTCGAAGGGAGGATCGGACCTGGCCATGCTTTCCTCGCCTGCCCCGGGTGCTATATCCCCAGCGCCAGGTCGCCAGAATAGCACCCGGCCTGAATTGGGTTGCCGGGGCTACAGGTAATTGGTCAACGCGGATTGTGCAAAGGCTTGGTCACGCGGCCAGCCTCACCAAGGAACGTCTCGATGCACTGCTTGGCGCGCACGGGCCGGGCGAAGGAACGTGCATCGAGGCGGCTATGAGCCACGCCCTATCACCGGCGGCAACGCTTCCGGCCGTACTTCACCGCTCGGCGCGAAGGACTAGGCCCTTATCGAGGTCGCGCGCTTTGCCGATGGCCCCTCTGAAGCCCCCCGACCCCAAATGCGGCGGCTCGCATGGCAAGAAGCCTCGCACGTTAGAACCGATAGTTCAGGCCCATGCGCACGGTCTGGAAGTCGGTCTCGGTGTGCGTGGCGAACTGACCTCCCGGCGCGGTGAAATCGTCGTCGCCGAGATTGACGTACAGGTATTCCGACTTGAGCGACCAGTTCGGCGCAAACGCCCACTCGATGCCGCCCCCGAGCGCGTAGCCTGTCTTGATCTCGTCGTTGCTGAAAGAGACCGAGTTGGTGCCGTTGCTCGCGTCGATGTGCGTGTCAACATTGGCGAAGGCGAAACCGCCCGTCGCATAGAGCAGTGCCGGTCCTGCCGCATAGCCGACGCGGCCGCGGATGGTCGAGTACCAGTCGACGTTAGTGTTCGCCTGGGCGAAGTATCCGGTGCCCGGAACGGGCCCGCTAAAGCCGTCGCTGATATCGGAGCCCTGCAAATCTGCCTCGATGCCAAACACGAGCGATTGGAATTGCACGTTGTAGCCGATCTGACCGCCGCCGGACCAACCATTGGGCGCGAGCGAGCCGATAGCGGTGCCTATGCCCGGGCCGGACAGAGTGACGGCATCGTCGCCACCCCACGCATAGCCGGCATTGACGCCGGCATAGAAGCCGCGCCACGACCACGGCATGTCGCGCACGGGCTCGTAATAGTCACGCTCGGGCGGAGGCGCACGATACGGACCGAGGTCTGCGGCGTGCGCACACGCCGACGATAGGCCAGCGAGCACGCCGGCGAGCAACAGTCGATTCATGGCGAAAAATCCCCGTGTGTTCGATCTCTGGCTCGGAAACGCAGCTCTCTCTCCGAGAGTTCCGCATCAGGCCTCTGTGAGACCCGCATGGCCGTCACGCTAGGCAGGCGCCATGGCCTGAGCTTGACCGGGACGAGGCCGAATCAGGGTGAAAAAGCGCGCCTATTTCACGCCTGGAACGGGGTGATCGCGGGGATCGCCGGATTCCGCCTTCTTGCTGTCGAACACCTGCTCGGTGTGGGCGCGTGCGCCCGCAACCTGGCTCGCGTCCAGACGGCATGAATTGCCCTTGTCGAGCAGAACGAAGGCGCGGTTAGGTTTGTCGACAAACTCGGCGCGGTCGAGCTTCCCGTCACCGTTTGCGTCGTAATAGCCGAACTCGACGGTCTGGAACATGCGGTCGGTGCGGACGATCGTTGCGTATTCGGTGCGATCGACGAAGCCGTCGTGATTGGCATCGGCCGCATCGAACAGCTCGGCCGCGTAGGCCTTCCATTCGTCGCAGGTGACGAAGCCGTCGTGATTGCGGTCCCAGTTGCCCGCGGCCGATAGGAACACGCGGTCGGTCTCGGGTATCGACGAGCCCGAGCAGCCGAGGAGGGCCCCGAACATCGTTGCGCTCGCGCATACGCCGGCGCCAAGCCTGAAAGTATGCAGCCTGTTTTTCATTGTCGTCCCCCCAAAGGCGTGTCGCCTTAAGCCGTGTGCCTTTGAGCGCCGTTCCCCGTGGCTGTGGGACCGAATCGCCGCTCGATATAATCTTCGACGATCTGCTTGAATTCGGCGGCGATATTCGGCCCGCGCAAGGTCAGCACCTTCTTGCCGTCCACAAAAACCGGAGCCGCCGGCGCTTCCCCGGTGCCCGGCAGCGAGATGCCTATGTCGGCCTGCTTTGACTCGCCCGGTCCATTGACGATGCAGCCCATCACCGCCAGGCTCATCGTCTCGACGCCGGGATACTGCCGCCGCCACTCGGGCATGCGGTCGCGGATCATCTCCTGCACGTCGCGCGCGAGTTCCTGAAATACCGTCGATGTCGTGCGCCCACAGCCGGGGCACGCGGCAACGATCGGCAGGAACGAGCGCAAGCCCATGCTCTGCAGGATCTCCTGTGCGACCTTCACCTCGAGCGTGCGGTCGCCGCCGGGATCGGGCGTGAGTGAGACGCGGATGGTGTCGCCGATGCCGGCCTGCAGTAGAAGCCCGATGCCGGCGGTCGAGGCGACGATTCCCTTCGAGCCCATCCCGGCTTCGGTAAGGCCGACGTGCAGCGCGTAGCCGCCCCGCTCGGCGAGCTTTGTGTAGACACTGACGAGGTCTTGCACTGCGGACACCTTCGCCGAGAGAATGATGTGATCGGCCCCGAGGCCCAGCTGCTCGGCCCGCTGCGCCGAGATGAGCGCCGACTGCACGATCGCCTCATGCATGACCGCACGCGCATCTTTGGGCGCGCTGCTCTTCGCGTTCTCGTCCATTAGCCGCGTCAGCAGCTCCTGGTCGAGCGAGCCCCAATTGACGCCGATGCGCACCGGCTTATTGTGGCGCAACGCGATGTCAATGATGGCGCCGAACTGGCGGTCCTTCTTCTCCTTGAAGCCGACGTTGCCGGGATTGATGCGGTACTTGTCGAGCGCTTCCGCGGTGGCCGGGTTCTCGCCCAACAGCTTGTGGCCGATGTAGTGGAAATCGCCGACAAGCGGTACGCGCACGCCACGGCGCGCGAGCCCGTCGCGAATGTGGGGCACGGCCTTCGCCGCCTCGTCCCGGTCGACAGTGATGCGCACGAGCTCAGAGCCCGCGCGCGCCAGCGCCGCCACCTGATCGACGGTTGCGGCGATGTCGGCCGTGTCGGTGTTGGTCATCGACTGTACGACGACCGGATTGCCGCCGCCGACAATCACATCGCCGACGGAAACGGCGCAAGAGTCGCGCCGCGGCGCAACGAGATCGGTGAGCGAGCTTTGCATGGTCCACGCCTTCGCCATTGACTTCTGAGCCTAACTAACCCCGGCGCCAGCTTTTTGACCATAGCCCTGGACGGTCGCGGGCGCCGGCTGCGACCCTAGCGCCACCGCATAGTCCCCGCCGCAGTTAGCGAGAGGGCCGCCGCAACGGACATGACGATGACGATCGAGGGGCCGCCGGGAGCGTCGAATGTGGCGGAGAGGCTCAAGCCCAGCACTACGCTTGCGGCCGCCATCAGTGCGGTGAGCAGCACCATTCGCTCGGGGGTGCCGGCGAGCGGCCGCGCCGCAACGGCGGGGACCACAAGGAACGCCATGACCAAAAGAACACCGACGATCTTCATGGCAACCGCGATGGTCACCGCCAGCAGGATGGTGAAGATCGCGCGCACCCACCGGCGGTCGATGCCCTCCGCGGCGGCGAGGTCCTCGTGCACAGCGAGCCGCAAGAGCGGCTGCCAAAGCCAGGCGACAATTCCCAGCACTGCCGCACCGCCACCGACAATCCAGGCGATGTCGCCGGTCGTGACGGCAAACACGTCGCCGAAGAGAAAGCCCAGGAGATCGACCGGCGGCCCCTTCAGCATAGACATGGCGATGACACCCGTCGCCAGCGCGGCGTGGTGCAGAAGTCCGAGGATCGAATCTATGGCGACCACCTGTTGGCGGCCAAACCAAAGCAGCAGGAAGGCGATGACGACGGCGATGGCGACGACGCCAAGGGTGATGTCGAGCCGCAGCGCCAAACTCAAGGCGACGCCGATCAGGCTCGCCTGCGCGACGGTCTCGCCGAAATAGGCCATGCGCTGCCAGATGACGAAGCAGCCGAGCGGCGCCGCGACGACGGCGAGCGCCAGTCCGGCGACGATGGCGCGGACGAAAAACGGCTCAAGCACGCTCGTCCCCTGCGCGGCGAACTGACGTTGACGCGTCGTGCGCCGTGTGCGCCGTGCCAGCGATGTCGTGGCTGTGGTCGTGATGGTGGCGGTAGACCGCGAAAGCACGGACGGCTTCCGCTCCGAAGAGGCGCGCATAGGCCGGGTGCTGCGCAACCGTCTCTGGCACTCCCGAACAGCAGACATGTCGGTTGAGGCAGACGACGCGGTCGCTGCGCGCCATGACGATGTGCAGGTCGTGCGAGACGAGCAGAACGCCGAAGCCGCGCTCGTCGCGAAGACGCGCGATCAGATTGTAGAGCTCCGCCTCGCCGGTGTAGTCGACGCCTTGTACCGGCTCGTCGAGCACGAGGAGATCGGGATCGCGCAGAAGCGCGCGAGCGAGCACGATGCGCTGCAGCTCGCCACCTGAAAGCTGGCTCAACTGCCGGTGGCGCGTGTGACCGGCGCTGACTTCATTGAGTATCGCGCCGATGCGTGCAGGCGAGACCTCCCCGCCGAGCTTCAGGAAGCGCTCGACTGTCATGGGAATGACAGCATCGACGTCGAAGCGTTGTGGCACGTAACCGACACGCAAGTTCTTCTGCCGGCGAACCTCGCCGCGGTCGGGCGTCTCCAGTCCAAGTAGCACGCGCACAAGCGACGTCTTGCCAGCCCCGTTAGGGCCGATCAGCGTCACGATCTCGCGCTTGCGGATGTCCAGATCGATATCGTCCAGAAGGTCGCGGCCGTTGCGGACGAGACCCAGCCCGCGCGCGGATATGAGCGCGGTAGGATCGATGGCGCCCAGAGGCTCTTGGTGACTCTCATGGTGTGTGTGCGTCGCACAGCCCTGCTTGCAGGCCACGTCGCGGTCGTCATGGCTGCGCGCGTTCAGGGGAGCGGCCGCTCGCACATCCCGATCGGCCATCGGCCTTCAGTCCTTTTTCGGCACGCAATTCCGGCACAATCCGGAAACTTCTACGAATTTGACGCGCGGCTGGAACGAGGCGGCGCGTGATACGCGATCGATCGTCTCGAAGATGCCTTCCGAGTCGGCCTCCTGGACCGCGTTGCATTTCTCGCACGCGAGGAAGATCGGGCGGCGCCCGGCGGCATGATCGAGGCGGCGGCAGGCGAAGAAAGCGTTCTTGCTCTCCAAGCGATGGATGACGCCCGCCTCGAGCAGCGCATCGATGGCACGGTAGACTGAGATCGGCGCGAGCCGCGTTCCCTTTTCGGCAAGTCGGGCGAGGACGTCGTAGGCGCCGATCGACGCATACGTCGCTGCGATCTCCTGGAACACGTCCTGGCGCAGCTTGGTGAACCGCAGGTTCTTTTCGGTGAAAGCCTGGTTGGCCCGCTCAACAGCCTTGGCCAGACGACGGTCGCTCTGCGAGGTGGACGCCGAAAATGTGAGCTTCGCCGAGCTCTCAGACATTAATTCCACCCTAGATGCCGCCGCCCGTTTCTGTTTTAGCCACTCTATACCACCGACTGTTGCGAGCATAGCGCCTGAAAACAAGTCCATCGCCTACCGCGATGGAACCGTTCCCTTTTCCGCCACCATCATATGGTTACTCCCAGCCCGACAACAAACATCGACAACAGTACCGGGCACTTCGATACGCGCTCCGAGCCCTCCCTTTAGGGATTTTCAGACCCAGCCGATGGCGACATCTCCCGCATATATAATTGCCGCGCGGCGCAGCGCGCTTGGCCGCATAGGCGGCCTGCATAAAGGCCGGCGCATCGAGGAGCTTTGCGCCCCCGTCGTGGCGGCTGCCCTGCGCGACAGCGGCATCAAGGCCGACCGTGTCGACGAGGTCATCGTGGGCAACGGCACACAAGGCGGCAACCCCGCACGCCTGATCGCGCTCGCGGCCGGGCTGGCGGACAGCGTGCCGGCCGCAACCATCGACCGCCAGTGCGGCTCCGGACTCGACGCCATCCTGGCCGCGATCCGCGCGATCGCCGCGGGCGATGCTGATGTTATGGTTGCCGGCGGCGCCGAGGCGCTGTCGACCGCGCCCTGGCGCATCGCCAAGCCGCGAACGCTCTATCAGTTGCCGCGCTTCACGAGCTTCGAGCCCGGGCCCGCCGAGGAGGGCGGGGTTCCCGCGCTGGTCGAGGCCACGGAAGCGCTGGCATCCGAACTCGGCATCAGCCGCGCGCAGCAGGACGCCTACGCCTTGCGTACGCACCTCAGGGCGGAAGCCGCCCGTACCAGCCGCCGCTTCGCTGGCGAGATCGTGCCCATCCGCGCCAATGCGGAAGAGGCACGCGACCAGAGCGCGGTGGAACCCGATTTCAAGGATCTGGCGCAGCTTGCGCCGTATCAGCAGCCGGACGGAACGCTGACCCCGGGCAATACCAGCGCCATGCACGACGGCGCTGCGATGACGGTCGTGGTCTCCGAGCGAGTGTGGACGGAGCTGGGCAAGCCGCGTGCGCTCCGCCTCGTTGCCCAGGCAATCCGCGGCGTCGCGCCCGACGAAGAGGCCTCGGCGCCCATCGAGGCCATGAAGACGCTGAGCGAACGCCTCAACGGCTTCAAGCGGTCCGATATCGGGATCATTGAGATGAGCGAGTCCTCCGCTGCGCAGGCCATCGCGCTGGCGCAGAGCCTCGAACTCGACGAGGATCTCTTGAACCCGGACGGTGGAGCGGTCGCCCGCGGGCATCCGCTCGGCGCGGCCGGCGCCGTGCTGGTGGCGCGCCTTTTCACGCGCATGGCGCGCGCTGAGGAGAAGCGGCCCAAGCTCGGTGTCGCCGCTCTCGGCGCCCAAGGTGGTATGGGCCTCGCGGCGCTGTTCGAAGCCGTCTAGGTCCCTTCGCAGGTCCCGCGATCTTCAGCTAGCGCTTGCCTTAACGGGCGCGAATCCCCAATTCTCGATTCGGTCGGCCACGCCCGAAATCGTCCGTGCTCGCGCACGCGATCGCCGCAATCTCGCCGTGAAGCGGCCAGGAGGTGTGGTCATGCTGCATCTTGCGTGACCTTTGAGCCGCAGACGGGATTTGATTTGGTTTCCCGTTGGCGGATTGCGGGGCGGAGGCCCAGACGATGGACGTGAAGCAATTCCTCGACGGCGTGATCGCCAACCCCGCGGCCTACACGCGGAGCATCTTGCTGGGAGCCGCAGTGCTCGCAGCCGTGATGCTGCTCTTCAAGGTCGGCCCGCGGCTGTGGCGGGTCATCGAGGAGATCTTCTTCACCAACTGGCAGCTCGCGATGCTCGGCACGGCGGCGATCGTGCTGTCGCTCGCCGGCGGCTGGACCACCTGGGACGGCATGACGAACTTCACCGGGGAGTCGGTGCTGTCACTCATGTTCACCTTCGGCATCCACGGCGTGATGCTGATCGTCGCGTGGCTGATCGGCGAAAGCTTCGCCACCGGCATGAGCATGGTTCCGCGCAGCGGCTTGGCGCGCGTGACGGCGCCCCTCGTCGTTGTAATCGGCCTCTCAGTCCTGTTTCTCGCCGCCGCCGCTTTCTTCTACCAGGTGCGTCACGGCATCGCCGCCGATCGCTGGATCCAGGGGCTGACCGCGGCGGGCGTCGTCTTCGGCGGGCTTGGTCTGCTGACCGTGTTTGCGCGCTCCGACGTCGTCGCGCCTTATGCTCAGGCGCTCCGCATCATCGCCAAGAACTCCATGCTGTGGGTGATGTTCCTCGCGTGCATGTCGACCTCGGTATTCTTCTCCTTCGACAGCCGCTTCAACGTCGTCTTCCCCAAGGAGCAACGTGAGCGCGTCTCGCAGCTGCGCGCTCAGAACCAAGTTACTGGCATCATCGCTGACATCGGCGACACCATCACGACCCAGCAGCTCGAGCAGACGGAGAGCTTGTTCAAGAGCGAAGGCTGGCGCGCCTACGACAGCCAGCTCGACAAGCTCGCGACCGCCGCGCAGGGCTCGACCGGCGAGATCGAGAAATACTTCAACGACCAGATCGAGGCGCGCAACCGCGGCGTCAAGGAGCAGCAGGAGCGCATCACCACCGCCCAGAGCGGCCAAGCTGGGATCGCGGGCAAGAAGACGACGCTTACCGACGAGCTCGCCCGAGTCGAAGCCGACCGGGCGGCGCTTGCCGCCGACTACGCTGCTACGAAGACCGAGCTCGACACACGCGCGCGAGCAATCGACGCCAAGCGCGTCGAGGCGATGGCCGAGGACAAGGGCGTCGAAGGTTCGCTCAAGGAAGGCAAGGGGCCCATCTATCGCCAGCACATGGATGAGCTCGACAAGATGCAGGGCGCCTACAAGATTCAGGACGACCGCGTGAAGGACGCCAAGAAGCGTCTCGATACGGCGGATGCGCGCATCTCGCAGATCAAGCAAGAACTCGCCTCCATCGACGGCCAGCTCGCCAAGTACAAGGGCGAGCAGGAGACCGCCGAACAGCGGATCAAGATGGCGCAAGACAATGCGACCGGTCAGGAGGCCGAACAGCACGTCGACCCCGGCCGCGTCCTACCCGCCTTCGAGAAGGCGCGCGTCGAATTTCGCCAAGAGCCGACGGCGGAGCGCCTCGGAATCGTGCAGCAGCGCTGCTCGCAGCTCTATAACGCCATGTACTCGGCCGAGGTCACGAAGCCTAAGGTCTCCGGCATCGATTGCGATCCCAAGCAGGCGAGCGAAGCTGCGGCAACCTTGTTCGCGCTGCAGGCCGGCACCAACACCTTCAACGGCAACTGCGTGGGCGGCGACAAGCTCGCGCAGCACCAGTCGACGGACGCCCTGTTCGCCTTTGCGACGAAGTGCCTTGCCGACAGCGGATTGCCGAGCAAGCAGACGGACGATCTGCGCGGCAAGATCAGCTTTGCCGAGATGAATCGCGACGACAAGGCACACCGCTTCGTCGTGACCTGGAACGCGTTCCAGGACGGCAACCGGCTCGCCTACCTCGCGCTCGCGATCGCCATCGGCATCAACTCGCTCATCTTCATGACCGGCCTGTTCGGGGCCAACGCCGTGCGCTCCCCGCTCGCCGATGTGCCGAGTGCTAAGGGCCGCAACTCCCAGCAGCTCGAGGCTATCATCGAGAACGCGCTGCTGCCAGACACCTTCGAGAACGCGCGCACGACGCTTGCCGCCATGCGCCCGATCACGAATAAATCGGGCTTCATGGCCGAGGTACGCCCGGAGCAACTCGACCCGCACGCGGCCCAGCGCGTGCTGGCCGTGCTAAACGCTGGCACTACCATCAACGCGGTCGAGTACGATGCAATCTCCGATCGCTATCTCGTGCGCGGCGAGCTTTACGAATTCTTGGCGATCACGGCCAAACGCTCCTTCGAGGCGGATAAGGCCAACGTAGACCTTGCCGAGCTGGAGAAGATCGTCGGCGTGGCATTGCTGCCCGACGTCAATCAAAACGCCGAAACGGTGCTGCACTACATGCACCCCATCAGCGAGGATCGCGGCTTCACCGCCGAGATCAAGCTGGGCGAAGTTGCGCCCAACGACATTCGCACCGTGCGCAACACGCTGAATGCCGGCGCCACGCTCGACCGCGTGCAGCGGGTCGGCAAGGACGCCTCGCACTACTTTGTGCACAAGGATCTTTACAAGACGCTCGCGCGCATTCGAGCGCGCTCGCTCGTCGTCCCTGCCGGCCCCCGCCAGATCGCCGCGCCGGGCGGGCAGGGCTCACGCTACGGCGGATCAATCACCGAGCACTCGAAGGCGATCGAGCACAAGCCGTCGGTGCCCGACCACACGCCCGAGGAGGCGAGCGCGCTCAGATCGCGCTACGTCGCGCGGCTCCTCGAAGCGCTCAATCTCAACTCGAGCTTCTATGAGGAGTTGCATGGCGCGGCGTTCGGTGCCGCGATTGCCGCCAACGAGGCGTTCACGCGGGCTAGACACGGCAACCAGATGCTCGATCAGCAGCTTACGGTCCGGGACGAGGAGGCGCAGATTTCGCTTGATCAGGCCTACACGCACCTTAAAGGCAAGCTGAAGCCCGGCGCGGACTGGGAGCGACAGCTCCTGCGCGACGCATATCAGGACATCGAGCAGAACTGGCCAGTCATCATGCTGCTGCCCAATGGCCCCTACGAAATGGTTTTGCATTCCATGGTGGAGGCGCTGGAGGCTGACGCAGGCGCCGGCGGCCTCTCGACTGAGCAGGCCGAGCTCTACGATATCGCGCGTGCCCTCGTCGACGCTTTTAGAACGAACGCTCGTGGAAACGAAATGTCGTGGCGGCGGCTCGAGGCCGGCTTCAACCAGGCGCCGCTTGCGGGCGAGAAGCGCGTCGCCTTCGACGACGGCCGCAATCGGCTGAATTAACGCGCGAGATTTGGGTGGTCGGTCCTCTAATGATCAGAGCTCTTGCCCTTACGGCTGCCGTGTCGTTGCCGGCCTTGGCCTCGGAGATTCAGGGCTCTCCGCCGCACTTCGAAGGCCCCTTGGCTAAGACGCCTGTCGTTAAGCTTGCACAAGCCTCTCCAGAACAGGCTCCGGGCGCGCCGCGGGCGATCGCGACCTCTCAGGGGTGGCTAGGCGTCAAGATCAAGGATGTGACACCGGAGATCATGGCCGGCGAGGGCGTACAGTCTCTGATAGGGGCCTACGTCCTCGAGACCACTCCCATGAGCCCCGCCTCGAGTGTCCTGACGCCGGGAGATATCGTCTTAGGTGTCGACAATCAGGAGGTGATCAGCGCCCATGATCTAGCATCGAAGATTCAAAGGCTGGCGCCGGGTTCCGAGGTCAAGCTGAAGATATGGCGAGAGCACGCCGTCAGCGAAACGAGCGTAAAGCTCGGCGCACTGCCTCCTTCGGGCCAGCCACCAAATTGAGGTGGGGTTGCCGGCAACAAGGCCGCCGGTGAACCTCGTGAGGAGTTCTCGCCCTCACATCTTGAACGGCACGACGGTCTGACGCTGCTTGCCGAGACCTTCGATTGCAAGCGTCATCACGTCGCCTGCATTCAGGTATTCGCGCGGATTGCGCGCCGAGCCGACGCCGGGCGGCGTGCCCGTGGTCACCACGTCGCCCGGATCGAGCACCATGAACTGCGTGATGTAGGCGAGCAGGAACGGGATCGAGAAGATCATGGTTCTCGTGGACCCCGTCTGCTTGCGCACGCCGTTGACGTCGAGCGACATCGCCAGGTTACGCACGTCGGGGATCTCGTCGGTTGTTACGAGCCACGGCCCCATGGGCCCGAAGGTTTCCGCCGACTTGCCCTTGACCCATTGCCCGCCGCGCTTCACCTGAAAGCGGCGCTCGGAGATGTCGTTGCAGATGCAGAAACCGGCGATGTGGGCCAATGCGTCGCTCTCGGCGACGTAGCGGGCGCGCGTCCCGACGACGAAGGCGATCTCCACCTCCCAATCCATATTGACGGCGTCCTTCGGGTACATGACGTCATCATCCGGCCCCACGATGCAGTTGGGAGCCTTGCTGAACAGGATCGGCTCGGTGGGGATCTCCTGGTTGGTCTCCCTGGCGTGGTCGGCGAAGTTGAGCCCGATAGCGATGAAGTTACGCGTGCCGGCGACGGGCGCACCGATCCGCGCGCCCGCGGGCGCCAAGGGAAGCGCGTCGGTGTCGAGGCCGCGCAGCGTGTCTAGGGAAGCGGGCGACAGCGTGGCACCCGTGAAATCGGCGATGTAGGCGGAGAGGTCGCGGATGACACCGTGAGCGTCCACGATGCCGGGCTTTTCGGCACCGGGATCGCCAAATCGAACAAGCTTCATGGATCAGCGCTCACATGAGGAAGGGAGATATGGGCCGACGGCTGGCGGAGAGGGAGGCTTCCGTTGCGTCGTGTTCCGACAAGTTCCGTCGTGCAAGCGAAAGGCTTCTTTTCGCGCGCGGTTCGGAACGACTGCTATCTAGCACGCACGACGTCGCTAGCGAAGCCGTAGCGCTAACAGAAGCGCAGACGCTCTGTCCGCACGCGCGCCGCATACGCTGCTCGTCATTGAATCTGTAGGAGAGCGGCGTCGTTTCGAGGCAAAAGCAAGACGAGTTGGTGTGGTGCAGCCTCATCGCAATGGTAGCGGAGCAGTTCTGGGTGTCCAGCAGCTATCTCGCGCGACTCCGACCAAAGCGACCTTGGCTCGGCGGACACGGACGTTTCGCATCCCATAAGCGGACTTCTACAGGTCCTGTGTCCACAATTCTGGCCCGTGTTCCTCGATGTCCGCTGTTGAGGGAGATCCGGTCGCGGTTGACGCACAGGGAACGGCAGGGTTTGACCCAAATGTATGGACCGGCTGCTGATCGCAAGTGAGTTCGGCGCAGGCTTCGGAAGTCGCTGATATGTATCCGGCCTGTTGATCGGCTCGCGGGCCGTGGCCTCGATGGGAATACGCGCGCGCCTTTGGTCTCATTAGCGGACAGGTCGCCAGGCGACCATTTGGGTCACCAGACTCTGGGCACGCTCATTGATCCGTTCCATGCTGCTGTTCTCAATCGCGAACTCCGTTGCTGGTCGGGCGACTAGATCGCCACGACTTCAACTCGATGGGTATCGAAGGCGGTGTTGTGCCTCAGCACACTCCAGGCGATACGGGCGAGCTTATTGGCGAGCGCCGTCGCTAGCTTGTTGCGATGTAGGCGTGGCTGCGCAGCCTTCAGCCATGCGCCAAAGCTGAACCGCTCCCAGGTCTGCGGACGCATGAGGATGACGTTGGCTGCCTGGATGAAGAGCGTGCGCAGGTATCTGCTCCCGCGCTTTGAGATGCGCCCGAGGATCGACTTGCCGCCGGTGCTGTATTGCCGGGGCACGAGCCCCAGCCAGGCGCCAAAGTCACGGCCGCGCTCGAAGGCTTCACCCGTGCCTATCGCCGCGACCACGGCTGTGGAGATGATCGGCCCAATGCCAGGGACGCTCATCAGGCGCTTGCAGTTCGCCTCCCGGTGGCTGATCTGCTCGATCTCATTGGTGAGCGTCTCAATGCGCTCGTCGAGCCAGAGCCAGTCCTCGTAGAGGCCAACGATGAGGTCGCTCATGCGCGGCGACAGCTCGTCGGCGCGGTTCTCCAGAATGGCGAAAAGCGATCGTCGCAGAGAATTGGCGCCGGTGCGCACGGCAATCCCATGCTCGATGAGAAAAGCGCGGATCTGATTGATCGTCGCCGTACGGCGCGACACCAACCGGGCGCGCACGCGATGCAGCGCCTGCAGGTCGAGCTGATCCTGCGTCTTCTCCTGCACGACACGCAGGTTCGGGCGTAGAGCCGCCTCGGCGATAGCCTCGGCATCGTTGTAGTCGTTCTTCTGGCCCTTGGTGAACGGCTTGACGTAGATCGCCGGGATGATGCGCGGCGTGTGCCCGAGCCGGCGCAGCGTGCGGCTAACGAAGTGAGCGCTGAGGCATGCCTCGAGCCCGACGATGCTCGGCGGCAGCTTGGCGAGTTCGCTCTCCAGCGCCAATCGCTTGAACTTCTTGCGCAGGACGACCTTGCTGGCGGCATCGAAGCCGACGATGTGGAATACATCCTTGCCGATATCGATGCCGATGGACGCGAAGGTCTGTGCGGTCTGGCCGTGGTCGCTCGTCATGGGCTGCTTCTCCTGATTAGGCGGTGAGCCATTCAGGCTAACCCGCCGTTCCGGGGAAGCAGCCGGTCCATCCCATTAGCTGCCGAACCTCGCCCGCAGGTCCAGCTAGAGCAGTTAGAAATGAGCGTTGAGGCCAACGCGGGCGATGTACCCGCTGTTCTCGAACGTGGTCTGCACGGCGTTTGCGAAATATACGCTGCAGAAGGCTACAGTGCACTTATCCACTAATGTGCCACCGTTATATGTCACGCTGCCAAGGTCATAGTAAAGAAACTCGCCCTTGAGGCTTACATTGGACCCAACCGCCCATTCTGCGCCCCCCCGGCGGTCCAGCCGGTGATCGTGTCAGAATTGCTAGCAAAGGAGCTCCACTGAGGCTCTATCGAGTTGAAAACAACCGGTGCGTAAGCTTGAGAGATAGTCGTGCTGGATTTGACCCCGCCGTAGGCGAAACCGCCGGTGCCATAAACGAGCACGGCGGGCGTAACGAGGTAGCCAAGCCGCCCGCGCAAAGTGCCCAAGTAATCGATCGCCTTCGTGACCGACAAATCCGTCGAGATGTTTGAGACAGGCCCCCCCGGGAAAGGCCCCGGGGTGACTGTGGTGGCACTAGCACGATCGGATCCGGGCATCATCTGGATATCCGCCTCTACGCCGGCGACGAGTTTGTTGCTTATTTGGAAATTATAGCCGGCCTGACCACCCGCAATGAACCCGTCGGTGTTCACGGGCCAAACCCCGCTCGCCCCCGCAGCCGCCGCCGCTGAAGCAGCGGGCAGGAAGCCGCACGAACCAGGAGGAGCAGGAGAGCACAATTCAACGGTGCTCGCGCTCGTGCTGATGGAGTTGCTATCGCTCCAGCTGTATCCGGCATTCAAGCCGGCATAAAAGCCGGTCCAGCTGAACGGTACGTCTTTAGGGCTATCACCGGCTTCGACCGACGCCGGCAACGCCACCAGTGAGCTGGTCAGCGCCAAGCCCATTACGCAGGAACGCAAACTGGACACTCGCCGCCCCCCTGACGCATAGCAACTTACTTACTGGACTCGGCCATCAAATCGAGGGCGCCTGTCAAGAAGCAATAAGTGCGCCTAGTCGAGTTTAAGGCGCCGTGTTGCGGACGGAGCACGAGTCCTATGCTTGGGTCGTGAGTAGCGGGATGTCCGCACCTGGCCCATCACGTCTGATCGCAAATTTCCGCTTCTTGGTGATTTGCAGACGTGCCTTTGGCGCGCGGGAGCTAGTCGTACAAGCGAACCCGCTTCGTCTGCTTTCTCTGCGAAGCTAACATTACCTCACGGCTTCCCACAGCGGCTCTTGGCAAAACGCACACCTATAGGGTTCGCGTGCTCATATCGGTGAGGCGGACCATAGCGGCGGCGCGAATTCTGTCCCACAATTTATCCAACAATTCGCATTCATTAGGGGACTGAGTGAGTGCCGGTAGGTTCTGAGATGTTCCGTCAGATTAGCGGCTTAGGCCGCGGGTTCGAATCCCCGATGTATTTCTCTAACTAATTGATTTAAAAAAAGAAAAAACTTATCTGGCGGAGAGGGAGGGATTCGAACCCTCGATACCCTTGCGAGTATGCCGCATTTCGAGTGCGGTGCTTTCAACCACTCAGCCACCTCTCCGGAAGCGGGCGGGAAGAGGCAGGCTTCTTATCGTGAGCCCCTGCCTCGCGCAAGCTGGAGCGGCAGGTACGTTCACGTCAGCGGGCCCAAGCTTCACCGCCGCTCAAGTGCGCCGCAACCGCACGCAGTTGATGGCGAAAATTCCCATCCACTAAGCTCAGGGATCGAGGAAATAGGCGAGTTGGTACACGAGGCGCCCCAGTAGCGGGTGCCCGAGTGTCAACCGGAAGGAGAAGGTGCCGCCGCCCTCGTCGCGGTGCGTGATGCACATATCCCCGGGCTCGAGCAGCCGCGGCAAACGCATCCGCCAGCCGCCGAACGTCAGGAAATAGTGGTCAGAGCGGAAGACGAGTGCCTCGTCCTCGACCGCGACCTTGAGTGCCATGCCGATGCCGTAGCCCACGTACTCTTCGAGCCCCGTCGGCCCGCGAAAGCGCTTGGCCGAGTGCACGGTTTGGGGACAGCGGCCGGGTCGCGTGTATATGCGCGTCCAGCTTTGGCCGCCAAGGCGCTTGTCCTCGGTGATGACGACGAGTGCCGGTCCGGTGGCGCCGTCGGTCAGCGGCAACGGCGAGCCAATGGCGCGCGCGAGAAACGCGAGCACGCGGCCCGAGCGCGAGAGCTCGGTCGCCACCACCTTGCCCCCATAGACCAGCGCGTCCTCCGGCGACAGGCACTTCGAGAAGCGGCGGCACACCGCTTCGGGAAGGCGGGCCCATGCCGCCTCGCCGATGAGCGTGCGAAAGCGCAGGTCAGCGAGCGGGCGCGTCGGCGGCTTCTGCTTCGGCGCCGGCGCGGAAGGCGTCTCGGCTGGGGCCTGCGTTCTGATCTGTTCGATCGCCACCACGATGCGTACTCCCCCTGCAACGCTTCCTCACGCTGGCTTTGCGCGGCTCTGCTTCTTGCTTCGCGTCGCCAGCCGTGCCACCGCGCCGCCCATCTTCATCAAGGCCATCAGCGTCGGGGCCGGCAGGCGGATGATCTCCCCGAAGCTGCGGTCGACGGTTTCGGTGAACTCCAGCATGGCGGCAAGCCGCTTGCGCGCACCGGCAGAGATGCGTTGGTCGGATTTCGCTTCCGCGACGCAGGCACGCAGCACCGCCAGTGCTGGGTCGATCTCGCGCGCCTTGCGGCCTTGAGCGATGCGGCGCACCATCTCAAACATGTCGGCCTCGGCCTCGTAATAGTCGCGCCTATCCCCCATCGCGTGCACCCGGCGGATGAGGCTCCAGCCGAGTAGCTCGCGCAGGCTGACGGAGACGTTCGAGCGCGCCATCGCGAGCCGCGCGGCGATGTCGTCGGCGGTCATCGCCTCGACGCAGAGATAGAGGAGCGCGTGGATCTGCGCGACCGATCTGTTGACGCCCCACACGGTTCCCATCTCGCCCCAATGCACGACGAAGCGCTCGATCGCGGGCGGCAAGGTCTTGCTTACGGTAATTTCTGTCATGACAGAAATATCCGACGGACGGCGCACGTTGTCAAACTTCACCGCGGCGAGACGCCATCGACGGCCGCATTTGCCGCGTTTTTAGGCACTCGATCGGCTATGCTTCGTGCAGCGGTGGACGTCTCGCGCCATACCGCTGCGGCCCTCGCGGTGCTACGCTTTTCAATTCCGCGCGCGGAACTTTTGCGCGTGAGGTTACGTTCACTGTTTCTCGCCAGCTGGGGCCGCCGATGCTCATCAACTATGGATACGAGATCACGATCGCGGTCGCGAAGCCGACGCCGTTGATCTGCTTGCTCGACGTGCACCCGGAGCGCCGCGTCGACGTAACAGCCGAAGCACCATTCCGTAGCGTGCCTCCCGTCGACACCTCGACCTACATCGACGCGTTTGGCAACCAGTGTCGGCGGCTCATGGTACCTGCGGGCGAAGTCACCATGCGTCTCGACGGCACCATTGCCGACAGCGGCAGGCCGGAGCCGGTGGTGCCGCGAGCCTCCGAGATTCCCGTCGAGCAACTGCCCCACGATGTGCTCGTGTTCCTGCTCGGCAGCCGCTATTGCGAGACCGACCGCCTGAGTCAGACCGCATGGGATCTGTTCGGCACGACACCTCTCCGGCTGGGGGCGCGTGCAGACCATCGCCGACTATGTGCATAAGCGCGTGACGTTCGGCTATGAGCACGCGCGTCCGACACGCACCGCACTCGAAGCCCACGAGGAGCGCATCGGCGTTTGCCGTGACTACGCGCACCTGTTCATCACCTTCTGCCGCTGCCTCAACATCCCGGCACGCTACGTCAACGGCTACCTCGGCGACATCGGCGTGCCGCCGGATCCCGCGCCCATGGATTTCAGCGCCTGGGTCGAGGTGTTCCTGGATAACCGCTGGTACACGTTCGATGCGCGCCACAATGAGCCGCGCACCGGCCGCATCGTCGTCGCCCGCGGGCGTGATGCGACCGACGTGCCGCTCATCAACTCGTTCGGCCCTCACATCTTGAAGAAATTCAAAGTGTGGACGGACGAGGTCGCGGCGCCCGCGCTCAAAGCCGCCAGCGCCTGACGCCTGCCGCAAGTTACCGGAACTCCCGCCCAATTGCCGTCTTGTTCGCGCCACGGCGCTCCTGTTCGAATGACATGGGAGCTGGCCAAGAGGCGAAGAGAGGACGTGCGTCGTGGAGAGCGTAATGGTTGCGGTCAGGCGCTTCCTCAATAGTCCCGGCTTCAAGTTCTTCCTCATCTGCGGGCTCGTGCTGGCGCTTCTCATCCCGCTGCTGCTCGTGTGGGCGCTCGTCGCTGAGCGCGAGCAGCGCGCCGAGGGCATACGCCAGGAGGTGGCGCGCGAGTGGGGCGGCGCGCAGCGCATCGTCGGGCCGGTGCTGATCGTGCCCTATACCGTCGTGGTCGTGACCGGCCAGGGCGACAAGCGCACCGAGGAGATGCAGGAGCGGCGTGCGGTGTTCCTGCCGCAGACGCTGAATATCAACGGCAGCGCCGCGACCAAGGTGCTGCACCGTTCGATCTACGACGTGGCGGTCTACACCGGCGACCTCGAGTTCGAGGGCCGCTTCGCCGCACCCGACATGGGCGACGTCGCAACGGACGTGCACAACGTACGCTGGCGCGACGCGGTGCTGGCGCTCGCCGTCAGCGACGTATCGGGTCTCAAGACGGCGGCCTCGCTGCTGATCGACGGCGGCACCAAGATCCCGTTCGAGCCGAGCATCGGCATCTCGGGCGCGCGCGACGGCATCCACGCCCGCATAACGTCGGCGACGAGCCTCTATCCGGCGCTGCCGCCACGACGCCCGGCACCGCACGCCGCTACCATGAGCGGCTTCGACTTCAAGTTCGCGCTGACGTTCAACGGCTCGTCGGAGCTGACCTTCGCTCCCGTTGCGCAGGAGACGACCGTCAGCCTCTCCTCCGACTGGCCCGACCCGAGCTTCACCGGCGCCTTCCTGCCGACCGACCGCACGATCGAGCCAACGAAGTTCTCGGCCCATTGGCTCGTCCCGCACCTCGCACGCAGCATCCCGCAAGCGTGGAGCCACTTCGAGCAGGGGCTCGAGCGCATCGACCCCTACCAGTTCGGCGTGCGCTTCATCGTGCCCGTCGACTTCTATCAGCTCGTCACGCGCGCCGCGAAGTACGCCATGATGTTCCTGGCGACGGCCTTCATGGCCGTGTTCCTGCTCGAGCTCGGATCGGCGCGCCAGGTGCACCCTGTGCAGTACTTATTCGTCGGCTTCGCGATGATCCTGTTCTACATTCTGCTGCTGTCGCTCGCGGAGCAGATCGGGTTCCTCTGGTCCTATCTCATCGCCGCGACCGCAACGAGCGGCCTCATTTCACTTTACGTGGCGCGCGTGCAGGGTAGCGCCGCGAAGGGCCTCGCCATGCTGCGTCGTGCTGTCGCTGCTCTACGGGCTGCTCTACCTGATCCTGCGGCTCGAGGACTACGCGCTGCTCGCAGGCGCCGTCGCCGGCTTCGTGATGCTGACGATCGTCATGTTCTCGACCTTGAAGGTCGACTGGTCGGGCGAGAAGGCGAGTGCCGGATGAGCGTCAGGCTGCGAAGCTCGAGCGTCTCGGTGGCCGGACGATAGGCCTCGATGCCGCGCGCGATCAGCCGGCCCTGCGGCGGCGTCCGCGATCATCACGAGGCGCGTGTTGCGGTTGAGGATCGGCGGCACGAGCCAGGAGAAGTCCGCGGTCGAACTCGGTCGAGACCGCGTGCATCCGGCAGGCGCGCCCGGCGCTGTCGTTGCCGCGTGAGTGACCGCGCCAGCCGGCTGCCTGCCAGTGGTTAGCGGCCACGTTGCCGCCGTCGTGTACGCGCGCCTCCGTCTCGGTGCGCTCGATGACGACGGTCTCCAACGGCTTGAGACCCGCAAGCGAGAAGATCGCCGGCGTGGAGACCGGCCGCTCGGTGAGCATGCGCTTGGCGTCATCGAACGATTCCGCGGTCTCGAACACCTCGCGCAGCAAGTGCGCCGGTGTCAGGTGCGCCATCCTCCACACGCGTGCACGGTTCACCGCCCAATCGAGATGGAAAGAGCCGAGGGGAGCGCGCATGGGCGCCTGGTTGAGCGCAGCGGAAAACCGTCCCGGCGCCATTCCTTGCAAAAGCCCGGTGTACCCCGGCCACGTCAGCGTGGTGAATGGGCCGGCCGCGCCGGCAACGCGCGCGGCAACGGCCTCGCGCCCAAGCCCCGGCGTGAGCCAGTCGAGCACGCGCACGAGGCGTGCGCTTTTGTGATCGGGCGATGGGGCCACCTTGCAGGTGCAGCCCCATTCGTAGTTGACCGACAGAAAATAGGCGCCGGGCCGGGCGAGCCTGTGCGCGATGGCGTCAATCTCAGGCAGATAGCCGCTGTCCTGCTTTACGAGCCAGCGCCGCGAAATGGCGTCGAGCACCTTAAGTGCAGCAGGTGGCAGGTCCCCGGTTGCATCGTCGATGAGCGCGTGCGCACGAGCTTCCTCGCGCTCAAGCGTCTCCATCGGGTAGGCGGCGCCTACCGAATGCACCGGAATGCGCACGAGGGGTTCACTTGTGTGCGCCATGCCGAAGACCTCGAAGCGGACTACCCGCCTGGGTGGGAATGTGCGCATTGCTACCCCCGGAAACGAGACCCACGAGCGGACGCCCAAACGAAAAAAGCCGCCGATAGGTGCTCGGCGGCCAAGGTCTCATGCCTGAAGTGAGTAGCCCGGCCAATTCCGACGGTCCTCATTGGTTCGGCGTCCGAAAGGCGCCCTCGCAATCGACCAGGCTGGCAGCATATTGGCAGGCAATGCCGCGGCCGCCTTTGATCGTGGTCAAATTGCCGGCAAAGTCCGCTGCGGATTGACAATTTGACGCGTCGAGGCGATAAAGCCGCCCGATCGCATCCGGCCTTCGAGCCGGGCGCGCAAGATGCGCTGCCCGAGGCTTGCATCGCCATCCTTTCGGTGAGCACCAAAGACCGCAGGTACCTGCGGCGCCACAGGGCGCGGATAACGTGAAGGAAAAATCATGTACGCTGTCATCAAGACGGGCGGCAAGCAGTATCGCGTTGCTGCGGACGACGTCATCACCATTGAGAAAGTCGTAGGCGATGCGGGCGCCAAGATTGAGTTCGCCGAGGTGCTCATGATCGGAGGCGGCTCCGATGCCGCCAAGCTCGGTGCGCCGTTCATCTCGGGCGCCAAGGTCGTTGCCGAGCTCGTCGAGCACACACGCGGACCCAAGGTGATCTCGTTCAAGAAACGCCGCCGCAAGAATTCCCGCCGCAAGCGCGGCCACCGCCAGGACCTCTCCACCGTCCGTATCAAGAGCATCATCGGCGCATAACATTGCTGCCGGCACTGATCCAAGGAACTGACCCATGGCACAAAAGAAAGCTGGCGGCTCGTCGAAGAACGGCCGCGACTCGCACTCCAAGCGCCTCGGCGTAAAGCGCTTTGGCGGCGAGCGCGTCATCCCCGGCAACATCCTCGTCCGTCAGCGCGGCACCCAGTGGCACCCGGGCTCCGGCGTCGGCATGGGCACCGACCACACGATCTTCGCCGTCGTCGAGGGCGCGGTCGAATTCACGACCAAGCGCAACGGACGTGTCTACGTTTCGGTGCGCAGCGGCGAAGCCGGGGCGTCTGAATAGCGGACACGGCCGATCACCCGCGCTAGCTTTAAAGGGGGATGCCGTAACGTCCCCCTTTTTCATGGGCCGATCGCATATGCGGGATGAGGCGACAGAGGAACAGCGCCAGCACGTGATGCGCTCCGCAAGGCTGACCTACCGGCCGCTCGATGCCACCGATGCGGGCCGCGTCGCGGTCCTAGCGGGCGAGTGGGACATCGCCCGCATGACGTCCCGCATCCCCCACCCCTACTCGCTCGTCGACGCGGATCTATGGATTGCCTCGATCGGCAATGACGAGTTCGTGCGCGGGGTCGAGCACGAAGGCGCGCTTATCGGGGCCATCGGCTACATCGAGGGCAAGGACCGCCAGGCGGAGATCGGCTACTGGATCGGAAAGCCATGGTGGGGGCACGGCTTCGCCACCGAGGCTGCGCAGACGCTCGTTGCCCATTGTTTCGGGCCCGCTGGTTTCTCGCGCCTCACATGCGGCCACTTCATCGACAACCCTGCCTCCGCACGCGTCATCGCCAAGCTCGGCTTCCGCCGCGTCGGCAACGGCCGGCAGTGGTGCGAGGCACGCAAGAGCGAGGTTGACACGGTCCGCTACATGCGGCGGCGTCCGCTGCTGGCGGTCTGGCGGAGCGGCGCAGCATGAAGTTTCTCGATCAAGCCAAGATCTACATTGCGTCGGGCGCGGGCGGCGAGGGCTGCGTCAGCTTCCGCCGCGAGAAGTTCATCGAGTTCGGCGGCCCCGACGGCGGCGACGGCGGCAAGGGCGGCGACGTGTGGGCCGAGTGCGTATCGAATCTCAACACGCTGATCGACTACCGCTATCAGCAGCACTTCAAGGCCAAGAAAGGCGGCAACGGCGCCGGCAAGAACCGCGCGGGCGCGAACGGAGCCGACTGCATCATCAAGGTGCCACCAGGCACACAGATTTTCGCCGAGGATCAGGAGACGCTTCTCGCCGACCTGTCCAAGCCCGGCGAGCGCACGCTCATCGCCAAGGGCGGCAACGGCGGATTTGGCAACACGCATTTCAAATCCTCGACCAACCAGGCACCGCGCCACGCCAATCCCGGCCAACCGGCGGTGGAGCTCACCATCTGGCTGCGACTGAAGCTGATCGCGGACGCGGGCATCGTCGGCCTGCCGAACGCCGGCAAGTCGACGTTCCTTGCAGCCGTGAGCGGGGCGAAGCCGAAGATCGCGGCCTATCCCTTCACCACGCTGCATCCCAACCTCGGCATCGTGCGTGCCGGCGACGCCGATTTCGTGCTGGCCGACATCCCGGGGCTCATCGAGGGCGCAAGCGAGGGCGCGGGCCTCGGCACGCGCTTTCTCGGCCACGTGGAGCGGACGAAAGTGCTGCTCCACCTCGTCGACGCGACGGAGGAGGACGTGGCGGGTGCCTACCGCACCGTCCGCCGCGAGCTCAAAGCTTATGGTTCCCACCTCGATCGCAAGAAGGAGATTGTCGCGCTTTCGAAGTGCGACGCGCTCGATGCGGACACGCTTTCAAAGCGCGCGGCGGCCTTGAAGAAAGCCGCAAAAAAAACTCCCCTCGAACTCTCGGCGGTTTCGGGCAAGGGAATGGAGGAGGCGCTCTTCGCGATCGTTCGCGAGATCGGCCGCGCCGGCGATAAGCACAAGCCCGACATGCCGGCGAAGAATGGCCCCTGGCGCCCGTGAGGGCTCACAGCCGCGGTCATCAGCTTCGGCAGTGTGTCGTTCAGAGCCAAAATCACCTATGCGTTAACAAAATGCTCACTTCGCCTGCAAACTTGTGCTCGCCATTACCCGGATTTTCAGCGGTCCCCCGCATCTACGAAGCGGATCAACAGGATCGCGAAAAAAGCGCGCATCCGCCGGGACGGCCGTGGAAAGACGATCACAAGAAAAAACGACCGCGTTTGCCACGGCGCCGGTCGCGATGCTGGCCGCTGCGGCGTTCTTCGTGGTGTTGGCGTCCCTCGTCATTGGCGGGCGCGAGACGAACGACATCGCGCTCGGCCGCCAGCGCGACACGATCAGCCACGCCCTAACCCAGCATGGCCTTGCCTTGGCGCGCGAGCTGCGCGTCCAGACGGTCTGGACGGAAGCCTTCGAGAAGACACAAGCTCACGATCAGGCCTGGATGCACGCATTCTATGGCGTCTTTCTGAGCAAGCTATTCGGCTACGACGATATCTACGTGCTCTCCAGCGACAATGCGCCGGTCTACGGGTTCGTCGACGGTCACGACGTTGCTCCAGCCGAGTATGCGCAGGTCAGCGCGAAAATCGAGGATCTCGTAGCCGCCCTACGCAATCCCAGCAACGCGCCGAATTACGATGTCGTCGCCACCGACGTTTCGTTCGGCAACGGGCAGAGCGTGGAGCACCTGGCGGTCGCGGACATTCGCAGGATTCTCAAGTCGCCGGCAACTGTCGTCGTATCGACCATCGTGCCCGATCGCGCGACGACGGACGCGCTGGATGCACCGCGCTATCTCCTGGTGGCGGTGGAGAACTTCGACGCGCGCCTGACCAAAAAGCTGGGAGCCGCGTTCACCTTCAGCAACTTGCAGTGGATTACCGGCAAGACGCCCGCCGGATACTCGAGCCTCAAGCTCGCCGGGCTCGACGGAAGGAACGTGGGGACACTCGCCTGGCAGAGCGCGCAGCCGGGCTGGCAGTTCGTCCGCCACGTGGCGGTCGGCCTTGCCATATCGTTGCTGCTGCTCGCCGGTCTGGCCGCGCTCCTCATGCGATGGGGCAGGGAACAGGCTCGCCAGCTCGTCGAAAGCGAGGCCGACGCCCAGCATGCCGCCAAGACCGATGCCCTGACCGGTTTGATGAACCGCGTCGGCTTGAGCGAGAGGTTCCCCGGCCTCATCGAGAAAACCAAATTGGAAGCCTCGACGCTTGCGATTCTCATCGTCGACCTAGACCGGTTCAAGGAGATCAACGACGACTTCGGGCACGCTTGCGGCGATGCGGTTTTGCTCGCCGTCAGCAAGCGTCTCAAGGCGATGCTAGGTTCGGAGTCTGTGGTCGCGCGCCCGGGCAACGACGAGTTCATGCTCCTGGTGCCGGGCCTTGACCGCGACACGATCATGGAGCTTGCCGATCGCATCGTCATGGTGCTTGCCGAGCCCATCGACATCGATGGGGGAACGCGCGTGATGGTCGCCGCATCGGTGGGATTCGCGCTCGCTCCCGCCGATGGAGATCGCGCCGATGACCTCGTCCGGCGTGTCGGGCTTGCTGTCGCCAAGGCCAAGGAGGATGGCGGCGGCGAAGCCGTTGCCTTCGCACCTGAGATGGACCTCGAGCTGTTCCGGCGCCGTGCCTTGGAGAACGCCTTGCGCAAGGCGGTCGCCGCCGGAAGCATCGACGTCGTCTACCAGCCGATCATGGACCCTTCGGGAACGCGCGCCATCGCGGCCGAAACCTTGGCGCGCTGGAGCGATCCGCTGCTGGGCCCGATTGCGCCTGACCTCTTCATCCCGCTCGCGGAGGAGACTGGGCTTATCCCCGAGCTCGGGAGACAGGTTCTGCGGCACGCGCTTGCCGACGGCATGGACTGGCCCGGCATCGACATTGCGGTCAACGTCTCGGCTGCGCAAATCCACCACGGCGACATCGTGGAGGTGGTCCGCAGGGAGCTGCGCGAGAGCGGATTTCCGGCGCACCGGCTCGAGATCGAGATCACCGAGAGCGTCCTGCTGGCGGACGAAAAGCGGGCTAACGAGCAGATCCGCGGTTTGCAAGAGCTAGGCGTCAAGGTCGCGCTCGACGATTTCGGTTCGGGCTATTCGAGCCTGCAATATCTGCACAAGTTTGGATTCGACAAGCTCAAGATCGACCGCAGCTTCATCAAGGGCCTCGGCACGCCGGACGACAACCCGGTCATCCTCGCTTCAATCGTGAAGCTCGGACTTGGATTGCGCATGACTATCACGGCTGAGGGGGTGGAAACGCCCGAGCAACTCCGCGTGCTCCGCGACTTCGGGTGCCATCAGATCCAGGGATACCTCTTCTCGCGCCCGCTCACCGCCGGTCAGTTCGCCCTGTTCCTGGCTGCCCACCAGCCCATCGCTGCGGCAGGCTGAGCGCGCGTTCCCCTCGACGCTGACGTCGTTGCGAGGCTACCCCTCACCGCCCGGGTGCGGTATCAGGGGCGCCGGCACACCATCCTCAAATCTCGCTCCGAAGGACTTTGCAATGAGCGATTGCTACGACGTCATCGTCATCGGCGCTGGTCTCGGCGGGCTTACGGCGGCTGCGCTCATCGCGCAATCCGGGCGCAAAACCCTGCTTATTGAGCGCAACCACGGCGTCGGCGGTGCGGCGTCGACCTACAAATCGGGTGATCTCGTCGTCGAAGCCTCGCTGCACGAGACAAGCGATCCGCAAGACCCGCTCGACCCCAAGCACCACGTACTAGCCAAGATCGGCGTCCTGGACAAAGTCGCGTGGGTGCCGACGGGAGCCGTGTATGAGGTGCGCGGCGGCCCGGTCCGCGTCCCCTTCGTGCTGCCGGAAGGCTTCGAGGAAGCGCGCGCGGGCCTCATCGACCGCTTCCCAACACAGCGTGCCGCCATCGGGCCGCTGCTGCGAGAGATGGAAGAGATTGCAACGGGCCTTGGCACGCTGAGCAAAGGCCGCGCTGCCTTCGACCGGCCGCTCGAGGGCTTGTCGGCGCTGTTGAAGCTCGGCCCCTTGCTGACGGGCTGGCGCTCGTCGCTCGCCGAGCGCCTCGACCGGGCCTTCGGCGCGGACGAGGCCGCAAAGTGTGCGCTCGCCGCCAACATCCTCTACTGGCACGACGACCCCGACACTTTGTGGTGGGTCCTCTTCGCGGTGGCGCAAGGCGGCTACCTCGCCTCCGGCGGCCGCTATATCCAGGGCGGCTCGCAGCGCCTGAGCAATGCGCTCGCGCGGGCACTGAAGGCGGCCGGCGGCGAATTGCTCTTGCGCCGGTCGGTGACGGGAATTCTACTGGATGACGCAGGCAGGCCCGCCGCCGTCGTGCACGAGGGCAAGGACGGGCGCGAGCGGGCCGAGTCGCGCGCGGCGGTCGTCGTCGGCAATGCCGCACCGGCCCATATCGCCGACATGCTGCCGCCTGCGGCGCGCCGGCGGTTTTTCGCGCCCTATGCCGATCGCACGTTATCGATCTCGCTGTTTTCGGCAACATTCGGGCTGTCGGTGCACCCCTCCGAGCTCGGCCTCTCCTCCTACTCGACCTTCCTGCTGCCCGAATGGATGTCGGCTCTCTCCGATTATCGCCGCTGCGCCGCCATCCTTGCGGGGCCACCGGGCCAGGTCATGCCGCCCGTTGCCGTCGTCAACTATTCGGCGATCGATAGCGGTCTCGGTGGGCCCCCCTACCCAGTGTCGGTCGTGGGCGTCGACCGCACATCGAACTGGTCGGGGCTCGGTGCCGTGGCTTATGAGGAGAAACGCAAGCTTTGGCGTGAGGCGATTGCCGCGGCGATCGACCAAGTGTTCCCGGGTTTTGCCGCGCACGTCGTCTCCTCCGTATTCAGCACGGCAAGCACCATGAGCTCATATCTCAATGCGCCCGAGGGGGCCGTCTACGGATTTGCCCCGCTCCCTCCAAGGGGGCCGATCTGGAAGGGTACCGAGCGCTCGCCCAAGACGGCGATATCAGGGCTTTACCTCGCCTCCTCCTACGCCGGCACTGGCGGCTACACGGGGGCTATCCTGGCAGGGGCGGCGGCCGCCGACGCAGCGCTGAGCGGGCGGCCGATTAGGAAAAAATAGGCACCTTTTGTGCTACTTGGCACTCTGAATGGCCTGCGCCTAGGGCGCTGGACTGACAGGAGGTTGCCATGGCTGCGACGATGGACCTGCGCGGCAGACTGCACCAGAGCTGGGGCTGGCTCCTCGCTCTCGGCGTCGTGCTCATCCTGTTTGGCGGCCTCATCCTGACGACGCCGCTCGGCGTCATAACGGCGACACTCACGACCGAGATCTGGATCGCGGCGGCCCTCGTCGTCGCCGGCGTTCTGCAACTCGCGCACGGGCTCAAGGCCGAGGGCTGGAGCGCCCGCTCCTGGCAGATGCTGGGCGGCGCCGCCTTCATCATCGGCGGCCTGCTGATCTTTCTCGATCCGACCTTCGGGCTCGTCTCCATCACCATGATCGTCGCGGCGACGCTCGTCGCCCAGGGCATCACCTCGCTCCTTGTCAGCGGCGGCGTCCCCGACTGGGGCGGCCGCAAGTGGCTTGTGCTCTCGGCCGTCGTCTCGATCGTTGCCGGACTGCTCGTGCTCTTCGACCTGCCATCCTCCGCCGGCTGGACCCTAGGCACCATCGTCGGCGCAGTGCTTTTCCTGCAGGGCGTCAGCCTGACGCTGCTCGGCCTCGATGTGCGCCGCGCCGCCCAGGCGTAGCGGCTGCCAGCGCTCGCACTACCCATTTTGGCGCCTGGGCTACCGTTATCCGGCAGGCTGAGCTATCACGCTGGCCTGAAACCAATTGATCAGCGCCGCAAGCGATGAGCACGAAGGTAAGATCCGCCGAGGAAACTGCGATCGCGTCAGCGCGCCCCGAATGGGCGAAGGCGAAGCGCATCGTCGTCAAGATCGGCTCGGCACTGCTGGCCGACCGAACGACCGGAGCGCTCAAGGAGGCGTGGCTCGCGTCCCTCGTCGACGACGTCGCCACGCTCGCCGCTGCGGGCAAGGAAATCGTGCTGGTGTCCTCGGGCGCGATCGCGCTCGGCCGCCACGCCTTGAAGCTTCCCAAGGGTGCGCTTGAGCTAGAGCAGAGCCAGGCCGCAGCCGCGGTCGGCCAGATCGGGCTCGCCCGCGCCTACCAAGAGCTCGCGCGCGCCCGCGGGCTCGTCGCCGCGCAGATCCTGGTCACGCTCGGCGACACCGAGCAGCGCCGCCGCTACCTCAACGCCCGCCACACCATCGAGACGTTGCTTGCGCTCAAGGCCATCCCCGTCGTCAACGAGAACGATACGGTCGCGACCACCGAGATCCGCTACGGCGACAACGACCGCCTCTCGGCGCGCGTCGCCTCCATGGTGTCAGCCGACTGCCTCGTACTGCTGTCCGATGTCGACGGCCTCTACACGGCACCGCCCGGCGGCAAGCAGGCGGGGAAGCGCCTCGACGTCGTCACCGCCATTACCCCCGAGATCGAGGCGATGGCGGGCGACGCCGGCACCGAGCTGTCCAAAGGCGGCATGAAGACCAAGATCGAGGCGGCGAAGATCGCTCTCGGCGCGGGCACGCACATGGTGATCTCGAGCGGCAAGGTGCAGAACCCCTTGAAGGCGATCGCCGACGGCGCGCCCTGCACGTGGTTCCTCGCACCCTCCGACCCGCTGACCGCCAAAAAGCGCTGGATCGCGGGCCAACTCGAGCCCAAGGGACACATCTACGTCGACGCCGGGGCCGAGAGAGCTCTCGCGGCGGGCAAGAGCCTGCTACCTGCGGGCGTGGCACGCATCGAGGGTGCCTTCGACCGCGGCGACGCGGTGGTCATTCGCTCAGCTGACGGGCGCGAACTGGGCCGCGGCCTCATCGCCTATGCGAAGGCCGATGCAGAGCGTATCATCGGCAGAAAGAGCAGCGAAATCGCCGCGATCCTCGGCGTCTCTCGCTGCGACGAGCTCATCCACCGCGACGACATGGCACTCAATAGAACCTAGCTAAGGCCATGAACAAACCCGAGCGCATCGAGAAGAATTTGGCATCCACCGCGGAGCTTATGCATGCGATGGGGAAAAGCGCGCGTGCCGCCGCCCGCGAGTTGGCGCTCGCTTCGACGGACGCAAAGAACGCGGCGTTGCGCGCCGCGGCGCAGGCGCTGCGCAAGGCGACGCCCACCATACTCGCCGCCAACGCCAAGGACATCGCCGCTGCGCGGGAAGCCGGCCGCCCGGCGGCGTTCATCGACCGGCTCATGCTGGACGAAGCGCGGGTCGCGGCCATAGCCAAGGGCCTAGACGAGATCGCCGAGTTGCCCGATCCGGTCGGCACGGTGCTCGCGCATTGGAAGCGGCCGAACGGGCTCGATTTCGAGCGTGTACGCGTGCCGCTCGGCGTCATCGGCATCATCTACGAAAGCCGCCCAAACGTGACGGCGGATGCCGGCGCGCTGGCGCTGAAAGCGGGCAACGCGGCGATCCTGCGCGGCGGCTCCGAAAGCCACCACTCCGCGCGCGCCATCGAGGCCTGCCTTGCCGAAGGCCTCAAGGCCGCCAAGCTTCCTGCCGCCGCGATAGGGCTCGTGCCCACGACCGACCGCGATGCCGTTGGACATATGCTCGCGGGCTTGAGCGGCTCAATCGACGTGATCGTGCCCCGCGGCGGTAAGAGCCTAGTCGAGCGCGTGCAGAAGGAGGCGCGCGTGCCCGTGTTCGCGCACCTCGAAGGCGTGTGCCACACCTACGTCGACCGCGACGCCGATCTCGACATGGCGGTGCGCGTCGTGCTCAACGCCAAGATGCGGCGCACCGGCGTGTGCGGGGCAACCGAAACGCTGCTCGTCGATCGCGAAGCGCCGCCCACGGTGCTGCCGACTCTGGTCAAGGTGCTGCTGGAAACGGGCTGTGAGGTCCGCGGCGACAAGGCCGTGCAAAAGACGGACAAGCGCGTCAAGGTGGCGACCGAGGCCGACTGGGGGACCGAGTACCTCGACGCCATCATCGCGGTGAAAACCGTAGCCGGCGTCGAGGAGGCTATTGAGCATATCACCAAATTCGGCACGCAGCACACCGACGCCATCATCACGGCCAACGCCGCCACCGCCGAGCGCTTTTTGAAGGCAGTCAATTCCGCGATCGTCTTGCACAACGCCTCGACGCAGTTCGCCGACGGCGGCGAATTCGGCTTCGGTGCCGAGATCGGCATCGCCACCGGCAAGTTGCACGCGCGCGGACCCGTGGGCGTGGAGCAACTGACGACCTTCAAGTACGTGGTGCGTGGCTCAGGCCAAATCCGCCCGAGGTAGCTTCGGTCCCACAAGGGGGTTGTCGATGTCCCGCGTCATTGTTTGCATTGCCGTCGCAATTGTCGTCGCAACGCTGGTAGCGCCCGCAGAGGCGCGCGGCAAGCAGCCGGGAAGGCTCGCGGAAATACCACTGAAGGACTGCACGCGCTTTAACGGTCGCTGGGGCTATTATGGCAATCCCTGGTGCACCCCGGCCGAGCAGCTTCGCTGGGACCGCTGGGACGCGCGCCGCACTGGCCACTGACACGAACTCAACAGCGCGCCTCCGTCTTGCCGGATTGCCGTGGCGGGCTTAGAGAGCCCAGGCTCGCGCAACGCCGGAGACGTCGATGCTCAAGAAGATCTTTATCGCTGTCGTACTACTCATCGCGGGCTTCGCGGGGGTGGTCGCGCTGCAGCCCTCGGAGTTCCACGTCGAGCGTAAGGCAACCATCGCCGCGCCACCGGCCGCGGTATTCGCTCACGTCGACGACCTGCACAAGTGGGAGGCGTGGTCGCCGTGGGCGAAGCTCGATCCCAACGCCAAGGTCGGCTACGAGGGCGCGCCGGCCGGCAAGGGCGCGGCTTTTACCTGGGTCGGCAACGACAAGGTCGGCGAAGGGCGCATGACCATCGTCGAGAGCCGACCGGCCGAGTTTGTCGACATCAAGGTCGATTTCACCAG
>CAVUWX010000004.1:0-224006 GCA_963745205.1 uncultured Alphaproteobacteria bacterium
GACAATTGAGCCGCGCCTCGGGACATTGCCGATGATCACCACCTCACGCACCCGCTTCGTAAATCCGCGGCTCGGGGCCTATTTCGGCATCTTCGTCAGCCTGCTCACCGGGCTCGTGCTGCTGCTCATGATCTTCGAGCAGCTCGGCATCTCAGAGCCAGTGCTGCGCTGGGTCATGCTGCTCGGGCCGCTGGTGCTCTATTGCGCGATCGGGCTCAGCGTGCCGAGCCGCGAGGCGCTCGAGTTCTTCGCTTCGGGCCGGCGCGTACCGGCGGGCTACACCGGGCTCGGTCTCGCCAGCGCGGCGATGGGCGCCACCGGCATCGTCGCCATGACCGGCACCTTCTTTCTCATCGGCTTCGACGCCCTTTGCCTCGTCATCGGTGGGCTCGCGGGCTTCGTCGTCATGGCGGTTATGCTGGCTCCCTTCCTGCGTAAGTTCGGAGCGTTCACGGTGCCGAGTTATCTCGGACGCCGTTTCGAAAGCAAACCGGTACGCATCCTCGCCGCTGCCCTCCTCGCCGTGCCGCTGCTGCTGCTGCTGGCGGCCGAGCTCGGCATGGGTGCGTCCGCAGCCGCCTGGCTGTCGGGCGAGCCGCGCGGGATCATGATCCTCCTGCTCGTGATGGCGATGATCGTGACGGTGGTCGTCGGCGGAATGCGCTCGTTCAACTGGTCGAGCAGCGGGCAGGCGATCGCCGCGCTCCTCGCCTTAATCGTGCCCGTGGCCATCGTGGCCGTGATGGTGACCAACTTCCCGCTGCCTCAGCTCACGCATGGGCCGCTGCTGCGCGCGCTCGTTTACAACGAGGCCTCGCAGGGCATCCCCGTCGTGCCGGCGCCGCGGCTCCAATTCATGATCCCGGGTGAGGGCTTCGCCGCCGTCGCCAAGCGCTTCACCGCGCCCTTCGGCAGCGTCGGCCCGGTGGCGTTCGTCGTTGCCATGCTCACCGTGCTGACGGGCGTCGCCGCTTCCCCGTGGCTCTTGCCGCGCGTGACGATGACCCCCGGCGTCTACGAGACGCGCAAGTCGCTCGGCTGGGCGACCGTGTTCTTCGGGTTGACGATGCTGACCGCCGCCTCGGTGTCGGTGTTCATGCGCGACTTCATCATGGACGTGGTGAAGGACGGTTCGCCCGCGCGGCTGCCCGACTGGATGCAGGAGCTGGTGCGGCTCGGGTTCATGCAGTTCGACGCCACCGCAAGCCCGCTGACGTTCACGAGCTTCAAGCTTGCGCGCGACACAGTGCTGCTCGCCCTGCCCGTCGCGGCCGGGCTGCCCAACGTCTTTGCCTATTTCGCCGCCGCCGGCATCGTCGCTGCGGCGCTCGTTGCCGCGACCGCCGCGACGGTGGCGCTGGCCAACGTGCTGACCGAGGACGTCGTCAACGGCCTCTCTTGGGAGCCAATGCCGAAATACGCGCGCATCCTGGTCGGGCGCATCGCCATCGCCGGCGTCGCTATGCTCGGCGGGGCATTCACCCTGCTGGCGCCGACCGATCCGTTGCGTCTGCTCTTGTGGTGCTTCGCCATTACCGGCTCGACGCTGTTTCCAGTGCTGGTGCTGTCGATCTGGTGGAAGCGCATGAACGCGTTCGGCGCGCTCGCTGGCCTGGCCTGCGGATTTGCGGTCGCCGTGCTGACGATCCTCGCCGGCGAGGCGCATATCATTGGACTCGACGGCGCGCTTGCTGGCATCGTCGGGCTGCCGGCGAGCGCGCTCGGGGCGGTGCTCGCGAGCCTCGCCACGCCAGGCCCGACCCGCAGCATGCTGGAACTCGTGCGCGAGATCCGCATTCCAGGCGGCGAGGTGGTGTACGACCGCGAGATGCGGTTGATGCGCCTCAAGAACCGCGAGCGCGTCTAGACGTACGCTTAGCTCGCTTGCCCCGGCACTTGCGCGGACTTAAAGCCTCCGGGCACACCTCCTAGGACCTGCTGCCGATGTCCGCTCCGCAACGCTTGAGCCTCTACCCCGCGATCGAGCCCTATCGCACCGGGCGTCTCGCCGTGACGGACGGGCACGAGCTCTACTTCGAGGAGTGCGGAAATCCCGCGGGCAAGCCGGCGCTCATAGTGCATGGCGGTCCCGGCGGCGGCTCCAACGCCAACATGCGCCGCTACCACGACCCGACCGAGTATCGCATCATCCTGTTCGACCAGCGAGGCTGCGGCCGCTCGACCCCGCACGCCTCCATCGCGGCCAACACGACCTGGGACCTCGTCGCCGACATGGAGCGGCTGCGCCAGCATTTGCGTATCGAGCGCTGGCAGCTTCTCGGCGGGTCGTGGGGCTCGACGCTGGCGCTCGCCTACGCGGAAAAGCATTCCGAGCGCGTCGCCGACATGATCCTGCGCGGCATCTTCTTGCTTCGCCGCAGCGAGCTCGACTGGTTCTACCAGGAGGGCTGCGGCTGGATCTTCCCCGAGGCGTTCGCGGTCTATCTGGGCCAGATCCCGCCAGAAGAGCGCGGCGACATGATGGCGGCCTACCACAAGCGTCTCACCCATCCCGACCCTGCCGTGCAACTCGCCGCGGCGAAGGCGTGGAGCATCTGGGAAGGCTCCACGCTCGCGCTCATTCAAGAACCCGAGCGCATCAAGCAGTTCGGAATAGACGCCTACGCGCTCGCGTTCGCCCGCATCGAATGCCACTACTTCGTCAACCGCGGCTTCTTTGACGCTGACGACCAGCTCCTGCGCGACGCCTTCCGCATTCGCGGGATCCCCGGCGTGATCGTGCACGGCCGCTACGACGTGGTTACCCCGGTCAAGAACGCGTGCGACCTGAAGGAGGTATGGCCCGGCGCGGAGCTGCGCATCGTGCCCGATGCAGGCCACGCTATGAGCGAGCCGGGCATCGTCCACGAGCTCATCTCGGCGACGCGTAAGTTCGGCCGCGCGGGCGCCAACACCTAGTCGATGGCGCGCGTGCCGATGAAGTGGAGCACGACCTCGCGCGTGTGTGTGCGATCGCGGTGCTCGGCGACGTAGATGCCCTGCCAGGTGCCGAGCACCATGCGGCCAGCGCGCACCGGAATCGACAGCGAAGTCGCCGTGAGCGCCGCTTTGATGTGCGCGGGCATGTCGTCGGCGCCCTCGATAGTGTGGAGGTAGCGGGCGTCTCGCGGGGCGAGGCGCTCGAGTGCGTCAATGAGGTCGGTCTGCACGTCGGGATCGGCGTTCTCCTGGATGAGGAGCGACGCCGAGGTGTGACGGATGAACAGCGTCAGCAGGCCGTCGACGGCTGCGATCTCGGCGAGCCAGCCGCGCGCCTCCTCCGTGACCAGCGTGAGGCCGGGTCCGTGCGTATCGATGCGCAGGGTCTCGAACGCCTGATCGAGGGCCCGTTTCGCCCGCGTGTGCGCCACCTCACTCATGCCGTGCGTGCCGATGGAGCGCGTGCCGTCACAGGGCTTTGCCCGGTGCGCCTTGCTGCTCCTGCAACCTGTCCAAGCGCTCGTGGATCTTTTTCGCCATGGCCTCCAGATAGTCGAAGGCCTTGTCGACGTCCTGCTCTGTGGGCAGCGTGAACTTCGGCTTGGGCGCGTTGAGTCCATTGTCGTTGAGGCCCAGATTCTGATCCATCTGGTCGACTTGGTCTCTAAGCGACTTGTTCTCGGCGCGCAGCTTGTCGATCTCGGCCATGAGCGTGCGTTGGCTGTCGTTCATGTCCTGGCACGACCATTGGCCGGCTGATCCGGTGCAGAGCGACATAGCGCCCGTCTGGGTGTCGAGGCGGACGACGCCGTTCGGTGTGGGCGTCATCGAATAGCGGCCGCCGCTTTCCTCGGCCTTAGGGCCCGACACGGCAACGAGGGCCACCCCCGCAAGGCCCAAAACGATCAGCGAAAAAACGACGAGGCTCGATCTCTGCATGCCGTCCTCCACGCCTGCGGCCGACCCCGATCCGGGTCGGGCCGACAATTTTCGGATGCGGGGCAGAATACCCGCAGACTAAGGCGAAAGGCTCAAATTCTGCGTCCCCGCGCCCCTTTTTGGGGCGGTTTGGCCTTTTTTGGCGCGAAAACTGCGCTCCGCTTAACTGAACATTTACCGAGACTCGCTGAGCTTTAGGGCGAGCGGTTTGCACGTTTCACACGGCTTTCGATCGGCCGCACCAACCCGTCGAGAGCCATGGGCAGGCAGGCGCCGAGGCCTGTTTTCGTGCCTGCTGGGCTCGAGGACTACGGACCTTCAGCAGGACTACCGACCTTCAGCGCGCGCCCCAAGGGACCGAGATGCCGACACAAGCTCCGAAGGAAATGCACGGCGGGCGAGCGGATGCCACCCCGGCAGAGCCGAGCCAGATGACGCGGCTGGAGCAGATGCGCGAGCGCCTCGCCTCCTTAAGCGACGAGGCCCGCTCGATCCGCGCGCAGATGCCGCGCGAGTTCGAGCCCGACGTGGAGCGCATCCAGCAGCAGATGCAGCGCCTCGGCGAGCGCCTGTCCGAGCTTAGCGGCAGCTTCGTCTATCAGACCGCGCTGCCAAAGCCCGCCGTCCGCGAGACAATGACCAGAACACATCCGCAGTCGGCGTCCCGCCCCCCCACGCAGGCCCCGGCCCCTGCGCCGACTCAGACTGAGCCCACTCAGACCATGTCCCGCACCGGCGGCGACGAAGGCGCCCGCGTAACGCGCGTCGCCCCAGACGAGGTGATCATGCTTAGCGGTCCAGCCAATACCGAGAACCCGTGGAGCGAGGAAAGCGCGCGCGCGCTCACCCGCTTTTACGAGTCGGGCGAAGCCTTCCTCGGCTACGCCCGGGAAGCGGCCCACGCCGCCGTGAATGCGGCTAAGCCGCAAACGGCCGTGCCGCCGGGCGCCGCGCCGGCGCCGTCCCATCTGTGCGCGGTGCCCGCGACCAGCCACGACCACCCGACCCTTTCGGCCATCGAGCCCGCGTGGCTCGACCAGCGCCTCGCCGAGATCGCGGCCCGCATCGAGCAGTCGCTCGCCGAGATCCGTCCCGAAAACTCCCTCCTGACGCTCGGCCACCGCTTCGACCAGCTCGAGGCGCGCATGAGTTCGGCGCTCGACGGTATGGCGACGCGCGCCGACCTGAAGGACCTGCGCCTCGCGGAAACGCAGATAGAGGAGATCAGCGCCCAGCTCGATCAGCTCCGGCGCCAGTTCGCTCGCCTTGATGCCATCGACGCGCATTTGGGCACGCTCGCAACGCAGCTTTCGGACGAACGTCTGACAAAGTTATTTAACACCGGCATGGCCTCCAGCCGCGACGCGGCCCGGCTCGAGTCTATCAGCTCGCAGCTCGCCACCATCGCCGGCCAGCTTTCGCATGAGCGCCTCGCCGACCTCATCAGCCAGAATGCCGTGCGCAGCACCGACCTCGAGGAGATAGCGACGGCAGCCGCACAGAAGGCCGCCGCCCGCTTCGCCGATCGCGAGGCGCGAGAGATGCAGACGCGCGACATTGGCGAGGTTCGGGGGCTGCTCGAAAGCCTCATCAACGAGCGCCGCCACAGCGACGAGAACAACGCCAGCATGCTGGAGATGATGCAGCAGGCGATCATCCGCGTCCTCGACCGCATCGATGCGCTGGAGATCGCGCAACAAGAGGTCGGCGCGCCTCAGCATGCAACCTACGCACCCATTCCGATGCAGTCGGCCGAGGCCGAGTCCGAGGTCGCCGAGCATACCTTTGCACCGCCTCCGCCCGACGAGCCCGACTACGACGCCCCGCAGCAGCACGCCTACGCGCCGGCCCACGAGGAGGCCCCCCCGGTCCGGGGGATGTTCACCTCGCCTCCGTTCGATCTCGATGCGGCCTTCGCGACTGATCGCGACAGCGTGCATTCGAACTACGTGATGCCGGATGCCTCGGCGCAGCCGATCGACGCCAGGCACGACTTCATCGCGGATGCGCACCGCGCGAAGCTGAAAGCGGCAAGCAAAATCGACAACAAGCTCGACCCGCATCTCGGTCGCGCCGGGGAGATGTTGCCGGCGGAGCGCGCGCCCGCGCAGTCGAAGCCGCGCAAGCGCCGGGGCTTCTTCCGCTCGCCGCGCGTGCTGATGAGCATCCTGACCGTCCTCGCCATGATCCCCGCCGCGCTGTTCTTCATGCCGCGCACGCCCTCCCACGGCCGCGCGCTTCCCGCCGCCGCCGAACTGGCGATGCCGACGGTGGATGCGCCGGCGCCGGTGACGACGCCGAATGCCGACGATGCGACCCCGCCTGCTGCCGTGCCGCAGGACGGCGAGGATTTCAGTCCGCCCGCTCAAGCTGCGCCGCCTGCGCCCTCCAAACAGTCGCAGCGGATGGTCCCCGACGCGCAGCCCGGCGCCCGCGACTTCGAGGACGTCGGCGCCCCGAACCCCACTCCCGACCCTAAGACTCACCGCCTGGACTCGGCTGCGTTATCGCCCGCCGCGTTCGCACCCGAGGCGGCGCGCTTGGCGTTTCTGCAGGGCCGTCATGTGCCGGTTGGGCCCAAGGCTACCCCGGCCGCGCTGATGGAGCAGCACGTCATCGGCCAGAACGGCGCAGTGGCGCCCGGCGAGGCCCTCACCGGCACCAGTTCGCCGCCCCGGCTGCCACCGGCGATGGTTGGCCCCTATTCGCTGCGGCTCGCCGCCGCGCAGGGCGACGCTGCGGCCCAGTTCGAGGTCGCCGCGCGCATCGCCGAAGGCAAGGGCACCGACAAGGACTTGAAGGATGCGGCGCAGTGGTACCAGCGCTCCGCGTCCAGCGGCTTTGCTCTGGCCCAGTTCCGGCTCGGCACGTTCTATGAGCGCGGCACCGGCGTGGAGAAGGATCTCGCCCGCGCAAAGGTGTGGTACGGCCGCGCGGCCGACCAGGGCAACGTCAAGGCGATGCACAATCTCGCCGTTCTGATCGCAGGCCACGGCGGCCCGACGCCCGACTATGCGACGGCGGTGAAATGGTTCTCTGAAGCCGCCGCGCACGGCCTCGCCGACAGCCAGTACAATCTGGCGATGCTTTACGAGAGCGGCCTCGGCGTGCCGAAGGATGCCAAGGAGGCCTACAAGTGGCTGCTGCTCGCGGCCAACTCCGGCGACGCCGAGGCGAAGAGCCGTCTCGACACCTTGAAGGCCACCCTCAGCTCCGCCGATGTCGCCGCGGCGTCGGTCGCGGCTGAGTGCTGGCGGCCCAAGCGCACGGACCCCATGGCGAACGATTCCAACGTCGCCGGGCAGGCCTGGAACCGCTCGCGCACCAACAACGGCTGAGGTCTGCGCCCGATCGAACATTCGCCGTGCGCTGCCTCGACCGCGGCGCGCGGCGATTGCATTTTTACCGCCCGCCGCGGCAAAGCTCCGCTTACCAAGCTCTGTTCTTGACACGACGCATGCTGTCGGAGCATTCGTGACCCTTGAAGGCGGCGTGGAGGGCTTCGAGCGACGCCATCTTCATGCTGCCGGCTGCGCTTTACGCGCGACGGCCTAACCTCATTCGGAAGCGCTGCTAAAGCCGTTCGCCGGTCAACGCGGCGGCCGAGCTGTCCCTTGACGCCGCAGCCCCGAGTTCCCGGTGCTCCGACTTCGGGACCGTTGAGCGATCTTAGGGTTTGGTTGCCGGGCAAAACCGATGAACATCTACCTGCCCATCGCCGAGATGTCCGTGAATGTCGCGGTCTTCTTGAGCATGGGCTGCGCGGTCGGCTTCCTCTCGGGTATGTTCGGCGTCGGCGGCGGCTTCCTGCTCACGCCGCTCCTGATCTTCATGGGCGTTCCCTCAGCTGTTGCCGTCGGCACGGGCTCGATGCAGATCTTGGCATCCTCCGTTGCTGGTGCCATCGCGCAGTATCGACGCAACAACGTCGACATCAAAATGGGTTTGGTGCTGGTCGCGGGTGGTGTCGTGGGCGCCGTCATCGGCGTGGCGCTCGTGCGCGTCCTGCGCCAGATCGGCCAGTTCGATCTCTTCGTGTCCTTAAGCTACGTGCTGTTCCTCGGCGCCGTAGGCGGGTTGATGCTGATCGAAAGCGTCGGCACCATCCGCCGTGCCCGCTCCGGGCAGCCCGTTTCGGTGCGCAAAACCGGCCAGCATAGCTGGGTGCATGGGCTCCCGTTCAAGATGCGCTTCAAGCGCTCGAAGCTCTACATCAGCGCCGTCCCGCCCGCCGCCATCGGGGCCTTCGTTGGCTTCATGGCGGCCCTGATGGGCGTCGGCGGCGGCTTCGTGATGGTGCCCGCAATGATCTACCTGTTGCGCGTGCCGACGAGCGTCGTCATCGGCACCTCGCTATTTCAGATCTTGTTCGTGATGGCGGCAACCACGCTCCTGCAAGCGATGCAGAACAAGACCGTAGACGTGGTGCTGGCGCTGCTGCTGATCGTGGGCGGCGTCGTCGGCGCGCAGATCGGCGTCATTGCCGGGGCGCGGCTCAAGGGCGAGCAGTTGCGTTTCCTGCTCGCGGCGTTGGTGCTGCTCGTGTGCCTGCGCATCGGCTGGGAGTTGATCGCCAGGCCGGGCGAGATTTACTCCATCGGCCCGCTGCTCGGTGCAGGCTGATGGTCGGCCACCCACCGGGCACGAGAGTCCTATGGTCCGCTATACTCGCGTGCCTGGTTGGCGCGATCGCCTGCGCACAACCCGCCCAGGCGCAAGGCCTGCAGAAGGCACAAACAGCCGGTCCGCTGCAACGAATTCTGCCGCCCGTCCTAATGGGTCCGCGGCAGGCGCCCCAGGCCCCGCCCGAGCCGCGGCAGGAGCCGGTCGAGAAGGTCGAAGCCGACGTCTCCACCCGCAGCGTGGAGGTGACGACCGGCTTCACCGGCCACGAGATCCTGGTGTTCGGCGCCATCGACAACAGCCAGCAGCCCGAGGACACGACCAGCCAGCCGCCCGAGGATACGACCGGCAACAACTATTACGACGTCGTCATAGTGGTCGAGGGCACGCCGTATCCGGTCGTCGTGCGGCGCAAGAGCGACGTCGCAAGCGTGTGGATCAATACTTCCTCGGTGCAGTTCGCGGCGGTGCCGAGCTACTACGCCATCGCCTCGACGCGTCCGATCGACCAGATCGCGGGTCCGGCCCTGCTCGAGCGCAATTCCATCGGCTTTGCCCACATCAAGATGACGCCGTGGCCGGGCATCCGCTGGAGGCTCGACGAGTACGAGCTCGCCGGCTTCAAGGCGGCCGTCATCCGCCTGAAGCAGGCGGAGCACCTCTACGTCGTCGAGGCCAAGGACGGCGTCACCTTCACCGGGCGCAGCCTGTTCCGCAGCACTATCGCGCTCCCCGCAAATGTGCCCGTGGGCCCGCTAGTGGCGCGAACCTACCTGTTCCGCAACGGCCAGGTGTTGAGCGCCCACATCGCCCGCGTCAGGCTCGAGCGCAAGGGCATCGAGCGCGTGCTGCACGATTTCGCGTTCCGCGATCCGTTCGCCTACGGCATCATCGCCGTGATGCTAGCGGTGCTCGCCGGCCTCGCCGGGTCGATGTTCTTCCGCCGCGAGACGGTCTGAGCCGATCAATCGCCTTTGAGGAGGCGCGGGGCCACCGGATAGAGGCCTTCCTGGCCGAGCATCCACACGCGCAGGCCGTCGTCGCCGAACAGCGGCTCGAAGGCCGGCTCGAGGATGTTGAGGCCGCCTGCATAGGTGCCGAATGCCGGCAGCACGAGGCGCCGGCCATTGCCGACGAAGCAGGGACGTCGGATCGAGAAGCCGTGCAGGGAGAGCCGCGCCGCGGGATGCATGTGCCCGGCGATCTCGTGCGTAATATCGCCCGCTGCAGGCATGTGGCGCAGCACGATGCCTTCAACCTCGATGTCGCCGACGACGGTGCCGCCTAGCCGCTCGCCGATGTTGGGATCGTGGTTGCCCGTGACCCAGATCCACTCCCGATCCTCCTGCATGATCTGCAGGATCTCGAGCTCCTCGAGCCCGATGCGCTGGCAGGCCTCCTCGTCGTGCAGGCTATCGCCGAGCGCGATCACGGTGGCGGCCTTGTAGCGATCGATGACCTCGGCTAGGCGGCGCAGCGTCTCGCGCGTGTCGTAGGGCGGCAGGAGCTGGCCGCGCGAGGCGTAGGCGGAGCCCTTCTCGAGGTGCAGGTCGGCGACGATGAGGGCATCCTCGCTCGGCCAATAGAGCGCGCCCGACATGTCGGCGCGGAACAACTTCCCGCAGATCGAGACGGTCTGGTCCTGGAAGTCGTCGAATGCGAGACGCTCCGGCTTCAACTCGAGCATACGGGTTCCTCTTGTTGCGCCTCTTCGATGAGCTCTGACGCCGCCTCGCGCAAGAGATCCTCGCGCGCGCGGCCCGCCACGGCCTCCCTGCCGATCTCGAGCAGGATCGGGACCGAAAGCGGCGACACGTGATCAAGCGGTTGATGCCTGATTCGACCTTTCGCGCGGCGGAGAAAATCGCCGAGCCGAGCGATGTCGAGGAGCCCTGTGGCCGCGTCCGCCCATGCGGCCTCGATGAGGATGTGGCGCGGGTCGTGCCGGCGCAGCACGTCATAGACGAGGTTGGTGGACATGGCGACCTGGCGGCCCGTCTTCTCGCGCCCGCGGTGGCGGCGCTCGACCAGGCCCGCGATGACTGCCACCTGGCGGAACGTACGCTTCATCAGGTTCGATTCGGCGAGCCAGGCGTCGAGATCGTCGCCCAGCATGTCCTCGGCGAAAAGCTGGGCGAGCTCGAGACGGTTATCCGCGATCAGTTGCGTCACATCGCTGAGGCCCCACAGTGCCATGCCGTAGTCGTTGGCGACGAAGCCTAGGGGTTGCGCCCCGGCTCGGTCGAGCCGCCGTGTCAGCAGCATGCCGAGCGTCTGGTGTGCGAGCCGCCCCTCGAAAGGATAGGCCACGAGATAGTGGCAGCTCCCGCGCCGGAAGGTCTCGATCAGCACCTCGTCGCGCGCAGGGATCACAGAGCGGCGCTGCTGCAGCTCCAGCCATTCGGCGACCGGGGTCGGCAGCTTCGCCCACGCGCGCTCATCTGCCAGCATGGCGCGCACGCGCTCAGCAAGGTGCGTAGAGAGCGGGAACTTGCCGCTGTTGTAGCTCGGGATGATGGGGTCGCGCGCGCTCGCTCGCGTGACGAACGCTTCCGTTTCGCTCAGTCCCTCGAAGCGCAGCACCTCGCCCGCGAGTACGAAGGCGTCGCCGGGGCGAAGCTGCTCGATGAAATACTCGTCGACCTCGCCTAGCACGCGTCCGCCGGCGAGCGCGCCTTTGGCTCGCGCCGAGCGGCGCCCCAGCAGGCGCACCTTAATGAGAGGCGCGGCGACGATGGTGCCGGCGTTCTGCCGGTAGGCCTCGACGAAGCGCGGATGCGCGATGCGCAAGGTTCCGTCGGGCCCGGACTTCAAGCGGGCGAAGCGGTCATACGTCTTGAGCGCGTAGCCGCCGGTCGCCACGAAATCGATCACGCGGTCGAAGGCCGTGCGCGTGAGCTGCGCGTAAGGCGCCGCCGACACGACCTCCTCGTAGAGCGCCGCCGGCTCGAACGGGCCAGCGCAGGCTGTGCCGAGCACGTGCTGGGCGAGCACGTCGAGCGCGCCGCTGCGCGACAGCACTGCGTCCTGCGCGCCCGCTTCCGCCGCATCGAGCGCCGCGCGGCACTCGAGAACCTCGAAGCGGTTCGACGGCACCAGGATCGCGCGCGAGGGCTCCTCAAGCCGGTGATTGGAGCGGCCGATGCGCTGGATGAAGCGGCTTGCGCCCTTCGGCGCGCCGACGTGGATCACGAGGTCGACGTCGCCCCAGTCGATGCCGAGGTCGAGCGTCGAGGTGGCGACTACGGCCTTCAGCGTGCCGGCCGCCATAGCCGCCTCGACCTTGCGCCGCCGTCGCCATGTCGAGCGAGCCGTGATGCAACGCGATCGGCAGCTCGAGATCGTTGATGCGCCACAGCTCCTGGAACAGCAGCTCCGCCTGCATGCGCGTGTTGACGAACACCAGGCTCAGGCGGTTGCGCTCGATGGCGTCGTAGATCTCGTTGATGGCGTAGAGCGTGGTGTGGCCGGCCCACGGCACCGGCTCGTCCATCTCCAGGATCGAGATCGCCGGCTTGGCGCCGCCCTCGATGCGGACGAGATCCGCCATCTCTACGTAGCGGTCGCCGCCGCCCTGAGGCGCGAGGTAGGCGCGCAGCTCCGAGGGGTGCGCCACCGTCGCCGACAGGCCGAAGGTCAACAGGCCCGGCGCGAGCGTACGCAGCCGCGCGATGTCGAGCGCCAGGAGATCGCCGCGCTTGGTCGGGCTCAGCGCATGCAACTCGTCGAGGATGACGGTATCGAGGTCGGCGAAGAGGTGCCCGCAGTCGGAGTGGCTCAGGAGCAGTGCGAGCTGCTCGGGCGTCGTCATTAAGATATCTGGGCGGGCGTGTGCGCTGGCGCTGGCGGCGGCTCACGGGCGTATCGCCGGTGCGCGTCTCGGTGCGGACGGCAAGCCCCATCTCCGCGATCGGCGCCATCACGTTGCGCGCCACGTCGACGGCCAGCGCCTTCAAGGGTGAGATGTAGAGCGTATGCAAGCCGGCGCCCTTCTTCTCGCGCCCGCGCGCTGTGTAAGGTGCACGAGACTCGGCAGAAAACCGGCGAGCGTCTTGCCGGCGCCGGTGGGCGCGATGAGCAGCGTCGAGCGGCGCTCCTCCGCCGCCTTGAGCAGTGCGAGCTGGTGCGGCCGCGGCCGCCAGCCGCGCTCTGCAAACCAGCGGGCGAACGGCTCCGGCAGGGCAGGCTCCCCGGGCCGGCGGCCGCGCGCGAGATCGGGCCGGGCTTCGGGGGCCTCGTCTCTTCTCAACTCCTGCCTGGCAAGGCGATGCACGCGCACTCCTTTACGTCGAATTCAGCCAAACCTCTTCAGTCGAAATGGGTCCCCGCCTATGCTATGGCGCTCGGCGCGAGGCTCGAGTATGCCGCGCCTGGCAGGAAAAAGGCGAGGAGCAAGGAAGCCATGGATAGCAAAACATTCCTGGGCGGCAGCCCCATGGGGGTTCTTGTCCGGCTGCTCGTGCTTTCGCTCGTCGTCGGCGTCATTCTCTCCGCGCTCGGCATCACGCCGCAAAACTTCTTCTTCCAGATCAACGTGCTGCTGGGGCGGATCTACGATCTCGGCTTTGGCGTCTTCCGGTCGATCATCGAGTACCTCGTGCTCGGCGCCATGGTCGTGGTGCCGATCTGGCTGATCGCGCGCCTCGTCAAGACGACGCGGCGCCCGGGCGGAGAGCCCGACAAGACATCGTGAGCGTGCGGGCCCTTGCCTAGAGGCGTCGGCGCTCAGTCGTCGAGCGGTTCCTGCGCCCACGTCTCGGCGTCGAGGCCGACGAGGTCGGAGATCGCGCTCGCCTTGGCGTCGCACACCGCTTGCGTCAAGTGCTCTTTGATGTGCCCGATCAGCCCGGGTCCCTGATAGATGAGCCCCGTGTAGAGCTGGATCAGCGTTGCCCCGGCCCTGATCTTGGCGAGCGCGGCCGCGCCGCTGTCGATGCCGCCAATGCCGATGAGCGGTATCTTCCCGCCCGTCGCCAAATAGATGCGCGCGAGCATTGCAGTCGAGCGGTGGAACAGCGGGCGACCGGAGAGGCCGCCGGCCTCGCGTGCAGCCGGATCGGAAAGGCCGATGCGGGAAAGCGTCGTGTTCGACACGGCGATGCCGTCGACGGCGTGCGCAACGAGGCGCTCCACGATCGCAGGAAGATCCTCCTCGGTGATGTCGGGCGACAGCTTGACGATAATGGGGCGCCTGCGCCCGCCCTGCTCGACGAGACGCACACGCGCCGCCATCAGGCGGGACAGCAGCGCGTCGAGCGCGCCTGGCGCCTGCAAGTCGCGCAAGCCCGGCGTGTTGGGCGAGGAAATGTTGACGGTGAAGTAGCTTATGACGTCATTGAACGTCTCAAGGCCGGTGACGTAATCGGCAATGCGGTCCTCGCTGTCCTTGTTGGCGCCGATGTTCACGCCGATCACCCCAATGGGTGAGACGCGCCGCCGCAACCGCTCGAGCGCTGCCTGATGGCCGCCGTTGTTGAAGCCCAGCCGATTTATGACAGCCTGATCCCGTGGCAGCCGGAAAATGCGCGGCCGCGGATTGCCTCCCTGTGCGCGCGGCGTCACCGTGCCGACCTCGGCGAAACCGCAGCCGAGGCCGAGCACGGCGTCGGGCACGCGGGCGTCCTTGTCGAAGCCGGCGGCGATGCCGATGGGGTTGGGAAGTGCAAGGCCAGCAAAGCGCGTGGCGAGGCTGGGATGATCCGGCGGCGAACGCGGAAAAAGGCCAAGCTGCAAGGATTTGAGCGTCGCCTCGTGCGCCTGCTCCGGTGGCAGCAGCGACAGCAGCGAGGGGGCGAGATCGAAAATCCTGTTCAGCATTGCCGCACGCCTTGCGGCAGGATGTGCGCGCCGTTCGTATCAAGTTCCAGCGGAAAAGCCGCGCGCACGGCCGCGGTCGGCAGGCTCGCGTAAAGATGCGGGAAGAAGTCCTGCCCGCGTGAACGTTCCCACCGCAAATCCGCGCCGAGCGCCGCCGCGTCGAGCTCGATCAGCACGAGATCTGGTTGCGCCTTGAAGTGCTTGGCAAGCGTTGCGGCGAGCTGGTGCGCCGTCGACAAATGGATGAAGCCGTCGCGCTCGTCGTCCGCCGACGCCGCGAGCGTGCCCGACGCGCGCGCGCTTTCCCAGGCTGTGCGCGTCGTGACCTTGAAAACCTGCTGAAACTCTCGCGGGTTCATCGCCACTCCGCTGCAGATGGTAGGACAGCCGATGCGGCGCTAGCCGCAAGCGCAGGCCCGACGGTCTCGCCGAGCTTGTCGCATTTGGTCAACACTGGGCGCGGTTTGTTCCCCGCGCATATGACGTTTTCCGACAAGATGTCTGTTGCCATGCATCTGGTCATGATAGCTTCACACGAGGCTCGGGGGCCGGGTCGCACGCGTACGCATCGCAGGCAATACGAAGCAAAGAAGAGTTCGATGTTCTCTGGTTTGCCAACAGCGTCCCTGACTGTCACCGATTTGTTCTCGTTTCCCTTCCACTATTCGGTCCCCAGTTATCAGAGGCCGTTCTCGTGGACCACAGAGGAAGCGGGGCAGCTCCTCGAGGATATCCTCGGGGCGGCGGGCTTGGCAGGCCCCGAGGCGGCGGAGCCCGACTACTTCTTGGGCGCTATCCTCTTGCTTGACGGCGCCGGCGGCGATCTGCCCAAGCCGCGCGACCGCGAGGCGCGCTTTTTCGAGATCGTGGACGGGCAGCAGCGCCTCGTGACGCTGGCGGTGATGGCGGCGGTGCTGCGCGATCTCGGCACCGAGAAATGGCGCTGGAGCGGGCGCTACCGCCTCGACCAGCTCGTCGCCGCCGATAGCGCAGCCACCAAGCTGAAGGGCGCGCGCTTCCGCATCGAGCTGCGGACCCGGGAGCAGAATCTGCTGGAGAATTACGTTCAGACGCGCGGGTCGTGCAAGGCGGTGCCGGTGCTCGAGGACCCAAGCGAATCGGAGGAGAACCTCTACGCCGTCCGCGAGCATTTCATGCGCACCCTATCCACGCTCGATGAGGCCGATAGGCGGCGTCTTGCCGACTATCTGTGCGGGCAGTGCCACTTTGTCGTCGTCTTGACGCGTGACATCGACCGCGCGCACCGGCTGTTCACGGTGCTCAATGAGCGCGGGCGGGTCCTGCAGCGCAACGACATTCTGAAGGCGGAGCTCCTGAAGAGTGTTGCCCCCGAGCACGCCGGCGAGGCTCTCGCCCAATGGGAACGCGGGTCCGATCTCTTGGGCAAGAACTTCGAGTCGTTCTTCAGCCATCTGTTCAACATCTACGGGACCGGCGAGAAGAAGATCATCGCCGGAATCCGCCGCACGGTGGAGGAGACCGGGGGGCCCGAGCGCTTCCTCAAGGAGGTGTTTGCACCGCTCGCGCAAGCCTATCACTGGGTGCGCTGTGCCGACGACGTCGACGTGAACATCGACGCCGAGGCGCGCCGCCACCTCGTCTACCTGGGGCGGCTCCCCGAGGGCGATTGGGCGCCGGCGGCAATGCTCGCGTTGCAGAACTACGCGGACGATCCCGCGCGCGGCAATCTGCTGTTGAGAGAAATCGACCGGCTCGCCCACGTACTGCGCCTGTTATGCACGGGCACGAGCAAGCGCGTGCGCCGATTCGGGCACGTGATGGATCTCATCAAGTCGAAGGCGCCGATCACACCGGGCGAAGGACCGTTCCAGATCTCGCGCGATGAGCTCCGCAACATCGCCTACCACCTGCGCACCTTCTACAAACGCGACCAGGCGGTCTGCAAACTCCTGCTCTTGCGTCTCAACGACGAGATCGCGCGCAGCGTGACCTTGCTCGAGCCGAGCGACTACTCAATCGAGCACGTATTGCCGCTGCGTCCGGGCGCCAAGAGCGAATGGAGACGGTGGTTCCCCGACGCCGAGGAGCGCGACGTCTGCACCGAGAGTCTCGGCAACCTCGTCGTCGTGACCAAGGCGCAGAACGAGAAGGCCCGCAACAAGGAGTTCGCGCGCAAGCGGGAGATCTATCGCGGCTTCGACGATGCGCCCGTGCTGCCCATCACACGCGATGCGGTCGAGGCGACCGTCTGGCGCCCTGCCGAGATCCGCGCGCGTGAGGCGAAGCTCCTGGAATTCATCCGCGACACGTGGCGAATCGATCTGCCGGGGACGCAGGTGCGCGGCGAGTCCGATCACATGCCTCTCCGCAGCGACGTCGCCTGACCGCGTCGAGCGGGGAAGCGCAACCTACGCGGCGCTTGTAAGATCGCCCTTCAAGGCCTTGTCGATCAGCGCGCGCGTTTCCTTGACGCCATAGAGCTCGATGAAGCTGCCGAAGCGCGGCCCCCTGCTCTCGCCGAGCAATATTTCGTAGATGGAGCTGAACCACGCGCTGGAGACGCCGGGTTTCTCCGGCGTCGCGCCCTTCGCCTTGAAATCCTGATAGCGCGGCACGGAACGGCCGACGTCATAGAGGATGGTCTGAAGCTCGTCAGCGCCGGCACCTGACCCCGCTCTGCCGAGGGCCTTCGACAACTCCGCAAGCGCGCCTCTCTCGACCTCGTCAGCGGCGCGAAAGCGCTTCTTTGGCTTCACGAAATCCTCGTAATAGCGCACCGCGTAGCCGGCCAAGTGGTCGAGCAAGGGATGCGTTTGCGGACTTGTCTCCGGGGCATGGCGGCGGATGAAGCCCCAAAGCACGTCCTTGTCGTGGGCGTTCGACGCAGCGACCAGATTGAGCAGCAGCGCAAAGGTGATGGGCAGCTCCGCCGCCGGCGGCTCGCCGCTATGGATGTGCCAGATGGGGTTGTCGAGCCGCTCGCGTTCGCCCTGGCCGGGATAGGCTGCGAGCAGCTGCAGATATTCGTCCACCGCACGCGGGATCACGTCGAAGTAGAGGCGCTTCGCCGTCTTCGGCTTCTGATACATGAACAGCGACAAGCTCTCGGGATTGGCGTAGCGCAGCCATTCGTCAATGGTCAGCCCGTTGCCCTTCGACTTGGAAACCTTCTCGCCCTTGTCGTCGAGGAACAGCTCGTAGTTGAAGCCCTCGGGCGGCGTGGCCCCGAGGGCCTTGCAGATCTTGGAGGACAGTGTGACGGATTCGATCAGGTCCTTGCCCGCCATCTCGTAGTCGACGCCGAGCGCGGTCCAGCGCAGCGCCCAGTCGGCTTTCCACTGGCACTTGACGTGGCCGCCCGTCACCGGCGTCTCGACCTTCTCGCCCGTATCCGGATCGAGGTAGACGACGGTGCCCTTCTTGGGGTGGCGCTCGATCATCGGCACCTGCAGCACGCGGCCCGTGCGCGGAGAGACGGGCAGGAACGGCGAGTAAGTCGCGCGCCGCTCCGGCCCCAGCGTGGGCAGAATGATGTCCATCACCTCGTCGTAGACTTTGAGCATTCGCAGCAGCGTCTCGTCGAAAAGGCCAGAGCTGTAGGCCTCCGTCGCCGACATGAACTCGTAGGAGAAGTCGAAGCGATCGAGGAAGTCGCGCAGCATCGCGTTGTTATGGTGGGCGAAGCTTTCGAACTTGCCGAACGGGTCGGGCACGCGCGTCAGCGGCATGTTGAGATAAGCCTGCAGCATGTCCTGGTTGGGCACGTTGCCCGGCACCTTGCGCAGGCCGTCCATATCGTCGGAGAAGCAGACGAGGCGCGTGGCGCGCTCACCCTTGGTCAGCACCTCGAAGGCATGGCGAACCATGCTCGTGCGCGCGACCTCGCCGAAGGTACCGATGTGCGGCAGCCCCGATGGTCCGTAGCCGGTCTCGAAGATGACGGTCTTGTCCTTGTCGCCCTTGAGCTTGTCGAGGCGGGTGATGAGGCGGCGCGCCTCCTCGAACGGCCAGGCCTTCACTTCGGCGAGGGCAGCAGAGGATGCAGGTTCGGTCGGCGGGGTCATCGTGAGCGGTTTCTGGGATTGGCAGCGGTGCCGTGGACTTGGCACTTCCGGGCGCTTCGTGGCGGGGAACCTAGAGCGAGATCGCTTCGGATGGAAGCGGGTCGCGCCGTCGCGTTGCAAGTTGCGTCGACGGCGGGGCAGCGAGGAACAGAACACCCCACGGAGCGCCGACAAAGCCTCGCAATTGCCGCAAGCCGCAAGCTACACTATAGCACGGCGCGCTGCCTGACACGCGCGCATCGAGAAAAGCCCGTGGGGAGTGAACCATGAAGTCCATCTGCATTGCCGTTCTCATGTCCTGCGCCTTCGTCGCGTGGGGGAGCGCCGCCGACGCGGCGAGCCTCGCCTCCGGCAAGAAGCTCGAGGTCAAGATCGACTCCAAGAAGGTCGATGCAGAGACGGCGGCGCTGTGGCAGCGCTTCGGCGGCTGGTGTGCGATTGCCGAGTGGCACCCGGCAGTGAAGAAGTGCGAGGAGACGAAGGAAGGCGACGACGTCTTCCGCACGCTGACGCTCGGGGACGGCGGCAAGATCAAGGAGAAGCTGCTCGACAAGACTCCCACCAGCTATCGCTACGCCATCGTCGAGAGCCCGCTGCCGGTCAAGAACTACGAGGCGCAGCTCTCGGTCGTGCCCGATGACGACGACGAGGACGAGGTCAACATCGTGTGGGCCGCGACCTACGACGTCGCCGACGGCAAGGAGGAAAAGGACGCGCGCAGCACTATCGACGGCATCTTCAAGGACGGTATTGCCAGCATCAAAGGCAAGATCGGCGACAAGGCCGGCAAGGACTGACGTCGCCTGCCTCTGCCTGGTCAAGAGAGGGCTCGCGGATTGCCGCGGGCCCTTGCTATTTGCACGGCGGCAAATGAGCAGCGAACGCCTGTATCGCGTCAGCGGCGGCGGCGAGGTTGCCGGCGCGCGTGAAGCCGCTGTCGCCGCGGGGCCCGAGATCGTGGTCGCCGTCGCCGGCCCAGGCGAAGCGTATCGACGGCGCGAGCTTCAGCGCCTCGACCTCGCTGCGGCTTCCGAACGGATCGCGCTCGCCCTGCACGATGAGCGCCGGGCAGCGCAGGTGCTCGAGGTGGCCCGTGCGCAGCGCCTCGGGCTTGCCCGGCGGATGGAAGGGATAGCCCAGGCACACGAGACCGGCGATGCGCTTCTCACCGTAGAGCTCGTCGGCCACGAGGCTCGCGACGCGCCCGCCCATCGACTTGCCGCCGATGAGCAGCTTGGTCGCGCGCCCGAGTTTCTCGGCGGCAGCTGCGACGGCGGCTTTGTATTCGTCGACGAGTCGCTCAGCCCTCGGCGGCGGCCGCCGCTTTCCGTCCTCGCGCCGCGCGGCCATGTAAGCGAATTCGAATCGCGACACCGCGAGACCCCGCTCTGCGAGCAACCGCGCGATCTTTTCCAAGAACGGACTCGTCATCGGCGCGCCGGCTCCGTGCGCTAACAAAATGTGCGCCGTTGCGGCGCCCGGGCCCTCGGTTATCAGGCTGACCATGCCGCCTTATTGCGCCTTCGCGATGTGCCACGACAACACCACGCTAGCCATAAAATATGAGTTGCGGGCTCGGGGTGTCGCTTTTTGGACGAACAGGGATAGTATCCGCACTGCTTTGCCATGCGACGGGGAGCAGAATGCGCAAATTCTATTATCCGATCGCCGCGTTGCCGTTTCTTGCCGTTGCTATCGCCGGCGCGACGCAGGCGACCGAGCCCGCGACCAAGGCGCCCGTGCCTGGCCATGCGCAAAAGGATGCCGCGCCGGCTTCCGAGGCGAAGGCTGATACGGCAGATGCCAAGACGACTGCCGACGCCCAGGCCGCATCCGCTGCGAAGGACGCGGGCGACGCCAAGGACAAGACCGACGCGAAGGATACGAAAGCCGACCCCAAGTCCGCCAAGAACGGCAAGAAGGAGAAGAAGCCGGTCGTGCTGGCGAAGACCCTGTTTGGCGCCGTCAAGACACCGTCTCCGCTTGCCGCTCGCGCCATCGGCTTCTACTCCAAGGGCTGCCTCGCCGGCGGCGTGCAGCTCTCCGACGCCGGCCCCGACTGGCAGACCATGCGCCCCTCGCGCAACCGCGCCTGGGGCCATCCGAGGCTGATCGCCCTTCTGCACCGGCTTGCGGACGATGCCAAAGCAAAGGACGGCTGGCCGGGGCTCCTCGTCGGTGACGTCGCCCAGCCGCGCGGCGGTCCGATGTCGAGCGGACACGCGAGCCACCAGATCGGCCTCGACGCCGACATTTGGCTGACGCCAATGCCCGACCACGTGCTCTCCGTCAAGGAGCGCGAGGAGATGGAGCCGCTGATGATGGTCGACACCGCGCACAACGCGGTCGATCCCAAAGTCTTCGGCGAGAAGCAGGTGGCGCTCATCAAGCGCGCGGCCTCCTATCCGGAGGTCGACCGCATCTTCGTCCACCCGACGATCAAGAAGGCGCTGTGCCTCGCCGCCGGCAAGGACCGCAAGTGGCTTTCCAAGGTGCGCCCGCTGTGGGGACACGACTACCACTTCCACATCCGCATCGGCTGCACCAACGGCGGCTGCGAAGGGCAGAAGCCGGTCGACGGCGACGATGGCTGCGGCAAGGAGGTTGACAACTGGCTGAAGATGGTGGCGAAGGCCGCGCCCTCGCCCAAGCCGAACGAGAAGGTCGTCGGCGCCAGCGACATGCGCAAGGTCACGATGGATCAGCTTCCGGCCGAATGCAAAACCGTGCTCAACAGTAAGGGGCCGACGGCGATCGCGGGCGGCGAGACACCGCCCGCCGACCCCGCGACTGCATCCGCGAAGAAGTAATCGGACGTTCGGGCTTCACTCCGCCGCCGCCACTCCGGTCGGCAGCGGGCACGACACGCCCGTGCCGCCGAGCCCGCAGTAGCCGTGCGGGACTTTCGACAGGTACTGCTGGTGATAGTCCTCGGCGAAGTAGAATTCCGGGGCGGGGAGAATCTCGGTCGTGATCTGTCCGAAGCCGTTCTTCGAAAGCATCTTCTGGTACTCGGCCTTCGACTTCTCGGCGGCGGCGCGCTGGGCTTCGGTGAACGTGTAGATGCCGGAGCGGTACTGCGTGCCGGCGTCGTTGCCCTGGCGCATTCCCTGCGTGGGGTCGTGGCTCTCCCAAAATGTCTTTAGAAGCGTTTCGTAGCTCAAGCGCTTTGGGTCATAGACCACGAGCACGACCTCGTTGTGCCCGGTGCGACCTGTGCACACCTCCTGATAGGTGGGATTTGGCGTGAAGCCGCCCGCATAGCCGACCGCTGTGATCCAGATGCCGTCGGCGAGGTTCCAGAATTTGCGCTCGGCTCCCCAGAAGCAGCCGAGCCCAAACATCGCCATCTCGAGGCCAGCGGGATAGGGGCCTTTCAAGGGACGCGAGAAGATGTCGTGCTCCGCTGCGGTAGGGATCGGTGTCGGCCGGCCCGGAAGCGCTGTCTCCGCGGTCGGCATCATGGTCTTGCTCTTGCTGAAAAGCATGGCGTGCACCCGGGGTTGGGAAGGCTGTTGGCCTTGATATAATGCTATTTCGGGAATGCCAGCAGTCCGTTACGTCCTCATGTTGTCGTGATCGCGGGCGTAGAAGTGTAGCTTCGGCACGGAGGGAGCGTTGAAAATGGCCGATGCGATGGCGGCGATGGGTCGGATCCCCGCGGCGGCGGTGGGCAAGGATGCTCGCCCGACCGTCTATGCCGCCGGCGGCGGACGCAAGTTCGCATTTTCCTTCGTTTTTCTTCTATTGCTGCCGTTCTTCGTCAGCCTGCCGCCGATGCTGTTCTGGCGCATCTCGCAAGGCCATTGGCAGGGCACCTTCGGGCTCATGGTGCTTGCCGTCGCCTTCGCCTTCATCATGTTCCTGATCGTCATCGAGCTGATGCACGCCCTGATGGCGCGCATCGAGCTCGGCGATAAGGCGGTGAAGCTGACGCTGCCCGCCGGCCGCGGCCCCACCCCCATGGTCCGCTACAAGACGCGCGATATCCCCTACGCCGACATCAAGGCGATCGAGACCCGGCGCGAGATCTACGGGGGCTCGGTGGCGCCCGTCTTGCTCAAGGGCGCGCGCCTCATCCTCAAGGATGACACCCCCGTCAAGCTCGGCTACGTCAGCGAGGCCGACAACGACCCGAGCTTTCCCTACCCCGACATAGCGCACCAGATCGCGGAGCGCGCCGGCATCCCTGTGACGGACCGGGGCAACGTACGCCGCTCGGCGCAGAAGAAGTTCCTCGGTCTCAAGAAGACGCTCATCGCCGAGCCCGAAGGGACGGTGGAGGAATCCCAGATCGCCGAGCTCAACGCGAGCCATCGCCGCTGGGTGATGCGGCTCATATTCCTGCTCGTCGGGCTCGTCGTCGTCGGCATCGCGCTCGACATCATCTTTCCGCCGAGCAGCGGCCTGCCGCCGGCGCTGACGAGCTTCAAGAGCTTGATCATGCGCCAGGTCGCGCCGGAAACACCCAAGCCGCGCTGAGCACGCGAGGCGCGCAAGGTTCAGTTGACGTGCAGCTTCATCTGCTCGCGCCGCCGGCCGAAGTAGCCGCATACGATCGCGAGCCCGCCGAACAGCGCCGAAGCCGGCAGGTTGAGCACGCTCGATATCATCGGATCCCAAACCCACGGGAACGTTGTCCGCACGACAGTCGCGCGCGCGGTGAGCAGCGTGGAGGGTGCGAGATCGCGCCAGTAGCCGACAACGGAGGTGGCCTTGAACGGGCCGGTGCCGGTGAGCGCGGGCGTGGCATCGGTCACCAGCGCGACGACCGCAATGAGGGCAAAGAGGCTGGCGAGGAAGCGCAGAACGGCCATGGCAAGCGTCTCTCCGGTGTCAGGTGCTCGTCACGCAATTCCCAAGGTCTTTTGCAGTTCTTTGAGGGCGGCGATCGCATCCTGCCCGACCTGCAGGAAGCCGTCGACGCCGGCCGCCCGCAACTCCGCCTCGTCCTCACCGGGCCGGCCAGCAAGCAGCACGCGCGCGGCGCCCGCGGCCTTCAAAGCCTTAGCAGCGTCCTTGGCCTCGCGCGCATAGATGGCGTCGGAAGAGCAAATGCAGGCGATGCGCGCGCCTGATTTCGTGAACGCGACTGCGGCCTCGCCCGCGTTCTTGTAGCCGTCGCTGGTTAGGCCCTCGATGCCGCCCGCGGCGAGAAAGTTCCACATCCAGGTCGAGCGGCGGTTGTGCTCGGCGATCTCGCCGAGGTTTGCCAGGAATACGCGCGCCCGCTCGCCCTTGGCCGCAGCGTGCTTATCGGCACGGTCGCGCAGCTCTTCGAACGGCTCGGCGAGACGATGCGGCGTCAGCGGCCGCACCTCCTCTTTGCCGGGAAGCGGAGCGGGCTGAGGCAGGGCCCCGACCTTCACGCCGTCGTCGCCGAGCAGCGGGAAGACGGAGACGCCGGTCAGCTCGAGGCGCCCTGCCGCGATCGCCTTGGCGCGCGCTGCCGCGACGCCGGCAATGTCGTCCTGCAGCGCTCCCGACACAAGCGTGCTCACGATGCCGCCCTTCCCCTCGATGTCCTGGAACAACGCCCACGCCTTCGCCGCGAGCTCGGCCGTGAGCTTTTCCACGTACCACGATCCGCCGACAGGATCGGCGACGCGGCCGAGCGAGGATTCCTCCTGCAGCACGAGCTGCACGTTGCGCGCAATGCGCCGCGCGAAGCGGTCGGGCGCGCCGAGCGCCCACGTGAAGGGGAGTACCGTGACGGCGTCGGCCCCGCCGAAGGCGGCGGCAGCGCAGGCGGCGGTCGCGCGCAGCATGTTGGTCCACGGGTCGCGCTTCGCCATCATGCGCGCGGACGTGACGGCCGTGATGTGCATTGCGGCCGCCGGCGCTTTGCAGGCCTCGGCGATGCGCGCGATGATCGTGCGCGCGGCGCGCATCTTGGCGGCGCCGAGGAACAAATCCGTATCGACCGAGAGCGCGAAGGCGATTTGCGGGAAGGCGTCTTTCGGCGAGACGCGCGCCGCTTCGAACGCGCGCAGGTAGGCAGCGAGCGTCGCGGCGAGATAGGCGAGCTCTTGGGCCTCGCTGGCGCCCGCCTCGTGCGCGACTGTGGCATCGACGCCCACGGTGATGACGTTGGTGCCGCTCGCGCGTGCTTGGCCTGCGAGCTTCACGGCTTCGCCGAGCGCGATCTTGATCGGTGCGCCTGCGCTGCCGAAACGCGCGAGCGTGCCGATGGGGTCGACGTTGAGGAAGGAGGGGGCCTCGCCCAGCTTGGACTTGAGCAGGTTGAGCGCGCCGATGAAATTGCGCGCCGCCTCGAGGGCGCCGATGCCGCCCAAGAGCTGCACGGGTGCGTAGTCGAGATAGACGCCCGCGAGGGCCGCAGCCATGTCGCTCGCGCTGTCGATCTTGATGCCGGTCTGGCCCGGGGCCGCGATCTGCAGCACCACGCCCGCGGCGCCGCCCTCGAGCTCCTCCAGGATCACCTCGTTGGCGGTGCCTGCGTCGGGTGCCACGACGCGCTGGTGGATCTGCCAGCCGAGCCCTGCGGTCGTCCGCTTCGTCCCGCGCGTGAAGGGTGCGGCACCGGGAACCGCGACTTGCGCCAGGGGCAATGCGTCCGCCCGCGTATAAAGAGGATTGATGTGCAACCCGTCGGCGGTGCGCGCAACGAGCTTGCGGTCGAAATCGGCGCCGGCCAGCGCCTTTTCGACGAGCCGCCGCCATGTATCGTAGTTTGCCGGCTCGAAGCCGCCGGCGAGCGCGATCGGCGCACTCACGTCCGTCATTGCTCTCGAGTTCCCAATTTCCGCTTCCCTTCGTTTCTATAGTCGGTCGGCCCAAGCTTTCGCACGCCAAATCCTCAGGGTCGCTTCGTTTCGCCTCGCCTCGCTCCACCTATTGGTTTCCGGTAAACCGCCGCTGCAACAGTTGTTTGCATGGCGTATCCTCTCATGCCAAGACGGCTGCAGGCTGGCGCAGGAGCCCAACATGGCACGAAGTCGAGCAGAACCGGCCACGAGCCAATCGAGCTCGTCGAGCCAATCGGTGATGCAGGACGGCAAGGTCTTCCTCGGCAAGAGCGTGAAGCCCGAGTACCTCGATCTTGGCCTCGCAAACCGTCACGGCCTCGTCACCGGCGCGACCGGCACCGGCAAGACGGTTACGCTGCAAGTCGTGGCCGAGGGGCTTTCGAAGGCGGGGGTGCCGGTGTTCGCCGCCGACATCAAGGGCGACCTGTCGGGCATCTCCGAGGTCGGCGAGCCGAAGGACTTCCTATTGAAACGCGCCAAGGAGGTCGGCCTCGACACCTACAAGAACAGCGCCTCGCCTTGCGTCTTCTGGGACGTGTTCGGAACCGCAGGCCACCCGGTGCGCGCCACCGTCGACGACATGGGCCCACTACTCTTGGCGCGCATGCTGGAACTCAACGAGGTGCAGGAGGGCGTTTTGAATGTCGCCTTCCGCGTGGCGACGGATGAGAAGCTGCCGCTCTACAATCTCGCCGACCTGCGCGCGATCATCAACAACGTTGGCGAGCGCGCCAAGGAGCTGCAGACCAAATACGGCAATGTCGCCTCGAGCTCAATCGGCTCCATTCAGCGCCGGCTCCTGGTGCTCGATCAGCAGGGCGCCGATCACTTTTTCGGCCAACCCGCGCTCGACATCATGGACTTCATCCGCACCGCTCCCGACGGGCGCGGCTACGTCAACATCCTCGTCGCCGACAAGCTGATGGAGAAGCCGCGGCTCTACGCGACATTTCTTCTCTGGATGCTGACCAAGCTCTGGCAGACGCTTCCCGAGGTCGGCGATCAGCCCAAGCCGAAGCTCGTGTTCTTCTTCGACGAAGCGCACTTGCTGTTCGACGACGCGCCGTCCGCGCTGTTGGAACGCATCCAGCAGATCGCGCGACTCGTGCGCTCCAAGGGCATCGGCGTCTATTTCGTCACGCAGAATCCGCTCGATGTGCCCAACACCGTCTCCGCCCAGCTCGGCAACCGCATTCAGCATGCGTTGCGCGCCTACACGCCGCAGGAGCAGAAGGCGGTGAAAGCGGCGGCCGAGACGTTCCGGCCAAACCCGAAACTCAACACCGAACGCGTCATCCTGGAATTGCAGGTCGGCGAGGCGCTCGTCTCCATGCTCGAGAACAAGGGCGAGCCGTCGATCGTGCAGCGCACGCTGATCCGCCCGCCCGAGGGGCGCATGGGGCCGATCACGGACGCCGAGCGGCGCACGCTCATCGCTGCGAGTCCCGTCTATGGCAAGTACGAGCAGACGAAGGACAGCGAGAGCGCGGCCGAGATTCTGCAAAAGCGTGGGCAGGGCGGAGGGGGTGACGGCGCGGACGACGCGAGTGCATCGAACACCTCCGGCGGCATCGGAGACTGGCTCGGCACGGTATTCGGCCCCACCAAGGGCCCGACGGGGCGCCCGCGCCAGGGCATGGGGCAGATATTCGGCCGCGAGCTGCAGCGGACCTTCGCGCGCACGGCGGCGTCCGTCATCCGCGGCGTGATCATGAAATCGCTCAAGGGCCGCTCGCGCTGAGCGCTAATTGATCCGCCTCAAGGCCGCCCCGACTCTGATACGTGATGCTGGCACATCAAGGGGTGATGCTCATGAGACCATTGCGCAGTATCCGTGCGGTTGTCATCGGCTTCGGCGTGGCCGCCGCATTCTCCGTATCGGCGAGTGCCGAGAGCAGGGAGGAGCTCGTCGCCAAGGGCCACGCGTTGCTCGAGGCCAACTGCTCCCGCTGCCACGCCATCGGCAAGGAGGACGCGAGCAAGCATCCGGAGGCGCTGCCGTTTCGCGAGGTGGTGAAGCGTTATCCACCCGACAATCTCGCCGAAGCACTGGCCGAGGGAATTAACTCCGGCCATCCGGATATGCCGGAATTTGTGTTCCAGCCGCCGGAGATCGAGGCGATCGTCACCTATCTCGGTACGCTGGCGCCGGCGAGAGCAACTGCGAAGTAAGTGCCGATCCCGAGAATGCGAACGGCGCCGCGCGAGGCGCGGCACCGTTACAATTGAAACTCCGAGTGGCCTGCGCCGCTTCAGCCAGCAAGCTGCTCGACGTGCTCCCAGTCGATGAGATTGTCGAACCACGTCTCCAGATATTTCGGGCGCAGGTTTTGATAGTCGAGGTAATAGCTGTGCTCCCACACGTCGCAGCCGAGCACCGGGGTTGCCCCATGCATGAGCGGGTTCTCGCCGTTGGGCGTCTTCGCCACCTCTAGCTTGCCGTTCTTCAAGGTGAGCCACGCCCAGCCTGAGCCAAATTGCCCCTTGCCGGCCTCAATGAAATCGTTGCGCACCTTGTCGTAGCCGCCGGCGTCGGCGACGAGCTTTTCGACCTTTCCGGGGAGCTTCTTGCCGCCGCCGCCCTTCTTCATCCACTGCCAGAAATGGATGTGATTGAAGTGCTGGCCGACGTTGTTGATGATCGGCTGGTTCTTGTCGGCGTAAGCTTCCTTGCAGATTTCCTCGATGCTTTTGCCCTCGTATTTCGTGCCGGGCACCAGCTTATTGGCCATATCCACGTAGGCCTGGTGGTGCTTGTCGTGGTGGAATTCCAACGTCTTTGCCGACATGAACGGCCCGAGCGCATCATACGCATAGGGCAACGGGGGAAGCTTGAACGTCATGATCTCGGGCCTCCGGGATAGGTCTTTGGCGCGCTTGCCAGGGGGATTAAAGAGCGGCGGCGACCGTACCGGGTCACCGGGCCGAAATCAAACGTAGGTTGGACAACAGCGGTTCCCGGACGGACGAGGCACCCCCTAAAGTGCGCCCCTCAAAATGAAAGAAGGCGCAGCGACCCTGACGCGCTGCGCCCCCTTTGGATCACTCCGGGGAAGATAGGTTTCAGGGTAGCGGCGAGCCTAAAGCGGCCCAAATGAACGGCAACTGAACGAGGATTGCCCGGCGCATGCGCGCACGCCCGCCGGCAATGTTCCGATTTTGTTTTCGCGAAAGCGCTTTTTGAAACACCCATAATACGCTCACTGAGTTTTATGCCGTTTATTTTTCACGGGCATGAACGAAACGTCCGCCTTGCGCGTTGCGGTTGCAGAGAGCGGCCTTATGCGCTGTGAATGCCAATGAGCATCTTTTTACGATGCGCTTGACAAATCGAAAGTAAAAAGTAATTCAATCCCCATAAACAGGATCGGTAATTGGGAAACCGGTATAAAAGCCGGTTAATCACCTTGACGCGAAGACCAGGAAAGGGAAGACGGATGGCCAGCGTGAACGTTGATAAGATGTCGCTCAAGGATCTCCTCGACCTCGAAGCGAAAGTGGCAAAGGCGATCGCCGGCGCGCGGGAGCGCGAGCGTGCCGAGGTCAAGCATGCGATGGCCGCATTGGCAGAAAAGCGCGGCTTCTCGATGTCGGAATTGTTCGGCGGCCGCGGTCGCGGCAAGATCAGCGCCGCCAAGTATGCCAACCCCGACAATCGCGCCGAGACCTGGACCGGGCGCGGCCGCAAACCCAATTGGCTCGTCGCCAAGCTTAGCAAGGGCGCAAAGATGACCGATTTCGCGATTTGAAGCCTCTCGCCCGCAATTGACGGGGCGAGAGCGGCTTCAATGCGCTTCACACTTGCCGGGCCCGCGCCGTGGAAACCGGCGCGGGCCCGTCTCGTTTTGCCTGTTGCGGAACGCCGCTCCATTTTCGTGCGTTTGCCGATCGCAGCGCGCTTTCAGGAGGCATCGAGACACCGCGGGGATCTCGACGCCTTCATCGCCAAGATCGTCGAGGAGGTTGAAGAAGGCCGGCACAAGCGCCGCCTCTTATCCCGCTCCCGAAGCATCCCGCTCGGTAACAATTCGTTAGGCCACGCGCTCAGATAGTGCGCGCCATCCCCGCATATTTTGCTCCCCTTTTTTGGCACTCGAACCTTGACAGTGCTAAGGGCCCGGCGCATATACCGCGCGTTGGGCGCGGCCGGCCTTTTTTGAAGTCCGCCTCCGCTCGGCGCACGCGTGCCCCGCTCTCCCCCGCGAGGCCGCTAAAAGCCCACAAGCTCAAATCACGAGGGTGATCCCATGAAGTTCCGTCCTCTGCACGACCGCGTCGTCGTTCGCCGCGTTGAGGAAGATACCAAGACCGCTGGCGGCATCATCATTCCCGATACGGCCAAGGAGAAGCCCATGCAGGGCGAGATCGTGGCCGTGGGGCCCGGCGCCCGCGACGAGCAGGGCAAGATCGTGCCCCTCGACGTCAAGGCCGGTGACCGCGTGCTGTTTGGCAAGTGGAGCGGCACCGAGGTCAAGATCGACGGCCAGGACCTGCTCATCATGAAGGAGAGCGACATCCTCGGCGTCATCGAAGGCAAGGCCAACGTTCGCGCCGCCGCCTGAGCCGAGACCGCTTCCAAGCCAACCCCGAATTCATCAGGAGCTTCCCTACATGTCATCGAAAGAAGTCAAATTCGGCCAGGACGCGCGCGAGAAGATGCTGCGCGGCGTCGATATTCTGGCCAACGCCGTCAAGGTGACCCTCGGCCCCAAGGGGCGCAACGTCGTGCTGGAGAAGTCGTTCGGCGCACCGCGCGTGACCAAGGACGGCGTGACGGTGGCCAAGGAGATCGAGCTCGAGGATAAGTTCGAGAACATGGGCGCCCAGATGGTGCGCGAGGTCGCTTCCAAGACCTCCGACGTCGCCGGCGACGGCACCACTACGGCGACCGTTCTCGCCCAGGCGATCGTCAAGGAAGGCGCCAAGTCGGTCGCGGCAGGCGCCAACCCGATGGATCTCAAGCGCGGCATCGATCTGGCTGTCGCCTCGATCGTCGAGGAGCTCAAGGGCAAGGCGCAGAAGATCAAGTCGAACGACGAGATCGCGCAGGTCGGCACCATCTCCGCCAACGGCGACACCGAGATCGGCGCCAAGATTGCCGAGGCCATGAAGCGCGTCGGCAACGAGGGCGTCATCACGGTTGAGGAGTCGAAAGAGCCTCGAGACCGAGCTCGACGTCGTCGAGGGCATGCAGTTCGACCGCGGCTACCTCTCGCCCTACTTCATCACCAACGCCGAGAAGATGGTGGCCGAGCTCGAGAGCCCGTACATCCTCATTCACGAGAAGAAGCTGTCCGGGTTGCAGGCAATGCTGCCGGTTCTCGAGGCGGTCGTGCAGTCGGGCAAGCCGCTGCTCATCATCGCCGAGGACGTCGAGGGCGAGGCGCTCGCCACCCTCGTCGTCAACAAGCTGCGCGGCGGCCTGAAGGTCGCGGCCGTCAAGGCGCCGGGCTTCGGCGATCGCCGCAAGGCCATGCTCGAGGACATCGCGGTGCTCACCGGCGGCACTGTCGTCAGCGAGGACCTCGGCATCAAGCTCGAGAACGTCACGCTGCAGATGCTTGGTCGCGCCAAGAAGGTGTCGATCGATAAGGAGAACACCACCATCGTCGACGGCGCCGGCGCCAAGTCCGACATCGAGGCGCGCGTGAAGCAGATCAAGGCGCAGATCGAGGAGACGACCTCCGACTACGACCGCGAGAAGCTGCAGGAGCGGCTGGCCAAGCTCTCCGGCGGAGTTGCGGTCCTCAAAGTCGGTGGCGCCACCGAGATCGAGGTGAAGGAGCGCAAGGACCGTGTCGATGACGCTCTGCACGCAACCCGTGCAGCCGTCGAGGAGGGTATCGTCCCCGGTGGCGGCGTAGCGCTGTTGCGCGCCATCAAGGCGCTCGACGGTCTCAGCGTCGAGAACGACGACCAGAAGGTCGGCATCAACATCGTCAAGAAGGCTCTCCAGACGCCGGCCCGACAGATCTTCACCAACGCCGGCGAGGACGGCTCGGTGATCGTCGGCAAGATCCTGGAGAACAACAAGTACAACTACGGCTACAACGCTCAGACGCACACCTACGGCGACCTCGTCGCCGAGGGCGTCATCGACCCGGCCAAGGTCGTGCGCTGCGCGCTGCAGGACGCGGCTTCCGTCGCCGGCCTGCTGATCACCACCGAGGCGATGGTGGCTGAGCTGCCCAAGAAGGAATCTGGCCATGCTCACCCGCCCATGGGCGGCGGCGGCATGGGCGGCATGGACTTCTAAGGTCCTCTTCCATCCTGTGGACGAAAGGAGAAGCCCCGGCCTCGGCCGGGGCTTTTTCATGATTCTCGGCGTATTTATCGCCGGTGTTGCATCCATGCCCCAGGGGGGAAGCTTGTGCTGGGCGCCCCTTAACCTAGATTGCGATTGAGCAAGATTCGAAGCTGGGTCTACTTGGCCTAGTCGCGGCCATTTTCTCCATCTAGCGTGACGGCTGCTTTTGGAGACTGAGGGATGATCAACAAATCGGCTGTTCTCATGCGGGCCGGATGGCTTCCGGCGGCCGCCGCATTGGCATTGATGGGCCACATCGCGGCGCGCGCGGAAGTCTCGCCGGCAGCAACAGCAACGCCGCACAAGGCGCCGGAAAGCGAGCTTGGCGCCATGAAAGTGGCCGCCGCCGAGCCGCAGAAGGATCAAACCCCGACCGCTCCGACAGCATCGGAGAAGGGCGCCGATCCCGCGAAACCGGCCGGTCCCGCCAAGCCGGGCGAACAGAAGCCTGCTGAAGCGGCTGCAAAGCCAGCACAGACACCGGCCGCCACGGCGACCGCAACCCCGTCAGAACCCGCCAATCTCGCCGAGAAGCCGGCCACCGCGGCCGCGACTCCGACGGCACTCGCGCCGACAACACCTCCGGCGCCCGCGGACGCGGCCAAGAAGGATACCGCCGCCTCACCGGCTACAACCGTCCCCGCCGCGGCGCCGAACGCGCCAGCGGCCACGGCTGCCCTGCCCGAGGCTGCGCCCGGCGCGACGCCTCCGGTCGCGCCCGCCGCCGTCGCCCCCGCGACACCGCCCGACCCGATCGTCGCCTTAATCCGCCCGCGGATTACAGAGGCCGCCAAAGGCGCCAATCCCGACGACGTCAAGGCGCTCACCGCCTACTACGGCGAGCTGGTCGGCCCGCCGGTCTGGGTTTCCGCCAGCGGTTTTACGCCGAAGGGCAAAGCCGCTGCCGAGGAGCTGGCCAAGGCCGCCGATTGGGGCCTTAACGCCTCCGACTTCCAGGTGCCGCAAGTCGGTAGCGGGCTCACGCCCGAGACCGCCGCCGACGCCGAGATCAAAATGGGAGTCGCGGTCCTGAAGTACGCCCGCTACGCGCGCGGCGGCCGCGTCAATCCGATGGCGATCTCGCAGTTGATCGACCAAACCCCGCCCCTGCGCGATCCGAAGGTGGTGCTCACCGATCTCTCCGCCACGGACGCGCCCGACGCGTATCTGCGGTCACTGCATCCAACACACCAGCAGTTCGAGCTTCTGCGCCAGGCGTTGCTGAAAGCGCGCGGCGGCACGCTCAAGGAAGAGGCGCCGGTCGTCGAGGCACAGGATCCGGCGCTCGCCATCCAGATTCCACCCGGGCGCGTCATCATGCCCGGCGGCAAGGACCCGCAGGTTACCCAACTGCGCCAGCGCCTCAAGGTGCCGGCAGACGACGCCGCGAACGATACCGTGTACGACGCCAAGCTGCAGGACGCGGTGCGCGAGTTCCAGCGCGGCAACGGCCTGCGCGCCGACGGTCATATCGGCAACAGCACCCGCAACGCGCTCAACGCCGCCGGCAAACCGAAGCCGGCCGCGCCGCCCGTCGCCAGGGACTCCAACTCCACGATCGAGCGCATCCTCATCAACATGGAGCGCTGGCGCTGGATGCCGGAGCAGCTCGGCAAGCTCTACGTTTGGGACAACGTGCCGGAGGCCCTGACGCGCATCGTCAAGGACGGCAAGATCATTCATACTGCCCGGATCATCGTAGGGCAGCCGACTTGGCCGACGCCTTCGTTCTCGGCCGACATGAAAACGGTCGTGTTCCATCCGACGTGGGGCGTGCCCGAAGGCATCAAGGCCAAGGAGCTGGCGCCGATCTTGCGTAAGAGCTCCGGCGGCGGCCTCTTCGGCCTCTTCGGCGGAGGCTACTCGGCCGAATCCGTGCTCGAGGCCTATCAGCTGCGCGCCTACGTCAACGGCCATCAGGTCGATGCCAACTCCATCGATTGGGGCAGCGTCGACATGCGCTCCGTCAGCTTCCAGCAGCCGCCCGGGCCCAAGAACCCCTTAGGCGACGTGAAGTTCTTGTTCCCCAACAAGCACGACGTCTACATGCACGACACGCCGGAGCGGAACTTGTTCCCCAAATCCTTCCGGGCGTTTAGCCACGGTTGCATGCGGGTGCAGGATCCCGGCCGCTTTGCCGAGATCATCCTCGCCGAGGACAAGGGTTGGCCGGCCGAGAAGACGCGCAGCATGTTCAGCGCCGGCAGCCAGGAGGTGCCGCTCGACACCCACATCCCCGTGCACGTGACCTACATGACCGCGCGCGTCAACGAGGACGGCAAGCTCGAGACCTACGGCGACTTCTACGGCCTCGACAGCCGCGTTGCCGCCGCGCTCACGGGCAAGGCCATGCGCTTCGAACAGCCCGCCTACCCGCAGGACGACGTGGTGGCCTCCGACGACGACTCGCCGCTTTCAAGCGCGCCAGGCTCGCGCGGCAAGCAGGGTCGCAAGAAGCAGTCCCAGGAGCCAGCGTCGCTCGCCGACACGATCACTGGGATCTTCTCGCCTTGATCTGAAGCCGACTGAGCTGCGGCCGCGTCGCGTCTAGCCGCGCGCGAGCTCAACGAGCTTTGCCTTCGCGCGCTCGCGATCGGAGGGAAAGCCTTCGGCGATCCACCACGTCTCGAAGGCCGCAATCACGCGGCCAACCTCGGGTCCTGACGGCACGCCGAGCGCCAGCACATCCGAGCCGCGCACGGGCAGCTCCGGCGCCTGCCACCGCTCGGGCAGGCGGACCCGTTGCGCGCGGGCGGCGTCCCCGGGGCCGTCGCTCGAGGCGGCCCACGCCATCAGCGCGCCGTCGACAAACGCCTGGCTCCCCTGCCGATAGATGAAGCCTTGCGCCTCGCGCTCGTCACTCGTGGGTGAGAAGGCGGCGTGGCTCACGCCCGCCTGAAGAAGCCGCGCCGTCTCGGCCGCGGAAAGCCGCAGCCGCTCCTGTAGGCATGCCGCGTCGCATTCGGGCTCGAGCGCAAGCGCGGCGAGGCGTAGGAGCGCGTCCACGTCCCGGTTAAGCGCCGTCTCGATCGCGGCGAGGCGCGCAAGTCGCTCGACATCGCCGTGGACGCCGAGCAACGGCTCGATGAGCCCGGCTAAGTGCATGGTGCGCATTGCCTCGACCGCGCGTGGCGCGGCGAGCAGCAACAGAAGCTCCGCGCGGATGCGCTCGCCGGAAAGCTGCGCTAGTCCCGCCTTCTCCGCGATCGCCGCCGCGAGGCCTTCGGCGTCGGGCGCCGGCGCCGGATCGTAGGTCGCAAAGAAGCGAAAGAAGCGCAGGATGCGCAGATAGTCCTCGCGGATGCGGGCGCCCGCCTCCCCAATGAAGCGCACGCGCCGAGCGGCGAGATCTGGGTATCCACCGAGCGGGTCGTAGACTGTGCCGTCGGCCGCGCAGTAGAGCGCATTCATCGTGAAGTCGCGGCGCCGGGCGTCTTCGCTCCAGTCGTGCGTAAAGGTCACGCGCGCGTGGCGGCCGAAGGTCTCGATGTCCCGGCGCAAGGTCGTCACCTCGATCGGCACGTGCTCGGCGACGACTGTCACGGTACCGTGCTCGATGCCCGTCGGCACCGCGTGCAGGCGGGCGGCAGCCGCGAGCCGCATAACGTCGTCGGGTAGGGCCGTCGTCGCCATGTCGATATCCTTGACGGGGAGCCCCATCAGCGCATTGCGCACCGCGCCGCCGACGACCCGGGCTTCCGCGCCCTGCGACTGCAGTGCCGCGAACACCGCGGCCGTCGCCGAGCGCTTCAGCCATTCGGCGTTTGCCAGGCTGGGAATGCGGCCGCCGTCCTTCGAGCTTGCCATCGGCGCCCCGCTGCTAATCGAGGTGGCCCGGCTCGATGCGGCCATCCTTCAGCACGGGGGGTGTGTAGGTCTGTCCCGGTATGCCGCCCGTGCGCGACCCGAAGGTCACGAGCACCACCAAGACGATGATCGCGCCGGCGACGAACAGCCAGATCAGCGGCGCGTCGTCGAGCACGCGGGCAGCGCCCGTCTTCTCCTCGCGCGTCATGTAGACGTAGGCGATGTACACGATCGTCGGCAGCAGGAAGAGCAGGATGTTTTCGGCAACGATGCGGATCATGCAGGGAAGAGCCTCTGGTGCAGATTCTTCATGATACCAGCCGTAGCCCCCCAAATGTACCTTTCTTCAAACGGCATGGCGTAAAAGCGGCGTTCGACGCCCCGCAGCGAGCACACATGCGTCTGATGGTTGCGCTCGTCCATGAGGAAGGACAGCGGAACCTCGAAGGCATCGGCAACCTCACGGTCGTCGAGCTTCAGCTTAAAGCCCGGCTTGACGAGCGCGACGACGGGAAGGATGCGGTAGCCGGTGCCGGTGCGATAGGCGTCGAGGTAGCCCAGCGGCTCGACGAGGCGAGGATCGAGGCCGATCTCTTCTTCGGCCTCACGCAAGGCGGCCGCGATCGGATCGCGATCGTCCTCTTCGATCTTGCCGCCGGGAAAGGCGATCTGCCCGGCGTGACGCGGCAAGTCGTCGGTGCGCTGCGTGAGCAGCACGGTCAACGGAAGGCGCGCCACGACCGGTACCAGGACCGCCGCAGGACGCGGCTCGGGATGGTCCTTCAACCAGGCCACGGCGTCCGGGTTGAGATCGAAATCGCTGGGGGCTGGGACCGTGCCGGCGCGCTCTGGCGCCCCGCCCACCGGCGGAGATTCGGGTGGGCGAGAGTGTAGCGCCCGCGCCGCAGCGCGCCGGAATCCGGCCTCCGTGAAGGGCGAAGCGGCGGTGGCGTTGTCGTGCATGTCGGGACCATAGCACGACCGTTCATGTTAGAGATCGGCGGGACGAATCGCTTCCCGAACCACGATAGCGTCAAACTCCCGGGCGAGCCTCGCGCTCGACTTCCGGCACCGCCGTCAGGAGGATCGCTTGCCGACCTTCGTTCTGCCGCGGGTGATGATCGCGCTGCTACTCGGTGCCCTGTTGGCGCTGCCGGGGAGCCGCGCCTCGGCCGCGACGGTTAACGATTTCCTCGCCACGCTCACCCCCGAGCAGGCGCAGGAATTTGAGCGTTGGCGGGCGGCAAAAATCCACTTTGACCGCCGGCTCGACGCCTACTGGTACCAGATCGAGAGCAAGCGCAAGGACCGGCGGACGAAGCGGGGCAGCGGCCAGCTTCATTCGTCCGAGGACTACGTGTGGACCTTTCCGCCCGAGTACGAAGGCCCGCCGCTACCGCCCGACTTGCGTCAGCGCTATGAAGCTTTCCTTGCCTCGCTGCAGCCCCAGGAAGCGCAAAAGGGCGAGCGCGAGCTCCCCGGCGTCGACGATTTCCTGGCGGCCGCCAAGCAGTATTACAACTTCGTCCCCAGCCGCATCTCCGAGCGCGAGTTCAAGCGCCGCTACGCGCAGGAGTGTCTAGCCCTGGGGCTGACCAAGGACGAGGTCGTGCGCGTCTACGCGCTCGAGACCGGCGGGCTCGGAACGGCCGACATGCAGGCCGGCGTCCACCCCGTGACCAAGAAGGGCAAGCCCATCTCCTCCGCGCTCGGCTACGCGCAGCTTCTGCATGCCAACACCATCGGGGAGATCCTGAAGCACGGCGACATGTTCATCTCGCGGCTGCGCACCCTGGCCGCCAGCGCGCCCGACGCGGCGCGCGCGCACGAGCTGCGCGACAAAATCGCCGCCCTGCAGGCGATGCAACGTGCGGCCCGCTCCGTTCCCGACGATTGGTACCGGCACGTCGCGCTCGCGCAGACACCGCGCGGCTATGGCATGCACGCCATCAACCTCGACGGCGACATCGGACCGTGGCTGCAGTCGTTCAAGCTGCAGGGGCTGAAGGACTTCGCTGCCAAAAAGGGGGTCACCAACCTGTCGGGCGAGGAGATCGAACTCATGAACCTTTCGGGTCCGGCAACGGGGCTCGAGATGTTAGAGCCCGTGGGGTTGACCGCGCCGACCCCCAACTTCTTCTCGCGGCGCGCCTACTACGTGAACAAGATGGTGACGGGAAAAACCTCGGCGGAGCTGCTCGCCGACTTCACGCGGCGCATGGACAGCAGCTCGCAGAAGGCCGGTGCCATCGAGTTTGCGCAAGCGTTCGACGAGGTGCACCAACAGGAGAGGCTGCCGTGGCGCTGAGCCCCGCGGTCGGCTCTTCAGCCGCCCTTCTTCGCCCGTCTTAATCCTGCAATGGAGGGCGTGAACTTGGCACTGATCGACAGTGCGGCTTCGAAGTCGCTCTTGGCGTGCGCGTTATCGCCCGTCTGCAGGTAGGCTTCGCCGCGCCGGTGGAAGGCCAGTGTATATTTGGGAGCGATGGCGAGCGCGGCACTGAACTCCTCGATCGCATGACTCCAATCCTTGAGCCCGGCATAGGCCTGCCCCGCGATGTAGTGCTCGACCGGGCTCGGCGTCATGTCGAGAGACTTCTTCGTCCACGACAGCACCGTTTTGTAGTCCTTGAGCTGCAGCGAGGCCAAAGCCAGCTTGTTGTAGACCGCGGTTATCGTCTCCTTCGACAGGCCGGCGTTATTGCCAAGGAAGACCTGGCAGATTCCCATCGCCGTGCCGGGATTGGTCTCATTGAGGCAGACGCTCGCCCCGCTGGTCTCGGACGGCCCTGGCGCCTGCGGTTTGGCGTCGGGCACGACCTCATTGCGCTGGGGCACCGCCGCGCCGAGCGTCTTCAGGCTCTTGGCCGCTTCTTCGTTGCCGTTGGCGGCCGCCTTCTCGAACCAGGACTTGGCGGTGTCTTTGTCTTTGGCGACGCCGACGCCGTTGAGATACGCGAGGCCCAACGCATTCTGCGCGTCAGCGTAACCCTGATCCGCGCTTTTCTTGTACCAGTCGATCGCCGCGGCGAGATCCTCTTTCACGAAGATGCCCTGCTGGTACATGGTGGCGAGATAGTACTGCGCGACCTTGTCGGGCCCGTCGGCCGCCCCCCTCAGGTAGGTGTAGGCAGTCGAGGTGTCGCGCCCGATCGCCGCCCTGGCCGAGAAGATAGATGATGCCGAGCTTGCGCTGTGCGTAGGCCGATGTCTGCGCCGCGGCCTTGCCGTACCATTTGATCGCCTCGGTCATGCTCTTGTCGTAGCCGACCTTGCCCTCGGCGTAGGCGTCGCCGATCTCCTCCTGCGAATAAGCGTCGCCCTTGTCAGCGGCGGCGCGGAACCATTTGAGCGAGGTCGCGAGGTCGGCTGTGGTCCCGTGCCCGTCGCGGTAAGCCTCGCCGACGGCGCGCTGCGCCTGCAGCGCTCCCTGCTGCGCTGCCTTGAGCAGCCACGGGAAGCCCTTGTCGTAATCGACCTTGAGGCCGGCCTCGCCGTAGAAGTAGCGCCAGCCGTAGTCCATCTGCGCGTTCGTATGGCCCTGGTTGGCGGCCTTCAGGTACCACTCGAGCGCGGTGTTGATGTCGGGGAAATCGGTGAGCTTGAACACGGGATCGAACAGGGTCCCATAGGAGAACTGCGCGAACGGGTCGCCGGCGTCGGCGAGGCGTTTCAGGCGCTCGCGGGCGCCGGTGTCCGTCTTGGCGGAATCGCGCAGCTGGTCCATCTGCGCGCCGGCCGTCTCGGCGGGCTTGCTCCATTCGCCATGCGGAATGACGTCGGGCATGCCGGCCAAGAGCCACGCCGCGGCGAGCACGGCGACCGCTTGCGGCCAGAAGTACCAGGCCCAGCGATAGCGGTTGTCGAACGCCCAGTTGAGACCGTGCGCGGAAGCGAGGCGCTTGGACAGCGGAGCGCTAGCGGCGGTGTCGGCCATTACAGGCTTCCGGTCGCGGCGACGATGTCGCTCATTTCGATCTTTGTGAGATCGGCGCCGGGGTTGCGCGCGATGCGCATGGCCTGGGCCTCCCGTGCCTGCTCAAGCAGGGTGCGCATCTCACGCGCGTTGCCCCAGCTCTCGCGCTTGCGCTCGCGCTCGATCCAAGGCTTGAGCTTGGTGTCAATCTCGGCCGGCAGCTCGTACTTTTGCGCCTTCGCCATGCCGCGCAGGATCGCCACGAGCTCGGCTGGCTCGTAGGACGGGAACTCGACCGTCTTGGAGAAACGGCTGGCAAGCCCGGGATTCGAATCGACGAAGCGCCGCATCTCGTTGGGGTAGCCGGCGACGATGACAACGAGGCGGTCGCGGTTGTCCTCCATGAACTTCAGCAGCGTATCGATCGCCTCCTTGCCGAAATCCACGCCCGCGCCAGCGTTGCCAGCGAGCGAATAGGCCTCGTCGATGAACAGGATGCCGTCGAGCGCGGACTTGCAGACGTCGAGCGTCTTGGTCGCCGTCTGCCCGACATAGCCGGCGACGAGCCCCGCGCGGTCGGTCTCGATAAGATGTCCTTTGCGCAGGATGCCGAGCGAGCGGTAAATTTCGCCGAGCGCGCGCGCGACCTGCGTCTTGCCGACGCCCGGCGGGCCGGTGAACACCATGTGCCGGCTGATGGTACCGATGGGCAGGCCCTGCTCGCGCCGCATCTTCTCGACTTCGAGGCCGGCGAGAAGCTTGTTGACCTCTTCCTTCACGGAGCCGAGCCCGACCATGGCGCTGAGATCGTCGAGCGCCTGATCGGCGGTACGCACCTGCGGAACGCTCGTTTGCACGTCGAGGCGCCGCCCGGCGGTGTAGGCAGGCCCCGTGGCCTCGCCATTGCGGCCGCCCTTGCGCTTTTCCTCTTTGCTGACGCCTATCCCCGTCACAGCCGCTATGTCCTCCAGCTCGATCTTGCTCAAATCGGCGTTCGGATCATTCGAGATGCGGATCGCCTGGGCCTCGCGCGCCTGCTCCAGCAGGGTGCGCATCTCGCGCGCGTTGCCCCAGCTATCGCGCTTGCTTTCGCTCTCCAGCCAGGGCTTGAGCTTGGCATCCAGATTGTCGGGCAGCTCGTATTTCTGCGACTTTGCCATGCCGCGCAGGATCGCGCACAGCTCGGCTGGCTGATAGGACGGGAAGTTGATCGTCTTGGTGAAGCGGCTGGCGAGGCCAGGGTTCGTATCGATGAAGTGGCGCATCTCGTTGGGATATCCGGCGACGATGACAATGATGCGGTCGCGGTTGTCCTCCATGAATTTCAAGAGCGTGTCGATCGCCTCTTTGCCGAAGTCGCCGCCGAGGTTGCCGGCGAGCGAGTAGGCCTCGTCGATGAAGAGGATGCCGTCGAGCGCGGACTTGCATACGTCGAGCGTCTTGATCGCGGTCTGGCCGATATAGCCGGCGACGAGACCGGAGCGGTCGGTCTCCACCAGGTGCCCTTTGCGCAGGATGCCAAGCGAGCGGTAGATCTCGCCGAGCGCGCGAGCGACCTGCGTCTTGCCGACTCCCGGCGGCCCGGTGAACACCATGTGCCGGCTGATGGTACCGACAGGCAGGCCCTGCTCGCGGCGTTTCTTCTCGACCTCCAGCCCGGCAAGCAGCTTGTTGACCTCCTCCTTCACCGGGCCGAGGCCGACGAGCTTGTCGAGATCGTCGAGGGCGGAATCGGCGGTGCGCAGAAGCTGGGCGTTCGACGATACGTTGAGGCGCCGCCCCGGGGTCAAGCCGCCGCCGGGGGCGATGGCGCCGGTCGTCGTCGCGACGCGCAAGGCGATGTAGGTGAGCGCCGCGCCCGAGGCGAGGATCAGCAGCGCGGCCATGAGCTTGAATGCCGCCGCCGCAGTGAAGCCGTTGGCGAGCCAAGCGAACGGGCCCTGGCTGGGGTTTAGCAGCCAGGCGCTGACGACAGCCGCGGACACGCCGACGATGAAGAAGGCCAGCATCGGCCGTTGCTCGAAGAACTTGCGCATCGCCTACCTCGGTTCGCGGCCAAATTTCCGCGTAGCTTCCCAGAGTCTTTCCTCAACAGTTCGGCTTGGTGTCCCACCAGACGTTTTGGGTCGCAATGCCGTTCAGTGTCGGGACGGTCCAGCCGGGCGTCATCCATACGGTGATGTCCTTGCCTTCGCCCATGACCGACATGACGCCCTTGCCGACCGGATAAGGCGCCGGAAACGGCACCGCTACCTGCTGCGGCTTGTCTGTGATGACGAACGGCGGCGAGACGTAGTCGCCCGATCCGACACGGATGGTGGCGTCGGGCGAGCCGGCCTTCTTGACGATCGTCAGAACAACGAGCGGCGCTTTGCAGGTCTTCGCGTCGGCGACGCGCTGCGCCGCCTGCGTGCTAACGAGCGTACTCGCCGCGGCATCGAGCTCACTCACTGCGATCGGCGTCAGTTTCGCCTCGCTAGAGGAGCCGGGGTTCAGCCCCAACGCGAAGGCGGCCACCAATGCAGTCAGCAGGGCGCCGCCGCAGAGGACGGCCAGGGTGCCGAAACTGGACTTTTCCTCGCCCTGCTTGGACGGCTCAGGACCAGCTGCCCGCTGAGCGTTGCCCGGATCGCTCATGACAATGCCGTCGTGAACATGCCCGCAAAACTCCGGCTCTCTGGCGCCCAATGGCGGACCAGAACCCCGATTAATTATGCCGTTCAGTGCGAGCCCGCGCAAGCTGCCGCCGCTGCCGCACATGCCGACCGGCCGGTCGGATGCCGTTAGCATTAATCTGCACAACTCCGCGTGCACTTGCCCTCAGGGCCACTTCACTACCGGCGGCATCGAGGAGAGGATCGAATCGACGTTGCCGCCGGTCTTGAGGCCGAACACCGTGCCCCTGTCGTAGAGCAGGTTGAACTCGACGTAGCGGCCGCGGCGCACGAGCTGCTCCTCACGGTCAGCCTCGGTGAAGGGGAGAGCGTAGTTGCCGCGCACTAGCATGGGGTAGACGCGCAGGAATGCCTCGCCCACGTCGCGCGTGAACGCGAAGGCCGCCTCCCAGCCGCCCTCCGCGTCCGCCGGCGTCAGGTAATCGTAGAAGATGCCGCCGATGCCGCGCATCTCCTTGCGGTGGTGCAGATAAAAGTATTCGTCGCACCACGTCTTGAAGCGCTTGTAGTCGGCGACCGCGTGCGCCGAGCAGGCATCGTACATGGCCGCGTGGAAGGCTTGCGTGTCGACGTCCGCTTGCGTGCGGCGCCGCTCGAGCACGGGGGTGAGGTCCGCGCCCCCGCCGAACCACCACTTCGAGGTGACGACCATGCGCGTGTTCATGTGCACGGCGGGTACGTTGGGGTTCTGCGGGTGGGCGATGAGCGAGATGCCCGAGGCCCAAAACTGCGGGTGCTCCTCGGCGCCCGGAATCTGCTTGCGGAACTCGGGCGCAAACTCCCCGTGCACTGTCGAGGTGTGGACGCCGACCTTCTCGAACACGCGGCCCGCCATCAGGCTCATGACGCCGCCGCCGCCCTCGCCCCCCGTATGATCGGTCCGCTGCCAGGGCGTGCGCTTGAAGCGGCCCGGCGGCCGGTCGTACAAGGGGCCGCTCGACGGCAGATCATCCTCGAGCGCTTCGAAGCTCGAGCAGATGCGGTCGCGCAGCTCCTCGAACCACGCGCGCGCGCGGCTCTTGCGCGCTTCGAGCTCGGCTTTTTCGTCTTCCATGCCGCTCACGTCCGGGCCATCGAGGCCTTCCTTTGGACCAGATGCACCGTTAGCCTATATGTGTCCCAGGTGAAATCGAGAAAGTCGTTCGAACTGCAGGCGGCGCTATGGCCGCGGGCTCGCGACACTTGATTGAGAGCAGAGAATAGCGGGCCCTATGTTTGAGCGAATCTTTCGCTGGTTCGAGACGCGCATAGATGCCTATGCGCCGGCGCCGATTACGGAGCCGTCGAAGCAGCTCGCCGCGTTCTTTTGGTTCTACTTGAAGCCGGTGTGGTGGGCGTTCGCGGTCTTGACCGTGCTGACGCTGGCCGCCGCCGGCATCGAGGTCGCCATCATCGCCTTCATCGGCCGCATCATCGACCTGATGCGGGAGACGTCCTCGCCCGCCGCCTTCTTCTCCGAGCACGGCTACGAGCTCGCCTTCATGGCATTCGTGGCGCTGATCGCCCGACCCATTCTGTCTGCGCTCACGGACCTGACGAAGCAGCAGATGATCTTGGGCCCCGTCAGTGTGCTCGTGCGCTGGCGCGCGCATTCCTACGTCGTGCGCCAGAGCCTCGGCTTCTTCCAGAACGATTTCGCCGGACGCATCGCCACGCGCGTCATGCAGGTGGGCCCGGCGGTGCGCGACGTCGCCGCCAACGTCTGCGACGTCGTCGTGTGGGTCGCGGTGCACTGGATCGGCGCGTTCCTATTGTTCTTCGAGGCCGATTGGCGCCTCGTCGTGCCGCTCGGCATCTGGCTCGCCGGCTATGCCGTCACGCTCAACTACTTCGTCCCCAAGATCGAGAGGCTCTCCGGCGTCATGTCGGAGGCGCGGTCCATGCTCACGGGCCGCATCGTCGACATCTACACCAACATCATGACCGTCAAGCTGTTCGCCCATACCGAGCGCGAGGACGCGTATGCGCGCGAGGCGATCGACGAGCACCTCGCCCGCTACCAGGACCAGCTGCGCCTCAACACGATCATGGAGGCGGTGCTGTGGACGCTGAACGGCACCGTGCTGGTGGGCACGACAGGACTGGCGCTGTGGCTGTGGAGCCGCGGCGAGATCACCATTGGCGCAATCAGCGTCGTGACGGGCCTCATCATCCGGCTCATGAACATGTCGGGATGGTTCATGTGGACGCTCGCCGGCATCTTCGAGAACATCGGCGTCGTGCAAGAAAGCATGATGACGATCTCGCGGCCGTTCTCGGTCGTGGATGTCAAGGGCGCCAAGCCGCTCAAGGTCGAGCGCGGCGCCATCGAGTTCGAGAACGTGAGCTTTGACTACGGTCACACCCGCTCGGTGGGCGACGGCAAGCCGGGCGGCGTCATCCAGAATCTGTCGCTTCACGTGGCGCCGGGCGAGAAGGTCGGCCTGGTCGGCCGATCGGGCGCCGGCAAGTCGACGCTCGTCTCGCTGCTGCTGCGTTTCCACGACCTCGAGCAGGGCCGCATCCTGATCGACGGCCAGGACATCGCCAAGGTCGCGCAGGACAGCCTGCGCAGCCAGATCGGCGTCGTCACGCAGGACACCTCGCTTCTGCACCGCTCCGTGCGCGACAACATCCTCTACGGCCGCCCCGACGCGGGCGAGACGCAAGCGATCATGGCGGCGGAGCGCGCGCACGCGCACGAGTTCATCGGCGGGCTGCAGGACCTGCACGGCCGCGAGGGCTACAACGCGCATGTGGGCGAGCGCGGGGTCAAGCTGTCGGGCGGACAGCGCCAGCGCATCGCGATTGCGCGCGCGCTGCTAAAAAATGCGCCTGTCCTCGTCCTCGACGAGGCGACGAGCGCGCTCGACTCGGAGGTCGAGGCGGCGATCCAGGAGCAGCTAACGAACCTGATGAGCGGCAAGACGGTGATCGCCATCGCCCACCGGCTCTCGACCATTGCCGCCATGGACCGGCTCATCATCATGGATGAGGGTCGGGTCATCGAGGAGGGCAGCCACGCCGAGCTGCTCCGCCGCGGCGGCCTTTACGCCGAGTTGTGGAGGCGACAGTCGGGCGGCTTCCTCGCGCGCGACGCGGCCGAGTAGCGAGCTCGAAACGCGGCGACGGCCCTGCGTGCGCCAAATTGCCCCCCGCATTTTGACCGCCGAGGGTTGAGAGCGGCCGGGAAGAATGTCAAAAAACCGCATGGCTAATGGGCCCGTTCTGTAGGCCTATCGCAGACTGCGCGGGTTCGAGAGGGAGGAGCCTCGGGTCCCGTCCGGGTCTGACACCTGGACGCCAGTGCGCAGTGCGGCACTCTTCCTCGATGCGGAGGCACCCGTGGCAATTGACGCCGAAGAACCGACCCGCAGGGATTTCATCATCCTCGCGGCCAACGCCTTCGTTGCCGTCGGCGGCGCGGTGGCGCTGTGGCCGTTTCATCGATCAGATGAACCCGGACGCGGGCGCGCTGGCGCTCGCCTCGATCGAGGTCGACATCTCTCCCGTCAAGGTCGGCCAGGCGATCACGGTCCTGTGGCGCGGCAAGCCAGTCTTCATCCGCCACCGCACGCCCGACGAGATCGCCAGCGCCAAGGCCGTCGACGTCGCGGAGCTGCGCGACGACTCTGCCCGCAACGACGCCCTGCCGGATTCGGCCCCCGCAACGGATGAAAACCGCACCAAGAAGGGGCACGAGGACTGGATCATCATGGTCGGGATCTGCACGCACCTCGGCTGCATCCCAAAGGGCCAGGCGCTGGGCGACAAGCGCGGCGACTACGGCGGCTGGCTGTGTCCGTGCCACGGCTCGCACTACGATACCGCGGGCCGCATCCGCAAAGGCCCCGCGCCGCGCAATCTCGAGGTGCCCGTCTACGAATTCGTCACCGACACCAAGCTCAAGATCGGCTGAGGAGCGAAAGGGCCATGGCTCTTCACGCATCGACCTACGAACCCAAGTCGCGATTTGCCAAGTGGATGGACGAGCGCCTGCCGATCGGGCGCCTGATGCACACGCAGTTCGTCGACTTCCCCACGCCGCGCAACCTCAACTACTGGTGGACGTTCGGCGGCATCCTGACGTTCTTCCTGATGGCGCAGATCGTGACCGGCGTCGTGCTCGCCATGCACTACCAGCCGAGCGCGGCGGAGGCCTTCGATTCGGTGGAGGCCATCCGCCGCGACGTGAACTACGGCTGGCTGATGCGCAACCTGCACGCCGTCGGCGCCTCGATGTTCTTCCTCGCCGGCTACATCCACATCTTCCGCGGCCTCTACTACGGCTCCTACAAGACCCCGCGCGAGGTGTTGTGGATCATCGGGCGTGCTCATCTTCCTCACCATGATGGCGACCGCCTTCATGGGCTACTCGCTGCCCTGGGGGCAGATGAGCTTCTGGGCCGTGACCGTCATCACCAACCTCTTTTCCTCGCTCGACAGCATCTATAAGGGCCTCGGCACCACGATCGTCGAGTGGCTGTGGGGCGGCTACTCCGTCAGCGGCGTCACCCTCAACCGCTTCTACAGCCTGCATTACCTGCTGCCGTTCGTGATCGCGGGCCTCGTCGGCCTGCACCTGTGGGCCTTGCATCTCGTCGGCCAGAACAGCCCCATCGGCCTCGACGTCAAGACGCCGTCGGATGCGGTGCCGATGCACCCCTACGCGACGTCGAAGGATGCTGTCGGCATGTTCGCCTTCCTGATCCTCTTCGCGTGGTTCGTGTTCTTCCTGCCCGACTATCTCGGCCACGCCGACAACTACACGCCGGCCAATCCGCTGGTCACGCCGCCGCACATCGTGCCGGAGTGGTACTTCCTGCCCTACTACGCGATCCTGCGCGCGATCCCGTCGAAGCTGTTCGGCGTCATCGCCATGTTCTCCTCGATCGCGGTGCTGTTCTTCGTGCCGTGGCTCGATACGAGCCGCGTGCGCTCGACCAAGTACCGGCCGATCTATCGCTGGTTCTTCTGGCTGTTCGTGTTCACCTGCGTGGCGCTCGGCTGGCTCGGGTCCAAGCCGCCGGACGAGGTTTACGTGTTCTGGGCGCGGATCTTCACGACCTACTATTTCGCGCACTTCCTTCTCGTCCTGCCGATCGTCGGGCTGGATGGAGAAGCCGCGGCCCGCTGCCCGGCTCGATCACCGAGGCGGTGCTCGGCAAGGACGCGGCACACTCGGCAACCGCACCCGCCGCGGCGGCAAAGGTCTAAGGGGGCTTCCATGAGCAGAGCCGAGCCGGCCTGCAGAATAGCGGTGGTCTTGCTTTTCGGCCTCGTTTCGCTCGCCGGGGCGACGGCCGTCAAAGCCGAGGATGCGGGCGAGGAGCACGCGACGGCGCGGCAGTCGTGGCCGTTCGCGGGTCTCCGCGGCCAGTACGACCAGCCGCAGCTCCAGCGCGGCTTCCAGATCTACCAGCAGGTGTGCAGCGCCTGCCACGGCCTCAAGCGCGTCCGCTTCCGCAATCTCGCCGAGCCCGGCGGGCCCGAGTTCCCCGAGGCCGCAGTCAAGGCGCTGGCGATCGGCTGGCCCAACAAGATCTCGGGCGAGCTCGACGACGCCGGTAACCCCATCGACCGGCTTCCCGGCCTCGCCGATCCGATCCTCGGCCCCTACAAGAACGACAAGCAGGCACGTGCGGCGCAGAACGGCGCGTTGCCGCCCGATCTTTCGCTCATTGTGAAAGCGCGAGCGTTGGAAAGCACCGCGCCCTGGTACGCGCACTGGTTCTGGATGCTGGTCGACATCAGCAGGGGCTATCAGGAGGGCGGCGCCGACTACGTCTACGACCTGCTGACCGGGTTCCGCGATGCTCCGGCCGGCGTGCAGATGGGCGACGGCATGTACTTCAACCTCACCTTCCCCGGCCATCAGTTGGCGATGCCGCCGCCGCTTGCGAAGGACAACTTCGTCGAATACCAGGCGGACGCCGGCGCCAAAGGCTCGCTCGACCAGAATGCGCGCGATGTCTCGGCTTTCCTCTCCTGGACGGCGGACCCCAACCTCGATGCGCGCAAACGCATCGGCTGGCAGGTGCTGCTCTACCTTGTGGTGACGACGCTGATCCTCTATGCGGCCAAGCGGCTCGTCTGGAGCGGCGTGAAGCATTAGGGCTCACTCGCGGTCCTTAAGGGCGAAGCTTCGAGGAGGACGTGCGTGGCGAAGTCCGTGCTGGGGATCGTCGGCGGCAGTGGCTTCTACCATCTGCCCGGGATCAAAAATCCGCAGTGGGAGAAGATCGCGAGCCCCTGGGGTGAGCCTTCCGACGAGATCCTGTTCGCCGAGCTCGACGGCCTGCCGTTCCGCTTCCTGCCGCGCCACGGCCGCGGCCATCGCATCTCGCCCACGCACATCAACTACCGCGCCAACATCGATGCGCTGAAGCGCGCCGGCGTTACCGATCTGGTCTCGATCTCCGCCTGCGGCTCGCTGAAGGATCAGTATCCGCCCGGTCATTTCGTGCTGCCCGATCAGTTCATCGACCGCACGTTCGCGCGCGAGAAGAGCTTCTTCGGGCAGGGCTGCGTCGCCCACGTCTCGATGGCGCACCCCGTGAGCCCGTTGCTCGTCGCAGCCGTTGAGACGGCGGCGAAGGCCGAGACCATCGCCGCGACCACGGGCGGCACCTACCTCGCCATGGAGGGTCCGCAGTTCTCCACGCGCGCCGAATCCTTCCTCTACCGCAGCTGGGGCTGCGACGTGATCGGCATGACCAACATGCCCGAAGCCAAGCTCGCGCGCGAAGCCGAGATTTGCTACGCCACGGTCGCCATGGTGACCGACTACGACTGCTGGCACGACGAGTTCGCGCACGTCGACGTCGCGGCCGTCATCGCGGTGATGAAGGACAACACGGAAAAGGCGCACCGGCTGGTGCATCGCCTGGCCGCGCAGTTCCCGCGCGAGCATCCGCCCTGCCCGATCGGGTCCGACACCGCGCTCGACGTGGCGATCATCACGCCGCCCGAGGCGCGCGACCCGGCGCTGATGAAAAAGCTCGACGCGGTTGCGGGGCGCGTGCTGGGGAAGTAGCGCCTAGCGCCCCCGCAACGTAGCGGGGATGCCGTGTTTCGGCAGCAGCGTGATCTGCGGCTTGATATCGATCACAGCATCGGGCTCGAGCGTGAACCTGTATTTCTGCCCGACCGTTGCCAGCACGATCATCGCCTCCACGTTGGCGAAGTGGCTGCCGACGCACATGCGTTGCCCGCCGCCGAAGGGATAGTAGGCGAACTTGGGCAGCCTCTTCTCGAGCCCGTCTTCCCAGCGTTCGGGGGAGAAGCGCTCCGGGTCGGGGAAGTACTTGGGATCGCGGTGGTTCACCCACTGGCTCATCAACACCGTATACCCGCGCTTCACGCGGTAGCCTCCGAGCTCCAGGTCGGTCGTCGCCTCGCGACCGAGCGCGTAGACGGGTGGGTAGAGCCGCATCGACTCCGCGATCACCGCCCCCGTGTAGGGCAGAGCCGCAAGGTCGTCGGCGCCGGGAGCGCGGCCGCCCAGCACCCGCCCCCATTCGCTGGCGAGCTTCTCTTCGACGTGCGGATGCTGAGAGAGCAGGTACCAAGTCCAGGCCAAGGTCAGAGCGGTCGTCTCATGCCCCGCTAAGTAGAGCGTCATCGCCTCATCGCGGAGCTGCCGGTCGGTCATCTGCGTCCCGTCTTCGGCTTGCGCGGAGATCATGGTCGACAAGAGATCGTTGCCCGGGGGGCGCCGCGCACGACCGGCGGCGATAAACCCGTCCACGCCGCGGTTGAGCTCGACGATCGCCCGTCGCAATCGCAGATTTGCCGGCGTCGGCAGCCAGATCGGAACCTGAAACGGCCCGTCGAGCCGGGTGGTCAACAGATCGAAGGCAAGCCGCAAGCTGACGTCGAGCCGCTCGCGGTCGCCTTGGGCCTCGAGGCCGAACAGCGTCTTGAGAGCGATCGCACTCGTCAGCGCGCTGAACTCGGATTCGACGTCGACCGACGCGCCGGGGCTCCAGCGCATGAGCATCGCCTTGGTCAGCTCGATCATCTCCGGGATGTAGGAGAGCACTCGCGCCTTCAGGAACGCCGGCTGAATGAGGCGCCGCTGGCGCAGCCAAAACTCGCCCTCGCTGGTGACAAGGCCGTTGCCGAGCACCGGTTTGAAGGCGCGGGCGCCGAAGTGCTTGATGTAGTGCTTTGCGTCGGTGATCAGCACCTGCTGGATGAGATCGGGATCGCTGGCGAGGAACAAGCGCCAGCGGCCGATGCGAAAGCTGGCGAGCGGTCCGTAGGTCCGCGCGAGCTCGAGGAAGAAGTCGACGCGCCGCGGGCCGACCTGGCCAATATTGCCGCCGATCAGCGTGCCCGCTGGCCCGGGCGGCAGACCGCGGTGGAGAATGGCAACTGGTTTGCGCACATCAATTCACCGGAGGAGATCGACGGCAAAGCGTCGGTCGATAGCTTGCCGCCTATCCCTTTATATAAGATGGCGGCGGCGATGGGTCGGGCCCGTGCCAGCATTGTTCGCCTCTTTGCTCGACCTCGTTCAATTCAAACGGTTCTCGCGGCGATCGCCCGTTCCCAAGGCGATGAACGCGTCGCCGAGGTCTGAGAATAGCGATGTCTCCGCGGGCGCCGTAATACGAAATGTCTCCGATCTTCATAGTCTTCGGCTATCAGCGGCTGGAGACGGGCTGGTCGGATCGGCAATAAAGATTGAGAGGAACGGGTCGATGCCCTTCGGCGGAGTCCTCACGCGCCGGGAAAGTCTCCGCGTCATCGGGAGCGCGTTGTTGCTGTCGGCGTGCCCGCGGACCGCCGCATCGGCGGCGGCGCGCCGCTGGAGCGTAGACGGCGAACGCGTCGAGAAGCTCGACGCCGTCGATGTCATCATGCGTAGCTTCATGCAGGAGCGCGCCATCCGCGCCGGCGCGGTGGCGGTTGCGCGTCAAGGGGATGTCCTGTTCGAGCGTGCCTATACCTGGGCCGAGCCCGACTATCCGGTGACGGGGACCAAGAGCCCGTTTCGTCTCGCGAGCGTGAGCAAAGCTTTCACCGAGGCGCTGGTCTACAACCTGGCGCAGGCGGATGCGGTAAAGCTCGAGACCGCGGTCTTTCCTTACATCGGTCTCGAGCGGGCAGCGTTGCCGGGCCAGTCGGTCGATGCACGCCTGCGCACCATCACCCTGCGCCAACTCCTCGATCATCGCGGCGGCTGGGATCGCCAGGTCGCGGGCTTCGATCCCTGCTTCCGGATGCGCGTGATCGCGAACAAGCTCGGCCTGCGCAACGCTCCCACCAAGTGGGATATCGCGCGCTTCATGGTGGGCGAGCCGCTGCAATTCGATCCCGGCAGCGAGGAGCGCTACTCCAACTTCGGCTATCTGGTACTGAGCATCGTCGTCGAGAAGGCGGTGAACAAAGCCTATGGCGACGCGCTGAGAGAGCGCGTCAGCGCGCCCCTTGGCATCGACGAAGTGTTCGTGGCGCACACGCGCAAGGACATGCGTTTGCCCGGGGAAGGCTTCTATGACCAACCCGGAACCGGACTGACCCCGGAGTTCCCCGACAAGAAGGTCTGGGCGCCCCTGCCGTACGGCGGCGGGGATTGGTTGACGGAGGTCATGGATGCCGCCGGCGGGCTAGCGGCGACCGCTGGCGCCGTTGCACGATTTGCCGGTCACTACGCCATCTGGGGATTCGGGCCGCGGCGATCGGGATATTGGTCGCGCAGCGGAGCCATGTCGGGCACGAGCAGCTATGCCGCCTCGCGCCCCGATGGCACCGATTATTGCGTCGTCATCAATACCCACAATATCCCGCCGTCCGCCATGAGCGACGCGGTTTCGCAAATCGACGGTGTCTTCGACACGACGGAATTCTGACGTGTCTCTCACTCGAGCCGCCTCCGCGGTGGTACGCGAAGCGGCCGGGGCCGCATGACCCCAGCCGCTCCGAGGTTCAGCATCCCTTCACCGTCTCGCCGGTCACGAGCCGAGGCGCAGTGACGCCCAAGATCGCCGGCCGAGAAGAGTAGCCATGGCGCCCGTCGCACCTCAGTTCCGCGGGGAACGCGGCGCAGCACGCGCAACCGCGGTGGAGGCCAAATTCGGCCGCAGCCTAATCCGGGCGATAGAATTTGCCCTGGGTCGTGGACGGAAAGACGCCTTCGTGCATTGAGGCGTTGCCTAAGAACCCGACCATCAGCAGCAAAACCAAGAATAGAGCAGCCGCAGCAACACTGATCAGCAACACGTGCTGCCACGAACGAGCCTGGCGGCTCGTAGCAACCTCCTTGGTCGTCCTCAACCGGGGAGGTCTCGGCGATAGGTCCCTGTAACGTCTCGCGGTCATGGCTCATTGGGCTGAGGCGCTGGGCGGACCATACTCAAGCGGCGTTAACAGAGCATCTGCGCGCCGAGACCGTGTCACGAGGTGATCGCTGGCTCGGATGCCTCCCACGCCGCCCTTGTCGCTCCCTTATACCTCTGCTACCGCGCAAGCTGGGTCCGGCGTGCTTCTCAATTCGGCCATGCGGTCCCATGCAATCGATCATCCGGCGGCGCTCACCTCCGCTTGCCGCAACTTTGCTGGCTGCTGCCGCGCTCCTCGGCGCGAGCCTGCGAGCGTTCCCCGCGCGTGCCGACCAGGACGACGCCGCCGAGCGCGTGCCCTCCAACGCGGGCGATGTCTACAGCCCCATCGAGAAGACGTTCCAGCGCCAGCAGCTCCTGCCCGGCGGTCCCGTCGCGCGGCTGCCGCAGTCCGGGCCGTCGGTCCCCGAGGTCGAGGGCCCGGTGTTGCTCGAGGACCTGAAAGAGCGGCTGCGCTACGACGACCCCTTCTTGCGCGACATGCGCGTGAATCTCTACCTGCGCACGGGGTACCTCGACCGGCAGAACTCCGATCCCCCGCCCTCGCGGGCGTGGGCCGGAGGCTCTGCGCTCGGCGCCCGCTCCGGCTACTTCGACGGCTGGCTGCAGCTCGAGGCCGCCGTAGCCTCGTCGCAGCCGCTCTACGCGCCGGAAGACGAAGGCGGCACGCTGCTGCTCACCCAGCAGCAGGCGGAGGTGAGCTCGGTGGCCGTCGCCAACGCCCGCATGCGCCTGCTGGGACAGGAGATCGTCGTCGGCCGCCAGCTCGTCAAGACGCCCTACATCAACCCGCAGGACAACCGCATGATCCCCAATACGGTCGAGGGCGTCGCGCTGGTACGTCGCCGCGACGAGGCCCAGACACTCGACTACGGCTTCGGCTACCTGTGGGGCTTCAAGGCGCGCGATAGTAGCTACTTCGTGCCGTTCTCGCAGGAGCTGGGGGTCACGCAGGACCGCGGCGTGCTGGTCGCGGGCGCCAAGATCGTGCCGATCCCAGGGCTGACCATGGGTGCAATCGACTACACGATCCCCGATACGCTCAACACCGCGTTCGCCGAGCTCGACTGGATATTTCCGCCGCTTGCGTGCGGTGTACAGTTCCGCCTCAGCGCCAACTACACCGACCAGCGCACGATCGGCGAGGAGCTGATGCCGGGCTCACCCTTCGCGACTTCGCAGGTTTCGGGGCGCGTTGCGGCCAGCTATCACGATGCAACCGTGCTCGCGGCCATTTCGGCAAACGGCAAGGGCGCCGACCTCAACGGCCCGTTCGGAAGCTTTCCGGCCTACACGGTGCTGGACCAGCTCAATTTCAACGATGCGGGCGAGACGACAGTAGTCGTCGGGGCGGCCTACGACTTCTCCCACATCATCACCGACGGGTTGAAGTTTCAGGTGCGCTATGGGAAGGGCTTCAACGTCATCGACGCGAGCACGGGCGCGCCGCAGTCGCGCCAGAACGAGTTCAACTTCGAGGCGGAGTATCTGCCCATGTCGGGTCCGTTCGAAAATCTTCACGTTCAGCTCTTCTACTCGGGCGTGCGCATGCCGGACAATCCGCCCTCGCAAGAGAGCCAGCCGCAGGTCCGCGGCGTCGTCACGTACCTGGTGCCGCTGCTGTAGTCATGACCGAGCCGCGAGACGAGTACAGCCAAGCCCCGCCGAGCGAGGGAAACGACGGCGGCCCCGAGCCGTCGCCATCGGGCGTCCCGCTGCGCCCCTATGATGCGCGCATGCTCGACGTCGGCGACGGACACTGGATCTACGTCGAGGAGGTCGGGCGTGCCGACGGCATCCCGGCGCTGTTCCTGCACGGCGGACCGGGCAGCGGCTCTCAGCACGCGCACCGTGCGCTGTTTGATCCGCACCGTTTCCGCGCGCTGTTGCTCGATCAGCGTGGTGCCGGTCGCAGCCATCCCCACCTGTCGCTCGAAGCCAACACCACCCCGCATCTCGTCGCCGACCTCGAGCGCATCCGCTCGCATTTTGGCGTTGAGCGCTGGTTCCTCGTCGGCGGCTCGTGGGGCTCGACGCTCGCGCTCGCCTACGCCGAGCGTTTTCCGCAACGCGTGATGGGGCTGGTGCTGCGGGCGGTGTTCCTCGGCACAGCTGAAGAAGTCCAATGGGCCTTCGTCGAGGGGCCGAAGCTGTTCCGCCCCGATCTCTACGCCGATTTCGTTGGCTACCTGCCGGCGCCCGAGCGTGGCGATCCGCTCACCGCCTACCTCGCCCGCCTCGCCAATCCCGATCCGGCGGTGAAGGCCCGCGCCGCGCGCATCTGGAACGCGTATGAGCGCGCGCTATCGAGGCTCACCCCCGCCCAAGCTCGGCTTGAGGGCGAGCCGCCCACGGAGGGCCGCCTGCCGCCAACGCCCATCGTCGAGGCGCACTACATTCGCAACGATTTCTTCCTCGAGCCGCGCCAGCTCCTGCGCGATGCCGGCTGCCTCAAAGGCATTCCCGGCCACATCGTGCAGGGCCGCTACGACCTTTTGTGCCCGCCCAAAAGCGCCTATGCCCTTGCTCAAGCTTGGCCGGACTGCCGCCTAGAGATCATCGAAGGCGCCGGACACGACATGGCAGAGCCGGGCGTGGCTCCGGCCATGGCGGAAGCGCTGCGCCGGCTTGCGCCCTGATCGAAGACGAGGAGATCGCAAATGCGGACGCTGTTGTCCTTGCTGGTGCTAATCGCGGCTGTGTCCCCCTCAGCGCCCGCCTGCGCAAACGCGCCGGCGCTGACGCTGTCGTTCGGCGGCGAGCCACGTTCCTTCACCGCGGCCGATCTGCTTGCGCGCGCCGACGCCGCAACGCTGCAAATCCCCGCCGACGTCGCCTACGGCCGCCCCATGACCTTCCGCGCGGTGCCGCTGCTGGCGCTCATGGGCGCCGCCGATCCCGCGTTCGACACCGTCGAGGCGCGGGCGAGCGACGGCTTTGTCTCCCAGCTCCCGCGCGCGCTTATCGAGAAGGGCGCATCCGGCGGCAGCGTCGCCTGGATCGCGGTGGAAGAGCCAAGCGCACCCTGGCCTAGCCTCCCCGACAAGCCCGCGAGCGCCGGGCCGTTCTATCTCGTGTGGGAGCACCCCGAAAGATCAGGCGTCGGCAGCGAGCAGTGGCCCTATCAGATCGCCGCGCTCACGGGTGTCGAGTCGCCCGCGCATCGCTGGCCGCAGATGGCGGTCGACGCGAGCCTTCCCGTGGATGCGCCGGCGCGGCATGGGCAGGAGGTGTTCACGGTGCAGTGCATGCCGTGCCACCGGATGAAGGGGGCGGGCGAAAGCGAAGTCGGTCCCGATCTCGGCTCACCCATGAACCCGACGCAGTATTTCACCGCCGACGGCCTGCGCCGCCTGATCCGCAACCCCAAGTCGGTGCGCACGTGGCCGCAGCAGATGATGCCGGCGTTCGATGCCGAGAAGCTCTCCGATGCGGATCTCGACGCGGTCATCGCCTACCTCGGCGCCATGGCGGCACCGGGAAGGTGAGTGTCCTTCACGTTCGAGATCACCGCGTCCGGTCTGTCGAGCGGCAAAAAGTGCCCTCCGCCAGCGACAGTGACCGCCGCAGCGCCCGACACCAGACTTTGGTCGTGCTGCCGCTCGGACGGTCGCGCCCAATCTTGGCTTCCCCAGACAAACAGGACCGGCACGGTTATTCCGGTATACTCCTTGGCGGCCCTCTCCCAGCTCTCGGAGTTTCGCAGCAGCGCAATGAACGCACGGTAATGGCCTGGCCGGTTGCCAACCAGATACATCTCCTTCAAGAGCGCCGGTGAGATGCTGTCGGCGTTGACGACGCCGCCCCGAAACACCGCATCGACGATCGGTCTCATCCTTAGCCGCATCACGGTTTCGCCGATCACAGGGACGAGCGAAACGTAGGTGAAAAAGGCGCCGAGCAGTGAGCTTCGCGCCAGTCCTCGCCCCTTGGCGTAGTCATAAGGATTGATGGCTACCACGCGGGCAACACGCGCATTGCGGCGCGCGGCAAGGATGAGCGAAATGGATCCGCCGATGGAGACCCCGACCAGGGTCACGTCACGAAGGTCGAGCTTGTCGAGGAAGCCTTCGACCGCGTGAACGAAGAACGCGGCATCATAGTTAGCCTTGGGGATGTCCGAATAGCCGTGACCCGGAAGGTCGAGCGCATAAACCGTAAAGTGCTTCGAAAGGGCCGGGACCACCTTTTCAAACAGATCGAGTTGCGTCCTCAGCGTATGGAGCAGAACGAGCGCCGGACCCGAGCCAGCCCGGATGAAGCGAAGTCTGTTGCCGGCCACTTCCGCATACTGGATCGGAATGGCAGGGGCCCAACGCAAGTTCGCTGGCGGCGCCGGGACCGTTCGCAAAGCCTCGATCGCGTAGGAGAAAAGCCACAGGCCCACTCCGGCGCCAGCGACAACGACCAATGTGAAAAGAGCTGCGCTCATCTCGGCCCCCTATTCCAGAATTGCCTCCAGCCTGCCCTAGCCCAACCTGCCCGACAAGCAGGTGGGCGCGGGGCCGCGCCCAGTGAGTTTCAAGTGAGCGTTCGAGCGCGAGAGCCGATCGCTCGCAAATCGCGGCGATCACGGGCTTTCTTGCCGGGGAAGCAGGACTGCCGCCAAGGCCGCCCCAGACAAGGCTCCGATGACCTGTGCGATCACGAACAGCGGCACATCCTGGGGCCGTATCCCGGCAAAGGTATTGGAGATCGCGCGGGCAACGGTGACAGCCGGATTGGCGAAGGACGTGGAGGCCGTGAACCAGTATGCGGCGCCGATATAGAGCCCGACGGACGCCGCGATGGCCGACGGCCTCACGCGCAAAGTGAGTAGAATAGTGGCGACAAGACCGAACGTCGCCATCCATTCCGAGAACGCCTGCGCGGGGCCCGAGCGTACTTTCGCCGAGACCTGCAGCAGAGGCAGCTCGAACATCAGATGGGCGAGGAATACGCCGATAACGGCCCCGGCAAGTTGCGCGATGGCGTAGGCGATGGCGTCGCGGGCGGGGATGCGTCCGCCGGTGCAGAACGCCAGCGTCACGGCGGGGTTGAGATGAGCGCCAGAAATGGGCCCGAGCATGGTGACGAGCACGACCAGCATGGCGCCCGTCGGCAGTGTGTTGGCAAGGAGTGCGAGCGCTTCGTTACCGCCGGCCAGCCGCTCGCCCATGATGCCGGAGCCGATGACGGTCGCCAGCAGCAATGCCGTGCCGAACGCCTCCGCGGCGAGCCTGCGCGCCAGTCCTGGCTGGCTCACTTGGTGGGCTCCGGCGTCGGAGCCTTGGTGCGGCCAATCTCATCGAGGCGCTTCTGCAGCGAGAGCTTGTCCAGCGAGGCGAGCGGCAGGTTGGTGAAAATGCCGATGCGCTGATAGAGCATGCGGTGGGCGTCGGCGAACGCGAGGTGGCGCTCGGTTTCCGTACCCTCGACCGCTGACGGATCGGGCAAGCCCCAATGCGCGCTCATCGGCTGGCCCGGCCAAACCGGACAGACCTCGTTGGCGGCGTCATCGCAAACGGTGAAAACGAAATCGAGCTCCGGCGCTCCAGGTGCCGCAAACTCCTCCCACGACTTCGAGCGTAACCTGCTCGTGTCGTAGTTGAGCCGGCGCAAAAGCTCGAGCGCATAGGGATGCACTCTGTCGCTCGGATGACTGCCGGCGCTATAGCCTTTGAACTTACCCGCGCCGAGCCGCTGCATGATGCACTCGGCCATTTGGGAACGTGCTGAATTGTGAGTGCAGAGAAAGAGAACGTTGAGCGGGCGCTCGCCGGTCATCGGGCATCCTCCTTGGGTCTTGCTCTCTTGGCCTTGCCTCCCACGGTTTTGCTTCCAGCGGGCTTGCACGGAGAGCGCGCTTTCCGGACGCCAGCGCCGCACAGTTCGGGCTGTCCCCGGCAGCAATCTTCGGTGAGGTAGGTCAAGAGGCCCCGCATGCCGTCGATATGGACGGCGTAACGAACGAAGCGCCCGTGCCGCGTCGCATGGATGAGCCCGGCGCGATCGAGCTCCTTCAAATGAAACGAGGTCGCCGTGGGGCTGGCCTCAACGGCTTCGGCGATCTCGAACGCCGCGAGCCCGCTCGGGCCCTCTCGGACTAGGCGGCGAAAGATCTGCAGGCGCTGCGGGTGCGCCAGCGCGGCGAGGGAAGCGACGACGTTCTTTTCATCCATCGCCCAACGATACAAGGATCGTTGAATTCTGCAATAGGCTTATGCATAGCGGTGTCGCACGCGAAGCGTAGGGCCGCGAGCGTTAGCCGAAACAGAAGACCCCGCGCACTGGCGAGCCAGACGCGGGGTCGGTCATGTCGTGGGCTCGGTTCAACGAACCTTCAGGTTCTCGGCGGCCGCCTTGCCGTTCTTGGGACTGATGACCGTTTCGAAGGTCACCTTTTGGCCCTCGTTCAGCTGGCTCAGGCCGGCGCGCTCGACGGCGCTGATGTGTACGAAGACGTCATTGCCTCCGTCGTCCGGCTGGATGAAGCCGAAGCCCTTTTGGGCGTTGAACCACTTGACTGTTCCTTGGGACACGAGAGCGACCTTTCTTCATAAGCCGATGGAGCCACGCAACGTGCGTGGACTGCTAGGCACCAAATTAGGGGGAAGTCATTCTGTTCACGCATGATGTGTGTCGAGGCCACGTGCCTCAACGAGAGGGGGCAGGTTACGTTCGTCCTGCCTGTGAGGCAAGGACGAAGTGACAAGGGCCCGGGCAGCCCCCGGTGCGCGGGCGTAGGCAAGGCCGGGCCGGACCTCTATGAGCCACCCCAGACTGGCGCCAACCCTTAGGCGATCTCAATCCGGCGACATCGTACTGATGGACAGGGCTCGATAAATTAGCGGAAATTCGAACGCTGCATTCAACAGCTTGTGCGTAAACGCAATGGCCGAGGTCGGGGCCAAATCCATCGTGCCCAACGCGCCCATGACGATATGGCCCATGAACAGTGCCGCTAGACGCAGGCTGGCCGGCCTGGTATCCGCCGGCAGCGCAAGCGCCGGCGCCGGTCGATAGTGCCGCAGCGGTAGCTTGAGAAGCTTGAAGATCGCCAGCGGATGCCTGGTCGGCGGCGGAGTTGCGGCTGGCAGCGGAGCTGTGGTCGTCGGCGCCGCTGTGGTTTCCGGCGCGGCTAGAGACGCTGCTTTTGTTGCCTCGCCTGGCTCAAACTGAGCCTTGCACGGGCGGGCGATGACCTCGCAGCGGTACATCACCCTGCCCAGAAACGCGCCGATCGACACGCGACCGCAGCGGCTACCGACATTGGCCGCATGGCTCATGTCCACGAAGCTCTCGCCATGGTCATAGCGCACGCGCTCCATCCAATCCTTGCGCGCGGCTTTGAGCGCGCCCTCGAGGCCGATCCATTGCGTGCCAAGACCGCTGACGGGGGGAAGGCAGCGGTCGCGCTCGCCTTCGCTGCGCTCGACGAGGACTTCGGGGCTGCGGAAGTATTTCACGCCTGGCGGCTGATGATGGCGATAGTCATGGGTTTGCGCGCGCGGCCGATCCGAATCATGGCCACTTGCCGGTGCAATGAGCGCGGCAGTCACGGCGAGCGTGATGGCTAGTCTCGTTTGCCGCCTCCCAGATGAGCAAACAGAGACCTTTAGGTACTCTGATTCGCGGCCCGATTCGCCCTTTGACCCCGGCTATTTCGTGGCTCTCGAGGTGACGGCGTCGAGCGCGGCCGCCATGGCCTTCACGGCCGCATCGGTGTCGCCGCCCAGTTGGTGCCGCTGGGCGATCCAGTGCGGATCGTTGTAGGCGAGCCAGACCTTGCCGTCCGCGTTTTCAAAGACCACCGCCTTCAACGGCAGATCGATGCCGACGGCCTGGTTGGCCTGCATGAGCGGCGTGCCGGCTTTTGCGCTGCCGAACAACAAGAGCTCGGTTGAACGCAGCGGAAGCCCGACCTCTGCGGCGCCGGCCGCGTGGTCGATGCGCGCAAACACGGTCATTCCCTTCGCCTTGATGTCGGCCTCGAGGCGATCCATCGTTTCCTTCACCCCGAACCTGCTCGGTATAGTGATCAATCCGTCCGCGGCGGCCATGGCAAAGACTCCCAATGTCGCGCCGGGGGTGCCGCACGCGCCACCTAATGACGATGCCTCAGGTTGTTGGACGCTCTACCACCCGAATGGGATCAGTGCCTTCGTACGCTGCTTGTATTCAGGATATTCGTTCGGAAATTGTTGGGCCATGAGCTTGTCTTCTGCGCCCACGCGCCAAAGAAACAGAGGGGTCAAGAAGACGAGAAGAAAGATAAAGGCGCCACCGGCGACGATTGCGGAGCCAAGGCACGCGATGAGACCGCCGGTGTACATCGGATGGCGCACAAAGCGATAGGGACCCGACGTTACAAACTCATGTCCTTCCTTGGCGGAGACCGTCTGGCTCCAGTTGCCGCCGAGGGTCTGCCGCGCCCACACCAAGAAGGCCATTCCAGCAGCCGTCATGAGGGCACCGATACTGCCGAGGACGGGGTTCACCGGGGCGAAGTTGACGAACTGAAACATCTCCAGATGCGGAAACAAAAAGGCGGCGATCATGGCAAACAAGAGCCCGAGGCTTTGCAATAAGTGACTTTGCGCATCTGGCTTGGCGCCTTTCGCCGATACGGTCAGATAGACAACGAGGACGATCCATGCGGCGTAGGTGGACCAAATGAGGGTCATCGGTCACACACAGCTGGGTCAGCGCGGGACGCGGATGACGACCTCGGTGTGCACGAGACCGGGATAGGCGCTCTTCAAAGCGGCGCCCGCAAACCACAGCATCACGGCCAAAAGGATCAGCGCGGGGATCGCCGCAAACACCGCCTTGATGAAGAACCGCATCAGGTGGAAGAACGGCACGTCGAACCCGGTGACCACCCCCGCCGCCGCCCCCTGCACGTACGCGGGCCGATCTGCAACCGGGCTCCGGTGGTTCGCGTCGTAATCGTGCGTGAGCGTGGCGTTGCGCTTCCGCGTCTCCGCCTCGCGCGCCGCCCGCTCGCGCGCCTCGCGCTCCCGCCGCAGCGTGCGCGGAAGGTCGTCCGCATCCGTCATGGAAAAGTCGGTCACGCGCCATACTCCTCGAAACGCCCCGCAAGCCCACCGCCCTCACCAAAAGCGGCCATGGTCGAACGCTAATCGGTTGCGCAGGCGAAACTTTCTGTTCCGCGTCATCCGATATTGCTATTTTGCGCCCTCAATTTGGCGGGGAGGCGAAAGTTGGACGATCTGCGGCGCTTGGTGCGCACGATTCCGGACTATCCCAAGCCCGGAATCCTGTTCCGGGACGTGACCACGCTGTTTGGCGATGCCAAGGGCTTCAAGGCGGCGATCGAGGGCATGGCGGCCCCCTATCTGGGCGGGGGCATCGACGCCGTGGCCGGGATCGAGGCGCGCGGGTTCATCCTCGGCGGGGCCATGGCCGACCGCTTGAGTTGCGGCTTCATCCCGATCCGCAAGAAGGGCAAGCTGCCGTGGAAGACCATCGGGCAGCAGTATACGCTCGAATACGGCGTCGACATCATCGAGATCCACGCCGACGCCATCATGCCGGGCGAGCGCATCCTGATCGTCGACGACCTCATCGCCACGGGCGGCACGGCGGAGGCGGCCGCGAAGCTGATCAGCAAGTCGGGCGGCCTTGTCGCGGGGGCGGCGTTCCTCGTCGATCTGCCGGACCTGGGGGGGCTCGACTTGTTGCGCAAGCACGGCATCCGCACGCACGCGCTCATGGCCTTCGAGGGGCATTAGCCTTTGGGCGTTCGCGCGGGGCGCAAGTACTTCACCTCTCCCAGGGGAGAGGTCGCGAGCCTTCGTCAGAAGGCGAGCGGGTGAGGGGTTACACCGCTTGTCGAGTTGGGATCCCCCTCACCCTAACCCTCTCCCCACCGGGGAGAGGGGATCTGTTGAGCGCGACGCATGACCAGTAAGGCTCTTCCCCCCGACAAGCTGCGCACCGCGCTCGCGCGCATCGCGGCCTGGCGCGCTGCACCCGGAGAGCCCGTCGCCTGCCCGCTGTGCGAGGCGCCGGGTCTTGAGATCCTCGACCAATCGGCGCGACCTTATGCCGAGTGGTACGCCTTGAGCTGCGCCGCCTGCGGCCTTAAAGCGACGATCAACGTTCCCCTAGGCCCACCGGTCCCCGGCAGCGACGCATGAAAATCAACGGCAAGGCCTACCGCACCATCTGGCTCGCGCCCGACGGCTGGTCGGTCGAAATCATCGACCAGACGCGGCTGCCGCACGCGCTCGCCGTCATCCCGCTCAAATCGATGGAGGAGGCCGCGCACGCGATCCTGACGATGCAGGTGCGGGGCGCGCCGCTGATCGGGGCCACGGCCGCCTACGGTCTCGCCATGGCGATACGGGAGGATGTTTCTGACGAGGGAATAGACCGCGCGGCGGCGTATCTGGCCAAGCAGCGCCCCACTGCCATCAACCTGCGCTGGGCGCTGGAGGAGATGCGGCTCAGCGTGCAGAACCTGCCGCACTTCGAACGCGTCGCGGCGGCCTACAGGCGCGCTGCCGAAATCTGCGACGACGACGTGGAGACCTGCCGCCGTATCGGCGAGCATGGGCTCCGCCTCATCCGCGACATCGCCGCGAGGAAGCCGCCGGGCGAGGCGGTGAACGTGCTCACGCACTGTAACGCCGGCTGGCTCGCGTGCGTCGACTGGGGGACGGCGACCTCGCCCATCTACCAGGCGCACGACGCCGGCATCCGCCTGCATGTGTGGGTCGACGAGACGCGCCCGCGCAACCAGGGCGCGGCGCTCACCGCATTTGAGCTCGGCAGCCACGGCGTGCCACACACCATTGTCGTCGACAACGCCGGAGGGCACCTGATGCAGCGCGGGCTCGTCGACCTCGTCATCGTCGGCACCGACCGCGTGGCGGCGAACGGCGACGTCGCCAACAAGATCGGCACCTACCTCAAGGCGCTCGCAGCGGAGGACAATGGCGTGCCGTTCTACGTGGCGCTGCCGCACTCGACCATCGACTGGACGCTCGACAGTGGCTCCGCCATTCCAATCGAGGAGCGCTCGGCCGATGAAGTTCTGAAGATGCCGGGGCGGCTCCCCGACGGCTCGGTCGTGACCGTGGAGGTCGCGGCACCCGGCTCGCCCGCCGGCAACCCCGCCTTCGACGTGACGCCGGCTCGGCTCGTCACCGGCTTCGTCACCGAGCGTGGCGTATGCCCGGCAACGCGCGAGGGGCTAGCCTCGCTCTATCCCGAACGCGGCGAAAAATAGCGGTTCTCCCCGCGCTGCCGTAACGCCGGCGTGCATAGGTACACGCACCAGCGGCATATGTTCATGATCCGCAAAAGAACTTGTGGCACATAGTGCCTACAACCTTTCTTTCGAGCTGGAGTGCGGCGCGTCGTGGGGGCGAAAACCAAGGGCGCAAAATTGAAGGAGCGGGACGCGCGCCGCGCGGTCATCAAGACCGCGCTCGCCATGAGCCGCTCGGGGCTTTCGCCCGGCCGCTCCGGCAACGTCTCCTGCCGCTGGAAGACCGGCATGCTGATCACGCCGACCGGCATGGCCTACGACGAGATCGGCGCGCGCGACATCGTCTTCGTCGACGCCAAGGGCGAGGTGCCCGACAAGAAATCGAAGAAGCCCTCGAGCGAGTGGCGCTTCCATCTCGCCGCCTACCGCGCCCGCCCCGACATGAACGCGGTCGTGCACACGCATTCGCTCAACGCGACCGTGCTCGCGTGCGCGGGCAAGCCGATCCCGGCGTTCCACTACATGGTGGCGGTGGCCGGCGGCAGCGACATCCCGCTCGTACCCTACGACACCTTCGGCACAAAGGAGCTGGCGCGCCACGTCGCCAAGGGCCTGCTCCACCGTAACGCCTGCCTGATGGCGAACCACGGCCAGATCGCGATCGGGGTGACGCTCGAGTCCGCGCTCGAATTGGCGCACGAGGTGGAGGTGCTGGCCACGCAGTATTGCAAGGTGCTCGCGCTCGGCGAGCCCATCATCCTGCCCGCGGACGAGATGGCGCGCGTTTTGAAGCGCTTCAAAAGCTACGGCCAGCGCGCCCAGGATTGACGCAGCTCAGGGCATCAAAGGCCGGGCAGGTCCTCGAGCGAGTTCTTGCACGTGCGATTCCACTGGTCCTTGGTCATGTGCGTGCCCTTGTCCCAGATGGCGATGCAGTCGTCCAAGCGCTTCTGCTTGTCGGCCTTGGCCTCGGGAGAATTGGGGTCGGGCTTGTTGGGGTCCGTAGCGGCAGCTGCCGCCGCCGCGCTTCGCGTGCGAGCCGCAGCCTCGATCGGGGTGAACGCAACGGCGAGCCCCGCAGCGAGAATGATGATGAGGGATACGTTGAAATTTCTCGTCATGACCCGTCGCCCTTTAGCATGCTGCGTGCTCCTGCATCACGGTCGCTTGCATGATCGTTACCATATGGGTCTCGGCCGCGGCCGATCAAGGTACGTAAACCGTGCCGGGAAATGCCGATGGAACGGGGCTTAGCGTAGAGCTACATTTGTTTTGTCCTTAGACAGTTATCTCCCTGGGATGCTCATGCCGAGCCCGCCTGTTGCCCGTCCGATGGCCCTTCGCGCCATAGCTGCCGCTGCTGCGATGATGCTCGCTGCGGGGCCGCTCGGCGCCCAGTCCTATCTGCAGTCGGGCGACGCGGCTAATTCCTCGTATTTCGGCACCGATAGTGCAGGTACGCGGCAACTCAAACGCAGCGACACCAAGGATTACGATGTCGAGGTCTGGGACCTGTCCACCAAGAAGATCCTGAGCTCCATCACCGGGCTCTCCGGCGTCGTCAATGTCGCCAACATCAGCCCCGACGGCAGCAAAGTCGTCACCGCCGAGCGCACCGGCATCGTCGGCGTATGGGACGCCGCGACCGGCAAGCAGATCAGGCTCCTGCGTGGGCACGAGGATCAGATTCACGACGCCCGCTTCAGCCCCGACGGCGCGATGATCGTGAGCGGTGCGCGCGACGGCACGGCACGCACGTGGGACACCGAGACCGGAGCTCAGATCGCAAATCACCAGCAGAAGGGCGGGCATTACGTCGACACCATATCGTTCAGTCCGGACGGACGCTGGGTGCTCTCCGGCGGCAGCGGCTGGGCCGAGGTCTGGAACGCAAGGTCGGGGAAGGTTCAGGCCTCGATCTTCGTCGGGCCGGAGGGCGCCGATGCCTTCGATACGTTCTCCCGCTTCAGCAGGGACGGCAAGTCGATCATCGTCAGCGATTCCGAGGGTGCACCCGCGAAGATGCTCCCGATCGAGCTGCCGGCGGAGTAGCGCGCTTAATTCGCGAAGCGGAAGTGCATCACGTCGCCGTCCTTGACGACGTACTCCTTGCCCTCGAGCCGCATCCGGCCGGCATCCTTCGCGCCCGTCTCGCCGTTGAGAGCGATGTAGTCGTCGTACGCGATCGTCTCGGCGCGGATGAAACCCTTCTCGAAGTCGGTGTGGATGACGCCTGCGGCCTGCGGCGCCTTGGTGCCGCGCGTGATGGTCCAGGCGCGCGCCTCCTTGGGGCCGACCGTGAAGTAGGTCACGAGGTGCAGGAGCTTGTAGCCCTCGCGGATCAGGCGATTGAGCCCCGGCTCCTCGAGGCCGAGCTCTTTGAGGAACATGTCGCGGTCCTCCGGCGGCAGCCCCGCGAACTCCGCCTCGATCTTGGCCGAGATGACGACGCAGCCGGCGCCCTCGGCTTTGGCCTTCTCTTCCACCGCCTTGGACAGCGCGTTGCCGGCAGCGGCCGAATTTTCATCGACGTTGCAGACGTAGAGCACGGGCTTGGCGGTCAAGAGCTGCAGCCCGGCGAAGACCGCGGCCTCCTCGTGCGTGATCTGCGCCAGCCGCGCCGGCTTGCCCTCGCGCAACAAGGGGAGCGCCTTGTCGATCACGGTGAGCTGGGCCTTCGCCTCCTTGTCAGAGCCTGTCTTGGCCTTCTTCTCGGTGGCCGTGCGGCGCTTCTCGAGGCTTTCGAGGTCGGCGAGCATCAGCTCGGTCTCGACCGTCTCGGCGTCGGCTATTGGGTCGATGCGATTCTCCACGTGCGTGACGTCGTCGTCCTCAAAGCAGCGCAGGACGTAGGCGACGGCGTCGACCTCGCGGATATGGCCGAGGAACTGGTTGCCGAGGCCCTCGCCTTTGGACGCGCCTTTGACGAGGCCGGCGATGTCGACGAACGTCAGCCGGGTCGGGATGATCTGCGCCGACTTGGCGATCGCCGCGAGCTTGTCCAGCCGCTCGTCCGGCACGCCCACCTCGCCGACGTTAGGCTCGATGGTGCAGAACGGATAGTTGGCGGCCTCCGCCGCGGCGGTCTGCGTCAGCGCATTAAAGAGTGTCGACTTGCCGACGTTCGGCAAGCCCACGATGCCGCATTTGAAGCCCATGTCGCCGTCGCTTTGCTGGAGGGGTTGGCGGGGATTGGACGGCGCTGGCGCGCGCCGGCTGCGCCCGTGGCTTAAGCGGTTCGACGCCGCTTGTGAAGCCCGGCGTTGCCGCAGGGCTGGAAGGGTCTCAGCGAGCGCGCGCGGCTAGGCTTTGAGCCGGTAGCCGGTGGTGAAGATCCACCAGACCACGGCGAGGCAGGCGCCGAGGAAGGCGAGCGTCATTGCCAGGCTGACCATCACGTTGACGTCCGAGATCTCATAGAAGCTCCAGCGGAAACCGCTGATCAGGTACACGACGGGATTGAACAGCGTGACCGTCTGCCAGAACGGCGGCAGCATCTTCACCGAGTAGAACGTGCCGCCGAGGAAGGTCAGCGGCGTGATGATGAGCAGTGGAATCACCTGCAGCTTTTCAAAGCCGTCGGCCCAGATGCCGATGATGAACCCGAACATGCTGAAGGTGAGCGCGGTGAGCACCAGGAACGTCAGCATCAGCACGGGGTGCGCGATGTGGAGGGGCACGAACAGCGCCGCCGTCGCCAAAATGATGAGGCCGAGGATGATCGATTTCGAAGCCGCGGCGCCGACGTAGCCGAGCACGATCTCGAATGGCGAGATGGGCGCGGATAAGAGCTCGTAGATGGTGCCGGTGAAGCGCGGGAAGTAGATGCCAAACGCGGCGTTGGTGAGGCTCTGCGTCAAGATCTGCAGCATGATGAGCCCGGGCACGATGAAGGCCCCGTAGCTCACGCCGTCGATTTGCGAGATGCGCGAGCCGACGGCGGCGCCGAACACGATAAAGTAGAGCGAGGTCGAGAGCACGGGCGACACTATGCTCTGCATCAGCGTGCGCCAGGTGCGCGCCATCTCGAAATTGTAGATCGCCCGGACCGCGTAAAAGTTCATTTGGCGCTTCTCACCAGGTTGACGAAGATGTCCTCGAGCGAGCTTTGCGTGGTGCGCAGATCGGCAAAGCCGATCCCCGCGGTGCGCATGTCGTTCAGCAGCGACGTGATGCCGGTGCGCTCGGCGTGCGTGTCGTAGGTGAAGGTGAGCTTGCGGCCGTCGGCCGACAGCTCGAGCGCGTGGCCGTTGAGCTCGACGGGGATCGCGCCGAGCGGGCTCTGCAATTGCAGCACGAGCTGCTTCTTGCCGAGCTTCTGCATCAGCTCTTTCTTGTTCTCGACGAGGATCAGCTCGCCGTTGGCGATGACGCCGACGCGGTCGGCCATCTCCTCGGCCTCGTCGATGTAGTGCGTCGTCAGGATGATGGTCACGCCGGAATCGCGCAACGCGCGCACGACCTTCCACATCTCCTTACGCAGCTCCACGTCGACGCCCGCCGTCGGCTCGTCGAGGAACAGGATCTGCGGCTCGTGCGCGAGCGCCTTCGCGATCAGGAGGCGGCGCTTCATGCCGCCCGAGAGCGTCATGATGCGGTTGTCCTTCTTGTCCCACAGCGAGAGCTGCTTCAGGACCTTCTCCACGTAGGCCGGATCGGCCGGCTTGCCGAACAACCCGCGGCTGAAGTTCACCGTGTTCCAGACCGACTCGAACATGTCGGCCGTCAGCTCCTGCGGCACCAGCCCGATGATCGCGCGCACCTTGCGGTAGGCCGCCTTGATGTCGAGGCCCGCGACGGTGACGGTGCCCCCGCTCGCATTGACGATGCCGCAGATGATGCTGATGAGCGTCGTCTTGCCGGCGCCGTTGGGGCCGAGCAGCGCGAAGATCTCGCCCTGACGGATGTCGAGGTTGATGTCGCGCAGCGCCTTGAAGCCCGAGGCGTAGGTCTTGGAGAGGTGCGAGACGGAGATGATGGGTGCCATGCTGCCTCGAGGCTCGGTCTCTTCCGTGGCTACTCTTTGGATATGCGCCCGCTGAGCCACTTCTTCAGGTTTTCTGCGAGCGCGCTCGCGCGCTTTGTCGCGCGTTCGCCCGCAGGGTGTGGTTTGGGCGCGGCGCGCTCCTTGCTGGCTGCCGCGGATGATGACGTTTCAGGCTTGCCCTCGTTCCCGCGCTCGATCCTGGCGACGTGCGACAGAAAGCGAGCGCTGTCGCCTTGCGCGAGATAGCGCGCAGATTCGGCCATCGCCTCGAGCAGCGGCTCGAGCCACTGGTACTCGGCCTTGGCGAAATCGTGCAGCACGTAGTGCGGCACGACCTCCTTGACGCCGGGATGGCCGACGCCGATGCGCACGCGGTTGTAGTCGTTACCGATGTGGGCGGTGATCGAGCGCAGGCCGTTGTGGCCGGCATTACCGCCGCCGGCCTTCACCTTGACCTTGCCCGGAGCGAGATCGATCTCGTCATGGAAGACGTAGACGTCGCTGACGGGGATCTTCAGGAAGCGCTGCGCCTCCCCGACCGAGCGGCCGCTCTCGTTCATGTAGGTGGTGGGCTTCAGGAGCACGACGCGCTCTCCCCCGAGGCTCAGCTCCGCCGTCTCGCCCTGGAAGCGGCGGCGCCACGGGCCCGCGTCGTGGGCCTGAGCGATGCGGTCGAGCGCCATGACGCCCACGTTATGGCGATGGCGCGCGTATTTCTCGCCCGGGTTTCCCAGTCCGACGAAGAGTTTCATGGGGAAGCCCCCGCGCAAGACGCGCAGGCGCGCTCGAAGTTAGCGAGCGCGCCCGCGGGTAGCGGATTACTTCTTCTTGTCGCCGCCCTTGGCGTCGCCGCCTTTGGCCGCAGGGGCGGCGCCCTTGGCCGCAGGTGCCGCGCCGCCCTTGGCGCCCGGAGCGGCACCCTTGGCGCCGGCTACTGCCGCGCCTTCGGCGCCAGCCGCCGGAGCGGCTGCCGCGGCTGCGGCGGCGGCCTCCTCCGTCGCTGCCGCCGTGGCGACGACTTCCTCTTCCTGCTTGGAAGCGCCGGCGATGGTGGCAATCGTAAAGTCGCGGCCCTTGATGGTCGGCTCGACGCCTTCGGGCAGCTTCACCGCGGATATGTGCACCGAGCGGCCGATGTCGAGACCGGTGAGATCGACCTCGAAGAAGGACGGGATCTTGTCGTAGGGGCAGGTGACCTCGATCTCATGGCGCACGATGTTCAACACGCCGCCGCGCTTGAGGCCGGGCGACAGCGCCTCGTTGATGAAGCGCACGGCCACCTCGACCCGGATGCGGCCGTCCTTGCCGATGCGCATGAAGTCGACGTGGATGGGCAGGTCCTTGACGGGATCGACCTGCAGCTCGCGGGGAAGCACGCGGTTCTTCTTGCCGTCGACTTCGACCTCGAACACGGTGGAGGTGAAGTGGCCCTTGATGACCTGCTTCCACAGCTCACTGTAGTCGAGCGCGATCATCTCGGGCGGCTTGCCGTCGCCATAGATGACGCCTGGAACCTTGCCTTCACGACGAGCTTGGCGTGAGGCCCCCTTGCCTGCACGTGGGCGCGCCGTGGCTTTGAGCTCGCCTAGCTGCTGAGCCATGGCATTGATCTCCAACAAAAAAAGGGGCCGGTGCGGCCCAATGGCCCGCGCGGCCTCCAAGGGTGCCGAGCGGTGTCTCATAGTGCTGAGATGGCGCGGGTTATAGCGGCGGATCAGAGGCTTGGCAATCGTCGGCAAGCGGCTGCCAAGGGAGCGCCTCGGCTTGCGGCGTCTCGAAAATTGGACACTAGTGTCGCAAAGCAGCGCTGCGGCGGCTGCGGCCTCGGACATTGAGCGGCTTTACATGGTTCGCAAAGGCACCAAGCGGCGCCCGGCGCCCGAGCAGGACAAGATGATCGTCGAGGCGTTGCGCGGAGTCGGACGTCCCATCGGCGCCTATGAGCTCATCGATCGGCTGCGCGACAAGGCGACGCTTGCGCCGCAGACCGTCTATCGCTCGCTCGACCGGCTGATCGCGGACGGCCAGGCGCACCGGCTGGAATCGCTCAACGCCTTCGTCGCCTGCCGCCATCCGAGCCACGCGGGCGCCGCCGTGTTCGCAATTTGCGAGGACTGCGGCACCGTCACCGAATTCGACGAGCCGCAGGCGGTCGAGCGGCTGCTCGCCTGGGGGAAGAAGGCGAAGTTTGCGGTCGAGCACATGACGCTCGAGCTCCGCGGCCGCTGCCGGGCCTGCACGGCGCAGTAGCGGCGCGGCGCGTCCGGCCTGGCGTGTGGTGATCCTGGGTGAGATAGGAAGGACTGCAGATGCATACTCAATCCGTGGAACCCTGGACGCACGCTCATCACTTTCTCGGCGAGAAGCACGATCAAAATGAACGGCGCACATGGTCTGTTGTCGGCCTCACGGCCGTAATGATGGTCGTGGAAATCGTCGGCGGCACGATCTACGGCTCGATGGCTGTCGTCGCCGACGGTTGGCATATGTCAACGCATGCCGCAGCGCTGGGAATCGCAGCGCTGGCCTATCGCTTCGCGCGCAGTCATGTGCATGATCCACGCTTTGCATTCGGGACGGGCAAGCTGGGCGAGCTCGCCGGCTTCTCCAGTGCGATGATCCTCGCGCTGATTGCGCTGCTAATCGGCTACCAGTCGGTCAACCGCTTGCTGAACCCTATGGCCATCAGTTTCGACCAGGCACTGCTGATTGCTGTAGTCGGCCTCGGGGTCAACTTGCTGAGCGCCTGGGTTCTGGGTGATGAGCACGATCACAATGATCATCAACATGGTGACGATCGCGCCCACCATGGTCGCGCGCACGATCACAACTTGCGTGCCGCCTATGTCCATGTTCTCGCCGACGCCACGACGTCTGTCCTTGCCATCGTGGCCTTGCTGGCCGGCCGCTTCTACGGATGGGTATGGATGGACCCGCTTACGGGCATCGTCGGAGCCTGCGTCATCGCGGTTTGGTCGTGGGGGCTCATTCGCTCGTCAGGCACGGTGCTACTTGACACGGTTCCTGATGCTCGCCTTGCGAATTTGGTGCGCGGGCGGATCGAGAACGGCAGCGATCGCGTGGCAGACCTGCATGTATGGCGCGTCGGCCCTGGTCATATCGCGGTGATTGCCGCCGTAGTCAGTGATGAGCCGCAACCGCCCCCAGCCTATAAGGCTCGGCTTGATGGGCTTGCGGGTCTCTCCCATGTGACCATCGAAGTGCATCGCTGTCAGCATGCGTGAGCGAAGCTGATCGAGGTGGTTCGGAATTCGTGAGGTTCGACGGGAGTTGCCGTCGCGGCGACGCATGCCGGTACCACTCTCGCAGCGCGCTTGCCGATTGCGGCACGACGTCGTCTCCGCCAGTGCCGGCCGTGGCCGCATCACGAGCACGGATATTCCCAAATGAGCGCTCAGCGCGCCTGAAAGCTTGCCCACAACGACCACCAACTTTCGAATGGTTAATGAGCGCAAAGGTGGATATTATCCCGCCCTCACAACGCTGCATTGCTTGATGAGCAGGGAGGCCATCCATGCGTACTCATCAACCCGGCCGCGCGCACCAGCACGGTCCTGCGTGTGGTCACAAGGCGGTTCGCCACCGCGGCCACATCGATTATCTGGCCGAAGGGCGTCTACACCATCCTCAAGCTGATCAGGTCGATGAGCACGTGATCGAGGTCTCGGAGCGGAACCCCAACCGTTGCACGCCCAAGCATAAGTGCAAGGGGCACGAGCCGGGCCATGTGCACGGGCCGGGATGTGGGCATGAGGCAGTGCCGCATGGCGACCACATCGACTATCTGGTCGACGGGCACCTGCACCATCCGCACGGAGACCATTGCGACGATCACGGTCCGCTCGATTTCGCCTGAAGCACTCGCTATTACAGTTTTTGCTCAATTTGACGCTCGCCTGCGACCAGCGGCGTGGAGCCCCATGAATCGGCGCGTAGGACGAGCCTGTCAGTAGAAGAGGCTCGAGACGCTCTCCTCGCGCGCGGTGCGCGAAATGGCCTCGCCGATCAGCGGGGCGATCGACAGCACGCGAATGTTCTTCGCCGCCAGCACCGCGGCGGTCGGCTGGATCGAATCGGTGATCACCAGCGACTTGAGCTTGGAGTTCTGGATGCGGCTCACCGCGCCACCCGACAGCACGCCGTGCGTGATGTAGGCCATCACCTCGGTCGCTCCGTGCTGCAGCAGGGCTTCCGCGGCGTTGACCAGCGTGCCGCCGGAATCGACGATGTCGTCGATGAGGATGCAGCGCTTGCCGCGCACGTTGCCGATAACGTGCATCACTTCCGATTCGCCCGGCTTCTCCCGCCGCTTGTCGCAGATGGCGATCGGCACCTCGATGCGCTTGGCGAGCGCACGCGCGCGCACGACGCCGCCGACGTCAGGCGAGACGACCATCAGGTTGTCGGCCTTGTGCTGCTCCTGGATGTCGCGCACCATCACCGGCGCGGCGAACAGGTTGTCGGTCGGGATGTCGAAGAAGCCCTGGATTTGCCCGGCGTGCAGGTCGAGCGTCATCACCCGGTCGGCGCCCGCGCGTTCGATTAGGTTGGCGACGAGCTTGGCCGAGATCGGCGTGCGCGGGCCGGGCTTGCGGTCCTGGCGCGCATAGCCATAGTAGGGGATGACCGCCGTGATGCGCGCAGCGGACGCGCGCTTCAGCGCGTCGATCAGTATCAAGAGCTCCATGAGGTTGTCGTTTGCGGGGAACGAGATCGACTGGATCACGAAGACGTCCTGGCCGCGGACGTTCTCCTGGATCTCGACGAAGATCTCCATGTCCGCGAAGCGCTTCACCTGACCCTTGGTCGGTGGCACCTTCAGATGGGTGCAGATCGCCTCCGCGAGCGGCCGGTTGCTATTGCCGGCTACAAGCTTAATTGCCAGCTGACCGCGCCCGTCTCCAGTCCGAGCATCGAAAGGCATGGTACGCCTCCACAGCCTTACGCCCGCGCGCTTCTAGCAAGAGGGCCCACGCCTGTAAACGGCGGTGGGCGCTAGCGTCCCCATTCCGAAGCTCGCCTGAGTTTGATGCCGGGCTCCCGAGCGGGCTTCGGAATCACAGGGACACTAGAAACGTTAAGTTACTAGTGTGATTTAGATCGAGAAATTCGCTCAAGCCCTACCCAAAGGACAGGCGAATCTCTCGATCATCACACTAGCTTGCCGTCGGAAAGTTGACGCGGCGTGACTTCAAAGCCCCGCCGCGGGAAGGCCTAGTTTAAGCTGGTCTTCTGCGTCTGCGGCAGGAGCTTGAGGATGCCTTGAGCCGCGGCCGCAGCCGCCGCGTCGGCCGTCTTGCCCCAAGCGCCGTCCAGCGAGCCCTGCGGAACGTCGTTCTTCTGCGAGACCGTACCAAGCTTCTTGCCGTCGGGATCGGTGACGTTCCAGTCGATGGTGATCGACTGCTTGCCGTCCTTGCCGGCGCCCATCGCCACCTTGCCTTCGACCGAATAGGTCTGCGGAGAGGGTGTGTCGGCGAGCGCAACGCCGTTGCGGGCAAGCTCGCGTTGCAGCGCGCTGCGTAGTGTGGCGCTGCCGTCGCCGGGTGCGCCCGTCACGCTCGGGACGCGTGCCATGATCGATCCAGGCTTGCCGATGCTGCTGGTGGCGCCGGGGGGTGCGGTCGAGGCGTAGGTCGGCGCCGGCGTTTGCGTGGCGGCGGCGGTTTGCACGAGGCCGGCAGGCGGCGTGCCGTTGCTCGCAACTGCAGGTGCGCCCTGCGTCGGCAACCAGGATGCGAGCGAGGTCACAGTCTTGGTGCTGATCGACTGCACGACGGCCGCGGACACGGCGGACCAGGGATCCTTGCTCTTGCCGGTCGAGGCCGTCTCCTCGCCGCTGACGCGGTGGACGCCCTTGCCCGTGCCGTCGGTCACGTCCCAGATATAGGAGACCTTGGCTTTGCCGGGCTTCTTCTCCATCGAGGAGACGATGTAGCCGCGCAGCGTGTACTGCGACGGCTCGCCGGGCGCCCTAGCGACGCGAATGTTCTGGCGCTCGAGGTCGGAGGTGATCTGCGCCTGCAGATCCTTCGACACCGCTTCGGGCGGACCGATTATGGGAGCAATGGCAACTTGCGCGGGCCGCATGGCCGTCGGCGCCATTGGCTGGCTGGCGACGGACGCGGTCGGCGTATCGCTCGATGAGCTAAAGAGTGAGCTCGTCAGCGAGTTGTACGTTTCGCAGCCGGCTAAACCGAAGGCCAGGAGGGCTGCGCAGAGCGCCAATCCAAGTGGCTTCTTTTTTTGCCAAGCCGCAGCAGCATCAAAGGTCGTCACGGCGACGCTCCCCCGTTGTCCCGCTGTTTTTCTTCCGGCGGCCGGCGTACGAACCTTGCGGCCTGATCTCCTTGATAACCGGTACCCCTCAAGAGTCGTCTAACCAGTCGTCTTGGCCGCGTCCAGATCGAATCCGACGTTCCTCCCCTCCCGATGGAGTTCGCCGCGGGAATGGTCGGACATCATTGTGGATTGTGCAATTAAGTCACGACAATGGCGGCTATTTGACGGCCGTAATCGGTCTCGTTGCGGTGAATTGAGCGGCGAAAGCTGAAGAAAAGCAATTCGTTCTCGTAGGTGCAGGGGCTTTGCCGCTCAATTTCGGCCAATCCGGCCTCAGCGAGCCGCGCTGCGACGAAACCCGGCAGATCGAAATGGGCCCGCGCATTAGGATTGATGCGAAGAAAAAACCTCTCGTTGTCCGCGCAACCCTTGAGCAGCTCGGCCTCGAAGTCCGGCCCGACCTCGTAGGCCGCCTGGCCGATGGTGGGGCCGATGGCGGCCCGAATGCGGCTCCGACGGGCGCCCTGCCGCTCCATCTCGGCGATCGCCGACTCGACGATGCCGGCGGCGGCGCCGCGCCAGCCCGCGTGCGCTGCCGCGACGACCTCGGGCTTCAGGATCGGCGAGCAGCACCGGCGTGCAGTCAGCGGTGAGCACACCGACGGCGAGCCCCGGCGTGCGCGTGACCACCGCGTCGGCCTTGGGCCGATCGTGTGCGGCTACCGGGCCCTCGACGGCGAGCGCGGTCGCGCCGTGCACCTGATAGAGCGTCACGAGGTCTCTCTCGCCAGCGCCCAGATGGCGCGCGACGCGCCCGCGGTTCTCGGCCACGTGCGAGCTTTCATCCGATGAGCCGGGCCCGCAGTTGAGGCTCGCGTAGAGGCCGCGCGAGACGCCGCCGGCCCGGGTGAAGAACCCGTGGCGAACGCCGGGGAGGCTTGCAAGGCAGCGCGCTTCGAGGGGCTCCAGCATGGCCGCAGCACTACGGCGCGCTGCGCTCGCTGTCCACAGCCTCAAAACCCGGCAGCGGGGCGGCGCTTTCGCTCCTTACGCCGAGGGCGCAAAAGCGCGTGCCCATGCCAGTGGGAGCCATCAGCCGCGCGACGCCGGCCTCGATCACGGCGGCTTTGAGAGGGTTGGCGGCCATGAGGTGGGAAGCGCGCTCCACAATGCCGAGGGCGGCAAGGAAGTGCGCCTGTGGGACAGGCCCGTCGCAGGCAAGGCCGTAGCGGTGCATCGCGTCGGCGACGCCCGCGAAGTCAACCTGCGCGGAAAGGTCGGCCTCGCCCGGAGCGCGCAAGGGATCGTCGTAGCGGTGTGCGGTGACCGCCTGCAGTGTGTCGCCCAGTGCCGGCTCGGGGTGACCGTAGTCGATGAAGAGCGCGGCGAGCGGCGCGCCGAAGGCGAGCTTGTTTGCCCACTCGGCAAGGGCCGGCGCACGGCTCTCGAGGATGTCGCCCTCTTGCGCCGGCTGCGCAATGGAGGCATCGGCGTCGCCGGTTACGAAGCTTAACCCGCCGGCATCACCGAGGCCGACGCACCGGTGGTGCCATCGGCCCGCGCGGAACACCCACTGCGCGACCGGTAGCGTGTCGAGAAACTCGTTGGCGATGACGATGGTCGGCGCGGGGCTTTCCCCGCTTGCGATATCAGCACTCCAGCGGATCGGCACGTCCTCGCCCGCGAGGCTCGCGCGCTGCATAGCCTCCAAGGTCGCGTTGCTCTCGATGAGGCCCACGTCGAGCGCCGCGCGAAACGCCGGATCGGCGCGGGCGGCGCGCAGCGTGTCGCGCATGAGCGTGCCACGCCCCGGTCCGAGCTCGATGAGGCGCACCGAGGCGGGCGCGCCCATTTGCTGCCAGACGACCGCGCACCACAGCCCGATCAGCTCGCCGAACACCTGGCTGATCTCGGGCGCAGTGATGAAGTCGCCGCCGCGGCCGATCGCGGTGCGCTTGCGGTAGTAGCCGTGCTCGGGATCGTTGAGGCACGCGCGCATGTAGTCGGCGACGCTGACCGGCCCTTCTTGCCGGATGCGCGCCGCGAGCTTTGCCGCGAGCGGTGTCTTGCGCTCAGCGGCCTGATCCGCGCTCATCCGAGCATGCGCGTGCGCGCAAGATGGATGATGTAGAGGCCCGCGAGCAGCATCGGGATCGAGTAGACGATGCCGGCGGTGAACGGCCCCACGTTGAACGCGTGCGCGAAGTGGGGCTCGCGGAACAGCTCCGCGGTCGAGCGCGCGAGCGCGTAGCCCGTGAGGAACGCGCCGGAGACGAGACCCGGCCGCTTAAGGGCGCCGAAATGATGCGTCAGCAGCCGCAGGACGATAAACAGCACCAGCCCTTCGAGGGCCGCCTCGTAGAGCTGGCTCGGGTGCCGCGGCGTCGGCTCGACCTCCGGGTAGTGGAGCTGCGCCTCGGGGAACACCATGCCCCACGGCATGGTCGTCGGGCGCCCGAACAGCTCGCCGTTGATGAAATTGGCGATGCGCCCGAAAAACAGCCCGATCGGCACCGACGCGGAGCCGAGGTCCATCGTGCTCCAGCCGTTTACGCCGTTGCGCCGCGCGAATGCCCACACGGCGATGGCGCAGCCGATGAGCGCGCCGTGAAACGACATCCCGCCCTTCCACACCGCAAAGACGTCCTGCGGATTGGAGAGGTAGTAGCTCGGCTCGTAGAACAGCACGAAACCGAGGCGTCCGCCGAGCACCACACCGGCGGTGATATAAAGGAGAAGATCATCGACCTTCGCCGGCTCGAACGGGGGCTTGTCGTCGGCCCACAGCCGCGGCTCCTTCAAGAGCTGCCGTATATAGAGCCAGCCGAACAGCAGCCCGGTGAGGTACGCGAGCCCGTACCACTTGATGGCGAGGGGGCCGATCTGCAGCGCCACGGGATCGATGTTGGGGTAGGGGATTTCCAGCCCGACAATCCCGAAAATCAAAGGTGCCATCACGGCGATCTCCGGCGCGGCTTGCGATCCTGCCCGCGGGCGAGCAAGTCGTGGCACGTTTTCGGCACCGTTCACCCCCTGTCAAGTGCGACCGCTATCAAGCGTGCACTTGGCGCCTTGAACCGCGCCCCCGGCCTCGCCATAGTCCTTGCCGAAGCGAATGTCACCGGACGACGGCCGCGCGCGCCCCTCTTTGGGAGCCCACCATGACGCAGACGACCAATCGTTTCCTCGATGAGCTTGCAAAATTGATGACGGACGCCGCTGGCGCCGCCGATGGCCTCAAGCGCGAGGTCACCTCTGTCATGCGCTCGCAGGGCGAGCGGCTGCTGCAGGGGATGGACGTCGTGCAGCGCGAGGAGTTCGAGGCGGTGAAGGCGATGGCCGAGAAGGCGCGCGCCGAGAACGAGCGGCTGGAGGCCCGCATCGCCGAGCTCGAGGCCAAGCTCGGCAAGCCCGGCAGTGCAACCTGACCACGCACGCTCAATAAGCGATGCGGCGCCTCGAGTTTATCCCCGGCTAAGTGCCGGGCCTTCGCGGCGATGCTGCTATCATGCGCTTCGTTATCGACAGTTTGGCGTGCCGTCGGCTTTGGCGGTGGAGAATGTGTGCCCAAACTTGCGACTCGCGCGGCCCTCTGTTTTCGTCCCGCCCGGCGGCCGGTGTTTCGTCACTCTGATTGTTGTCGCGTGCATTGCCAGGCAACGATTTCGCCCGCGAGACAAAGAGGGGATTGGAAGAATGTCGGCTGAATTCGGTTACGAGCGCGTCATGAACCCGATCGACCTTGTCGAGCAGATCGCGGGCCTGCACAACTGGGCCTGCGACCGCACCAACGACGACGAGCTGACCCTGGTCGTGGCCGGAAGCTGGACCGACTATAACGTCTCGCTCAACTGGCGCGAAGACCTCGAAGCGCTGCACGTCGCCTGCGCCTTCGACTTCCGCGTCCCCGACAACCGCCTGACCGAGATGTACCGCCTGATCGCCCAGATCAACGAGCAGCTTTGGCTCGGCCACTTCGATCTGTGGACGCAGGAAGGCCTCGTCATGTTCCGCCATGCGCTCTTGCTTAACGCTTCCGTTGCGACGCCCCGCCAGTGCGAAGCGATGCTCAAGGCCGCGCTCGAAGCATGCGAGCGCTACTACCAGGCCTTCCAGTTCGTTGTTTGGGCGGGTAAGGAGAGCCGCGAGGCCCTGGTGTCGACGATGTTCGAGACCGAGGGCCAGGCTTGAGCTGAGCCACTTTAGGTTTCATCGATGAGCATCACTCTCGACGGCCCGCTGCTGCTGGTCGGCGCGGGAAAGATGGGCGGAGCGCTGCTATCGCGGCTGCTCGATCACGGTCTCGACCCGCGAGACGTCATCGTGCAGGACCCGGAGCCGACGGGTGCCGCTGCCGATCTCCTCGCCGGCCACGCGATCGACGTGCTTCCTCTGGTCGACGAGCTGTCGGCGTCGCCCGCCGTCATTCTGCTCGCCGTCAAGCCGCAGGTCATGGACACCGTGCTGCCGCAGGTCGCGCGGCTCGCGGGGCCCGATACGGTCTATTTGTCGATCGCTGCGGGGCGGCGCCTCGCCGGTCTCGAGGCGCACCTGCCGAAGGGTGCTGCGGTCGTGCGTGCAATGCCGAACACGCCGGCCGCCATCGGCCGCGGCATCACGGTAGCAATTGCGAATGCGGCCGTGACGCCGGTGCAGCGCGCCCTCGCCGACAGGTTGCTCGCCGCCGGCGGCCAAGTGATGTGGGTCGAGGACGAGGCGCTGCTCGATCCCGTGACGGCGGTGTCCGGCTCCGGGCCGGCCTACGTGTTCCTGCTGACGGAGTGCCTCGCCGAAGCCGGCCGCGCCGCCGGCCTCGATGCCGAGCTCGCCGAGCGCCTCGCGCGCCATACCGTCATCGGATCGGCGGCGCTGCTCGATCACTCAGATCTCGACGCGGCGACGCTGCGCCGGAACGTCACTTCGCCCGGCGGCACGACCGCTGCCGCCCTCGAGGTTCTGGGCGGGCCGGACGGCCTCAAGAAGCTTCTCGTGGCGGCGGTCGCCGCAGCAACGAAACGCGGCCGCGAACTGGCGAAGTGAGCGGAGTGCCGCTCGCAAGCCATCCACGGCCGCGCGTCGCTTGCCGAACCTGAGCGGGCTCGAGGCCCCGGCGTGGCTCAGGCCGTGTGGAGGCTCCAGGGGCGCGGCCGGATCGAGGAGGAGGGTCCCCGAGGCGCGCGCATGATGCTCCGTTTTTAGAAGGACGAACGGTTTGGGTTTTCGTCCTGCCGAGGAGTGCTGCCCAGGCAGCCCTCATGTCTTAGTTATGATATATCATTTCAATATTGGCAATCGCCGATTGCCCGGCTCACGCAATCGTGTCGGCACGTGAGCCAATTTCGGGAGCTTCTTTCCGGCCTTTCATTGCGCACATTGGGCGCCTACCTGTTCCAGATCGCAAAGGAGCAGTCCCAATGCTCGATCTCTCGACCCCTAAAGGCCGCATCATCGCCGCCGCGCTGCGGCTTGCAGGCGAGCGCCCCTGGCGCGACGTGACGCTCACCGACATCGCGAAAGCGGCCGACGTTAACCTCAACGAGGTACGCCGCGACTTCAATTCCAAGGCCGAGGTCCTGGCCGCGTTCGTGCGCGCCGTCGACGATGAGGTGCTCGCGCGCGCGCCCAAGCGCGCCGCGGGTCAGTCGCCGCGCGATGCGATCTTCGATGTGGTGATGAGCCGCTTCGACGTGATGGCACCCTACAGGCCGGCGCTCAACTCCATCGCGGCGACGTGGACGCTCGATCCGGCGCTCTTGCGCGCGCTCTCGCAATCGCAGGCATGGATGCTCCGCGCAGCCGACATTCAAGCCGACGGCCTTGATGGCCAGCTGCGCGCGACCGGGCTCGGCGCCGTCTACGGCTCCGTCTTTCGCACCTGGCTCAAGGACGACGACCCAGGGCTTGCGCGCACCATGGCGGCGCTCGACCGTCGCTTAAGGCGCGGCGAGGAGATGCTGAGCTCGATCGATACGTTCGCCAAGCGGGTGTGCGACGTGGCTGCCGGATTCAATAATGCCTGCAGACGCGCGAGCGAGCGGGCCGAGCCGAAGGGCGCCTCCGAAAGCCCGCCGTCTGCATCGGCGTGATCAGAGCGGCACCGAGATGATCGCGCGCAAGCCGCCCATCGAGCTCTCCCCCAGCGTAATGTCGCCGCCGTGGCTCTTGGCGATGTCGCGGGCGATGGCGAGGCCGAGGCCGGTGTTGCCTTCGTCCTGGTTGCGCGCGTGGTCGAGCCGGTAGAACGGCTTGAACACGTTGCCGCGCTCGGAGGCCGGAATGCCGGGGCCATTGTCGTCGACCTCCACGCGCACCCATTGGCCTTCGACAGCCGCGCGGACGATCACTTGATCGCCGAAGCGGACCGCGTTGGAGACGAGGTTTGTTATCGCGCGCTTGAAGGCCTGCCGCTTTAGCGGCAGCACAATGTCCTGGCGCCGCTTCCTGAGCTTCAGCTCGATCGGCGTGCCGTAGACCTGCGATTCCTCGTGGATCTCCTGCAGCAGCTCGCAAAGATTGGTGATTGTCGAGACCTCGCCGCCGTCGCCCTTGGCGAAGGCAAGATAGTCCTCGAGCATGCTCTGCATCTCGCGTACGTCGGATTGCAGGGATTGTGTCTCCGCCGTATCCCCGAGCAGCGCCAGCTCGAGCTTGAAGCGCGTCAGAACCGTGCGCAGGTCGTGGCTGACGCCGGCAAGCATGTGCGTGCGCTGCTCGACGTGGGTCGTGATGCGGTCGCGCATCTCGAGGAAGGCGGTCGCTGCCTGGCGCACCTCGCGCGCGCCACGGGGGCGGAAATCGTCCGACACCGTGCGTCCCTTGCCGAAGGCGTCGGCGGCTTCGGCGAGCCTCAAAATCGGGCGGATCTGATTGCGCAGGAATAGGATCGCGACGGTGAGCAGGATGACGGAGGAGCCGATCATCCATAAGAGGAAGATGTGCGAGTTGGAGGCGTAGGTTTGCGAGCGCGTGGCGACGAAGCGCAGGATGGCGTTGGCATGCTTGACGCGGATTTCCACGTGGCGCGACTGGCCGACCGTGTCGATCCAGAACGGGCGCTGCACCTGGCGGCGGATCTCGTCCGACAGCGCCTGGTCGAGCAGCGCGAAGAACGGCTTCGGTCGCGGCGCCGGTAGGTCGCCGGGGGGCAGGATCTGCATCGACAGATTGAGCCGGTCGCGCGCCATCTCGATGAGCTGGTTGTAGTCGTTCTGGCGCGGATATTCGTCGTAGACGTCGATCAGCGCAGCAATGTCGCGCGCGGTCGCCTCCGCAAGCCGGCGCGTGACCGCCTGCCAGTGCCGCTCCATGAACACGAAGGCGACAACTCCTTCGAGCACGACGATCGGCGCGATGATGATGATGAGCGCGCGGGCGTAAAGGCCCTTGGGCAGCGCCGCCGAGATGAGTCCCTGGATGCGGCGCATGTTGGCTGCATGCGTCGTGGTGAACCAGGCGAGGCCGGCGGACGACCATGCGCGCAAGCGCGTCGCCTCGATGTGGGGCCACTGCCACTGCGTGCGCGCCCGGGGCGGCAGCCGCAGCGAGGATTCGAGCCATTGCTGTGCGCCCTGCCACCGCGCGCGCAACGCGTTCATGCGCTCGTCGTTCGGAGCGAGCATCTAGAGCCGACCTCGTGCGGAATACCTTCTCAATCGGAATAAAGAATATACCCTTTGCCGCGCACTGTCTGAAGGTACACCGGGTTCGAGGGGTCGGTCTCTATTTTGCGGCGCAAACGGTTGATCTGAACGTCGATGGCACGGTCGCTCCCCGTCGAATCCTCGGCGAAAAGCTCGTGCCGCGCGATGGGGGTGCCGATGCGCTGGGCGAAGACGCGGAGGAGGTCGCGCTCGCGCTCGGTGAGCTTCACGGTCTCGTCGCCGTGGCGCAGCTCCCCGCGACCCACGTGAAACACGTGCGCGCCCATGCGGATCTCGTCGTGCGGTCCGGTCGGCCCCGTTCCGCGCCGCAGGATGTTGCGCAGCCGCAGCAAGAGCTCGCGCGGCTCGAATGGCTTGGGGATGTAGTCGTCGACGCCCGCCTCGAGGCCCTCGATGCGGTGCTCGGGCTCGGAACGTGCGGTCAGCATGCAGATAGGGATCGAGCGCGTTGCCTTGAGATCGCGCGCGAGGTCGAGGCCGTTCTCGCCGGGCATCATCACGTCGAGCAGCACAACGTCGAACTCGAGCCCACGCATGCCGGCGCGCGCGCTTGCCGCGTCCGCCGCGGTCGTCACGCGGAAACCGTGCTCGGCGAGGTAGCGGCCGAGCAAGTCGCGGATCTTCTGGTCGTCATCGACGACGAGAACGTGCGGCGCGTTGTCGGGAAGCGACGCGCATTGAGATGCGATCTTCGCGGCCTTCATGCTCGGCCTCTCGGTTCTCGGACTCTCGGTTCAGCCGCCACCGGGCGTGCCAGGGTGCAGCTTAAGCAGCGCTTCGACGCCGGGCCGATCGGACTCTGCAATCATGGCAAAAAGGAAGCGGCGCGTTAACTCTCGCGCTCCCGGGCCGGCCTTAGCAAGGGCCGCCTCAATGCGCTTGATTTGCAAGGCGGTAAGCTTATCGGCGAGACGACCACCCTTGGCGGTCACAAACAAGCGGCGCTCGCGGCGGTCGTCGTTGCCGTGCTTTTGCATGATGAAGCCCTTGCCGATGAGCTGCTTCAAGACGCGGGCGAGGCTCTGCTTGGTGATTTTCAAAATGTCGAGCAGATCGGCGACGCGCAGGCCGGGCTGCCGATGCACGAAATGCAGCACGCGATGATGGGCGCGGCCGAACCCGTATTCCTCGAGCACCGCATCGGGGTCGCCGGTGAAATCGCGGTAGGCGAAGAACAGCAGCTCGGCGCAGGCGACGAGCTCTTCGCGAGCGGGACCGTCCGGAGCGTCGGAGGCTGCGCCGTTCGTCGATTGTGCAGAGCTTGGGGAGCGTGAGGTGCGGCGACCGGGTACGCTGTCGGACGTTATGTCAGTCATGTTGACTTATTTGGCTCCGATTGCTACTCGTGGCAAGTCATTTTCGCGCAGGCGGTCGAGCGTCTTTGCACGGGAGGCACCGCTTAAGCGGCGCGTCCTAGTTTGCTCTGCAAAGCTCGCCTCCGTGCGGTCCCTGGCGCCAAATCGACGACGCGCGAAAGTCCACGGAGAGAACGCATGCCCGAGCCCGCACCCTTTCACGATCGCGACGGACAGATTTGGCTCGACGGCAAGCTCGTCCCCTGGCGGCAAGCAAACATCCACGTGCTCACGCATGCTTTGCACTACGGCAGCGCCGTCTTCGAGGGCGAGCGCGCCTACGGCGGGGAGATTTTCAAGCTCACGGAGCATTCGCAGCGCCTGCACGACAGCGCGCGCGCGCTCGACTACGAGATCCCTTACACGGTCGCCGAGATCGACCAGATCTGCCGCGACGTGGTCAAGGCCAACAACCTTTCCGATTGCTACATCCGCCCCATCGCCTGGCGCGGCAGCGAGCAGATCGGCGTCTCCGCGCAAGCGACGAAGATCCACATGGCGGTCTCGGCCTGGGAGTGGGGCTCCTACTTCCCGATGGAGCAGCGCCTCAAAGGCATCCGGCTGACGATGGCGAAATACCGCCGGCCCGACCCGATGACGGCGCCGGCGAAGAGCAAGGCCGCCGGCCTCTACATGATCTGCACCATCGAGAAGCACCGCGCGGAGCGCGCGGGCTTTGCCGACGCGCTCATGCTCGATTGGCGCGGGCGGATCGCCGAATGCACCGGCGCCAACATCTTCTTCGTCAAGGACGGCATCATCCACACACCCGATCCCGACTGCTTCCTCAACGGCATTACGCGGCGCACGGTGATCGGTCTCGCCAAGAAACGCGGCTACGAGGTCATCGAGCGCGCGATCATGCCGGACGAGCTCCCGACGTTCTCGGAGGTGTTCCTCACCGGCACGGCGGCGGAGGTCACGCCGGTGTCGGAGATCGATCAGTTCCGCTTCAAGCCGGGCAAGATCTCGGAGACGCTGCTCAACGACTACATGGCCACCGTGCAGCCCGCGCGCAAAGCCGCCGAGTAAATCCACAGCCCCCGTCCTCCGCACCTCGGAGTGGCATGCCCGGTGAGGCTGGGTTTGCCCGCATTTGCGTGGCCGCAACGGCACACTTGTCTGCTTCTTGTGCACCCTGAGACGGCCATTCGATTGCCTTCGGAGCCCATCTCGCCGACACTGCCTCGGGGCTTGAGATGCAGGGGGCAACCCTCATGCAGCGCATGGCATTGCTTGGGATCGTGGCGGCTTCCGCGCTGGCGGGAGCGACGCTCGTCGGCGCTGCGCGCGCGCAGGAGGGGCCCGGCGGCCTCATCAACCCGCAGCGCGACTGCCAGACGATACGCACATGCAACTTCCGCCGCGGCGGCTCCTACCGCGGATGCCTCTCGAGCTATAGCTGCCGCGTGTGCCGCTTCGTGCGCGTTTCGTGCAGGGGTGCAGCCGGCACCTGCCAGATGCTCCGCTGCGGCTGGGGCGGGGTCAGCTAGATCCGGGCAAAGAGCGCGTTGAAGACCGCGGCGAGCACGGCCGCGATCGCCGCGCCGACAGTCGCGAGCGCGATCGGGCTCAAGGGCGTGCCGAGAGCAGAACCCCCCAGTGCCAGCACGATCGTCCAAAACAGCGCCGGAAACAACGACACGATGAGGAGTCCGACGAGCCTATAGGAGGCTTCGCGCGTGGCTTCGACATCGAGGCCGACGGAGGATTTGGCGGCTGCTGGCGTCATGCGCTCTCAGGTGAAGCGGTTAGTCCACCCCGTTCACGCTAGGAGGCCAGGGTGAACGAACTCCTAACGGCGCTTGCGCGCGTCAACTCGGCGGAAGTCAACATTAACGCCTTATGATTGAGGGCCCATTGTGGAACAGACGACGGCGTTAGGCTGGCACTGAGACAAAGCGGGATCGACAAGCACACGCATGCATGCTGCTCAAACCTTCGACGTCGCGATCATCGGCGCCGGCCACAATGGCCTTGCCTGCGCGGCCTATCTGGCGGCCGCGGGTCTAGAGACTATCGTGCTCGAGCAGAACGAAGTCGTCGGCGGCGCGGCGGTGACGGAGGAATTCCACCCGGGCTTCCGCAACTCGGTCGCCGCCTACACGGTCAGTCTGCTCAACCCCAAGGTGATCGCCGATCTCGAGCTCGCCAAGCACGGGCTCACAATTGTCGAGCGGCCGGCCGCGAACTTCTGGCCCGTCGATGCGACGCGCTTCCTGCTCATGCGCGGCGGCCTCGCGGACCGGCAGGCTGCGGTCGCGCGCTTCTCTGAGCGCGACGCCGAGCGGCTGCCGTCCTACGAGGCGGCGCTCGCGCGCGCTGCCGATGTGTTGCGCGATCTCGTGCTGCGCACGCCACCCAACGCCGGCGGCGGCATCGTGGAGCTCGTAAAGGGCGCCAGCATCGGCCGCAGAGTGCTCGCCCTCGATCTTGCAGACAAGCGGGTGCTGCTCGATCTCTTCACGCTGAGCGCGGCGGATTTCCTCGGCGCCTGGTTTGAGAGCGACGTCGTCCGGGGCGCGCTCGCCTTCGACGGCATCGTCGGCAACTACGCCGCGCCTTCGACGCCGGGCACGGCCTATGTTCTGCTCCACCACTGTTTCGGCGAGGTCAACGGCCGCCGCGGCGCCTGGGGCCACGCGCTGGGCGGCATGGGCGCGATCACGCAGGCAATGGCTGCGTCGGCGCGAGCGCGTGGAGCGACGATCCGCACGCAGGCGGGGGTCGCGCGGCTGCTCACGAAGGACGGCAGGGTGCGCGGCGTCGCGCTGACAAACGGTGAGGAGATCTCCGCGCGTGCCGTCGCCGCCAACATTGCGCCGAAGCTCCTGTTCCGCGATCTCGTGCCCGCCGATGCCGTCGCGCCCGAGCTGCGCGAGCGCTTCGTCGCGATCAAGTCGGGGTCGGGCACCTTCCGCATGAACGTCGCACTGAGAGAGCTGCCGAGCTTTACCTGCAGGCCTAGCACGCAGGCGCAGGATCACCACGGCTCGGGCATCGTCATAGGCCCGACGCTTCCCTACCTCGAGCAGGCCTATCTCGACGCGCGCCGCAGCGGATGGTCGGCCGAGCCCGTCGTCGAGATGCTGATCCCCTCGACGCTCGACCACACGCTTGCGCCGCCCGGCCGACACGTCGCGAGCCTGTTCGTGCAGCACGTCGCGCCGCATCTGCCCGCGCCCCGCAGTTGGCAGGACGAGCGCGAGAAAGAGGCCTTCGCCGATCTCGTCATCGACACCGTCACGCGCCACGCTCCCAACTTCAAGGCCTCGGTGCTCGCGCGCCAGGTGCTCTCGCCGCTCGACCTCGAACGCCGCTTCGGCATGATCGATGGCGACATCTTCCACGGCGCGCTCTCGCTCAACCAGCTCTTCTCGGCAAGGCCCGTGCTCGGCTATGCCGTCTATCGCCTGCCGCTGCCCGGGCTCTATCTGTGCGGCGCCGGCGCCCATCCCGGTGGCGGCATCACGGGCGTCCCGGGGCACAACGCGGCGCGCGAGATCATCCGCGACTTCAAGGGCTGGCGCCGCGGGCCGTTCGCGCGCTAGACCATCGCACGAAGCAATTCGGCGGCCGCCATGCTCAAGATCACCGACGCAATTTCCATCGACGAGCGCGAGCTGCAGGAGCGCTTCGTGCGCGCCTCCGGCCCCGGCGGGCAGAACGTCAACAAGGTATCGACCGCGGTGGAGTTGCGCTTCGACGTGGCGCGCTCGGCGTCATTGCCCGAGGGCGTGCGCGCGCGCCTCTCCCGCCTCGCCGGGCGTCGCTTGAGCGACGAGGGCATCCTCGTCATCCGTGCCGACCGCTTCCGCACGCAGGAGCGCAATCGCGAGGACGCACGGGAGCGCCTCGCTGAGCTGGTGCGGCAAGCGACCATCGTGCCGAAGCGCCGCGTCCCGACGCGGCCCTCGCGCGCGTCGAAGGAGCGGCGTCGTGAAGCCAAGAAGAAGCGCGGACACGTCAAGCGGCTGCGCGGCTCGCGCGACCTCGACTGAGGCTTGGAGGCCCACCGCACAGGGCTCGATCATGCTACCCGGGCATTGCTGTAAAACTGCAATGAATCAATGGGATGGTGCGGCGCCTGCCGTAAGCCCAAACCCCAAGGAACCCATAATGCCCTATCTCTACCTCGCGCTCGCCATTGTCAGCGAGGTGATCGGCACGTCGGCGCTCAAGGCTTCCGAAGAGTTCACCCGCGTGGTGCCGTCCGTCATCGTCGCCGCCGGCTATACCTCGGCCTTCTTCTTTCTCACCCTCACGCTGCGGACGATCCCCGTCGGCGTTGCCTACGCGCTGTGGTCTGGATGCGGCATCGTGCTGATCTGCGGGCTGTCGTGGGTGCTGTTCAAGCAATCGCTCGATGGGCCGGCGCTGCTCGGCATCGGGCTCATTGCGGCGGGGGTCGCCGTGATCAACATGTACTCCGGCAGCCTCAACCCGTAGCTGCCGACGGCGCTTCCTCTAAAGTCCGCGCTTACCGCGGCCCGTTTGGATGCGCCGAAGCGCCGCGACGAGCGAGTCAACGTCCTCAGGCGTGTTGTAGAGCGCGAGGGAAGGGCGCACCGTGCTCTCGAGCCCAAATCGGCGCAGGATCGGCTGCGCGCAGTGGTGGCCCGAGCGCACGGCGATGCCTTCGCGATCGAGCGCCTTGCCGACGTCCTCCGAGCGGCACTCGTTGAGCACGAAGGAGATCACGCCGGCCTTCTCGTGCGCGGTGCCGATGATGCGCAGGCCGGGCACCGTGAGCAGCCCCTGCGTCGCATATCCTAGAAGCTCGTGTTCGTAGGCGGCGATGTTGCTCATGCCGATGGTCGAGAGATAATCGATCGCCGCGCCGAGCCCGACGGCATCCGCGATGTTGCCTGTGCCGGCCTCGAAGCGGTACGGCGGGCCCTGGAACACCGTCTTCTCGAACGTCACGTCGGAGATCATGTTACCGCCGCCCTGCCACGGCGGCGTGTTCTCCAGAATGCTCGGGCGCCCGTAGACGGCGCCGATGCCCGTTGGCGCGAACATCTTGTGGCCGGAGAAGACGAAGAAGTCGGCGTCCAGCGCCTGCACGTCGATCGGCATATGCGACACCGACTGCGCGCCGTCGACCACCGCGATGGCGCCATGCCGGTGCGCCATGGCCACCATCTCGGTGACCGGCGTGATAGTTCCGAGCGCGTTCGAGACCTGGCTCACCGAGACGATGCGCGTGCGCGGATTGAGCAGCTTCTCGTATTCCTCGAGGATGATCTGGCCGCTGTCATCGACGGGAGCGACGCGTAGCCTGGCGCCCTTCTCGGCCGCGAGCTGCTGCCAGGGCACGATGTTGGCGTGGTGCTCCAGATACGTGATGACGATCTCGTCGTCCTTGTTGACGTTGCGGCCGCCCCAGGCCTTGGCGATGAGGTTGATGCCCTCGGTCGTGCCGCGCACGAAGATGATGCTCTCGGGGGAGGGCGCGTTGATGAACGTGCGCACCTTCGCGCGCGCCCCTTCGTAGGCGTCGGTCGAGCGCGCAGCGAGCGTGTGCGCACCGCGGTGGATGTTGGAGTTGTCGCGCTCGTAGAAAAGCGAAATGCGGTCGATCACGGACTGCGGCTTCTGCGTCGTCGCGGCGTTATCGAGCCACACGAGCGGGCGTCCATTGACGCTCTGCTCGAGGATGGGGAAGTCGCGGCGGATGACGTGCGGGTCGAAGGCGCGTACGCCCGAGATCGCCGGAGCCGGCCCGCCGAGATCGGTCACGTGCTGATAGGGCAACGCCTTGAAGTCGAGGACCGAGGCCTGGAAGGCAAACGGCGTCGCGCCCCCCTGCGGGCCTGCGCCGCGATAAAAAAAAGAGAAGCCCTCGGTCGGCCCCGCGTACGCCGATCCCGGTACGGCGCCGGGCCAGCCGGCGGCGGTCGCACCGCGCTCGGGTGCGAAGCTGGGCACCAGCGACATGACGCCTCCAAGCGACGATGGCAGCGCCGCAAGATCGGCTTCGCTCGGGATGCCGCCCGGGGCGTACGGCGCCGGCGCGGACGGAGAGGCGCCGAATGCGCTAGAGGGCGAAGCGCGGCTGCCTTCGTCGCCCACGGGGTCAATCGCTGCCGGGGTCGGCGCGGCTGTCGCCAGCGCGATCATCGGCTCGACGGCGAACACCGGAGCCGACGGCTGCGCCGCGCCCGAAGACGGGAACGGGAACGGCGGCAGGCCGGGGTTGAGGTTCGGCGACAGCGGAAGCTGCAGCGCCGGCACGCCGGGCAGCGAATTGTAGATTGGTTCGGCGGCAAAGACCGGAGCGGATGGCAGCGCCGCGCCGGGCCCCGGCATGGGGCTTGACGGCGCGCCGGCGTAGAACGCGTTGGCGAGCCTGGCGATGGTCGCGGCATCGGGCACGCCGGGAGCCAGTGGAGCCAGTCCTGAAAGCTCGCTGGTGCCGGGGGTAGCGCCCGAGGGTGCGCCTTGTGCAGCGGAGGCGGCGGCTGCCGCCGGATCACTTGGCCGTGGGGTAGTCATGGTACTTGCCTACTTCGACATCCTCAAGCACGCCCAGAGAGTCCTCCGTGTGGACCGCGAGCGAGCAGTAAAGCGAGATGAGGTAGGAGGCGATCGCGCGCCGGTCGATGCCCATGAAGCGCACCGAGAGGCTGGGCGAGACCTCGCCCGGGACGCCCGGCTGGAACAGGCCGACGACGCCCTGCTTCTTCTCGCCGGTGCGCAGCAACAGGATCTTGGAATTGCCGTTGCCCGTCAGCGGCACCTTGTCGGAGGGCACGAGCGGCAGCCCGCGCCAGGTCAGGAACGGCGACCCGAACAGCGAGACGGTAGGCGGGGGCACGCCGCGACGCGTGCATTCGCGCCCGAAGGCGGCGATCGCGCGCGGGTGCGCGAGGAAGAAGGTCGGCTCCTTCCACACCTTGGCGATCAGCTCGTCGAGATCGTCGGGCGTCGGCGCGCCCGCGCGCGTCTTGATGCGCATGGACTTGGCCGTGTTGGCGAGCAGCCCATAGTCCTTATTGTTGATGAGCTCGCTCTCCTGGCGCTCCTTCACCTTCTCGATCAGGAGGCGAAGCTGCTCCTGGATCTGGTCGAAGGGGTGGCTGTAGAGGTCGGACACGCGCGTCTGCACGTCGAGCACGGTCGTCACTGCGTTGAGGAAATACTCGCGCGGGTTCTCCTCGTAGTCGACGAAGGTCTCGGGGAGGTCGGCGTCGCGGTCGCGCGGCGGACTGCATTCGACGTCGGCGGAGGAGGCGGAGGTGGCGCCACGCGTCTCCTTCACGCGGTTGAGGCGGTAGATGCCGGCCTCGACCGGAGTCCACGGCAGGAACGGGATCAGCCAGCGCGGTGTGATGCCGCCCCATTGCGCACGCGTCTTGGTCGCGTTGGCTAGTTGTCTTGCCGCGCCTTCGGCTAGAGTCCTGCGATCATCTGTGTCGTCCGCCATGCGACCCATCCCCCTCGGTTACCGTCGAATACGAAGCTCCGTTCCGCCGCTCTGCCCGCGCAGATGCGGCGGCTCCTTCACGCAGGCTCATCCGCTTCGCATGAAGTGTTTTGGATTTGTTTTGCTTGGCTCGTGAGGTTTCCGATTTGGTTAGTTGCGCGTGCGCGAGCTGTCACGCCGTATTTGACGGACGCGTGTTCTTTCGTCTGCTATCGCGGAGGAGCGGACCAACACATTAGTCGCCGTGTGAGCCTGCGCGCGACGCGATGATAATGCGGAGAACGCGTAGCTCGCCCCGGGTCGCGCGCGAACGAAGAAGAATCGCAGAGCTAATTCACCCGCTTGCAAAGCCGCGCGGAGACTTCGCGACGCCCCGCGCATGCGCGCGCGACAGCTCGCGAACGCCAGAGTGCGTTTGTGGATAAATCGCGGCGGTCGCTAGGCCGCTCACACGAGCGGATGCTTGGCCTTGCGCAACCGACCCACCTCCTCGAGCCCCCACCAATAGGCGTGGCGCACGAGCTCGGTGTGCCGGTGCCAATCGAGTATCCCCGTATTGGCCGGGATCGGCGGCACCATCAGAAGGTCATCCGGCTTGAGCTGGCGGTTGAAATCTTGGCGGTTGGCCATGAGCGAGCGCATCAGAACGGTCGTCAAGCCTGGCGCGACGGGAAGTCTCTTGTAGGCGAACGGATTGAGTGTCATGCGCACGAGCTCGGCGCGCGAGGGAAGCTTTTCGTACTCGACGTCGAAGCGCTGCAGCTCGGGGATGTGAAAGGACACGACCACGTTGGGCCCGCTCTTTAGCTGGTGCATCGTTCGGATCGGCACGTTGTCGAGCAGGCAGCCGTCGACCAGCATCTCGCCCTTCGAGGTGTAGACGGGAGGCAGCAGCACCGGGATCGAGCCCGAGGCGCGGATGGCCTGGAAAAGATCGCCGCGGTCGTGGCGGTGCAGCTCGTAGCGCGAAAGGTTGGTCGACACGGCGAAATACGGGATCCACAGGTCCTCGATATTGATGCCGCGGAAATAGCGCCCAAGGTGCTCATCGTAATTGCGGTGATCGAGCAGGCTGTAGCGGGGCAGTGTGTAGCGCTGCATCGCACGGTTGGTCACGAAGATGTCGTGCGTGCCGACGTCGATGTCGTCGGGGTGCTTCTCCATGGCGAAGGCGCCGACCATGGCCGCGCCGGCCGACGTCCCGCCCATCATGTCGAATTCGAAGCCGGATTCGATCAGCGCTTTGTAGAGCCCGACGTGCGCGGCGCAGAGCGCACCGCCGCCGCAGGCGACGAGCCCGAGCGCTGAGCCGCTGATGAAGCGGAACAGGCGCTGGATATCCTTTGGGGTGTCGAGTGCGACGTGGTGGTGCAAGGCGACCGAGCGCCAGCGCAGCCAGCGCGCGGTGCCCGTGATCGTCGTGTGGTGGGGATGCAAAAGCACGAGACGGCGAGCCTCGGGGCTTACGAACTCGGCGACGTGCTGCTCGAGGCGGTTGGGGTTGGGGTTGGACGCGTGCACGCCCACGCCTAGCACGAGGTCCGCGTGCCGGATCGCTTTCTGCGACCATGGCGTCAGCTCCGGGTCGGCGATGAAGATCACGTAGTCGTATTTGCTCTCGAGCTCGTTGAAGAGCTGTGTCGCCTCGGGGCTGTCGAGCGCGACGCCCGTGGGCAGAAGCTCGGCGGCCTTCTTGGCGTCGATGACAAAGGTCCTGGCAGCGGTCGCGAAGGCCGAGGTCAACTGCCGGATGAACTCAGGCGGCACCGGCGCGTCGCCGGCGCGGATGATCGTGATCGTGCGCGGCCGGGGATCGCTGGTCGTGGACTCCGAGCCGGTCGTCGCCGCGAGGCGCTGCGACAGCGTGTTGGTGAGCGTGCGCCAGATGCTCGGGCATTTCGCAGTGAGCCTCTCGAAATCCTCCCTTCCCAGGCGCAGCACGACGCTGTCGCGCATGGCGGTGACGGTCGCCGTGCGCGTGCCGCCAGTCAGGAACGCGATCTCGCCGATGGGCTGCTCGGGGCCGATCTCGGCGATAGGGTCGCGGCGGCCCTCCTTGGTGACCGCGAAGCGCCCGGTGAGAACAATGTAGAGGTCGTCGGCCGCATCGCCCTGGCGCACCAGAACGTCGCCGCGCTTCAGCGAGCGTGTCTTGGTCTCCGTGGCCAGCATCGCGCGCTCTGACACATCGAGGTCGGCGAAGATCCCTACCGCTGGCAAGCCGGGTTTGGGGGGTTGGGAGTGCATGGGCCCGAAGTTTTGATGCGCGAAGTCTCACAGCATAGTGCAAGCGCGCGATAGTAGGCTGCAAATGATGTCTTTTAAGCTCCACGGTAGCTGGGCCGGGGTCGAACGGCACCGCCTGGAGTGCGGGAATAGCAAAAGGGGCGCCCGTTAAGGCGCCCCTCGCATTAGGCGGCGAGCAGCTCGCTTTCGGGCAGCGTCCTCTCCCGAGGGGCGATCGTCACCACGTTGTCGGTCATCGTCTCCTGCAGGGCCAGCAGGAACTTCTGGGGGCTGAAGCCGCGGTGGGCGTTGAGGCGCAGCGAGGCGGCAATGGCGATGGCCGGAGCGATCAGCGCGTAACCGCGGTCGAGCATCAGGTCCTTGAGGCGGCGCGCCGAGAAGACCTCGGCCAGGTGGCGGAAGCGGACGAACACCGCGAGCGCGGTCTGCGGGTCGCCGTGGAAGCGGCGCTTGAGCTCGGCCTGCACCGTATCGAGATCGGCATCCTCGAGCCCGCGCAGGAGCACAAGACCGCGGCCTCCGGCGATCAGCGCCTGCATGGCGGCGGCGAGGTCGGTCGGGGCGATCGCGGGAACGTCTGTCAAATCCCAGTTCATGGTCATGGTCCTCGAGGTTAAGCGCCAGCGCCGCCGAAGGCGGTCCAGGGCGTGCCGGTCATGAGAAAGATTTCCTTGCCGCGGCGTGCAGCGACCAGGAAGTCGACGGTGTGGCCAACGATGTGGCCGTTGAGGTTCTTGATCTCGCTCTTGGCGAAGCGGTACTTGCCGCCGTCGTCGGCCTCGATCATGCCGAAGCCAATCTCTTCGCTGAACTTGGTGATACGGCCGTGCACGACACTCTCCCTGTTCGACCTTCCGGCTTGCGCCGGCTGTTGAAGGGAGAATGGGGGAAGTCGGAGGCTCGCGCTGTTCCGCACGTCACAGGCCGCAAACGGCCGTAAAATATGCAGAAAGGGGCGCCGCCGGGCGCCCTAGAGGCTCGCGCTGAGGGCCATTGCGGTGTATGACCACCCGCGGGGGCGCGGTCTCGGACGGGTGCCGAACCGCTGCCGCAATCGACATTCAGACGGGGTTCATGGCCGGGCCATTAGCGTTGCGGTCAAGGTGAGACGCGAGGTGATTACGATGACGATCGTTCGGCTGCGTGGCCTGTTGCCTGTGCTGGCAACGTTTGGCGCCCTCGCGCTCGGTGCAAACGCGGCGTCCGCCAACTGCGACTGGTACGTGAAAACCGCGCTCGAGCAGCAGCAGCGGAATCTGAAGCTGAAATGCGGGTTTGCCGGCGCCGAGTGGTCGGTCGATAAGGGCGCGCATGCCACCTGGTGCGCTTCCGTCGGCCCCGATGTCTCGCGCGCGAGCGCACAGAAGCGCGAGGCGGCACTCACCCAGTGCGCGGCGAAGGGCAACTGAGCCCGCTGCGTTGCGCCTGTTTCATTGGCAGTCGCTCGAACGTTGATCGCGTGCGTGTGACGCTGCCGCAGCGGTGTTGAAACGCCAATTCCGGCTTGATCGCGCGCCGCGCCCGCCCGAGACTAGCTGCGCGCTCTCTCCTGCATCGCGCGAGGCCATGGCGAACCCCGTTCTCATCGAAGTGACGCGCGGCGCTCTCGTCGAGAGCTGGCACCGCGGGTCGGTCGCCGTCGCCGCCCCTTCCGGCGCGCTCGCGCTGGCGCTGGGCGACGTCGCTTCCCCGGTCTATCCACGCTCCGCCATCAAGGCCTTGCAGGCCGTGCCGCTGATCGAGACCGGCGCCGCCGACCGCTTCGGCTTTGGCTCGGCCGAGATCGCGCTCGCGTGCGGCTCGCACGCGGGCACCGAGCGGCACGCGAGCCTCGCAGCTTCGATGTTGCAGCGCGCGGGCCTGACCCCTTCCGCCCTGCACTGCGGGCCGCACGCTCCGCTCGGCGCATCCGCCGCCAACGCGCTCATCGCTGGCGGCGAAGCGCCGACGCAGCTCCACAACAACTGCTCGGGCAAGCACGCAGGCATGCTGGCGACGGCGGTGCATCTGGGCGAGCCGGTCGCGAACTACTGGCAGCCCGGCCACGACGTGCAGAAACGCATCCATTGTGCATTGGAAGAGGTGTCGGGGGCCGAGCTCGGAGCGGAGGTGTGCGGGACCGACGGATGCTCGGTGCCCAACTGGGCGATGCCGTTGTCGGTGCTGGCGCGCACGTTCGCGCGGCTCGCCACCGGCGAAGGGCTCATCGCGAAGCGGCGCCAGGCGCTCGACCGCATCCTGCAAGCATGTTGGGAGTACCCCGAGCTGGTGGCAGGGCGCGGCCGCGCCGACACCGTCGTGATGCGCGCGCTCCCCGGCCAGGTGTTCATGAAGACGGGTGCGGAAGGCGTCTATTGCGGCGCGTTCCCCGGGCTGGGGCTCGGTTTTGCCCTGAAGATCGACGACGGCGGCAAGAGGGCGTCGGCTGGAGCGGCGATAGCGCTGGTCGAGCGGCTATACCCGGCCGCGCGCGGGCTCATGCCTTACGGCGAGATCAAGACCTGGTGGGGCGTCGAGGTCGGCGCCATCCGCTCCGCGGCCCCGTTCGAGGCGGCGCTCAACAAGCTCAAAGCCTGATTGTTAGACGGCAAGGTTGCCGGTGAGCGACAGGCGCTTGCCGCCAGCCTCCCCGCCGACGAGCTCCGGGCCCGTTGGCCTGCCCGCACGGTTCATGGCGCGGATGCCTCCCTCCGCCGCGCCCGAAATCATGTTGTTGGCGATGAGGCAGGTGCCTGCGCCCGCCTCGGAGACGAGGATGCCGACGCGCGCCTTGCGGATCAGGTTCCCGGTCGCCACGATATCGCGCAGGTAGGCGCCAGAGCCGATGACGAGGCCCGCCGTCGGCGCGCTCTCGATGACGTTGCCGGTGACGACCGCGTCCGCTTCCACCGCGATGCCTTCGCCGCGCTTGTCCTCCGGCTCCTCCTCGCGGCGGAACAGATTGCGCAGGATGTTGCCCTGCACGACCGCCAGCCGCCCGCCCTCGTTGAAGTTCGTCACCGAGATGCCGGTGGCGGCGGTGTCGACGAGATTGTTGGCGATGAGCGCACCCTGGAAGGCGAACTCGGCATAGAGCGCCACCTCGCCGAGGCGGGCGCAGGAGTTGGCGACGATCTGGATGTCGGATGAAGAGTTGCCGCGAATGGCGGAGTAGGCGCAGTCGGTGATGTGGTTGCCGCTCACGAGCACACCGCCGGCGCGGAAGGCATTGATGCCGTTTCCGTTCTGACCGGTGCCGCCGCCGTCGGCGCGGATGCGTTCGATGCGGTTGCCAGAAACGACGCTGCCGTCCTCGCCCGGCTCCGAGCGCCATACCTGGATGCCGTTGTTGGCGCAGTCGGCGATGCGGTTGTGCACGATCTGGAGCCCAGTCGCGTCGAGGCTGTGGATGCCGGCCATCAGCGCCACCGTTACGGTGCAATCGCTGATGCTGCCGGCGCAGCCTTCGAGCGCGATGCCGTTGGCGATGCTGCGCGTGACCTCGAGATCGCGTAGGGCGAGGCTGCGGCTCTTCCTCAGGCTGACGAGCCCGCTGGCCTGGCCGACGTCGAGCATCTGGTAGGCGCCGTCGAGCACGAGGCCTTCGAGCACGATGCCATCGCCTTCGCCGGTGAGGAACGCTTGCCCACCCACGAACTCGAGCGTGGTCGTGCGCGCCGTGCCGATGAGCCGCGTGCCGGGGCGGAGCTGCAACCTACCCGTCCGGAAGCGGCCGGACGGCAGCAGCAGGGGCGCGCCGCGGTTCGCGGCCTCATCGATGGCGGCCTGCAAGGTGGCGGTTTGGTCTTGCGTCGAGCCGGGCTTCAGGCCGAGCTCTCCAGCCGAGGGGACTTCGGTTGCCGCAAGGCGCGCGGCCTCGCGTTCCGAGCGAGGGCCGGCCGCCGCGGCGATGCTGGAAAGGCCGGCGCCGAACCCCACACCAAGGCCGGCGGACAGGAGACTGCGGCGGTTAAACGGCATTGGGTCCTCTAAGGCTCGCTTCGGTATTGCTAAGCAAGTCTGAGGCCAGCGCCGGTTAACCGGCCTTTACCGGTGGCTCGCAATCGAGCCCCTCAAGGCAGGAGGCGATGATTTCCAGGCTCCCGGCCATGGCCCCGCGCCAATCGAGCCGGCACCCCGGGGGCGGCGCCTTGCCGTCCGTGCCGTGGTCGACGAGGTCGGCCGGCAGGTGCACGAAGCCGACGAGGTGGGGCTTCGCCAGCACACCCGCGGCAGTGAGCGAGTGGTAGAGCAGCGCGTTGCAGAGGAAGCCGCCGGCGTCGGTCGAGGTGCGGGCCGGCACGCCGAGCTGCGTGAGGCGCTCGACGATGCGTTTGGCCGGCAGCGTCGAGGAGAGCTCGGCGGGACCTGCTTCGATCACGCATTGGCCGGCCGGCATGTGGCCTGCTGCGTCGGCCATTGCCTTGCACTGGTTGCGGCCGACGAGCTCGATCCGGAAGTCTTCCGCCTGCCGCGACACGCCGAAGTGCAGCGCCAGCACCGTGCCGGGACGCGTGAGCAGGTCGGCGAGCTTCTGCGGCGCCACCTCCCACTCGGTCGGCAGAATCTCGGCGACCACGTCGTAGGCGGGAAAGCGCTCGCGCGCGGCCTTTGCGAGGCGCGGAACGAGCAGCGCAGTTGCGTTGTCCGGCACGCCCGGAAATGGGCCGAAGCCGGTCAACAGGATGACGGGTCGCGCTGGCGCAAGCGCGGCGCGATCCCCTTTTGCGATCGGATCAATGGGTCGCAATGCCGAGCATCTCCAGGATCTCGTCGACCGCGAGCGTTGGCACGAGCCGGCCTTCGCGCACCTCGACCTCGAGCACAGGCAGACGCTGCGCCACGCGCGGGTTCGACCTCAGACTCGCCATCACGCGGTCGCTCAGCATGTCCTGCATCCACGCGACTGCTTGACGCTGACGGCGTAGCGCGAACTCGCCCGTCGCCGTCATCTTCTGCCGGTGGTCGGCGATCTTTGCCCACAATGCATCGAGCCCGGCGTTGTCGCGGCCCGAGATAGTCAGCACCGGCGGCGACCAAGTGGCCGACTGCGGCGTCAAAATCTGCAGTGCGGCGCGGTACTCCGCGGCAGCGCACTCCGCGCGCACGACGTTGTCGCCATCGGCTTTGTTGATGGCGATCATGTCGGCAATCTCGATGATGCCCTTCTTGATGCCCTGCAGGTCGTCGCCGCCACCGGCCAAGAGCAGCACGAGGAAAAAGTCGACCATGTCGGCGACCGCCACCTCCGACTGGCCGACGCCGACCGTCTCCACGATGATGACGTCAAAGCCCGCGGCCTCGCACAGCGCCATGGTCTCGCGCGTCTTGCGCGTGACGCCGCCGAGCGTGCCGGAGGTCGGTGAGGGCCGGATGAAGGCAAGCGTCTCCTGCGCGAGCCGGCTCATGCGTGTCTTGTCGCCGAGGATCGAGCCGCCCGTGCGCCTCGATGTGGGGTCGACGGTGAGCACCGCCACGCGGTGGCCGGCGGCGATGAGGTTCATCCCGAGCTGGTCGATCGTCGTCGACTTGCCGACGCCGGGCACTCCGGTGACGCCGAGGCGCAGGGCCTCTCCGGTCGACGGCAGCAGCGTTTGCAACAACTTCTGGGCAAGGGCGGCATGCTCGGGCTTGGTGCTTTCCACAAGCGTGATGGCGCGCGCCAGCATCGCCCGGTCGCCCGAGCGTACGCCGGCCGCATAATCAGCGAGGGTCAGTTGGGCCGCGGGCCTCTGCATGCGCTGTCCTCGAAATGGCAAGCCCGTGATAAGCGGAGCGAATCCGGTTCGGCAAGTGCGTCATGGGGATGCCACAGCACCCTGGCAATCACCGGCGGCGATTTGGCGGGGCAAAGTGCGCCTTTCCCCGGGCAGAGCGGCAGCGGATAACCACGGGAAAGGGCGTCTCAAGCCCTTACGTGGCCACAGAGTAGAGGCAGGTTCGCCCCGGCATTTGGGTGAGGATGAGGATGTTGAGGCGTCGACAGACGAGACCCGCCGCTATTCTGGTGCTTGCGGCTTTGTTTGCCATGTTCGCGGCCGATGTAGCCCAGGCGCAGGAGCGGTGGCCGCCGTGGCAGAGCTACGAAGAGGCCGTGCAGGCCGCCCGCGCGCGCGAAAAGCAGCGTGGAGCCAAGGTGAGCCCGGCTGAGATCGACGCGCTGAAGAAGCAGGTCGATCAGCTTCGCCAGGCCGGCAAATATCCCGAAGCGACCACGGCCCAGCAGCGCGTGGTGAAGCTCACCGAGAAGCGCTACGGCCCAAACGATGTGCAGACGGCGGCAGCGCTCACGACGCTCGCTGATCTCTACGCGGCGCAGAACAAGTTCGCCGACGCCGAGCCGCTGTTGAAACGCGCGATCGCCATCCACGAGAAGGCGAAGAAGCCCGACAACCACGAGCTTGCGCAAGCGCTCGACAATCTCGGAAGCCTTTACATCAAGCAGGGACGCACGGCGGATGCCGCGCCGCTGTCCAAGCGCGCCGCCGATCTTCGCCCGAACGTGCCCGCGACGCCGGCGGCGAACGCGACGGGAGCAGGAGAGGAAACGCCGCCGGAGGGGCAAGCGAAGGAGGCCGAGGAGAAGCCAGCGCCCGCTGAGGCACGGGCTGCGCCAGCCGAACCCCCGGCCGAAACGACCGGTCAAGGGGCCCCGCCCCCCGATACGGATGTGGGTGGTGCTGCAGCGCCCGCGCAGGACGCAGTACCGCCAAACCCGCTGAGCGCATTGAAGAAGGCGGAGGTTCCGCCCGCTTCCCCCCTTCCTCCGCCTCCGCCCGCGACAACACCGACTGTGGCGCCGCCGGCCCCTCCCGCACCGGAAGCGGGGCCCGATCTCGCGCAGAAATCCGGTGGTGGCCTTCCGCCAGGGGTGGCCGGCTATGTACTACCGCCCAAGGTCACGGTCCCGGTCCCGGTTCCGCTGCCCAACTTGCCGATGCCGACGTTAAGCCCAACTTTGCAGCCTCCAGTCGCCGCGGCGCCGGTGCCCGCGCCTCCGCCGCCTCCGGCTGCTCCGTCGGCGCCCGTCACCACCATGGCGCCGCCGGGCGCATCACCCCCCGCAGCAGAATCGGGAGCGGCCGAGGCAGCGGCTAAGGCGCAAGCAGAAGCCGCCGAGGCGGCTCAGGCCGAGGCCCAAGGAGCGGCTCAGGCGAGAAAACTTCAGGCCGGGCCGCCGGGGGCTCCCAAACTGCGTGACGCCATAACGGCCGCGCCGCCTGCCCCCAAGGCCGTGATGGCGGCAAAGCCCCCCGCTCCGCCAACGCCGCCGCCGGCCCCCGCACCCGAATCTGGGCCAGACCTCGCGAAGAAATCCGGGGGTGGTGCCCCGCCGGCGCCTGTGGCGTCCTCCACTCCCGCGGCCGCCGCGGCCGAGGAGCAGAAGGACTGGGACCTCGTGCCCGTGTTCTACGGCACCGATCGGGCTGTGGAGCCCAACGCGCAGCGCCTCGTGTTCGGGTCCGACCGCGGGCGCCGCCTCCAGCTCGGCGAGGCGCTGGTGACGGTCCCCAAGGTGCATCAGGTGCCCCAGGTCGAGCGGCCCTGGGCGGTGAAGATCCCCTATTTCGACGTGACGATCTACGAGCAGAAGGAAGACCCCAAGCAGCACTTCACCATCAAGGAGATCAAGGCGCTGACGAAGGAGCAGCTGTTGGCGCTCGTGAAAGCACGGCTGAGGCCATCGCTCAGGTTCAAGGACCACGCGCTGGTGTTCGTGCACGGCTTCAACACGTCCTTCGACAACGCGCTCTACCGCACGGCGCAGATCGCCTACGACCTCGAGTTCGACGGCGCCACCTTCCTCTACAGTTGGCCGTCGGGCGGAGCGGTGGCGAGCTATACCTACGACCGCGAGAGCGCACAGGCGTCCGAGCCCTACCTGCGGCAGTTCCTCGAGATGGTGGTCAAGGAGACGGGCGCGAAGTCGGTGAGCATCATCGCCCACAGCATGGGCAACCAACCTTTGATGGACGTGCTGCGCGACATGAAGTCGGCAGCGCCTCCGGGCGTCGCCATCAGCCAGGTGATCCTCGCCGCTCCCGACGTCGACGCCGACAATTTCACCAACCTCGCGCAGGCGATCAAAGGCTTCGCCAAGGGCGTGACGCTCTATGCCTCGGCCAATGACCGCGCGCTGCTGGTGTCGCGCAACTTCTGGGGCAACTATCGCGCGGGCGACGTGCCGGCAGCCGGTCCGCTGGTGCTGCCCGGCGTCGATTCGATCGACGTGACGGCGGCGACCACGGATGCCTTCGCGATCAACCACTCGGGGTATGCGGAGAACAACAAGCTCCTGCAGGACATCGGCAAGCTGATCCTTAACGGCTTGCGGCCCCCCGATTTGCGCCTGTCGAACCTCAAGAAGGTCCCGACCGACCGGGGCGACTACTGGCGCTACGTGAAGTAATGCTTCACGCCGGCTGGCGAGGCGCACGGTCCCCCCGCCGTGGGAAGGGAATCCTTTACCCGCGCTTGCGAGACTGCCCTGATCGATCGAAGGGCGAGCCCCGGCAACGGGGAGCGCGGTGCTTGTGTATCTGCGTACTCCGCGTCAGTGGATTTCGAGATCTTTGCTGGCTGGGGCCCTGGTGGCCGCCGCCGGTGTCGGCCTGTGGCAGATTCCGCGCGTTGAGGCGGAGGACGCCATCGTCGTCGACGGCCAGGACGCCCCCGATCTCGACAACGCCGGCGGCGGTATGCCGAGCTCGAACCCGCGCGTGAAGCCGTTACTTGCCGAGCACCCCGATCAGTTCGTTGTCCTCTGCGTCGCCGGCTGCAGCGGCAAGCCGAAGATCGTGCAGTTGCTGCCGCGCCCGGTGAAGGGCCGTACGGCAGAATACCTGCCGAGCGCGGCCTCCCCCGACGATAAGGTGAAGGGCGCGAATAGCCGCGTCGCCGCGGATGAGAGCGACGATGTCGTCTGCATCGCCGGCTGCTCCGGCAAGCCGGGACAGGTGGTGCAGCGGATGCTCGATCTGCCCCCGCCCGTCATCGCGAAGCCGCCGCAGGAGGAGACCTCGGACGCCGCGCCGCCCGCCAAGTCCGAGAAGCGCCCCGAGCCGCTCGACATCCATCCTTGAGCGGGCGGTCCTTGGCCTAGCGCCGACCGATCTTTCAGTCGCCTGAGAGCTTCTTCACCTCGTCGTAGGTCGACACCTTGTAGACGAGGCCGTCCTTGATGAAATAGAGCCACTCCAGCTTGTCGCTGGCGGCGAGATCCTCAGGTGTGACCCACTGCAGCGCGTCAAAGTTCTGCTTGCGGAACAGCACCGCTGTTGTCTTCGAGGCTTCGGGATCGAGATAGCCCCAGTCGGCCTTCTCCGGAAGCCGGCTCGCCGCCTCCGGCTCGAACACGACGTCGTTGATGGTGGAGGGGGGAAGCTGGCCCGCCTTGATGTATTCGATCACGGCTTCTACGAATCCGATCTGCACGAGGCCGGAGCAAATGAATTCATTGGGTGGCTCCCCCTCCCGCTGTTGATGATGACGCACGGCCCCCCTGTCGCGCTGCACGCTCTGCTGAACGCCGAACCAAAGATTGCGCACGATGTGGACGATGGCCCAGTAGTTGTAGGTGGACTTGATCTTGTCGAGCAGCAGCCCGCGCACGCGCGCCTGCTTGGTCTCGTCGAACCAGTCCTTCTTGAAGCGCTTGATGGCGAGGAAGGCGCTCTTGTCCGCGATGTAGTCGCGCAAGTTCGTGAGGTCGACACCTTTCGTGCCCGATTCGATGACGAAGGTGTTGCTGTAGCCGGATTCGAACTGCGGGCCCGTGAACACCATCGCTGCGTGAGAGAACATTGACTTGGTCGCATAGCGGATCGCCCAGGAGGCGAGGTCCCAGTTGTGCCGCGTCAGCACCACGTCGGCGCGCTCCAGATAATTCCCCGCGAGGAAATCCTCGACCGGCATTGGCCACACCTCGGGCGTCACGTCGGGAGGCACGGGCGGCTGCGCGGTAGCTGGAGCGGGGACCTGTGCCGCGGCCGGAACGGGCGCCACCGGAGCAGCCGGCACGGTGGCGGGCGCTGGCGGGGCGACGGGCGCTGCGGGATTGGCGGCTAGCACGCCGCCGGCGACCGCGGCAAGCACCATTACGCCCAAGCTCGCTGCGACGAGGTTGCGGTTCATGATCGGCCCCCCAACGGAATGCCTGAATTAACTACCTCGCCTGCACTGGCGAGAGCGCCTTCCACCATACTTTCTTAGCGTGACTAAGGCATCGGTCGCGCTACGGTCAAATGCGCAACGCGTTTTCGGGCGATGCAGCGCCGCAACGGTCTTGCAGGACCGCCATAGCTGTTCCAAAAGGCGTGCCTTAACCTTGAGTGATCGCCATGTCCCCCCCGCCGCCGGCCAGTTTTGAGGCTCTCGCCGACCAGGCGCGCACGCTGCTTGCGGTGTTCATCGCGGGCGGGCACGAGGCCGTCTCCCCGCCCATAATCCAGCCGGCCGGCGTGTTTCTCGACGTGCTTGGGGAGGCTTTGCGCGGCCGCACCTACGTCTTCTCCGACCTCAACGGAGAGGAATTGTGTCTGCGTCCCGACCTCACCGTGCCCACGTGCCGGCTGTACCTGGAGCGCCATCCGCAGGCCGATGAGCGGGCGCACTATTGCTATAATGGGCCGGCGTTCCGCTTTCAGCCTGCAAGCGCCGATGCCTCGCACCCGCGCGAGTTCCGTCAGGCCGGCATCGAGGCCTTCGGCGCGGAAGATCGCGAGGACGCGGACGCCCGCACGCTGACGCTGGTGCTCACGGCCTTGCAGCAGGCGGGTTTGCGGAGCTGGAAGCTGCGCATGGGCGACCTGGGTCTCTTCGCGGCGCTGCTCGAAGCTGCCGAGATGCCGGCGCGTTGGCGCCGGCGGCTGCGTCATCAGTTCTGGCGCCCAGATACTTTCCGCGCGGAGCTGCGGCGTCTGACCACGAACCCCGCGCGTCCCGCAGCGAACATACCGCGCACGCTTATCGAGGCGCTCGACCCCGACGATCCGACCCGAGCCGAAGCCATCGTCGCCGAGGCGCTCGACAAGGGCGGCATCGAGGTGATTGGCGTGCGCTCCGTGGCCGAGATAACCGAAGGCATGCTCGCGCTCGCCGCCGACGCCAAGGCGAAGCCGCTCGAGCGATCTACCGCCGCCTCGATCGAAGGCTACCTCGAGGTGAAGGCATACGCCGATCAGGCGCCGGCCAGGCTGCGCGCTCTGATCGACAAGCCGCCACAGGGCCGCTTTGACGTCGCCATCGACGCGTTCGAGCGTCGCAGTGCGCTTCTGATGGAGAGCGGCGTCGATCTCTCGGAGGTGCCGTTCTCCGGCGAGTTCGGGCGCAACGTCGCCTACTACAGCGGCTTCGTATTCGAGGTGCTGGCGCTCTCGCTGGGCGCCGCGAGCCCCGTCGCCGGCGGTGGCCGCTACGACGGGCTGTTGCGTGCGGTCGGCGCGCCGCGCAACGTGCCGGCGGTCGGCGGCGCCATCCACACCGAGCGGCTATTGGCCGTGGTGGGAGGCAAGCCATGAGCGCGCTCGTCTTTGCGGTGCCTTCGAAGGGGCGGCTTATGGAGCAGACGGCCGAGTTTCTCGCCAACGCCGGGCTCAAGCTGCGCAAGGTCGGACACGATCGTGGCTATCGCGGTGAGATCGTGGATTTCGCCGGCGTCGATGTGGCCTTCGTCTCGGCCTCGGAAATCGTCGCCGAGCTCAACCGCGGGCACGCGCATCTGGGCGTCACCGGCGAGGACCTCGTGCGCGAGAACATCGCCAATGCCACCGAGCGCGTGACCTTCCTGCAGCCCCTGGGATTTGGCCGCGCCGACGTCATAGTGGCGGTGCCCAAGTGCTGGATCGACGTCAACGAGGTCGCCGACATCGCGGCCGCGGCCATTGCGTTCCGGCGCGAGCATGGGCGGCCCTTCCGCGTCGCTACCAAGTACGTGAACATCACGCGGCGCTTCTTCTCGGCGCGCGGTCTCGCCGACTATCGCATCGTGGAGAGCCTCGGGGCCACCGAAGGCACGCCCGCTGCCGGCACCGCCGACATCATCGTCGACATCACCACCACGGGTGCAACGCTCGCGGCGAACGGCCTCAAGGTTCTGGGGGACGGCGTTATCCTGCGGTCGGAGGCCAACCTCGTTGCCTCGAAAACGGCGACCTGGGCGCAAGAGACGAAAGAGACGTGCGAGCGGTTGCTCGCACGTCTCGGGATTTCTGCGCCCGCAGCTTGAGGCTAGGGCCTCACGAAGGCGTCGACGCGCATTCCTGGCAACAGCGGCACGCTGCCGTCGAGATCGACTGTCATCTCGAGCACCTCGATGTCGGAGGGCCGGCGCGGTCCCCGCGAAGTGATCCTCGGCGTGGCCATGGCCGGCGCCAGTGCCGTCACGGTGCCCTCGAAGTCCTTGTTCGGGTAGTTGATCGAGCGGACGAAGGCTTTCTGCCCGACCCTGATCTTGGCCACGTCGCCGTCGTCGACCTCGGCCTTCACTTTCACGACCGACATGTCGCCGACGACCGCCAGCACTTGATCGGGCGAGGGCGACACGATCTCGCCCTTCCTGCCGTTGACCTCGAGCACGGTTCCGGCTCGCGGCGCGCGGATGCGTGTCTTGTCGAGGAGGGTGCCCGCGAGCGCCACGTTTGCACGCGCCGCGGTCAGCGCCGACTCGAAGCGGTTGGGTGTTGGAAGATTGGATTTGGCCTGCGCCTGCGCATAGGCGAGACGCTCGCGCTCGACGCGCTCCTGCGCCTTGGCCAAACGCTTGCGGGCATCCGCTAGCTGCTGATCGCTCACCTCGCCGTGCCGCTTGCCGGCGAGAGCTGCATCGAGCTCGAAGCGAGCACCCGTGACCTCGCGCTCGGACGAATAGACGCCGTCCTCGCCTTTGGTCACGTCCTCGCGCCCGGAGGTGGCGGGCTGCGCGTCACGCTCGCGGCGGCTCAGGCCTTCCTGCGCTTCGGCGGAGGCGAGGCGCGCGCGCGCCTCCTCGTCGTCGAGGCGCAGGAGGAGCTCGCCGTCCTCGACCTTGTCGTTGACCTTGACCGGCACATCGGCGACGAGGCCCAGGATGCCCGCGCCGAGGCGGAATTCGCCCGAGCCAGGCTCCACGCGGCCCGGCGCCGCCACGACCCAGGGCAGCTCGCTCTTGGCGGTCGACGTCGTCGTGGTCGATGTGCTGCTGCTGCCGTAAAGCCCCTCGCTCAGCATGTAGCCGCCGAGAGCCGCCGCGACGAGAGCGACGATGATTGCGATGGTTCTAAGCATTGCGCCTTATCCTAAAGCGGCCGCGAAGGGATTTATCGCTGCCAGTTGGTTGGGTGGTTGCGGGTTCACTGGTGACAGGTTGAGCGGCGACGGGCTGCGGCTCGTGATCGTGCTCGGGATCGTGATCGTGATCGTGATCGTCGTGGTGCGCGGCCGGTGGGTTGCCGTCCTTTTTCGGACGTTCCTCGCTCGAGATCACACCGTCCTCGATACGGATGATGCGATCGGCGTAGGGCATCGTGCGGTGATCGTGCGTGACGGCGAGCACGGCGCGATTGGGGTCCTTGGCGACCTCCGCCAGGAGCGCCATCACGGCGCGTCCGTTCTCGGCATCGAGCGCGGCAGTGGGCTCGTCGGCGAGGATGACGCTCGGTCGGCCCGCGAGGGCGCGAGCGAGCGCGACGCGCTGCTTCTCGCCGCCGCTGAGCTTCGAGGGGAACGCCGTGGCGCGATGCGCAAGACCAACGGCGGTGAGCGCAGCGACTGCATGCTTGGGCGGATCGACGACGGGCGCCGCGCGCACGTCGAGCGCCAGCATCACGTTCTCGCTCGCCGTCATCGTCGGGAACAAGTTGTAGCCCTGGAAGACAAAGCCGACATGCTTGCGCCGAATCTTGGCGAGGCCTTCGGCGTCGAGGCCCGCGGTCGAGTTGCCCGCCACGACGAGTTCGCCTTCGGTCGGCGACAGGATGCACCCGAGGATCGACAGGAGCGTGGTCTTGCCGCTGCCCGACGGCCCCATGAGCAGGGTCAGCTCGCCCGCGTAGAGCTTGAGGTTGACGCCTTTCAGAGGCTTCACCTGGAAGGATCCCGAGCCGAACACCTTGACGATGTTCTTCGCCTCGAGAAGCGTCTTGCGGTTTGGCTCTCGCTCATTCATCGGCTGAAGACTCCTGCAGGATCGATGCGCGTCACCTTGAAGATCGCGCTTATAGCGGCAAGGATGCACATGCCGAGCGTCAGCGCGAAGAGAAGCAGCGCGAGGTTCGGCGTCATGATGATGAGGAGCGTCGTGCCCTTGGTGGCTTGGATGATGATCAAGACTCAAGAGCATGCCGATGCCGTAGCCGAGGAAGGCGCTCATGATCGCCTGAATGAGGATCACCTTGTGGATGTAGCCGGCGGAGGCCCCGAGGGCGCGCAAGGTGGCGAACTCGTTCAAGTGGTCCTTGGTGCTCGAGTAGAGCGTCTGTGCCACGATGACGACACCGACGATCATGCCGAGCGCGGCGCCAGCGATGAGTGCGGAGCCGGCGCCCGTCTGGAATAGCCAGTAGTCGACGCTGCGGTTGCGGAACTCGCGCTGGGTCAGGATCTCGCGATCCTTGAGGCGGTCGTTGAGATCGGCGCGCACCGATTCGAGATTGGCGTCGGGCGCGAGCCGGATCAGCGTATAGCTGGCCTGGGTGTTGGCAGCGTCGAGCAGCTGCCTAGCGCGCTGTAGAGACGTGAACACGTAGGGCAGCGTGGTGAACGAGCGTATTCCGTGCGTGACGGCACCGACGCGGACGCGAGTGTTGTTGATCTCGGCGATATCACCCAACTTGTCGATGCCAAGGTCGGCAAAATATGTGTCGTCGGCCGCGACCGCGAACGGCTCGGCGAGCTCGCCGATGCTGCCCTGCGTGATGTTCCAGGGCTTCAAGCTTCCGTTCTGGTAGTCCGACCCGATCAGCAGCACCGCGGTCGTGCCGCCCTTGGGCTTGCGCCAGCCAGCAAAGCCGACGACGAGATCCTCCGCTCCCGCGATGCCCGGCGTCGACAGGGCCGCATACTTTTCATGCCCAATCAGGAACGAGGGATCATCGAAGCTCTTGGTGCCGAAGGGGACGATCCAGAGGTCGCCCTTCGAATTGTCGAGCATAGCGGCGATCATGGTCTCGGAGCCGATGTAGAGCCCGCACTGCACAGCGACGAGCACGACCGAGAAGACGATGCCGGTGAGCGTGACGATGAGGCTCAAGCGATCGTGGAAGAGGTTGCGGTAGGCAAGCTTGCCCGCCATCCGCACGATCCTGGGCTTGCCCTGGGCATTCTCGGCTGCCAACAGGGCGCCGGTATCAGCAGCCTGTACCTGCATCGCTTGTTCCTCGATCCCTACGGATGATTGCGCGCTTCCAACGGGTTTTTTCGCGGCTCTCGATCCCGGCAATAAGGCCGGGATCGAGAGAGTGTCATGGACCTGCAAGGCCGCCAACTAGGGCTTTTCTTCGCCCAGACCGGCTTTACTCGCAAGGCACCGTGAGCGTCAGGCCCACGGAGGGGAAGAACTTCTTGCAGTCAATCTTCTTGGACGGCTGCAGCCCGGAAACAGAAGAAGTGCTTTCGGCTACCTTGGCGGGCTTTGAGGCCTCATCCGCAGTCTTATCCGTGTTTACGATGATTTTCGCGCTCGAATCCGTGGACGGGTCCGCCGCGATGTCGGCGGAGGCGACCGCGATCGAAGAGTTCTCGTTGTGCGCAGCGGCAACCGTCACCGGATCTTCCTTAGCGACGGGCTTGGCCTTGCGGGCCACGTAAACCCGGGGCTGCACGGGTGTGCGCACGATGTATTCGGGGTGCCAATGGTGGTGGAAGCCATGGAAGCCACCGCCTCCGAAGCCGAAATGGATGCCGAAACCGGCTTCGGCGCCCGAGCTCGCCAGCGTTGCGAGGGCAAACGTCGCCGTGGCGATCATGGGCAGGGACTTGTTCATAACCTTCTCCTTCTGGCCGCGGTGGTGAAGCGTTCTGCGTCACCGGCAGGCGGCGGTGGTGTTCATCTGGAGCCATCTAGCCGGGTAGCTCGAGCCCGCGCTGTTCCTGGAGAGACAAGGCGCGCAGCTTGAATTTTCCCAGCCGATGGATTTCCCGATGCGCACCGCTGAAAAGCACTCGATCCGGCCTTGGGGCCGGGATCGAGGTCGTATTGTTACTCGCAGCGCACCGAGAGCGTGATGCCGACCGAAGGGAAGAACTGCTTGCAGTCCTTGGCCGCGATCGCGACCTTCTCCGTGGTCTTGGTCTCGGCGGGCTTCGCATCCGCACTCTTGGCGGCCGGCGTCGTAATCGAGGAATTCTCCGTCACCGGCGCGGTGTTCACGGCGAGCGCGGTGTCCGTCTTGGTTTCGATCTGGGCCTCGGCCACCTTCTTGGTCTCGGCCTCGGGCTTGGCAACGGCCGCCACCGACGTCGACGACTGTTTGCGGGCGATGCGGGGCTTCGACACGCGGCTGACCGACCGGTACGAGGAGCGGTAGAAACCATATCCGCCGCCGCAACCGGCCTCGGCGCTCGTTGCATAAAGGGAGGCCGTGGTGGCGAAGGCGGCGACAATAGCGACCAGCTTGTTCATCGAAGTTCTCCTGTTTGCGTCCTTCTGCGAGCGATGATGGCGGCAGCTGAGCTCCGGCGCTGTACCGTCGGTACGAAGTGAAGATTTTTTGCCGCGCCTTCGCGCGGGCGGGTGGCGCGCGCTTCAAAACGCAATTCGGTCCCGATCTTGCGATCGGGACCGAGGAAAGCTCATGAGAGCTTCTGCTGGCTGGCGCTGCGCTTACTCGCAGGGGACCGTGAGTGTCAGGCCGACCGAGGGGAAGAACTTCTTGCAGTCGAGCTTTTGGGCGACGGCAGGCGCGCTCTTCTTCGTCTCGGCGGTCGTGACCGGCTCGATGGCCTTAGCGGCCTCGGCGGTCTTCTTGGTCTCCGTGATCTTCACCGGCTCGACCTTCTTAGCCTCATCCGTGGATGCGACCGTGATCGTGGAGTTCTCGACGCTGGCGACGTTGGCGGCGGCCACCGCGATTGAGGAATTCTCGTTCTGCGCAACCGTCTCGGCCGGCTTGTCCTCGGTCTTGGCGACGTCTGCCGTCGGCTGCGCCTTGCGGGCCGCATGCACCGGAGTGCGCTCCTGGGCCCGTTCGACGCGGTAGACGTGGCGGTTGCAATGGGGGGCATAGCCGCCGTTGCCGTAAGAGTTGAAGATCGGCGGGCCGCCAAAGCCGAAGCCGATATGGAAGCCGTGGGCTTCGGCATGGCTGGCGGTGGCGACGATAGCGGCGGCGGCAGTGGCGAGAGCGATCAGGGACTTGTTCATGTCTTCCTCCATCGGATGGGCATCGGTGCCCTTGCTTTGTCTGAGGCTCATCATGGCGGGAGGGGTGCGGCGGCGCTGTTCCGGCTGAAACAGCCGCGAATATTTTTGTGCCTTCAAGAAAGACACGTAAAAACAATAACTTGACTTAGATCTCTTTGCAGTGAGCCTGGCCCGGCGGTCGCCTATGGCTTCCACCACCGCTGGATTGTGCTGCCGCCGGCGCGCGGCCCCTGCTAAAGTGGTGCGGTGAGGCCAAGAGCAGGCCCCTCGGGGAATTTTCGGGCGGACGGTTGCGAAGTTCGCTAGAACTGCCGTAACGCACTGCCACCGCCGCCAGGAACCAGACCGACCCGCATGCGCCTCAACAAGTCCACCGGTCACGCCGTTCGCATCCTCATCGACTGCGCCAAGTCCGGCGATCGGCTGATCAAGGTCGCCGACATCGCGCGGCGGCTCGATATTACCCAGCAGAACGCCTTCAAGATCGTGCATCTTCTGTCCAAGGCCGGCTTTCTCGCCTCCGTCCGCGGCCGCCACGGCGGCGTGCGGCTGGCGCGGCCGCCGGCGAAGATCCGCATCGGGGACGTCGTGCGCGGCATCGAGTTTCCGGCCTCCGACGGGAAGGGGAGCGGCGGCCAGACGGGGCTTAACCAAATCGTGGACGACGCGCTTGAGGCCTTCATCAGCGTGCTCGACCAGCACACGTTGGCGGATATGGCCGAGGGCAGCCAGACGTTCGCCGATGCCGGGCCCGGCGGCCGCTCGGGCAAGGCGCCCGTGCGCGGGTCAGCCTCGCTCCGGGGGCGGCGTGGCCCCCAGCAGGCCGTCGCCCGCTGAGCCTCGGTTGCCCAAATTCGGCTTATTCTGAGGACGGTGCGGCGCCCAGTCGCTTGACACGCGCCCCGAACCCTTCAAAACTTGACGCAGACATTCCATATTGGGGATGTGCGGCGGATCAAGGGGTTGGCCCGCGCACGAGTGGTCTGGCATGAAGCACCTTTGGACAGTCTGTGAGACAGCGCGATCACCGCGCGCGCACTTTGTGCGGGGCGTGTCATGATCGTTTGCTCATGCACAATGATCACCGATCGTCACATCGAGGAGGCGCTCGTCGAGATCCTCGGCCAGCCCAACGCGCCAATTCCCACGCCGGGTGTCGTCTATCGCCACTTGAAGAAGCGCATGAACTGCTGCGGCTGCGCCCCGCTCGCGGTCGAGACGATCTACAACAAGGTCGAAGAGCTCGAGCGGAAGGGTCTGATTTGTCCCGATGTTTGCGCGACGACGCGCAGCAAGCTGTTGGAGTTCACCTCGGCGCGCGCTCGTTTGCGCCCCGCCACGCCGCGCACTACTCCTTCCGCCGACGCGAAGGATTGCGGCCTCAAGGTCGCCTGAGCGGTTGCGCCGCAATTTCTGCGGTGGCATAGCACTCAATCTCAAACCGCGATCGATGCGCCGCCCCGCTCTGGGGCGTTCGCCCTGAGTAAAAACGTCCCGCCGTTCAACTCAGCGATTTTGAGCGTGATTTCCGCCAGGCACGGAGGGCAGCCATGAAGGGCAATAAAGAGGTCATCGAGGCTTTGAATTACGCGCTGAAGCTCGAGCTCGGTGCCGTAAATCAATACTGGCTGCACTACCGTCGGCTGGAGAATTGGGGCTTCACCAGGCTCGCCAAGAAGGAGCGCGCGGAATCGATTGAGGAGATGCAGCACGCGGACAAGCTCATCACCCGCATCATCTTCCTCGAAGGCTTTCCGAAGATGCAGGAGATCGCGCCCTTGATGATCGGCGAGAACCTGAAAGAAGTTCTCGAGTGCGATTTGAAGGGCGAGTACGTCGCGCAGGAGTTCTATACGAAGTCGCGCGACCTGTGCCGGCAGCACAAGGACTTTGTGTCGATGAACCTGTTTGAGCATCTGTTGAAGGACGAGGAGGGCCACATCGACTTCCTCGAGACGCAGCTCGACCTCTTGAAGTCCATCGGCATCGAGAACTACGGCCAGCTCCAGTCCGATCCCGCCAACGAGGTCGAGGGCAGCGCCGAGTAGGGCGCGGCGCTAGTCGGCGTCCTGCGGCGCCTCGAGCGCGCGGAAGTGGCCGCGCTTCTGCAGCCACAGGAGCAGCGCCAGCGCGGGCAGCGCCGTCAACACGCACGCCACGAAGAACGCCGGCCAGCCGAGCGCCTTCGCCGCAAAGCCCGTGCCCGACGCAAACAGCGTGCGCCCGGTGGAGGCAAGCGCGGTCAACAGCGCGTACTGCGTCGCGGTGTGCAGCGGATTGCGGCACAGCGCCGACAGATACCCGACAAAGATCACCGTGCCGATGGCAGTGGTGAAGTTCTCGATCATGATCGCAACGGCGAGCGCGGACATGCTCGGCTCCTGCCAGCCGAGCCAGACGAAGGCGAGGATGGAGACCGCCTGCAGGATCGCGCCGATCCACAGCGCGGTCGCCAGCGGCAGCGACGCGCGCAACGGCGCCGCCGGCAAATCCGCCGATCAGCAAGGCGGTAAGACCCACGCCCTTCACGATCGTTGCGTATTGCAGCTTGCTGTAGCCGAGCGACAGCACGAAGGGCGCCGTCATGGCGCCGGCCAGCGCGTCGCACAGCTTGAACAGCACCACGAACGCGAGGATGGCGATGGCGGCATCGCGGGTGAGAAACTCGGCGAAGGAATCCCTTGCCGTCTCATACAACCGCAGCAGCGCGCCGTGGCCCGCAGTCGGATCGTGCTCCGCCGCGCTCTGCGGCTCGCGCGCGAGCAGCGTCGTGACAAGCCCGACCAGTACCAGCGCCGCCGCAACTGCGTAGGCAATCGGCCAGATGGTCTCCTTGCTTAGCCCCTGTAGCTCGAGCCATCCAGCAAGGCTGATCGCGCCGAGGCCCGAAGCAAGCATTCCCACGCGATAGGCGGCGACGTAGCTCGCCACCCCGGCCGCCTGCTCGTCGGTCGGCAGGCTCTGCACGCGGAAGGCATCGACGACGATGTCCTGCGTCGCCGAGGCGAAGGCGACGAGCAGCGCCGCCACGCCCACCATCAAAGGGGATGCCAGCGGGTCGCGGGTGCCGAGAAAGAGGATCGTCGGAATCAGCAGCAGCTGTGTGGCGGCGAGCCAGCTGCGGCGGCGTCCGAGCCGCCACAAGAACGGCACCTGCCAGGCGTCGACAACCGGTGCCCAGATGAATTTGAGCGTATAGGGCAGCCCGGCGAGCGACAGCAGGCCGATGGTGCCGAGGTCGACCCCGCGGTCCGCCATCCACATGCGCAGCGTGTCGCCTGAGAGCGCCAGCGGCAGCCCCGAGGAAAACCCGAGCAGCGCGACGATCAGCACGCCCGGCTGCAGATAGACGAGCAGGCCCTCCAGGAAGGAGGCGCGCTGGCGTTCTTCGGTTTCGTCGGGCGCACTCATGTGGAGAGTTCCGGGCTCGGGTGGGAATGGCGATGCGGGCTTGCTACTAAGGCGCGGGCCATCTGTCGATGGACAGAGTGACGAGAGTGCGGCGGGCGAGGGAGAGGCGGCATGGGGCGCTACGTCTTGGCGATCGATCAGGGCACGACCTCCTCGCGCGCCCTGCTGTTTGCCGAGGATTTCCGCTTAGCCGCGCTCGCGCAGGAGGAGTTCCCGCAGCATTACCCCGCCTCAGGGTGGGTCGAGCACGATCCCGAGGACATCTGGCGCACGACGCTCGCAACCGCGCGCGCCGCGCTCGCGAAAGCGGGCGCCATCGCGTCAGACGTGGTTGCCATCGGCATCTCCAACCAGCGCGAGACGAGCGTCCTGTGGGAGCGGGCGACGGGCAGGGCCATTCACAACGCCATCGTGTGGCAGGACCGGCGCACCGCAGACGCGTGCCACGCGCTCGCCACGGCGGGTGCCGAGGAGACCGTCATCGCCAAGACCGGCCTGCGGGTCGATCCCTATTTCTCGGCCACAAAGATCGCCTGGATCCTCGATCACGTCGAAGGCGCGCGCGCGCGCGCCGAACGCGGCGAGCTCGCCTTCGGCACTATCGACTCGTTCCTGCTGTGGCGGCTGACGGGCGGGCGCGTGCACTTGACCGACGCAACGAACGCTTCGCGCACCTGTCTGCTCGACATCCACACGGGCAAATGGGATGAGACGCTGCTCAGGCTCTTCGGCGTCCCGCGGCCGCTGCTGCCTGAGGTGCGCGACAACGCGGCGGACTTCGGCGTGACCGAGCCCGACCTGTTCGGCGCTGCCATTCCTATCCGCGGCATGGCCGGCGACCAGCAGGCGGCGACCGTCGGTCAGGCGTGCTTCAAGCCGGGCATGATCAAGTCGACGTACGGAACGGGGTGCTTTGCCGTCCGCAACACGGGGGCGAAGGCGATCGCTTCGCGCCACCGGCTGCTTTCGACCATCGCCTATCAGCTCGAGGGCAACCGCACCTACGCGCTCGAGGGCTCGATCTTCATCGCCGGCGCGGCGGTGCAGTGGCTGCGCGACGTGCTGCGCGTCATCCCAGATGCGGGCGCCGCAGGCCGCATGGCGCAGGAGGCGGACCCGGGTCAGAGCGTGGTGCTCGTTCCAGCCTTCGTCGGGCTCGGTGCGCCCTACTGGGATTCCGACTGCCGCGGCGCGCTGTTCGGCCTCACACGCAACTCCGGCCCCAACGAGCTCGCGCGCGCCGCGCTCGACGCGGTGTGCTTCCAGACCAGCGATCTGCTCGAGGCCATGCGCGGCGATTGGCCAGACGAGGCGGGCACCATCGTGCGCGTCGACGGCGGCATGGCGGCGTCCGACTGGACCATGCAGCGGCTCGCCGACATCCTCGATGCGCCTGTGGACCGGCCGACGGTCCTGGAGACGACGGCCCTGGGTGCGGCCTATCTCGCCGGACTGCAAGCGGGCTTCTATCCGGAGCCGGCACAATTCGCCGAGCGCTGGGCACTCGATCGCCGCTTTACGCCGCGGCTTGGGGGAGCTGAGCGCGAGCGCCTGCTCGCGTCCTGGCACGACGCCGTGCGCCGCACGCTCTCGCGCTGAGCGTCAGCGGATGACGGCGACGACGCGGGCGGGCGCGGCGGAAGCGCCGACGATCTTCAAGGGAAACACCATCACCTCGAAGCCCGATGCGGGGAGTGCGCTCAAGTTCGTCAATTGCTCCATGTGCCAGTAGGGGCGCTTTTGCCCGACGCGGTGAGCCTCCCAGAACAGATTATCGTCGCCCGTCGCTTTCGCCTTGGCGATCTGCGCCTGGAACGGCAGGTCCCAGCCCCACTGGTCGATGCCCATGACGGTCGGGCCCTGGTCGATCAGCCACTCGGTCGCCGCCGCGCTCATGCCGGTGCCTGTGGTCCAGAATGCTTTGGTGCCCATGAGCCGGTCGCGCCCCGTTCGGATCAGCACGATCGTGCGCTCGGTGAGCGTCGCTCCCGTCTTGGCGAGCGCCGCCTTGAGATCGGCGACCGTGATGGGGTCATTGTCGGCCTTGTGCGTCAGGTCGAGCACGACGCCGGGACCGATGCACTTCTCCAGTGGGATCGCCTCGATCGTCTGCGCGCGCTCGCCCCCCGACAGCGGCCCGTAGTGCCACGGCGCATCGATGTGCGTCGTCGAGTGCACGCCCATTTTGGTGATGGTGTCGTCGGCCCAGCCGGAGAAGTCCTTCGGGAACAGCCGCCGCGGCAGGCCGAGCAGCCACACGAGCAGCTTGGCGGCGCCGCGCCGCTTGTGCCGGACGCGCACCTGCATGAAGCGGGGGTCGCCGCGGTTGAATTGGATCGGCTTCGACAGGTCGATGACGTTCACGGGGGCCTGCTCCTTCACACGACCGGGTTCGCGAGCGTTCCGATGCCCTCGATGCCGATCTCGATGCGGTCGCCGGGTGTGAGCTCGTGACCGGTCTCGATGCCGCTGCCGCCGGGAAGGGTCCCGGTGCCGAACAGTTCACCAGGATATAGTTGCTCAGCTCGCGAGGCGTGCGCCAGCACCTCGCGGAGCGACCACCTCGCGCCCGCCGTCGACGGCTCGGCGAGGAGCGTTCCATTGAGGCGCACGAAGCCTTGCAGCGCGCGCCAGCGCGGGAGAACCTCGTCCGCGGTCACGATCACGTTCGACATCGCGCTGCGGAAGTGCTTCGACTTCTGCGGCCCGAAGCCCGAGGCCATCTCGCCGAGCTGCACGTCGCGCGCACTAAAATCGTTGAGCACCACGAACCCGCCGATCGCAGCCTCCGCCGTTTCCGGGGCGGCATCGCACAGGGGGTGCGCGAGCACGAAGCCGAGCTCGAGCTCGTAGTCGATCGCACGCACGTAGGAGGGTACGGCCACCGCCTCGCCGTCCGTCGCGAAGGTGAGGTGGTTGCCCATGTAGTAGATGGGCTGGCGGTACCAGAGCGCGTGCGGCTTCAGCTTCGGGAACGTCGCTCCGGTGAGCGCCTCGTAGGCGCGCACGAGCTGAAAAGCGGCCGGCATCTGCGTACGCACGAAGCCGCGTGCCGCGGCGATGGCGTGGCTCTCGTAGAGCATGAAATCGCGAAACGAGCGCGGCTCGAAGGGAATGACGACATTGGCTTCCGCCGTCGCCCCCGGGTCCATATTTTTCGCCGTTTCCATTATCGCAGCGCGCAATTCGGCCGGCGCGCCGAGCAGATCGACGATCTGGGTGGCGAGCGTTCGCCCCTGTTCCGGAGCGTGTTGCCCTAGCGCGGCCAAGCACTTGGCGACGTCGACCCACCCTTGCGGCGCGAGTAGTTCTACGTGCAAGTCGTCGCCGGCCTTGACGCGCCGCAGCTTCATTGCCGCCCTCGCCGCTCGCTCGCATTGTAGGGCTTGATTTCAGACATTAGGAACTTGCGCCGGGATAGGACACTCTAAACCTCTGGTGCTCGGCGCCCATAATCCATAACAGGAGAAAACTCCATGCGAATGATCGGGAAGACGACAACCGCGGCTGTCGCGGTGGCTTTTGCCATCGCGCTCGCCGCTTGCTCCAACAGCACCCCCAGCCAGTACGCCGGCACGTGGAAGACCAAGGATACCGGCGGTGGGGACTTTGAGATCACGCTCGCTGCGGACGGCAAAGCCACCGGTAATCGCCCTGGCGAAGCCCTCACCGGCACCTGGAAAGACGACGGCGGCGCCGCCGTGATCAAGTGGGACTCCGGCTGGACCACGAAGATCGCCAAGGAGGGTGACGCCTACAAGAAGACCGGCTACGAGAAGGACGCGAGCGCCGCGCCGAGCAGCACCTCGGACGCCGTGAAAGTGAAGTAAGCGCTCTGCCTCTGCACCGAGACGTGAAGACCGGGGCGCCGTATAGCGGCGCCCTTTGTCTTGTCAAACGCCGAAACGGATGCTGGAAATCACGCTGGCGCATTCGCAAATCATCATTGTGGCTCGTCACCGGCCTCGCCGAAGCAACGATGCTTCGGCGGTTTGCAACAGGACAAGAGGCAAAGACCATGCAAGCAGTGAGAAGATTCAGGATGAGCGCGCTGGCCGCCGCCGCGGCGCTGGCGCTCACCGCCGGCACAAGTTTCGCAGCCAGCGAGTTCGTCGGCGTATGGAAGGTGAAGGACAGCGACGGCAAGGCGTTTCAAATCACCTTGTCGGAGGACGGCAGCGCAGGTGCCGACCGTGCCGGCAAGCCGATGAAAGGCAAATGGTCCGAGGACGGCGGTGCCGCGGTGGTGACGTGGGACACCGGCTGGATCACGAAGATCGCCAAGGAAGGCAGCGGCTACAAGAAGACGGCCTTTAAGAAGGGCGCCGAGCCTCTGCCGAAGAATTCGTCCGACGCCGAGAAGGTGAAGTAGGCTTGTGCGCGGGGCGCCCTCTACGCGGCGCCCTTGTCCTCATCCGCCGGTTGTCCCGCTGTGTCGGGCAGGGGAATTGAGCAAGGGGAGTTGAGCAAATGGCTATCTCGCTGTCGCAGATCATCGTCTGGCTCATTATCGGCCTCATCGGCGGAACGCTCGCCGGCGTTGTCGTGCGCTGGCAGCGCGAAGGATTCGGCTGGTGGACCAATCTCGGCATCGGCCTCGTCGGCGCCGTCGTCGGCGGGGTGCTGTTCCGCCTGTTCGGGATCCTGCCCGGCCTCGAGAGCATCGCCATCTCGCTTCGCGACGTCATCTCGGCCTTCACCGGGTCGATCTTGTTCCTACTCGGCCAGTGGCTGTGGCAGCGCCGCGGCTGAGGCTGGAACCAAAAGGCCGTTGGCAGGCTTCACGATCGGCCGCTAGTCTTTGTCCTCGGCCCAAAGGGAGCCGCCCATGGTGCGCGTCGTTGGTATCGATCACATTTCGCTGCGCGTCGGCGACTTTGCGAAGTCGAAGGCCTTCTACGGCAAGTTGATGCCGTTTCTCGGCTTCAAGGTGCTCGACGAGTACCCCGACGCCATCGGCTGGACCAACGGCAAGACGCGCCTGTGGATCGGGGCGGCCGACGCCGACGGGAAGAAGCACAAGCACCGCATCGGCAACATCGGCTTCCACCACTATGCGTTCGAGCTCGAGAGCCGCAAGGACGTCGACGAGCTGCAGGCGTTCGTCAAAAAGCTCGGCGCACGCATCGTCGATCCCGCGGACGAGTATTACGACGACTACTACGCGGTGTTCTTTCTCGATCCCAGCTGTCGGGATGCCGCTCCGCCAAACGTCCTGGGGCCTGAGCCCACTCGCAAGGAGACCGCTGATGAAGACCATCATGCCCTGCCTGTGGTTCGCGAAGGAAGCCGAGGAGGCCGCGAACTACTACTGCTCGATCTTCAAGAACGCGAAGCTCGGAGCCATCACCCGCTACGGCAACGAAGGCCAGGAGATCCACGGGGGGAAGCCGGGAAGCCTGCTGACCGTCGAGTTCTCGCTCGACGGTCACAAGTTCCTCGCGCTCAACGGTGGCCCCGTGTTCAAGTTCAACGAGGCGATCTCGTTCCAAGTGCTGTGCGAGACGCAGGAGGAGGTCGACCACTACTGGGAGAAGCTCTCCGCCGGGGGCGATCCGAAGGCGCAGCAGTGCGGATGGCTCAAGGACAAGTTCGGGGTCTCCTGGCAGATCGTGCCAGTGGTGCTGCCGGCCCTGCTCGCAACGAGGACGCGGCGAAGGCCGACCGGGTCATGAAGGCGGTGCTCGCAATGAAGAAGCTCGACATCGCGGCATTGCAGCGCGCGCAATCCGGCTGAAGCACTATTTTTGTGCAATAGCTAACGTCAATAAACCACGCCGGCCAGAAACCGCGCCGGCCGATGATGCTTAACGTGCGCTTAAGACCTGGTTGCGCAACCTGCCGGCGACTATTGCCTTTGGAAGTTGGGAGCTGACGTCATGAGGGCGATCTTCGCGGGCTTCGCGAGGGACGAAAATGGCGTGACGTCGATCGAATATGCGCTGATCGCCGGCATCGTCGCGCTCGGCATAATCGCCAGCGTGTCGGCATTGCCGACCACGCTCAACGGGTTTTTCGGCAACGCGACGACGGGCCTGTCGCGCTAAGCCTTTCAGCGCCGTTGGCGACGCCCTTCTTGAAATCGTCACGGTTGGATGTCACTAAGCCCACACGACAAATCGTCCAACAACAGGATTTCATGAATGCGGCCAGCAAAGACGGCCACGGTCCACGTTTGCGCCCTTCGGCATCTCCCCGACATGATAGAGCAAACCGATGCGCGCCATCTCGTGAGCGCCATCGACGGCTATTTTCAGCCCACCACACCTCCGAACGTCAAGGCTGATCGCCACCTACGGCTGCAGATGCACGACATCGTCGAGGCCCGGCCCGACGCAACGCTGCCGGCGCGACACCATGTTCGCCAACTTGTCGAGTTCGTCCGTGGCTGGGACCGCCGCGAGCCGATGCTCATCCACTGCTTTGCCGGCTTGAGCCGCTCCACCGCTGCGGCCTTCATCACGCTGTGTGCGATCAATCCGGACACACCCGAGGACGTGATCGCACGTGCGCTGCGGCGCTGCTCCGACACGGCGGTGCCAAACAAGCTGTTCGTAGCGCTCGCGGATGCGGAACTCGGCCGTGAGGGGCGCATGAGCGGCGCGCTCGCCACCATGGGGCCAAACAGGTTTGCAGCAGAGTGCGTGCCGTTCGGCGTCGACGCCTTGCACGGACCGCACGATCTCAATGGCGCGCATCGGGCCGCGTGAGGGCGCCTCGGCTGTACGCAGACCGCTTTAAGCTCTATCCTGCGGACTATTCGTTCCTTGGAGCGAGTCCGCGCTTGAGCTCAGGATCAGGATACAGCCGCTCGCCGGCACTCTTTGTGATCGCGGCGTTCGCGATGCTGCTCATCGCAACGCCCCGCGCGTCGGCCGAGATACCCGACGACGAGCCGACAATCGAGGCCCTCTTAGAGGGCGGATGGCAGATAGCGGGCTACACTGGCGCCGTCGACAACTGGTCGACCTTCATCCTGTTCCGGCACGCCGATGAGCCCTATCTGGTCCAGTGCCGGGCAGGCTACGACGCCACGCGCGAGCCCCATATCAAGCCGCACTGCTACAAGTTGCGCTAGGCGGAGGCCGATCGATGGCTCTCAATAGGGCGCCCGGTCAGGGGGCGGCGGCGGCCCGTCGGGAGGTGGTGGCCCTATGTCTCGCAAGTAGGGGCACAACCGCTTCTGGCCGGAGTAGGTCGTGTAGTAGCCCGTGCGCCATTCGAAGGTGCGGAAGTTCTGCAGGCAGATCTCGCGCGGATCGCCGTGAAAGTCCGCGGGATAGTAGTAAGGTCCGTCGTAGGGGCCCTCGTCGTAATAGTGTCCCGGATGCGGGCGATACGCCTGATCGGCGATGATGGCGCCGGCGATGATGGCAGCGCCGAAGCCGATGAAGGGCCAGGGAGAGCCCCAGCCGCCGTGGCCGCGATAGCCCCAGCCCCCACGGCCCCAGCCGCCGCGGTAGCCCCAGCCACCCCGGCCGTGCCACTGCACTTGCGTCATGCCCGATACGTGCGGCTGCGAACCAATGATGATGGGGCTCGCCTGCACGGGCGCGACCGCCAGAGCCGCCGCAAGTCCGGCGCTCAAAAATTTCGCTAGGGACATCATGCGCTCCTTATGCCCGCTCCTCGCGCTTGTCGCCGGCGCGAGCTGCACGGCTCGAAACGAATCTGAATTTAGCGAGAGGACTCCAGCATTTTGTCGGCAAATGGGCGGCCTGTAGCGGGCGGCCGGCGGCCGCGCGCATTGGCTCAGCGAAGGGTGCAGCAGTGCCAAACCGGATGCACGGCCGCAGTGTGCCCGCGGAACCTTAGGCTGCTATCGCAACGGCGGCGGCCCTGATACGTTTCGGCGCCATGGATCGTGATGACACCCGAGAACGCCCGCGCAAGCGGTTCGACCCGCTCGCCCGCCCCTTCGAGTGGTATCGTCTTCCACTCGCGATCAAGCTCGCTTTTCTGCAGCTGTGGCGGAAGGAGCAGGACACCGCGCCAACGCAGCCGGGGCCACGCCTGAAAGATCCCAAAGATAGCTGAGCGATCAGCGCCACGTCGGTTCCGTGGCGCTCTTTGACGCGCCGCGCCCGGAGCGTCGAAGGAGCAAACAATGTTAAACGGGATGAGGCGGTGCCGCTGCCAGTCATGCCGCGCATGGCGCGAGCGGCCACTAGGGGTTAGACATGAGCAGTTGGCGATGTGCGCACCAATTCCTTAACCGCAGCAGGCGCCTCTGGTCTCGGGCGAAGCTCCTTGGGCGAATGCCATGGCCGAATTGATCGCAAAGCCTTTTGGATGGGTCGTCGAGGTCAGCCGGCCCGCCCCCGACGTTACGCTGAAATTCAACGTCGCCGAACCGATCAAGGCTCAGGCGATCGCCGCCGTTCGCCGTCGAATACCGCAGGCCGCGACCGCAGAGGTCGAGGCCACGACCGCGTTGTCGAGCCACATGGTCTACGGCGTGCTGCGCATGAAGCGCGGGGACGTGGCGCAGATCGGGTGAGGGGTGCGCGCCGATATTGGAGGCGGGACCCGGATGCACGCGATACCGCACCCGCGAGAGCATTCCGTTCAAACGCGCCAGACGACCGGTGAAAATGGGACTGTATCGGTGCCGCGTGCTGCTTTTTGGGTGGGAGGCTGACGACCCCCAAGGTCGTCTGCTTCTAGATGAAGATGTCCCCGTCATTTCCGTCCGTGACCCGAATGTATGGACCGGCTGCTGATCGCAAGTGAGTTCGGCGCAGGCTTCGGAAGTCGCTGATATGTATCCGGCCTGTTGATCGGCTCGCGGGCCGTGGCCTCGATGGGAATACGCGCGCGCCTTTGGTCTCATTAGCGGACAGGTCGCCAGGCGACCATTTGGGTCACCAAACTCTGGGCACGCTCATTGATCCGTTCCATGCTGCTGTTCTCAATCGCGAACTCCGTTGCTGGTCGGGCGACTAGATCGCCACGACTTCAACTCGATGGGTATCGAAGGCGGTGTTGTGCCTCAGCACACTCCAGGCGATACGGGCGAGCTTATTGGCGAGCGCCGTCGCTAGCTTGTTGCGATGTAGGCGTGGCTGCGCAGCCTTCAGCCATGCGCCAAAGCTGAACCGCTCCCAGGTCTGCGGACGCATGAGGATGACGTTGGCTGCCTGGATGAAGAGCGTGCGCAGGTATCTGCTCCCGCGCTTTGAGATGCGCCCGAGGATCGACTTGCCGCCGGTGCTGTATTGCCGGGGCACGAGCCCCAGCCAGGCGCCAAAGTCACGGCCGCGCTCGAAGGCTTCACCCGTGCCTATCGCCGCGACCACGGCTGTGGAGATGATCGGCCCAATGCCAGGGACGCTCATCAGGCGCTTGCAGTTCGCCTCCCGGTGGCTGATCTGCTCGATCTCATTGGTGAGCGTCTCAATGCGCTCGTCGAGCCAGAGCCAGTCCTCGTAGAGGCCAACGATGAGGTCGCTCATGCGCGGCGACAGCTCGTCGGCGCGGTTCTCCAGAATGGCGAAAAGCGATCGTCGCAGAGAATTGGCGCCGGTGCGCACGGCAATCCCATGCTCGATGAGAAAAGCGCGGATCTGATTGATCGTCGCCGTACGGCGCGACACCAACCGGGCGCGCACGCGATGCAGCGCCTGCAGGTCGAGCTGATCCTGCGTCTTCTCCTGCACGACACGCAGGTTCGGGCGTAGAGCCGCCTCGGCGATAGCCTCGGCATCGTTGTAGTCGTTCTTCTGGCCCTTGGTGAACGGCTTGACGTAGATCGCCGGGATGATGCGCGGCGTGTGCCCGAGCCGGCGCAGCGTGCGGCTAACGAAGTGAGCGCTGAGGCATGCCTCGAGCCCGACGATGCTCGGCGGCAGCTTGGCGAGTTCGCTCTCCAGCGCCAATCGCTTGAACTTCTTGCGCAGGACGACCTTGCTGGCGGCATCGAAGCCGACGATGTGGAATACATCCTTGCCGATATCGATGCCGATGGACGCGAAGGTCTGTGCGGTCTGGCCGTGGTCGCTCGTCATGGGCTGCTTCTCCTGATTAGGCGGTGAGCCATTCAGGCTAACCCGCCGTTCCGGGGAAGCAGCCGGTCCATCCCATTAGCAGCCATTGGCATCCCGACGCGATCAGGGAGGCTGCATCAGCCGCTGTTCTTCTCCTGTGCGCGGCGCAGAGCGGCGGCAAGTGCGCTTTCAAGCGGCGCCGCTGTGGATTGATGCGGAGCGGGAGCGCTGCTGCGAAGCATTGGCGCCGGCCCCGACGATCGCGCGCCGGATAGGTCGATGGCGCCGGATTTCATTGTCAGCGCAATGCGTTTGCGGGCGACATCGACATCCTTCACGCGCACCTTGACGACATCGCCGGTCTTCACCACCTCGCGGGGATCTTTGACGAAGCGATCCGACAGCTCGGATATGTGCACGAGCCCATCCTGATGCACGCCGATATCGACGAAGGCACCGAACGCGGCCACGTTGGTAACGACGCCTTCGAGCTGCATGCCGGGCTTGAGATCGGCGATCTTTTCAATACCCTCCTGGAATGTGGCGGTCTTGAACTCGGGGCGCGGGTCGCGGCCGGGCTTCTCCAGCTCGGCGAGAATGTCGGTCACGGTCGGGATGCCGAAGGCGGCATCGGCGAACTCTGCCGGCTTGAGCGACTTCAGGAGCGCCCGGTCGCCTATGATCGACTTAAGCGAGCGCTTCGTGACCTCGGCGATCTTCTCCACCACCGGATAGGCCTCCGGGTGTACGGCGGAAGCATCAAGTGGATTCTTGCCGTTCATGATGCGCAGGAAGCCGGCCGCCTGCTCGAACGCCTTGGCGCCCAATCGCGGCACCTTCTTCAGGCCGACGCGGGTCTTGAAGGCTCCGTTTTCGTCACGGAAGGCGACGATGTTCGACGCGAGCGTTTGGTTGAGGCCGGAAACATGCGCCAGCAGAGGAACCGACGCCGTGTTTACGTCCACACCGACCGAGTTGACGCAATCCTCCACCACCGCGTCGAGCGAGCGCGCGAGCCCGCTCTGGTCGACGTCGTGCTGGTATTGCCCGACGCCGATAGCCTTGGGCTCGATCTTGACCAGCTCGGCCAACGGATCCTGCAGTCGCCGTGCAATCGATACCGCCCCGCGCAAGCTCACGTCGAGATCGGGAAACTCCTTAGCTGCCAGCTCGGACGCCGAATAGACCGACGCGCCGGCTTCCGACACCATCACCTTGGTCAGTTTCAGTTCCGGCATCTTGCCCATCAACTCAGCCACGAGCTTTTCGGTCTCGCGTCCGGCGGTGCCATTGCCGATGCTGATGATGTCCACCTTGTGCTTCATGCAAAGTGCCGCCAGCGCGGCAAGTGAGCCCTGCCAATCGCGCTTGGGCTCATGCGGGTAGATCGTCGTCGTGGCGACGACTTTGCCGGTCTGATCGACAACGGCGACTTTGACGCCGGTGCGGATGCCGGGGTCGAGACCCATGGTAGTGCGCGCGCCCGCCGGGGCCGCGAGCAATAGATCCCTCAGGTTAGCGGAGAACACCGCGATCGACTCGGCGTCGGCGCGCTCCTTCAGCCGCATCAACAAGCCGGAGTGCAGTGACCCCGACAGCTTGTCCTTCCAGGCATGGCGGACGGTCTCACCAAGCCACGCATCCGCCGGACGCCCGCGATCGGCAATACCGAACGCCGATTTGATGCGCGCCTCGGCCGGGTGCGGCTTGCCCGCCTCGTGCGCCACGTCGAGATCGAGGTCGAGGATGCCCTCGTTGTGGCCGCGCAGCATGGCAAGTGCGCGATGCGAAGGCACGTCCTTGATGCGCTGACCGAACTCGAAATAGTCGAAAAACTTGGCGCCTTCGTCGCTCTTGCCCTTGCGCACGCCCGAGGTGAGCTGGCCGTCGCTCCACAGCCATTCGCGCAAGCTGCCGACGAGACCGGCCGTCTCGGCGATGCGCTCGATGAGGATGTGGCGCGCACCATCCAGCGCCGCCTTGGCGTCGGTGACGCCCTTGCCGGCATCGATGTAGCGGGCGGCTTCCGTCTCGGGGTCGAGCGCCGGGTTCTTGAGGAGCGCATCGCTCAGCGGCTCGAGGCCGGCCTCGCGGGCGATCTGCGCCTTGGTGCGCCGCTTAGGCTTAAACGGCGCGTAAAGGTCTTCCAGCTCGACTTTAGTCGCCGCTTCTTGGATGGAGCGGGCGAGCTCCAGCGTGAGCTTGCCTTGCTGTTCGATCGTCTTGAGGACTGTTGCGCGACGATCCTCCAGCTCGCGCAGATAACCCAGCCGCTCCTCGAGCTTGCGCAGCTGCGTGTCGTCGAGGCCGCCCGTCTTCTCCTTGCGATAGCGTGCGATGAACGGGACCGTGGAGCCCTCACCAAGCAGCTCCACCGCCGCCGCCACCTGGCCCAGGGCGACGCCCAGCTCCGATGCGATGCGCTGGTTGATCTTGTCCATGCTGCGCGCTCCTATGCCAGCCGCTTTCGCTCGTGTCGATGGCGTCGCGTCCTACGCGTATAGGGCAGGCTCCGGCGTTCACAAAGATCGACGGAACTTGCGAAGGGTGCTAATGGCACCCCCCTCCCGAGCAGAGCAGAGTGCATGGACCCCAAGACCCTGGCCACCGAGACAATATTGCCGAACGGCCAAGCAAACAGCGGCCATGGCATAGCCGACGACGAGCTGGTCCGCCAGATCCGCCGCCGGCGCACGTTCGCCATCATTTCGCATCCCGACGCAGGCAAGACGACGCTAACCGAAAAGCTCCTGCTGTTCGGCGGCGCCATTCAGCTTGCCGGACAGGTCAAGGCAAAGAAAGATAAGCGCAACACGCGCTCAGACTGGATGGCTATCGAGCGCGCGCGCGGAATTTCCGTCGCCACCTCGGTGATGACGTTCGAGTACGAAGACGTCGTTCTGAACCTGCTCGACACGCCCGGTCACGAAGACTTCTCCGACCATACGTATCGCACGCTGACAGCCGTCAACTCCGCGATCATGGTCATCGACGCGGCCAAAGGTATCGAGGCGCGCACGCGCAAGCTGTTCGAGGTCTGCCGGCTTCGCGACATTCCCATCATCACGTTCATCAACAAGATGGACCGGGAGAGCCGAGAGCCGCTGGAGCTGCTCGACGAGATTGAAAAGGTGCTCGCGCTCGACACCGCCCCCATGGTTTGGCCGATCGGCAAGGGCAAGGAGTTCCGTGGGACGTACGATTTCATTCAACCTCGCGTTCGTCGGCTCGACGAGAGCCCCGACGGTCTGCCGGTGTCGGGCCCGGACGATCCGATCTTCGGGCAGCTCATCGAGCAAGACAAATTGCAGCGCTGGCGTGACGAGCTCGACCTCGTGCACGACGCCTGCGGGCGCTTTGATTTGAAGGCCTTTCGTGAAGGGACCTTATCGCCAGTTTACTTCGGCAGCGCGCTCAAGAATTTCGGGGTGCGAGATCTCCTCGATGCGCTTGTCGCTTTTGCGCCGCCGCCGTTGAACCGTAAGGCCGCGACGCGGACCGTGGTGGCGACCGAGCCGGCGATGACCGGGATCGTCTTCAAGATCCAGGCGAACATGGACCCGAACCATCGCGACCGCATCGCGTTCATGCGGGTTTGCTCTGGTCGTCTGACGCGGGGCATGAAAGTGAAGCACGTACGCACCGGCAAGACGATCGCACTTCAGACTCCGCAATTCTTCTTTGCGCAGGACCGCTCGCTGGTGGAGGAGGCATATGCCGGCGACGTCGTCGGAATCCCAAACCGCGGCACGTTGAGGATCGGCGACGCGCTGACCGAGGGCGAGGACATCAGATTTCTTGGCATCCCGAGCTTCGCGCCCGAAATCTTGCGCCGCATAAGGCTGGAGGATGCGATCCGGGCCAAAAAGCTCAAGGAAGCGTTGGGGGAGATGGCCGAAGAGGGAGTCGTCCAGCTCTTCAGTCCGCTCGACGGCTCGCAGCCCATCGTGGGCGTCATCGGTGCCTTGCAGCTCGACGTTCTAGGCGAACGCCTCACGCATGAGTACGGACTGCAAATCGGGTTCGACGCCGCACCATGCGATCTCCTCCGTTGGATCACGTCCGAAGATTCTGTTGCGCTGTCTCGCTTCGTCGAAAAGAACAGGTCATCCATCGCCACGGATTCAGAGGGAGATTACGTGTTCCTTGCGCCGTCGGTCTTCAGCCTGTCTTGGACCCAGGAACAAAATCCGGAGATTACATTCGTGGATATCAAAGCCGTCGCTCAGCTCTAACAGCGTGGCGCGGTACTATAGTGAGGTGCTGGCGCTGCGGTTCGGACTGCCGCTATTGGACCACCGGCGCAAAGAATTTGCTGGGGAACATTAGGGCCGCGTCGCCGCCGGGACGCTGACCATTCAAACTGAGATCGCATGGATGATGGTCTTTGTTCATCGCATGAGCACGGCTGCAGGATCGACACGCAACACTTTCAGCACGGCGATGATGGCTGAAAAGGCTCCAATAGCCAGCGAAGCAATCAGCATGGCTAAAAATAGAGAAGGCGGGACGACCATGGGCAGCGCAGTCTGCTGGCTCAAACGATCGACGAGCACGACGCAAAGCGCTCCGAGAGCAAATCCAGCGAACGAAATTAGGGACGCTTGCGCCACTATGATGCGATAGATGTAGCCCGCCGAAGAGCCGAGCATGCGTAGGACCGCAAACTCTTTGATATGATCGAGGGTGGCTGAATAGAGCGTCTGCGCCTCGATCACGGCGCCGATCACAACACCAAGAATGGTGCCGAAAATCAGCGCTACGCCGACCCCGGTCCGAAAGAGCCAGTGTGAGAGGCTGCGGCGGCGAAACTCGGCGCTGGTGAGTACCTCCAAGTTCGAGAGGCGTGCCCCGATCTCCTTTTGGATACGAGCTAGATCGGCCTGCTGGGAAGTTTTGACCAAAAAGAATGTGCTCTTGTCGTTTGGAACCCCAAAGAAATTCCGCGCTCTTGCGTTTGTGGTGAAGACGTAGGGCGCCTGTGTGAACGACCGTATGCCCTCGGTGAGGGCCTTGACGCGAAGGGAATGGGATTGGCTCCCGAAGTCGATTCCGGCGTGCGACCCAACGCCTGCAACACCGAGTTCGGCAAGATAGGTGCGATCAATGCCGACGCCGTTGAAGCTCTTTATATCGGTCCAATCGCCACTGCGAAGATTCCAGGGTGCGAGGCCACCATCTTCGGCATCGGATCCGACCACGACGACGTGGGTAATGCCACCATCTGGTCGGTCCCAATCCGCAAAGGAAACAACAAGCGGCATGATGCGCTCAACGCCGGGCGTCGCCAGCGCCTCGTGACGTTCGTGGTCTCCCAACAAGGGAAACGAATCTTCAATGCTCTGCGTGCCAAAGGGAACAATCCAAAGCTGCGCGGCAGTATGGTCGATCATGTCGGTAATTATCTTGCGAACGCCCAAGTAGAGGCCAAGTTGCACACCGACGAGTACGACTGCAAAAGTGAGGCCGGCGAGTGTTGCCGCCAGCCGCGTCTTATCGTGCACGAGATTGCGAAAAGCGAGGATGAAGGCCATGTGACTGGTCCGTTGCCGCGCGCCCCACGCCCTGGAAGCTTATGGGGCCCTGCAGTAGCACGAGATCCACGGCAACCTAGCTGTCATGCTAGAACAGCCCGAGAACCAGGCTGGGGTGTCGTTGGTAGCGGGACCCGGACTTGAACCGGGGACCTACGGATTATGATTCCGCCGCTCTAACCAACTGAGCTATCCCGCCACTGATGTGGGTCTATAAGGAGCGCGCTCGCGGACTGTCAAGCTCGCGCAGCCACCCGGCCCGCGTCGCGAGGTTTGCAGCTAGCCTTAGAGCGAGAACGCCGCCGGCCCCTCGCGCGCCTCACTCGGCCGCCACCCGCGCCGCCGCCTTCGCCTTGGCGAAGCGCAGCATCGTGAACAGGCCCAAGGGCCGCAGCGACTTGCGCTCGACGAGATCGAGATCGTCGCACACGGTCACGCGCGAGACATCGAACACCGAGCGCCAGCCGATCTTGTCGGCGAACGGCGCCATGCGCCGTTCCACCCAGCCGCGCACGCCTTCGCGCTGGCTGAAATGATTGACGAGCAGCACTTGGCCGCCGGGCTTGGTCACGCGCGCCAACTCGCGCATCACGACCTCGGGCTCCGGCACCACGGTCATTACGTACATGGCGACGACGGTATCGAAGGCGGCGCTGGGAAACTTGAGGTCGGCCGCATCCATCTCGTGCAGCCCGGTCACGTGGGAAAGCTCCTCGGCGGCGACGCGCTCGCGCGCCTTCTCGAGCATATCGGGCGACAGGTCGATGCCGACGATTTCCAGACCGCTGTCATAGTCGGGCAATGAAAGTCCGGTACCAACACCCACTTCGAGGACGCGCCCATCACCCTCGTTGATCAGCTCCACGGCGTGGCGGCGCCCCTCGCGCGCGATCATGCCGAAGGTGTAGTCGTAGATCGGTGCCCAGCGGCGATAGGCGTCGAGCACGGCGCCCTCGTCGATGCGGCCGATGCCGACGATGCGCCCCTGGGCCCGCTCCAGGAGCGCCCCCGGCCGCCGTCTCAGCTCGGTCTGCGACATCGATTTCATTTGGGTACTCGCTCCTCTTGCCGACGCGACCCAAAAATTGACAATCCCGCCACGCGCTCAGCCGAACCCTTGAAGGTCAGCCGAGCGCCGCAGCGGCCTTAACCGCAGCCGCGTCCGGGCGGGCCAGCGCACGCGCGATGAACCCGCCGCCCAGAACGCGCGCGCGCTCATCGCCATCGGAATAAAACACGCAAGCCTGTCCCACCGCGACCCCGTCCTCGCCGCTTTCTAGCACGACCCTCGCCGCGCCGTCCGCCTCCGCATACAACGTTGCTGGCCGCGGGGCCTGCGAGGATCGGACGCGCACGCAAAGAGACAGACCGCCAGCGGTCGCTTCCGCAAACGGCTCGTCCCCCAGCCAGTTTGTGTTCTTAAGGAGAAGATCCGTCGTGCGCAAGGCGGCGCGCGGTCCCACGATCACCTCGTTGCGCTCCGCGTCGAGGCGGACGACGTAAAGCGGCTCCGGGCCAGGGATTTTGAGGCCGCGGCGCTGACCGACCGTATAGTTGATTATGCCGTCGTGGCGCCCCACGCGGTGGCCGTCCACATGCACGATGTCGCCGGGCTTCAGCGCGCCCGGCTTCAGGCGCTCGATGACGCCGGTGTAGCGGCCCGTCGGCACGAAGCAAATGTCCTGGCTGTCGGCCTTTTCCGCAACGGGCAACCCAAGCTCGCAGGCAAGCGCGCGCACTTGCGCCTTACGCATGTTGCCGAGCGGAAAGCGCAGGTAGCCGAGCTGCTCGGCCGTGGTCGCAAACAGGAAATAGCTCTGGTCGCGCTCGGGGTCGGCGGGGCGCACGAGCTCGGGTCCGTGTGCACCTTCGCGCCGCTCGATATAATGCCCCGTCGCCAGCGCGTCCGCGCCCAGCTCCTTTGCCGTTTCGAGCAGATCGCGGAACTTGATCTGCTGATTGCAGGTGACACAGGGGACCGGGGTCTCGCCGGCGACGTAACTCTCCGCGAAACTCTCAATCACCGACTTGGCAAAGCGGCTCTCGTAGTCGAGCACGTAGTGCGGGATCGCCAGGGCCTCCGCGACGCGGCGCGCATCGTGAATGTCCTGGCCGGCGCAGCAGCTGCCCTTGCGGCCCGTCGCTTCGCCGTGATCGTAGAGCTGCAGCGTGATGCCGATGACGTCGTGCCCCTCGCGCTGCATGAGCGCGGCGGCGACCGAGGAATCGACGCCTCCCGACATGGCGACGACGATGCGCTTCCTCGCCCCGCGGTCTGCGGACGTCGTGGGGATCGGGGCGGACATAGGGAGGGAGGATCTGACCAAGCGGTGTAGCACCACGAAATTCAGTGCCCATGTTGCGCGGCAACTTAAGGCGTGAGCGGCGGGAAGCGCAAGCGAGCCGCTCAAGACCATTCTGGGTCCAAGCGGCAGCGGCGAGCGCGCGGGCATCTCTTACGTCAACGTTAATCGCGTGACGAGAGCCGCGGCAGGCCGGTTTATGTTATGTTTACTCAATAACTTAGGTCGGTCTTAATCGTGTTAGGTTATCGAATGGGACAGGTCGGTGAGTGTGTAACGAGTATCATGACCGAACAACAGATGAGAGCGCGGGTGCGCTACGTTATCGGGCCCGATGGGAGCCCGCTGACAGTTGCCGATCTTCCTCCGCGGGATACCAAGCGCTGGGTCATCCGCCGCAAGGCGGAGGTGGTTGCCGCCGTGCGCGGGGGCCTGCTCAGCATTGAGGAGGCCTGCGAGCGCTACAAGCTGACCGTCGACGAGTTCCTCTCCTGGCAGCGGTCGATCGACAAGCACGGGCTGCCGGGGCTGCGCGCGACGCGCATTCAGGAATACCGCGGCTAACCCTGCCGGTACGACCGGGTGGTCCTGCGCGGCCTCTTTCTAATTTTAACACTGTTCAGGTTTTTCAGATCCCGCCAGCTTTCTTTGGCGCTGCCTTCGCCTTTTTCGCCTTTGCTGGCGCCTCGGCTTCGGGTGCGCGGGGCTCCCACCCCTCGTCGCCTTCCGTGCAGCCGATCGAGCCGGCGCCCCACCGGCGCACGTCCGCTTCCATCGACTTGGCCAGTGGCTCGGGCAGCTTGATGTTCTCGACCGCCAGCGACGTCGCCTCGCCATCCTTGGAGATGTCGACCTTGAACGCCTGCGGCCCTTTGGGATTGTCGGCGGGGGTACGGTTGCGCTCGTGGATGATGATCTCGGCTTTGCCGCCTTGCGCCGCCGGCTCCGCCTCGGCGTGGTAGATGTAGTCGGCCTTGAGCGGCCCCGATGTCCCAAACCAGCAGGCCATGGCGCCGCGGGCGACGCGCGCATACACCTCGGTGGGCGCGCCGACGACGGGCGCTTCCGACACGGTGCCCGTGATCTCGGAAAGCGACGGCAGCTTGGGCGGGGTGGCGTTCGAGCATCCCCCCGCAAGCAGCATCGCGGCGGCACCGACGCTGGCGCTGATGAACCTCGGTCGCAGCATTGCGTTCGTTCAGCCCCGCCTTTGGGCCCTGGTTTGGTCCGGGCGGCGCCGGCGCTCACGCCATATCCGAGGCCGCCCCTGGCCTATCTGCGATTGGTTGGCACGCGGCGGCAACCAAAACAAGGCGCTGGGCGCCGTACCGGCGGGGGCTTTGACGGATGTCCACGGAACCAGCTAACGGGGGGACTTAGCGCAGGCCGGCGCTGGACGTCCGGTCCGGGCGGCGGCGGCTGCGCAGCTCCGCACGCGTCTCGGGTGTGTCGGCGCGGGACACCTGCTCCAACGCATCGTCCCGCTCGCGCTGGGCGATCTCGAGCTTGGCTTTCAGGCCATCGGCGGAGGTGCGGAGGTTATCGCGGCGCAAGCTCGCCGACTTGGCGAAGGTCGAGTAGGCGAAATGCGCCGGATCCTTGATGCCGGTGCGGTCTTCCTCGGCCCGGATCTGGCGGTCGAGATCGGCAGCCATGTTCTCAAACTCGCGGATCATGTGCTCGAGATCGGCAACCTTGCGCGCCTTCTCGTCGGCTTCGAACCGCTTGAGCCTGAGCGCCGATTCCCGTGCTTTCATCGTTCGATACCCCTGACAAACTCGAACTCTCGGTGGGAGACGAAACAAGAAGCGTGCCACCGCCGCGCAAGGGGATCGGCCCTTAACGCCCGCGTGCGCCGGCTTCGATCATGCCGACCGCCGCGTGCGGAAAATCCGCCTGAACCGACCTTCGCACCAAATCTGACACGGCGCCATTAAGTTGCGGTAAAGCAACGCAAAGCTCAATCTCTCTACATTAAGCCTAATACGGTCCAAAAAATGGGCGCGTGCCTATAGGGCGGCTTGGCGAATTCTGTTACCTCTTGATTCGTTGGCGATTTTGGGGCTCGGCCAACGCCTTACCTGGTACCGGCGGCAGACAAGAGGCAGGCTCTGCAGCAAGGCCAGGTTCAAGCGTTGCCGCGGTTCCGCGGGGTTTCAGGGCTTACATTCACATCTTGTCGTGTCTCACGCGGTCGCGAAAGGCCGTGCGCGCTGCTCTTTGGCGGCGAGTGCCTTCGCGTGCCGTGAACGGCGGGTCTGTCCCCCTTATCGCGCGGTAGGGACAACGGTGTCGGTCAAGTTTCGTTAGAGAGTTGGGTCGAAGAGAAAGACTTAATTAGGGTTTGTTAACTTTCGGGCGGTAATTTCCTAACGATGACTTAGCTCGAAGGGATGGCGGCCAGTCTCTTCGTGATCGGGCAGCGGCGCGGGACTTGGAAGAGGAACGATATGAGAGTTCTGCTGATCGAAGACGACAGCGCAACAGCGCAGAGCATCGAGCTGATGCTCCAGTCCGAAGGGTTTAACGTCTACACCACGGATCTGGGCGAGGAGGGCGTCGACCTCGGCAAGCTCTACGACTACGACATCATCCTTCTGGACCTCAACCTGCCGGACATGTCCGGATACGAGGTCCTGAAGACATTGCGGGTGGCCAAGGTCTCCACCCCCATCCTCATCCTCTCCGGCCTCGCTGGCATCGAGGACAAGGTGCGGGGCTTGGGCTTCGGCGCCGACGACTACATGACGAAGCCGTTCCACAAGGACGAGCTCGTCGCCCGCATCCACGCCATCGTGCGCCGCTCCAAGGGCCATGCGCAGTCCGTCATCGAGACGGGTGATTTGCGCGTCAACCTCGACACCAAGACCGTCGACGTCAACGGCGCTCGCGTGCATCTGACCGGCAAGGAATATCAGATGCTGGAGCTGCTCTCGCTCCGCAAGGGCACGACGCTCACGAAGGAGATGTTCCTCAACCATCTCTACGGCGGCATGGATGAGCCCGAGCTCAAGATCATCGACGTCTTCATCTGCAAGCTCCGCAAGAAGCTGCAGGCAGCCACCGGCGGCCAGCACTACATCGAGACGGTGTGGGGCCGCGGCTACGTGTTGCGCGATCCCGCCGACGACACCGTCGCCGCATAAGCCGCCGCCGTTTTTGTTGGCTGCGTCTCGGGAGCCTGCGGGCTCCCGATTGCTTTGCCGCGTCTTGCACTCATGTCACCTGAGCGGCGTAAGCCCGAAGCGTCCATCGCGCTTGACCGGCGCCGCGATTGACCGAAGATTGAGGTCGGCGCGTCCGCGGCCGGTTGAGCGTATCGCGTCGCTGGAGGCTGCTGACATGGACGAGACGAATGTCGGCGGCTACTCCGTCGCCTACGGCCGCGAGGAGACCGAGTTCCCCGTCTACCTCTTGGCGGTGCTATCCGCCGCGCTACTCGCCGCCGCCTGGGTCAGCGGGTCCACGCTGTGGCTCGTGCTGGGCGTCGCTGCCGCCGGGGCCACCTACTACAACTTTCCGCTGCTCGAGAAGAGCCGCCCGACGCTCGGCGCCAACGAGTACGGCGTCTTCATCCAGGGGTTCGGCCTCATCCGCTGGCGCGCGATCGATCGCATCGATCTCGTCGCCATCGCCGAGCGCGCGGAGACCAACCACGAGCTGCAGATCGCACTGAACATGACGCTTACGAGCGCGCTCGTCGTCGACTGGCGCAAACAGCCCTTCTACCGCTCGCTGATGCGCTTGCCGTGGTCGATGACGCATTCCAACGTCATCCGAATCAATATCGATCCTTTCGACCACCCGCCCGACGAGATCCATCGCACGCTGATGCGCATGTGGCGCCACTACCGGAGCTAGGCTGGCGCATTTTGCAATGGGCTGATCTGGCGGAATGTCTCAGCAGAGCCTCTCAGTGCCGGTAAAGCGAGCAACGACGTAAACTCACCAACGACGGAACGACGGCGCACCTGCGATCGACGCAGCGATGACGAGTACGGCGATGACATTCGCCCCGCTTCATTTCGGTTTCTTCCGCTTCTCCATCGACTTAGCAGGTGCCGCTGATGCCGCTCTCGCCCTTTGTGGCGAGCTTTGACGATGTTGAGCCGTTCCTGTCGCGTTCCTTTGACATCCTCTCATAACACCATTGATCTGTTTACAACGGCGTGTAGATGCCTCGGAGTTTTACGATAACAACTCAACAGCGCTATGAGCCTTCCATGAGCGACGCTGACGAGAATGCCAACATTGCGGCGATGACCGCTCTGCTTGACCGGTTCCGCAAGAAGGTGCTGGCGAGCCCTGAGTATCAAGCATTCAAAGCGATGGAGGAGGCTCTCGCGAAGGTCCGGGCAGCTCAGGGCATACCGCCATCAAAGGCAGCCAGCGCTGACGATCGTCCAACCAGCCAAGGTGAGGCGGCATACATCGCCATTAAGTCCGAAGGTCTGCCGCTCAGCATCGCGGAGCTATTGGAGAGGCTTGCAGTCATGGGCGTAAAGGTTGGCGGCGCCAATCCACGCATAAATCTCTCATCCACGCTGTCTCGTGACGACCGGTTCACCTCCTGAAGTCCGTGCCGGAAAACGCCGCGATGAGCCGCGAGGCTCGTCCGATCCCGGTGGGCACCTAATTTATACAACCTACTGAATTCGGCAGTAAAATTTAAATTCCGCCGATCGGTCAATGGCTTATTCCATGCTGCAGCATCACCCAAAAATCGGAGCAGTGCTCCGATGCGACTACGACACGGGGTTCAGGGCTCCAGAAATGATAAAGCAACGGCCTGTAATCGTAGTGTCTCCGAGACTGAGGGAGCGTAATAACTTATGCACGGTCGTTCCCTTGGGATCGAAGGAACCTCGGAAGATCATGCCTTATCACCGGAGGATTACTTTTGATCCGCCGCTCCCGCCTCCGTATGACTATGGCGTGCACTGGATCAAGGCCGATATGTTGGCGACGGTAGCGTCGCCTCGACCTTCTTTTCATCAAAAAAGTGAACGGAAATCGCATGTACGATAACCGCGTGATTTCCAAAGAAGAACTAGATGCTGTTCACCTCTGCATAAGGCATGCACTCGGCATGCAATCTTGACAGCCCCTAGTGGGACTACATGTTGTTTGTGTTCCCGCTCTGCTTCGGCATCGGGCTTAAGTCCTCCGTAAGGAGACCGTCACGCGAGGCGATTGCAAGCTGTGCGTGACGTCGATGGGCCCCGCTTCGGCGGGGCCTTTGCTTTTTAGCGCTTCTCCCCGGCAATTGGTTGCCGATAGGTCAGCCGCTTGCCCGGACGGCACGGAGCACACCGGCACTCCTGAACTCCACCTCGGATGGCGGAAACTTCTGACGACGGTCAGAAGGCAGAACGTAATGATCGAGCGATGGAGCGCCGGCACCCACAATGGTGCTGGCGCTTTCGTGTCGGCGTGGCGCGGCTTTGCGATCGAAGGCCCCTGCGCGCAACCCTGACCGCCCTGTTCCGCGCGAGACAGCGCCGCGCGACCGGGCGGGAGAGAGTGCGTGGCCTTTGACCTTAAGGAGCCGCAAAATGTCCCCGCTAAAGACGTTCAACGCAACCACCCTCATCCTGACGGCCGCTGGGCTCGCGCTCCTTGGCATTCTGACCCTTGAGGCTAGACCCACTTTGCTGCCGGCCGGGAGCGCCGCAAGCGGGCCATCGAGTGGCCAGTCCATTGTGCGTGCAAACACCACCAATTCTTCGGCCGCAAACAATTCTGCAGGGACACCGCTGTCGATTAGCTCCAAGCCGAGGTCGACCTGACGTATCTGCAAGTTCCGCTCCGCCCCCGCGCACGAAACGTGAAATTAACGCCGTCCCACCAGTCTCATTGCATCCACGGTCCAGACCGCTGAGCGTCTGCAACTGAGAGCTTGAGATGGAAGAGCTGTCCCGCCGCAATATCCTCGTTGCAACGGCGGCGGGCCTCGCTGCCGCGGCCGGGCCGGCGCGCGCCCAGTCCTTCGGCAATCCCGATGTGCCGCCGCAAGGGGCGATCAACAGCTTGAAGAACCCCGCAAACATCACCGATCCTGGCCCCAACAACCCGGCGCTTTCCAGCCAGTTCCCGGGCGCCTTCTTACCGCCCGCGACCGACGTCGGCGAGCTGCCGCTGTTCTGGGCCAGCTTCAACAACGCGCCGCGCCGCATCCAGGACGGCGGCTGGGCGCGCCAGGTGACGCAATACGATTTCCAGATCTCGGAGCAGATCGCGGGCGTCAACATGCGTCTGACGCGTGGCGGCATCCGCGAGCTGCACTGGCACCTCGACGCCGAATGGGCCTACGTGACGAGCGGCGCCTGCCGCATCACTACGATCGACTTACAGGGCCGCGCCAATGTCGAGGACGTAGAGGAGGGCGGGCTGTGGTACTTCCCGGCCGGGCTCCCGCACTCGTTGCAGGGCGTCGGCCCCGACGGCTGCGAGTTCATCATCGCCTTCGACGACGGTAAGGCCTCCGAGTTCAACACCCTGCTCTTGAGCGATTGGATGGCGCATACGCCGCCCGACGTGCTCGCCATGAACTTTGGCGTGCCGGCCGAGACCTTTGCCAAGATCCCGCTGCACGCTCTCTACATCTTTCAGGGCGAGATGCCGGGGCCGATCGAGGCGAGCCGGGTCGAGGCCCAAGGCTCGCTCGGCGTGCCCCAGCTCTCCTCCACCTTCCGGCTCGCCGACTTGCCGCCGGTCAAGAAGACGCGCGGGGGCGAGGTCCGCATCGCCGATTCAACCAATTTCGAGGTCTCAAAGACGATCGCGGCCTCGCACGTTACGCTGCATCCTGGTGGCATGCGCGAGATGCACTGGCACCCCAACGCGGACGAGTGGACCTACATCATTGCCGGCCAGGGCGAGCTCACGGTCTTCAACACCGGACCCAACGTCGTCACCCAGAACTTCAACCCGGGCGACGTCGGCTACATCAAGCGCGCCTACGGACACTACATCCGCAACACCGGGTCGACCGATCTCGTCTATCTGGAGGTGTTCAGGAGCGCCCGCGTCGAGGATGTCTCGCTGAGCGAGTGGCTGACACATACGCCGCGCGCCATGGTGGCCCAGTCTCTCAACGTCAGCCCCGAGGTGATCGCGCGCTTCCCCAGCGACAAGCCGACCGTGCTGCCGGTCTAGGCTTGCGCATGGCGACCTTGGGGCACGCTCACTAACCGGCGTCGGCCTTCGTATCCTTCCTCACCGCCAGCAGCAGGTTCGACTGGTTCACCTTGAACTTGTAGCCGACGCCGAAGTTGATCGGCTCGGGATGGCCGTTCTGGTAGAGGCCTCTGAGCTTCGATTGAAAGTTGTGCCGGAACATTCCGATCGGGCTGGTGTAGGTGCCATATGGCCTAAGATCCCATAGGTCCGGCTTGAAATCGCTCACCGGAACGCCCGTATCGTCCTGCAGGATGGCGGCGCTGTGGGCGAGCAGGAAGTTGCGAACCTCCGAAAAGTCGTCGCCGTGCAGCAGATAGGACGCGCTCTTGACGAAGGCGTCGCCGGTCCCGAGCCCACCGCAGAATTTCAGGAATGAACCGCTGCCGCGCACGCCTTTGTTGGAGAGGTTGGTGCTGAAATAGTAGAGCGTCTGCACGTGGCCGTCGGGGTCGGAGAAGGTGATTTTCACGCCCTTCTCCGTGCCGGTGCCCGGGACGGCTTCTACGGTTCCGTCATCCTTCAAATTCACGTAGCTCACGTCGCGAATGGTCTTTCCCGAGCGGGCGAGAAAGACATAGAGGACCGGCAGGGTGCCGTTGAGCTGCGTCTGGCGCAGCTTGGAATCCATATCGAGCGTGATGAAGTAGCTGAGCTTCAGGATGTTGCCCAACGACGACTCGAGGTGGTGCAGCGTGGAGGGGAGCGATCCGCGCGGCAGCCGCGTCACGTCGGGGATGCGCCCCACCGGCTCGAGCGCGGCCAACACATAGGTATCGGCCGCCGGAAAGAAGGCGTTGGCGTAGAGAAAGTCCGGCCCGCTGAAGAAGTAGAACAGCACCGGCCGCGGGTCGGCGATGCTCTTGCTCGTCCAGGAGCGGATGTTGGAAAGCTGGTGCTCGTCCAGCCCCTTCCAGGTGTCGTCGAAGAGCTTCGAATGCTCCTGCCAGCTGGCATCGCGCGTCAGCTGGATGAGCGGGGAGTCGGAGCCCAACGGCATCCCGGCCAGGAAGCGCGCCGTGTCGTCGGGACTGGCCGCGTCGGCACAAAGCGCCGGACGCGACACATGAAATGCGATGGAGACAAGGAAGGCGGCTACGATCAATCGGCGCATTTGGCACACTGCTGGTTGGTAGAATCGGACGCGGCATCCTTGCACAACCGTCGCCGCATCTGTCACTGCCATTTCGGCGTTGAGTTGAGATTTTGATCTCGCGTTGCAGCAAGACAGCGAACCTTGACAATCCGTAAGGAAGCAAACGAGTGCAGGCGCTACGATTAGCGCTGTGCAACTTCTTTTTTGGAGGCCTAGCCGCGCACGATCCGCTCGACGCACTCGGCCACGCCCGCCTGCCAGACGGGCAGGCGCAGCCCGAACGTGCGCTCGAGCTTGGCGCAGTCGAGCTGCGAGTTCGCCGGCCGTTGCGCCGGCGTCGGGTAGTCCGCGCTTGCGATCGGCTCGACCTCGGCCGCTGGGCCGCCGAGCGCGGCGGAGCAGCGGAACACCTCCTCGGCGAAACCGCGCCACGTCGTCGTGCCCGATCCCGCGGCGTGGTAGATGCCCCACGGGCCGTCAGCCCCCTTGCGTGCCGAAAGCTGCCGCGCGAGGTCGAGGATCGCGGCGACGAGGTGGGGCGCGTAGGTGGGGCTGCCGCGCTGGTCGTCGACGACGCGCACGCGGTCGCGGCTCGTGGCCTGCTCCAGCATCGTCTTCACGAAGTTGCGCCCAGATGGGCTGTAGATCCACGCGGTGCGCAAGATCGCGTGCTTGGGATTAGCGGCGCTCACCGCCGCCTCGCCGTCGAGCTTGGAGCGGCCGAAGACGGTCACGGGTGCGGTCACGTCGTCCTCGACGTAAGCGCTCAATTTGCGCCCGTCGAACACGTAGTCCGTGGAAATGTGGATGATGGGGATGCCGCGCCGCGCCGAAGCTTGGGCCAGCATGCGCGCCCCGTCGCGGTTGAGAGCGAACGCGCGCCCCTCCTCGGTCTCGGCCTTGTCGACCGCAGTGTAGGCCGCCGAATTGATGACCACGCTCGGCTCGATCTGGGAAAGCGCCCGCTCGATCGAGCGGGCCTCGCAGATGTCGAGCGCCGCGCGGCCGACGGCGCAGGCCCTGACGTCGGGGCAAGCGGGGGCCGCTTCCACGAGTGCTCGGGCGATCTGTCCTTGCCAGCCGGCGATCAGCAGGCGCATGCGCGGTCTATCCCCGTTCGACGACGTGCCAGCGCACCGATGCGTCCGCCAAAGCCAAGGCGAAAACATGGCCCATCCCGTCTACGATGGCCTCGGCGTTAATGGGACGCATCCCCAAGGGCTCCGGGCTCCCGATCAGTCGAGCTCTTCGTCGCGCTGATTGAGAAAGATCAGCACGAGACCGATGCAGGCAATGAAGCGGAACGCCGCCTCCTGGCCGTTCCAGGTCTTTGACTGCCACATCTGGAACCACTCGCCGCCGACGATCAGGAAGCCGCCGAACCACAAAAGTAGCGCCAAGACGAGGCCGGCGACGGCCACGTTCTTACCCGCGTTGAAGTCTTGAGCGCTTGCCGCGCGCCCCTTCCACAGCCGCGCCGCGCCGGTGATGCACAGCGCGCCCGATAGGAGCTCGGCAGCGATGATGCCGGCGTAGGCCATCTCGTGCAGGGCCGGGCTCGTGACCGCGCGCCATGTAAGCGTCGAATCGGGGAAGATCGTGTCCATGTCCATGACGTGGGTGACGAAGGCGTAGTTGGTCGCGTAATCGATGACGTTGTCCCCGCCGACGAGCAGTCCGAACAGCCCGACGGCGAGCACGAGCGCTATCTTCGACAACCGCACGATCATGGCAGGCCCCGCGCAAGGATTCGTTTGCGCACGAGTATGCCGGTCTGGTTCTCGCGCGCCAACTCCGCTAAGGAGGGGCGGGGCAAAGGGGCAACAGCTAACGGACCTGCGCATGCCGGAAACCTCGCACGCCGCCAAAACCACCGCCGAGCCGACGCTCAACGCCGCGATCGTCCCCGTCACCCCCTTCCAGCAGAACTGCACGCTGATCTGGGACCCTGCAACCATGCAGGGCGCCGTCGTCGATCCGGGCGGCGATCTCGATCTCATCGAGCGCGCCATCGCCGAGGTCGGCATGAAGCCGGAAAAGATCCTGCTCACCCACGGCCACATCGATCATGCGGGCGGAGCGGCGGAGCTGCGCGAGCGGTTGGGCGTCCCCATCGAAGGGCCGCACGCGGACGAGCGGCCGCTGCTCGACGCGCTGAAGGAGCAGGGGCGCTCCTACGGCATGGAGGCGCGCCCGGTAACGCCTGACCGCTGGCTCGCCGAAGGCGACACGGTGACGGTGGCGGGACACACGTTCGAGGTCTTCCATTGCCCCGGGCATTCGCCGGGATCGGTGGTGCTGGTCAACCGGCCGCAGAAGTTCGCGCTCGTCGGCGACGTGCTGTTCCAGGGCTCCGTCGGCCGCACCGACCTGCCCTATGGCAATCACGCCTCGCTTCTGAACGCGATCCGCACCAAGCTTTTGCCGCTCGGCGACGACTTCGCGTTCATTTGCGGGCACGGACCGGCAAGCACCTTCGGCCGCGAGCGGCGCTCAAATCCATTCATCGCCGGGGACGACGACGCCTAAGGCCGAAGCGGCAGAGCTCTTTAGAAGCTCCACTCCCAGTGCAGGCAGCCGAACACGCCGCACTCGTTCTGGATGGTGCCGGCGCCGATAGGTGAGGCGCTGTTGATGTTGGCCCAGATGTCGATCGTCTGCACCCGCAGCGTCTCCGAACAGCTCGTGCGGCAGTAGACCCAGGTGCCGTGCGGGAGGCGTACCTGGCGCCCCCGCGCGGTGTCGCGCCACGGTGCCTTGATCGAGCCGTTGCCGTCATGGCTGTAGGCGACGACGTAGCCCTGAACCGGGCCGACGTCGTCGTGGCCTGCGGCGGCCGCCCCGACGGTCATGGAAAGCGCGGCCGCGGCGAGCGGACCGGCGAGGATCAGGTGAGTGCGGCTCATAAAGTATCTCCGGCCAAATTGGGCAGGCTCCGCTTGGCACGGGGTGCCTGCACCGATGGGTTGACGCATGGGTACGCTCAAGTCGGCGCCGCGCCGTCGGAGTGCAACGGCCCCGTTAGCCGGCGCGCGAGAAGGTGATGTTCACGCCCTTCAAGGTGGATCCCTTGGTCGAGAGCGAAACCGACTGGTTCGATCCCCCGATCGAAACCGACAGGTAGCCCGTCAGCCCCGTGCCGGTGATGGAGAGACCGAGCTTCTCGTCGGAGGCCGTGCCCGAGATCGTGCCCGTCTGGTTGTAGTTGCGCTCCTCCCAAGTGCCCGACACGTGGCCGCCGGCGTAGTTGAGCGTGGAGCGTAGCTCCACTTTGGTCGAGGGATTGGCGCAGATGATGTTGAGCCGCAGCACGTTGGCGCCGGACCCCGAGTAGTAGCCCTTGCACGATAGCCGCTCGCTCTTACCGCCTTCCAGGCGCGCGGTTCCGCTGCCGCTCCACGTGCCAACGAGCGAGGAGAAGGGGCTGCCGGCGACGGCAGGAACGCCGATCATCAGCACTGCGGCCGCGCTTGCAGCCGCGACCGCGGCCATTTCCCTGAACCAGCTCACCTGATACCTCCCAATGCGGATAAGCGCTTGGACTCAAGCCATACTATCGCGCCGTCGGACTACGCTTGACCAGCAATCCGGGCCACACCCGGCGCGCAAATCCCATCTCCCAGTCCGTCCGGCCGGACGGGTAGGGCTTCCTCGAACGTTTAGACCGACTGTCCCAAAATAGCACAGGCTTTCTTAAATATGTGTCTCGGGGCTGCATCAGCAACCCGTGAGCCTGCAAGCGGTCGCTGCACCCCCGGGGAGCCGTCTGTCGGGCACCCTGCGGGCCCCGCCCAAGGGCCGCCGTTGAGCGGGTGGGCCGGTTGCGCGGAGCCGGGCGGCGGCTATAGTGCGCCGCTTTCGCGCAATCGCGCACGGAGGGGTGGCCGAGTGGCTGAAGGCGCACGCTTGGAAAGCGTGTGGGCGGGAAACCGTCTCGTGGGTTCGAATCCCACCCCCTCCGCCAGATTGCCCGCCTCACAACGCGTCCGGGGCACACCAATACGATCCTTTCTGGCGCGCGAAAATGCTGAAATCCAGTGAACCGCGATCTGGCACATAGAGAATTCATGGTGACGCGGAAATCGATCCGAAACGCCCTGGGAGCCCTTGGACTTGCCGCGGGCGCCATCGTGGTCGGGCTTCTTGCCCATAATGGTTATATTACCGCCGCCACGCCTATGGATGGCGCGCTCAGCGCGCTTTTCGTTGCTGCCACTGCGATGGCAGGCATCGCCGGACCCGCCGTCGCGCTGCGTCTTGCCCTATCGTCTCTCAGATTCGCGAAACTTTGGGGTGCGCTCGCCAGCGCGCTCGCAGCCGCCGCGCTCCTCGCAACTCTCGGCAACTCGCTTGGCGCCATCGCAAGCCACGCCGAGCGCGTCCACGTGGCCGAGGCTCGCCGCAATGACGAAGCGGCTCTCGCGCGGGTGACGGCTGAGCGCGCAGCCCTGCAATTCAATCCCACGAGCAAGGCTGCCGTTGCCGAAGCGCGCGAGGCCATGCTGGCTGCTGAAACCAAGCGTATTGAAGAGTGCGGCGGACGGGGCGCTCATTGCCAAGAGTTCGCGGCCGCGGTAGCGGCCAAGCGCGATGCGTTCGCGGTTGTACTCAAGGACCGGGCCGCCGCTGAGCGCGCCGAGACGCTCGACGCAGAAGCCGCCGGCATCCAGGCGCGGCTCAATGCTGCTCCTGCGGTGCGGGTGCAACCTCAGCCGGCGGTGGTCGAGCAAATCTTCAGGGCGCCCGAAGCCGGTTCCGTCGCACGGCCGTACGTCACCAAGGTCGCCGCGATCGGACTCTTGATTGCCTTCTTTCTTGTCGGATGGGTGCTGCTTGGCGCACGGCCGAGCAAGACCGAAGTTATCCACGAAGCCATCCGCACGGTCCCGGTTGTCACAACCAAACGCGAGCCCGCCGGCAGCGGCGACTTGGCAATCTTCGTGCAGGACTGCATGCGGCCAGCGGGCGGCGAAACCGTGGAGCTGCGCATGCTCTACTCGCGGTTCCTCGAATGGTGTGACGCCCAACAACTGTCACCATTGCCGCCCAAGAAGTTTTCCGAAGCGTTCATAAAGCGCTGCGAGGAAGCGCACATCGACGTGCGCTGCGAGGGAACGAACGTGCTTTGTCTCGACGTGCGATTGGCACCGGTCGAATTGTGGCATCGGTAGCGTCTCAGGTTCCCCGCCACAGCGAAAGTGCAGCCTCCGCAGCACTAACCAGGAGGTGGCGCCGGGCTCACCCGGCGCCCGTAGTGCAGGTCGTCGCTAGCGAGACCCTTGTTTAGACACGCGGCTCGGCTGCCTTGATCTCCGTCGCGCTGAGCCAGGTATCCCAGTCGGCCGCGGTCCAAGCGGACAAGCGGCGCCAGTCGAACGTATACCCGAGCCGCTTTCTCGCGATCACGCTGGCGACGTAGTCGAAGGCCGCGTCCAAGCTCGCGCCCGGCTGTCTCTTGGCCATGGCGGCCGCAAGCTTCCGGATGACCGTCTCCTCGTCCTGAGAGAGTTGGAAGCGGATGCCGCTCAAGTTGTCGAAAACCCACGGGCGCGTACCCGAACGCCACCGGTGCGGAGCCTTGAAACTGATCGCCGCTTTATGAAGAAAGCTTGGAGCTTCGTATTTGAATCGCATTGCCGACCCCCGTCGAGCTGAAGTGAAGTACCCGCTCGACCATGTACCTGACTGACAAGATGGGCAATTCGTGGGCTCGTATGCTCAATTCGTGCAATTGGCTTGGTGAGATGCGATCAGGCGCATCGAAATCCGCGGTCGCCGACCCGGCGATGCGCGATCATGCGTTGCGGGAATATGCATATCGACACTGCGTATTTTGCGGCGGAACCGACCGATGCTACGTTCGTTGACGGTTGGGAGAGGGGATCCTGGAGACTGCTCCTCAGGGAGGAAGCGATGAGGATCCAAAAGTTGGTGAGCCGCGGCGGCAAAGATCAGCGCGATCTGACTGCTCGTCAACAAGCCGTGCTGTCCGCCGCCGTGACCGACGAGCGCCACACTGCCTGGGCTCTCGAGATGCTCGGGCGGCGCAACGCCGTTGCGCGCTGGCGAGGCCAGCCCGGCTGCTCCGTCCGCGACGTTATGCGGGCTCTCGACGCGCTACCGGCCTGACCTCGCGCGCCCCACCTTTTCCTTCGGCTCCTTCGGCGCGGAGGGAGGGTTTGCGCCGCGCGCGATCTTCTGCTTCACGTGGGCCGCGAGCTCGTTGACGAGCTCCGCGTCGACCAATGGGGCCTGCCGGTTGGCCGGGCGGTCCGGGATGAGCCCCGTCGGCTCTCCGATTGTCACCGGGTCGCTGGCGGGAAATGTCTGCTCTAGGGCGTTGTCGAGCTGCCGCTCGAGCTCCGCCCTCGGGGGTTTCTGATCGACCCCTGACTGTCTTGGCATGCTTGTCACCATTGGCTTGCGGTCGGCTCTAGAACGCCCGGCTCTGCACATCCGTTCCGGTGCCGGCTCTTAGGGGATCAAATTGAATAAATTCTGCGCTCCGTCGTCAAACCGGATTTTAGGCGCTGCTGAAAGGCTTGAGGTACGACACACTGGCATTCCTCGGATTGTGCCACATGGCGCGAGCTCACGTCAGACAGCTGCCGCCGTCCGCCGAGCCCCATCTTTCGGAGCGGCGATCGTTCGCCCGCCACAAGGCGAGGTGGGATGCTGTCGTCTACATCCATGGACGGTTTCAGAACGTCATCATTCACAACATCTCGCGCAGCGGCATGAAGCTCAAGAACGCGTTCGGCCTCGTCCCCGGAGACCTGGTGGTGGTCGAGCTTTTGTCCCACCGCGCATTCGATGGAACGGTCATGTGGTCGGTTGCCCCTTACACCGGCATTGCGTTCACGGAATTTTTGTCCGAGGACGACCCTGTGCTCGTCGGCAACAGATGGATTTTGTGAGGGCCGGCGGTGCGGGCTGAAAGCCTGCGCGAGGTCGCGCCCACCGGAGCTGCTCAATCCGGGCAGGGAACGGAGATCGTCATGTTGGCGATCGCGTCGTAGCGCCGGCACTCGTGCCTGCCGGGTGGCGCCTGCTCGACCTTCTTCTCGGGTTCGGCCGGCTTCTGCGCCTCCGGCTCCGGTGCCTTCGCCGCCGGCGCGGGCGGCGGCTCCACGATCGGCGAGGCCGCGGGTGCCGCGGGGGCGGCCCGGTCCGTGCGCGCCGCCATCTTCTCTGACAGGGCCGCCTTGCGCTCGACGTAGTACTCGTCGCCGGGCTTCAGGCTGATCAGCTTGTCGTAGTCGGCGATCGCGCGATCCAACTGACCCATTTTCTCGTACAGGTTGGCACGGTTGATGTAGGGGGAGATTGACGTGGGATCGACCTCGGCGGCGCGCGTCAAGTCCGCGATCGCTTTGTCGGTTTCTCCGCGCTTGTCGTAGATGTCAGCCCGCAGCAGATAGGGGTTGGCCTCGTCGCCCTTCACCGAGATTGCCTTCTCGAGGTCGGGAAGGGCCTCGTCCGTCCTGCCGCGTTTCGCGAGTTCGGTGGCCCGCTGATAGAGATACCAATAGTCGGTAGGTTTGAGCGCAATCCCCTGCGCGAGATCGGCAAAGCCGCGGGCTTCGTCTTTCTTGTCCAGCCACGACAATCCCCGAAAGAACATCGCGTGAGCGTCGTCTGGCTTGGCCACGAGGACGGCGTCGAAATCCTTGATGGCCCGGTCGTATTGCGCCTCGAAGTACAACAGAAAGGCCCGATCCTTGCGCCATTCGACTTGGCTCGGGTCAAGAGCGAGCGCCTGGTCGAAGTCGGCAATAGCGTCGGCGGGGCGATGATCCTCTGAGGCCCAATTGGCGCGCTTTGCGTAGGCCTCCGCGCGCTGCGCGGAGGCAAAGCTCTTTCCTGCGATGACCCGATCGCAGGCGCCCCGGCGATTTGCCTGGTCGGTTTCGTCTTTGCCGAGCCGCCAGTACTGGCAATCATCTTCATCGGAGGCGTTCGCCGGGCTGCACAGCAGCAGGACGGCCAGCAGGAAGTGACAGCGTCGCATGTCCACTCCGTTGGATGGTGCACGAAGTATCGTGTCGGAGCGGGTCCGACGTCAATGGACGCCCGCCCGGTGCAACGCGATTGCCCGCATCAGCCGCCTTCGACCTCCTCGCGCAGGATCTCAAGCCGCAGCCATTTTTCCTCGGCGGCAGCCAATTCCGCCTGTGCGTCGGTGAGGCGGGCAGATGTCTCGGCGAACAGCTTGCGGTCGCGGGCATAGAGACCAGGATCGTCGAGTGTCAGCCGCAGCGCGCCGATGCTCTCCTGCAGCGCCGCGATCTCGGCGGGCAGCGTTGCGAGCGCATGCTTCTCGTGAAAGCTCAAGCGCCGCTTGGCGGGCTCCGCTGCACGCGGCGAGGCCGCTCGATCTCGGCTCTCCGCCTTCACTTTGGGCACACGGACCGGCGCCGGGCCACCGCCGCGCTGCGCCAGCATCTCGCTATAACCGCCGGCGTACTCGGTCCAGCGCCCGTCGCCCGAGGGCACGATGACGGCGTGCACGACGCGGTCGAGGAAATCGCGATCGTGGCTGATCAGCAGCACGGTACCGGAATAGTCGGCGAGCATTTCCTCCAGCACGTCGAGCGTCTCCATATCGAGGTCGTTGGTCGGCTCGTCGAGCACCAGCACGTTCGACGGCTTGGCGAGCGCCCGCGCCAGCATGAGCCGCCCGCGCTCCCCGCCGGAGAGGACCCGCAGCGGCGTCCTCGCCTGCTCGGCCTCGAACAGGAAATCCTTCATGTAGGCGACGACGTGCTTGGCCCGTCCGCCGACGTCGACATGGTCGCCGCGCCCGCCCGTCAGCGCCTGGCTCAGCGTCCAATCGGGGTTGAGGCTGTCGCGGTTTTGCTCGAGCGTCGCCATCTCGATGCGGGCGCCGAGGCGCACCTCATCTTCGTCGGGCGTAAGCTGGCCGGTGAGCAGATTGACAAGCGTCGTCTTGCCGCTGCCGTTGGGGCCGACGATGCCGATGCGGTCACCACGCATCACCCGACAAGAGAACTTGTCGACGATCTTGCGCGTGCCGAAAGACTTCGAGATCGCTTTGGCGTCGATGACGAGCGCGCCCGATTTCTCCGCTTGCGCGGCCTCGATCGTCGCCGTGCCCGCGCCGCCGCGGTGCTCGCGCCGCTTCTGCCGCAGCGCCCGTAGCTCCGCCATGCGCCGTACATTGCGCTTGCGCCGCGCGGTGACGCCGTAGCGCACCCAGTGCTCCTCGGCGACGATTTTGCGGTCAAGCTTGTGCTGCTGCATCTCCTCCTCGGCGAGCGTCTCGTCGCGCCAGGCCTCGAACGCGGAAAAGCCGAGCTCGATGCGGCGTGCCTTGCCGCGATCGAGCCAGACGGTGGTGCGCGTGAGGTTCTCCAGGAAGCGGCGGTCGTGGCTGATGAGCACGAGTGCGCCGCGCATGCTGGCGAGCGTTGCTTCGAGCCATTCGATTGCCGGCAGGTCGAGGTGGTTGGTCGGTTCATCCAGCAGCAGGATGTCGGGCGCCGGCGCCAGCACGTGCGCGAGCGCGGCGCGGCGGGCTTCGCCGCCAGACAGCCGCGCGGGGTTCTCCTCGCCGGTGAGGCCGAGCTGCTGCAGGAGATAGCGCGCCTGGTGCGGATCGTCGCTTGGCCCGAGACCCGCTTCGACGTACGCGAGCGTGGTGGCATATGCGGAAAGATCCGGCTCCTGCGCCAGGTAGCGGACGCTCGCACCCGGCTGCACGAAGCGGCGGCCACGGTCGGGCTCGATCAGGCCCGCCGCGATCCCCATAAGCGTCGACTTGCCCGAGCCGTTGCGCCCGACAAGGCACACGCGCTCGGCCGCGGAAACGGAAAGCTCGACGCCGTCGAGCAGCGGCGTTGAGCCGAACGTGAGCGCGACATCGCTGAGCTGGAGGAGGGGCGGCGGCATTTGCGATGGCTTGAGGAGGTGACGACACGAGCGAAGCTGAAGGCCGCCCTTGTGGGGGCCAAGTGCGCAAACGTCAATCATAGCGTCGAGGCATCGACCCGCGGCTGTTTCGCTTTCTGCAGGCGCGATGGGGCTCCTGCGTCTCGGGCTCGCGCCGCTGCCCGCGCCGTGCTAGAGCGCCCGCCATGACAAGCGCGCAGAAATCCAAGTTCCGAGAAGCTAAGGCCCGAGAGTCCAAGACTGCGGCCGCCTCAAAGTTGGCGGCCAGGCGGGCTGCCGCGCCTACCGTCGGCTTTGTCTCGCTCGGCTGCCCCAAGGCGCTGGTCGACAGCGAGCGCATCCTGACGAAGTTGCGTGCCGAGGGCTATCAGGTCGCTCCCGACTACGCCGGCGCCGACGTCGTCGTGGTCAACACCTGCGGCTTCCTCAATTCCGCCAAGGCCGAGAGCCTCGCCGCGATCGGGGAGGCGATCGCGGAGAACGGCCGCGTCATCGTGACGGGCTGCATGGGCGTGGAGGAATCCCGCATCCGCGCCGAGCACCCCGAGGTGCTCGCCGTCACCGGCCCGCATCAGTACGAGCAGGTCGTCGCCGCCGTGCACGACGCAGTGCCGCCGCTGCACGATCCTTATCTCGACCTCGTTCCGCCCGAAGGCCTGCGCCTCACGCCGCGCCACTACGCGTACTTGAAGATCTCCGAGGGCTGCAACAACCGCTGCTCGTTCTGCATCATCCCGAGCCTGCGCGGCGACTTGCAGAGCCGCCCGTCTGCGCACGTGATGACGGAGGCGGAGCGCCTCGTGAAGGCGGGCGTAAAGGAGCTGCTCGTCATCAGCCAGGACACCAGCGCCTACGGCCTCGACCTCAAGTACGCCGCGAGCCCGTGGAGGGGCGCGAGCCTGCCCGCGCGTTTTCAGGACCTGTGCGCGGCGCTGGGTGAGCTCGGCGCCTGGGTGCGCCTCCATTACGTCTATCCCTATCCGCACGTTGACGGCGTCATCCCGCTGATGGCGGAGGGCAAGATCCTCCCCTACCTCGACATCCCCTTCCAGCACGCCTCGCCGGCGGTCTTGAAGGCGATGCGCCGCCCCGCCGCGCAGGAAAAGACCCTCGAGCGGCTCGCCCGCTGGCGGCAGATGTGCCCCGACATCGCCATCCGCTCGACCTTCATCGTCGGCTTTCCCGGCGAGACGGAGGAGGATTTCTGCCTGCTGCTCGACTGGCTGCGCGAGGCGAAGCTCGCGCGGACGGGGTGCTTCCGCTACGAGCCGGTGGAAGGTGCCAAGGCCAACGCGCTCCCCGGCGCGGTTCCCGAGGCGGTCAAGGACGAGCGCTGGCACCGCTTCATGGCGGTGGCGCAGGAGGTGAGCGCGGCGCGGCTATCTGGTCTCGTCGGACGCGAGATCGACGTGATCGTGGATGAGGTCGATGCCGACGGCGCGCTTGGCCGCTCGATGTGGGACGCGCCCGAGATCGACGGCTCAGTCTTCCTCAACGGCGATACGGACGTGAAGCCGGGCGACATCCTCAAAGCGCGCGTTGCGCACGCGGACGAGTACGACCTGTGGGCCGAACGGGGGTAGGGGTCTGATGGGGGGCCAGGGGCGTCGTCCCTTGTCAGCTATCATGTCGGCTTTGAAGTTTAGGATGACTAGCTCTACAACGCAGGCCAACGGAGGATATTTTCATGCCCACGATGTCGGACTCGCGCCGTAAGCGCATCCAAGCCAAACAACGCAAGGCGACGAATGCTAGGAAGCGAGTGGCCAAGGTAGCAAAACGCGAACGCAATAAAGCTAGTTGATGTAGCCTGCAAAGACGCACGCGGCGCGCGGCCGCTCATGGCCCGAAGCAGGCTCATGCGCGCGTCACGAAAGATGCGCCGCAGCCACCATGATGAATGTCACAGGCAGCGCAAGGACGAGATTGAGACGCGCGTACCGTTTTACGGTCTGACGCGCGCTCGCCTGCGTTTGCGCATCGGTTGCCGAATGCCCCAGCACGACCTTTAAGCTCGGCCAGATCACAAAGTTCAGAGAGCCCCACATGAGAACGCCGCCAAGGGCACCGAGCCCGAGCATGAACGCGCGTGGCTCCGGCATGTAGACGGCAGACGAGAACACCCATCCCCCGAGCACATACCCCGTGGCCACCAGGAGCAACGCGCCCGATAGCACGGTCAGGTGCGAGGCGTGCCGAAGTACCGTTGCAACGCGTGGCACAATCCACGTGGACATGGCGCTTCGGGAGGCGTCGTCCGCTTCCTGCAGGACACGAAGCTGAATGAAATTCACAAAAACGATGAGGCCAACCCAGCTCATCGCGGAGAGGACATGGACGAAGCGCAAGACAACCGAGATGAGTCCCCGTGGATCTACCGGTCCTAGCAACAGCCACGCCACCAGCGCGAAGCTCGCAAGGACAAGGCCCAGAGCTGCCGCCTTTGTGGGACTATCAAGCAAAGCGTTCATTCTGACACTCCAGCGTTTCCCGCGCGGCCATCTCACGCGCAGCGGCTCATGCTATCTACACTCGCTGGCGAGCAAAGCGTACACATTCGATTGTGCTGGGGATTGTTCTGGGGATTGTGCTGGCTTGAACGGCTCCGCCACGCGGCGTGCTCAGGTGGACTTCAAGAGCTCTGGCTTGATCGGCAGCTTGCGCAGACGCACTCCCGTCGCCGCAAAGACCGCATTGAGCACTGCGGGTGCCAGCGCCGACGTGCCGGGCTCGCCGATGCCGCCGGGATCCGCGCTGCTCTTGACCACCTCGACGTCGATGACCGGCGCCTCATTAAGGCGCAGTATCCGGTAATTGTCGAAGTTCGACTGCTCGACGCGGCCGTTCTTGAGGGTGATCTCGCCCCACAGCGCGGCGGTGATACCGAAGATGATGCCGCTCTGCATCTGCGCCACGATCGTATCGGGATTGATGGCGACGCCGGTGTCGACGACGACCACGACGCGATCGACGTGCACTTCGCCGGATTGCGCGACCGTGACCTCGGCGACCTGCGCCATGTAGCTGCCGAACGTGTTATGAACGCAGACGCCGCGGCCGCGCCTGTCGCCGAGCGGCTTGCCCCAGCCGGCAATGTCGGCCGCGCGGTTCAAGACGTGAAGCGCGCGCGGGTTGTTGCCGAGCATCGCCCGGCGGTACTCCACGGGGTCCTTTTTCGCGATCGCCGCCAGTTCGTCGACGAAGCTCTCGATCACATAGACGTTGTGGGTGGGACCGACGCCGCGCCAGAACGCGGTCGGAATGCCCGGAGGCTCCTCGCGCACGTATTCGACGCGCTTGTTGGGAATGGCATACGGCATGTCGATGGCGCCATCCACGGCATCGGGGTCGATGCCGTTCTTGAACGCGGGCGGGAAGAACCGCGCCATGATCGAGGAGCCGACGATGCGATGGCTCCAGGCGATGGGCGTGCCCTGCGCGTCGAGGCCCGCTGAGAAGCGGTCGTAATAATACGGCCGGTACATGTCGTGCTGGATGTCCTCCTCGCGGCTCCACACGACCTTCACCGGGTCCTTCGACTGCTTGGCGATCAGCGCCGCCTGGACGATGAAGTCGAACTCGAGCCGCCGGCCGAAGCCGCCGCCCAGGAGGTGATTATGGATGCGCACCTGCTCCGGCTTGAGGCCCAGCGTTAGCGCAACGGCCTTCTGCGCGACGGAGGGGATCTGCGTGCCGACCCAAATGTCGCAGCCCTCGGGCGTCACCTGCGCCGTGCAGTTGATCGGCTCCATGGTCGCGTGGGCGAGGAAGGGCGCCTCGTAGGTCGCTTCGACCTTGGTCGCGGCGCCTGCCAGCGCCGCCGTTACGTCGCCCTCGTTCTTGGCGACGACGCCCGGCGTTTCTGCGGCCTTGGCCAGCGCCGCCACCACGTCGGCTGTAGTGAGCGCGGCGTGCGGCCCGTTGTTGAACGTGGCCGCACCGGCCTCGAGGCCTTGCTTTGCGGCCCAGTAATGGTCGGCGATCACGGCAACGGCGTTGTCGAGCTTTACCACCTGATGCACCCCGGGAACTTTCAGCGCCGCCGCGTCGTCGAACGAGGCGAGCGTGCCGCCGAACACTGGGGAGGCCGCAACGGTCGCAATCTTCATGCCCGGTAATTTCACGTCGATGCCGTAGACCGCCGTGCCGTCGACCTTGCCGGCGACGTCGAGGCGCTTGGCCGGGGTGCCGATGATGCGGAACGTGCTCGGGTCCTTGAGCTTGACCTTGGTTGGGACCGGCAGCTTCGCCGCGTCATCGGCCAGCTCGCCGTACGCGATGCGCTTGCCGCCCGCCGCGTCGACGACATAGCCAGCTTCCGTCGTCAACGCGCCCGCGTCGACGCCCAATTTGTTCGCCGCTGCCGCGACCAGCATCGCCCGCGCGGCCGCGCCGACCTTGCGCAGCGGCACGTAGAAGCCGCGGATCGACGACGAATTGCCCGTGGTCTGCACGCCGCCGAGAAAGGCGTTGCCGTAGAGCTTGTCGTTCGGCGGCGAATGCTCCACGCTGACGTTGCTCATATCGACGTCGAGCTCTTCGGCCACCAGCATGGGCAGCGCCGTGTAGACACCCTGCCCCATCTCGGCCATGGGAGAGACGATGGTCACCTTGCCCTGCCGATCGATGTGTACGTAGGCGTCGGGGGGAAGGGGCTGCGCTTCGGCCGGCGCATCCGCCGAACATCCCGCCGGCACCCAGCCGATCATCAGCCCGCCGCCGATGGCCGCGCCGGCTTTGAGGACGAACCGCCGGGAAACGTTGCGCTCGTGATATCCGCTGATGCTCGGCATGGTTGGCCTCACTGTCCGCCGATGGACTTGGCAGCATGCTTGATCGCTTCGCGGATGCGCACGTAGGTTCCGCAGCGGCAAATGTTCCCCGTCATCGCCTGATCGATATCGGTGTCGCTGGGGTTGGGATTGCCGGCGAGCAGCGCGGTGGCCGTCATGATCTGCCCGGACTGGCAGTAGCCGCACTGCACGACCTCGAGTTCGAGCCACGCAGCCTGGATGGCCTTGCCTTCCGGCGACTGTCCCACCGCCTCGATCGTCGTCACCGAGCTACCGTCGAGGGTCTTTATGGGGGCGACGCACGAGCGTCTGGGCTCGCCATCGACGTGCACCGTGCAGGCACCGCACTGGGCGATGCCACACCCGAACTTGGTGCCCGTCATGCTGAGGATGTCGCGGAGTACCCATAGCAACGGCATATCGTCGGGCGCCGCAACGGAGACCTTGCTCCCATTCACGGTGAGGTTGATCATCGCTGCCTCATCTCTCAACTCGCAGATTCGAATGTGGGGTTTCTCAGCCTCGTCCGCCAAGAGCCCGCCTACGCGATTCTTCGCGCTCGCCGCTGATAGCCGAAGAATTGCCCAAGTCACCGGCCGTGGCCACACAAGGAGATTGCGAATACGATATAAATTGCGCGCAGCTTTGCAAGCTGCGCCGCGGCCCACGCCGCCCACGCCGACGCGCATGACTGCGGGCCGAGCGGGGGTAGGGGTTATCCCCCGCCGCTCCTCGTTAAGCGGACAAGTATCGACGACTGGGTGCGGGTCGCGGCTGACCCAAACCCGGCCCATCGTTGGATCAAAAAACGCAAAACGTCGCAGGCGGGCTGGTGGGGCTACTGCTCTTGTTGCGCTATCTGATGAGTTCAGGCGGGCAGGTGCAGAACGGGGCGTGCGCGTGCGCGCGTTCTCGATTGCTTGGCGGCGTGAAGCGCGTCTCTCTCAAGACGTTCAAGCTCAAGACGTTCGGGCTCACGCACGCCGGCGACGGCCTGCTCGATGATCGATTTCGCGCTCACTAAGCGTGTCGTCTGCTGGTCGTTGCCCGCTGCAGCTATGTTTCTGCTTGCCTGCTGCTCGTGCCAGATGGCTGAAAATGCGCGGTCGAGCACATCCAGCATTTCGGGACTGAAGCCCTCAGGAGTTTGGGGGAATGGAGACATCGCTCTCTCCTCGGTACAGGCGGGAGCACGCGTTTTGTCTCTCAGCCACTAGCGCCTGGGAATCATCGGGCCGGTGATGAATAAACCGTGCGCTTAAATCGAACCATTGTCGAGTAAGACGCCGACCGAGAGGTCGCGCACGACCTGCACGACGTGGTTCTGCTCGCCCCGACACTTGCGACGAAGGGGCATCAAGCAAGTCATGCCCCGCGCACAGCTTCGAAGGACTTGCACAATGAGCCGAGGGGCACTACATTAAGGCAATCGAGTTTCGGCCAGATGCTTGGCCTGGGGCGTATAGCTTCCGATTGATGACCTCTCCCAAAATTCGATTAATTGGAGCCGCGCATTCTGGCGCGACTCTGGAAGCACTCGTTAAGTGCGCATTGCTTTGACCACGGATGTACTGGCAGAGCGATCGCTGAAGACCCCGCGCTAGCTGTGCTTGATCGCGGGGTCTTTGTTGCTGAGACCCGAGTTCCCTTCTTCGCCTCGGCCGGTCAAGGCCCCCGCGGCGGCGCTGGCAAGCGTCATCTCGACATTCGCCCCCCCGATCACAGGGCCGGCAAAAACGCGGAGATCTATGAGCCCCATGAACCCAATCAAGAACCCGCCACTACCGACGACGCAGGACGACCCGATCATTCCGATCGCTCAGCGCAAGACGATGACAACCCTGCTCCCTGACGATTGCCGCTGGCCTATTGGCGACCCGCAGGCCGCTGGCTTCCATTTCTGCGGCAAGCGCAAGCAGGACGGCCATCCGTACTGCGAACTCCACGTACGCCGCGCCAGCACGCCCAGCCGGGCGCGCGTCTTCACTTACCGGCCGCGCGACGCCGCCTGACCGCTGTTTGCGGCCGCTGAAGATCGCGAGGCGCAGACAACTGTGCTATAGGGGTCTATGGGAAGCAGCGTGGTCGCACGAGGAATGGAAGATAGCGATGCTAGATTTCCCTAATGCCAGTCGCAGCTATGATGCGACGAGGCACTGCATTCGCTTCTGGGGGAGCGATGGTGCCATGGAGGTCTCGTTCTTCCTTGATGAGAGTGCCTTGATTGACCTCGCGGGAGCGCCCTCCAGCGAAGCGTCCTTGCTCGAGAGCTTTGATCAAAACCGCGAGCGTATTCTGAGGACCGCTCGCAAAGTGTACGAGCGTCGGCGCAAGGGATCCTACGATCTGTTCGCATCGGATTTCCGCTGATCGGTCCGCACGCGTGCCGTCGGAGCCGTGCCCAGGCTGACGGCTTCGTCGCCGATCTGGCCGGCGCCGAGTACGCGGCCTTAAAGAGCAGACCCGCGCTGCGCTAGCCTAGAAGCCGTAGATGGCGACGCCGATCGCGAAGGCGATCGTCGCGGCCACGCCGAGGAACGTCGGCAACACCACGAGCGCGATCGCCGGCGCCAGACGTCCGCGCAGCGCCAGCACGATTCCCGCCAACGCCAGCAGCGGCACCAGGAAGATCAAGTAGGTCGTGGCCACGGCCGCCATGCCGGCCATCTCCAGCCCGTTGATGGCGACCGAGGGCAGGAAGCTCACCCACATCAGCAGCACGTCCGCCGCCATGGCCAGGATCGCGTAGAGCATGCGCCCGCGGATCGTGAAGAAGAGTGCGGCGAACGCAATGAGCGGTGTCAGCGCAATCTTGGCGACGATGATGGCGCCTCCGATGCCGGGCCCGGGCACCTCCGACAGGTTGCCGAACAGGATCGGGAGATCGGAAAGCCCGGTCAGGAACTCGATCGCCGCGGCGACGAGCAAGATGAGTCGCGGCCAGCGCAGGGCTGCCTTCGGCGGTGCTTCGGCGGCAGTATCGGCACGTGTCACGCGATCCCTCACTTCTGGCGCGCAGATTGCCGGTCGCTCCTCGCGCAAGCAATGCGGAAAGTGTTCCCCGCACTATTGCTCAAGTATGCCCTTGTCGATGCAAGTGACCGGCGCGACTGCATTTTTTCGCATCCCGCCGCATTTCGCCCCGAAACCGATGGCGTCATGACCGAAGTGATTCGTGCAACCTTTGAACTGGGGGAGAAGGATGACGAAGCTCTTGCAGCACATCGAGGAAATGCGCGTCCGTCTCAGCGAGATCGCCGGCGACGAGCAGGCGCTCGTGCAGGCGCTGGGCGACGCCTTGAGCCGGCTCGACCAGCAGCTCCTGCGCGACGTGCGCTCCATCGCCAGCGAGCACGAGGTACGCCGCGAGGAGATTCTCGGCGAGCTGCAGGGGCTCGCCGGTGGCATTGGCATGTTCCGGCCGCCGCTCGGCGCTCCGCCGGCGCCCGACGAGCTTGCTCCTCTTCGCCGCGCCAGCGGGTTCCAGCAGCGCATAGCACCGGGCGACTGGCGCCAAGCCACGAGCAATATCGAGAACGACGTCGATTTTCACCGCAACGGACACGTGAACGGTCGGGCGCCCTCGCACTGACGGCTCAAGCGTCGGGTTCGTGCGCTCAGTGTGTCGCCAGCAGCTGGCGGATCTCGTTTTCCGCCGCGGCGATGCGCATCTGCAGGAGGCTCGAGCCGAGCGCGGGGCTCGCCGTCGTCGGGTCGCCCGAGACGCCCGTGTCCTCGAACGCCGCGCGGTAGCGGCTCAAGTCCACGCCCTTGGGGTCGACCGACATCAGCTCGGAGGTGTCGATGACGCTCGCGTGCTGTCCCACCTCTGCGCGCGAGCGGCCTTGCGCGATGAGGCGATCGACCTGCGCCTTGTCGTCGTAGTAGGCGTCGACCTGGACCACGCGCACGCCGTCCTTGGCCCACTCGGCCGAGAGGCGTTTTGCCACCTCGGCCTGCACGGGCTGGCTCTGGCCGTGGTCGCCGATGAAGCAGATGAGCTTGAAGCCGCCGGCCTTGAGGCTGCGCGCGATGCCCTCGAGCACGCCGGCGAACACGGGCTCCGGCACGCCCATCGTGCCGGGGAAGCGCATGTGGCCGGTCGGGGGAGCGTATTCGCCTTCCGGCACGTAAGAGACGACGGGCGCGACTAGCGTGTGCCCGACGTCCTTGGCGATGCGACGCGCGGCCTCGGCGACGATGTAGTCGTGCTTGCCGAGGATCATGTGCGGGCCGTTCTGCTCGATGCCGCCCGTCGGGACGATGACGGTGGTGTAGCCGGCGTCGAGGGCTGAGCGCACCTCGACCCAGGTCATGTCCTTCATCTCGATGTCTGCGGGCAAGTTCGCCGACAGCCGGCCGGGCAGCAGCGCGCAGGCGAGCAACACCGCCGCGGCGCCGATGAGGAACTTCTTGCGCGGCATCTGCGCGTGCAAGGAAGACGTCTGCATGGCTTACGCCTCAAGGGCCCGTTGCTACTTTGCCTGCTCGGCCGCGACGCCGGCCGGCTCCTTCGGCTTGAACGGATGAATGAGCTGGGCAAGGTAGCCCTCGGTCGGGAAGGTCGGGTCGTCGACGCCGAAGGTCTCGGGGTAGCGCCCCTCCGGCATATAGAAAGTGCCAAACAGCCAATCCCACAGCGCGAACGTGGGCGCGAAATTCGACTCGCCCCCTTCCTGCGGCGAGGTGTGGTGCCAGCGATGGAACACCGGCGTCGCGATCACATACTTTAGCGGCCCCAGCGTCCAGTTGAGGTTGGAATGCACCCAGGCGCCGGTGAGCACGTCGAAGGGGATTAGAAACGCCAGCACCTCGGGCGAGATCCCGAGCGTCAGCATGAGCACGGCGACGGGCGCCGGCTGCAGCATCATGTTGACCGGGTGGAAGCGGTATTCCGTGGTCCAGTCGACCTCGGTCGCCGAGTGGTGGATCGCATGGAAGCGCCACAGCGAGCGCCCGTGGAACAAGCGGTGCGCCCAGTAGAACAGGAAATCGGCGACGACGACGTAGACGACGACCTGCCCCCAGAAGGGCAGCACCTTCAAGGGCCCCGCTCCGTGCTGGAAGAAGTCGACGACCTCCGCCTCCGTCATCACGGTGGAGGCGAGCAGCGCATAGACGAAGATGATGGCGGGGCGATTGAAGTAGGGTCCGACGACGCCATGCACGAGCGAGTAGGTGATGTCGGTGCCGAGCCCGGGGTTGTGCCACCAGACCTTGCCGGGGCTCGCATGCTGGCTCTTCCACAGCGCCAGCCCTGTGAACAGCAGGGCGAGCCCGATCATCATCGGGATCTGGTGGATGTAGATGTCGAGGACCTGATCGAAGACCAGCCCGACGCTTTCGAACGACATGCGTGAGAACTCGCAACGCGGAAACCGGCGACTACTCGATTAAAGCTTTAGTCATCCGCGGTTAACAAAGAGTGGCGGTGACGCTCCACGGCCCGAGGCCGTCCGTCGATCGTCAGGTGGTGCCGGGGGTCAAGCTAGCGGAGGTGCGGTCAGCGCACCGGGTGCAGTTTTGCCGGCTCGCGCAGAGTAACCGGCTTGCCGTTGACGACGATGACGCTGGCATTCGCGAGTGCCACCTCGAGCCCCCAGGCCGCCGCCTCGAGCGCCTCGCGCGTCTTGGCGTGCGGCAAGGCGAGCGTCAGCAGTGCAGTGCCCTTGAGGACGTGCACGAGCCGGGCCTGCTCATCGATCGTGATACGCATGACGCTCGCCTCACCTTGCCGGCGGAAGGATGCCGGGAGCGTGGGCATAGGGCGTCGGCGAGGGCGGCGCTGTTCCGCGTGGAACAGGTAGCGATTCCGGCCGCCTCGTCAGTTCGCCATCGCACCGCTGCGCCAGCGCGCCGCAAACTCCTTGAGCTCGTTCTCCGCCAGGTCCGAGACGGCCGCGTATTTGAAATCGTGCCCTGGCCAGCTGAGAAGCGAATAGCCGTCGCGGGTTGCGCGCGCGAGCGGTTCTCCGCCATCTTTGCTCCCGGGCTGCGGGATCGCGATCAAGCTGATCACGTGCTGCCGCCGCCGGTACACGACCGTCGGCACCGCCCTTCCGTCGACGACATCGACGCGCCCTCCGACGAGGGGAAACCCTGCGTCCGCCAGGTCGACGACCTGCGGCGACACCGCGAGCTTGCCGTCGAACCAGGGTTTCACCGTGTGGCGGTCGCTCGAGGCCACATCGAAGGGTGCCGTTGCCAGCAAAGCGCGCTGGTGACCGGCGACCATCTCGGCGATTTCATTCGTGGAGGCCGTCTGCTGCAGGCCGACGTAGGTGCCGGCGCTCGCGAGAACAGCGGCAAGCGCTGCCGCGGCTGCCAGCTGCCGCCAGTCGAAGTGGCGCGGCCGCGCGCGTGGCGCCGGCGTGGCGCCGAGCGTGGGCGTGTCGGCAATGGCCGCGACTCGCCGGCGCAATGCGTCGGAGGCGCGCTCCTTGCCCACGTGCGAGGACAAGGCGTTGCGCAGCTCGACGAGACGGGCAAGCTCGGCTTTCAGCGTCGCATCCGCGGCGATGCGCCGCTCGACGTCCAGCACGGAAGCCGCATCGAGCTCGTTGTCGAGATAGGCGTTGAGCAGAAGTAGGGATTCCTCGCGCGAGGTCCATGACGGAGGCTTGTTCATGCGGCCCCTGCCTTTCCCTTGGCCGCCATGCCGATGCGCTGAACGAGGAGGTTTCGCGCGCGGGCGAGCCGTGACATGACGGTCCCGATGGGGATCGACATCACACTGGAGATTTCTTGATAGCTGAGCCCCTCGATCTCCCGCAGCACCAGGGCTTCGCGATAAGCGAGCGGCAGCGCGGCAATCGCCCGGTGGAGCTGCTCGACGTCGGCCTTGGCGATGAGCACGGCTTCGGGCGTCGCCTCGCGAGAACAATCGATCATTTCCAAGCCGGCCTTTTCGAACAATGCTTCATCGTCCGACACCACGAGGGACTTCGGACGGTTCTTGGCGAGCCAGGTGAAAGCGGTGTTGCGCACGATTGCCAAAAGCCAGGCCCGGGGATTGCTCTTCGCGGTGGCGATGGCGCGGTAGGCACGGATGCAGGCTTCCTGTACGACGTCCTCGGCGTCGGTCACGCTGCCCGTGAGCCACCGCGCAAGCGACAGCGCATCGTCTAGGTGCGGCAGGACCACTTCACCGAACCGCTGGCGTTCGTCCATTCCACCTCGCGTCCACGCAATGCCGGCGCTGCGGCCGGTTACGGCTTGACGATGATCTTGCCCTTCATGTGCGGGTGCAATCCGCAAAAATACCCGATCTCGCCCGCATCTGCGAACGTCATCGAGAACGTCTCGCCCGTATCGAGAGGCTTGGAGCGAAACTTGCTGTTATCCTCCACGACCAAGTGCGGAATGTCGTCGGCGTTCTTCCAGGTTACGGTTGTGCCCGGCTTCACCGTGACCTCGGGCGGATTAAAGGTAAAATTTGCGATCTCGATCACTGTTTCCTCAGCGCGGGCGCCGCTGCCGAGCACGAGAAGAGCCCCTAGCGCGGCAAGCCTGAGCGCGCTCATCGGTCGGCCAAGGCCGTATCGGTGATGGCCAGCGCCTCCTCCCCCTGCCGATAGGTGACGCTGCGGATGCCGAGCAGGCTGCGCAGCTTCTCGGCCGGCACCAGCATCGGGCCCGGAGAGGGGGCCGTGCCGGGCGCCGGCTGCGGAAACGCGGTCGAGCGCGCGGTGTGGAAGGTGACGTTGCCTTCCACCTTCTGCATGAGCTGATGGATGTGCCCGTTGAGCACGGTAACGGAACCGAAACGCTTCAAGTAGCCGAGCGCGACCGCGGCATCGTCCGTGCCCCAACCCCAGCTCGGATAGACGGACCAGAGCGGGATGTGGGCGAAGACCACGATCGGAGTCGAGGCGCTTAAATCCTTGACGTCGTCCTCCAACCACTCGAGCTGATCGGGGCCGAGAGATCCCAAGCCGCCGGCTTTCAAATTGGCGACGTTGACAAGCCCGATGAAGTGCACGCCGTGGTCATCGAAGCTGTACCAGCCTGAGCCTTTGGTGTTCTTTCCGTAGCGTTCGAGGTACGCCTTGCCCGTGCCCTCATCGACGATGTCGTGCTCGCCCGGCACGTAGTGCACTGCCACGCCGGCGCTACCGATGAGCTCGGCCGCGTTGTCGAACTCGGTCGCCTTCGACAGATGCGTGATGTCCCCGGTGTGGAGCATGAACGCCGGCTTCTGCGGCATTGCCTTGACGCGGTCGATCGCCTCTTTCAGCGTATCGAGCGCGTGTGGATTGGCGGGCTTGTCGAAGCCCACATGGCTGTCGGAGATCTGCAGGAACGTGAATCCCGAGGTGGTGGCCGCCGCTGCGCCATCGAGCAGGCCGAGCGACTTAGGCACGCCGCCGCTCAACCCCCAGAGCACGCCGGTGCCCGCCCACAGCATGCATTCGAACGCATGGCGGCGGCTGACGCCGTCTTCGTCGTGAGTGTCGTGGCTCATGCTCGGCCCTTTCTGCAACGCCGAAATCCGGCGGTTCGAAAGGGGAGACTCGGGCGCGGGGCGATTTATTCCCGAGCCCGGTGCAATAGGGCGCGCCCGGCAAGCCTGCGCTTGCCTACTTCTTGGTGCCTTCGGCCGCCTGCGCGGGGAGCCCGAGCTTACCTTCGAGCGCCGTGATCTCTTCGCGCAGCTTCTTCTGCTCTTGGCCGCGGCGCACCATCTGCATCTGGATCTTGCCGATTTCCATGGAGAGATTGTTGCGCGAGGTCGTGCTCTCGGCGCCTCCCTCATCGTACTGCTTGTCGAAGATCTTCTGTTGATCGGCTTGGTTTTCCTCTTCCAGCTGGCGCAGCCGCTCGCGCGCTTGCGCGAGCGCGACAATGTTGCCGGTCTCCTCGGGGCTGCGGGGAGCGGTGACCGCAGCCGCCGGTGCCAGTGCCTCGCCCGGGGTGGCCGAGCGCTGCGCCGCCGTCGGCTGGAAGTAGAACTCGCCCGTCAGCGCCGAGTGGTCCCACGGCACCTGCTTGCCGCCCGTCGCCGCGAGCACGTCCTTCCGCACCTCGATCATGACCGAGGTGAGGTCGCGGCCCGGCTCCTTGACATGCTTTGCCAGCGCCGCGGTGAAGGGTGAGTTCTTGCCCTTGCCGTCGAGCGCCACATTCCCGGGCTGCGTCGAATAGGCGATGAAGGTGCCGACCCCGGTGTCGACCTGCGCCAGCCCCTTGCCGATGCTCGTCGAGCGCGTGCCCATGGAGCGGGCGAGATTTTGCGAGAACGGGTTGTCGCGGCAGGCGTCGAGGAACACGATGTTGGTCTTGTCCGCGCGCCCGAGCTCCATCTGCTTTAAAATGAAGTCGAGGTTCTCGGCGTCGAAATCGAGATCGCGCTCGCCCTGCAGGTGGGCGTCGACGGGAATGAGGTAGTTGCGCCCCGCCACCTGCAGCCCGTGCCCGGCATAAAAGAAGATGGCGACGTCGGCGCTCTCCAGGAGGCCAGCGAAATCGCGCACCTTGTTGTCGAAGCCGCGTTTGTCGACGTCGACGCCTAGGATGACGTCGAAGCCGGAGCTTTTCAGCGCCGAGGCTATGGCGTTGGCGTCGTTCACCGGATTGGCGAGCTGGCCTACCTCCTTATAGTTCGAGTTGCCGACGACGAGCGCGACGCGCTTTTCGGCGTGTGCGGGAAGCGCGAGGAGGAGGGAGGCGGCGAGGGTGGCGAGGAGGGCGGCGAGTGGGACGCGGACGATGACGCAATACATGGGGCTACCGGAGCTGGTGGACGGACTGGCGAGCCAGCATTCACCAGACAAGCTTGGCGGCTTTGCGGCTGGGGCCCGATCGCCGCCCGCTCAGGTGCTTTTTGGCGGGCAATGGAACTTCAGCGACCGGCGACTGTTGTCGCTGCGGCAAGGAAGGATTTCACCGTTGGGGAGACTAATTATGTCGAGCATTTCGACGGTCTGCAGGCTGTTCAGCAAAAACGCCCCGGCTATCGCGATCATTGCCGTATTGCTCGCTGTTTTGGGCAACATCGTCCTTGCGGCGCAGGACAAATACACTGTGCAAGTACCGGGTGGGCTCTCGTTCTCCGAGTTCAAAGGGTACGAGGACTGGCAGTCTGTCTCCGTCAGTAAGACCGATCACGCGTTCGCTTTGATCCTCGCCAATCCTACGATGATCGACGCCTATCGGGCCGGCATTCCCGACAACGGCAAGCCTTTTCCCGACGGCTCCAAGATGGCGAAGATCCATTGGAAGCCGGAAAAGAGTGCGGAGGCGCCCGATCCGACGACGGCGGTGCCGGGCACCTTGCTAAACGTTGACTTCATGGAGAGGGATAGCAAGAGGTTCGCGGACAGCGGCGGATGGGGATGGGCCGCGTTTAACTATGACGCTGCGTCCGACACCTTTACGCCCGCCACTGAAGCCGACCAGCCGCCGCAGGCGAACGACGCCAAGTGCGGGTTCGCGTGCCATACGATAGTGCAGGCAAAGGACTACGTTTTCACGGCGTACCCGAAGCGGTGAACGGGAATGGGTGAGGTCGTGGACTTAACGGCCCTGATCAGCGAAGCCGGAGTCGATAGTCATCCTAAAGACAGCCAAGGTGCTTGGGCTTGAGCGGCAGCTGCGTGGCGTGAACCGCTCCCCGCGCTTTCGCGCTACTCTCGAGCGCCCGCCCCACAGGAGCCCCCATGAAACTCTATTACTTCCCCGGCGCCTGCAGCCTCGCCGGCCACATCGCGCTTCTCGAGGCCGACATGAAGTTCGACCTCGTCAAGGTCGACCTCAAGGGGCACAAGCTGGAGGATGGCCGCTCCTTCCGCGACATCAATCCCAAGGGCTACGTGCCGGCGCTCGAGCTCGACGACGGCGAGCTGCTGACCGAGACCGTCGCCATCCTGGCCCTCATCGCCGACCGCTATCCCGCGCTGATGGCGCCCGGCCAATACGGGCGCTACCGGCTGCTGGAGATGCTCGCCTACATCGCGACCGAGATCCACAAAACCTTTCATCCGCTGTTCGACCCCAAGGCCAGCGAGGCCGAAAAGAAGAAGGCGGCCGATGGCGTCGCCAAAAAGCTCGACTTCGTGGCTACCAAGCTCAAGGGCCCGTACCTGTTCGGGGCCAACGCTACCGTCGCCGACTTCTACCTGTTCGTGATGCTGCTGTGGGCGGCGAAGAACAAGATCGCCATTCCGGAGCCGCTGAAAGCCCTCAGCCAGCACATAAAGACGCGGCCGACCGTGCAGGTGGCGCTGCGGCGCGAGGGTCTGATCGCCTAGGCGGCGCGCGCTCAAAACTTCTCCCCGCCCTCCTCTGCTCCCCTACACTCCCCCCATCCCGCCCCACACCATGGGGACGAGCTCGAGACCGTCTCAAGTTTCGGGGGTGGGCTGCGGCAGAGTAGTAGCCGGCGTCACGAGGGTAACGACCGAAGGGCGTCGGTGAATTCTTCCATGCGCGGGACCCGGTTCCGCCGGTAGGAGACTAAGGTCCTCCGACTCCGCATGGATGGCAAAACAGGCCGCTCGCGGGGCGCGCAAGCGTCGAGCAAATAGAATAGATGCGGTGCGTGCGCGCCCCGTCTCCCCATTTCTCATACCCTCGGGGTCGCTCCCGCGAGGCGCTTCCACATGTCATCCCGGCCAAGGGAGCGGAGCGACCGCAGAGCCGGGACCTAGCACGAGAATTGTCGGAGACACTGAAGTGAATAAGGTGCTGCGCAGAGTCACTCCTGGGTCCCGGATAGCCTCCGCTAACGCGTCGGCTTCCGGGATGACAGCCGCGATGCTGCCCCTACACCTCGACCGCGCCTTTGCCCTTGGCCTTGTACTCCGGCTCCACGTGGATCACGACCTGCGTGCCCTTGATCGAAGCTTCGATCGCGTCTTCCAGCCGGTCGCAGATGTCGTGCGCGGCTTCCACCGTCATGGCACCCGGCACCACGAGGTGGAACTCGATGAACGTCGTTGGCCCGGCCGTGCGCGTCCTCATGTCGTGGGCTTGCAGGGCGCCGTCGGCGTTCGACTTGATGACCTCGCGGATGCGCGCCTCGATCTCGGGCGAGGCGGCAGCATCCATGAGCTGGCTCATGGATGCGGTCGCAAGGTTGTAGCCCATGCGCAGGATGTTGAGCGCCACCGCGGCGGCGAGCAGGGGATCGAGGATCGACCAGCCGGTCAGCGTGGCGAGCACGAGGCCGAGGATCACGCCGACCGAGGTGATGACATCGGAGAAAAGGTGCAGGCCGTCGCCCGACAGCGCCGGCGAGTTCCAGGCGCGGCCGCGGTTCATGAGCAGCCAGGCCCAGGCGCCGTTGACGGCGGTGGCGAGCCCGTTGACGAGGAGGCCCATGGCGGGCTCGTGCAGCGGGCGCGGCTCCAAGAGCGCGTTCCAGGCCTCGCGGAAGATCAGAAGCGCGGCGACGATGATGAGCGTGCCCTCGAGCACGGCAGAGAAGTATTCGGCCTTGTGGTGGCCGAAGGGGTGGTCGCGGTCGGGTGGGTGCGCGCCGACGCGGATCGCGATCAGCGCGGCGATGGCGGTCAAGAGGTTGACGATGCTTTCGAGCGCGTCCGAGAAGAGCGCGACGCTCCCAGTCATCAGGAACGCCACGTACTTTATGCCCATGACCGCGAGCGCAACTACGATGCTGGCGGCGGCCACGAGCTGGTGCTGGCTCTTCGTGAAAGGAATGGAACGTTGCTCGGCCATCGGGCTCTCGAGGTGCAGCGGCGCCGGATCGGCTGTCGGGGTATCAGGTCGCGGGCGGATCAGGAAGCGGGCAGCGCGCGAGGCGGGTTTTCCACACTCTCGACGGTCGCCCATCTCCCGCAGAAGTCGCGAATTCTGATGGGGAAACGGGCGGAGGCGCCGCTCTCCACGGCGGGCGCGCGCTCAGCTCGCTGGAGGGCACGCATCATGGCCAACTTCCCCACCCACATTCTCGTCGGCACCATCGTCTCGGGCAGTCTCGCGACGCTCACCCTTGCCGCCGACGTCATCGCTCCCGAAAACCTCGTGGCCGTGACGCTTGCGGGCTGCGTGGGCTCGGTCCTGCCCGACATCGATTTGAAGGACTCGCGCCCGAGCAAGGCTCTCTTTGCGGGGCTTGCGATCTTCTTCTCGTTCGCGCTGCTTTTCCACTTCGCGCAGCACCTGTCGATCCTCGAGATGTGGGCCATGTGGCTCGGCACGCTGCTGTTCGTGCTCTTTGGGTTGCAGAAGGTGTTTCACAAGTACTCGGTGCACCGAGGCGTATGGCACTCGATCACGGCGGCACTCGTCTGCTCGTTTGCGACCGCCATCTTCTTCTACTACGTGCTCGGGCGCCCCGACGGCGTGGCCTGGCTCGCGGCCGGTTTCATGTTTATCGGCTACCTGACCCACCTCACCCTCGACGAGATCTATTCCGTGGACGTGCTCGGTGCCTACATCAAGAAGTCGTTCGGCACGGCCTTGAAGCTCATCGATAACCGCTACAAGATTGCGTCGACCGCGATGCTGGCCGCGGGTGCGGCACTCTTGCTCATCGTGCCGCCCATGAAGACCTTCGTCGACGGGATGTCCTCGCGCAGCATGTGGGCCGGGCTGCACCAGCGTCTGCTCCCCGACCGCAGATGGTACGACGTCATCATCGAGCGCGGCAGGTTCGCGGCCGTGCCCGTCGAGGCTCCGCCGGCGACCGGCTCGCTGCCCGCGTCCCCGAACGCGCCGGCAGCAATCCCCGCACAACCGGCGCCGTGATAGGTTGAGCGTCGGCGCTTTTCCGCGAGATAGCGGTTCAGGCGGTCATCCGCTGCGGCGGTGCTCGAGCCCGGCGATGTAGGTGGCGACGAGCTCGTCGACGAGCGATGCGCTGGCGTGGCCCGTGACCGGCGCGAGCTTCTGGGCGGTCGAGAGCGACGTCATCCCGTGCACGCTCGCCCACAGGGTGCGGGCCGCGCGCCGCTTGGCACCGGGATCGGCACCGTCGAGCAGCGGAGCTAGCGCTTGCTCGAGCGGCACGAGCAGGCCCTCGAGCTTGGTCTGGTACCAGAGTGGCACGTCCTGCCCGGCCGGCATCCTGTGCTCGATCAGCAGGTTCCAGAGCTTGGGCCGCTCCTGCGTGAACGCGACGTAAGTTTCCGCGAGCCTGCGCACGCGCTGCGCGGGCGTGCCGGATGCGTCCGTCTGGGCAAGCCGCTCGGTCAGTTGGTCGAGGAGGCGGGCCTCGATTGTGAGCAAGAGGTCATCGAGGTTCTCGAACACGTTGTAGAGAGTTCCGGGAGAATAGCCGATGCGCTTGGCTATCTCGCGCGCCGACAGGCCCGCCAGGCCGTCGCGCTCGACGATATCGGTTGCCGCCTGGATGATCAGCTCCCGCAGCTCATCGGCGGTATGGATCGAGCGTCGGCCCATGTGCGTGCGCACCCCAAGCTAGCTCGTTTGACCACGGACGGTCAGACAATAGGACGAGGACGAACGTGTGGCAAAGCCATCGCGAATGTTGCCGCGGGGAAAACCGTCTTGGCCAATGCGACGTAACGCGGCGCGGGCTGCGAGGCGGATATTGAATTCGATCAGCAACTCAGGGAGCTGCAATTGTCGCCCTTGACGTAGTCCACGCAGCTGTTGCGCGGGCTATGGTAGGACTTGTCCGCCCAGTTGACGTTGCCCGACAGTCCAGGAATTACGTTGGTGAAAAGCGGTTTGAAGAGGAAGCTCGATTCAACCACGATCGTGCTACCGCCCTTGGCAAGCATGCCCGACGGCAGAGCATAGGTTGAGCACTTCGAGGGCACGGTCTTGCCGTTGTAGGAATACGACCAGACAACGCGCGTGTCGGCGGCGTTGGTAGGCGAGGCCTGGACCGAAATAATGCCGAGCGCAAGCGATGAGGAATCGTAGGGCTGCATCAGCTGCTTGACCGACAGCATCATGGCGTCGAGGTTGGTCTTGGCGTCGGATGAGCTGGTGCCAAGGTATGGCTCGCGGGCAACGAGGTCGCCCGTCGTTTCGGTCGCCATCGTGAACACACGGTCCATGTTGATGGCGCGGCCGAGCTCTATGGTCCCGAGCAGCATCAAGGTCAGCAGCGGCGCCAGGAACGCGAACTCGACGGCTGCGCTGCCGCGCTTGTCGCGCGCGAGGCGGCGCGGCGAACGTGCGCGTGCCGGATGACGTTGGAGAGCGCTGATACGCATGGCGGAGACTCTGGCAGAGATCGGGATTCGGCTCCGTGCGAAACGCCGTCGCGGCCTGCACAATCGCCGACCCGCTGCCGTCGGAATTCTTGCCGAGCTTCAGGAAGGAGAAGGTTTGCGCGAGATCCCACTGGTAGCAAAGCGTGACCAGAACGACCTCGCTGGCGCCGCCGGTATACGTCGAAACCGGGTCGGTCGCCGCGCCCGTCGAGCCGACCATGTTGTTATTGGAGTCGACGCAAGACTGTGGAGCTATACTGCTCCATTGGTCGCCGGACTGGATGAGGACGCTCAGCTTGTTGCAGTTTATGTAGCTGCCGGCCGCGTTGCAGACGAGGTTCTTGAACTGGCTGACGGTGAGCGCGCCTTTTTGCGCCTGCCCCGTGCGGATCTGCCGGGCCGCGGCTTCGACGCCGTACTCGAGCGAGCTCATGGTGAAGAAGTAGAGGCCAACGCCCAGCAGCCCGAGCACGAAGAGGAAGAATGGCGTCGCGACGATCGCGAACTCCACGGCCGTCGCTCCGCGCTCGTCCTTAGCCCAACTCGGCACCGTCAGGCGCCGCGGAGGCCCAGGTTGCTTCAGGAGTTGTTTCAGGACTTTGGGGGGCATACGCATACGCAACTTGCCACGCCGGCTTCACTCTATTTGCCGGTGTGAACATAGCTTTACGTCTATGAATTATGCATTGCCCAAGCCGCAATTGAGCAATTTCGGTGAACAAACCCTTAAACTTTTAAGACAATCCGCGGCGCCCGCAAATGTCCCCGGCAAGCCGCATCGGGGACATCATTGGGTCGGGGCCTGATTGCTGCGATCGATATTGTTTGCCGAACTACTGGACTTGATCTGCGCGCTCTTGGCGATGGTATCGAAGTACTCTAACCCGTCGCCCACGGTGATGGTCGGCCTACAGTCCGGCGTGCACGTATAGGACTCTCGCTTCGCGCCCTTGTAGAGGCTCAAGGTGCGCAAGTCGTCGTGATCGACGACGACGCGCTGATCCTGGATCACGTTGCGCTGCGCATCGAGCGCGATGATGTTGGTCACGCCGAACGACTTGCCGGTAACGACCAAAAGGTTGCCGCCCTGGATCGCCACGTCGGCGATCGATGGGTTGCCGATGATCACCTCGGTGGCGGCACGCGGCAGGCGCAGCAGTTGGGACTGGTCGTAGCGGACCATCAGGTCGGCCGCATGCGCCTCGCCCGTTGCTATGACCGGTCCCAGTGTGGCAACAGCCAGAGTGACGCAAGCCAGCGTTAGAGTCGCGACGGGTGCGGTCGCTCTGGTCGATCGTCTGGGTTGGAGCTTGGACATTGATGGAAGCCTCTGGGGGCATTACCTCAGGAAATGGTGAAGGAAGGGAAAATACCGATATTAGCCCGCATTTGTTGTGATATTCACAATATTTACCGCTGATTAATAGGAATGGCGCCGAACCCGACAGGCAGCGCGGTTGGTGCTGTAGGAAGTTTCCGCAACTGCAGCCTTAAACGTGGGGAGGACGTGGGAGACGGAGACTGAAATCATGAAGGCCTTCCTCATCCGCTTCGCGGAGGACGGTTCCGGCGTCACGGCCATTGAGTATGGGCTCATTGCTGCAATTGTGGGCCTCAGCATTATCGTTGGCCTCATGACTCTGAGCGATGGCCTGAACACGCTATTTGGCAACGTCGCGACGAACCTCGGTAAATAAGCCCACTGACGGACGCAGTAATGGACGCTTTGATCACCGCGAGCCGGCGTTTGTCCCGCTTTGGCGTTTCGCCTGGGCAGTCGCTCGCCTACGCTAGGTCTTTGGTGAGCTCTTGCGGCTGAGACGGCCACGCCTGACGGCGGCACGATACATTAATTCCAAAGAGCCGTGGCGTCATTGCAAGCATTGCACCGCGATTCCCGTTGCAGTCAATTACCGCCGGGCCCAACGGCTCTCTAGAATACTTCTTCAGAACGCCGATTTATATTCTGTCGCCACGCGTAATCTTGGGACTTGATGCCAAAGGCGTAATTTGATCGAATTTAATCGGCGCGATTAACAGATCGTTTAGACGTATTTACGATGATATTCGAGACTTTTACCTAGATTTAATATGTCCTGGCACAAAGTGCCGCTCAGTTCGGAAGCGAGGAATCCAATCCTCTACCGAGCACACACGAAAAGTGTGGTTCGAACCAGAACTGGGAGAGTGTTGTCATGAAGACTGTTATCACCCGCTTTGTGAAGGACGAGTCCGGTGTGACCGCCATCGAGTATGGCCTCATTGCGGCCATCGTCGGTGTCGGCATCATCGTTGGCCTGAGCAACTTGAAGACGGGCCTGAACACCCTGTTCAACAACGTCAATACCAACCTGACGAAGTAACCGGCCGCGACCGCTCGATCGAGCCATTCGGTTGCCGCCAATGGCTCGGTTGCCACCTGGCGCTTTCAGCGCCGGGTGGCGTTTCGTCAATGCTCAACTCGCCGGGGCCGCGGAGCTCAACAGGTGTTCGAGTATTCGCTCGTCTTCGTATTTCCGTTCGCGATGGCCTTCGCCGCCGCAACGGACGTGTTGACGATGACCATACCCAATCGCCTGACGATCGGTCTGTGCGTGGCCTTTTTCGTGCTGGCCCCCGTGGCCGGCCTCGGCTGGCAGGACGTTTTGAGTCACATGGGGGCCGGCTCCGCCATGCTTCTGGCCGGGATGCTTCTATTCGCGCTGGGCTGGCTCGGGGGTGGCGACGGCAAGCTACTCGCCGTTGCCTCGCTCTGGCTCGGGTTCGACCAGCTCGTGATGTTCCTCGCCTACGTCGCCGCGATCGGAGGCGCCTTGGCAGTGGCGATCCTCGCCTACCGCAGCGCGCCGGTGGGCGCTCTGCCTTTGCCCGGCTGGGCGGCGCGCCTGCACACCAAGGGCGAAGGCATGCCTTATGGCGTGGCCATCGCCGCGGGTGCACTCGTCGTTTACCCGGCGACCAGTTGGTTTGCGGCCTTTACCGGCTGAAACGCCCGTGCGACGGGCACCGCCGACCCCTCTCCCAGCGTCAATCTGCGACGCCGATTAACCTCGCGTTGACGATTGTCCTGCACTGTCAGGAAGGAATCGAGAGGTCGAGTCTCGGGTTGAAAGGACCCGTTACACGATGAAGCGAGCACAACTGATCGGGATCACGATCGCCGGCGGCGCCGGGCTCGCGGCATTTTTGCTGATGCGGTCGATTACCAGCGGCCCTTCCGAGCCGACGCAGGTCGCGGTGCCTGTAAATGCAACCGAGGTCCTCGTCGCGGCCAAGGATCTTTCCCTGGGCGATATCACCAAGCAGAGCGACTTCCGCTGGCAGACGTGGCCCGCCGATTCGGTAACGCCCACCTTCATCACCAAGGAAGAGGGCAATGCCGGGATGAGCTCGGTGACGGGTGCGGTCGTGCGCTCGCCGATCTCGCTGGGGGAACCCATCGTCCGCCAGAAGCTCGTCAAGGCGGGCGACGGGGGTGTTCTAGCTGCCATCCTGCCGAGCGGCATGCGCGCGATCTCAACACGCATAAAGGAGGAGACGTCGGCCGGACGCCTGATCCTCCCCAACGACCACGTAGACGTCATTCTCACGCGCCGCCTGCATGGGTCATCGGGCGGGCAGGACGAGTTTGCCAGCGACACGTTATTCCACAACATCCGCGTCCTGGCGGTCGGCCAGCAGATCGAGACTAAGGAAAACGGCAAGAAGGCAGCGGAAGGTAGCGCCAATACAGCGACGCTGGAGCTGAACCCTCGCCAGGCGGAGATGCTCGCGCAGGCCAACTCGATGGGGGAAATCAGCTTGTCGTTGCGCAGCATTGCCGACGGCGCCCCCAAGACACCGACGGCTGATTCCGACCCCTTCAATACCGAGCACAGCAATGCGGTGCGTGTGTTCAAATACGGCGTTCCCACTCGAGCGTACGGCGTGAACTGAGTGCAGTGATTCAGTTTCGGCTGTCGAAAAGGTACTCGATCATGCGAACGACCCTAAAATGGGCTCGCGCCGGTATGGCCGTCGTGTTCTTCGCCGCTACGGTAACAAGCGGCACTCAGGCGGCCGACGTGAAAGGCAGATCTGATTTTCAGGTCGGCCGCGATTCCGTGCTGCGCATTCCCGCCAACGCGGCATTCCCGCTGTCGAAACGGCTCGGCCTCGGCGTCGGCCGCTCGATCGTGGTGCAGTCCCCGGTGCCGCTGAAGGACGTGATGGTCTCCGATCCCACGCGGCTCGATGCCGTGGTCCAGTCCTCCGACCGCGTGTTCCTGATCGCAAAGCAGTCTGGCCAGACCAACGCCTTCTTCTTCGACGAGTACGGTCAGCAGATCCTGACGCTAGAGGTGGCTATCGGTGCCGATCTTTCGGCGCTCGACGAATTCCTTAGCCGCATCATTCCCGGTTCCAACATTCACAGCGAGATCGCGGGCAAGGCGGTCGTGCTGACCGGTACCGTGCGCACGCCGATCGACTCCAACCGCGCGGCGCAGGTCGCCGCCCAGTTCGTCGGCGCCAACAGCGGCAGCCTAGGCTCCGTAGGTCCCAGCCAGCCGGTCAACCAGACGACCGTGAACAATGCACTATCGAATACCGCTGCCGGCGGCGCGACCAGCGCCTATGGGCAGCAGACACAGAGCGATACGTCCGCGCCTACGGGAGCGGACGATCCCTATGCCGAGAAGCCGGTGATCAACCTCTTGACGGTCGAGGGCGAGGAGCAGGTGATGCTCCGCGTGACGGTCGCCGAGGTGCAGCGCACCCTGTTGAAGCAGTTCGGCATCAACCTCGGCGCCGTCATCAACTCAGGCAATTTCTCTACGGCCGTGCTCACGGACAACAGCTTTCCTCTGACTTCGGTGTCGGGCGGTCTCGGGGCGTTAGCTAACGCCGGCGTCGCGGCTGCTGGGGCGACTATGTTCAGTAACGGTGTGGCCGGTGTTCCGTTTCCTGCGGGCCGCGGCGCTGTTGGCTTTAACAACTCGGGCGTGGCCGAGGCGTGGACGTTCGGGCCGCCAGTCGGTCTCCGGCGCATTGAAGGCTCTCGAGCGCGACGGGCTCCTGCGCACGCTGGCCGAACCGAACCTGACGGCCGTCTCGGGGGAGCCGGCGAAGTTTCTCGCGGGCGGCGAATATCCGGTGCCGGTGGTGGACAGCCTCGGCCAGGTCAGCGTCATCTACAAGGAATACGGCATCGGTCTGGCCTTCACGCCCGTCGTCATGACGGAAGGCCGCATCAGCCTCAAGATCGAGAGCGAGGTCAGCGAGCTGACCCAAGACGGCGCGGTCGTACTCAACAACATTCAGATTCCGGCCTTGAAGAAGCGGCAGGCGAACTCAACGGTCGAGCTTCCCTCGGGCGGATCGCTCGCTCTCGCCGGCCTACTCAAAGAGGACTCGCGCCAGACGATCGAGGGGTTCCCGGCTCTCAAGAACCTGCCGATCCTCGGCACGCTGTTCCGCAGCCACGAATACCAGAAGGACGAAACCGAGCTCGTCATCATCGTAACGCCGTACGTGGTACGTCCGACGTCGCGTCAGGAGCTCGCCCGTCCGATCGACGGCCTGGGCGATCCGACCGACCGCAAGGCGAACTTCTTAGGCGAAATCAATCGTGTGTACGGCGGCACTTCCCCTCCGCCGGTCGGCGATCTCAAGGGCGACTACGGTTTCATCGTCGAATAGCGCACGGGCGGGAGAGGTATCATGACGTCCTCAATATTGAAGCGGGCCCCGGGCAAAGCCGGTGTTAATCGCACAGGCCTCGGCTTCCTAGCGGCTTCGGCGATCGCTCTGACGCTCGCTGGCTGCAAGACTATGGACGACCCGACGCGTGTCGCCGGCTGGACGCTCGTCGATGCCTCCGAGCGCCATCCAATCCTCGTTTCGCAGCAGCCGACGACGCACGTCGTGAAGGTGGCGCCGGGTTCGAACGGCCTCACGGCCGGGCAGCGCGCCCAGCTTCTCGACTTCGCTGACCACTACCGTGCGACCGATACCGGAGCGAGCCGTCTCGTCATCCAAGCACCGAGCGGCGGCGCCAACGAGGTCTCCTCCATGTACGCGGTGAGTCAGATACGCTCCTTGCTCGCCGACCAGGGATTCGCAGAGAACATGATCTCCGTGGAGGCCTACGACGCCAACGGAACTCGCGAACCTCCGATCCGTGTGTCCTACTTGCGGTTCGTCGCGCAACCTCCGCCGTGCGGCAACTGGTCGACCAATCTCGCCGACGAGCCGATGAATCTGCCCTATCCCGATCTCGGCTGCGCCAATCAGCACAACCTCGGCGCCATGGTCGCCAATCCTGCCGATCTCCTCGGCCCACGGAGCGAAACCGCGCGTGACAGCATGCGCCGCGATGAAGTGTTCACCAAGTACATCAACGGCCAGCCCACGGGCGCGAGGAAATCTGCCGATGAACGGGTGAACAAGGACAACAGCCAGTGAGGATCGGATAACCGAGGTCGCTCAAGTCATGTCGAAGCACGTCCAATCCGCTCCAGGCACCGAAGAGGCGCACGAGCTCGACGTCGCTCTGCCGGGCGAAGAGGCTCAGTTCGCCGGGCAGCCGGTGAGCTCGCGGGCGCGGCCGATCCCGCGCATCTCCATCCAGGCCTTCTGCGAGAATGGCGCTATGGCGGAGATCGTTCAGATTGCGGCGGAAGATCGCCGTCTCGCCAAGGCGCACGTCAACGTGCACATGGGCGGGATCGAGGCGGCGGTGACGCATTACCAGCAGAACCCAACGCCGAACCTCATCATCATCGAAAGCAGCCTGCCGCGCGAGCACATCGTCGCCGAGCTCGACCGGCTGGCCGAAAGCTGCGATCCGGGCACCAAGGTCATCGTTATCGGGCACACGAATGACATCGTCCTCTACCGCGACCTGTTGAAGCGCGGCGTCAGCGAATATCTGGTCGAGCCCGTCTCGCCGCTCCAGTTGATGGAAGCGGTCTCCAATCTCTACAACAACCCCGAAACGGAGCCGGTCGGCCATGTCTACGCCTTCGTCGGGGCCAAGGGCGGCGTGGGGTCGTCGACCATCTGCCACAATACGGCCTGGGCGCTGTCGGAGATCTTGAAGACGAACGTCGTGATCGCCGATCTCGACCTCGCATTCGGCACCACGGGGCTCGACTTCAACCAGGATCCGGTTCAGGGCATCGCGGATGCGCTCTCGAGTCCCGAGCGGCTCGACGAGGTGCTGCTCGACCGCCTCCTGACCAAGTGCTCCGAGCACCTGTCGATCTTTGCCGCACCGGTTGTCCTCGACCGCGACTACGACATCACGGTGGAGGGTTGCGACCAGGTTATCGACATCGTCCGCCAGAACGTACCCTACGTCGTTGTGGACCTGCCGCATACCTGGACGGCGTGGACAAAGAGCATCCTGCTGCAAGCGGACGAGGTCATCGTCACCGCGGCTCCCGACCTCGCCAACCTGCGCAATGCGAAGAACATCGTCGATCTGCTGCGGCAGTCGCGCCGCAACGACAGCAAGCCGCGCCTCGTCATGAACATGGTCAACATGCCCAAGCGCCCGGAGATCAGCGTGAAGGAGTTCGAGAACGCGCTCGGCCTCAAAACCATCAGCGTCATCGACTTCGATACCGAGACCTTCGGCCAAGCGGCCAACAACGGTCAAATGATCGAGGAGCTCAACGGCAAGTCCAAGTCAGCCGCCGCGTTCCGCGAGATTGCGCTGGCGATGACCCACCGCCGAGACATGCAGGTGGCCAAAAAACCGTCCGCGCTTGCACCTCTCTTCGAAAAATTAAAACTTAAGCGGTAAGGGTTCACGCTATGTTCGGTAAGCGTACGAGTGAAATCATCGTTCCGCAGCGCCCGCCGCAGCAGGCGCCCGTAGCGGCCGCGCCAGCCCCGAAGGCCCTCGAGCCGAAGCCGGCGTCGAAGGGGCCGGCATCCTCGCCGACGACTTCGCAGGATTTGCCTCGGCGCCACTCCGAAGAATATTACGACGTGAAGACGACGGTCTTCAACGCGCTGATCGATACCATCGATCTTACGCAGCTCGCCAAGCTCGACAGCACGGCGGCCCGCGAAGAGATCCGCGACATCGTCAGCGAGATCATCCAGATCAAGAACGTCGTGATGTCGATCGCCGAGCAAGAGGAGCTGCTCGAGGACATCTGTAACGACGTGCTCGGCTACGGGCCGCTGGAACCGCTTTTGGCTCGTGACGAGATCTCCGACATCATGGTCAACGGAGCCAACACGACGTACATCGAGGTCAAGGGCAAGGTGCAGAGGACGGGCGTGCGCTTCGCCGACAACCTGCAGCTCATGAACATCTGTCAGCGTATCGTCAGCCAAGTCGGGCGCCGCGTCGATGAATCAAGCCCAATCTGCGACGCGCGCCTGCCCGACGGGTCGCGCGTCAACGTGATCGCGCCGCCGCTCGCAATTGATGGACCCGCGCTCACCATCCGAAAGTTCAAGCGGGATCGCTTGAACCTCGAGCAGCTTATGAAGCTCGGCACCATTACGCCGTTCGCAAAGACCATTCTGGAGATCATCGGACGCGTCCGGTGTAATGTGCTGATCTCCGGTGGTACCGGTTCCGGCAAGACGACGCTGCTCAACTGCTTGACCGGCTCCATCGACGACGACGAGCGCATCATCACCTGCGAGGATTCGGCTGAGCTTCAACTGCAGCAGCCGCACGTGGTCCGTCTCGAGACGCGACCTCCCAACCTCGAAGGTGAGGGCGAGATCAAGATGCGCGATCTCGTCAGGAACTGCCTTCGTATGCGGCCGGAGCGGATTATCGTGGGCGAGGTCCGCGGCCCGGAAGCCTTTGATCTCTTGCAGGCGATGAATACGGGCCACGACGGCTCGATGGGAACGCTTCACTCCAACAGTCCGCGCGAATGCATCAGCCGACTGGAATCGATGATCATGATGGGTGGCTACCAGCTTCCCGTGCGCACCATCCGCGAGATGATCACCGGCTCGGTCGACGTCATCGTTCAAGTCGCCCGTTTGCGCGACGGCACCCGTAAGGTCACGCACATCACCGAGGTGCTGGGCATGGAAGGCGAGGTGGTGACCTTGCAGGATCTCATTTTGTACGAGGTCACCGGCGAGGATGCGAACGGCAACCTCACGGGGCGCCAGCGCTCGACAGGCATCGCGCGTCCGCGGTTCTGGGACCGTGCCGCCTACTATGGCGAGGAACACCGTCTCGCCGAAGCCCTGGAAGCTGCCGAGATCCTCGACAAGGACGGCCATCCGCTCGGAGGCGGCAATGCTTGAGGGAAACGAGGCCGCATTGGCGGCGGCGCTCGCTGCCTGCGCCGTCTCCGCACTCGTCTTCGTGTTCATTTATCCGTACTTTTCCGCTGACCGAAAGGGCGAGCTGCGCTTGCGCGGCCTCGCGGAAGGGTCCGGGCCCAATGCTCTGCAGGCGGCTAGCGATCTGGTCGCCAACCGGCGCAAGGCCGTTTCAGAGTCTCTGAAGGAGCTGGAAAGCCGCCAGAATACCTTGGAGAAGGTGTCGCTGCGCCTGCGTTTGCAGAGGGCGGGCATCAACGTCACGCCCAGGATCTATTGGCTGGCGAGCGCCGTCTGCGGCCTGACGCTTGCGCTCCTCGTCGATCTGACGCTCCCGGCATCGGGCACGCGGCAACTATTGGCGCTCGTGGTGGGTCTCATCGGCGTGTTCGGTGTGCCGCGTTGGATCGTTTCCAAGATGACGAAGCGACGGCAGGCCAAGTTCCTCGCCGAACTCGCCAACGCGGTCGAGATCATTGTGCGCGGCGTCAAGTCCGGTCTGCCGCTTAACGAATGCCTATCAACCATCGCACGCGAAAGCGCGGAGCCGCTGGCGAGCGAGTTTCGCGACGTCATCGAGCAGCAGCGGGTCGGCGTACCTCTCTCCGAGGCGCTCGAGCGCCTGACGACGCGGATGCCGCTGGCGGAGGTGAAGTTCTTCACGATCGTGATAGCTATCCAGCAGCAGGCCGGCGGCAACCTTTCCGAAGCTCTGAGCAATCTCGCGACCGTGCTGCGCGACCGGTTCCGCCTCAAGATGAAAGTCAAGGCGCTGAGCGGTGAGGCCAAAGCGTCGGCAGCAGTGCTCGCGTCCTTGCCGCCGGCGGTCGTGTTCATGGTCTACGGCGCCTCGCCCGACTACATCATGCCGCTGTTCGCGACGCGCACGGGAAACTTCCTGCTGCTATTTAGTGCGTGCTGGATGATCATCGGCGTGCTGGTGATGCGCAAGATGATCAACTTCAAGTTCTGAGGCATGGGCTCGATTGCTTGGCCGCCCCTTAAGGTGAGTGCCGTTAGTCATGGATCTGCTCGGCAATTTCACGAACCCCACGCTCGTTGTCACGCTGCTGGCCGCCGTATGCGTCTTCGCCACAGTACTGACGATCGCCATGCCGATAATCGCGCGCGACCGCATGAGCCATCGCATGCGCGTAATGGCGATCGAGCGCGACAAAATGCGCGCCGCACGGCTCGCAGAGATAAGCCGTGAGCGGCAGACCGCCAAGCTGCGGCACGCGTCTCAGGGCTTCACGCAGCAGATGGTCGAGCGCTTCAATCTGCGTAAGCTGTTCGAGAACGAGGACCTGCGCGACAAGCTGAAACGGGCCGGCCTCAGAGGTCAGGCCCCGCTGGCGACCTACATGTTCTTCCGGGTCGCTACACCCCTCGTCGTCTTTGCGCTGGCGATGTTCTATCTTTTTGTCGTGGGGGCACTGGCGTACCCGCCCATGATCAAGCTCTTGATTGCGCTGGGTGCCGCCTTCGTTGGCTCCTATCTGCCGAACATCTTCATTCAGAACCTGACCCAGAAACGCCAGAACGCGATCAGGATCGTTTTTCCGGATGCCCTCGACATGCTGCTGATATGCGTGCAGGCAGGCATGTCTGTCGAGGCCGCGTTCGGCCGGGTCGCAAAGGAGGTCGCCAGCCAGTCGATGGAACTCGCCGAGGAGCTGAGCCTGACGACGGCGGAGCTCTCCTACCTGCAGGACCGACGCCAGGCGTTCGACAACCTTGGCAAGCGCACCGGTCTTCCCGGGATCAAGGCCGTAGTGACCGCGCTCATCCAGGCCGAGCGCTACGGCACCCCGGTCGGCCAGGCGCTGCGCGTAATGGCCAAGGAAAACCGCGACATCCGCCAGTCGGAGGCCGAGAAAAAGGCCGCATCCCTTCCTCCGAAGCTCACCGTCCCTATGATCTTGTTCTTTCTGCCCGTGCTCTTCGTAGTGATCCTCGGGCCGGCCGCGATCCGCTTCTGGGAATTCAACTGAGATCGCGCCGACCGCGTGAGGCGCCCCTCAAAGCTCACAGTCTCGGATATTCGCGGCAGTGCGGAGCCACTCAATCGGGGCGGGGCTCGCCCGAAGTGGTGACCTGGGGCGTCCATAACTGGGACTGGGTCGGTGTCGCGGCCTTACCCGGCTCCAGAGCGGCGGCGGGCTTCTTCACCGGCTCGGGCGCGCGCAGCGACAGGTCGATATCGCGATGCGTGACCACGTCGGTGTCAGGTTTCTGCTTGGCCTTTGCGGTCTTGGCAGGAGTGGAGACGTTCGCTGTCCAAATCGGTGCTGCCTCCGCAGCCGCGGAGATCGGCGTAGGCGCGGGGGTTACGTCGGCCTGCTTCAGGTGGTCCGTGCCCCACGGCAGAGAAGCCGCCGCCTGAGCGGCCGGCGCCGGCTTCGGCTCGGCAGCCTCGATCGCGGGTGGCGCCGCCTCGGCGACCGGCACTGGCTCCGGCTTGACGGCCGTTGTCACGGGCACTTCCGGCTTCGCTGCCGCCTTGGCCTTCGCCGTCCGGGCTTGCGTCACGCGCGCGGTGGCCCACTGGGCGGCAGCTTTGGATTGCGCCGCAGGCGCCTCGGCAACGCCGACGCCCTGGTTTGCTGTGATGGGCATCGCCTTCGGCTCGAGCTTTACGACCTGGCGCAGGAAGGACGTGTTCTGGGTGGCGCTTTCCATGGGAATGTCGCGCGCGGCGATCAGCTTAGCCTCATCGTACTTGCCCTGAAGCCCAAGGACGAGCGCAAGGTTCTGGCGGATCTTGGGCGAGCTGCCATCGGCCGTTTCGGCGCGCCGCAACAGAGTTTCTGCATGCGCCGGATCGCCGCTCATCGCGGTTGCCAGTGCAAGGTTGCTCAAGATCGAGGGTTGGTCGTGCGCGAGCGTTAGCGCGCGGTCGTAGAAGGGGATCGCCTCGGCGTATTTGCCCTGCTTGGCAAGCACGGTGCCGCGCGCGGAGATCACGCGCCAGTCGGGATGGACCGGATCGTCGGCGGCCGCGAGCAGGCTGTCCGCAAGGCCGACCTGATCGAGGTCGAGCGCGAGGCGCCCGTATTCGCCAGCGAGCTCGCGGTCGTCGCCATGGAAGATCGAGACCTGTTGCAGCACGGCGAGCGCCCGCTGCTTGTCGCCCATGGCCTTGAGGTTGCGGGCGAAGTTGAGCGCGATTTTAAGCTCGCGGGGGCTCGCGGCATATTGCTTGCCCCAGTAGTCGGTCGCCTTCTCGAGCTCGCTTTGGGTCTGGGGGCCCTCCTTGGGTTGACCCTGTCTGGCCTCGGCTTTGCCGTCGTTGAGGGTGAGCGGGTCGGGGCCGCCGGAGAGAAGCTGGGCGCAGCCGCCGACCATCAGGCACGCCGCAAGTCCGAGGAGCCCCCGGATTCCGCTGAGCTGGTGCCGTACCGTCCGGCGGTTCGTGACGAGCGCCATTGTGGTCTCCCTAAACGGACTGAAGACGCGAAATCTGTCTCTTGTCCGTCAGCTTGTGAGACACTCGTCAACAAACGATTAACCCGTCTAAACCGCTGTAAGGTTGTGCAATCGTCAGCCGGCGGTGGCCATCTCGGTGCGGGCTTCCTCAAGCCACACGGTCATCTCCGGCATGGCGAAGATCGTCTCCACGTAAGCCTGAGCCGTACCGTCGTCGCCGTAAGCCCCAAGGTTCGGGATGTAGCTGAGGAAGCGCGAGGCGACGGGTGCATACATCGCGTCGGCGGCAGAGAACCGCCCAAAAAGGAACGACCCGCCGCCGCCGAATTTGGTCCGGCACTCCCGCCACAGCGACACGATGCGCTGCACGTTCGCCCCGACCTCGCCTGGCAATATCGCCTGCGGGAGGCGGGTAAGCACGTCCATGGAGCAGTGCTGGCGCAGGGGGCCGAAGCCCGAATGCATCTCGGCCGCCGCCGAGCGGGCGATTGCCCGGACGGTCACGTCGCGCGGCCACAGCTCGACCTCAGGGTGCCGCTCGGCGAGGTATTCGAGGATCGCAAGGCTGTCCCAGATCGCAAGGTCGCCGTCGATGAGGGTCGGCACCATGCCGGACGGGCTATGCTTTAGGATCTCCGCCTTCGAGTTCGGCAGCCGCAGCCGCACGTTGATCTCATCGAACGCGACGCCCATGCGCCGCATGGCGAGCCAGGGCCGCAGGCTCCAACTCGACCAGTTCTTGTTGCCGATGACGAGGCGGTAGCGATTGGCAGTCATGCTCTTGCGTTGCCCTCCGTGATCCTATTCTGTTCCTGGCGCAAGTCGCCGAGACATTCCCCGCGTTTAGGCACCTTCTGTAGCAAGGACCGGGCGAGACTTCATGGCCAATGCTCTAACCGCCGCCGATGCGTTCGTGGCCGAAGATGCTGCGCCGGCTGAGGTCCCCGTCTGGCTCGTGGAAAAGGGGGGCTCGCTCGAGGCGATCCTTCACGACGGTGCGCAGCAGAGCTGGGTTGCAGCGGCCGGGTTCAAGGGCGCGGCCAAGCAGCACGTGCTCGTTCCCTCGGCAGATGGGAGGCTCGCAGGTGTGCTGCTGGGGATCGGCGAGATCGGCGCTCCGGCGGAGCCGAGCGGTCCGCCCGAGCTGCTCCTCGGCCAGCTCGCGCAGGCGCTGCCGGCGGGCACCTATCGGCTCGAAAGCAAGATGGGCGATCCGGCCCTCGCCGCGATCGCCTGGGGATTGGGGGCTTACCGTTACGGTCGCTACAAGAGCACCGACGGCGCCGGGCCGGCGCAACTTCGCATCCCCGCCGGTGTTGATCGCGCCGCGGTCCTCAACACGGTCTACGCGGTGTGGCAGGGCCGCGACCTCATCAACGCGCCGGCATCCGACATGGGGCCGGCGGAGCTCGAGGCGGGCGTGCGTGCACTTGCCGTGCGTCACGGTGCGACCGTAACGGTCATAGAGGGCGACGACCTTCTCGCCCAGAATTTTCCCATGATCCACGCCGTCGGACGCGCAAGCCCGCGCGCTCCGCGCCTCATCGACCTCACCTGGGGACGCGAGGGTGCTGCGACCGTCACTCTGATCGGCAAGGGAATCTGCTTCGACACCGGCGGTCTCGACATCAAGGCAGCGAGTGGCATGCTCTTGATGAAGAAGGACATGGGCGGTGCGGCGGCGGCGCTAACCCTCGGCCACATGATCATGGGCCAAGGGCTCGACGTGCGGCTGCGCATCCTGATCCCCGCGGCGGAGAACAGCGTAGCCGGTAATGCGTTCCGGCCGGGCGACATCCTGCAATCGCGCGCCGGCCGCACGGTCGAGGTCGGCAACACGGATGCGGAAGGCAGGCTTGTCCTCGCCGACGCCATCGCGCTTGCAGACGAGGAAGGGCCCGACAACATGCTCGTGTTCGCTACGCTCACCGGCGCCGCCCGCGTCGCTCTGGGGCCCGATGTTCCGGCTTTCTTTAGCGACGACGACGCGTTCGCCGCCGCGCTGACGGAGGTATCGGCGAAAATCGGTGATCCGGTTTGGCGACTGCCGCTCTGGGCCGGATATGATTCGAAGCTTGAAAGCAGTATAGCCGACCTGGGCAACGTCTGGGACGCGCCGTTCGCCGGTGCCATCGTCGCCGCCCTGTTCCTCAAGCGCTTCGTAAAACGCGCACGTCGTTTTGCCCACTTCGACATTTACGGATGGCGCCCGTCGGCGACACCGCTCGGTCCAAAGGGTGGCGAGCCGCAGGCGGCGAGGGCCGTGTTTGCGCTGTTGAAGGAGGAGTGCGCCCGATGAGCGAAGGGGCGGGCGAAGCGAAGACGGGGGCGTCGCCGCTTGATCCGCGGCGCAACGCCTTCCGACCGGATCTGGCGGCGAAGAGCCTTTACGGCAAGGTGAGTGCGCCGAACTATGCGCCCGGTTTTCCCGCGCAGGTGGCGCGCTCGGCCGTGCCGCTGCGCAGCCGGCCCGTGCCGTCGAACGGCTTCGAGACTGAAGCGCTGTTCGGCGAGCTCGTCACCATCTACGACGAGCGCGACGGATGGGGCTGGGTGCAGCTGCAGCGCGACAAGTACGTCGGCTACGTGCCGCTCGACGCACTCTCGCGCGAGATTCTTGCGCCGACGCACCGCGTACGCGCGCTCGGTACCTTTATTTATGCGCTGCCCGACATCAAATCGCCGCCGCTCATGCACTTGAGCCTCAACGCTGAGCTCAGCGTTGCCGATCGCGACGAGCGCTTCTGCGCTCTCGAAGGCGGCGGCTACGTCGTCTCGCGTCACGTGATCGAGGTAGGGCGGCACGCGCAGGATTACGTCGAGATCGCCGAGCGCCTAATTGGGACGCCTTACCTTTGGGGCGGACGTACGCGGCTCGGTCTCGACTGCTCGGGGCTCGTGCAGATCGCACTCGAGGCGGCAGGCATCCCAGCCCCGCGTGACACGGACATGCAGCAGGGGGAGCTCGGACGGGACGTGCCGGTCGCCGACGTCGCCGAGGGTTTGCGGCGCGGCGACCTCGTGTTCTGGAAGGGCCACGTCGGCGTCATGATCGACAGCGTGACGCTCGTGCACGCCAATGCCCATCACATGGCGGTTACGGCGGAGACGCTGCCCGAGGCGGTGGAGCGCATCGCCAAGCTCGGCGCCGAGATCGCGGCGATCAAGCGGCTACCGGGTTTGAGCGCCTGAACGGCGCCACGGCTAACGCCGATAGGGTAGGAAGCGGCGCTCGCGCAGCTCGGTGCCGTCGTCATCGAGCGACGGCATCAGATGCGCCTCGCCGTGCGATTCCCGCCAGATGCCGCCGCCGGCGAGCGTGACCAGCGTCTCGACGGAGCGCTCGAGCCCCGTCAGCCGGCTGTTCCAGCGCCGTTGCACGACGCTGCCGTCGGCGATGGCTTCGACGAATGGCACGAAGATCTCGAAGGATTCGATCGGCAGGCTTTCGTAGGTCTCTTCCGCGATGGCGATATCGTAGCGCTGGTCGAAGTGCAGGATCAGCTCGAATGGGCAGGCCTGCGCCAGCAAGGGCGCGACAATGATCTTCCAGTAGTTGCCGGTCTCGGCTTCCTCGACATGCGCGGTGTCTGCGATCGACGGCGCCCAATAGCGCAGCGCGGTGATCGTCGACTGCAGGCGGGAGCGGAAGACGTCGTCGGGCAGCATTGGGGCCAGATGGGGTAGCGGTCGCCGTCACGATGACGCAACTTCGCGGAGTTTCAAGCGGAATGTGCCGATTTCCTCAAGCGGGCTGTTGCTTGGCGATCTCCTCGTCCTTTGCCAATTGCCGCTGCATGGCGGGGCGCGCCTTGAGGCGCCCGACGTAGCTCGTGAACTCGGGAAGCTCCGGGATCATTTTGAACATCATGCCCCAGCGGAGCGCGGAGCCGATGACGATGTCGGCGGCGGTGAAGTGGTCGCCCAGGAGATATTCGCCCTTGCCGACGCCGCCGCGCAGCACTTCGATCACGGTGTCGTAGTCGGCCCAGCCGGCGGTCGTGCGCGGTGCCGGCGGACGCCCGAGCGCCTTGTCGATCATCGCGGGCTCGACGCAGCTCGGTCCGTAGAACAGCCACTTGAGGTATTCGCCACGCCGCTTGTCCCCGATCGGCGGCGCGAGCCTTGCCTTCGGATAGGTGTCGGCGAGATAGCAGCATATGGCCGCCACTTCGGTGACGACGACGTCGCCATCCGTCAGTGCCGGTACCTTTCCCATCGGGTTGATGGCGAGGAAGGCCGGCTTGCGCTGATCACCGGCTTTGAGGTTCAGGACCTCGAGCCTATAGGGCTCGCCGAGTTCCTCGAGCATCCAGTGGACGATGGAGGAGCGCGACGGAGAGGCGTGATAGAGCGTGAGCTTTGGGGAGGCTTCGGCCATACGATGACTCCGGTCCTTGGTGCGACGGTCAGATGGCGACAGCGGCAGTCTTCACAACGCTCAAGTTGAGTGCCGCCGCAAGCAGTGCGCGCGTGTAGTCCTCTTTCGGGTTGGCGAAGATCGCTTGCGCCGGCCCTTCCTCGACCGCCTTTCCGTTACGCATGACGATGACGTGATTGCACAGCGCGCGGATGACCTTGAGGTCATGGCTGATGAATAGATAGGCGAGGTCGCGCTTCTTCTGCAGGTCACGGAGGAGGTCGACGATTTGCGCCTGTACCGACATGTCGAGCGCGCTCGTTGGCTCGTCGAGCATCACGAATTTCGGCTTCAGCACCATGGCGCGCGCGATGGCGATGCGCTGGCGCTGGCCGCCGGAGAACTCGTGCGGGTAGCGATCCTGCGCGTTGGGATCGAGGCCAACCTCGCGCAACGCGTCGCCGACGCGGACGCGCCGTTCGGTATAATCGAGCTCGGGCTTCTGGATCAGCAGGCCCTCTTCGATGATCTGCCCAACCGACAATCGCGGCGATAGCGATCCGTAAGGATCCTGAAAGACGATCTGCATGTCCTTGCGCAACGGGCGCATCTCGCGCGCCGTGAGGCCATCGATGCGCTTACCCACGTAGGCGATCGGCCCTTGCGAGGAGATTAGCCGCATGATCGCGAGCCCGAGCGTCGTCTTGCCCGAGCCGGATTCGCCGACGACCCCGAGCGTCTGTCCGGCGCGCAGCTTGAGCGAGAGCCCGTCCACGGCTTTGACGTAGTCGACAGTCTGGCGCAACGCTCCCTTCTTGATCGGGAACCAGACCTTGAGATTGTCGGTCTCGACGACGACGGGAGCGGCGTCGTTGACGCCGGGGGGTGTGCCCTTCGGCTCGGCAGCGAGCAGGTGCTTTGTATAGGGGTGCTTCGGCGCGGTGAAGATCTCCTCGGTGGGCCCTGTCTCAACGATCTTGCCGCCCTGCATGAGGTAGACGCGCTCGGCCATCTTGCGCACGATGCCTAGGTCGTGGGTGATGAGCAACAGCGCCATACCCATCTCGCGCTGAAGCTGCCTCAACAGCTCGAGGATCTGCGCCTGGATGGTGACATCGAGCGCGGTTGTGGGCTCGTCCGCGACCAAGAGGTCGGGCTCGTTGGCGAGCGCCATGGCGATCATGACGCGCTGGCGCTGGCCGCCCGAGAGCTGGTGGGGATAGGCGCCGAGTCGCTTCTCCGGTTCGCGTACGCCGACCTTGCGAAGAAGCTCGAGCACGCGCTCGCGAGCGCTCGCATCGTCCATGTGGCGATGCAGCTTCAAGACCTCGCCGACCTGCTTCTCGATCGAATGCAGCGGGTTGAGCGAGGTCATCGGCTCCTGGAAGATCATGGAGATGCGATCGCCGCGAATCGACTGCAGCTGCGATTTGGAGACCTTGAGCAGGTCACGGCCTTCGAACCAGACCTCACCGGAGGGGTGAAAGGCCGGAGGGTAGGGAAGGAGCTTCAAGATGGACAGGGCGGACACGGTCTTGCCGGAGCCAGATTCGCCGACGAGCGCTACCGTCTCGCCTTTGCCGACGCGGAACGAGACGCGATCGACGGCGAGCATCTCCTTTCCGCCCGCCGCGAAGGCGACGGAGAGATCCCTGACATCGAGGAGTGCGTTTTGGGGTGTCACGGGTGCGCCTTTCTAGCGGAAGGTCTTGCGCGGATCGAACGCATCGCGCACCGCCTCGCCGACGAAGATCAGCAGCGACAGCATGATCGCAACGGCGAAGAACCCGGTGAGCCCAAGCCAGGGCGCCTCGAGATGCCGCTTGCCCTCGAGCAAGAGTTCGCCCAGCGACGGCGAACCGGGCGGCAGGCCGAGACCGAGGAAGTCGAGCGCAGTGAGCGCGCCGATGCTGCCCGAAAGTTGGAAGGGAAGAAAGGTCAGCATCGCCACCATGGCGTTCGGCAGCATGTGCTTCCAGATAATCTTGGGGTGCGAGAGGCCGAGCGCACGCGCCGCGGTGATGTACTCGAAGTTGCGGGCGCGCAGGAACTCGGCGCGAACCACGGCGACGAGGTTCACCCATTCGAAAAGGAGCAACGCGCCGAGCAGCGTCCAGAAGCCCGGCACCAGCACCGAGGAAATGATGATGAGCACGAACAGCGACGGCACCGACGACCAGATCTCGAGGAAGCGCTGGAAGACGAGGTCGGTGCGGCCGCCGAAATACCCCTGTAGGGCGCCGGCCGTCACCCCGAGGCCGGCCGCGAACACGGTAAGAATGAGGCCAAACAGCACGGAGATGCGGAAGCCGTAGATGACGCGTGCGACCACGTCGCGGCCCTGATCGTCGAGGCCGAGCCAATTGTAATTGCCGATCGCGCCATAGCGTGCGAGCTGCTCGGGCGGCGCCTCGCAGAGCGGCGCCTTCGAAGACCACGGCGGCGGGGCCGGGTAGCCGAGGCACAAGCCCTCGAGGCCCTTGCGGCCGGGATAATCCTTGTTGATCGTGTTGTAGGAGTAGCCGATCGGCGGCCATAACGCCCAGCCATTGTCGGCGATCTCCTTGAGGATCTCGGGCTCCTTGAAGTCGGTCACGGCGAGAAATCCGCCGAACTTAGATTCCGGATAGTCGACGAGGACGGGCCACAAGATCTCGCCCTTGTAGCTCATGACGATCGGACGATCGTTGGCGAGGAACTCGGCAAACAGAGAGAGACCGAACAGGCTCAGGAAGATGATGAGGCTCCAATAGCCGCGCCGATTGGCCTTGAAGTTCGACCAGCGGCGCGCGTTGATGGGGCTGAGCTGGAAGCGATCGCGCCCGCGCATGCCGCGCGGCAGCCAGAACGGAGTGCGGCTTTGCTCCTCGGGCGGGGGTTGGCTTTGCGGCAGCGGCGTCTCGAGCGCGCGGATATCCAAACCTCAGACCTCCCGGCTCTCGAAGTCGATGCGCGGGTCGACGAGCGTGTAGATGAAGTCGGAAGCCAGGTTCACGACGAGGCCGAGCAGCGAGAAGATCCACAGCGTCGCGAAGACGACGGGATAGTCGCGCTTCTCGATCGAACTCGAAGGATAAGAGCCCCAGACCATCGAGCGAGAATATAGTCTCGATCAGCATCGCGCCGGCGAAGAAGGCGCTGATGAAGGCACCGGGGAAACCGGCGATGATGAGCAGCATGGCGTTGCGGAACACGTGGCCGTAAAGAACCTGCCCCTCGTTCAGGCCCTTGGCGCGCGCTGTGATCACGTACTGCTTGCGGATCTCGTCGAGGAAGCAATTCCTGGTGAGAAACGTCAATGTGGTGAATGAGGTCAACGCCATGGCGATCATCGGCAGCGTGAGATGCCAGAAATAGTCGATCACCTTTCCCGCGAGCGAGAGCTGGTTCCAGTTGTCGGAGGTCAGACCGCGGGACGGGAACCACTGCAGGAACGAGCTTCCGGCAAACAGGATCAGCAACAGCACGGCGAAAAGAAAGCCCGGAATAGCGTAAGCGACAACGAGGATGGTGCTCGACCAGACGTCGAAAGGCTCGCCAGCCTGCATCGCCTTGCGGATGCCGAGCGGGATCGAGATCATATAGGTCAGAAACATCATCCAGAGGCCGAGCGAGACCGAAACCGGTAGCTTCTCCTTGATGAGCTGAAGGACGGAGACGTCGCGGAAGTAGCTCTTGCCGAAATCGAAGGTGAGATAGCTCTTCATCATGATGAAGAAGCGCTCATAAGCCGGCTTGTCGAAGCCGAACTGCTTTTCGAGGCTCTTGATGAACTCGGGGTCGAGCCCCTGCGCGCCACGGTACTTCGACGTCACCACATCGGCCGCGCCTTGGCCCAGTTGCGATTGCGCGCCGCCCATCGTATCGCCGCCGCCACCACCGATGCGCGTGACTATGGAGCTATCATGCCCGGTGAGCTGCGCGATGATGCGCTCGACCGGGCCGCCCGGGGCAAACTGCACGATGGTGAAGCTGATGAGCATGATCCCGAACAGGGTCGGGATGATCAGCAGCAGGCGCTTCAAAAGGTAGTGGAGCATCGCAGCGGGCTCAGTTCTTGCTCAATTTCGCAGCTTTGTCGGCGTCGTACCACCAGGTATCGATGATGCCTTCATCGTATTTTGGCTTTACCGCGGGCCACGAGTATTTGTTCCAAAAGGCAAGGTTGTGGGCCGGCTTATACCACTGTGGGACCCAATAGTGGCCGGCGCGCAGCACGCGGTCGAGCGCGCGGGCCGCAGTGATGAGCTCGTCGCGCGATTTTGCCTCGATGACCCGGTCGTTGAGCGCGTCGACCACCGGATCCTGGATGCCGGCGAGGTTGAAGCTGCCGTCCATCTTGGCCGCGTCCGATCCCCAGTAGGATTTGAGCTCGACGCCGGGTGTCAGCCTCAGCACGTAGCGCTCAATCGATACATCAAAATCAAATGACTTCGTGCGCCGCTCATACTGCGAGGAATCGACGAGGCGCAGCGTGGCATTGACGCCGATCTTCTTCAGATTGTCGATGTAGGGCCCTATGATGCGCTCGAAGCCGTCCTCGAAAATCAGGATTTCGACGGCAAGCGTCTTGCTGCCTGCCTCCGGGCCGCCGTAGCCCGCCGCCGTGAGGAGCTCCTTGGCTTTGCGCAGGTTGTCACGATTTCTGCCCGATCCGTCTGTCACCGGTGGGACATAGGGCTCCCCGAAAACTTCGGGCGGAAGCTTGTCGCGGAAAGGCTCTAGCAGCTTGAGCTCCTGCGGGCTCGGAACCCCCGAGGCCTTCATCGGTGAATTCTCGAAGTAGCTCTGCGTGCGCGTGTAGAGGCTATAGAATAGGTTCTTGTTCGACCATTCGAAATCGAAGGCGAGGTTGAGCGCCTCGCGCACGCGCTTGTCCTTGAACTGCTCGCGCCGGACGTTGAGGAAGAAGCCCTGCGTGCCCGAGGGGCGCTCGTCAGGCAGCGTCGCGCGCTGGATGCGACCGTCCTCGACTGCGGGCACATTTCCGTAGGCCGTTGCCCAGTCGAGCGAGGTGAACTCCTCCCGCAAACCCACGTTGCCGGAAAAGAGATTTTCCAGCTCGATTCTACGGTCGCGAAAGTAGTCGTAGCGCAGCTCGTCGAAATTGAAGCGGCCGACATTGACGTTGAGGTCCTTGGCCCAGTAGTCGGGCCGCCGCTTGAAGATGACGTAGGTTCCCGGCTTGAACTCGCCAATCGCGTAGGGACCCGAGCCCAGCGGCGGCTCGAGCGAGGTCTGGTCGAAAGGATGTGCCGCGTAATAGGCCTTCGAGAGGATGGGGAGGCCGGCGATCGTCAGCGGCAGGTCGCGCGTGAGATCACCCTTGAAGGTGTAGCGCACGGTTTGCGCATCGGGCGCCTCCGCCTTCACGACGTCGCGTAACGCGAGCCCGAAGTTTGGGTGGCCCTTCTGCTTCAACGTATCGAAGCTGAACACGACGTCCTCCGCGGTGAGGGCTGAGCCGTCGGCGAACCTCGCCTCTGGCCGCAGGCGGAAGAGGACCGATTTTCCGTCGCCAGCCACCTCGGCGCTGCTGGCCACGAGTCCATAGACCGCGTCGGGCTCATCGTTTGCGCGCGTCATCAATGTATCGAACAGGTAGTCGAGCCCCTGCGCGGCGTCGCCCTTCAGTATGAAGTTGTTGAAGCTGTCGAATGTGTTGGCCCCCCCGGTGCCGATGGTCGAGAGGCGGCCACCCTTCGGTGCATCCGGGTTGACGTAGTCGAAGTGCTTAAAGTCCGCCGGGTATTTGAGATCGCCGAAGGCGGAAAGGCCGTGGCGGAATTCGGCGCGGGCTGGGGGTGTGATCAGGAGCGACGCCATCACGATCCAGAGCAGGCCGATGCTCCTGAGCGGTGCTCCGCCGATCGAGATGGTTCTCGCCGTCATTGGCTCCGTGCGGTCTCGAGCGCCTTCTGCTTGTCGGGATCGATCCACCAGGTCTGCAGCAGCGCGGCGGTCTGCGACGGCAGCTTTTGCGGACGCCCGAAAATGTCCCAGGTGGCAAGACGCTCGTAAGGGTAATGCCAGTGCGGGACTACGTAGTAGTTCCACAGAAGCGCCCGATCGAGGGCCTTGGTCGCCGCGACGAGGTCGGCGCGATCCTTCGAAAAGACGATCTTGTCGATGATCTTGTCGATCGCGGGGTTCTTGATACCGGCGGTGTTGCGTGAGCCGTCCTTGTCGGCGGCAGCCGAGCCCCAAAAGTCGCGCTGCTCGTTGCCGGGTGATTCTGACTGCGGGAAATTGTCGACGATGATGTCGTAGTCGTGCGCGTCCTCGCGGCGCTTGTACTGCGCGCCGTCGACCATACGCACGCTCGCTTTGATGCCGAGCCGTTGCAAGTCTTGCACATAAGGGAGCACGATCTTCTCGAAATCGGGCGATTCGAGCAGGAACTCGGCGGTCAGCGTGGCGCCATCGGCGTTGCGCAGGACGTTTTCGGTCCTCGCTGACGATAGGCCGACGGTGCGCAGCGTCTTGCAGAAGAAGCCGCAGGGCTCATCCGCTGCGGCCTGCTGCTCGAGCTTCCAGCCGGCATCCGCGAGCAGCTTGGACGCTTCGCGCATATGGTCGCGGAAGGCTTCCGGCGTGCCATTGATCGGGTTCTTCCATTCGGTGGTGAAGAGGTCAGGGGGTAGCTCGTCGTGCACCTCGTTCAGGATCTCGAGCTCGCGGCCCTGCGGCAGCCCGGTTGCGGCGAGCTCGGAGTTATCGAAGTAGCTTTTGACGCGCACGTATAGGTCATAGAACAGCTTCTTGTTCGCCTCCTCGAAATTGAAGGTGAGCGCGAAGGCCTCGCGCACGCGCGGGTCCTGGAACTGCTTGCGGCGCAGATTGAAGACGAATGCCTGCATCGGCGCGACGCGTTTGATGGGGATCGCCTCCTTCTTAACCCAGCCCTTCTGCACCGCTGGGAAGCCGTAGGCTGTTGCCCATTGGCTGGCGACATTCTCGGCCCAGAAGTCGAGCTTGCCCGACTTGAACTCCTCGAACGCGGGCGTGCGGTCGAGGAAGTAGGTGAGCTTGACCTCGTCGAAGTTCCACTGGCCTTTGGAGACGGGCAGATCGTTCGCCCAATAGTCCTTGACGCGCTCGTAAGTGATTGAGCGGCCGGCGTCGAACTCCTTGATTTTGTAAGCGCCCGAGCCCACCGGCATTTCCATGGTGGTTTTGGTGATGTCGCGTTGCTCTCCGTTGGGACCTTTGCCCTCCCAATAGTGCTTGGGGACCACGCTGAGCTGGCCGACGATTTGGGGAAGCTCGCGGTTGCCCTTCACGTCGAAGGTGAAGGTGACTTCGTGCTCGCCCGTCTTCTCCGCCTTGACGACGTTCTTGTAATAGAATGCGGTGCGCGGATGCGCCTTCTTCTGCCCCTCGAAGCTGAAGATCACGTCTTCCGGCGTGATCGGCGTGCCGTCCTGGAAGCGTGCCTTCGGGTTGATGCCGAAGGTCACGGTCGAGTAGTCGGGCGGGAACGACACCCATTCGGCGATAAGACCGTACTCTGCGCGAGGGCTCATCGGGGCTGCTCGCCATGAGCGAATCGAAGACGAGGCCCAGGCTAGAGGCCGGAACGCCCTTCACCGTAAACGGATTGAGGCTGTCGAAAGAGCCTTCGACGAAGCCGCGCACGGTGCCGCCCTTGGGCGCATTCGGGTTGACCCAGTCGAAGTACTTGAAGTCGGGTCCGTACTTGGGCTCGCCGACCAGCGAGAGCGCGTGGTGGCGCGTCTGGCTTGCCGCCGGCGCGACCGGGGCCTCTGCCGGGCCGGTTTGCGCCGTCGCCCGATCAAGCGTGGCACCGAGGCAGAGGATGGCTGCGAGCAGAACCACCGGGACGTCAGGACGCGCAAGCACCAAGGCTCTTCCTTCCTCTCACGATTTTCATCACAACCTTCGGGGGCCGAGCCGGCCGGCTATCCGCGCTCGCACGAGACAGGGCAGCGTCGCAAAATCCGGGCCGAAGCGCGAGTTAACTTGCTGTCATTTGCCACGCGCGCGAGCGTTACTTCAGCGTGTTCAGATAGGCGAGGAGATCGGCGAGATCGCTGGGATCGGAGATGCCAGGAAAAAGCATTTTCGTGCCTGGAACAAAGGTCTTGGGCCCGTGCACGAAGGTGGCGAGATCCTCCGGTGTCCAATTGCCGCCCTTGGCCTTCATGGCATCGGAATAGTTAAAGCCTTCGTGGCTGGCTTTAGGGCGCCCGACGACGCCCCAAAGATTGGGACCCACCTTGTTGGGGCCGCCCTTCTCGCCGTCATGGCAGGCTTGGCATTTCTTGAAGGTCGTAGCGCCGTTCTGCGCATTGCCCTCGGCCGCGGCCTTGACGACGGCGGCGGGATCGAAGGCCGGCAAAGCGACGGGAGCAGGAACGGCGCCGCCCGCTCCGGGCTTGGCGGCCGGTGCCTGCTCGGCAGGTGCTGGCAGCGTATAGCCCGGTTTTTCCCGCCGGTGAGATTCCTCGGAGATCTCCAATATCGTGCGAAAGCCGACGATGACGAGGAGAGCGGACAACACTGCGCCCGCGATCTTGGCCGCTTCGAAGGTATCCATGGCACCCATGCCCGCTGTGCGCTCGCGCCAGGCACGCCAACCCGGCGAACAGGCGCGACTATAGGAATTCCGCTTCGGCTTGCAACCAAGGTCGGCGCCGTTCTAAGTGCCTCGGCCCGAGACCAATTGCCACCGGTCAAGAGTTGAGCAGAGCTGCCGCAATGACGCGCACACTGATCCTGATCCCCGCGCGCATGGCGGCGACGCGGCTGCCGGGCAAGCCCATGGTCGACATCGCGGGCGAGCCGATGATCGTGCACGTCTGGCGCCGCGCGGTCGCCGCCCAAGCGGGTCGCGTGGTCGTAGCAACCGATAGCGGGGAGATCGTCGCCGCCATCGCTGCCGCGGGCGGCGAAGCCCTGATGACAAGGTCCGATCACGCTTCGGGCTCGGACCGGATCTTCGAGGCGGTCAGCCGCGTCGACTCCGGCGGAGAGGCTTCTTTCATCGTCAACCTGCAGGGCGATCTGCCGACGCTCGAGCCGCACCTCATTCACGCCTGCCTCGAGCCGCTCGCGACCGCAGGCGCCGACATCGCCACACTCGCCGCCGAGATCAGCGGTGCCCGAAGAGCGGACAAATCCCAATGTCGTGAAGGTCGTCGGCACGCCTGTCTCAGGAGGGCGCCGGCTGCGCGCGCTCTACTTCACGCGATCGACCGCGCCATATGGTGAAGGGCCTCTTTATCATCACATCGGCATCTATGCGTATCACCGGGCGGCGCTGGCGCGTTTCGTCGCCTTGAAGCCGTCCCCGCTCGAGCAGCGCGAGAAGCTCGAACAACTGCGCGCGCTCGAAGCGGGCATGCGCATTGACGTCGAGATCGTTGACACAGTTCCGCTCGGTGTCGATACTCCCGCCGATCTCGAGCGGGCGCGCCGCCTCATCGGGAGCGCCAATCCACCCGCAAGCTGACCGCCGCTGACGCGGACGGGGCTCAGTCATCCGAAGACCCTTCATCCGAAGACCCATGTCGAATCCCACCCGCCAGATGAGCGCGGCGATGCAACGCGGCGGAGCCGCGGACACCAAGGGGGCGGCCGGGCGCATCGCCTATCAGGGCGAGCCCGGCGCCAATTCGCATCTCGCCTGCCGCGAGGCGTTTCCCAATTACGACGCTGTTGCGTGCGCGACGTTCGAGGAAGCGCTGTTGGCGGTGAAATCGGGCGATGCCACCTACGCCATGATCCCCATCGAGAACTCGGTCGCGGGGCGCGTCGCCGACATCCATCACCTGCTGCCCGAGGCCGATCTCTATATCGTGGGTGAGCACTTCCTGCGCGTGCGCCACCAGCTCATGGCGTACCCCGGCGCCACCCTCCAGACGATCAAGCACGCTCTGAGTCACACGCACGCGCTGGGCCAATGCCGCCGCAAGCTGAGCGAGCTTGGTCTAAAGCCCGTGCCGGAAGCCGACACGGCGGGCTCGGCGCGCATGGTGAGCGAATCGAAGGATATTTCGCTCGCGGCCATCGCATCCGCGCTTGCGGCCGAGATCTACGGCCTCGAAATTCTCGCGCGCGACATCGAGGACGAAATGCACAATACGACTCGCTTCGTCGTGCTCGCGGCGGAACCCGATGACGCGGAGCCCGGCAACTGGCCCCGTCATCACCACCTTCATCTTCCGCGTGCTCAACATTCCAGCCGCGCTCTACAAGGCGCTGGGCGGCTTCGCGACCAACGGCGTCAACATGACCAAGCTCGAGAGCTATCAGCTCGAAGGAACCTTCAACGCAACGATGTTCTTACGCCGACATCGAGGGACATCCGACCGATGGCCCGGTGCAGCTTGCGCTGAAGGAGCTCTCGTTCTTTTCCAGCGAGAAGAAGGTTCTCGGTACCTATCCGGCGAGTCCCTATCGCGCTGAGGCGGCGCGGCTCGCAGCGAGCGGACAGATCCCGGTGCGCCGCCGCGGCGGTTGACGAAGGAGGCGGCGTGAAGCTCGAGGACAAGGTCGCGATCGTGACGGGCGCCGCGTCGGGCTTCGGGCGCGCGATCGCGGAGCTGTTTGCGCTCGAAGGCGCGCGCGTCGTGGCGGCCGATATCAACGGCGAAGGAGTGCGCGAGCTGGCCGCCGGCTTCGGCAATAGCGTGGTGGCCGTTGCCTGCGACGTCTCCCGGAAAGCCGACGTCGACGCCATGGTGCGCGTGGCGACGGAAGCCTTCGGCGGCCTCGACATCATGGTCAACAATGCGGGCATCACCCACCGCAACCAGACGCTGCTCGAGGTTGGAGAGGCCGAGTTCGACCGTATCTATGCCGTCAACGTGAAGTCGATCTATCTGTCGACGCTCGCCGCCGTCCCGAAAATGGAGCGGCGCGGCGCTGGCACCATCATCAACATCGCTTCGACCGCGGGCGTGCGGCCGCGGCCCGGCCTTACTTGGTACAACGGCTCCAAGGGCGCGGTGATCACGCTGACGAAATCGATGGCGGTGGAGCTCGCGCCCAAGAACATTCGCGTCAACGCCATCAATCCCGTGATCGGCGAGACAGGGATGCTCACGCAGTTCATGGGGCTGCCCGACACACCCGAGAACCGTGCGAAGTTCACTGCCGGCATTCCGCTGGGGCGCATGTCGCGGCCGCACGACATTGCGAATGCCGCGCTGTTCCTCGCGGATCCCGCGTCGTCGTTCATCACTGGCGTCGCCCTCGAAGTCGACGGCGGCCGCTGCATCTGATCGCACCTGGAAAAATGACTGCGCGTCAATGGTATGGCCGTTGCGGCGAGAGGGTTGTAACGGACGCGGCAACCCCCCATAATCGACGCGGGAGGTTGGCGGCGGACGCATCCCTCGCCAACCGGGTCAGGTCCGGAAGGAAGCAGCCCTAACGATCAGGACGCGGGTCGTTCGCCAGCCTCCTCTAGAATTTCGCTCACGGGCCGTGCGCTCGCTGCTCGCTCGGCGAGTGGCCCTCCGCGAGGGCGCGACTCGTCGCGGGGCCGCTTGCAATTCGAGGCCCTGCGGGCCTAAGGCACGGGACATGGCGAAGAAGAAACCGGAAAACGCGAAGACGAGTGCGAGCGGCGGCGAGGCGGGCCCCGCGCAGCCCTACGTCGTGCTCGCGCGCAAGTACCGCCCACAAACGTTCGACGATCTCATCGGCCAGGAGGCGATGGTCAAGACGCTGCGCAATGCGTTCGCCTCCGGGCGCATCGCACAGGCCTACATGCTGACCGGCGTGCGCGGCGTCGGCAAGACCACGACCGCCCGCATTATCGCCCGTGCACTCAACTATGAGACCGACACGGTTTCGAAGCCGACCTTCAACATGCCCGTCCCCGGGCGCCATTGTGCCGAGATCATGGAAAGCCGGCACCCCGACGTCGTGGAGATGGATGCGGCATCCAACACCGGCGTCGACAACATGCGTGAACTGATCGAGAGCGCGCGCTACAAGCCCCTTATCGCGCGCTACCGCGTGTTCATCATCGACGAAGTCCACATGTTGTCGAAGGGCGCGTTCAACGCCCTTTTGAAGACGCTCGAGGAGCCGCCGGAGCACGTCAAATTCATTTTCGCCACCACCGAGATCCGCAAGGTTCCAGTGACGGTGCTGTCGCGCTGCCAGCGGTTTCGATCTGCGCCGCGTCGACGTGCCGGAGCTCGGCGCGCACTTCCGCAAGATCGTCGCCAACGAAGGCGCCGAGGCCGCGGATGACGCGCTGACGATCATTGCGCGCGCCGCAGAAGGCTCGGTGCGCGACGGGCTATCGTTGCTCGATCAGGCTATCGCCCTGGGCCAGGGCCGCGTAACGGCCGGGACCGTGCGCGATATGTTGGGCCTCGCCGACCGCGGGCGTATCTTCGACCTGCTCGAACAGATTTTCCGCGGCGACACCAAGGCGGCGCTCGCGACGCTCGCCGCGCTGCATCGTGACGGCGCCGAGCCGACGCAGGTTTTGGCCGACCTCGCCGAAGCGGTGCACGCCGCGGCTCGCTCCCGTGCGGTTGGCGCGGAGGCCGGCAGCGAAGCATTGAGCGCGGAGGAGCGTCGCCGCGCGAGCAGGCTCGGAGAGCAGCTCTCCACGCCGTTGCTCGCGCGCGCGTGGCAGATGCTGCTCAAAGGCTGGGAGGAAACCGGGCGCGCACCCAACGCGAAGGCGGCCGCGGAAATGGTGCTGATTCGGCTTGCGCACACGGCCGATCTGCCCTCGCCCGACGAGGTCATCCGCTCACTCGGTGGCGGCGAGGCGCTGTCTCGCGGCCCCTCCAAGCAGGCACAGCGCGACAACAGCAGTGCGCGAGATTTTGCACTCGAGGGTGCAAGCGTTGATAAGCCGACGGTCAGCGCGATGGTCGAAACGGGCGGCGAGGATGCAGATGGGCTCGACGAGGTACCTGTTGACGAACCGGCCGGCGCGCCGCTCTCCGATCCGCGTTCGTTTGCCGACGTCATCACCCTCGCGGCCGAGCGCCGCGACGCCAAACTGAAGGTACATCTCGAAGAGCACGTTAGCCTGGTCAAGTTCGACGCTCACGCTGGGTCGATCGACCTCTTCCTGTTGCCCGGCGCGCCGGCGCAGATCGCGAACGAGCTGCGCGAGAGGCTGATCGCGTGGACGCAGCGGCGCTGGGTGGTGCTGCTCTCCAAGGAAGCGGGCGCGCGGCCAATCGGAGAAGTGCGGCGCGAGCGCGAGGCGGCGGAGCTTGCGGCGTTGAAGACCCACCCGGCTGTCAAGGCCGTGCTCGACGAGTTCCCCGATGCGAGGATTGCCGAGGTGCGTCCACTGCTCGGTCCCGCTAAGGACGAGACTGGCACCGGCTGAAAGCTATCCCCAGGAAAGGTGGCGCGCGAATGAAAGATCTAATGGGTGTGATGAAGCAGCTCGGCGAGATGCAGTCCCGCATGCAGAGGATGCAAGAGGAGCTCGCCCAGATGGAGATTGAGGGCCAAGCCGGCGGCGGGCTCGTCAAGGTCGTGCTGGGCGGCAAGGGCAACCTAAAAAAGCTGCACATCGACCCGAGCCTGATGAAGCCAGGCGAGACGGAGATTCTCGAGGATCTCGTGGTCGCCGCCGCGCAAGAGGCCAAGGGCAAGCTCGAGGCCCAGTTGCAGGTGAAGATGCAGGACATGACCGGCGGGCTGCCCCTACCGCCAGGCATGAAGCTGTTCTAAGAGGGCGGCGTCATGTATGCGCGGCATCGGCGCACGCGGCGAGGGCTGCTCGCGCGTGCCGCGCTTCTCTCGGTTGCGATGATCGTCGGCTTGGCGACGGCGAGCAAGGAGGCGACTGTGACCCTGCGCATTACATCCTCAGCATTTGCCGACGGCGCCGAAATCCCGGCGGAGTACACGTGCGAAGGCAAGGACATCTCGCCGCCGCTCGCGTGGTCCGGCGTCCCGGCGGGCACCAAGAGCCTCGTGCTCATCGTCGATGATCCCGACGCGCCGGATCCGAAGGCGCCGCGCATGACGTGGGTGCACTGGGTGCTCTACAACTTGCCGCCCAGCTCGACGGGGCTCCCCGAGGCGGTTGGTGCCGCGCTCCCCTCTGGCACCAAGGTCGGCTTCAACGATTGGAAGCGGGCGGACTTCGGCGGCCCGTGCCCGCCCATCGGCCGTCACCGTTATTTTCACAAGCTATATGCGCTCGACACCGAGCTCAACTTGACCAAACCTGCGAAGGCCGACGTCGAGGCGGCGATGCGTGGGCACGTGCTCGCCGAGGCGCAGCTCATGGGCACGTATCAAAAGGCGCGCTGAAAGAATTTTCGGGCCCGCGCAAGGTCAGCCCTGGCTGAGCACCAGCGTCAGCCCGATGAGGGTGTTGCTGAAGAACTGGATCTCGACGATCTGCTTGCCCTCGCGAACGATGACCTCCATGTTCGCGGTCAGAGCCTCGCCGCGCACGGAGATGCGAAATCCGGTCGAGGTGACCTGCCCGCTGAGATCGCCTCCGAGATTGTAGACGAGCTCGCTCCAGGTGCCGGTGAGCGCGTCGGCGTTGTGCTTGATCTCGCTCTTCACCTCGACGTTCCCGCTTGCCGAAGCGCAGCGTATGTTCTGTTTGAGCTCCACGCCGTCGTCCGAAAGGAAATAGGTCGCGCGGCATTTCACGGTCTCGAACTTGCCATCCTTGAAGCCGAGACGGCCGTCACCCACCCATCGTCCGGGCAGGTCCTTGAAGGGCGAGGCCGGGTCAGCAAGACCGTGTTCTTGAGTTGAGAGCCAGCAGGCGAAAATTGCCAAGAACGTAAGGACGGTCTTCTTCATTGCTTCCTGCTCGAGAGCGGTCCTGCAGCACCGCCGGGCCGCCCGGCGCAATGCACCCCGCGCAGAATGTTGACGTGAAATCTCGTGATTCCTAGTGCGCACGGGCCACGCGCAGGGCGCAACAAGCATAGCGTGCGGCGAGACCGCGCAGAGGCGGAACTCAATGCGGCGTCAGACAGCCTTTGCCGTGAACTGCCGGACCTTCGATCCGCTGGTCAGCTCCAAGTACCGCTCGATGTGATCCGGGCGTCCAATCAGGAAGCCCTGGATCTCGCGGCAGCCTTCGCGGCGCAGAAAGGCCCGCTCCCCCTCCGTCTCGACACCCTCCGCGATGACGGGGATATCGAGCGCGTTTCCGAGCCCGATGATGGAGCGCACGATCGCCGCCGACTGGGCGTTGGTTTCCACTCCGGAGACGAAGCTCTGGTCAATCTTGATCTTGTCGAACGGGAACGATTGCAGCGATGACATCGACGCGTAACCGGTGCCGAAATCGTCCATGGCGATCTTCACGCCGAGCGCCTTCAACTTGCGAAGGGTAGAGAGGGCGCGCGCCGGCTCATCGAAGATTACGCCTTCAGTGATCTCCAGCTCCAGCCGTCCCGCGGCAAGACCCGTATCCAGCAGGATGAGGTGCACAAGACCGGCCAGATCGCCGTAACGGAACTGCACGGGAGAAAGGTTCACGCCGATCTGCATCGGCGCCGCCCAAGTCGCCGCCTCGCGGCAGGCTTCGCGCAACGCCCATGCGCCAATCTCCACGATCATGCCGTTCTGCTCGGCGAGCGAGATGAACTCGCCTGGAGAGACGATGCCGAGCTTGGGATGCCGCCAGCGCACCAAAGCCTCGAACGCGAACACTTCGCCGTCGATTGTGGCCTGTGGCTGGTAGCTGAGGAATAGTTCGTTACGCGCGATCGCCGAACGCAGATCGAGCTGTAGGGCGAAGCGCTCGCGCAGGCGCCGATCCATTTCGGGATCGAAGAAGCGCGCCGTTTGGCGTCCATCGACCTTGGCGCGATAGAGCGCAGCGTCGGCGTTTGCAAGCAGCGTTGCTATGTCGGAGCCGTCGCGCGGATAAACCGCGGCACCGATGCTGAGGCCGAGTGGAATCTTCTGGCCGCGCACCTCGAAGGGGTCTGCCACCGCTTGCAGCGTCCGGCTGGCAAGCACCTCGGCGGTTCGCGGTTGCGAGCCCATGCCGGATATGAGCGTGAACTCGTCGCCGCCGACGCGGGCCACGAAAGCGCCATCGGCTGCGACCTCGAGCCGGCGCGCCACTGCGCACAATAGCTCGTCGCCGACCATGTGCCCGAAGACGTCGTTGGCTTCCTTGAAGTGATCGAGGTCGATCGATAGCACGGCAAACGTCTGGCCGCGGCTCTTGGCCCGCTCTAGCGCCTGCGCCAGCCGAGAGTTGAGCGAATTGCGATTTGGCAAGTCCGTCAACGCATCGTGATGCGCAAGATGTGCAATCTGCTCGTGGCGCTCCAAGAGCTCGGCCCGTGCCGTGCGCATGTTCTCGCGCGCTTCGTCAAGTCCAAAGGCGGCGTCCTTGACCTGCTCCTGCAGCAGATTGAAGCTCGCCGCCATTTCGCCGAGCTCGTCGCGAGAGTTGGTTTTGACAGGTACGATATTGACGGACGCGTGCGCAGCTTGGAGATCGCCGCGCCCGAGCGCCTGCATGGCGAGCGTGAAGTCGCGAAGCGTGCCCCACGTGAGCCGTTTTGCCGCCGCGCTTACCTCCTGCGCCGAATAGGTAATCATCCCCGGCAAAACGAGGCCTACGCTGATCGTCAACAGCGCGACCGCGACGAAGATATCGGCGAGCACCGACACCAGGACGCTGTGCTCGTGCGATACTGTGCTGACCGCGAGAAGATATGCAATGGCGTCGAGAATGAGCACAAATACCATGGCGCCCGTCAGCTTCAGATGCAGCGTGCGCGCGAACGCCGGCAGCCCCAACCGCTTGCGGTCTTCGATCACACGCCAGGCATAGAGTGCGGCGCCGGAGTAGGCGAGCGCTAGTCCGAAGAGGACGGTGGGAAGGCCGAATTGCTGGAAGCCGAGGATGGCCGAAAGAAGCCATACCGACGCTGCCCCCACGCCCAGCACGATGGTGCCGCGTGGCGCGCGATAGGGTCTCAAGGCGTTGGGCTGATCACGCCGCAACAGCAAGGCGGCCACGTTCGGCATGCAGATGCCGATGAGGTACGTGAAGTTCGCCGCGGCAATCATCCAAATGGGATCGCCCGCGAGTAAGAAAACGATCGCGCAGCTGGCGGTCAGCACCGTTGCCGCCCAGGGGCAGTCCGTGCGCGCGATACGCCAGGCCAGGAACCGGGGCAGCAGTCCGTCGTCGCTGAGCTGCGACATGGTGCGGGCCGCGCCTGCCAGGGGCTGCAGGGTGCCGTGGAACATGTTGAGCATGATGAACCAGATGGCGGCGGCCTTACCAAGGCTGCCGAGCAATGGCGCGAACGTTGGCCCGAGCACCGTGGCGAGATCCTCGCCGAGTGCCTCCGGCCCGAGCACGCCGAGCCACACCACGGGAAGCACGATGAAGTAGAGGCCGGCCATCAGCGCTGCGGCCAGCATGGCGCGCGGCACGTTGCGGTTTGGGTCGATCGTCTCGCCGACGTGGCAGGCGGCAGCCTCGAAAGCGGGTGCTGTGAATCCAATCAGGTAGAGGCCGGCCATGATGGATGTGACATCGCCGAACCAGCCTTCGAAGGGCGAGGTCAGCTTGTAGGAGAAGGCCTGGTGCCAGTCCACGGATCCGGAGTAGATGGGAATCAGCGCGGAAAGGAAAGCGAGCGTCGCCGATGCCGTGGCGATAGGAATCGCCATGCGCGCGACCCACACAATTCCGCACAGATTGACGAGCGTGAAGAAGCAGACGATGCCAACGGCAAAGGTTTCGACCGGAAGGTTTGGGAAATACCAGTGCTGGAAGGCGGATGCCGAAAGGATCGCGGTGAGGCCGCATGTCGGAATCCAACCCCACCAGTAGCAAGTGCCGGTGAGCGAGGCGAGGACGGGATTGTAGGGGCGGAACGCCTCGGCGCAAGCGGCGGAGATTCCTCCTACCCGGTTGGGCCACATCAGTACCAACTCAGTCCAGGCAGGCGCCGCCGCCCAGCCGAGCAGCACACCGACTATGAGCAGAGGCACCGCGGCGCTACCCTGGCCCAGGATTGCGCCTTGGCCAACGAAGAGTGCGGTGATGATGAAGATCATCTGATTGCTTCCGCCCATCGCGAGGGCGGTCGTGCCGATCCATCCAAGCACCCTTGGATGGGGCGGCGTGGGAGCAATGCTGGGGGTGATCAATCCCATGTACTTATGTGCCCAAATTCCCGACGGGGCGCCGAATTTGTCCCGAAAGGCGCGACGATATGAGCACAGCCGCCCTTATTTATTCATTCAGGGCCACGTTCAATCTTTAAATATTTTCAGATGTTTGCACCAAAGCACTAAGAGGGCACTTAGTACGTTCGCGCCCAGCGTGCGTTAACGCCGATCGGTCTCGGAGCGCATGGCCGCAGGGCCTCGCGGAGGGTCCCCGGCCTGGTCGAGCTCCGCCAATTCATCTTCCGTGAATACCCGCGAGCGGGTGAGGAAGCGCAGGCCCTCGGGTGCTTCGAGCGAGAAGCCGGCGCCGCGGCCCGGCACCACGTCGATGATGAGATGAGTGTGTTGCCAATACTCGAATTGCGGCCCGCTGATGTAAAGCGGGCAGCCAGCGATGCGGCCGAGAAAGACGTCGCGCTGGCCGATCTTGAATTCGCCCAGCGGATAGCACATCGGCGCGCTGCCGTCGCAGCACCCGCCTGATTGATGGAACAGAAGATCACCGTGGGCCACGCGCAGCTTGGCGATCAGGGCCGCAGCCGCGGGAGTATTTGAAACCCTCGAGACGGTCATGCCAATCCGGCGCGGGAGCGGAAGACCGGCGCAAATCCCCGATCTCCCACTCCACGGCACCGACCCTTAGAAGAACCCGAGCGCCTTCGGACTATAGCTAACGAGCATGTTCTTCGTCTGCTGATAGTGATCGAGCATCATCTTGTGTGTCTCGCGGCCGACGCCCGACTGCTTGTAGCCGCCGAACGCCGCGTGCGCGGGATAGAGGTGATAGCAGTTGGTCCACACGCGGCCCGCCTTGATGCCGCGGCCCATACGGTAGGCCGTGTTGCCGTCGCGCGACCACACGCCGGCGCCGAGGCCGTAGAGCGTGTCATTGGCCATGGCGAGCGCCTCGTCCTCGGTCTTAAACTTCGCAACCGCGAGCACGGGCCCGAAGATCTCCTCCTGAAAAATGCGCATCTTGTTGTGGCCCTCGAACACGGTCGGCTCGACGTAGAAGCCGCCTTCGAAGCCGCGGCCCAGGTCAGCCTTGTGGCCGCCGGTCAGCACACGCGCGCCCTCGCCTTGTCCAATGTTGATGTAGGACAGGATCTTCTCGAGCTGGTCGGAGGAGGCCTGCGCGCCGATCATCGTGTTGGGATCGAGTGGGTTACCCTGCACGACCTTCTTCACGCGCTGAATGGCCCGCTCGATGAAGGCGTCGTAGATCAACTCTTGCACGAGCGCACGCGACGGGCACGTGCACACCTCGCCCTGGTTGAGGGCGAACATGGTGAAGCCCTCGAGCGCCTTGTCGAAGAACGCATCGTCCTCGTTGAACACGTCCGCGAAGAAGATGTTCGGCGACTTGCCGCCAAGCTCGAGCGTGACGGGGATGATGTTCTCGGCCGCGTACTGCATGATGAGACGGCCGGTCGTCGTCTCGCCTGTGAACGCGATCTTGGCGATGCGCGGGTTGGAGGCGAGCGGCTTGCCGGCCTCGACGCCGAAGCCGTTGACGACGTTGAGCACGCCAGGCGGCAAGAGGTCGCCGATGAGATCCATCAGCACCATTATGCTCATGGGCGTCTGCTCGGCGGGTTTGAGGACGACGCAGTTGCCGGCGGCGATAGCCGGGGCGAGCTTCCACACCGCCATGAGGATGGGGAAGTTCCACGGGATGATCTGACCGACGACGCCGAGGGGCTCGTGGAAGTGGTAGGCGATCGTGGTCTCGTCGATCTCGGAGAGCGAGCCTTCCTGCGCGCGGATGCAGCTCGCGAAATAGCGGAAGTGGTCGACGGCAAGCGGCAGGTCGGCGGCCATCGTCTCGCGGATCGGCTTGCCGTTGTCGATCGTCTCGACGGTCGCAAGCTCCGACAGGTGCGCCTGCATGCGGTCGGCGATCTTGAAGAGAACGTCGGCGCGCGCGGCGGGAGCCGTCTTGCCCCACGCATCGGCGGCGGCGTGCGCTGCGTCGAGCGCCTTTTCAATGTCCTCGGCCGACGAGCGTGCGATCTCGCAGACGACCTCGCCGCTGATCGGCGTACGGTTCTCAAAGTAGCGACCCTGCGCGGGCGCAACCCAGCCGCCTCCGATGAAATTGTCGTAACGGCTGCGAATTTTGATCTTGCCGCCGACACGCTCCAAAGCGGATTTCGGCGTCTCCGCCTTCACGATGAGTTGCATTTGTCTCCTCCACTTGGGTCTTTGGAAGCGATGCCCCGCTTCATTGAAACCAATTTACTCCAGTCTGCCCAACTGCCAAAGGTCCTGTAGCATTGTAAATTAGTGCAAGCGGAGAATTGATTGGGCTCAATGCATAAGTTGAATTGCTAGTGCGTCGAGAGCTCCGGCGAAGTATCCCTGACGGGATGCTTGGCAGCCTACGGGTGGGAGCCTAATAGGTTGGGCGCCGCGCCAGCTCCGGCGCCCTGGCCTCTCGAAAGTATGACACGCAAAATCTCAGGTCCCGAGATCGAACGCATTGTGCAGTTGCTGGGCCGCTTGCCGGGGCTCGGGCCCCGTTCTGCGCGCAAAGCGGCGCTCGCCCTAATCAAGCGGCGCAACGATCTGCTCGTGCCTTTGGCCGACGCACTGGCCGTCGCAGTCGAAAAGATCGTGGAGTGCCCGATTTGCGGCAACCTCGATACCGTTTCCCCGTGCAGCCTGTGCCAGGACCCGCGCCGCGACCGCTCGATGATCGTTGTCGTCGAGGAGATCGGCGATCTATGGGCGCTCGAGCGCGCCGGAGTGGTCAATGGCCTCTATCATGTGCTCGGTGGTCATCTTTCCCCGCTCGATGGTATCGGTCCCGACAAGCTCAACATCGCCAGTTTGATAGAACGGGCGAGGGCCGGCGAAACGAATGAGATACTGCTCGCTCTGAACGCAACGGTGGAGGGGCAGTCCACGGCGCACTATGTCACTGAGCAGCTCGGGCCGACGGGCGTCGTGGTGTCGAAGCTCGCCCAGGGCGTCCCGATCGGTGGAGAGCTCGACTACCTCGATGAGGGCACACTTGCGGCCGCCATCAAGGCGAGGCGCAGGCTTTGACGGCGCCACCGTCTGCTCGTGGGCATCGCTGGCCGAGGCGGGGCGACGGCGGCGAGTCAGCGCGTCGCGCCCAAAATTCGTGCGTGGGTCGATCCTGTGTAACATCCTCGTGATGACCAGGACAGGTGCCATCGGGCTGTCATTCTCCCTGGTGAGGCCGCTGGTGGCGCCGCGCTGAGTGCCGGCCGACCGGCGTTCGACTTTGAGCGCACGCACCGGCAAAAGTGGGCAAAACATGGCGTGCATAAGGTCCGCGCGTGCTCTGGCGGCGCAACCAACCCAATGCTACTGCTCGGCTTTTGCAGCTGGGCAATTCGCCAAGACAACAAGATCCGTTCTGCTATCCTGTTGAGCCACATCAAGAATTGTCGCTGTCGCGGTTGAGCTGCCTTCAATTGTTCGCTGGGGTAAGGGCGCAAGGGGGAAGGTGACAGTCATTCCTACGTTCCATCCTTTATGGGCGCGTTGGCAAACTTGGCTGCTTGAGCTGCCACGCTTCAACAAGCGCGGTATCCTCGTGGCGCTCGACTTCTTGCTGATCAGCGTGGCGCTGTGGCTGCCGATCTCGCTGCGCTACACGACGCTCTACGTTCCGCCGGACCTCACGACCGCGCTGCTGCTGCTTAGCGCGCCGCTGATTGCAGTCATGACGTTCGCGCTCTCCGGCCTCTACAAGCTCGTGACGCGCTACCTCGGCTATCGTGGGCACACCCGGATCATCGGCTGCATCTGGCTGTCGGTGCTGATCTGGTCGCTGCTCGTATTCATGTCCGGGCAACAGGGCATCCCGCGCTCGGTCGTGATCGCCTACGCTGCGCTGGCGACGTTGTTCATCACCGCGAGCCGCGCGTTCGCCGCGATGGCGCTTGAGAGCGCGGGCATACGCCTCTCCGAGCTGGCTGCCGATGCCGAGCGTAAGTCCGTCATCATCTTCGGCGCCGGCCAGCTCGGCGTGCAGCTTCTCGCCGCGCTGCGCCGCGCCAACGATCGCGAGCCGGTGGCTTTCATCGACACCGAGCCGTCGCTCTGGCGCCAGTATGTCGCCGGGCTCAAGGTCTACGATCCCGATCACGTGGGGCCGCTGATCGAGCGCTACAATGTGCGCGAGATCCTGATCGCGCTGCCCGAGGAACGCCGCCGTGAACGCCGCCGCATGCTGAAGGAGCTGGCGGTGCACCCGGTCGAGGTAAAAGTGTTGCCTGCGGTCGAGGACATAACCTCGGGCCGCGTGCGCGTCAGCGATCTGCGCCCACTCGAGGTCAACGATCTGCTCGGCCGCGACAAGGTTCCACCCAACGCCGAACTGCTCGCACGCAAGACGCGCGACAAGTCGATCCTCGTCACGGGAGCCGGCGGCTCGGTAGGCTCCGAACTCGTGCGCCAACTTTTGAAGTACAGCCCGCGCCGCCTCGTGCTGCTCGATATCTCCGAGGCCGCGCTGTACGAGATCCAGGACGAGACACTCGAGGTGATCGGCTCGTTGCGCGGCGCACCGCGGCCGGAAATCATCGGCGTGCTGGGCTCAGTGCTCGACGCCACGCACGTCCGCGAGACAATTCGCCACCACGGCGTCGAGGTCATCTATCACGCGGCCGCCTACAAGCACGTGCCGATCGTCGAGGAGAATCCCATCTATGGTCTATCGAACAACACGTTCGGCGCGCAGGTCATCGCCGAATGCGCTAAGGCAGAGAACGTCGAGCTGGTGGTTCTGATATCCACCGACAAGGCCGTGCGCCCGACTAACGTGATGGGGGCGAGCAAGCGGCTCGCGGAGCTGATTCTGCAGGCCGAGGCCGCCAGCGGGGGATCGACGGTCTTCACGATGGTTCGCTTCGGCAACGTGCTCGACAGCTCCGGTTCGGTGGTGCGGAAGTTCCGCCGGCAGATTCGCGCAGGCGGACCCGTGACGGTCACCCATCCCGAGATCATCCGCTACTTCATGTCGATTCCCGAGGCGGCGGAGCTCGTGATCCAAGCGGGCGCCATGGCCCAAGGCGGCGACCTCTTCGTGCTCGATATGGGCGAGCCGGTGCGCATCGACGATTTGGCGCGGCTGATGATCCGCTTGACCGGCCTCGACGTGAAAAGCTCCGAAAACCCCGACGGCGAGATCGCCATCACCTACACGGGCTTGCGCCCGGGCGAGAAGCTCTACGAGGAGCTGCTGATCGGGGCCAACACGACGGCGACGGAGCACCCACGCATCCTGCGCTCGGACGAGCCATTCCTGCCGCGCGCCGATCTCGAGCGCGAGCTCAACCTGCTTAAGGCCGCGTTGATCGCGCGCGACATCGAGACCATGCAGTCGGTGCTGATGCGGACCGTGGAGGGCTACCACTCCGAGGCCGCGGTAGAAAACAATGAGCAACCGCGTTCGGCGTGGAGCCCATCCTCGCGGACCTTGCACTGACATGGCGATGCCCGCGGCAGCACCTGCGACAGGCGTAAGACGCGTCGCCGTCGTTTGCGCGTCAGGCGATCCCGTCCAGCTTTTGAGCCGATCGCTACTTTCCGAGATCACGGCACGCCGACACAAGATCTTGGTCGTCGCACCGGAATTTACCGCCGCCGACACCCACACGCTCGACGAGATGGGCGCCGAACGGACGGTGTTTGCCGGGCCGCCAAATGCCCTCAAGCTCTTTGCCGACTGGAAGGCCATCGGAGCGCTCAGGGGCATTCTGGCAGCTTGGGCCCCGCACACCGTGTTCGGTTGCGGGGCGAGGCCGATGATCTACGCCGCGCTAGCAGCGCGCGGTGCCGGTGCGGAGCGGGTGGTCCTGCTCGTCAACTCGCTGCCGGAGCACCGCTTCACCGGGGCGCTGGCGGCTGACGAGATGCCGGCATGGCGCTACAGCCAAGCGATGCGCGCAGCCGACGAGGCCGTGTTCTACAATCGCGACGACCTCGCGTTGTTGAAAAGGCTGGGCATATTGCCGTCCATCCTGCCCACAGCCGTCGTGGCGGGCGCTGGCGTCGATTTGGATAGCCACGGCATGCTTCCCCTGCCGCCGCTGGACGAAGGGCTCAACTTCCTGATGGTCGCGGAGCTCGATCGGCGCAAGGGCGTCGTCGAATACTGCGAGGCCGCGCGCGATCTGCTCGAGCGCACGCCGAACTGCCGGTTCCTGCTGGCTGGATCTCCTGGCGAAGGAGCGCTTGGCATGTCGCCCGACGATGTCGCCGCCTACGCACCTGCGATCGAATACCTTGGCCCGGCGCAGGACATACGCGCACTCCTCGCGCTGTCGCATGTCTTTGTCTATCCATCGCACGCTGAGGGCATGCCGCAGCCCGTGCTTGAGGCGATGGCGGCCGGCAGGCCGATCGTGACGACCGATGTCGCCGGATGCAGGGATACGGTCGATGACCGCGTCAACGGCTGCTTCGCTCAACCGCGGGACGCTCGCTCGCTCGCCGCGGCGATGGAGAGCTTCCTAAAGCGGCCGGATCTCATTCCTCCGATCGCACGGGCGAGTCGCGCGAAGGCGGAGAGATTTTGCGGGGTCGAGACGGTCACGCGCTCGCTGCTGGCGGCACTCGCCCTCGCCTGAGAATCGCGGCTAGCTACGACTATAGAGCGTGTAGCTGAGCTTGGGCTGGCGGAACGAAGACTCCGGATCGACCAGCATGTTGCTGCGGATGGCCTGGCGGCCGAGCAGCATGCGGTAGGTAAGCCTCTGGCGGTTCGCCAAGGTGATCTCGATCGGCCACGACCGCTCGCCGACGCGAACGCGCGTCGCGATGACGTAGCGGAGCTCGCGCTCGCCGTTCGAGCTCGTCACCGCGCGGCGATCGATCACCTCCGCATACGCGTCGATCTCTAGGTCTTCCCGCTTGGGGTTGGGGCGCACGGTGAAGCGTACCATGGGCCGCTTGGCGGGCCCGTAGGGCTCGATGCGGTGCGTGTGCAGCGAAGAGGTCTTGGCGCCGGTGTCGATCTTCGCCTTGAGCGCGGGCAAGCCGAGGTCGGGCAGAGCGACCCACTCCTGCCAGCCGAGTATCAGCGATGCGGGCGTCTGATGCATGGCAGCACGAAAGTTCGCAGTCGCACGAGCCGGCGATACTCCCCGTCTCTTTCCTGTTCCGCCGTTTTTGGCAGAGCGTGGGCAACATCATAACGCGGCAATGCACGGCTGGTGCACGCGAATTAGGCAGAGATGCCGTTGGCAGGCCGACTTTAGCGTTACCCTAAAACCACGCATAATCCGTATCCAACGCTGAAGCAACGCTCGCCTCAAATCTGCTTTTTTCTCCGCCGCTCATCCTGTCCGCTTTCACCGCCGGTCCGGCGCTTAAATGTGCGCTTCGACCGGACCGGCGAAGCACAACGCCCATGGAGACAAAGAACATGATAACGAAAAAGGTCCTGCTGGCGCTTGCAGCCACGACTGTCTTTGCGTTTGGGTACGTCGCGCCGGTCTATGCAGAGGATCCGGCACCGCCGCCAGCTGATACCGGCGCTACGACGGACGTGCCGGCTGATCCCGACAGCACCAAGCCGGCGGATGCGTCGCCCGATCCCGGCACCGGAGCCGCAACCGACACCGGGACCGACAGCGGGCAGCAGCAGCCGCAGAAATAGCGAGTTTTCCGCCTAAGCGGGCGTTAGTACGGTGCTTCGGGCCTCGACAGGCTCCCGGCTCTGTTCCGGAAGCCTGCCGAGGTCGTATGTTTTTCCTCAACTCAGAACGATCTTGGCAAAGCCTGCGCGATTGACCGCAAACGTGTACTTTCCTATTTCACGGTCATGGCGATCCGACCGATCATCACCCTTCCAGATCCGTTGCTGCGCAAGGTCTCCCAACCGGTGGAGCGCGTCGACGACGAATTGCGTCGGCTGATGGACGACATGCTGGATACGATGTACGCGGCTCCCGGTGTCGGCCTTGCCGCCGTGCAGGTGGGCGTGCCGCGGCGGCTTCTGGTGATCGACGTGGCGGAGGATGAGGAGGAGCGTCAGCCCCTGTGCTTCGTCAACCCCGAGATCGTTGCGCTGGGATCGGAAATGCGCTTGCACGAGGAGGGCTGCCTGTCGATCCCCGACGTGCGCGTCGAGATCGAGCGGCCGGCCTCGCTGACCGTGCGCTACACGAACCGCGAGGGTGAGCGCAAAGAGCTCGAGGCCAGTGGTCTCCTCGCCACCGCCATACAGCACGAGATCAACCATCTCGACGGTAAGCTGATTATCGACTTCCTCTCCTCGCTGAAGCGCGACATGGTGGTGCGCAAGTTCAAGAAGCAGGCGCGCGCGACCGAGACGCTCTGACGCCGGCAACTCCACTCCGCGAGCGGACAACCCTCCAATGACGCTGCGCATCGTCTTTATGGGCACGCCGGATTTCTCTGTGCCGACGCTGGCGGAGATCCTGGGCGCCGGTCACGAGGTACTGGCGGCCTATACACAGCCGTCGCGTCCGGCGGGACGCGGCATGGCGGAGCGGATATCGCCGGTCGCGCGCTTCGCCACGAGCGTCGGCATCCCGGTTAAGTCGCCCACAAGCCTCAAAAGCGAAGCCGAGCAACAGGGGTTTGCCGCGCTCAATGCCGACGCCGTGGTCGTCGTCGCCTACGGGCTGCTGCTGCCGCGCCCGGTTCTCGAAGCGCCGCGGCTGGGCTGCTTCAACCTGCACGCCTCCGCGTTGCCACGTTGGCGTGGCGCGGCGCCGATCCAGCGCGCGGTCATAGCCGGCGACACCGAGACCGCGGTGATGGTGATGCGCATGGCCAAGGGACTCGATACTGGCCCGGTGTGCCTCGCCGAGCATATCACTATCGGACCCGACGTGACCGCGGGCGAGCTGCACGACGAGCTGGCGCGGCGCGGCGCGGGCCTGATGGTGCGTGCGCTCGGCGCTCTGGAGCGCGGGTTGCTCGATTGCACCCCGCAGCCAAGCGAGGGCGCGACCTATGCGACGAAGATCGACAAGGCGGAGGCACGCATCGACTTCGCCAAGCCCGCGCACGAGGTGCACAATCTCATCCGCGGTCTGTCGCCGTCTCCCGGTGCCTGGTTCGAGGCAGGTTCGGCGGGTTGCCCCGAGCGCATCAAGGTGCTCCGGGCCGCGCCCGCAGATGGACGGGGGCGCCCCGGCGAGGTGCTGGACGATGGGCTGACCGTCGCCTGCGGTAGCGGCGCAGTCCGCCTCACCGAGCTGCAGCGCGCCGGCAAGAAGCCCATGTGGGCTAAGGATTTCCTGCGCGGGTTCCCGGTGCCGCGCGGGACCATTCTCTAGCTGGCCGCACGTTGGGGCATTAAGCATGCCCCAAGGATAATTGGCCCTGCGCATGCAACCCGGATTAAGCTATTGTTAACTATGGCTTTGGCGTTGTTTGGAGTGTCGCCATGCGTGTTCTCGGAGTTCTTCCCTTTGCGGCCGTCACGGCCGTGCTCGTCGCACCGGCGCAGGCGGAGACCGCATACACCACGCGCATCGAGACGCGGCCGATCTACGGCGCGACCGTCACCATCGAGCACGGCGTGCGCGTCTATCGTCCGGTGCCTCCAACCGATCGACTAATCGTCAGCCCGGACCGGTCTCCGCTGGTGCTGAGCGTCGAGAGCCCCGCGGCCGCCACGCCGCGCTAAGGCAGGCACCGATTGCAGGTTGAGGCCCCGGGCCGGCGCAGATAGGGATGAAGCGGCCGACGTTTCCGGCCGCGCATCCGAGCCCCTCATGCCCCGCTATCGCATCCTCGTTGAATACGACGGCACGCCGTTCCTGGGCTGGCAACGGCAGGCGCAGGGCGTCTCCGTGCAAGGCGCGCTCGAGGGTGCGATGTTCCAGTTCTGCGGCGAGGCCGCGAGCGTTCGCGGCGCCGGACGCACAGATGCTGGCGTGCACGCGCTGGGACAGGTGGCGCACTTCGATCTCGCCAAGAGCTGGGAGCCGTTTCGCGTGCGCGACGCGCTCAACTTCTATCTGAAGCCGGCACCCGTGGTCGTGCTCGATTGCGCCAGCGTGGACGACACGTTCGATGCCCGCTACAGCGCCACCGCGCGCCACTACCGCTACCGCATAATGTCGCGGCGCGCGCCACCCGCGCTCGACCACCATCGCGTCTGGTGGGTGTCGATCGCCCTCGATCACGAGGCGATGGCAACGGCAGCGCAGTCGCTGCTTGGCCGTCACGACTTCACGACGTTCCGCGCCGCTCAGTGCCAGGCGAATTCGCCCGTGCGGACCCTCGATCGGCTGGACGTGTCGAGGCAGGGCGAAGAGATCGTCGTCGAGGCCTCTGCGCGCTCGTTCCTGCACAACCAGGTGCGCTCCATGGTCGGAAGCCTCAAGCTGGTCGGCGAGCGCAAATGGAACGCGGGAGATTTGCAGGCAGCGCTTGAAGCCCGCGACCGCACGGCGTGCGGGCCAGTAGCGGCCGCCTGCGGGCTCTACCTCGCGCGCGTGGACTACGGAAAGCCGATTACGGCCTCCGAGGAGACCGCCGAGGACGACGACTAGTCGATGATCGACAGGAATTCCTGACGCGTCACAGGGCTGTCGCGGAACACGCCGAGCATGCGGCTTGTGACCAGGTCAGTGCCGGGTTTCAGGATGCCGCGCGCGGTCATGCAGAAATGCTCCGCCTTGAGCACGACGCCGACGCCTTGTGGCTGTAGCACCGTATCGATGGCGTTGGCGATCTGGGCGGTCATCTTCTCCTGAATCTGCAGGCGCTTGGCGTAGGCCTCTACGATGCGCGCCAGCTTGGAGATGCCGACAACACGCCCGTTGGGAATGTAGGCGATCCACGCGCGCCCGATGATGGGTGCCATGTGGTGCTCGCAGTGGCTCTCGAAGCGGATGCCGCGGAGTACGATCATCTCGTCGTAGCCTTCGGTCTCCTCGAACGTCTTCGACAGGATCGCCTCGGGGTCCTCGGCGTAGCCACGGAAGTATTCCTCGTAGGCCCGCGCCATGCGCGCCGGCGTCTCGGCAAGGCCATCGCGATCAGGGTTGTCCCCGCTCCAACGGATGATGGTGCGGAAGGCCGCTTCGACCTCCGAGCGGCTGGGGCGAACGAGCTGGTCCATGGGCGGTTCTTTGCGCTTTGCTTTCAAGGACTAAGGCCTGCTTTTCTTGAGGTTCACGCGCTGCTAGGCAATAGCGCCGGCGCCGCCGAGCCGTTAGGTCGGAAAAGCCCGCACCTCAAGGCATCTCCCCCTTCCGACAGCGCATCGGCGATCATATAGGGGCTGACGCTAACTTGTGAAACCATAACCAGCCGATGATTTTCGGGCCCCTGCTCAACCGCCAAATTGCCGCTGCAGCCCTAGCTGCGCCCCGCCACCGCACCTCGGTGCGCGCACGCACCACTGTTGCAATTGTCCGATTTTGGCAAGCGGAACCTTAGGACTTTTTTGCGCAACTCCCCGGGTAGGACGGTGCCGCCTTCGGAAGAGTCTGCCCCGCAGGCGATCGAAGGTTAGATCGTGCTAATTTGAAATTTGTGGAGGCTACAATATGGTGTCGAACAAGATCATCGCAGTTCTCGCCGCCTCGAGCACTCTTGCGCTCTTTGCGGCAACGTCGGCTAGTGCTGAGTTGATTGTCAAGGAGCAGCAGCAGGATCTCAGCAATACGCCGTCTCCCGATGTGGATCCCGGCGCGTCGCGCGGTCCCGACAAGCCGATCGTTACGCAGGAGCGTATGCAGCTCGGCAAACCGCCCGGCCTGACTGTGCCCGAACCTTCGATGAAGGGTGGCGAGTCGATTCCCGCCGAGGAGAAGAAGGATCTCCGCTAAGCTGGCGACCCCTGGAAGGGTCTGCCCAGTGACGTTTCTGTGTAAGAAACAGGCCGTGCGGACCGGTAGCAATGCCGGGCCAGCGCGGCCTTCACATTTTTGCCCACCCGGTGGCACTTCCCGGTCATGGCCCGGCTGCCAATTGCGCTAATTGCCCTAGCTGCCTCACCCTGATAAACGCGCCTGAGCCGACGGATCGACGAAACGATCGGCGTTATTCCGCCGTTTGCTTAAGGGTAGCCTTCCGCCCGGAACAAGACTTTCAGCCCACATGCAACGTGAAGCTTCCGGTGATCGCGGTGCTGACGAGGTAAGCCCTCGGGAGCGCTCGGCGATCTTTTCCGCGCTCGTCCTCGTTTTGCTGCTCGCGTCGCTCGACCAGACCATCGTCGCGACCGCGTTGCCGACGATAGTTGGCGAGATCGGTGGCCTGTCGCACCTCTCCTGGATCGTGACCGCCTACCTGCTGTCGACGACGGTTGTCGTTCCGCTCTACGGCAAGCTCGGCGATGTCTTCGGCCGGCGCATCGTGTTGCAGGCAGCAATCGTAATCTTTCTAATCGGCTCGGCGCTGTGTGGGCTTGCACAGAACTTGCCGGAGCTGATCGCCTTCCGCATCGTGCAGGGCCTCGGCGGCGGCGGGCTCATCGTGACTGCGATCGCTGTCGTCGGCGACATCGTGCCCCCGCGCGAGCGGGGCCGCTATCAGGGCTTCTTCGGCGGCGTGTTCGGCATCTCGACCGTTATTGGTCCGCTTGTCGGCGGATTCATCGTCGATCACCTGTCATGGCGCTGGATCTTTTACATCAACGTGCCGCTCGGGCTGCTTGCCTTGGCGGTCATCAACGCGACCTTCAAGCCGCATAGGCGCCCCGCCGTCGTCGGCATCGACTACGCCGGAGCGGCGCTGCTCGCGATCGCACTCACCTGCGTGATCCTGCTCACTAGTCTTGGCACCACGCTCCTGGCGGAAGCTCCCGTCAGTATGTTTGCCATCTCGCTGCTGGGCGTGCTGGCACTCGCGGGCTTTCTCTACGTCGAGACGGTCGTGCTCGATCCCCTGTTGCCGTTGTCGCTGTTCTCGAACCGGGCGTTCGTCATCGCCACCTCGATAGGGTTCATCGTCGGCATGGCGCTGTTCGGGTCGATCACGCTGCTGCCCGTCTATCTGCAGGTCGTCAAGGGGCTGGACCCCACGAGCGCCGGTCTGCACCTCACGCCAATGATGCTCGGCGTCTTCGTCAGCTCTATCATCAGCGGCCAGATCATCACCCGCATCGGTCGCTACCGAACGTTCCCGATCGGCGGAACAGCACTGATGACGATTGCGCTGTTTTTCCTGTCTGGTCTCGAAGTGGCGACGCCGGCACTGACGGCCTCCTGGTACATGATGCTGCTCGGGCTGGGACTCGGCATGGTCATGCAGATACTTGTCATGGCAGTGCAGAACGCAGTTACCTACGAGCAGCTCGGCGTGGCCACCTCCGGCACGACGCTGTTCCGCTCGATCGGCGGCGCGGTCGGGGCCGCATTGTTCGGCGGCATCTTCGCGTTCGCGCTCGAAGCCAACATCGCGCACACCATGCCGGGCGTTTCGATGATGTTGAAGGACCCGGCCGCGATCGCGGCGCTTGCCGAACCGCTGCGTGCAACATATCTCGCGCTCTTCGTCGACGCGCTGCATCCCGTGTTTAAGACGGCGACATTTCTTGCGCTCGTCTCCTTCCTGCTGTCGCTTGCCATCAAGGAGGTGCCGCTGCGCACGAGTATCGCACCGCAGCCCATCGGCGATGCCTTCGAGGCGCCGCGCGACGCCACTTCCCTTGAAGAGCTGGAGCGCATCGTGACGCGGATGACGGCGCGCGAGAACCGTTGGCAGGTCTACACGCGTACAGCGACTCGCATGGGCATCGCGCTGGAACCGGATCAGCTGTGGCTTCTGGCGCGCATTGGCGAACTCAAGGGTCGCGCGACCAAAGCCGGGCTCGAGCGGCACCTGCGCATAGAGGACGCGCAATGTGGGAGACTGCTTGCGCAGCTCGTCGCGGCCGGCATGCTGATCGAATCCCCCGATGGAGGCTTCGATCTCAGCGGCAAGGGCCGCATGGATTATCACCGACTGTTGCAGCGGCGTGAGCAGGACCTGAAGGATATGCTTGCCGGTTGGCAGCCCGATGAGCACCCGGACGTGCGGGCCATGATGCGCGAGCTTGCCAATTCGTTCGCCAGGACTCCGCCGACGCGGCCCTAAGGCGCGGACTTGAAACTTGGCAGGCAGAAGCAACAGCTCTCGCCTTCGCTCGTTTCGGGTATAACATCGCTGGCATTCGTCGCACGGCAGGACCCATGGCCGCCCCCCAGCAATCGACCATCGAGACGCGCTTTGCGCAGATGTTCTTCGCTCTTGAGCCTGCGGAGATAGAGCGTGTGCGCCGGTTCGGCACATGCCGCACTTATGCTGCCGGTGAGGCGCTGGCGAACGTCGGGCAGGTCGCTCAGGGCCTCACTATCCTGCTATCCGGCGAGGTCGACGTCTTCCAGCGCACCCCTTCCGGCGCACGCCGCCTCATCGTCACGCACGGCCCCGGCTCGTTCATGGGCGAGCTGGCGCAGCTTGCCGGCAAGCCAGCGCTGATCGACGCCATCGCCAAGTCGCCGGTGCATGCGCTCGTCATCCCGACCGACAAGCTGCGTGCGCTGCTGATCGCCGAAGCGGACCTCGGCGAGCGCACCATGCGCGCGCTGATCCTGCGCCGTGTCGGGCTGATCGAGAGCGGAGGCGGTGGTCCGGTGATCGTCGGCCGCGCCGACAACGGCGACGTGCTGCGGCTTGCTAACTTCCTGCGTCGCAACGGCCATCCGCATTACAGCCTCGACCCCGAGACGGACGAGGAGGCCCGCGCGCTGATCGAGAAGTTTCACGTCGATCCTGCCCGGCTGCCGATTGTCGTGTGCCCGAGCGGACAGCTCCTGCATAATCCGACCGAGACAGAGCTCGCTCGCTGCATCGGCCTCGTGGGGCCGATCGATCCCAACAAAGTCTATGACGTGGCCGTGGTGGGAGCCGGCCCCGCCGGACTGGCCACCGCCGTCTATGCTGCTTCCGAAGGGCTATCGGTGTTGGTGTTCGACTGCCGCGCCTTCGGCGGCCAGGCCGGTGCTTCCGCCCGCATCGAGAACTACCTCGGCTTTCCCACCGGCATCAGCGGCATGGCGCTCATGGCCCGCGCCTACAATCAGGCGCAGAAGTTCGGAGCCGAGATCTCCATCCCAACCGAGGCGCTCGGGCTCGAGACGCCGGGCAATGGGCATGCGCAGCACTTCGCGGTGAAGCTCGCAGACGACCAGCGTGCGACCGCGCGTGCGGTGGTCGCGGCCAACGGCGCGCGCTACCGCCGTCTCGACGTCGAGGGGCTTGAGGCCTTCGAGTCCTCGAGTGTGCACTATTGGGCTTCGCCACTCGAAGGCAAGCTATGCTCGGGCGAGGAGGTGGCGCTCGTCGGCGCCGGAAATTCGGCCGGCCAGGCTACCGTGTACCTTGCGAGCCAGGCCAAGAAGGTGTGGCTCTTGGTGCGCGGCTCGAACCTGGCGGCGAGCATGTCGCGTTATCTTATCGACCGCATCGAGAGCCTCCCCAACGTCGAGGTACTGACGCGTACGGAGATCAGCGGGCTCGAAGGCAGGGACGGTACATTGGAGGCTATCCGCTGGAAAGACGCGTCGGGCAAGGAGACGCGCCGCGCAATTCGACATCTCTTTTCCTTCATCGGCGTCGACCCCAATACCGATTGGCTCACGGGAGCCGGCGTCAAGCTCGATCCGAAAGGCTTCGTCGTCACCGGCGGGGATACGGCCACCGAATCTCTGGAGACCAACGTACCCGGGCTGTTCGCCGTCGGCGACATCCGTTCGGGATCTGTCAAACGTGTCGCCGCCTCCGTTGGCGAAGGCGCCCAAGTCGTGGCCGCACTGCACGCATTCCTGGCCGAAGCGGGCGCCGCCGCCCAGGCTTGACCAACCAGCCCGATCAGACCGAGATCAGCTCGTGCACGCTGAACTGCTGCTGCGCGTCTGTCCACACGCGGTTCGGCGCCCACGCGGCCGAGCGCGCCAGCTCCTGGAATTGCGGGATTGAGTACTTGTAGGAATTCTCCGTGTGGATGCGCTCCCCTGCGTCGAAGCGAAACGGACGGCCCGAGATCCAGACGACCTGCTCGATCGTACTGACGAGGTGCATTTCTATGCGCCCCTCCCGCGGCTCATAGATCGCTTCGTGGCGGAACGCGCCGAGATCGATGGAGCTGCCGAGCTCGCGGTTGATACGCACGAGCAGATTTAGGTTGAACTCAGCGGTGACGCCCGCGGCGTCGTTGTAGGCAAGGACAAGCTGGCGCGCGTCCTTCTTGAGGTCGATGCCGATGAGAAGGCGGCTTTCACACGGCAGCGACGCCTTGAAGGTGCGGAGCAGGCGGACGGCGTCTGGCGGCGTCAGGTTACCGATCGTCGAGCCAGGAAAGAATCCTACACGGGTACGCGAAGCGAGGTCAGACGCGATCTCGATCGGGTATGAGAAATCGCCGATGACCGGTCGAACTCCGATCCCGGGGAAGCGGGACTCGAGCCGCTGCTTGGCGGAAGCGAGCGCACTTTCGGATACATCGATCGGGACGTAGGTGAGGCCGGCTGGGGCGCGATTCAGCAGAATCTCGGTCTTGACGCTCGAGCCGGAGCCGAACTCGATAAGCACCGCGTCTTCATCGAAGCCTTCGACCATTTCGTCGGCGTGCAACTTCAGTATCTGCGTTTCCGTCCGCGTCGGATAGTATTCTGAAAGGCGTGTGATCTCCTCGAACAGCTCGCTACCGCGCACGTCATAGAAGAAGCGGCAGGGAAGCGTCTTCTTCGACTTCGACAGGCCATCGAAGACAGCGGCTGCGAATTCGCCTTCTACCTCGGGCAAGAGCTCGGGTATGCGGGCGATGGTGCTTGCGGGGCGCATCAGTCGGTCTCCGAGGCTAGGCGCAAGCCGAGGAATTGCCAGCGCTGGTGGGGGTAGAAGAAGTTGCGATAAGTGGCGCGCGAATGCCCGTCTGGGGTCGCGCAGGAGGCGCCGCGCAGTACGTGCTGGCCGACCATGAACTTGCCGTTGTATTCGCCGATCGCACCGGCAGGCGGCCGGTAGCCGGGGTAGGCGAGGTAGGCGCTCGCCGTCCATTGCCATACGTCGCCGAACATCTGGCGCAGCTCGCCGCTGTGTGACGGTGCTGCGGGCAGCGGGTGCAGTGCGCGGCTGCCGAGAGTATTGCCGGTGACGGGGATGCCGCTCGCGGCAACCTCCCATTCAAACTCGGTGGGAAGCCGCTTGCCCGCCCAGCGGGCGAAGGCATCGGCCTCATAGTAGGAGACGTGGCACACGGGCGCGTCCGGCTCGACCGGCTGCTGGCCCGACAGCATCATCTGCTCCCAGTCGCCGTCGCGCTCTTCCCAGTAACCCGGCGCCTGCCACTCCTCGCGGTTGATGTGGCCCCAGCCATCAGCGAGCCAGAGCGAGGCCGTGCGATAGCCACCGTCGCGCATGAAATCGAGCCACTCCGCGTTGGTGACGAGACGGTCGGCGAGACGGAAGGGATGAACGAGGACGGCGTGGCGCGGGCCTTCGTTGTCCCACGAATAGCCGCTACCCTCGTGGCCGACGGAGCGTATGCCGCCTTCGAACTCGACCCATCCGGCCGTGTCGGCGCCTACGCGGGCTTCGACTGCCTTGAGTTGATAATAGGCGGGTCGCAACGGATTGGCAGCGAAGAGGGCGAGAATGTCGGTGAGGAGCAGCTCCTGGTGCTGCTGCTCGTGGTTGATGCCGATCTCGATCAGCCGGCCGATCTCGGCGCGGTTGCCGGTGCTCTGGGCAAGCAGCTTATCGAGCGCCTCGTCCACGTGCGCGCGGTAAGCGATGACGCGCTCTGCGGACGGTCGCGTGAGCAGCCCGCGGTTGGGGCGCGGCTGCCGGGGGCCGAGCGCTTCGTAATAGGAATTGAAACAATAATTGAAGGTCGGATCGAATTCGCAGTAGCCGCGCAGGTACGTCTTCAGGAGAAACGTCTCGAAGAACCAGGTGACGTGCGCGAGGTGCCATTTGGTCGGGCTCGCGTCCTCCATCGCTTGGACCGTCATGTCCTCGGCGCTGAGGGGCGCAGCGAGCTCCACAGACGTGCGTCGGGTCTCGAACAGACGTCCAGCGAGGTTGAGGCCGGCGGGTGTGTCGGGGAGAAGCGTCAGTGGTGTTGCGATTGCCGGCTGCGCCATGCGCCTCATCTCCTCGACCCTCAGGGCTCGTGCGCGCCCATGACCCTCGTGTCCCGGCCGGATGAAATTCCCGAGCACCGGAACTCGTTCCACTATTGAGCTTAATTTGATGTCGCCGATCTACCCATCCCTCAAATGGCTTTCGATACGATGCCCGAAAGCTATTGCTGTCTCTGGCAGGTTTTCACGCAACCGCACAATTACCTGCCGGAGACATGCATGACCGAGCATTACCACGCGGCCATCATCGGGACAGGCCAGGCTGGCTCCTCTTGCCAACCGGTTGTCGCAGGCGGGGTGGGGAGGTTGCGGTGATCGAGCGCGGGCGCTTCGGGGGCACCTGCGTCAACACCGGATGCATGCCAACCAAGACGCTGGTGGTCAGCGCCTATGCCGCCCGGCTTGCCGCGCGTGCGGCCGAGTTTGGGGTCGTGATCGACGGCCGCATCGCCATCGACGTGGGGAGGGTCAAGGCGCGCAAGGATGCGGTTTCGAATCCCTACCTGACGAACGATGCGCGCACGCGCCGGCGCGCGTCTTGGGTGGGGCTTGCTGGTGCTGCCGCTGAGGATTGAACTCAGGACCTCTCCCTTACCAAGGGAGTGCTCTACCACTGAGCTACGGCAG
>CAVUWX010000005.1:0-133853 GCA_963745205.1 uncultured Alphaproteobacteria bacterium
GGCGATCAGCGCCCGGGCCACTTCCTTCGCTGCCTCAGGAACGCTCACTCACATTTGTCGCCGCGGCCCCCGCTCGCTGAACGCTAGAGCCTCGGGGGAGTTGGCACGCGTACAAGTTGATCAATGATTTTCGAGAAGTTCGAGATCCATCTTTGCGGGGCCTCAACACGAGCACGCCAAAAGCCATGAGGGGGTGCGAGAGGGGGTGTGAGTTCAGCAAGAGGGAACGCATGGCCAAACCCGTGACGCCGCCACTCACCGAGCCAGCCGCGCGCAAGCCCATTAAAATTCTGCTTATTGAGCATTGCACCAACGATGTGCATCTGTTGCGCGTGCTTTTAAACGCCGAGGCGCACTATGCTTTGACAATTGCCCCGCAGCTGGCACGCGGCATATCCTACCTCGTCAAAGAGCGCTTTGATCTCGTGATGCTCGATCTCTTACTACCGGACTGCGCGGGTATAGAAGCCATCTGCCATGTCCGGCGCGCCGCAGCTTCGGCCCCGATTGTGGTGCTCCACGAGCAGCACGACGAAGAGCTGGCGATCAATGCGCTTCGGGAAGGAGCACAAGATTACCTGGTGAAGCCAGAGATCGATCGAGCACTCCTGTTGCGAGTCGTCCGCTACGCCTGCGAGCGCCATCGTCTTATGGCCTCTTTGCAAAGCCTCGCACTTACCGACACGCTAACCGGGCTCTACAACAGACACGGCTTTTTGACGATTGCGAATGAGCAACTGAAGTTAGCACAGCGCAACGGCAACAGCGTTGCCCTGGCTTTCGTGGACCTCGACGGGATGAAGCGTATCAACGATGAACATGGGCATGAATTCGGCGATCAAGCTCTCATCGCGACAGCGCGGATTCTCAAGTCCACCTTCCGAGCCTCCGATTTGACAGCACGATTGGGTGGAGATGAGTTCATCGCTTTCGGCGTCGGAATCCAACCGGACGCGACCGGACGAATTCATAAGCGTCTCTTGCACAATCTTGCCGCTCACAACAACAGTCAACCGGCGATCAATATCGCTTTCAGCGTGGGGTTCGCCTCGCACAAGCCCTCGCGCCGTAATCCGAAGACTATAGAGCAATTACTGACAGAGGCGGATCAGGCAATGTATGCCGTGAAGCAGTCGCACCGCGCCAGCCGAACGTTTCAGGATAAGGTGAGGCGTCACGCGTAGAGCGGCCTTGCGTACTGCCAAAATCAGTTTCTCGGGGGATATAGAACAAGTATCACGGCGCCTGAAAGCCTGTGTCCTTGTGGCTGTCCGCCGCCGCGCTATGCTGCTCGTCGGCTCGGCATGGCTTGCGGTGCAGCTGGCTGGGTGCGGGCTCACGAGGCTTGGATCCGCGCATGCGGCTTCTTAAGGGCTCGGGGGCGAGGGAGCCTTTTAAAGGGTCGGGCTTAGGCATCGTCCCGAGAGAACGGCGCAGGATCACGCGTCGCACCCATAGAACGATGTAATCTCCCCTGGAAGGTAGCGCCCTCTTCGATGAGCAGCGATTCATGGAAGACATCGCCTTCGACGCAACTCGAAGATTGGATAAGCACTCGTTTTCCGTGGATCGAACCCAATACCACACCTCTTACGACAACTTCTTCGGCGAAAATGCCGCCAGTGACGCATCCGCTCTCGTCGACCACAACGGCCGAACCACGAACCTCGCCTAATACATCGCCCTCGATCAGCAGCATGTTTATTGTTTCGACGTTTCCGGTGATCTTCACATCAGATCCAATCACCGCAAGAGTATTGGTGCCGGGCGCAACCGTGGATGCGTCAGGCGCGGCATTTTCTAAACTCGATAACATGACTTTCATCCTAGGCCACAACTCGCTGTTTAAGCCTAGACAGTCTTGCGCCCTACCGTAGCAGTGTGTCGTCAGGGCAGGCCGAGATGGCGGCTCTGCCGCACCAGTTTCACTTATGGTAGTCGCGACGGTGGCTCGTTATGCCGCTGCGCTGGAGAAGAGGACCGCCGGGGGAACCCTCGGCGGCCTGTTGGTCTCAGGCGTCCGCACTAGAAGCTTTTGGCGTTCGAAATCGCTTCTGGGTCGAGCACCGGTATCAACTCCTCCCTGTTCTTGGAGAGGTGCACGCTGCCGTCGAATTCAGCACCTTCGGCGATGGCGAGTTTTTGATGCGTGATGTCGCCCTCGACTTGCGCGGATTTTTCAAGCTTGACGCTTATCGCACGTATCGACCCACGGACGCCGCCCCGCACTTCAATGGTTTCGGCGCACACCATGCCGACGACTGACCCCTCGTCCGTAATAACGACGTGCTTGCCATGAACATTGCCGCGCACGTCGCCGTCCACTTGCAGCTTGTTCTGCGAAATGATCGTTATCCTGTCTCCAAGGATAGTGAGATCGGTGCCGATGACCGAAGTACCGCTGGCTGCATTTGCGGCGGGCTCGAAGGGCGATGGGCGAGGTGTGGCTGTCCCGTTGCGGGCTGGGCCCGGTTTTGGAACGTTGAGAACATCGCTTTTGGGATCTGAATTGAACACGGGTTATATCTCCACGCTACGCACTCTACTGAAGCAACTACCCCGCGCTCGACTAGCGCACCCTTCCGTAGGGCTTGTCAATTTTGAGTAGCGTGCGCGCCCCGAGCCCTGAATCCAATTTTCCGTTCGATGGCAGAAATAACACGGGAGTTATTCCCGAACGGTCGCGCCCTCAGGAATTTGTGTGAACCCGGAAACGCATGTGTCGAGTGGACGTATTCAAGTTCTCAAGTTGGAGGCTTGAATCATGCGGTATGACCTCACCGACTACGAGTGGAGCGTCATCAGACCGATGCTGCCGAATAAGCCGCGCGGCATGCCGCGTGTGGATGACCGGCGTGCTCAATGGCACCTTTTGGGTTTTGCGCTCTGGCGCCCCGTTGTCCGCTGGCGGCGGGCTGGTGTCTGGGGCCAGATCATGGATGCATTGGCCGCCGGTCATGATACGGCGGTACAGGTGATCGATACGTCGGTCGTGCGCGTGCACCAGCAGGGGCCTGCATCCCGCCCAATCGAGAACAACAAATGGGCCTCGCGCGGGGGACCTAGCCCGACATGTCACCGGCGTTCGTAGTGATCCGGTCTCGCGTCGGCAGTGCCAAGCGCTGCCCTTCGCGTTTCAGTCGATCGCTCCAATTCTACACGCACTTTCGACCGCGGCAGACGTGCCGACATGCTGAGCTTCGCCGCCCACCAAGTCGCGCCGCATGTCGAGCACCTCCCGCTTGCAAACGTTAACGACGCCCTTGCCCATCTTGCAGCAGGCAAGGCGCGCTACCGAATCGTGCTCGACGTCAACGCATGAACGCGGGCTCACCAGTGCAGCACGCCGAACAGGTGCAGCAGCACGATGACGCCGAGCGGGACGCCAAGCAGCCAGAGCAGAAGGTCGCGAGCCATAAGCTTGTCTCCGAGTGTCGCTGATCGACGCGGGAAACGCGTATGGCGACGGTTTGTTCCCGAAGCGGACCTTGTCGGCGTCGCCCGACCTCTCACTTGTCGAACAATCGCATCGCATTGCCCGACAACAGTCCGCCCGCGATCTCGATGTCGGCGAAGGGCGTCGCATCGGCCATCTGCTGCGCGGTGATATCGATCTGACCGAGCTTGGTGGCGAGCTGGGCAATGGAGGCGGCGAAGACGATGCGCCGGATCCCGCACCAGATGATCGCCCCCATGCACATGGGACACGGCTCGCCCGATGCGTAGAGTGTAGTGCGTTTGAAGTCCTGCGGGTCATGGCCCGAGAGGAAGGCGCGGATCGCCACCATCTCGGCGTGCGCGGTTGGATCGGCGTTGCGCTTGGAGCTGTTACGGCCGAGCGCCAGCACGCGATTCCCCTCGCCGACGATGACGGCACCGAAGGGATAGTCGGCGTCCTTGGCCTCATCGATCGCAAGCTGCATGAAGTGCGAGTCCTCATGGGTCAGCTCGGCAGCCTTGGAGCGCGCATGAGCGTCCCGCGTCAGCGCCGCGGCGACGAGAAGCGTGCCGCCACCGGCGAGCAAGGTGCGTCTGTCCATGATCGACTCTCCGCCTCACGCGCCCTCCGGCGCCCATTCAGGCGAGCTTACGCGCTGCGCGGCCCAAGGTCACCCGTGGGCCGTCATGCGCGCGCGGCGATGACGCCCCCGCGATAGCCGGCCAGCGCGCCGGGCTCGAGCTCGGCAGCGAGGAGGCGCCGCGCGTCGACGGGACCCGGCAGCGTGATCTGTCCCGGCGGAACGGGATGAAAGCCGAAGCGGCCGTAATAGGGCTCGTCGCCGACGAGCACGACGAGGCGGATGCCGTCGGCCTTGGCGGCATCGAGCGCCTCGGCGATGAGCCGGCGGCCGAAGCCCTTGCCGGAGAACTCGGGATCGACGGCGAGCGGACCGAGCAGCAGCGCGCGCCCCGTTCCGCCGATGGTGACTTCGGTGAAGCGCACGGCCGCGATGATGCGGCCGTCGAGGAACGCGGCGCGGCAGAAGCGCGACAGCGGCGGCGCTCGTTCGCGCACCCGGTAGGCGGTGCGGGTGAAGCGTCCGGGTCCGAACACGCGGGCATGCAGCTTGGCGATGATCGGAAGATCGGCCGGCGCGACGGACCGGTTCAATACGTTTGCAGACATGGAGACCGACGACGACAGGATTGCGGGGCGACCAGGTTGCGGCCGCGCGGATATCTATAGCGGGTCAGGCGCGCAAGGCGCGCGCCGCGCGCGCCCCTCGTCGCAGCCTAAGCGTCAGGTCCGGTACCCGCGTCGTCATGGTGCGCGCATTAGCACGGGCAAAGCCGCGGCGTAAAGGCGTCTCACCACAACGGGCTCCTCGGCTCGCCTTCGAGGAGCTCGCGGATGCGCGCGTGCGTGCTCTCGTTGATGCCAGGGGGAAGAGCGTCCTTGGCGAAGAAGCCTTGCTCCGCGATCTCGCGCGAGGGCGGCGGGACCTGCGGCTGCTGCCACAGCTTCACGAGGAAGAGGGCGACGTGGTCGCTGGGGAGAACGTGGAAGTTGGCGTAGACCCCGAACAGCTCAGGGCTACCCGTGAGCAGCACGCCCGTCTCCTCTTGGAGCTCGCGCGCCAGCGCCTCCTCGACCGTCTCGCGCCGCTCGACGCCTCCGCCGGGGAAGTGCCAGCCCGGCCGGTAGGTATGGCGAACGAGCAGCACGCGGCCCTCTGCGTCGATGACAGCACCCTGCGCGCCGATGGTGAGCCCGCGCGTCAGGCGCCAGTAGCGGTAGAGGCCCTGGGTGATCAGTCTCCGCGGTGGTGGCAAGCGGGGTCTCCTTTCCGCGAAGCGCATTCTTAATGATGGCGCCGGCGCCGACCTCTCGCTACCACGGCCGTGGTAAAGGTTGCGCTTCGCTCCCGCCGATCTAATAGCCCGCATGACCGACACGATCACGCTCGCTCAGCTTTCCGACGTGCACCTCGCCCCCGTGCGGGGCCTCGCCCTGCGCCATCTCAACTTGAAGCGCGGGCTCGGCTATCTCAATTGGCAGCGCGGCCGCCGGCACGTCCATCGCCGCGATGCCCTCGACCTCGTCGTCGCCGACCTCAAGGCGCAACGGCCCGACCACATCGCGGTGACGGGCGATCTCATCAATCTCGGGCTCCCCGCCGAGTTCGAGGCGGCGAGGGCTTGGCTCGAGGGGCTCGGGGCGCCCGACAAGGTCACGGTGATCCCCGGCAATCACGACATCTACACGCACTTGAAAGGCGATCCTGGCATCGAGCGCTGGGCGGACTACATGCGCGGCGATGCCCGCGGCGCAAGGCCCGGCGCGGGGGAAGCGCGCTTTCCGTTCGTGCGCCGGATCGGACCGGCCGCGCTCATCGCCTTGAACTCGGCAGTGCCCACGCCACCTTTCGTCGCGGCAGGGGAGCTGGGTGAGCGCCAGATCGCAGCACTCGGCGAAATCCTCGCAAGCACGCGGGCGGAGGGCCTCATCCGCGTCGTGCTGATCCACCATCCACCGCTTCCCGGCCAGGCGCCGCCCCGGCGCGCGCTGCGCGACGCGGCTGGGCTCGCGCGCGTGCTCGCGCGCGTCGGTGCCGAGCTGGTGCTGCACGGGCATAACCATCGCGACAACCACCTCGATTTTGAATGGAGCGGCGGGCGCATCCCGGTCGTCGGCGTCGCGTCCGGCTCGGCTGCGCGCGGACACAAGGACGAGCCTCTCGGCCGCTACAATCTCGTGCGCATCGCCCGCCTCGGCGGCGCTGCGCACATCGAGCTGACGACGCGGGGCCTCGATAAGAGTGCAAGTCGGATCGAGCAGATCGGCCGCAAGCTGCTCACGTAAATTCCTGATTGGATTGCAGCGTGTTCGTGCAACGCGCTTGACAGCATCGCCGCCGATCTGATCCATTGACGCTCGTGCTGGTCCACCGGTGCTCGCGCACCGGTGGTGAAAAGGGAACGCGGTAGGGCTCATTTTCGGGCTCGAAGCCGCGGCTGCCCCCGCAACTGTAAGCGGCAAGCTTGCTCCGCAAATGCCACTGACGGTCTCACGTTCGGGCCCGTTGGGAAGGTCGGAGGAAAGCGCTCGAGCCGCAAGCCAGGAGACCTGCCGGCACGTGTCGCCCATCTTCCGTACGGGGCGTGCGGCAGAGCGTAAACCGTAGTGGCGACTGATGTGCAACCGGTGGGGAGCTACGTCAGGCATGCCTTGGTACGGTGTCATCTTCTGACACTCGGGAATTGAGATCGCGCTTCGCTCGTCGAGCCGCGGCCATTTCGGCCGCGCACGACGCTCAAGGCGATCTCGAAGCGTTTGTTGTTGGGGCGTACTCGACTGGCTTCCCGTCCTTGTCGCGTAACGGGGGTCGCTCATGTTGTTGCGTTGGAGTCTACGGAATAGTTACGTCTGTTCGTTCTCTTGCGTTTTAGCCGTGGTCACGGCCGCGTCGTTGCCGTTTGCCACGCGGGCCGCCGCTCAGGAGTCAACTGAGCTGCCGCCGGTCGTCGTGGAAGGCGCCACGCTCGAGGCGCCGAGGCCGGCGAAATCACCCAAAGCGGTTACCCCATCGAACCAGCCAGGACCGTCCGCAAGGCGGCACTCAAACGGCAACCGACAATGGCGGCGCGGCCCAGTCGGTCGCCGGCGAGGTGAGCGGAGTTCCGCTCGACGAACTCGGTACCTCCGTAAGCGTGGTGACCGGAGAGCAACTCCGTGCGCAGCAAACTCGATACGTGGCCGATGCCCTACGCAGTCTCCCCGGCGTAGAGGTCAGCCGCACGGGCGGCGTCGGCAACCTGACGCAGGTGCGCATTCGCGGCTTCGATGCGCAGCACACATTGGTGCTGATCGATGGCATTCAAGCCAACGACACCAGCAACGGCCAATTCGACTTTTCCGATCTCTCGGCCGATGACATCGAGCGCATCGAGGTCATCCGCGGGCCCTATGAGCGGGCTCTATGGATCCGGGGCAGATGGCGGTGTCATCAACATCATCACAAATAGCGGCCGCGGACCGCTGACCTTCTCCGGGCACGTCGAGGGCGGGAGCTTCGTCACGCATGAGGAAGGCGGACGCGTGTCGGCAGGTAACAGCCAAGGCTATTTTTCCTTCGGCTACTACCGCCACCAGACGGATGGCTTTCCTCTGGCTCCGCAAGGTTCGCGAAAACGACGGCTCGACGCTCTCAACGTTCAATTTCAGAGCAGGCCTCAGCGTTGCGCCGGGCATCGCCCTCGATTTTGTCGTGCGCAACAGCGACAACAAGGGCGAATACGATGACTTCGGTGGCAACCCCGGCCCGTCTAGCGACCGCCGTCGATGCGCCGAACAAGTTCGATCACGACATCTGGCTCACCTCTGGCAAGCTCACCTTCGGCACGCTCGATAGCGCGCTGACCAATGTCGATCAGCGCAACGAACAACTCGACCAACCGATTTGATTTTGCGCCCGTCGTCAGGGACGAGCCGCAACGATGAGGACCGACGCACAGTTCGCGTACACGAGCAACCTATCGCTTCGACTACGCCTGCTCTGCTTGATGCGCACCATGCCATTACAGCGCCTCATTGAGCATCAGAGTGACGCGTTCACGCCGCTTTCTAGATTTCGGCTTCGGTATCGCGGCCGACGGCATCGAGCGCGAACGCACGTTGAACGCATGGCGCCTTCGAATATCACGGTGGCTTTGCCAATCGGCTGTTCGTGACAGGGCAGGTGCGACAGGATGATTACAGCTACTTTCGGCGATTTCACGACTTGGCGCGCGGGAGTGTCGGTAAATCTCGCTGAGATTGGCCTGCGACCGCACGCGAGCTACGGAACGGGCATCAAGGTGCCATCAATGTTTGAGGAATTCGGCTCAATCCCCGCTGAGTTCAGACCCAATCCCAATCTTCTGCCGGAAGAAAGCAAAGGCTGGGATGCCGGCGTCGAGACGACCTTCTTCAATCGAGCTGCGCTCATCGACGTAACCTATTTCGATGCCGACCTGACCAACAAGATCAACGGCTTCACCGATTTTGATTCGGTAACGGGAACATTTACTGCAATCAATCTCCCAGGTATCTCAACGCGCAAAGGCATCGAGGTCAGTTCCACGTACAAGCTTGTCGAGCACGCTCACTGCTCGGGCTCGATTATACATTTCTCGACGCGCGCGATCCGAACGGCGTAGAGGAGATACGGCGTCCGCCGAACACCGCTCGGGCCGACCTCACGTATCTGTTCGATGCGGGGCGCGGCACTTTCAACGTCAGCGCCGTATACAATGGTGACGCGACGGACAACGCGTTCGAACAGGCGCCACCTTTCGATCAGGTCACGGTCACCTGCACAGTTACTGGCTTGTCAATCATGGCGGCGAGCTACAAAGTAGAGCCCGGCGTTGAAATCTACGGCCGCGTCAATAATCTCCTCGATCAGAATTATCGAGGAGGTCTTCGGCTACAACGAAGCAGGCATAGCAGCGTTTGCCGGTGTGCGATTGACCTACGAGGAGCCCCAGACGGTTGCCTGGGCGAACGGAAAGCAAAAGTAGAAAGTGCCGATGGGCAAAGCGCGTCAACATTTGCTTCCTCTGCTGCTCGGTCTCGCCGCGATCCTCGCGGCGGGACCGGGCGCGGATGGCGCGCGCGCCGAGGCGCCGCCGCAGCGCATCGTCTCGCTCACCGTCTGCGCCGACCAGCTGCTGCTCGATCTCGTGGCGCGCGACCGCATCGCCGCGCTCACCTATCTTGCCGTCGATCCCACGGTTTCCATGCGGGTTGACGAGGCGCGGGGCCTCAAGGGGGTGCACTGGCTGGCGGAGGAGATCTTGGCGTTGCAGCCCGACCTCGTCATCGCGCAGGAATATTCGGCAACCGCCGCCGTGGATGTGCTGCGCCAACTCGGGTATCGGGTCGTGCTCGTGCCGCTAGCAACCGATTTCGAAGGCATGCGCCAGGCGATCCGCATCATGGCGGAGGCGGTCGGCGACAAGCCGCGCGGCGAGGCCATGATCGCGGACTTCGACAAGCGCTTGGCTGCGGCGCGACCTCAGGGTCCCCAACGCCCGCGTGCGCTCGCCTACGACGTCAACAGCTTTGCAGCGAGCGCCGGTAGCCTCGTTGACGCCGCGCTAGAGGCCGCGGGCTTCCACAACATGGCGCGCGACGTTCCTCTCGGGCCCGGCGGCCGCATGCCGCTCGAGGAGGTCGTCTCCGATCCGCCCGACCTCGTAGTGTTGCCGGACACGACCGACGCTCTCCGCTCCATCGTCACCGACAACCTGCGCCATCCGGCATTCGCTTCCATAGTCGCGAGCCACCCGCACATCGAACTGCCTATGCCGCAGTGGCTGTGCGCGACACCAAAGATTGCCGACGCGGTCGAGCAGCTCGGCGCCGCGCGCCGCGCGCTCCTCGCCGCCAAGGATCCGCCCGAACGGGTGCCGAATGAGTGAGACCACCGTGCCAGCCTCGCTGCGTGACGCGGTCACGACGCGAATTCCCATCATCGGTGCGCTCGCGGCCGTGACGGCCCTCGCGTTCGTTGCCTCGCTGCTCGTCGGCCCCACCGGCATCGGCCTGCCGAGCGGCGGAGAGGCGGCGCGCATGATCCTGTGGGAGATCCGGCTCCCGCGCGCGATCCTCGGCGCGCTGATCGGTGGGGCGCTCGGCCTGTCGGGCGCGGTTCTGCAGGGCTACCTGCGCAACCCGCTCGCCGAGCCGGGGCTGCTCGGCATCTCCGGTGGCGCGGCGCTGGGGGCGGTCATCGCCATCCACACGGGCGCCGCGGGAGCCTTCGCCCTCGCGCTGCCGGCGGGCGGGCTGCTCGGCGCCGCCATCGCCGCGCTCGCGGTGATGCTGCTCGCGGGCGAGCGCAGCGGGCCGTTGACGCTCATCCTCGCCGGCGTCGCCATCTCGAGCCTCGCCGGTGCGCTGACGACGCTCGCGCTCAACCTCTCGCCCAATCCGTTCGCCTCGGTCGAGATGCTGTTCTGGCTCTTGGGCTCGCTCACCGACCGCAGCCTCGTGCACGTGTGGCTCGCGGCGCCGCTAATCCTGGCGGGCGCAGCGCTGCTCTTAACGACCGGGCGTGCGCTCGACGCCCTTACGCTCGGCGAGGAGGCGGCGCAGAACCTCGGCGTCGATCTCACAGGGCTGCGCACGCGCATCGTGGCCGGCACCGCGCTCAGCGTCGGCGCGGCGACGGCGGTCGCCGGAACCATCGGCTTTGTCGGGCTCGTGGTTCCGCATCTCCTGCGCCCGCTGGTCGGTCACGAGCCGCGCCGCCTCCTGCCCGCGAGCGCACTTGGCGGCGCCGCGCTTATCCTTGCCGCCGACGTGGCGCTGCGACTGTTCGCGCCGCTGAGCGAGGTGCGCCTCGGCGTCGTCACCGCTCTCGTCGGCGCGCCGTTCTTCCTGTGGCTCATCATCAAGACGCGGCGGGAGCTTGGGCCATGAATGCAGCCGCGGGAGAGACGCTCAGCGCGCGCGGCGTCGGCGTTCGCCTCGGCGGGCGCCGAGTACTCCATGCGGTCGACCTCTCCGTCGAGCCGGGCGAGATCGTCGCCGTCATCGGTGCCAATGGCGCCGGCAAGTCGACGCTGCTCAAGGTTATGGCCGGGCTCATCGCACCCGACGAAGGCGCCGTAACGCTCGGTGGGCAGCCGCTCGCCGGGCTCGACGCACGCGCGCTCGGACGCGAGATCGCCTACCTGCCGCAGGAGCGCACGGTGCACTGGCCGCTCACCGTGCGCCGCCTCGTCGCGCTGGGTCGGCTGCCGTTTCGCGCGCGTGTTGCCGGCCTAAGCCTCGATGATCGCGACGCGGTCGAGGAGGCGATGGTAGCGATGGACGTTGCCGCATTCGCGAACCGCGCCGTCACGGAGCTGTCGGGGGGCGAGCGCGCTCGCGTGCTGCTCGCGCGCGCTCTGGCGCAGCGTCCGCGCTTTCTTGTCGCAGACGAGCCGACCACCGGCCTCGATCCCGCGCACGGGCTTACGCTTTTTGCCCAATTCGTGCGCATGGCCGCGCAGCACCGCGCGGTCATCGTCGCGCTGCATGATCTGTCGCTTGCCGCCCGCTACTGCCACCGCGCGCTGCTTTTGAAGGATGGCGCCACCCTTGCGCTCGGAACGGCGCGCGCGGTGCTGACGCCGCTAGCACCTTGCCCAAGCCTATGGCGTTCGCGCCACGGTCGCCGAGATTGAAGGCCGGCCGGTTGTTCTCCCCATCGAACCGTTGCCGTGACACTATATAGGGCTCTGAGTCCTTCTAAGCGGGCGCAGCGGGGCGGGGAGCAGAGTGCGGCTATTTCGACGGCAAGTTCGGATTAATCTTGCACTCCAGGGCGGCGGCGCGCACGGCGCCTTCACCTGGGGCGTTCTCGATCGCCTGCTCGAGGACGAGGAGTTCAAGATCGGCTGGGTCAGCGCGACCAGCGCCGGCGCCGTCAATGCAGTGGCGCTTGCCGCCGGTCTCCTGCAGGGCGACAGGAGTGGCGCGCGCGCGAAGCTGCGTAGCGTGTGGGAGGCCGTGCACAAGGCGGGAGTCCCCGATCTTTTGCGCCTCAATCCCTTTCTCTACGGCTTGAGCCGCGCCCCACAGCTCGCGCACGTGGCCAGCCTGTGGTCGCCCTACGAGTTCAATCCGCTGGGGTTTGACCCCCTGCGCCGGCTCCTCAACGACACGATCGACTTCGCCAAGCTGCGTACCGGCTCGCCGGTCGAGCTGCTGATTGCGGCGACCGAGGTGTCGAGCGGTCGCTCTCGCATCTTCCGCGGCGAGGAGATCACGGTTGACGCGGTGCTGGCATCGGCCTGCCTGCCGATGCTGCATCACGCCGTGGAGATCGAGGGCGTCGCCTACTGGGACGGCGGCTTCTCCGCGAACCCGGATATCCGAACCCTCGCCATGGAAAGCCCGATCGAGGACACGCTCATCGTCCAGATCAACCCGCTCGTGCGCCACGGGCTGCCCACCGGCGTGCGCGAGATCGCGCTGCACGCCAACCGCCTCGCGTTCAATGCGCCCCTCATCCGCGACGTGGAGGTCATCGAGACCGTGCGCGAATGCTCCAAGCGCTGGCTCGGCGGGGCGCGCGGCCGCTACGGCCGGCTCGCCATGCACAGGTTCCACCTCATCGAGGCCGGCCGCTACACGAGCGCGCTCAGCCCCGACAGCACGATGAAGCCGGACTGGACCCTGCTCAACTACCTGTTCAGCGCCGGCCGCGACGAGACGGACAAGTGGCTGAGCCTCAACCGGAGCAGCATCGGGCACCGGTCGAGCGTGGACCTCAAGGCCCGCTTCCTGACGCCGGAGCGCCCGCGGGCGGCGGTGGCCTCGGCCGGCAAGCGCGGGGCATCATCCCGCAAGCTGGCCGCCGCCGCAGGCGATATTCCCGACTGAATATAACGCTCGACCGCAGGGGGTCGGCCTCTTTATCATCGCCGCGAAAACGGCAAGGGAGGCTATCCATGCGTTCGTCACGGCGTCGCTTCGTTAGGGTCGGTTTCGGTCTGCTCGCGGGCCTCGCGCTCGCAGCGGTTCCTGCGGCGCCGTCGCGCGCAGAGGAGGGGCCGGCGATCGCGGCCGCCGCGAGCCTGCGCTACGCGCTCGATGAGATCGCGGCGCAGTTCGAGAAGAAGACGGGCGGCAAGCCGCGTATCACCTACGGCGCCACCGGCAACCTCGTGCAGCAGATCGAGAAGGCTGCGCCGTTCCAGGTGCTGTTTGCCGCCGACGACGAGAGCGTCAACAAACTCGCCAAGGAAAGCCTGACCGAAGGCACGCCCACGATCTTCGCGCGCGGCCAAATCAGTATCGTGGCGCCGAAGGGCTCGCCCGTCGGCGTCGACGGCGAGCTCAAGGGCCTGAGTGAGGCGTTGGCGGCCGGCAAGGTCGCGCATTTTGCCATCGCCAATCCGGATGTCGCCCCCTATGGCCGCGCGGCGCGCGAGGCGCTGCAGAAGGCGGGGCTGTGGGACAAGCTCGCCGGCAAGATCGTGCTCGGCGAGAACGTCGGCCAGGCGGCGCAGTTCGCCACGACCGGCGCGGCCGAGGCCGGCATCATCGCGCAATCCCTCGCCGTCTCCGCCGAAATGGCGCCGAAGATCACCGCCGCGGTCATTGCCGAAATCCTGGCATGAGCCCATCGACCACGGCATGGCGCTGATCAAGGGAGCGGGCGAGCCGGCGCGCGCCTTCGCCGCCTACGTAACCGGGCCCGAGGGCCGCGCGATCCTGGAGCGCAACGGCTTCTCCGTGCCGGGCCCGTAAGGTGACACTGCCATGGATTGGATCGCCTTCGCTCTCTCGCTCAAGCTCGCGTTCTGGACCTGCGTGCTGATTCTGCCCGTGGCGGTCGCGCTCGCGCGGTCGCTGGCATGGGGGCGGATCCCCGGCAAGAGCGTGATCGAGGCTCTCGTCATGCTGCCGCTGGTGCTGCCGCCGACGGTGCTCGGGTTCTACCTTTTGTCGGCGTTCTCGCCGGTGTCGTGGTTCGGCGCGCTCCTGAAATCGATCTTCGGCGTGCCGTTGGTCTTCAGCTTCCCCGGCATCCTTTTAGCCTCCCTCATCATCAACCTGCCGTTCGCGGTGCAGCCGATCCAGCGCGCCTTCGAGGCAATAGAGCCGAACGTGCGCGAGGCGGCCTTCGTGAGCGGGCTCTCGCCGCTACAGACCATGCGTCACGTGGAGCTGCCGCTCGCCTGGCCCGGCATCGTCTCCGCGATCGCGCTCGTCATGGCACACACGCTGGGCGAGTTCGGGGTCATTCTGATGATCGGCGGCAGCATCCCCGGCGAGACGCGCGTCATGTCGATCGCGATCTACGACCGCGTGCAGGCGTTCCGCTCGGGCGACGCGGCGGTGATGTCGGCGGCGCTCCTCGTCTTCTCGCTGGTGGCGATCGCGCTCGTGCACGTGCTGGCGCGGGTGCGGCGCGGCGACACCCATGCCTCGTGAGCCCGCAGCTCTAAGCGTCACGCTGTTGCAGAGCGGGCCGATCCCGCTCGATGTGGACATCGTCTGCGGCCCCGGAGAGTTGCTGGCGCTGGTCGGGCCCTCGGGCGCGGGCAAGACCACGGTGCTGCGCACCATCGCCGGCCTCTACCGGCCGGCCGCTGGGCGCATCGTGTCCGGCAGCGACACCTGGTTCGACGGCGCCGGCGGCATCATGGCGCCGCCGCAAGCGCGCGCCGTCGGCCTCGTGTTCCAGGATTACGCGCTCTTTCCCCATCTCTCGGCGCTCAATAACGTGCGGCTTGCCATGCACCACCTGGCCGAGCCGGAGCGCACCGCCGCGGCGGCGTCGCTTTTGCGGCGTCTGCACCTCGACGGCCTCGAGGCGCGCCGGCCCGACCGTCTTTCGGGCGGCCAGCGCCAGCGTGTCGCCGTCGCCCGCGCGCTCGCGCGCGACCCCAAAGTGCTTCTACTGGATGAGCCTTTCTCCGCCGTCGACCGTATGACGCGCGAGCCCCTCAAGGAGGAAATCGCGAGCCTGCACCGCTCGCTCGCGATCCCGATCGTTCTCGTCACGCACGATCTCGAGGAGGCGCAGGCCCTCGCCGACCGCATCTCGGTCATCGACCGCGGCCGCACGTTGCAGACGGGGACGCCCGATGACGTGCGCTTGAGGCCGGCGAGCCCGCAGGTCGCACGGCTCACGGGGCAGACCAATCTCTTTGCCGGCGTCGTCGAGCAGGTCTCGTGTGCCGGTAAGCCGGGGCGCGTCCGCTGGGGTGCCCGCAACCTCGATGTGGCGGAGACCGGAGGGGTGAGGGTCGGCGAGCGTGTCACCTGGCTCGTGCCCTCCGACTACGTCGTGCTTGCGGAGGCCGGGGAGGGCGAGACCAACGTGGTGCCCTGCACCCTCGCCGACGTGACGCGGCTGGGCGAGCGCACGGCGCTGACGGCGCGCGCGAATGACGCGCTGCTTCGCTTCACCATGGCGACGCGCGACGTGCGCGATCGCGGGCTCGAGGTCGGGCGCGCGTTGAGCGTACAGCTGCTGCCCGAAGGCATCCACCTCATGGCGGCTTCTGATGCGCTGAACATTCGCTGCTAAAGCGCGAGCAGCGGCAAAGCTTCACCTGCTATGTTCGTCCCGCGCGAAGATCCTCGATGTCTATCCGGGCGCCAAGTTCGCCGACACCTGCCTGTCGTTCCTCATGCCCGACCTCGAGCTCGTGGAGGCCCAGCCTGAAGCGCAGCAGCCCGCCGCGCCGCCCTCGGAAGCGCCGCCGCCGACCGTTCTGCAGCCGGACGTGGACGCGCAGTAGCTGCCGCGCCGCCTCGGTCAGCCGCGTCGCTCCTTGGTCATCGCGGGTGTAACGGCCGGAACAGCGCGCTCCCCCGGCCATCCCTAAAACTCCCCTTGCTTCGCCCCCGTGAAGCTCCGCCACGCGGATGCAAGGAGAGTGTCATGCGCAATTCATTCGGTGCCTTCGATCCGCTGCCGTCACTCAACGGCTACGCGCTGCAGAGCCTTACCCCCGAGGTGCATGCCGCGAGCTATGACGCCTACGGAAAGCTGCACGCGCTCGGCGGCCCGGATGCCGTGATCGCGGCGTCGGTTGCGCGCGATGAGACTGCCTTCGACGAGTGGTCGGGCGGCTTCGACATTCACCTCGGCGTCTACACCCAGGATTAGCCCAATCACGCGGTTCGGTTCCCGGCCCGCAGTATCAGGAGAACGACCATGATCTCGCAAACGATGAACCTGCTGCGCTCCAAGCTCGACCGCCCCATGGTGGCCCAGCCGTTCTCGTCGCTGTCGGCGCACAAGTCGATCAAGCACCACGAGAAGCTCGGCAGGCTGCTCGGCATCGACAATCCATTCTTCCGCTCGGCCGACGGCCTGCAGGGCCGCAAGACGCTGATCGACGGCAAGCCGGTCTTGAACTTCGCCTGGTGCGATTACCTGGGACTCTCCGGCCATCCGGAGCTGATCAAGGCCGCCAAGGACGCCATCGACCAGTTCGGCACCTCGATCTCCGCGAGCCGCATGGTTTCGGGCGACACCCAGCTTCACCGCGATCTCGAGCGCGAGATCGCGCAGACGATCGGCACGGACGGCGCGCTCGTGTTCGTCAGCGGGCACGCCGCCAACGTCTCGACCATCGGCACGCTGATGGACGACGGCGACCTCATCGTCCACGACGAGTTCGTGCACAACAGCGCCGTCGTCGGCATGCGCCTGTCGGGCGCCACCACGAAGACGTTCCGCCACAACAGGCTGGAAGCGCTCGAGGCGGTCCTGCGCGAGGAGCGCGCCAAGTATCGCAACGCGCTCATCGTCATCGAGGGCCTCTATTCCACCGAAGGCGACACCCCGGACCTTGCCCGCATCATCGAGCTCAAGGAGCGCTACGGCTGCTGGCTCATGGTCGACGACGCCCACGGCTGCGGCGTGCTCGGCCGCACCGGCGCCGGTCTCGCGGAGCATTGCGGCATTCCTGGCAACAAGGTCGACATCTGGATGGGCACGCTCAGCAAGGCGTACGCGTCCTGCGGCGGCTACATCGCCGGCAACACCGAGTTGATCGATACGCTGCGCTACTCGGCGCCGGGCTTCGTGTTCTCGGTCGGCCTGCCGCCCTCAATGACCGCTTCTGCACTCGCCGCGCTGCGCGTCATCAAGCGCGAGCCCGAGCGCGTGGCACGCCTGCACCAGAACGGCGCGCTGTTCCTCAAGGAGGCGCATGCGCTGGGTCTCGACACGTGCCGCGCGATCGGCATCGGCATGCTGCCGATCATGGTAGGCGCCACGACGCGCGGAGCCAAAGCCGTCACGCGCGTGTTCGAGCGCGGGATCAATACCTCGCTCATCATGTATCCCGGCGTGCCGCTGAACGCCGCCCGGCTGCGCTTCTTCCTCACCTCCGAGGTGACGGGAGACGAGATCCGCCTGGCGCTGCAGATCGTCAAAGAGGAACTTGCCAAGTGCTGAGCCGCACTTAGGCGTACGGAGTCGCCGGTGCCGTCGCGGTCGTGAGGCGTCCGGCTGACCAGCGCGGGCTCGGGGGTTGGTCATTCCCTCGGGCCCGCGCGTTCATTTGGCGCGGTCGTCAGTGCTCGGTGGCCGCTCCCAGCGGCTTGATCGCGAACGGAACCTCGACCTTACCGGCGGACTTGAAGTTGAGCGTCACCGGGATGATCTGGCCCTCCTTCAGCGGTGCCTTCACGCCGAGGATCATGATGTGCGCGCCCGCGGGCTTGAGCTCGACCGTCTCGCCGGGCTTGATCTCGAGACCGTGCTCAAGCGCGCGCATGGTCATGACGCCGTCTGCGGTCATGGCCGAATTCATGCAGCTCCGCGCTGTCGGCAACCGGCGTCGAGGCGCCGAGCAGCACGTCGGGCGCATCCCCATGATTGGTGATCTTGAGGTAGCCGGCGCTGATGCTGGTGCCCTCGGGGGTCGGGCGCGCCCACGCACCCTCGATCACGAGCTTGCCGGAGGCCGTCGCCGTATTTACCTCCGCGGCGCCGGCAGGCCAGGGTAGCAGCTGGGCGCAGAAGGCGACGCCGAGCAGCGCCAAAGCTGCGGCAAATCGACGATACGCTCGTCCGACAGGTGATGCCATGCGCGCAACCGTAGCGACCGCATGGGCGCCTCTCAAGGACTTTGCCGCGCGAGGCGAAGCCATGGTGTCGCGCCATGAGTGCGCGCGCGCCCGAGTAATCCCCCTATCCCGTGAGCTGAATAAACTCTGCACTTCTTCTTCGTTTGCCCCCGCGCCGGCGCACCGCACGTTTCGCGGTAACGAGAACAAGAAACGCTCGAGGGATGGCGCCCAGGCTCACCGGCCCGCTCGCAAGGCGGGTCCCTGAACTTTTAAAGGTGCCAAACCGTGATCGAACTGCTCGTCGCCGTCTGCCAGATCAACAATCCCACTACCTGCAAGGACGTGAGCCTCATCTATTCGGCCGAGGCCCTGACCCCCATGCAGTGCGTGATGCGCGCCGAGCCGGAGATCGCCAAGTGGATCAGCGAGCATCCCGGCTGGCAGACCAAGCGCTTCACCTGCCGCCCCGCGGGCCGCTACGCCAAGACGTGAGATCCGGTATGCTCACAGCCCCACCAGCCGCGCGTAGCCTTGCGTGACCGTGTCGTCGAGCGCCGCCCTGTAGCCTTTGTACGCCGGGCTGTCAGCGCCGATGGTCCCGAACGGTCCGTTGAAATCCTCGCGCTTGGCATAGACGATCGGCGTCGCCACCGGCACCAGCATGGCGCCGTGCTTGTGCAGCGTCGTAATGATCCCGCGCATCTCGCCGAAGCGGTCGATCTGCGACACGACCACCATGCGCATGGCGCCCTTGGTCAGCGATACGAGGTGAATGAAGCTCGACGAGGCGGGGATGTAGAGCCGTCCGCGGTGCGAGTACGGCGCATCGGGGCGGTCGCGCTCCTGGAACAGCAGGCTCGGCCACTCCGCGTCCCAGGTAACGTCGGTGCGATAGGCGACGATCGAGCCTGCTTGCGAGAACGAGGGCCTCAGCGTCAGGAAGCTGCCGAGGTAGTGATCGACGGCCGCGCGCGTATAAGCGCCCATGTAGACCGGGGCCACGTGTCCGCCTTCGCCATGCAAGTCCGAAGGCTCATTGCCGCCGCCGTTCCAGGCGCTCTTCACCTTCTCGAAGTCGAGACCCAGCACGACGCACACGTCAAACAGCGTCTGGTCGCGCACCGAGCGCCCGCCGAGCAGGTTCTGGATCGTCTTCTCGTGGCAGTCGGCCGCATCCGCAAGCTCCGCCTGCGTGAGCTTCTTCTCGATCATGGCGGTCTTGAGCTGCGCCAAGGCCGCCTCGCGCGCGGATTTCGAAACCGAACCCTTCATGCCGGTGTGCCCTGCCCTGCGGCGTCTGACAGCCAATTTACCGGAATTTACCGGTAATTCTCCCCGCTGGGCAAACAGGAAGGAAGCGGCATCTGCGTTTTCCAGATGATGCCGGCTGACGGCCTCGCGTTTCTCACTCGAGGGGATCATGTTTTTCAGGCGGGCGAAAATGCTCCGTCGCTCCGCAAGGATCACTCCGGGAGGACATACCATGAAAGCAGCAACCGAAGACCTCGTGCCTCGGGGCTTCAGCGGCCCGGCGGCCGCCGTGCTGGTGGCGCTTGCCGGCGCAGCGCTGGTCGTGGCCGGGCTACTTCTGGTCGGAGTGCGTTCACCCAAGGCCGGCGAATGGAACCCGGCCATGTCCTCAATCTCGGTGGAAGTCGCGGGCTAGTCCCCCCGGCCCGCTGCTGGCCACGTACGAAAAAGGGCGGCGGAAAAGCCTCTGAGGCCTCCGCCGCCCTTTGTTAACCGTCAGGCTGCCGAGATCAGCCCTTGCCGAGCACTTCGAGGCTCACAGGTGCTACGCCCGCGCCCAGCATGCCGATGGCGCCGGCGGCCCCTGTCGACAGGTCGATGACGCGGCCGCCCACGAAGGGGCCGCGGTCGTTGATCGTCACCACCACCGAGCGGCCGTTCGCCTTATTGGTCACGAGGACCTTGGTGCCGAAGGGGAGCGTGCGATGGGCCGCCGTCATGGCGCCGGGGTTGAAGTGGGCGCCGGAGGCGGTCTGCGAGCCCGATTCCGTGCCGTAGTAGGAGGCCATCCCCGACTGGGCCGACCTGACCGCCGCCGTCCGTTCAGCGCTGGCGCTCTGTGGCTTGCGCGCGGAAACGTCGGTGGCGACGCTCGACTCCTCGTTGCGCGGCTCGGCGGCGGCAACCCGCTTCGGGCTCTCGGAACCATCCGAGGCGATCCGCGCCTCCTCGCTGCGCGGGTTGGCAGAGGCCACCCGCACCGGTTTGGCACGCTCGGCCACGTGGCGCGGCTTGGCGCGATAGGTGGAAGTCCCTCGCTCGGTCTCCCCGGCGTAGACGCGCTCGCGCGCCCGGTAGTTATAGCTGGAGCCCGATGGCGACCCGGCCGACCCGCAGGCAACCTCCGGGCCTATGCAGGTCCAGAAGCTCGAAGCCGCGGCGGGCTGCGATGCGATGAGGCCGAAGGAAAGCACGGCCAAAGCGGAATAGAGAGAGATCCGCATCCTGTATCACTCCTTTTTGCAGCGGCATTGCCCGGGCCAACGCCCAACCCCCGAACCAGTTCGCCGTTTGGCGGATCACTGGAGGCGGCCTCCTCGGAGGCGGCACGGTTTGGTGGGAGGGGGTTGTTGGTGGAAGAAGGCCCGCGGCGGAACGCCAGAACTTGTTCTGCCGCCATGGGTCTGGGGATGTGCCCCCGTCCTGGCGTGCGCAACCGACCATCAACAAATGTGGCGGTCAATGCTTCAAATTGAACCCTAGCTTTGAAATATTCCCGTTCCGCCCGTGCCTTAAGGGTTTTTGTGCGCCGCACTAGTGCACTGCCGCGACGGCACGCCGCAGACGCAATGCGCACGCTTGCGCGCTGAGGTTGCCTGAGCGGAGCCGCCTGACTAAAGTTTGCGCTTCCGGGGCAAGAAGCGGCCGCCCCGTGAGGCTGTCGCCCAAGTGCCGTCTCCAACCTCTATTGGAGGCACCTATGGGCACACAGCCACCCGCCACGGCAGACAACATCGCTCGCCACGACGCCGCTCCCTCGTTCGGCGAGGCGGTGAGGGTGTTTGCCGTGATCGGCTTGCAATCGTTCGGCGGACCTGCGGCGCAGATCGCGCTGATGCACCGCGTGCTGGTGGACGAGCGCCGGTGGCTCGGCGAGCGTGCCTTCCTGTCGGCGTTGAGCTTCTGCATGTTGCTGCCCGGCCCGGAGGCCATGCAGCTTGCGACCTATTCCGGCTGGCGCCTGCACGGTACCAAGGGCGGTCTCGCGGCCGGCCTGCTGTTTGTTGCACCCGGCGCCGCACTCGTTCTCGCGCTCTCGATCTTCTACGGCGCCTACGGCAAGACGCCCTCGGTCGCAGCCCTGTTCTTAGGCGTCAAAGCCGCCGTGCTCGCGATCGTGCTCGAAGCCCTGATCCGCCTTGGGCGGAGGGCGCTGCGTGGCTGGGTCGACTGGCTCGCGGCGGGGGCCGCGTTCATCGCCATCTTCTTTTTCAGCGTGCCGTTTCCGCTGGTCGTCATCGCCGCCGCGGTCGCCGGGTACTTTCGCCATTCTGCCCCACCGCCGCCGGCGCCCGCGGCGCAAACCGGGGTGGCGGTGCCGCTATCGCAAACGGTGCGCACGATGGCGCTATGGCTCGCGATCTGGATCGTGCCGCTCGCCGCTGTCGTCGCGGTCTTCGGCACCAATCACGTGCTGGCGCAGCTCGCGTGGTTCTTCTCCAAGCTGGCGGTCGTGACCTTCGGCGGCGCCTACGCGGTGCTGGCTTACATGGCGCAGGCGGTCGTCGAGAACTATGGCTGGCTGAGCCCCGGCGAGATGCTCGACGGCCTCGGTCTCGCGGAGACGACCAACGGCCCGTTGATCCTCGTCACCGAGTTCGTCGGCTACACCGCGGCGCATCGCTTCGGCGGCGCGCCGCCTGTCGCCATGGGCATCCTCGGCGCGCTCGTCACGCTGTGGGCGACGTTCGCGCCATGCTTCCTGTGGATCTTCGCGGGCGCGCCCTACATCGAGCGGATCACGGCGGCGCCGCGGCTCGCCTCCGCGCTCTCGACCGTCACCGCTGCGGTCGTGGGCGTGATCGGCAACCTCTCCCTATGGTTCGCCCTGCACGTGATCTTCCGCCACGTGGATGAGCGCACGTTGGGGCCGATGCGCCTCATCGTGCCGGATCCCGGCTCGCTCGACGCGCTCGCGCTGGCGCTCTCCGCGCTGGCCGTCGTGCTGCTGTTCGTCCTGCACCGGGGCATCGCGACGACGCTCGCCGTATGCGCGGCCGCGTCGCTTGTGTGGCTGCGCCTGGCGCCGGCCTAGAGCCAGCCTTTGCGGCGGAAGTAGATGACCGGGATGATGGCGACGATCACCATGAGCGCGAGCGCCCACGGGTAGCCCAACTCCCACTCGAGCTCGGGCATGTGCCTGAAGTTCATGCCGTAGATAGAGGCAATCAGCGTCGGCGGCAGCAACACCACCGCCATCACCGAGAACAGCTTGATGATCTGGTTCTGCTCGGTCGAGATCATGCCGAGCGTCGCGTCGAGGATGAAGGTGATGCGGCCCGAGAGGAAGCGCGTGTGGTCCATCAGCGAGTTGATGTCGCGGTGGGCGCCCTTGATGCGCTGGCGGATGCGCGGGTCGTCGCCGCGCTCGTGCGTCGCCTGCACGTAGAAGTGCAGGAGCCGATTGAGCGAGCTCGCGCTTTCCTCAGCGCGCGCGGTGATGTCGCCGGCCTTGCCCGTGCCCTTCAGAAGCACGTCGAGCCGCCGGTTGCGGGTCTGCTTGCCGCCGCGCAGGTCGAACACGGCGGCTGCGAGCTTGTCGACCTCGTCCTGGATGCGCTCGATGAGGTCGGCCATGCGGTGGATGATCGCCTCCACGAGCCCCATCATGATGGCGGCACCCGTGGTGCAAATGGCGTCGCCCTTGTCGACGCGCTGCATGTAGAGCGGGAAGGCCTTGGGCTCAGCGTAGCGCACGGTCACGAGGCGGTCGCCGGCGAGGATGAAGGTGACCGGCGTCGTCTGCGGCACCGGCTGCTCGACGTTGTAGGTGATCGAAGCCGTCATGAAGAAGGCGCCGCGCTCCTGGTAGAAGCGGTTCGAGGGCTCGATCTCGCGCATCTCGGCGCGCGTCGGAATGTCGATGCCGAGCGCTTCTTCGACGAAGCGGTCCTCCTCCTGCGTGGGCTGCAACAGGTCGAACCACACGCAGTTCCCCGTGATGGGAGCCGCGGTATCGTGCACCTTGAGACCCTTGCCGTTGGATTCGTAGATCGTCAGCATCGCGTTTCCTCGGGCAGCGACGGGAGGCCGGGTCGTTCGCGTCAGCAGGTTCCTACACCACCGCCCTTTGGCTGCCCAGCGGGGAAAGGGCTGAAACGCGCTCGGACGCGATGCCGCAAAGGCAGCTCACGAGTTCTGCCGGGGAGGCGAGCGTCTTTGCGTTTCAGGCGCGGGCGATCGGCTGCGTCGTCGTCTGCTGACGGCGCTGGAGCTCGTCCTGACCGTCGATCTGCAGGCGCCAGAGCTTCATGACACCGCCATCGCTCTTGAGCTCGATGGTCATGTGGGCAAAGCCGTTGGCAAACTTGGCGACGAAGGCCACGCGTACGGTCTTGGTGAGCACGTCGGCCAGCATCTCGGCACCCGCGGCGGGTGAGGTGAGCTCGGTCCAGCCGGCGCTGTCCCAGCGGGTGGCGTGCGTCATGTCGTCGACGTAGCGGAGCTGGCCCAGCGGCCTCAGCGCGGCGAAGGTCGCCTGCGAGGCGGGGCCTCCGAGCTTGTAGGCGACACCGGAAGCGTAGTGCTGCTTGATATCGGCCACAGACCAGGATTGGGACAGCTCACGCGTGATGTCGACCGCGAGCTTCTCGTAAGCCGGCCCCTGCGCACGCAGCTCGAGCGCGAGGCGCCCGAAGAAGGAAGCGCAAAAGAGGATGAGCGCGGCGAAAACCACCCCTAGCGCGGCGAAGAAGGTGCGGACCATGAAAGGCTTGCGTCCCTGTCCCAAGTGTCGTGTTCCAAGCGTTGCATCGAGTCGCGCGAGGCTGCGACCCGATGACTGCGGGCGTGCGGCTTCGCGGCGCTGTTGGGACTGGGAATGACAGAGACGCATCCGCCACGCTGTTCCGTGGAAGACACGCGGGTGCGACTTTTCGGGCGCGGGGCTAGGACCGGCAGCTTGGACCTGAGCGGATCGCGCGTCTCAGCCGAGGAGCCTGGGGTCCTCGCTGTCGTGCGCGTGGCCGACCGCATCGAGAAGCCGCTTATCGAGCTGCTTGGGGTCGAGAATGACCTTCTCGTCGTGCACCTTACGCACGGCCGACAGCGGCACGCGGAACTCCCCGCCGTTCTCGACGTAGATCATGATGTGGTCGCGCCAGACCTCGCGGACGGCGCCGATGCCTTCGCGGCCCTCGGCGATGAAGGCCATGTAGCCCTTCTCGATCGGCTCGTCCATTGCTCCTCCCGTCCGGGTTTTCGAGGCAGGCATTTGATAGCGCTTCGCACCGTCGCCGTCACCCCTGTCTCCCAACCTCACTCCGGACCGGCCCGCAGGGGCCGGGCGGAGTTGAAACTCTAGAGCGCTTTGCGCTCTCCGGAGTGATGTTGCGGGACAGGGGCAAACTGCGCGTCAGCATCGCTCAAGCTGTCAGACTACTCCGCCGCGGCCTTGCCCGCATGCCCGAGCTTCGCGTTGAGCTTGGCGAGGAGGTCCATCGCGGCTGCCGGGATGTTGGTGCCCGGCCCGAACACCGCCTCCGCGCCCGCCGCAAACAGCGCCGGGTAGTCCGACGGCGGGATGACGCCGCCGACGACGACCATGATGTCGCCGCGGCCTTCCTTCTCCAGCGCCTGCTTCAAATCGGGAACGAGCGTCATGTGGCCGGCGGCGAGCGAGGAGACGCCGATCACGTGCACGTCGTTCTCCACAGCTTGCCGCGCGGCTTCATCAGGAGTGGCAAACAGCGGCCCGATGTCGACGTCGAAGCCGAGGTCGGCGAAGGCGGAGGCGATCACCTTCTGCCCGCGGTCGTGACCGTCCTGACCCATCTTGGCGACGAGGATGCGCGGCCGGCGCCCCTCGTCCTTGTCGAAGGCCTCGACTGCTTTCAGCACCTTGGCCACGTCGTCGTTCATGCTGCCGACCTCCGATCGGTAGACGCCTGAGATGGCGCGAATCTCGGCGCGGTGGCGGCCGAACACCTTCTCCATGGCGTCCGAGATCTCCCCGACGCTCGCCTTGGCGCGGGCCGCCTTGACCGCGAGGTCCAAGAGGTTGGCGTTGCCGCGCGCACCTTCGGTGAGCGCGGCGAGTGCCGCTTGCACGGCCTTCTCGTCGCGTTCGGCCCGCAGCCGCTGCAATTTCGCGATCTGCTGCTCGCGCACGGATTTGTTGTCGACCTTCAGGATCTCGATCTCGGCCGTGTCGTCGACGCGGAACTTGTTGACGCCGACGATGGTCTGCTTGCCGCTGTCGATGCGGGCCTGCGTACGCGCCGCCGCCTCCTCGATGCGCATCTTGGGGATGCCGGCGGCGATCGCCTTGGCCATGCCGCCGAGCTTCTCCACTTCCTCGATGTGGGCGAGCGCGCGCCGCGCGAGTTCATACGTCAGCCGCTCGACGTAGAAGCTGCCGCCCCACGGGTCGATGACGCGGCAGGTGCCGGTCTCCTGCTCGAGCAACAGCTGCGTATTGCGGGCAATGCGGGCGGAAAAATCCGTCGGCAGCGCGATCGCCTCGTCCAGCGCGTTGGTGTGCAGCGACTGCGTGTGGCCTTGCGTCGCCGCCATGGCCTCGATGCACGTGCGCGTGACGTTGTTGAACACGTCCTGCGCGGTCAGCGACCAACCGGACGTCTGACAATGCGTGCGCAAGGACAGCGAGCGCGCGTCCTTGGGCTTGAACTCGTCGCGGATGAGCTTCGCCCACAACAGGCGCCCTGCACGCAGCTTGGCGATCTCCATGAAGAAGTTCATGCCGACCGCCCAGAAGAACGACAGCCGCGGCGCAAAAGCGTCGATGCCGAGCCCCGCCGCCACGCCCGCGCGCACGTACTCGATGCCGTCGGCGAGCGTGTAGCCGAGCTCCAGGTCCGCCGTCGCTCCCGCCTCCTGCATGTGGTAGCCGGAGATCGAGATCGAATTGAACTTCGGCATGTGCAGGCTGGTATAGCCGAAGATGTCCGAGACGATGCGCATCGAGGGCTCGGGCGGATAGATGTAGGTGTTGCGCACCATGAACTCTTTGAGGATGTCGTTCTGGATTGTGCCCGACAGCTTCTCGGGTGGCACGCCCTGCTCCTCGCCGGCCACGATGAAGAGCGCGAGCACGGGCAGCACCGCGCCGTTCATGGTCATCGACACCGACATCTGCTCGAGCGGGATGCCCGAGAACAGCGTGCGCATGTCGTAGATCGAGTCGATCGCGACCCCCGCCATGCCGACGTCGCCGCGCACGCGCGGGTGATCGCTGTCGTAGCCGCGGTGGGTGGCGAGGTCGAAGGCGACCGAGAGACCTTTCTGACCAGCCGCGATATTGCGGCGATAGAAGGCGTTGGAATCCTCCGCCGTCGAGAAGCCCGCGTACTGGCGCACGGTCCACGGCTGCAGCGCGTACATGGCCGGATAGGGCCCGCGCAGGTAGGGCGGAATGCCGGGGTAGGTATCGAGGAAATCGAGCCCGGCGGTGTCGGCTGCGGTGTAGGCGCTCCTGATGGCGATGCCTTCCGGAGCTTCCCAGGCGATGCTCGCCGAAGGGCCGTCGCGTTGGCTCACGTGGCTCGCGCCCGTATCGAGGCCGATCTTGGTAAAGTCAGGGACGCTCGTCATGCCTTCGCCTTGTTGTCGCTTACTTCCGTGCCAGATTGTTAACGCGCGTCATTCCGATCTTTTCATCTTCCATAGCAGAACCGAGCAGATTTGCCCGCTCGCAGCAGCGTCGCGGGTCGTTTTGCAATCGTCGTCCGCACCCTGCTCATTTTTCGCCCACGGACAACAAGTTGACCAGATCGCTCTGCACTCTCTGGCACGGCGGGGGTCCGGACATTGGCGGCACGCAAGAGTGCGCCGGCAACAAAGTAAACGGCAAAGTCCGGGTCGACGATAGCGGCAGTCGCATTATTAGCGCGCATCACGCGCAAATCGCTTACGGAGGGAACTCGTGCAGCATACTCCACGCCTCGTCAAAGTCGTGCTCGGCGCATCAATCGGCCTCTGCGCCGCCACGACCGCGAATATCGCGGCGATCCCCGCGTCCGATCCGGTGGCGCGGCTCGCCGGCCGCTGGACGGGGGATGCGAGTCATGACGTCGATGTCGGGCTCGCCCGAGACCTTCAAGTGCATCGTGACCTACCTGCCCACGGACACCGGCTCGGGCATGAAGCAGAATTTGCGCTGCAAGGGCTCGAGCATCAATCTCGAAGCGGCGACGCTTCTGGAGATCGACGGCACGAAGGTCACGGGGCGGTGGGAGGACAAGATCAACTCGCTCGGCGGCATCGTGCGCGGTGACGTGACCGAGAACGGCTTCGAGGTATTGCTCGGCGGGCAGTTCTTCCAGGCCAAGATGGCGGTCGCGGGCTCTGAATGCGCCCAGCAGGTGACCGTGTCGCCGCAGCGCTCGAGCTATTTCCGCGAGCTCTCGGCCGACCTGCGCAAGTGCTAGCGCTCAATCGCGCGGCACCGCCGACGAGATTGCAAGGGTTGCGGCGTAGCCGCAGCCCTTTTTGATTCCGGCTAGTCGTTGAGGCTCTTCATAAACGCCTGCACCTGCGCAACGTCGTAGCGTTCCTCGAGCAAGACCGCCTTGCCGTCCCTGACGCACCAGGCGTGTGCGAGCTTGGTCTCGATCACCTTGCCCGTCTTCTTGTGGCGGTAGCGGATTTGCGGCTGCGCGGTCGCACGATCCCCGGCGACGATGATCGGTCCATGGTCATAGGCGAGGAAGTCGTAGTCGTTGAGGAAGCCTTGAAACAGCAGCGCCGACTCTGCCTTGCTGCGCGGCCGGTCGCCGCCGGGCATCGCGGCCTCGGGCAGATGCACGACCAAGCGAAAATCGTCGCCGAGATAAGAGAGCACTTCGGCGAGGCGCTTCTCACGATAGGCCTTGTAGATGGCCTGCAGCAGTGTCGTGGTGTCCATGGCACGTTTCATCCGCTGGCAACGGGCAGAGCGTGAAACTTCCGTCGGCTGAAGCTGCGTCTACGCCGAGCTTGGCTAATGACGTGCTGAAATGACCCCCAACCCGGGCGGCTTTGCCCAATTGCCATCGAACGTCCGTGCACGTTCGTCAAGCGAATTGGAGAACAGAAGCCGGACTTATCCCGGAGAAAATCCTTGTGCGGAGCAAGCCGCCCAGTGCCCTGTGGCATGCGGGTGGCTTCGGACTTCCCGTCCCCACCGACAGCACCCTTGCCTGGTGCACCCTGGGATGACAGCTTGCGCCGATGGGTGGGCGCTTCGGCTTGAACAATGTGACGGTAGTGCTGCGCCGGCACTGGCGCGTCCTCGCCGCGATATGTCTCGCGGGCGCAGGCCTTTACGCCGCCGTCAGCTTGAGCGACACGCAAGGGCGCTTCGACCTGCCGCGGGGCTATGCGGTGCGCATGACCTGCGAGAACGACCCCGAGTCGCCCCTGTGGAGCGGCGGCTGCGACCGCCTCGCGGCCGATATCGCGCGCACCGGCACGCCCTCGTTGGGCGAGCTCTACCGCGCCTTCGTGCGCGCGCACCACAGCGCCATCCCCTCTCCGGCGACGACGCGGCGGTTCACGCACGCGCCTTGCGATGCCGGCTTCAACGTCGTTGCGACGCTCAAGGGCACCCGCTACATCCTGTCACCGGACGAATTTTCCGGGGTCTGCAGCGACGCTGAGGCCCGCGCCATCATGGACGAGATCGACGCGCGTGACCGCGCCTACCTCGTCATCGAGCGGGCAGGGCTGTCGTATGCGGCGCTCGCCGCCGGGACGCTTGCCAACCTCACGGAGCCGTTGGCGCTGCTGGCCGCGGCCATGCTGATTCTCGCGCTGTGGCTATTATGACCCACGTGCACTGGCTGTCGCGCACGGCACGTTGCCTGTAGCGCTTTGAATCGCGTAGGTATTGCGCTTCGGGAGTCCGCCATGCGATTGACGACTGCGCTTGCCGCCATCGGGCTGACGCTGGGCTTGGCCGCCCAGGCGCCGGCCGTCGCCGGCTTTTTCGCGCGCGACTACGACCCCGACGCGCCGGACCGTTACCCCTACGTCTACGAACCGCCGCGCTACTACCCCTACTACAACTCGAACTACTGGCGCCCCGCTGCGGAGATGCGCAAGCCGCGCCCCTATTACATCCAGCCGCCGTACTACCCGGCGTGGGGCTATCCCGTCGGCTGCCAGCACGATTGCGGCCCGCCGCCGGCCGAGCGGCTGAAGTAATTCTCAGATCGTCCGCGCAAAGGCCTACTTCACGCCGAGCAGCTCGACGTCGAAGATCAACGTCGCATTCGGCGGGATGACGCCGCCGGCGCCGCGCGCGCCGTAGCCGAGCTGCGGCGGGATGATCAGCGTGCGCTTGCCGCCGACCTTCATGCTGGCGACGCCCTCGTCCCAGCCCTTGATCACCTGCCCCTGGCCGATGGCGAACTCGAACGGCTCGCCACGGTCGAGGGAAGAGTTCGAACTTCGCGCCCTTGGCGCCGTTTTGATAGAGCCAGCCGGTGTAGTGCATGACGCACGTCTGGCCGGTCTTGGGCTGCGCGCCGCTGCCGACCTTGGTGTCCGTGATCTGGAGGCCCGATGCTGTGGTCATGGTCTGTCCTTGGGTCTGCGCCGAAGCCGGCGCGGCGAAGACGGCGAATATGCCGATAGCGGCGATGGCGGCAAGCGTTGACGCGGGAAGCGCGCGTAGGAAGGCGAGCATTCGTTTCTCCTTGGGCTCGATCGGGCCGAGAGCCGGCCGCCCCTCTTAGCGCAGAATTACAGGTCCCGCGCGCGACATTCAGGCGAGGCCCGGAAAGATCCTGGCGTGCTACAAAGCCCCCATGTCCGGATCAGGCCCACTCTCAAAGCGTGCCGAAAGCACATGTGACGCCGCCGAATGCGCGCCGGTTGCAGCGGACGCTCCCTTCTGGGAGATGAAGACGCTCGGCGAGATGACTCCAGCGGAGTGGGAGTCGCTGTGCGACGGCTGCGGACAATGCTGTCTCATCAAGGTCGAGGAGGAGGTCACGGGCGACATCTACCTGACCCGTCTCGCCTGCCAGCTCCTCGATACGCGCACCTGCCGCTGCGGCGACTACGGGAACCGGCGTGCGCGCGTGCCCGACTGCGTGACGATCAGCCCCGGCAACGTGGGCGACATCGCCTGGCTGCCGCAAAGCTGCGCCTACCGGCGCCTTGCCGAGGGACGCGGGCTCCAGTGGTGGCATCCGCTGATCTCCGGCGATCCCGACACGGTGCACCAGGCGGGCATTTCGGTGCGCGGATGGGCGCGCAGCGAGAAGGGCGTGCGCCCGAGCGCGATCGCCCGCTACATCATAGGCGCGCCCGACTGACCTGATCCGGCCGGCCGATGTGCTGCGGACGCGCCCCGCGTAGTCGCAGGTACAAGGCGGCGCGGGCCGATGCCGCATCCGCCGCCCTATTGTGGTTGCAGTTTCGGGTCATTTAGGGGCCGGGGAAACAGCGCGAGACTTTTATCATCATGGGGACGGTGTCCTCCGCGACACGATGCATTCGTCATTGCGTGGCCGCGACCGTGTTGGCGGGGCTTTGCCTCGCTGCGCCGGCGCGCGCGCAGATGCCGGATGCACCCGCCTGCCGCGGCGTCGACTACAACCGCATGATCCTCGACATCGTGCACAGCCTTCCCAAGGGGGGCGGCTACGATCGCGATCACCCCGTGTTGCCGATCGTGGCGCCGCTCGAGATCAATAACCGCTGGGAGCTCCTGGTGCGCCATGGGCACCCCTCCCATTGCACCAGCGCGACCTACTCGGTGTTCCTGCACCTGGCGACGATCCTGCAGGGCAACCGCAAACTCTTCCTCGACGGCGACCAGATCCGCGCGCTCGAGGCCACCGAGACGATGCCGGACGGCAAACATCTGGTGGACGGCCAGGGTCCGTTCTGGATCTTCAATTCCAATGGCGCCGGCACCGCCGCGCTGCTCTATCACACGGGCACCGGCTTTTCCTTCCGCGACGACGCGCTCGCCTACGCCAAGCCCGGCGATTTCCTCAAGCTGTTCTGGAACAAGAACGTCGGCGCCTCCGAGCGGGGGCATCAGGTCGTCTACACGGGACACCGTATTATCGAAGGCCGCGAGGTGGTCTGTTTCTGGGGAAGTCAGCACCAGCACCAGAAGGCGCGAGCGGGCCATGGCGGCGAGTCGCTCTACTTCTCCGCCTATCCCGACGGCAAGACCTACGACGGCTACGGCGAGGCGTGCCGGCCGCGCGAGGACATCAAGGGCATGATCTTCTCGCGCGTGACCTGCATGGAGCATCTGGCGGCGGGCCTCGACGACATGAAGGCCAAGGCGCAAGCGCGCGGGCCGGCGCCCGGCGGGCTGCCGTATCTGTTCGTCGACGATTACCTCTACAAGCTGCGCGAGACGTCGTCGGACGCCGACACGCTCGACAAGACGTATGGGATCATGCGGGCGCAGGCTGCCGCCGCGCTGGGCGACGCGAGCACCGGGTCGGCAAGGTAGGGTGCTGTAAGTAGTCCCTGCGGATCTTCAGAGATTGTTGTTCGTCCCTGTAGTCGGGTCCCCGTGACTCGCCAACTCGCTTTATGACTCGACAGGAATATTTGATATGCGTATGTTTCTGGTTTGTTCTCGCTACTCCACCCGGGGAAATCGATGTCAGCCGCCGATGATCTGATTGAATTTGTAGGCAAGCGGCGCTTTTCGACGATCGTTGCCGACCCACCTTGGCAGTTCACGAACAAAACCGGCAAAGTCGCACCCGAGCATCGCCGTTTGTCGCGGTACTCAACGTTGTCTCTTGACGAGTTTGCTGCGCTCCCAGTCGGCCGTGCGACGGCACCTACAGCTCACCTCTATCTCTGGTGTCCAAACGCCCTCCTTCCCGAGGGACTTGCCGTGATGCGGGCGTGGGGGTTCACGTACAAGACGAACGTCGTGTGGCACAAGGTTCGCAAGGATGGCGGATCAGACGGTCGCGGCGTCGGCTTTTACTTCCGCAACGTCACCGAGCTCATACTGTTCGGTGTGAAGGGCAAGAACGCCCGCACCCTTGCTCCAGGGCGGAGGCAAGTAAATCTTATTGCCAGCCCAAGCGCGAGCACTCGCGCAAACCTGACGAGCAGTATCAGGTTATAGAGGCTTGCAGCCCTGGCCCTTATCTCGAACTCTTCGCTCGCGGTATCCGAAAAAAATTGGTCGTCTTGGGGCAATCAAGCGGACGACAGTTACGCTTCCACCTGGAAGACATATGCTCACCACTCGCGTGGCTCGCTGATTGCTGCTCGAGTGCACTTCGGACTTACGCTTCGTCCTCTCCCTGCCCACTTTCCGCCTTGAGAACCTCCTCAAGTGCGGCCTTCCCTTCTTCAAAGGTTACGATTCTTCGGCTGGTAGACCAATCAATAGCAGCGGGCACGGATTTCCAACGCCGCGGCGCACGCGATCTTCTAGTTTGCTCCAGTGGGTAGTGGCCTTCCCAAATTTGTCAGAGATGAACTTGTCCACGAATGCATCCCGAAAAGTAAGAGGGTTTTCTTGCGGCTCATGCGTGAAATTCGCAACACTGAGCTTGGCTATATCGTAATTCACAAGCAAACGATTTGGATCTGCCTTTCTCGCCACTAGGCGCTCGCACATGGTCCAATAGGCGCCGTCAAGCACCTGACCCCGAAATTGTTCTCCTGGCTTTTAAGCTCGTATTCTTCGCTGCACGCGCCGCAAACGAAGTCGGCCACCGGACGATTGGATTCAAACTGATCGATATTCAGGTCCCCGGATTTCGGGCAAGACACCTCGTTGCGAACCCATCGCTCTGTCCAAGCTCGAGCTTTCTGTGATCCGCTGTTGTAGGAAGCTTGGGCCTCCTCGAAACCTAGTGTCTTGATCAAGGGGCTCTCGTGTTTGTCCGCATTTTCCTGCGATCAGGCTCTGACTACCGTCCCGGCCGGCCCGTCTTGCGCGGACGGCCACGGCGGCCACGCTTCTCCTTATCCGTTTGAACCTCGACGGTGCGCGTAGGCTTCGGCGGCCGGGGCGCATCGCCAATCGGCACCGACAGCACGCGTGCGGGCCCATCTCGTCGAGCGTCGGCTTGTGCGGTCCGCGCACGCCCTCGCCGAACGCGCCCGCCTTCGTGCGCGGATCGACGTTGGGCGCCCGCGCAGGGATGGGGCGGTCCGTGCCGGGGCCCATGTCGTCGAGCGACGGCTTCTTGATGCGCGTGCCGGGCGCCGGCCGTGCGCTCGACTGCGCGTAGGTTGGCTGCACCGGCTCGTAGGTGTCCGAGATGCGCGATGAGGCTTCATCGCGGCGTGGAACGGGGTTCTGGGGCCGCGGTCCTGGGTAATCGACAGCCGGATCTTTGATGCGCGACGGCCTGCCATCTTTGCTGCCGCCCTTCTTTGCCGCAGCTGCCGGCAAATTCGCCTTCGCGCCATATTTCCGCGCGCCCTCGAAGCCGCCGGCGCGGTCCTCGACCGCCGTCTGCCGCGCGAGCGGATCGTCGGCGATCGCCAGCTCCGTCTCGCGCAGGCGCTTGATCTCGTCGCGTAAGCGCGCCGCCGTCTCGAACTCGAGGTCGGCGGCCGCCTCGCGCATGCGCCGCTCCATGTCCTCCAGCACCGTCGCCAGGTTGTGTCCGACCAGCGGCGTCTCCGCCAGGCCGGCGTCGACCGTCACGTGGTCCTGCTCGTACACGGAGGCCATCACGTCGTGAATGTTGCGCTTGATGCTCTCGGGCGTGATGCCGTTGGCGGCGTTGTAGGCCGTCTGCTTCTCGCGCCGGCGGTCGGTCTCCGCGATCGCGCGCTGCATCGAGCCGGTCTCGTGGTCGGCGTAGAGGATCACGCGGCCGTCGACGTTGCGCGCCGCGCGCCCGATGGTCTGGATCAGCGAGGTCTCCGAGCGCAGGAAGCCCTCCTTGTCGGCATCGAGAATGGCGACGAGCCCGCATTCGGGAATGTCGAGGCCCTCGCGCAAGAGGTTGATGCCGATCAGCACGTCGAAGGCGCCGAGGCGCAGGTCGCGGATGATCTCGATGCGCTCCAGCGTCTCGATGTCGGAGTGCATGTAGCGCACGCGGATGCCGGCCTCGTGCATGTACTCGGTCAGGTCCTCGGCCATGCGCTTGGTCAGCGTGGTGACGAGCGTGCGGTAGCCGGCGCGCGCCACCTCGCGCACCTCGTGCAGCAGGTCGTCGACCTGGGTCTTGGCCGAGCGCACGATCACGGGCGGGTCGATGAGGCCGGTCGGCCGGATTACCTGCTCGACGAAGGCGCCGCCGGTCTCCTCCAGCTCCCAAGTTCCCGGCGTCGCCGACACGAACGCCGTTTGCGGGCGCATGGCGTCCCATTCCTCGAAGCGCAGCGGGCGATTGTCCATGCACGAGGGTAGGCGGAAGCCGTACTCGGCGAGCGTCGCCTTGCGGCGGTAGTCGCCGCGGAACATGCCGCCGATCTGCGGTACCGTCACGTGGCTCTCGTCGACGAACACGAGCGCGTTGTCGGGCAGGTACTCAAACAGCGTCGGCGGCGGCTCGCCCGGGTTGCGGCCGGTGAGATAGCGCGAGTAGTTTTCGATGCCGGCGCAGCTTCCCGTCGCCTCCATCATCTCCATGTCGAAGACGGTGCGCTGCTCGAGCCGCTGCGCCTCGAGCAGCTTGCCGGTGGCGTAGAGCTCGTTGAGCCGTTGCTTGAGCTCGCCCTTGATCGACTTGATGGCCTGCTGCAGCGTGGGCTTGGGCGTCACGTAGTGCGAGTTGGAGTAGATCTTGACCAGAGCCAGCTCATCCGTCTTGGCGCCGGTCAAGGGATCGAACTCGGTGATGCTTTCCACCTCGTCGCCGAACAGCGAGATGCGCCAGGCGCGGTCCTCCAAGTGGGCGGGGAACAGCTCGACCGTGTCGCCGCGCACGCGGAAGGCGCCGCGCTGGAAGGCTGCGTCGTTGCGGCGGTAATGCAGGGCGACGAGATCGGCGAGGAGCTGCTGGCGCGACAGCCGCTCGCCCACGCGCACGGTGAAGGTCATCGCCGTGTAGGTCTCGACCGAGCCGATGCCGTAGATGCACGACACGGATGCGACGATGATCACGTCGTCGCGCTCCAAGAGCGCGCGCGTCGCCGCGTGGCGCATGCGGTCGATCTGCTCGTTGATCGAGCTTTCCTTCTCGATGTAGGTGTCGGTGCGCGGCACGTAGGCTTCGGGCTGGTAATAGTCGTAGTAGGACACGAAGTACTCGACCGCGTTGTCGGGAAAGAAGCTCTTGAACTCGCCGTAGAGCTGAGCGGCGAGCGTCTTGTTGGGCGCCAAGCACGAGCGCCGGGCGCTGCGTCGCCGCGATCACCTGCGCCATGGTGTAGGTCTTGCCGGAGCCGGTGACGCCGAGCAGCACCTGGCTGCGCTCGCTCTCCGCGATGCCGGCGACGAGCTCGGCGATGGCCGTCGGCTGGTCGCCCTTGGGCTCGTACTCGGAGACGAGGTTGAAGCGCTGCCCGCCCTCGGATTTCTCCGGCCGCGGCGGACGATGCGGCGTGAACATCGGCTGGTCGCCGGAGACGAGCGGGTGCGTGGCGAGCATCGGCTGCTGCAGCAGCATCTCCTTGGCCCGCGCCGACCGCTCGGCGGGTTTGGCCAAGAGCGCATCGAGGTAGCGCGAGATTGTCTCACCGGCCATGGGCGGCCGCGGTCCCTGCTGGCGCAGGGCTGGGAGCGTCGGCCGGCCCGGCTCGCCCGCGTCGAACGCCGGCTGCGGCGCCTCGGCGAACGCGCGGGTCTGCGGCGTCCCCGCCGCCGTCTCGGCTGGGGGGGCCGTCGGCTTGCCGGATTTTCCGCGCGAGGCGCGCGGGCGTGGCAGCTTGTCGGGATCCTTGGGGGGGCGGGGCATGGGCCGAATATGGCGTGCGCCGCCCCGCCGCTCAAGCTTCCGCCGGACGCCGCAGCGCCCGCTGCACCGCTTCCTCCAGCGCCTGCAGGAAACGCGAGCGGTCGGCCTTGGTGAAGCTGGCGTTGTAGCCCTTGCTTTCGCCCGTCTCGCGCAGGTGGGAGGACAGCTCGCGCATGGCGAGCGCCATGCCGATGCCGGCCTCGGTGAACGGCTTGCCGGTGGGGCCGATCGCTTGTGCGCCGCGCTTCAAGCAGCGGGCGGCGAGCGGGATGTCGGCGGTGACGGCAATGTCGCGCGGGCCAATGCGTTCCGCGATCCAGTTGTCGGCCGCGTCGGCGCCGTCGCTAACGACGACGCGGGTGACGAGCGGGCTTTCGGGCAGCCGCATCCAGGAGTTGGAGACGAAGTGGAGGGGGAGGCCATGCCGCTCGGCGACGCGAAGCACCTCGTCCTTGACGGGGCAGGCGTCGGCGTCGACGTAAAGCTCAGGGCCGTTTGAGATCGGTTCGCCGTTCACGGAGCCTTCGAAAGGTCATTGCCGCAGGTTCCAACTATGACGTAGGCCCGGCACGCGCTCAAGGTAGCGCCGGCAGACCGTGCGCCGATTAGTCATCGACAGGATTCGCGCATGGGAGGCTTGTCACAGACCGCTCGAGTGATGAAAATTCATCACAGCCGTCATGCCCGCCAGCTGCTACAACGCAGCGGGCCATAGAATGCCGGATCCGAAGGAGCTTATCCGTGAGTGTTCGAATCCTCTTGCTCGGTATGGCGGCTTGCGATTTTTCGTCGTCGCTCTGCGCCAAGGAATGCACATTCAAAGAGCTCGCCGACCAGGAAGGGCAGGTCGCCACGATGACCGCCAAGATCAAAGGAATCGAATCTGCCGAGGACAATCCCAAACAGCTTTTCATAACCGTCGACAACGAGGGAACCGACCATTGTTTCTCCTTCATCACGGGGCTGCCGAAGGCGTCCTTGGGCAATTGCGCGGTCGGGAAGACAGCTACAGCGACCGGCAAAGTCCATGAGGGAATGGACGCCTGGTGGGGTTTGGAGAAGGTCACCTCGATCAAGTGCAAGTAGCCGGTCGGACATCGACACGCCGGCGTTGCTTCATGGCAGCCGCTCGGCCGTGACGTCGAACGCTGCGACCACCTCGAGCGCGACCCACTGCGCGCCCGTCGCCTGGCCGACCCCATAGTCGGTGCGCACCAGATCGAGGCGACCCTTGGCGTGCAGCGTGTCGCCTGTGACCTCGATCGTTACCGGCATGACGATCGCCTTGGTGACGTTTCGCATCGAGAGCGTGCCGACCGCCTCGTAGTCGTCGCCGCTCTTTGCCCGGAACGATTGCACGTTAAGCGTTGCCTTGGGGAACGACTGCGCGTCGAACCAGCCGGATTGCGGCAGCTCCTGATCCTTTTGCCGGTCTCCGGTCACGGCGCTCGTCATGTCGACGGTCACCACGGCGTGGCTGTGCTCCGCATTGGCGGGATCGAAATTGATCTGGGCTTGCCAACGGGAGAAGCGGCCCTGGAACGGCGTACCCGATGCGCTACCCGTGAAGCCGAGCCAGCTGGTGGCGGCGACGACGCTCCAGTCGCTCGCTTGCGCCCGACCGAACAGGAGCGGCAACGCGATCAACGCCCCCGCGAGGACCGGGAGTCTTGTACTCGTCATGAGGGAGAACCCACGTCGAACTCAATGCGCCTGCTGCGCACGATCGAACTCGCAACTGATGAGAAGCTTGACGTCGTCGCCGACCAAGGGGACGAAGTTCCTGATGCCAAAGTCCGAGCGCTTCAGCGTGCCCAAGGCGTCGAACCCTGCGACGTAAAGCTTGGTCATGGGCGGCGTGCCGCTGCCGTTGAAGGTGACGTCGAGTGTCACCGGCTTCGTCACGCCGTGCAGCGTGAGGTCGCCGATGAGCTTGCCGGCGCCCTCTCCGGTTACCTCGATGGCGGTCGACTTGAAGGTCGCTTGTGGAAACTTGGCCACGTCGAAGAAGGCGTCCGACTTTAGCTTTTTGTCGAGCGCGCGGTTCGTGGTGACGATGCCAGCGACATTGATCGTCACGCTCAGCGTACTCTTGGCGGGCGCGGCGGGATCGAGGTCGAGGCTCCCGGCGAAATCGTTGAAGATGCCGTAGTAGGTCGAGAAGCCCAGATGATTGATGGAGAACACGATCTTCGCGTGGCTCTTGTCGATAGTGTAATGCCCGCCCTCGGCTTTCATGAGATCGCCGGCAGGGCTCGGCTGCGCCGATGCCGCCAACACAGCAGCAACGGCAGACACGAGCGCAACGGTGCGATTGTTCACGGCGGCTCTCCCCCTCAAATCGAGCGCGACGGCACAGGCCCGACACTTTGTTGGCGTTGTGCTCTCGATGCTGTTCCCTAGGGAACAGCGTGCGGCCCGAGGCCGTATTCTGCTATAATGCTTTCGCGCGCGCCTTATGAGGGTGGCAGTGGTGCGCGATAAATTCTCTCATCACATCAGGGGGTTACGATATGTCAAAACAGCAAGCAGGAGCTTTTGCAACCACGGCGAAGCTTACGGCTGCGCTCGCCCTGGCGCTGCTTACGGCGTGCCCTGCGGTGGCGGTGCCGACGCCGTTCGAGGCCGTCAAGGGAAGCTGGGTCGGCGGCGGCGCGCTCAGCTACAAAGACGGCCGCAGCGAGAAGCTCGATTGCAGCGCCTATTACACGGGCTCCAACGACGGCAATGCATTGACCACGGCGCTGCGTTGCTCCGGCTCGTCGGGCAAGTTCGAGCTGCGCAGCCACTTGAGCTACGCCGGCGGCAAGGTCAGCGGGAGTTGGGAGGAGCGCACCTACAATGCCTCCGGCGATGCGTCAGGCACGCTCAACCCCGGCAACCTGCGCTTGAATTTTAGCGGCGGCGTCGCGGGCAGCATGACGGTTGCCTTCTCCGCTGCGAGCCAGACGGTCTCCATCGCGATCGCGACGAGCGAGGTCCCGGTGAAGGCGATGCACTTCGACTTCAAGCGCAGTTGAGGCTGCGGCCCTCCGGATCGAGGGCCGCCCCGTGGCGTTCGGCGACGCGCCATCGCGCGTGCTTCACCGAGCAGGCGATGCTGTTGCCGTAGTGGGTGTGGAGTCGGGCCGTGGCGCTGTCCCCACGCAGGCCAGAGCTCCCAACGCTTGGTCGCGCGCGCAATCTTTACAGGATCGTCAAACCCGTGTTCTGGTAGCGCGCGCTGCGTAACCACACCGCATGGGGGAAACGTGAAGTATTTTCTCTTGCTGACGCCATGCGTCCTCGCGCTCGCGACACCGCTCTACAACAGCATTGAGCCGCAGCTTTTCGGCATCCCTTTTTTCTTCTGGTTTCAGCTCGCGCTGATCCCCGTTTCGGCGCTTTTCATCCTCGCTGCTTACCTGATCGAGCGCCATGATTGAGCATTTGAATTGGACGGCGACGTATGTCTTCGTCGCTTTCTTCGCTCTCGTGACGGTCGTCGGATTCCTGGCGTCGCGATGGCGTTCCGCAGATCTCACGCAGCTGCATGAGTGGGGCCTCGGCGGCCGCCGTTTCGGTGCCTGGATCACGTGGTTTCTTATCGGCGGCGATCTCTACACCGCCTACACGGTCATCGCGGTTCCCGCGATTATCTATGCTACCGGAGCCTACGGCTACTTCGCCATACCGTATACGATCCTAATCTACCCGCTTCTTTTCGCGGTCTTTCCACGGCTCTGGTCCCGCGCGCACGCGCGCGGGTATTTCACGGCAGCAGATATCGCCGTGGGGCGCTACGGAAACAAATGGCTGGGGCTCGCCGTTGCCCTCACCGGCATTCTCGCGACCATGCCCTATATCGCACTGCAGCTCGTCGGGATGGAGAAGGTCATCAACGCCCTCGGCTTCCGTGGGGAGGGGATGATTTCGCACGGTCCACTTGCAGCAGCGTTTCTGATCTTGGCGCTGTACACTTACAGGAGCGGCCTGCGCGCGCCTGCGTTGATCGCAATCGTCAAAGACATCATGATTTATGTTTTTGTCATTGCAGCCATTGTCGTTATTCCCGCCAAGCTCGGCGGTTTTACTCCAGTCTTCGACGCAGCGGCGAGCTTCTACGAGAAGAAGGGCGGGGCGACAGGGCTTACGCTCGCGGGGCCGCAGATCATTCCTTACATCACCTTAGCGCTCGGCTCAGCGATGGCGCTGTTCATCTACCCGCATTCCCTGACGGGCATTCTGTCTGCGTCGAGCGCCGATACGATCAAGCGCAACGCGATCGCGCTGCCCGCGTACTCGATTGTTCTTGGAATTATCGGGCTGCTCGGCCTCATGGCCCATGCAGCCGGCATACAGGCTGCAAATCCGCAGGACGCCGTGCCGCAGCTCCTCTTGGTGATGTTTCCCGATTGGTTCGTTGGCTTCTGCTTCGCAGCTATTGCGATCGGGGCGCTGGTACCGGCGGCTGTCATGTCCATTGGAGCGGCAAATACCTTCACTCGAAATATCTGGAAGCCGTTCATAAATCGGAACATGACCGGTGCTCAAGAAGCATCGATCGCAAAGCCGGTCTCCCTGCTCGTGAAGCTCGGGGCCTTGATTGTCATCCTGGTTGTGCCGACGCAATACGCCATCGATTTCCAGCTTCTGGGCGGGGCGTGGATGATTCAATGTTTCCCCGCGATATTATTCGGGCTCTTCACTCATCGGTTCAATAGCTGGGCTCTGCTGGCGGGGTGGGGCGTCGGCATGATCGCCGGCACCGCGCTCGCATGGGGGCCCACCACATGGGTTCCGACGCACGCCGTGTTCGGGTGGTTCTCTGCGTACAATGGCCTGATAGCCCTGGCCCTCAACGTCGCGACCGCGTGTGTTCTTTCAGCATTCGTTGGTTCCGATGCGGCAGATGAACAGACGCCGGCTGACCACAAACATGCTCTGACGCTGGCAAACTAGCCCTGCGCCCCGGCCAAAGGGCAATCTTCCCATTCATCAGGGCGCGGTAGCGCCCTTGGCCGAACGCACTGATGAGCGCTTAAGCGTCCACTTCCGAGGACATGCACGGCATGAGGCCGCAAATCTAATCCCCGCCCTCCCCGCTACGCCCTACACTCCCCTCACCCCGCCCCATGGGGACGAGCTCGAGACCGTCTCAAGTTTTGGGGGTGGGTGCGGCTATCACGTAGTAGCCACGTCACGAGGGTAACGACCGAAGGGCGTGGTGAAGGCGAATCGTCTGGGGATCCTGAACCCGCAGGTAGGGAATAAGGCCCCCGATTCCGGACGGTCGATGAACGGGCCGCTGACGGGGCGCGCAAGCGCCGAGCAAAAAACATAGATGCGGTGCCTGCGCGCCCCGTCTCCCCATTTCTTCCAAACCCTCGGGGTTAAGCCCGCGAGGTGCGCGGAGCTTGCGACGCGCGGTTCGGCCCAGCTGTCATCCTCGGGCTCGACGCCACTTGCACCCTGGATCCTCGGGCCAAGCCCGAGGATGACAGAGTGGACGCGCGCGCCGATCGGACGCTCGCGCCGCAGCCTACCGGCACGCCTCCCGGCGCGCGTGGCAGGTCGTCGTGAACATGTCGTCCTTACAGCTCAGCGCGACGGGGCCTTTGGGCCGCTCGCCGTGGTCGGCGATGGAGTTCTTGAGTGCGGCATTGGCCATGAACACCGCGAGGTCCTTGGTGACCATCGTCGCCTCGCCGCCGGCGCGGCGGCACCCGGCTTGGGCGCTGGTCGCGGTCATCGCGCAGGCAAGAGCGAGTGCTGAGGCCAATCCGATCGAGAGTGAACGTGCCATGGAAAAGCTCCTTCAGGCTGCGCGGCGGACCGGACGCGATCTGCCGCTAGGCCCAGTCCCTAGCGCAGGTGAGCTGCTACAACTAGTTGCGCGCGGGCACACTCAACGGGAAATGTGCGCAACACTCCGATCAAAGAGCCGCCGCAAGCGGGTGGTAATCCATTCCCCCAGCATTTCAGGGAGGGTTGAGCCGATGCCCGCAAGCCGAAGCCTGATCACGCGGATGCTGGTGCAGACGGCGATATGGCTCGGTCTGACCGGCGCGCTGCTGTTCATCTCCGCCGGCACGCTCGACTGGCCGCAAGCTTGGATCTATCTCGCCGAGCTCGGCGGCTTGGGGCTCGCGTCCGGCCTGGCGCTCAGCAAAAGCGATCCCGACTTGGTGCGCGAGCGCATGAAGGGGCCCGTCCAGCGCGACCAGAAGAGCTGGGACAAGGTGCTCATCTCGTTCTTCTTCGCCTTATGGATGAGCCAGTACGTCGTCATCGGGCTCGATGCGGTACGCTTCGGCTGGTCGGAGGTACCAGTGTGGCTGCAGGTTGCGGGTGCCCTCGCCATCGCGGCCGGGCTTTACGCCTGTCACGTCGTGATGGAGACGAACACGTTCGCGGCCGCCGTCGTGAAGATCCAGAGCGAACGCAAGCATCAGGTGGTGTCGACGGGGCCTTACGCCTACGTGCGCGACCCGATGTACGCCGGAGCGGTGCTCCTGATCCTTGGCACGCCGCTGTTGCTCGGCTCATGGTGGGGGCTCATCTGGGCGGCCGCGATGATCGCGCTCTTGGGTTATCGCGCGGTGCTCGAGGAGGACACGCTGATTGCCGAGCTCGAGGGTTACGCTGCCTACGCCGCGCGCGTGCGCTATCGGCTGGTGCCGGGCGTGTGGTGAGGCTTAAAACCAAATCCCCGGTTGACGGCGCCGGCTTATCGTGGCCCCGGCCGCAGGCAAAAAAATAAAGAGAGAGCATGGGTGGCCTCTCGAGAGACTTTCACGCGAGGTGAATGCGATGCCGTTTGCAAGCCTGCAGGCCTATCTGACGCCGATCCTGCTCCTGTTCTGCTCCAACGTGTTCATGACCTTCGCGTGGTATGGTCACCTGCGTTTCAAGGAGAAGCCGCTGTTGCTCGTCATTCTTGTCTCGTGGGGCATCGCCTTCTTCGAGTATTGCCTCGCGGTGCCCGCCAACCGCTGGGGCAGCTCGGTCTACGCGGCCGCGCAGCTCAAGACGATCCAGGAGGTGATCACGCTCATCGTGTTTGCCGGCATCTCGGCCCTCTATTTGAAGCAGCCGCTCGGCCTCAATCAATTCATCGGCTTCGCGCTGATCGCGGCGGGGGCGTTCTTCGTCTTCAACGGTAAGGGGACCTGACATGGCAGATCCCCGCATCGCCCTCGTCACCGGCGCCAATCGCGGCATCGGGCTCGAGATCGTGCGCCAGTTGTCGCGCCGCGGCCTGACGACGGTGCTCGCCGCGCGCGACCTCGCCAAGGGCCAAGCCGCGGCCGCCCGGCTCAGCTCCGCGGGCATAGACGCGCCCGTGGCCGCCATTGACGTAACCGAAGGCGAGAGCGTGCGCGCCGGCATCGCCGACTTACTTCGCCGCTTCGGCCGCATCGACGTGCTCGTCAACAGCGCCGGCATCCTCAAGGAAGGTTTCACGCCGCAGGACGCGAGCGTGTTTGACGCGCCGATCGACCTCGTGATGCACACCTTCGCAACCAACACCGTAGGGCCGTTGCGCATGATCGAAGCTATCGTGCCCGGCATGCGCGAGCGCGGCTACGGCCGCGTGGTCAATCTTTCGTCCGGGGCCGGGCAGCTCTCCGACATGGGCAGCGGATTTCCGGCCTACCGCATGTCGAAGGCGGCGCTCAACGCGTTGACGCGATTGACAGCCGCCGAGCTAGGGCCCGGCAACGTCAAGATCAACGCCATGTGCCCGGGCTGGGTGCGCACCGACATGGGCGGCCCCAACGCGACGCGCACGGTGGAGAAGGGCGCGGAGACGGCGGTATGGCTCGCGACGCTGCCGGGGGACGGCCCCTCGGGTGGGTTCTTCCGCGATATGCAGCCAATCCCCTGGTGAGCTGGACAAGGTAGATTAAAGCCCGCGCACCAAATTGCCGACCATCAGCGTGATGTAGGCGGTGATAGCCAGCCAGAATTCCTGATGTGGCAGATAATGCGGCACGCCGACGATGCCGATCTTGGTGATCAGCGCCAACAGCGCGAGTGTCAGCGAGACGAGGAAGATGGCGATGCTCGGCGGATTGAGCCGCATGAACTAGTCCCCCTCTCGCTGCGGCCCGGCATGCTATCCGGCGCTTGCCCGCGCGGTCCCATCTCGCGCGCACACGGTCAACATACCACGGCCGAGCACTCGTTATACAACGGCGCCGCGAGCCCGCGCAGAGACTCGCAGGCGCAGGCAACACGGCTCCGTCAGATCAAAGGGCGCGGGCGGCCTTTGCCGAGGAGAGCGCCGGCAGCGCGTCGTCGGCCTCAATCAGGAAGCGCACCGGGCGACTATCGGGGTTCGCCTGGTCGCGGCAGGTGACGAGCAGAAGCCGGGTCGGACGCTCCGACGAGATCGGCACGATCTGACTGTCGAGCTTGTCGACCGTCACGACGTGCAGAACCTGCTCATGGCCGCCGGACGTGATGGTGACGCGGTCGCCGACCGCGACCGGCTTGGTGAACGGCGGGCTAGCGTCGTGGACGACGTGCGTGAGCCAGAATTGCTCGCTACCGGCTATGGCGGGGGGGGCAATCTTCGTGGTGCTTGGCTGCTCGGCCCGGGAGGCGAGGGCGCGCTCAAACCCCCGTTCAACCACCGTGTCGCTGCTTCCAAGCGTCGTCGCAGCGATGCCGACGCCGGCCGCCACGATGCCCAACGCTGCGACCGGAAGGTTCGTCAGCCGAAAGGGTCTGGCCATGATTCGCTCCGGGTTCGAGCCAATTCCCCGCAAAAGCAGGGGCTTGAAGGTTAATTCGTGGGCACTGGGCTCCACATTACAGAATGTTAGGAGTGGAGGAGAGACCGTCAAGGGCTCCCAGCAGAGCCCGAGCCTCTCCTCCACGCACCTCACCGCGGGGAGGCGTACTCGCGGCGGAGGTGTCTGAAGAAGGCAAGGTTGAAGGCGACAAGTGCGGAAAAGATGACGGCCAGCAACACGTATGCGGTGTCTCGGGGGGTGTTGCGTAGGCCCGATATGGTGCCCGAGTGCGGTACGGGAACCGCGGTTGCGACGACGGCCGCCGCTATCAGCGGGCTGTCGTCGAGAGAAAATTTGAGCAGCTCGCCGGCGCTCGCGCTCACCGCGAGGATGCCGCCCAGCCGGTGCGTTGCGGTCGAATGGCTCTCATAAGCCCCCACCGCAAAAGCGAATACCACGAACAGCACCAGTCCGATCAGCGAGTCCGCCGCGATCCGCAGGATCGCTCTCAGCGGCCCGGTCTTCGTCATCTCGACACTGGACATCGTCAAAGCCCTCTCCCGTGTGGATGCAATCCGCCGCCTTTCACTCGAAGCTTCCCCCGGCTCTGTGGCGTGGTTGGGCCCGGAATGTGGCGATTGCTGAGTATTCTTTTGATTAACGCGAAGCGTGCGCGACCATGTGTCCCCGAGGTAACTGACTGCCGCGCGGCCGGGCAGATGGCGACGAAATGCGCAAGCTCTCGGCCCTCCCCAGTCACGCAGACGCTATTGAAGTTGAGTGTTGCAAAAGTTAGTAGGGGCCGCGAGCGAGCTTTGGACAAGAGACAAGAGATAAGGGGCCGGTGGCCATGGGTTTCATCGCCGACAGTTTGAACAGAATACAGCCCTCGGCGACGATCGCCGCGTCGACCAAGGCTCGCCAACTCGCGGCAGCAGGGCGGGACATCATCTCGCTGTCGGCGGGCGAGCCCGACTTCGACACCCCCGACAATGTCAAGGCAGCCGCGGTCAAGGCCCTGGCCGATGGCAAGACGAAGTACACCGACGTCGACGGCATTCCCGAGCTCAAGGCGGCGATCGTGCGCAAGTATACGCGCGAGAACGGGTTGCAATACAAACCTTCGCAGATCTCGGTCGGCACCGGCGGCAAGCAGGTGATCTACAATGCGCTGCTGGCGACTCTGAACCCGGGCGATGAGGTCGTCATCCCGGCGCCATGCTGGGTTTCCTATGCCGACATCGTCATGCTCGCGGGCGCCACTCCGGTGTTCGCGCAGACGCGGCTCGAGGACGGCTACCGGCTGCACCCCTCAGGGCTCGAGGCGGCGATCACGGCGAAGACCAAGTGGCTTATCTTTAACTCGCCGTCGAACCCGACGGGTGCGGCCTACACCAAAGAGCAAATCAAGGCGCTAACCGACGTCCTGCTGCGCTACCCCCATGTCTGGGTGCTGAGCGACGACATCTACGAGCACCTCATCTACGACGGCCTCGCCTTTCATACGCCCGCCGCGGTCGAGCCGAAGCTGATTGACCGCACACTCACCATGAACGGGCTGTCGAAGGCTTACTGCATGACCGGATGGCGGCTCGGGTACGCCGGCGGTCCCGAGCCGCTCATCAATGCCATGCGCAAGCTGCAGTCGCAGTCGACGTCGAACCCGTGCTCGATCACGCAATGGGCGGCGATTGAGGCGCTGGACGGCCCGCAGGACTTCATCGCCGCGAACAACGCGAAGTTCGTCGAGCGCCGCGACCTCGTGGTGTCGATGTTGAACCAGGCGAATGGCTTGCGCTGCCCGAAGCCCGAAGGCGCCTTCTACGTCTATCCGAGCTGCGCCGGCGCCATTGGCAAGACGAGCGTGTCGGGCAAGATGATCGCCAACGACGAGGACTTTGCGACCGCGCTTTTGGAGGAAGAGGGCGTGGCCGTCGTGCACGGCGCCGCCTTTGCCGGATCGCCGGCTTTCCGCGTCTCCTACGCTACGTCGCGGGAGCTCTTGGAGGAGGCCTGTCGCCGCATTCAGCGGTTCTGCGGGAATTTGCGCTGACGGCGGCCGCTTGGGCCGCTTGCCGAGGCGGAACGTCTGATGTCTGTCAAATCTTCCGGCCCGTGCCGGAGCTGCCTTTATTGGCGATTTGGATTGGTGCTCACACTGGGAGCGCTGCTTATCGTTTGGTTTGCGAGCTAGGCCGCCGCTCCGCCATGCCAGTGGCCGACGAACCAGCCGCGCAGCCAGTCAAGGCGGAGGGAGGCATTCACTTCCGACCACAGGCTGCTCGGGTTGCGCACCACGAGCGCAGTGCTCCTCTGCTCCTGGGGAACGGGAGCCGGCCGGCAATCGGCGAAGTCTTCGGCAGCCATCGCATAGCCCGCCGCGTGAGCCGCCGACATCAGCGCCTTCATACTCATCGCACGCCTCTGTTCTGCGGATCGGAGCCCCTCGCGATCCTTGCCGCCATCAGCTCGCTCCCAATGAATCCCCAAGCGAACCGATCAATTTATTAATGCGTCAAAATCGATCTGGTTCCAAGTATTTTCGATTTCGCTTTCGCAAAACTGTCAAACGTACTTCGGCAAAGTTTGTGCGATGCAATAGCGATTGCACGAACAACTTCGCTATGCTCCTACGCGAGCATTTTGTATCTCACCGGGCTTGCGCTCCTTGCGGTGCGGGGCGAACATGAAGGTAGAGCCGCGATCCTCAGCGAGGCGCGGGGTTGCGCGGCCCTTGCGGGCGTGCGCCTCCAGCCAAGGGAGGAAAAAATGGGGCAGTCCGACGGCCCAAGATCAGGGGCCAATGGTGGCGGCCGTTCCCGCTGCATCGCACTCGTTGGCCCTTACTTAAGCGGCAAGACCACGCTTCTCGAAGCCATTCTCGCCCGCGCCAGCGCGATCCCGCGGGCCGGAACGGTGGCTGACAAGTCGACAGTTGGTGACGCGAGCCCCGAAGCACGCGACCACGGCATGAGTGTTTCCCTCAACGCTGCCGACGTGAATTTTCTCGGCGACACGTTCACGTTCATCGACTGCCCCGGCTCCATCGAATTCCAGTATGAAGGCGCACTCGCCCTGACCGCGTGCGACGCGGCCGTCGTCGTGTGCGAGCCCGACCCTAAGCGCGTCCCCGCGCTGCAGATCATCCTGAAGCAGCTCGAGGACCGCGGCATCCCCCATTTCCTGTTTCTCAATAAGATCGACGCCTCCGAGGTTCCCCTGCGCGAGCTGATCCCCGTGCTGCAGCCGGCGAGCACCAAGCCGCTCGTGCTGCGCCAAATTCCCATCTGGGAGAACGGCGTCGCCACCGGTTTCGTCGATCTCGCCTCCGAGCGTGCCTACGTCTATCGGACCCAGGCGCCGTCCGAGATCGTGGAACTTCCCGCCGGCGTGTTGGAGCGCGAGAAGCAGGCGCGCTTCCACATGCTGGAGCAGCTCGCCGACTACGACGACGAGCTGATGGAGCAGCTCCTGTCGGATATGCCGACGCCGCGCGACAAGGTCTTCCACGATCTGACCGACGATTTGCGCAAGGGTCTCATCTGTCCGGTGCTGCTGGGCTCGGCGCAGGAGGGCCACGGCATCTTTCGGCTGTTGAAGGCGCTGCGCCACGAGGCGCCCGTCGTCGCCGACACCGCGCGCCGCTTGAAGCTCGAGAACGCCAAGTCAGCTGCCTACGTCTTCAAGACGCTGCACACCGCGCACGGCGGCAAGCTATCCCTCGTGCGCGTGCTGACCGGCGACATCGCCGACGGCACTACCGTGTTCGGCGCCAGCGGCTCGGAGGAACGCATCGCGGGCGTATTTGCACTGCGCGGCGAGGAGCCCTTGAAACGTGGCGCCGCTCACGTCGGCGAGACGGTGGCGCTGGGCCGGCTCGAGGGCATCAAGACGGGCGAGACCATCACCGCGGACAAGGGTGGGGTCGTGCAGATCAAGGGTCCGCCGCCGTCGGAACCGGTGTTTGGCATCGGCCTCGTGCTCAAGGACCGCAAGGACGAGGTGAAGCTCACGACCGCGCTCGCCAAGCTGATGCAGGACGACCCCTCGCTGTCGCTGGAGCAGAACCACGACACGCACCAGATGCTGCTGCTCGGCCAGGGCGAGATGCACCTGCGCGTCGCCTCCGAGCGTCTCCAACGCAAGTACGGCGTCGCGGTCGAGCGTCAGCCGCGGTTGATCCCCTACAAGGAGACCATCCGCAAATCGACCGAGATACGTGGGCGTCACAAGAAGCAGTCGGGCGGCCATGGCCAGTTCGGCGACGTGGTGCTCGAGATCGCACCGCTGCCGCGCAGCTCGGGCTTCCAGTTCGCGGAGAAGATCACAGGCGGCGTCGTCCCGCGCCAGTTCATTCCGTCGGTGGAGATCGGCGTGAAGGACTACTTAAGCCACGGGCCGCTGGGGTTCCCGGTCGTCGATGTCTGCGTCACGCTGCTCGACGGCTCTTATCATACGGTCGATTCCTCCGACATGGCCTTCCGCCAAGCAGCGCGCATCGGCATGACCGAGGGGATGCCGAAGTGCTCGCCCGTCCTGCTCGAGCCGATCATGGCGGTGGAGATTGCGGTGCCCAACGAAGCCACAGCGCGCATCAACGGCATCATCTCGCAGCGGCGTGGACAAATCCTGGGCTTCGATTCGCGCGAGGGCTGGAACGGCTGGGACGTGGTGCAGGCGCAGATGCCGGCCTCCGAAATGGAGAGCCTCATCGTCGACCTGCGCTCGGCGACGTCCGGCGTCGGCACCTACAGGGCGAAGTTCGATCACCTCGCGGAGCTGACCGGGCGGCTTGCCGATCAGGTGCTCGCCGCTCATAGGCAGGCGGCGGAGTAATGGGCTTCGCGGCGGTTCTGGTCTGTCCCGTGCGAGAGACGCCGCATGCCAGCGCGTCACCCTGCGCTCTTGACCCACATTTTGGGGGTACGTAGCTTGTGGAAGCGAAGGGGATGGAGTTCCCCTGAAACCGCCCGACGAGGGCTAATGACTCCTACCGCGTGCGCGGTGGGAGCCTGCCTGGGCCACCGCAAGGTGGCCTTTTTGCTGCCCGCTCGCGCTCAACCGAAGCCGCCGGCTATTGGAGATGCCGGAGACAGGAGGTTACGCTTGCAACTCTACCTTTGGATTGGCCTTGGCAGTGCGCTTGGGGGTATGGCGCGCTTCTGGTGCTCGGGTGTCACTGCACGTCTTATCGGGGAGACGTTTCCGTGGGGGACGCTGCTCGTCAACGTGCTGGGCTGCCTCGTCATCGGTTTCTTTGCCACACTGACGGCTCCCGACGGGCGCATGTTCATCGACCAGACGACCCGGCAGTTCGTGATGATCGGCCTCCTCGGCGGCTACACGACCTTCTCCTCATTCAGTCTGCAGACGCTCAATCTCGTCAACGACGGCGAGTGGCTGTATGCCGGGCTCTACATTGGTGCGTCCGTAATCCTGTGCCTGTTCGCCGTATGGCTCGGACACTTGCTTGCCCTGCACTTCAACGCGATCAAATGGGTATAGTCATGTTTGTTCCCAACGACGCGGTACTGCTGCGCATCTTCATCGGCGAGGACGATCGCGCGGGGAGGTTGCCCCTTTACGAGGCTATCGTGCTCGCAGCGCGCGAACAGAAGCTCGCGGGCGCCACCGTATTGCGCGGGCCTGCAGGGTTCGGCCGCTCGAGCCATCTGCATACGACCAAGATCCTACGGCTTTCCCAGGACCTGCCGATCGTCATTGAGATCGTCGACGCAGAGGACAAGATCAACGCCTTCGTGCCTACGCTCGAGAAGCTCATGGGCAGCGGGCTCGTTACGTTGGAGCGTGTGAAGGTGCTTCGCGACGGCGACGGCAAAGAGGCGCCGGGCTAGCGGCGGCAACGGCCCTACCTTCGCATCGATCCAATTTTCGGCAAGTTGAGGCGCCTCTCGGTGCTGGGCTCGCGGCCGCCGCGTTGATAGTTTCTTTGTGGTCGCGGAGCGAAAGTGACACCCATGGCAGGCTCCGACCGAGCATCCTACGCGATTGGTTTTGCCGACCTCGACCATGAGGTCGTCGTCGATCGTCTGCCCGTCGAGGGCAAGATGCCGCCCTGGCTGTCGGGTGCGCTGCTGCGCACCGGTCCCGCCAAGTTCGACCTCGAGCGGCAAACCGTCAATCACTGGTTCGACGGCCTCGCTATGCTGCACCGGTTCGGATTCGCCGGCGGACAGGTCTCCTACCGCAACCGTTTCCTGCAATCGAATTCCTATCGCGAGGCTTGCCAGGCGGGCGCGCTCGTTCGCGGCGAGTTCGCTACCGATCCCTGCCGCACGCTGTTCCAGCGGGTGGCCGCGATTTTCGACCCGAAGCTCACCGACAACTGCAACGTCAACATCAACCCGCTCGGCGGAGCGGCGGTCGCCTTCACCGAGACGACGCTGCCCGTGCGTTTCCACGCCGAGACGTTGGAGACGCTCGGCGACTATGGCTACGGCCCGGCAATCGGCGGAGCCGTGTCGATCGCGCATCCTCACCACGATGCAAGGCGCATGTGTCAGTTCAGCTACGTCGTGGAGTTCGGGATGAAGAGCCGCTACCGGCTGTTCTCCATCGACGACGAAGGCGGCGGGGAGGGCGTGGTAGCCGAGATGCCGGTCGACCGGCCGGCCTACATGCACAGCTTCGCCATGACCGAGCAGTACCTGGTGCTTGTCGAGTTTCCGCTCGTGGTCGATCCCTTGCGCCTCAAGCTCGCGTTCGAGCCCTTCATCCGCAACTACCGCTGGACCCCCGAGCGCGGCTTGCGCATCCATGTGTTCGACAAGGACGGCGGCGGCTTGCTGAAATCGGTCGAGACCGATCCGATCTTCGCGTTCCACCACGTCAACGCCTTCGAGGACGGCGGCAACATCGTCGTCGACCTCATCGCCTATCGCGATGCCGGCATCATCGATCAGCTATATCTCGCCCGCTTGCGAGCCTGCGATCCCATCGATGCGACCGGACGCCTGACGCGCTATGTCGTACCGCTAGGGGATGTGGGCGACGTGTTCGCGATCCAGGTCGCCGAGGCGATGATCGAGCTGCCGCGCATCGACTACGAGCTGTGCGCGGGCCGCCCCTATCGCCACGTGTGGGGCGTGGGACGACGCGACAGGCAGGACTTCCTCGACACGATCGTCAAGATCGACGCTGCGACCGGCGAAACGCAGTCTTGGTGGCGCGAGCACTGCTATCCCGGCGAGCCGGTGTTCGTGCCCACTCCCGGCCGGACGCGGGAAGGCGACGGCGTGCTGCTATCGGTGGTTCTCAACGCGCGTCGTGAACGATCCTTCCTGCTGGTGCTCGATGCCATAAGCCTTGCGGAAATTGCACGCGCGGAATGCCCGCATCACATCCCCTTCGGCTTCCACGGGAACTATTTCCCTGCTTGAAGGGGTAAGCGGCTGGCGCTGCCTCACCAATGCGACGCCGTGTTTGCCACTCGACACGTTGACATGCGTCCGACAAACGGACGGAATAGACGAGCTGTCGGATACCGTCTTCAGACATCGGCACCAGCCACGGAGCATCATTCATGCGAACACCATCGGTATGCGGCGCTGCCGCACTTGCGTTTGCCGTCTTCGCTGCTCCCATCGCTGCGGCCGCGGAAGAGGCGCAGCCCGAAGACCTCGTCAACGCCTTGAACGGCGTGTTTGGGGCGCACGCGGGCAAACGCGCGGCTCATACCAAGGGCATCTGCCTCAAGGGCAGCTTCACGCCGACGGCCGAAGCCCCGACGCTCACCAAGGCCCCGCATTTCGCAGGCCCGGTTCCGGTGACGGCGCGCTTCTCGCTCGGTGGCGGCAACCCCGCTGCATCGGATGCGCAACAGGACAACGTCCGCGGCTTGGCCATTCACTTCAATCTCGCCAACGGCAACACCACCGACTTGCTCGGGATCTCCGCGCCGATGTTCGTCGCGAAGACGCCAGAGCAGTTCGTGGAGCTGCTCAAGGCGGTGGCGCCGGGTCCCGACGGCAAGCAGGATGCCGACAAGATCACCGCCTACTTCAAGGCGAATCCGAACAGCACGCACCAGGCCGCCTGGCTCAAAGCGCGCCCCATACCGGCAAGCTACGCGACCGCCGACTACTACGGCGTGCACGCCTTCACGCTCACCAACGCCACGGGCGAGAAGCACGTTATCAAATGGAAATTCGTGCCGGTGAAGAACGAGCCGGGCTTGACCGAGGACGAGGCCAAAGGGAAGGGCGACGATTTCTATGCCGGCGAGCTGAAGGACCGCCTCGCCAAGGGGCCGGCTCAGTTCGACCTCTACGCCATCCTGGGCGAGCCCGGCGATCCCGAGGACGACCCGACGGCGGAGTGGCCCGAGGGACGTAAGCAAGTGAAGATGGGCACGCTCTCGATCTCGGCGGAGGAGCCCGATGCGACCTGCGACGCCGGCATCTTTGATCCCAACAACCTCGCCGACGGCATCGAGGCGCCGAAGAACGACAAGATCCTACCGATGCGCTCGCTCGACTACGCGGTGTCGTTCGGTCGGCGCCAGAGCAACTGAGCCACACTAGTACCCGAGATAGCGCAGCGCGAAGCCGAGTGCGACCAGCGCCAGGCCGATCCAGATGGCGACGATGACGATCGCAGCGGTGCGGCTCGCCGGCCGCCCGGCCGCCTCGCTCACCGCGAAACGATGCTCGGCAAGGATCCCGGCCGGGATCAGCCGCACCGCAAGTAGGATCCCGAGCGGCACGATGATCAGGTCGTCGAGATAACCGACGACGGGAATGAAATCGGGAATGAGGTCGATTGGGGAAAGCGCGTAGGCGGCGACGGCGAGTGCCACGCCTTGGCGTACCAGGGTACGCGCGGATCGCGTGCCGCGAGATAGAGCGCGTGTACGTCGCGCTTGATGCCGCGCGCCCAATCGCGCAACCGCTGCAGCATGGTCCTGAAACGAGCTCCGCCCGGCCGCGACGGGTGCACGGCCGGGCGGACGTTGTCAATCGATCGGGCAACCTACCCGGCTGCCATACGTAGCGCTCATCCGGTTGCCTTGGATACGAACTCTAAGGCGACGCCGTTCATGCAATAGCGTAGGCCCGTGGGCGGCGGACCGTCGTTGAACACGTGACCCAAGTGGCCGCCGCAGCGGCGGCAGTGCACCTCCGTGCGCGTCATGAAGAAGCTCGTGTCGCTCGTGGTGCCGACGGCATTGTCGAGCGGCTTGAAGAAGCTCGGCCAGCCGGTGCCGCTGTGAAACTTGGTGTCCGACGAGAAGAGCGCGAGATCGCAGCCGGCGCAGTCGTAGGTGCCGGCGGCGTAGTTCTTGTCGAGCGGGCTCGTGAAGGCGCGCTCGGTGCCCTGCTCGCGTAGCACGTAGAACTGCTGCGGTGTCAGGATCTTGCGCCACTCCTCGGGCGTCTTGCTGATCTCGAAGGGCTTCTCGGCCGTCGTGCTCATTGTCTCCTCATTGGCGTTGCTTTTCGCTGCCCGCAGGCCTGCGGCGGCAGCGACGAGGCCGGCGCCAGCGAGGCCGAAATTGCGACGGGTAAGCATGGGTTTCTCCAAGGTCGGTAGGGGGGCTTCGCCCCGAGGCCTGCGGCAGGCGCCGCAAGCCCGTCGCAACCAAATACGCGCGACTGGCCCAATCGTTACAAGGCGCAAGGGCCTTTGGCGGTTCACGAATTTGTGGGCCTTAGCGGACGATGGGCACGGCCCGATCGAGCGCGATCTCCTCCTCGCTCATGCGGCAGCAGAACGCCAGCGTTTCGACGCCGGCGTTGGTCGCCACCCGAAACGCTTCCGCGTATCCGGGATCGAGATCGGCGGCGATGCTGAAGTGCTTGGCGTCGGTGCGCTGGATCAGGAACAGCATGACGGCGCGGTGGCCTTCGCCGGCCATGGCGGCAAGCTCGCGCAGGTGCTTGGCGCCGCGCTCGGTCACGCAATCGGGGAACTCCGCAAAACCGGCTTGACGCATCATGTGCACGTTCTTGACCTCGACATAGCAGCGGCCCTTGCGCTCGTCCTCAAGCAGGATGTCGATGCGGCTCGCCTCGCCGTACTTCACCTCGCGGCGCAGCGTCGCGTAGCCGGCGAGCGCCTTGACGCGTCTCGTGGCGATTGCCTCGGTGACGAGACGGTTGGGGTGGCCCGTGTTGATGCCGACGAGCGAAGGTCCCGCACCGAGGTCCGTCTCCACCATCTCCCAGGTGTGCGGATACTTGCGCGTCGGGCTGTCGCTGCGCGAGAGCCACACGCGCGCGCCCGGTGCCGTGAGCCCGAGCATGGACCCGGTGTTGGGGCAGCTCGCGGTGACCGTCGCGCCGCTGTCAAGGACGACGTCAGCGAGGAAGCGCTTGTAGCGCTGGACGAGGCGTCCGCGCTGCAGGGGCGAGGGGAATCGCATGCGCAGAAGCTAGGGTCGGCGGCGTGGCGTCGGCAACGGGAAAGTGCTCGCTGGGTGGCTCGCCGGGTCGCGCAGCCGGTGCTAGAGGTTCAGGCCACTAAAGCGTGCAGCGGAGGAGCCATTGACCGAGCAAAAGATCGTCACGGCGGCACTGCTCGTCATCGGCGACGAGATCCTCTCCGGGCGCACGGCGGACCGGAACATCCATTACGTCGCCGAGCACATGACGCGCGTCGGCATCCGCCTGAAAGAGGTGCGCGTCGTTGCCGATGAGGTGGACGCGATTATCGGCGCGGTGAACGAGCTGCGCGCCCGTTACACGTATCTCTTCACCACCGGCGGCATCGGACCCACGCACGACGACATCACGGCGGATGCCATCGCCAAGGCGATGGGTGTCGGCATCGGTCACGACGAGCGCGCTCTCGATCTGCTGAATGCGTTCTTCGCCAGGCGCAAGATCGAGGCAACGACCGCACGACTGCGCATGGCGCGCATCCCGCACGGGGCCTCGCTGATCCGCAACGCGATCTCCGTCGCGCCGGGCTTCATGCTGAAGAACGTCATCGTGCTCGCCGGCGTGCCCGACGTCATGCAGGTGATGCTCGACGACATCACGCCGCAGCTCGACACCGGCGCAAAGATGCAGAGCGTCGACGATCAAGCTGCAACGCGCGGAGGGAGACGTCGCGGATATCTTCGCCGCTCATCAAAAAACGTTTCCCGATGTTACGATGGGAAGTTATCCATCGTTCATCGACGGCCGCATCAGCACGCAACTCGTTCTTCGCTCGACAGATTCGGCGCGACTAGAAGTCGCGCGAGCGGCGCTGGAGTTGAAGTTGCGCGCGAACAAATTGCTCTAAGCCCTTCAGCGGCCATGCGTCGCAGCGGCGGCTATGTCGCATAGACCTGCCTTTTAATCCCCGCTTCCTGCTGCTCGTTGCACCGCTATCGGGGGGCGCCCGCGCGGAACAATCAGTTTAGCGCGGCGTTCTCGCCGATCTCTGAAACAGAGTGGAGTGATGATGGTGTCGAGCAAAACCTACCGGGCGGAGCGCGTTCGCCTGGTGTGCATCGGGCTGAGTGCGTCCGCGCTCACCGCGATGGCCCTGACCGTCAATTTCGCTACGCCGACCGAGGCGAAGACGCCGGGATCGACGTATTGCTATTATGGTACCTGCCACCGAGTGAAAACCATCGAAGAGACGAAGGCGCTCGTTGGCGTAGAAGAGACAATTACCGCTTCCCACTACGATGACTGCAAGCACGACCGCTACAATCCGTGCGGCCTCACCTCATCGGGCGAGCAGTTCCATGCCGATCGCCCCGACAATACGGCAAGCCCCATCTATCCCGACGGCACGATGCTGCTCGTGTGGAGCCCCGACACAGGCCGCGCGCTCGTCGTGCGCGTGAACAACGCGGGCCCCTATTGGGGCGACCGCACGCTCGATCTGTCGCGCGCCGCAGCCGACAAGCTCGGCTTCGAAGGCGCGGGCATCGGCAAGCTGCAGGTGCGCGTGATCAAGGCGCCGGAGCCCGAGGAGGCCGTCTACGTCGAGAACCGCACTTATTCGCAGGTTCCCGGCGATATCGGCCGCTATTCGTCGCTCGACGCGGCGGAGCAGGGCATGGCGGTCGCGATGGCGCTGCAGGCGTCCGCTGCCTCGCCCATGGCGCCGGTAACCGCCGCCAATACGTTCGCTACGCACGACAACGAGCAGCTCGTGGCCGAGGCTCCGCAGGCGCTCGGACGTGCAGCGATGGCACTTGCAGCGGCTGATAGCATGATCACCACCGGCTCGCTCGGGTTACAGAGTCTGCGGCCGCTTCATCCTCTCGTGCAGTCCGTCGCCGCGCTCGATCTCGACCTGAGGCAGAGCCGGTGGGGCGAGGACCACGCGACGCAGTCTGAACCTGCGCCGGCGTCCGTCGCCGAGGATGCGCCTAAGGTCGCCGCCGCCGAGCCAAAGGCCGCAGCTTCCAAGGAGGAGCCGAAGAAGGTCGCGGCCAACGACGACGAGGACGAGAAGCCGGCGAAGAAGCGCGCCGCACGTCACGCTGAGGAGGAGACGCCGCAGCATTCGCGTAAGTCCCAGGCCCGCAACGAACGCGGCTCGCGTACGATGCGCGTGGCGAGAAACGAGCGCGTCTACGAGCGGCCGCGCATCGCCTACGCGGAAGAGCCACGCGGCTGGCAAGGCGGTGGACGCGAGCGCAGCGCCGAGCAGATCATGTCGGCGGGCCTCCGCGCGCAGGTATCTTCGAGCCTGTAATCGCGATCAGATCGTGAGCGAGGCGGGCGGGTGCATACCCCGCCCGCTTTCGTTTTGGAGCGTGGGGAAGAGGTCGAACTCCGCTTCGAGCGCGTCGAGAAAGCTCGCGACGAGGTCGAGCAGCACGCCCAGCGGCGCGCGCTTGGCGACGAGAAACGTTTCGTTGGCGGCGATGGGGGCGGTGTCAGCCAGACCGGCGGCGTCGCCAGCGATGAGCCCGCGGCCGCGCATGTAGGCGGTGAGGTCGTCGCCGGTGTCGAAGTCCTCTCCGGAAAGGTCGGCGCACTCGGCGACGGCATCCACGAGCGTCGCGGTGCCGGCCACATAGAGGCGGGCAACAGGCTGGAAGCGCTCGTCCTCGGTCGCGACCGTCACTGCCCACTCGCGCCCCATGAGCAGGCGCGCGAGCATGGCGAGCTCGAAGGTGCGGATCTTCTCGATGGCCTCGCGCCGGCCGGCACGAAATTCGACGAGCTCGGCGTTAGCGTGCGGCGGCGGTCCGGACCAGACGTAGAGCACGCTCGTCAGGTCCTCGCCGGCCGCGAGTGCGGCGTCGAGGTGCTCGGCCAGCAGGTAGACGCTGGCGGGGGCGGCCCGCAGCCGCTTGAGTGGATCTTCCTGAATCATCCGCGTCCTAGTCTGCCAAAGTGCGCCACGATTTGCCCGCGCTCCAGAAACCATCCGCACTGCGACGTTTTCCCGTATTCGAGCCACGAGACACGGAATATCCCGCACCGACGTGAAAGCGCCGGGTCCTCACCTGGGATCGCCGGCAGCCCATTCCAGAGCCTTAGCCTAAGGGCGTCGAAATCGTTCGCCGGCTCAGGCAACCTCACGAACTGACGCTTCTGTTCAGTTTGGAGGTTCTTGCTGGCGCGCAAATGCCGAAATCGCTGCTTGGCCTCGTCGAGTGGGACTCTTGCTGTGTTCGCGAGTTCGCAAGGCGATGTTGCGCCCCAGACCATTGGAGGCGGCATAAACATCGCTCGTGTAGTCATGTCGGCTTGCCACTCGGTCGAATGGCCATCGTCAATGAATGTCTTCCGCTCATTGCCGCCAACTACGCGGAACTTCTTGCGCCCGGGATGATGGACGATGTGTTCAAGCTCATGGACAATCACAAAACGGGACAGCGGTGCGTCATCGATCGCCCCCTCGACAATCGTCTGCCTAGCGATGATCTCCCGCTCTTGACTGTTGGCAAATGCATGCGCGCGCCCCATCATTTCATCGGGGCGCGCAACAAGCTCAAGACCGCTAGCTTGAGGTATGTGGTTCCGAGCGAGTTCGAGAACCTCCATGATGTGAGGCAAAGGACCGTCGCCGACCCCCAGCAACGTTCGTTGAGCCGAAGCTGATCTTTCACAGGCTTCCGCGCCAAGCCAGGACTGGGTAGTCGTCGAACTCGTCGGACACTTGAGTCTCCTCAGCTGCACCCGCTGGTGCCGCCACAGGTGTCGCACTTGAGGCAGGTGCCGTTGCGCACGAGCGTGAAGTTCCCGCACTCGCGGCACGCTTCGCCCTCGTAGCCGCGGATGCGCGCCTCCGCCCGCCGGTCGGCCTCGCGCCCCTTCACCGAGACTTGCGTGCGCGCCACGGTCGTGCGCGCGTACAGCATCTCGGTCTCGGGCTTGAGCGCGGTGGCACCTTCCGTCTGCGGGAACGCGGCGGTGATCTCGCTCTGCATCACCGCGACCGTGCTCGTCTCCTCGGAGGGCTCGCGGTTGAAGCGGACGACGCCGCCGCGGATCAAGCCGCGCGAGATGAGCTTCTGCGCCGGCTCGTCGAACCCGAGCTTGTCGTCGGTGGTCGCGTCGGAGGAGCCGAGCCCGGTGCCGCCCACGATCTCGCGCGGGTCGACGTGGGCGAGGTCGTGCCGGCCGAGATAGGAGACCGCCAGCTCGCGGAAGATATAGTCGAGCACGGAGGTCGCGTTCTTGATCGTCTCGTTGCCGGTCACGAGGCCCGCCGGCTCGAAGCGCGTGAAGGTGAAGGCCTCCACGTACTCCTCCAGCGGCACGCCGTACTGCAGGCCGAGCGAGATGGCGATGGCGAAGTTGTTCATCAGCGAGCGGAAGGCGGCGCCTTCCTTGTGCATGTCGATGAAGATCTCACCCAGCCGCCCGTCCTCGTACTCGCCGGTGTGCAGATAGACCTTGTGCCCGCCGACGGTCGCCTTCTGCGTGTAGCTCTTGCGCCGGTTGGGGAGCTTCTCGCGCTCTTGCGGACGCATCCGTTCGATGATGCGTTCCACGATCCGCTCCGCTGCGGCCTGCACGCGGAGCGCGGCGGGCTTGTCGGCGTACAGCTGCTCGGCTGCCTCCTCCTGCTCGTCGGCGTCATCGCCCAGAAGCTGCGAGTTGAGCGGCTGGCTGAGCTTGGAGCCGTCGCGGTAGAGCGCGTTGGCCTTGAGCGCTAGACGCCAGGACAAGAGGTAGCTCGCCTTGCAGTCCTCGACGGTGGCGTCGTTTGGCATGTTGATGGTCTTGGAGATGGCGCCGGAGATGAACGGCTGGGAGGCCGCCATCATGCGGATGTGGCTCTCGACCGATAGGTAGCGCTTGCCCTTGCGCCCGCAGGGGTTGGCGCAGTCGAACACGGGCAGGTGCTCGGGCTTCAGGTGCGGCGCGCCTTCGAGCGTCATCGCCCCGCACACGTGCTCGTTTGCGTCCTCGATGTTCTTCTTCGAGAAGCCGAGGAAGGTAAGCAGGTCGAAGGCCGGATCGAGCAGCCGGTCGGCCGGGACCTTGAGGTTTTCGGTCAGGAACTTGTCGCCGAGCGTCCAGCGGTTGAAGACGAACTTGATGTCGAAGGCGCTTGCTAACCCGCTTTCGACCTTGGCGATCGACCCGGCGTCGAAGCCCTTGGCCTTGAGCGTCATCGGGTTGATCGCGGGTGCCTGACCGAGCGAGCCGTGGCCCACGGCATAGACGACGATCTCGGCGATCTCGCTCTCGCGGTAGCCGAGCGTGGCGAGCGCCGCCGGCACGGCCTGGTTGATGATCTTGAAGTAGCCGCCGCCGGCGAGCTTCTTGAACTTCACGAGCGCGAAGTCGGGCTCGATGCCGGTGGTGTCGCAGTCCATGACGAGACCGATCGTTCCGGTCGGCGCGATCACGGTCGCTTGCGCGTTGCGGAAGCCGTGGTTCTGGCCAAGCGCGATGGCGCGGTCCCAGGCGCGGCGTGCCGCCTCTATGAGCGACCCGTCGGGGCAGGCCGCATGGTCGAGCGGCACCGGCGCGATGGCGAGCTTGTCAAAGCCCTCGCTGTGGCCATAGGCGGCGCGGCGATGATTGCGGATGACGCGCAGCATTTCGGCGGCGTTGGGCTGATAGCCCGGGAACGGCCCGAGCTCGCGCGCCATCTCAGCCGAGGTCGCGTAGGAGACGCCGGTCATGATGGCGGAGATGGCGCCGCAGATCGCGCGACCCGCGTCGGAGTCATAAGGAATGCCCGACGACATCAGCAGGCCGCCGATATTGGCGAAGCCCAAGCCCAGCGTGCGGTAGCGGTAGGACAGCTCCGCGATCTGGCGCGAGGGGAATTGCGCCATCAGCACCGAGATCTCGAGCACGATGGTCCACAGGCGGCAGGCGTGCTCGAAGTCGCCGATGTCGAAGCGCGTCCCGAGCGCCCGCACCGAGCCTTCGGCGAGTTGCGGGCGCTCGCTTTTCGCGCCGGGAGAAGAGCCGGTGCGGAACGCCATCAGGTTGAGCGAGGCGAGGTTGCAGGCCGTATCGTCGAGGAACATGTACTCAGAGCACGGATTGGAAGCGCGGATCGGCCCGCTCTTGGGGCAGGTGTGCCAGTCGTTGATGGTGGTGTGGAATTGGATGCCGGGATCGGCCGAGGCCCAGGCGGCGTGCCCGATCTGGTCCCACAGGTCGCGCGCCTTGAGGGTCTTGCACGGCTTGCCGGAGAGACGCGAGACGAGCTGCCAGTCCTTGTCGGCCTCAACGCTCTCGAGGAAGTCGTCCGTCACGCGCACCGAGTTGTTGGAGTTCTGGCCCGAGACGGTGAGGTAGGCCTCCGAATCCCAATCGGTGTCATAGGTTGCGAATTCGATTTCCTTGAAGCCCTGGCGCGCGAACTGGATGACGCGCAGGATGTAGTTGTTCGGCACCTCGTCGCGGCGCGCTTCCTTGATGGCGCGCTTCAGCGCCGGGTTCTTGGCGGGATCGAAGCAGCGCTCGTTGGGGATGGCCCCTTCGGTCTCGCCGCCCTCCGCCTCGCAGTTCACGCAAGCCTTCATGATCGCCTGCAGCCGCTTGCGGCAGATCTTGGAGCCAGTGACGAGGGCGGCGACCTTCTGCTCCTCCTTCACCTTCCAGTTGATGTATTCCTCGATGTCAGGATGATCGACATCGACGACGACCATCTTGGCGGCGCGCCGCGTCGTGCCGCCCGACTTGATGGCGCCAGCGGCGCGGTCGCCGATCTTCAGGAAGCTCATGAGCCCAGACGACTTGCCGCCGCCCGACAGCTTCTCGTCGATGCCGCGCAGCTTGGAGAAGTTGGAACCCGTGCCGGAGCCGTATTTGAATAGGCGTGCCTCGCGCACCCACAGGTCCATGATCCCGTTCTCGTTGACGAGATCGTCCTCGATTGACTGGATGAAGCAGGCGTGCGGCTGCGGATGCTCGTAGGCGGAATCGGAGACCGTCAGCTTGCCGGTCTCGTAATCGACGTAGAGGTGGCCCTGACCCGGGCCGTCGATGCCGTAGGCCCAGTGCAGGCCGGTGTTGAACCACTGCGGGGAGTTGGGCGCGCCCATCTGCATCGCCAGCATGTAGCGGTGCTCGTCGAAGAACGCTCGCGCGTCCTCTTCCGCGGTGAAGTAGCCACCCTTGAGGCCCCAGTAGGTCCAGGTGCCGGCGAGGCGGTCGAAGACCTGGCGCGCATCCGTCTCGCCGCCGAAGCGCTCAGGGTAAGGGAGCTCGGCGAGCGCGCGGTCGTCGGGGGCCGACTTCCACGCCCACGAGGGGATCTGCGTCTCCTCGATCTTCTTGAGACGGCGGGCGACGCCGGCCTTGCGGAAGTATTTCTGCGCGAGGATGTCGGCGGCGACCTGGCTCCAGTGTTCGGGCACGAAGAAGCCGTCGAGGCGGAAAACGATCGAGCCGTCGGGGTTCTTGATCTCACTCGTGGCGCGGCGGAATTTGATGGTGTCGTAAGGCGACTTGCCGGCTTCGGTGAAGCGCCGCGTGATCTTCATGAGTGTCCCCCGTCTCGTCGGATTGTTGAGGGCGCCAACGAGCTACAAGGGCGCTGAGTTTTTTTGAACGCTGTTGCCGGCCACGGACGTTGCCGATACGCAACTCAAGCCTACGCTCGAGACACACGTTCCCCCGCGGCGAGACGGCAAGAGCCTCGCCCGCTGCTTACGCATTGTCTGGATTGGGCCAACGTGGCCCGGCACTCGACTGAACCGCCACACGCGCCCGGGGGCAAAGTACCCTCGTTGAGAGGGCGTCCGCCCCACGCGGATCGCGTTCACTCAAACTGGCCAATTCGTGGCCTCACGCCAAAGATTTTGTATGTTGCCGATCACACCCACACTAGATGTAGATAGTCTATTGAAGACCCTGGGAAAGGCAGTGGATCATCTGTGACGCCTAAATGACGGGATTACTCGCGTTCGCCGGGCCAAAGTTGCAGCTATCCGCGGATGTGGACAAGTCGAGTGAGATCATCGCGGCAAAGTCAGCGTATGGCGATTCCGCAAAATCGGGTGTTGCGGTTGGGCCGCGCTCTACCGGCGACTGGACAGACCCCTTGGCGCTCCGATATGCCCACCATTGTAGTTGCGAGATGGCAGGATCGGACAATGGGCATTTTCAGCGAGATTTTCAGTTGGTGGGGCGGCAATACCTGGGGCACCCGCCTGACCATCCGCATGCAAGGCCGCCTCGTCGGCAAGGATGGCTTCGGCAACACCTATTACGAGCAGCGCAAGGGCGTCGGCCCGCTCGGGCGGCCGCGCCGTTGGGTCACCTACACGGATTTCGCGGAAGCCTCGAAGGTGCCCGCCGACTGGCACGGATGGCTGCACTATACGGTGGACGAGCCGCCGACCGCGCAGAGCTACCAGCCGCGGCCGTGGCAACGAGCGCACCTCATGAACATGACCGGTACACCCGAGGCCTACCGTCCGCCGGGCTCGATCATCGGGCGCGGCGTGCGTGCCAAAGCCAGCGGCGACTACAAGCCCTGGCGGCCGTCATCGTGACGCGCGCAAGGGTCCAACTTCGGCCCAACTCGGCGATCAGTGAAAGTTGCTGGATGCGAACGGACGCCGGCCGAGGCGCATGAATTTCTCACTTACACACTCGGGCTTTCGCGTTGCATCACGCGTCGCGATGACGGCCGCAACGCTCGGCGCGCTCGCCGCGGGAGTTGCGCGCGCCGATCGCATCGAGAACGGCGTCGCGGTGTTTGCTGCGCTCGACAAGGTTACCGCGCGTACCTCCAAGTTCGAGGTCCCGCTCAACGAGACGGCGACGTTCGGCGCTCTCAAGGTGACCCCGCGCGTGTGTTACTCGCGGCCACCCACCGAGCAGCCGAAGACGACCTCGTTCGTCGAGGTCGACGAGATCCAGCTCGACGGCCAGCAGAAGCGCATCTTCACCGGCTGGATGTTTGCGGAAAGCCCCGGCATCAACGCCGTGGAGCATCCGGTATTCGACGTGTGGCTCACTGACTGCGAGAAGCCCAAAGGCGCGCTCGCGCAGAAGAGCGGCGAGCAGCCGGCGGATGCTACTCAGGCACCACCTGCGGACGAGCGGCCGCTCGAGCCGACGCGGCGCCGCGTCCGCCGCTAATGATGCGCTCTCCATCCGCCGTTCAAGTTAGTGAAGGTTCGCTGAGGATCTCGAGAGCATGCACGCCTAGGGGCGGAATTGCTCCGCGCCGACCCAGCTTCCATCTCGCCATTCTGGACTTAAGGTCCCGAGGATCAGCCCGACCCAACCGAAGCGGCGATCGCCGGCAGTTTCGGCAAGTTCGGTCAAATAGGCACCGGCCTGCCACGCAACGAGATCACCTGGTTTGAGCGTCGGGCCGAGGCCAACGGTTCTTGCGAGAACGAGAAATCCACCGTCAGAGCTCGCGATCTTGACGACGGCGGTTTGTGTGCCGTCCCCATTCAAATGGACGCTATCTTGAGTCCCGAAGAGCGACCGCCCATCTTCGACCAGCGCAGGCAGCATTGCTCCCACTTCGACTGTGCAGACAAGGAAATTGGAGGCGTACTCGAAGGCGGCCTTATTGTCCTTGAAGGGAAAGTTCATAATCTGCTCAGCCGGCATCCCGGAGCAATCGGGCCGCGCGCGGGGCAAAGTACGTGAGCACGCCGGAGGCGCCCGCCCGCTTGAAGGCAAGCAGGCTCTCCATCATCACCGCGTCGCCATCGAGCCAGCCTGCGGCGGTCGCGGCCTGCAGCATCGCGTACTCACCAGATACCTGAAAGGCAAACGTCGGCACTCGGAACGTGTCGGCGACTCGGCGCACGATGTCGAGATAGGCGAGGCCCGGTTTCACCAGCACCATGTCGGCGCCCTCGGCGAGGTCGAGCGCGACCTCGCGCAGGGCTTCATCCGAGTTGGCCGGGTCCATCTGGTAGGTGCGCTTGTCGCCGACGGTTTTTGAGGATGCGAGCGCCACCGAGGAGCCAACGGCATCTCGGAAGGGGCCGTAGAAAGCGGACGCGTACTTGGCGGCGTAGGCCATGATCAGTGTGTTGGCGTGACCGCTCGTCTCGAGAGCGGAGCGGATGGCGCCAACGCGCCCGTCCATCATGTCGGAGGGTGCTAGTATGTCGGCCCCGGCTTCGACCTGCACAAGCGACTGGCGCACGAGCGCTTCCAGCGTTTCGTCGTTGGCGATCTCGGTGCCGCGCAGAAGTCCGTCGTGGCCGTGGCTGGTGTAGGGATCGAGCGCAACGTCGAGGATAACGCCGAGGTCGAGCCCGGCCTCCTTGATCGCACGCGTTGCTCGGCACACGAGGTTGTCCGGATTGAACGCCTCGCGCGCGTCGGCCGAGCGCAGCTTGGGCTCGGTGTAGGGGAAGAGTGCGATCGCCGGGATGCCGAGGCCCGCTGCCTCCTCGGCCGCTGCGACGATGTTGTCGATCGATAGGCGGTCGACGCCCGGCATAGTAGCGACGGGCGCGCGCTTGTTGACGCCGTCGACGACGAATAGTGGCCAGACGAGATCGGCGGCGCTCAGGCGGTGCTCGGCGACGAGACGACGCGACCATTTGGTGCGCCGCGCTCGCCGCAAGCGGACGCCGGGATAGGTGCCGGCCGCGTCGTGGCGGAGCGGGCGATCCCCGGGTGTGTCGTGCCGCGAGGTCGGCTGAGGTTCTGGCGCTGGGAGGCGGGGTTTCATGCTGGCGTCCGCTCGGGGGCGCCACACTCGCCGGAAGAATCCCCTTTGGCAAGAGCCGGCGAATGGGACCAGCGGATCAGGGTTAGTCGCAGATTTTTTTGTACTTCCGCTCGGCCATGTCGACATGGAAGTGATTGCGGTGGTCGGCGTTCGCTTCTGGCCCGAGCGTGGTGCCGAAGATGCGGCATGCGGCGGCATGCGCCTCGCGCAGAAATTGCGCCTGCGGTCCTGGCGGGCGCTCCGCGATGGGGAGCGCCGCGACGTCCGTGGCGGCATCGGGTTTGCGGTTATTCGAACCCTTGGGACCGCCGAGCTTGCTGATATCGTCGCTTGCGGACTTCGCGGCGCCCGGCAGCGTGATCGTGATCCTGTCGACGCCGTTGACGCGCTCGCGCCTGGCGCCGCCTGCCGTCGGTGTGCCGAGGCTCGAAGCCACGGCGACGGGCGCGGGCGACTTTCTTCCGTCTGTCGTGCTCGTGTTTGCCGCATCCACGGGGTTTGCGTGCTTGAGGTTGTCTTGGGCCTTTACGTCGGCGTCGGCGAGTGCCGTGGCGTCTTGCTCCGCTTTCGCTTTCTCGGCTGCGATCCGCTCGGCGATCTCGCGGTTGGGCGTGCCCCACCCGTTGAGAACGCTTGCGCTCTGACCCTTCTCGGTGACGAAGGCGCCGATGTCGAGCGCGTTGGCGAAGGCGTGCTCGCTCAGATGGTTGCCGCCGCGGCCGGCGGAGTTGCGGCAAGAGTAGTCGCTCATCACCTCGATGCGAATGATCTTGGCGCCGAGGCGCTTTATGGCGAGCGGCTGCACGTCGTTCTTGATCCAGCCGTGCAGCGCTCCGGCGAGTTCGCAATCGACCAGCGCGGGCGGTGAGAAGGTGACCTGCGGGTTCTTGCCGACGCTTATCAGGCGGATGGGGGCGGGAGCGCCGCATTGGCCATCGCGGATCGGCGGTTGGGCTACTGTGACGGCGTCGATGTCCTTGAGGATCGCGGCGCAACGGGCCTGTGCCGCGGAGATTTCCTCAGGTTTCCATGCGGCGGGGACGGTCTCGGCGCTTTTGGCGGCGGCGCCCTTGTCGCTCTTCTTGTCGGGAATTGGCGGGATCGGTTGGTCCGCCTGCATGCGGGACTGATACCCCGGCTTCTTGGACTTGGCGACGGCGATGCTGGAGTTGCTGCCCTTCGCCGCAACGACCAGGCTCGAAGTAGGGGCCGGGGATGCGGGCCGCGCGAAGGCGCCGTGCTGCCAGCACAACATCGCACCTACGGCGAGGCCAAGAGCATATCGAAGCATTGTCCGCCCTTCGGTTATTAACACCGCTCGCGTAGGCGCAAGCCACGTCTTAAGGCGAATCGGCCGCCCACGTTTGATTGGCGTGTCTGGCCGTGTATAGCTCCAAATTCGTTCAATTCATGGTCGCTACGACCTTGTCCATCTGCGCGAGGACACCCCGCTGTGCAGCACGACGTCGTCAACGCCACGCCACCCGCTCAAGGTTCCGAAGAGCTCTCCGTCGAGAGGCGCGGCTCGCTCGCGCTCATCACGCTCAATCGCCCGCGTGCGCTCAATGCGCTCAACATCGCGATGCGCCGCAAGCTCGCGGACTCCTATCCGCGCTTCGCGCGTGAGCCGACGAACTACGCGGTTGTCATCCAGTCGGCGGGCGGCAAGGTATTCTCGGCCGGCGGCGACGTGCGCGAGCTCGTGAGTCTTGCACGCAGTGACAGGGCGAAGGCGCGCGCGGCATGCGCGGAGGAATATGCGCTCAATTGGCTGCACGAATGCTTCTCAAAACCCACGATCTCGCTGATCGACGGGTCGGTGATGGGCTCGGGCGTCGGCATCACGCAATATGGCACGCACCGGGTGGCGGGCGAGGGCTACCGCTTCGCCATGCCCGAGACCTCAATCGGCCTGTTCCCCGATGTCGGCACGGCATGGGTCTTGGCGCGGCTTCCGGACGCGATCGGCATGTATCTGGGACTCACCGGCCGCTCGATCGGCAGGGCGGACGCCTACGCGTTGGGTCTGCTCACGCACTGCATTCCGGCTCAGCGTTTCGAGGAGATCAAGGCCGCGCTTATCGATACATGGCCGGTCGATCCGCTGCTGGATGAGCGCCACGTCGATCCCGGCTTGGGCGAGCTTGCGCCCTATGTGAGCCACATCGCCCGCTGCTTCTCAGCCGGGAGCGTCGAGGAGATACTCGAGCGGCTGTCGGGCATAGATGGACGGGACGGCGCGTGGGCTCGCGCCGTCATCGCAGACCTCAAGGCGCGTTCACCGCTGTCGCTCAAGGTCACGCACCGGCATATCCGCGACGCGCGCGCCCTCGACTTGCGTCAAACGCTGCAGGTCGACTATCGCCTTGCCTGCCGGTTTCTCGACGGCCACGATTTCTACGAGGGCGTGCGCGCGGCGTTGATCGACAAGGACGGCGCACCGCGCTGGCGCCCCCATCGGCTCGAGGAGGTCACGCCAGCGATGGTCGAGGACTATTTCGCTTCCATGGGCTCCGACGAGCTGCTTTTGCCGACGCGCCAGGAGATGCAGGCTGCGCGTGTCTGAAGCGCCCGCGCCCGTCGCGCAAGGTAAACAATCCGATAGTTCAATACTTAAATTTGTACCACATAGGATGAACGAGAGCTTCTGCCGAGGCGGCACTACTATTATTTTACTATGCGCATTTAGGTAAGTTTTAGTTTTATGCCGTATCTGTTTGTGTAACCCGAAAAAATCGGGACGCGTCAAACAGGATGAGGCAGTTATGAGTGTTGCGCTCGACGTGGCGCGCCATCGCGCGCCGGCTCAGGACGAGGGCTTTCGTTCCGAGTATCTCCAAGCATTGCGTCTCATCGAGAGGCTGCACCGCCTCTTGCTCGACGTGATCAAAGACGAGTTCGACCGCCTGGGCGGCGCCGACCTCAACAGTGTGCAGGCTCTCCTCCTTTACAACATCGGTGAGGGCGAGCTGACCGCCGGCGAATTGAAGACGCGCGGCTACTATCTCGGCTCGAATGTCTCCTACAACCTGAAGAAGCTCGTGGACATGGGCTACCTGCACTACAAGCGGTCGGAGACTGACCGCCGCAGCGTGCGCGTCAGCCTGACGGAGAAGGGCAAGGAGGCCTGCGACGTCGTCAAGGGGCTGTACCAGCGCCAGCTCGGCTCGGTCGGCACCGTAGGTGAGGTCACCGAGGAAGATTTCCGCGGGCTTAACAAGGCGCTCGTCCGGCTTGAGCGCTTTTGGTCCGACCAAATTCGCTACCGCCTCTAGGCAACACGCCAGACAACACGCACCGAAACGCCAGCGACGCTAGGGCCGCGGACACCTCCGCGGCCCCCTTTTGTATGCGTGAGATTGTTGCGCCTTGGCACCAGCCACGGGACGCTCACGCGGGCATCTCGATTTTGCCTTCCCAATCTGATCGAATACCTATTCCGTTCTGCGGCTTGCGACCTAACATCGAGGGCCGGGAGCGGCTTTTCGGGGCTTTGTGCAAATGGAAAGAGCCGGTTTATGGTCAACACGGGTGAGGTCGCGTGCGCGCCTCGCCGGCAGCACTATCGCACTGGTTGGGGCAAGCGCCTGTGCACTGGCGCAGGGGGTGCAGTTCGGCCCGGTCGGGGATGGCCCGGGTACGACCGGCACCGGCGGCTACGACCGGACGTTCATCAAGGAATGGCAGACGAACCCGCCCAAGGGGTTCCCCACGCTGTCGAAAGCGAACGTCGCCTCGACCAAGCTTGCCGTCGAGCGCTACGCGCAGATCGTAGAGGCCGGCGGCTTCGTAGCCATCCCGGAAATTCAGCTCGAGCCGGGGCAGACGCACGACGCGGTCAACCTTCTGCGCCAGCGCCTCACGGCCTCGGGCGATCTGCGCGACGAGACGAGCTATCCGAACTATTACGGCAGCGAGCTAGAGAAGGCGCTGATGCGCTTCCAGGCCTCGAACGGCCTTGCCCCCACCGGTATCGTCGATAAGCGTACGATCGCCGCGCTCAACGTCCCCGCCGACGTGCGCTTGACGCAGCTCAAGGTGAACCTCGAGCGGCTCATCGACCTCGTGAAGATCGTCGGCAAGCGTTACGTCCTCGTCAACATTCCAGCCGCCCAGATCGAGGCCATCCAGAGCAACACCGTCGTCTCGCGCCACTCGGGCGTTGTCGGCAAGCCCGATCGCCCGACCCCGCAATTGCGCTCTACCATCACCGACCTCAACTTCAACCCTGTTTGGACGCTGCCGCCGACCGTCATCAAGGAGGACTTGATCCCCAAGGGTAAGGACATGCAGGAGAAGGGGCAGAACGTGCTGGAGAAGTTCGGCATCGATGCCTATGAGGGGGCAAAAAAGATCCCGTCGGAGACCATCGACTGGAGCTCGGCAAAGCCCCTGCAACTTTCCTACCGCCAAGCCCCTGGCAAGGACAACCCGCTAGGGTTCCTGAAGATCAACTTCCCGAGCGCCAGCTCAGTTTATATGCACGACTCGCCGAAAGAGTCGCTCTTCGGCCGCAACTTCCGGGCCGCCAGCTCCGGGTGCGTGCGCGTGCAAAACATTGAGGAGCTCGCCGCTTGGCTGCTCGAGGGCCAGCCCGGCTGGACCAAGGAGCAGGTCGAGGCCATGAAGGAGAACGGGCAGACCAAGATGGTGCGGTTAAAGCGGCCGGTTACCTTATTTTTTGCCTACGTTACCGCTTGGGCGACGGAGGACGGCGTCATCCAGTTCAGGCCGGACGTCTATCAAAAGGACGGCGTCGGCGAGATTGCTGCGGCATATTAGGCGAGACCCAACGACATTGATTGGCATCAAAGGCTTGGCGGCGCTCGGCCGCTAAATCTTCGTGCGTCCCCAAAGGGGGGGGCCCGGCGCGACAATAGACACATTGCTCTCGATGTTCTTTAGAACGATGCTAAATAAAAAGACGGACGGGAGTAGAAGGACGCTCGATGGAGTACGCACGTAAATTCAAGGAAGCGCTGGAGGCGATCCGCCAGGAGGGCCGCTACCGCGTCTTTGCCGACCTCAAGCGTCGCAGGGGCGCGTTCCCCGCCGCCGAGCACTTCAACGGCGACCAGCAGCGACACCCCATCACCGTCTGGTGCTCCAACGATTACCTCGGCATGGGCCAGCATCCGGCCGTCATCGCCGCGATGCATGAGGCGATCGACTCGGTCGGCGCCGGCTCCGGCGGCACGCGCAACATCTCCGGCACCTGCCACTATCATGTCGAGCTCGAGGCCGAGCTGGCCGACCTGCACGGCAAGGAAGCGGCGCTCCTTTTCACCTCGGCCTACGTAGCCAACGACGCCACGCTGTCGACGCTGGCGCAGCTTCTTCCCGGCCTGGTGATCTTCTCCGATGAGAAGAACCACGCCTCCATGATCGCCGGCATCCGCCACGGCGGTGGCCCGAAGCGCATTTTCCGCCACAACGACCTTGCCGACCTCGAGGCGAAGCTCAATGAGTACGACCGCGCGACACCCAAGCTGATCGCGTTCGAGAGCGTCTACTCGATGGACGGGCACCTCGCACCCGTCGCGGCGATCTGCGATCTTGCCGAGAAGTACGGCGCGCTGACCTATCTCGACGAGGTGCACGCGGTCGGGCTCTATGGGCCGCGCGGCGGCGGCATCGCCGAGCGCGAAGGCGTGATGGGCCGTGTCGATATCATCAACGGCACGCTGGCCAAAGGCTTCGGCGTCATGGGCGGCTATATCGCGGCGAGCCGCGATTGCTGCGACGCTATCCGCTCGTATGCGGCGGGTTTCATCTTTACGACTTCGCTCGCGCCTGCACTCGCCGCGGGAGCGCTGGCGAGCATCCGCCACTTGAAGACCAGTGTCATCGAGCGGGCTCGGCTGCACGAGCGCGCGCACACTTTGAAGCGGCGCCTGTCGGATGCGGGCCTGCCGCTCGTTACCAACGCGAGCCACATCGTCCCGGTGACGGTCGGCGATCCGGTGCACTGTAAGGCGGTGACGGATACCCTGCTCGACCGCTACGCGATCTACGTGCAGCCGATTAACTATCCGACGGTCCCGAGAGGCACCGAGCGCATCCGGCTGACCCCGTCCCCGGTTCACACCGACGAGCAGATGGACCATCTCGTCGCATGCGCTGACCGAGCTGTGGGATGCCTGCCCGCTGTCGCGTGGCGAGACCGTCCGGCTTGCCGCCGAGTAGGGCGCCACGGCCCGCCCCCCGTCGCCAGCGGCAAAAAAGGCAATAGCGAGAACTGAGGTAATGTGCTGCCAGAGAGGTTGAGCCGGGCGCGGCTCGACCTTACTATGGCGTATTGGCCTCCCCGGGGTGCGGTGGCACCCCTTCCCGGACTCTGGAACTTCTCGCGCTCGCGACAACAAGGAAGCAGCAAATGTTCACGATGAAGGCCCCCGCCGCCTCGAAGTCCGGCTTTTTCACCGCCTCCATCGCCGACGGCGACGCGGAGGTCGCCGACGCGATCGGCAAGGAGCTGGGGCGCCAGCAGCACGAGATCGAGCTCATTGCGTCCGAGAACATCGTCTCCAAAGCGGTGCTCGAGGCGGCCGGCACGGTGCTCACCAACAAGTACGCGGAAGGGTATCCGGGCAAGCGCTACTACGGCGGCTGCCAGTACGTCGACATCGTCGAGCAACTCGCGATCGACCGCGCCAAGAAGCTGTTCGGCTGCGGGTTCGCCAACGTGCAGCCGCACTCGGGCAGCCAAGCGAACCAGGGCGTTTTCAATGCGCTCGCGACGCCGGGCGACACCATCCTCGGCTTGAGCCTCGCGGCCGGCGGACATCTCACGCACGGCGCCGCGGTCAACCAGTCGGGCAAGTGGTTTAAGGCCGTGTCCTACATGGTGAAGCCCGATACACACCGCATCAACATGGACGAGGTCTACAAGCTCGCGATCGAGAACAGGCCGCGCATCATCATCGCCGGCGGCTCCGCCTATCCGCGCCACATCGAGTTCGCCGACTTCCGCGCCATCGCCAACGAGGTCGGCGCAATCCTGATGGTGGACATGGCGCACTTCGCCGGTCTCGTCGCCGGCGGTGCGCATCCGAGCCCGTTCCCGCACGCCCACGTCGTCACGACAACGACGCACAAGACGCTGCGCGGACCTCGGGGTGGCATGATCCTGACGAACGACGAGGAGATCGCCAAGAAGGTCAACTCGGCGATCTTCCCTGGCATCCAGGGCGGCCCGCTCATGCACATCATCGCCGCGAAGGCGGTCGCCTTCGGCGAGGCGCTGCGGCCCGAGTTCAAGGTCTACGCCAAGAACGTGATCGAGAACGCCAAGGCCATGGGCGAGGTGCTGGTAAACTCCGGCTTCGCGCTGGTCTCCGGCGGCACCGATACCCACCTGATCCTGCTCGACCTGCGGCCGAAGAAGCTCACCGGCAACGTGTCGGAGAAGGCGTTGGGGCGCGCCAACATCACCACCAACAAGAACGGCGTTCCCTTCGACCCGGAGAAGCCCATGGTCACCTCGGGCATCCGGCTGGGCGCCCCTGCCGGCACTACGCGCGGCTTCGGCGTCGCCGAGTTCCGGGAGGTCGGCCGCATGATCGCGGAGGTATTGGACGGGCTCGCCAAGAATGGCGACGCCGGCAACGCCGCGGTCGAGGGCAAGGTCAAGGCGCAGGCGGTCGAGCTGTGCAAGCGCTTCCCGATCTACACCTGATTGCGCACAGACTTAATGCGAGGTGCCCGCAGGGGTCCGTTGGATATCCGCGGGCACCTCGTTGCGTCTCTAACGCCTAAGCGGCTAATATTCTTGGCGCGGCGCCGATTGGGGAGCGCTGGCGCGGGCCCGAACGGAGCGCTTTCATGCGTTGCCCCTATTGCGCGGGCGGAAACACGCAAGTGAAGGATAGCCGCCCCACCGAGGAGAACGCGGCCATCCGGCGTCGGCGCATCTGCCCCGACTGCGGCGGGCGCTTCACCACGTTCGAGCGCGTGCAGCTGCGCGAGCTCACCGTTGTCAAGCGTTCGGGCCGCAAGGTGCCCTTCGATCGTGACAAGCTCATGCGCTCCGTCGACGTGGCGCTGCGCAAGCGGCCCATCGACGCCGAGCGCGTTGAGCGCATGGTCTCGGGCCTCGTGCGCCAGCTCGAAAGCTCCGGCGAGACGGAGGTCGCGACCTCCACCATCGGCGGTCTAGTCATGGAGGCGCTGCGCGGGCTCGATCCCGTGGCGTACGTGCGCTTTGCTTCGGTCTACCGCGACTTCCGCGAGGCGGCGGACTTCCAAGAGGTGCTGAGCGAGATCGCGGGTGAGCCGGTCCCTTCGCATGCGCCCTCCCGCATCGCGTTCGAGAGCTCGGTCGTCGAGACGGCGCCACTCAAGAAACATTGACATGAGTTCTTCGGCTCACGCCGGGTTCGACGCTCACATGATGGCAGTTGCTTTGAGGCTCGCCGAGCGTGGCCTCGGCGCAACCGCACCCAACCCCTCCGTGGGAGCAGTCATCGCGGACGAGACGACGGGCGAGGTGATCGCGCGTGGGTTTACCGCCCGCGGCGGTCGTCCGCACGCAGAGACGGAAGCGTTGGGCCGCGCGGGAGCGCGCGCAAAGGGTGCGAGCCTCTACGTTACGCTGGAGCCCTGCTCGCACCACGGCGCGACACCGCCATGCGCGGACGCCGTCATCACCGCCGGGATCGGCCGCGTCGTGTGCGCGATCGAGGATCCCGACCCGCGCGTCGCCGGCCGTGGGCTCGCGCAGCTCCGCTCTGCGGGCCTCGCTGTCGAGCGCGGCCTGATGGCGCGCGAGGCACACTGGATGGCGGCCGGGCACATCCTGCGTGTCACCGAGCGCCGTCCGTTGGTACAGGTGAAGCTGGCGCTCGACGCCCAGGGGAACGTGCCGCGCGGAGCTGCGGGTCAGCCGGCATGGGTGACGGGCGTGGAAGCCCGCGCGCAAGGCCAGCTTATGCGTGCCCGCGCCGACGCCATCCTTATCGGCCGCCAGACCGTGATCGACGACGATCCGCTGCTCACCTGTCGGTTGCCCGGGCTCGAGGACCGCTCCCCAGTGCGAGTCGTGATCGGCCGACGACTGGACGGGCTTGCGGGGAGCCGCCTTGCGCGCAGCGCGCGCGAGCACCCGCTGTGGCTCTTTTGCGGCCAGAGCGTCGATACGGCAGCGCTCGAGGCAGCCGGTGCGCGCGTCTTTCGCACCCCTGAGATCGGCGGCGAGCTTTGGCTGCCCTCGGTGATGGAAGCCCTTGTCGCCAACGGTACCTCGCGCCTGCTGGTTGAAGGCGGCGTCCGGACGTGGCGCTTATTCTCGCGCGCGGGCCTCATCGACGAGGCTGTGATGTTTCGCGCCCACGCCGCCGGTGCCGCGCCGCTCACCCCGGAGCAGGGGTTAGCCGCGCTTTCACGCTACGTCGCGACGGAAAGCCTCGCGCCATCCGAGCATCGTAGCGTCGGGGGCGACGATATGATGGTGTTTCGCCGTCCCTGGCGCAGTCTCAGCCCGAGCGCAGCTCAACCCTAGAGGAGCGAGGAGAGGCCCATGTTTACCGGCATCGTCTCCGACATCGGCGAGGTCGTGGCGCGCGAGGACGGGCGCCTATCGATCCGCACCCGCTACGCCCCCGCGACGATGGAAGTCGGCGCCTCTATGGCGTGCGACGGCTGCTGCCTCACGATGACGTCGGTGCGCGAGCACGGCAACGGCAGCGTGTTCACCGTCGACACGTCCAACGAGACGCGCGCCAAGACGACAATCGCTGATTGGAACCCAGGGCGCCGCATCAACCTCGAGCGCCCGCTGCAGGCGGGCGCCGAGCTCGGTGGCCACGTGGTCATGGGCCACGTCGACGGGCTCGCGCGCATCCTCGACGTACGTTCCGACGGCGAGAGTCGGCGCTTTTCCTTCGAGGTCCCCGATCATCTGGCGCCCTACGTCGCGCCCAAGGGGTCGATCGCGCTTGACGGGGTGTCGTTAACGGTCAATGAGGTGAGCGACAACCGGTTCGGCGTCAACATAATCCCGCACACCTTGACGGTGACGACGTGGGGGGCGAAAACCCCCGGACAATCGGTCAACCTCGAAGTTGACCTGTTCGCGCGCTATGTCGCGCGTCTCTTGGAGTTCCGCCCGTGACGCACGACGCCGGCATGATCGCCGTGGCGCAAGGCCGCGGGTGTCTGTCCGCAATCCCCGAGATTCTCGAGGACATGCGCAACGGGCGCATGGTCGTGCTCGTCGACGCCGAAGAGCGCGAGAACGAGGGCGACCTCATCATCCCGGCGCAGATGGCGACGCCGGATGCGATCAACTTCATGGCGCGGTTCGGCCGCGGCCTCGTTTGCCTGTCGCTCACGCAGCAGCGCGCACACGAGCTGGGGCTGGAAGCGATGGTGCGCCGGAATGACTCGCGCAACCGCACCGCCTTCACCCAGTCGATCGAGGCGCGCGAGGGCATCTCAACCGGAATCTCCACGCACGACCGCGCACGCACGATTGCCACCGCCATCGACGCCACGAAAGGCGCCGCCGACATCGTCTCGCCCGGCCATGTGTTCCCGCTCATTGCGCGCGAGGGCGGCGTGCTGATCCGCGCCGGCCACACCGAAGCCTCCGTCGATCTTGCGCGGCTTGCCGGGCTCTATCCCGCCGCCGTCATCTGCGAGGTCATGAACGACGACGGCACCATGGCGCGCATGCCCGACCTCGTCGTCTTCGCGCAGCGGCACGGCCTCAAGATCGGCGCCATCGAGGACCTGATCGCCTATCGCATGAAGAACGACCACCTGGTGCGCCTGGTCGCCCGGACCCGCGTCACGACGGCGGCGGCCGGCGTCTTCGATCTCCACGTCTACGAGACGACCGTCGAGCCGGGCGAGCACCTCGCTCTCGTCAAGGGTGATCTCACCGCGCCCGGCCCCGTGCTCGTGCGCGTGCACGCCGTCAACGCGCTCGCCGACCTCCTCGGCATCGGCGAGACCGGGGAGGGATGCCGCCAGATCGACAGCTCTCTGCGCGCCATCGAGCGCGAGGGCCGCGGTGTCGTCGTTCTGATCCGCGATTTGCGGCCGAAGTCCGTCTCCGCTTGGATCGAGGGGCGCGCACGCGATCCCAAGACGTCCGACGGCGCGCGCGAGCGCCGCCGTGTGGAGGTCGGAGTGGGCTCGCAGATCCTCACCGACCTTGGCGTGCGCGACATGGTGCTGTTGACGAACTCTCCGGCGCACGTCTACGTCGGCCTAGAAGGTTTCGGCCTGCGCATCGTCGGCACGCGAAGGATTGAGTGAGCACCATGGCCCTCACGACTAAGCCTCCGGCGCAGAGCACGGCAAGAACGCACCGCCACATTCCCCAGGCGCGCGTCCTCATCGTCGAGGGGCGATTCTACGAGTCGATCTCGGACGAGCTCGCGGATGGCGCGATCGCCGCGTTGAAGGCGCAAGGCGCGAGCTACGATCGCATCACTGTGCCGGGCGCGCTCGAGATCCCGCAGGCGCTGGCGCAGGCCGCGTCCGCGGGACTGATCCCGCGCAGCGCGGCCAGCGGCTGCTGGGACGGCGCGGTTGCGCTCGGCTGCGTGATCCGCGGCGAGACCTCGCACTACGACATCGTCTGCAGCAACGCCAACCACTGGCTCATGGAGGTCGCCATCCGCCACCATATACCGCTCGGCAATGGCATCCTCACCGTAGACACCGAGGCGCAGGCGCTTGCGCGCGCACGCGGCGGTGCCGATGGCAAGGGTGGCGACGCGGTTCGGGCCTGCCTCAGTCTCGTCGAGCTCGTGCGCACGTTCCAAGGACAGAGCGCATGAGCAGCAGCGAGCACAACCAGTCCACGGCCACTGCGTTGCAGCCGCGCACTGCGGCGCGCGTGGCTGCGGTGCAGGCGCTTTACCAGATGGATATGGCCGGCACCGACCTCAACGCGGTGATCGACGAATTCGTGCGCCTGCGCTTCCCGCGACCCCCGGGCGACGAGGTTGCTTCCGGAGCGGACGCCGTGTTCTTCAGCGAGTTGTTGCGCGGCGTCGTCCACCGTCAGCGCGACATCGACCCGCTTGTCGACCAGCAGCTGGCCGAGGGCTGGCGCCTCATCCGCATCGATGCCATTGTGCGCGCGATCCTGCGCGCAGGCGTGTTCGAGCTTATGGAGCGCCCGGACGTCCCGGCCCGCGTCGTGATCAACGAGTACATCAACGTGGCGCACTCGTTCTTCTCGGACGAGGAGCCGAAGGTCGTCAACGGCGTGCTGGACAAGTTGGCACGGCGGTTGCGGACGGCCGAGTTCGACGGCAATGACAACCGAAAAGCCCGATAGCCCAGGTAGCGAGGAAGCAATCATCGGCGAGTTCTGGGCGCCGCTCGCCGCCGGCTTTCCAGGTGCGTTCGGCCTCGAGGACGACTGCGCGGCGATAACGCCGGACCCGGGCCGCGATCTCGTCGTGACAACGGACGCGGTGACCGCGGGCGTGCATTTCTTTCCAGGCGAGGACGCGGGCGCGATCGCGTGGAAAGCGCTCGCGGTCAATGTCTCCGATCTCGTCGCCAAGGGTGCCGCGCCGCTCGCCTACGTCATGTCGCTGGCGTTGCCGGGGACGCCCGAGCGTGCATGGCTCGCCGCGTTCGCCGAGGGATTGCGGCGCGCGCAAGCGACGTTCGGCTGCTCGCTCATCGGCGGCGACACCGACCGCACACCCGGGCCGCTCAGCGTCTCGATAACCGCGTTTGGAACGGTCCCCACCGGCCGCATGGTGCCCCGCTCGACCGCCAAGGTGGGCGACGCCGTATACGTTTCGGGAACGATCGGCGATGCTGCGCTGGGCCTTGCCCTGCGGCGCGATTCCGCTCTGGCGCAGCGCTGCGGCCTCGACGCCGCCGCACAAGCCCATCTCGACGCCCGGTATCGGCAACCCCAACCACCCGTAGGCTTGCGCTCCGCGCTGGTCGCCCATGCGAACGCCGCGATCGACATTTCCGATGGCCTTGTGAAGGACTTCGATCGGCTTGTCCGCACCTCACACGTGGGTGGCGAGATCAATGTCGCCGCCGTGCCGCTCTCGGCCGCGACGCAAGCGGTCCTGGCGGCGGGCGCTGCGACGCTGGCCGACCTCATCACCGGCGGCGAGGACTACGAGGTGCTCGCGACGATTGCGCCACAGCGGGTCGAGAAATTCGAGGCCGCAGCAGCGGCCGCGGGAACCAGGGTCACGCGCATTGGCTTTATCGCGGATCGCGCGCACGGGGTACGCGTATGCGACGGAAGCGGCCGCGCCATGTCGTTCACAAGAACCGGTTGGGATCATTTCAGCGGCTAGACTTCGCGATTGAGAGGCGCCGATGCGACCGAATGGCGCTTCGTTGCCACCGGGGCAGGCGTCTGCCACTCTGAGACGAGCCCCGTCGTCTTGGTTTGGCCATATCCGGTCGGCAGTGAAGGCGTTCGGTGGTCAGGCGAAGCTCGGGCAGCCCTGCCGCCAGCCCGCAAGCACAGCTCTCGCGCGCGAGAGAAACGGTCAGGACGGATCGATGCAGGCATTTCGCGCGCCCGCGCGGCCCCGCGGGGCGCAGATTGCCAACTGCCGAGAGAGCGTATGCAGTCGCCGGGCCGCGGGCGTGATGGGGCTCGTCGTCTCACTGGTGCTGCTGGCGATCCCAGCCTACGCCCAAGCCGCGCAAACGAATTGGTGGGAAAGCATCACCGGCTTCGGTACGCCCGACTACACGGGGCGCCGCAATGACGATTATGAGCGCGAGCGCGCTGCGCGCGCGAGCGAGCCGCTCGACGATCTGCGCCCAGACGCCACGCCCTGGCGCAGCGACGAGATGATCGCCGCGATAGAGGGAGCGATACAGCGCTATCAATCCATCGCCGCCGCCGGCGGGTGGCCGCTCGTTCCGCTCGGGCGCATGATGCGCGAAGGAGATGACGACGAGCGCGTACCGATCCTGCGCAAGCGCCTGCAGATGAGCGGCGATCTTGCGCGCCGGGGAGCGCCCTACAACAACTACACCTTCGACGAGGAGTTAACGCAGGCGGTGCGCCAGTTCCAGCGGCGCAATGGCCTGCGGCCTACGGGTCGCGTGGAGCGGTCGACCTATCCCGCGCTCAACATGACGACCGAGGATCGGCTTGCGCAGTTGCGGCTCAACCTCGGCCGCATCCGCGAGCTGATGTCCCAGCCGATCGCGGACCGCTACATCCTCGTCAACATCCCTGCCTTCCAGCTCGAGGCGGTGGATAAGTTCGAGGTTCAGCAGCGCCACCGCGTGATCGTCGGACGCACCGAGCGCCCATCGCCCTCGGTCAAGGCAAGCGTCCGAGCGCTCAATTTCTTCCCCTACTGGCGGGTGCCGGAGAGCGTCGCCCACCTCGACCTCATCCCGCACGTGATGAAGGAGCCAGGTTATCTTGGGCAGGAGAAGATCCGTGTCTTCTCAAGTATCGATGGCCCGGAGGTCGATCCGCAGGCGGTGGACTGGGGCTCCGCAGAAGCGCAGAAATTGAAGTTCCGCCAGGATCCCGGACCCCAGAACGCGCTCGGCCTCGTCCGCATCGACATGCCGAACGACCAGAACGTCTACATGCACGACACGCCGATGAAGCCGCTCTTTGCCCAGCGGTCGCGCGCCTTCAGTGCAGGCTGCGTGCGCGTCGAGGACGTCTTCAACTTCGTCGATTGGATCGCGCACTACGAGCCGGGCTGGGAGCCGGGGCGCGCCCAGCAGATCGTGGCGGCGGGCGAGCCCATCGATATCAATCTGACGCGGCCGATCCCGGTCTTTTTCACCTACATCACTGCCTGGGCCGAGCGCGATGGAACAGTAGTATTCCGTCCCGACCTCTACGGGCGCGACGGCAGCGTGGACACGACCGCGGAGATGGACCGCGACCCCAACGAGCCGCCGCCCGCGCCGACGCTCGCGCCTTAGCTCGGCCGGCCAGCGAACGACCACGCGGGCTCGCCGAGCGGCCTGCCGCCCCTATATCGAGGCGGCCGTGCATCCCTATATGATGACTTGGGCCCAACTCTCGCATTCGCGTTGTCTCCATGAGCTGGTCGATAAAGCTGTTCACGCTCGGCGGCACTGCCGTCCGCATGCACCTGACCTTCCCGCTGCTGATTGTCTGGATCGCCGTGATCGAGTGGCAGCGCGGCACCCCGCAGGATGCTGCGCGTGGCGTGCTGTTCATCCTCGTGCTGTTCGCGTGCGTCGTGCTGCACGAGTTCGGGCACATTTGGGCCGCCCGCCGCTACGGCATTCGTACGCCCGACGTCACTCTGCTCCCCATCGGCGGCGTCGCCTCCATGGAGCGCATGCCGGAAAAGCCGGCGCAGGAGATCGCGGTGGCGCTCGCGGGGCCGGCCGTCAATGCGGCGATCGCCTTCGTCATTCTTGTCGGGCTGCGGCTCGATGCTTCGGGGCTGTCCTTCGGGGCGATCCAGGGAAGCTTCCTGGCGCAGATAGCTGCTGCTAATCTGGTGCTGCTCATATTCAACCTCGTTCCGGCATTTCCAATGGACGGCGGTCGCGTGCTGCGTGGCGTGCTGGCGATCTGGCTCGGCTTCGGGCGCGCTACGCAAGTAGCCGCGCGGATCGGCCAGGGCTTGGCCATCGTGCTCGCTGCCGTTGGCTTCATGGGCAATCCGTTGCTCGTGCTGATCGCCATCTTCATCTTCGCAGCCGCGGGCGGCGAGGCGCGCTATGTCAAGCTGCGCGAGCTGGCGCGCGGGCGCTCCGTTACCGATGCGATGATCGCGCCGCTCGAGACGCTCAGCGTAATGGCGACGGCTGATGATGCGGCTGCGCTCTTGGCGCGCACGGCGCAGCGCGAGGTGCCGGTGCTCGACGGAGCGGCGCGCCTGCGCGGCGTGGTGGTGCGCGGGAGCATCCTCGATGCGGTCAAGCGCAATCGCGGCGCGACGCCGGTGCTGGAGTTGATGTCAGGCGATGTCCCGACGGTGGCGCAATCCACCGGCCTCGAAACGGCGATTCCGCTGCTCTTCGCTTCGCGCGCCCGATGTATTGGCGTCGTCGATACTGCGGGGCGGTTTGTCGGCTATCTCACGCCGGAGAGCGTCGGCGAGCGGCTCGCGGTGCGATTAGGACCCGAGAAGCGCTCGTTGGGCTGGATCCGCGGGTAGGACGATGCCAGGCGCGTGGACGCGCCTACCGGTCCCCTTCGCGCAGCGACATGATGAAGACCGCGAGCCGGGCCTTCTCCTCTTGCGACAGATGGTGGTTCGGCATCGTGGGCGGTGCGATCTTGAGCCAGCTTGCAATTCCATCGACGGATTGCCCCGGCCGGTTGGCGACCGCGCGAAAGCTAGGGATACCGGAGTGCCCGCTTTTTTCCCCCTGGCCGGGCTGCATGTGGCAGCCCGCGCACAGGCGCTGCGCCAAGTCGCGCCCTTCTTCGACATCGGAGCGCGCCCATGCCGAGCAGAACGGTAGGCCGATAGCCACCGCCGCAACGGGGAGCAACAGGATACGTTTAACCATCGGGGTTTTCTCCACTTTCGGTTAGCGTCGCCAGGGCAGTTAGCGCATCCGCGATTTTAGCCTGATGACCTTTCCATCGACGATGAACGTGCCGTAGCCGCGATGATGGATCGTCTTCGCGTCCTTCCAGTTGGGATCAACCCAAGCCTTCACCACCTCGAGTATGAAGAGGTTGTACTTGTCGACGAGGCGCGTCTCGACCACCCGGCATTCCAGATTGGCGAAGCACTGCGCCAGCAGTGGCGCTGCAACGCGCTCGGCCCGCTTCGCGTTAAGCCGAAACGCCGCAAATTTGTCGACGTCACGGCCCGAGCAGTTTCCAATTTTGACCACCTGATCGGCGATTTCAACCGAGGGTATCGCGATCACGCACTCTTTCGTTTTTCGAAGCGCCGCGAAGCTGTGGTCACCGCTGCTGACAACACAGGCGACGAGCGGCGGTTCGAAGTCGACCATCATATGCCAGGACATAGTCATCACGTTTGCCGTGCCGCCGCTCGCCGTGGCGAGCAGGACCACCGGACCGGGCTCGAGCAACTGATAGACCTTCGATAGCGGCAGTACTTTCATGGCGATGATGGCTTGAGGCTCATGATGTAGCCGACCACCGCGTCGATCATCTCATCGCTGAGCCCGGGATCGGGCATCGTGTAGGGCTTATCCTCGGTGCGATGCGCGGTATGCAGGAAGGCGGTCAAGGATGCGGCCGTCGTGTCGGGGCGCGTGGCAATCGCGGCAAAATCGGGCCCGGGAGCCCGCAGTATCGGCGAATACTCCTGATCGGGTCCGGTCACGTGGCAAATCCAGCAGATCTTGTCGGCGATCTCGCGTCCGCGCTGAACCTGGGCAGTCTCCGCTTGTGATACCTCCCTAGCGCCGAGTTGTCCGCTGGGAGGCAGCAGGGAGAGCCCAACGGCAGCGATAATTGCGACCCGCACTGTCAGTTCCTCCACTCGCCAACGTTGCGCCGCGGCCTTGGGTGCATATGCGCTGCCGCTTCGGCGGGCATATCGGCCATAATTCTTTCCGTGGCGGCGTACCGATTACGAACCGGAGCCGCCGCTTCCGTCGTTGATTCAGCTCAAGGCGGAGGCGCAAGTCGCATCTAATTTCGCGGGGGCTTTGCTTTAGTCTCGTTGTGATCGCGCGGCGCGCTACGATGCGTTGGGGGCCTTGGTCATCGACCCGACGAGGGGATGCGCACGCATGCGACTTCGAGAACCGGGGGCGGGGACCCTGCACAGGATTTGGCAGGCGCTCGGGCCTGGACTGATCACCGGCGCCGCCGATGACGATCCGAGCGGAATTGCAACCTACTCGCAAGCTGGCGCGCAATTCGGATACGCGCTCGCCTGGACGATGTTGCTGACGCTGCCGTTCATGGTGGCGATCCAGATCATCAGCGCGTGCATCGGCTGGCGGACGGGCAGGGGGTTGGCGCGAAATATTGGGCGCGAGCTTCCGGCGCCCGTCCTCTATGCGCTCGTCTTGCTACTGGTGATTGCCAACACCATCAACATAGCTGCGGACCTTGCCGCCATGGGCGAGGCCCTCCGGCTCGCCGTGAACGGACCTGCGCTGCTCTATGCCATTTTGTTCGGCCTCGGGTGCCTCATCGCAGAAGTGTTCATCCCGTATCATCGCTATGCTGGCTACTTGAAGCTGCTTACGTCGGTGTTGCTCGTGTACGTGGCGGCGGCTTTCAGCCTTCACATTGCATGGGGCACCGTCCTCGGCTCCCTATTGGTCCCGACCGTCTCTCTCGACCATCAGCTCCTCCTCGTGATTGTCGCCATCTTCGGCACGACCATCAGCCCCTACCTCTTCTTCTGGCAGGCCTCGCAAGAAGCCGAGGACTCGCGGCTCAGCCATCGCGGGCGCCACGCGTCATCGGCGCTTTCGCGCAGGGATTTCTTCTCCCGCATCTCGTTCGATACCTGGATCGGGATGGCCTTCTCCAATCTCATCGCCTTCTTCATCATCGTGACCACGGCGGCGACGCTGCACGCCAATGGCATCACCAACATCGAGACGGCCTCGCAAGCCGCCGAGGCTCTGCGTCCGATTGCTGGCGACCTGACTTTCGCGCTGTTTGCTGCCGGGATCATCGGCACCGGCCTGCTCGCGGTGCCGGTGCTCGCCGGATCCGCCGCCTATGCGGTCGCCGATGCTTTTGGCTTGCGCGGTAGCCTCGAGCTCCCAGCCGGACGTGCACTAGGTTTTTACGCCATTGTCGGGGCTGCGACGCTCGCAGGTGCTGGGCTCAGCCTCAGCAACATCGATCCAGTCGCGATGTTGTTCTGGACTGCCGTAATCAACGGAATTGTTGCGGTGCCGATCATGGCGGCCATGATGGTATTGGTCTCGAGCCCCCGCACCAAGCTGACGCTTGCTCTGCCGCCATGGGTGACGCTTCTGGGATGGGCTGCGACCGGACTTATGGCGCTTACTGTTGGACTGCTTACCTGGTCGAGCTGGCCATAGGAGAGCCCTGCGCGTCACGAATCCGAATGGTGATTGGAAAAATTGGCTCCGCGGGTAGGATTCGAACCTACGACCAACCGGTTAACAGATAGTCCCCGCGCAGTCTGCTGCGACGGCATGCAAACCCGTGCGACGGCGAAGCTCTTGTTCCCAGTGGAAAACAGCGCGCAAGGCATCGCGACGTGTCCCAACTTATTGCAGTCGAGCGCATGCAAATGTACCTAGCAGGTACGGATCGGCAGGGCCTCTGAGGGTCCCTTTGGTCCGTCGAGTGCGGCGTATTGGTACGGGGACCAGCATGCCACAACTCTCGCTGACGGACCGCTTCGCGGCCGGCGCAAGGTCCGCCCAGATACAGACGGATTATTTTGACGATAAGGTCCCCGGCCTGGCGCTGCGCGTCTCAAACAATGCCCGAAAGACGTGGTCTTTCCTTTTCACCTCACCAAGAGACGGCAAGCGGGCGCGGATGACGCTCGGGGGATATCCCCAGACGAGCCTCTCACAGGCCCGTACGCTTGCCCTAGAGGCGCGAGGCCATCTCGAGGAGGGGTATGACCCCCGCGATGTGCGAACGGCCCAGGCGGCCGGAGCGATGACTCTGACGGCCCTTATCGAGAGTTACCTCGAGAAGCATGTCCGCCCGAGCCTGAGAAGTGCAAGGGAGATTGAGCGGCGGCTGGCCAGAAACGTTACCCCGCTCATAGGCGATGTGCAGGTCGGAGAGCTGCACAGACGGGACATCAACCGCATCGTCGATCCGGTCTTGAAGCGTGAACGCCGGGTTGAGGCCGGGCGGGTGTTCGAGGATGTGCGCGCCTTACTCCGATGGGCCGTCGCCCGCGGCGATCTCGACCGGAACCCGATGGACGGGATGAAGAAGCCGAACGGATCGGCGCCTCGCGAGCGAGTTCTATGTGACGACGAGATCCGCACCCTGTGGAACGGCTTACCTACAATGCTGGCGCGCTCCAGGGCTTGCCAGCGCGTCGTCAAACTCTGCTTGGTTACGGCGCAACGCGTCGGCGAGGTAGCCGGGATGGCGGTCGCCGAACTCGACCTTGAGAATGCCACTTGGACGATACCGGCGGCGCGCTCAAAGAATAAGCGACCCCATAGAGTGCCGCTCTCGACGCTAGCGATTGAGATCATTTGCGAGGCTCTAATAGATGCCGGGAGTGGCCCAGCGTTCGTGTTTCCTAACGAGGCCGGTGACGCCGGGCTTACTGGCCGGGTGGTGGCCCGAACAATTGTCAGGGCGCGAGGTCGTATCGGCCTCCCCCATTGGACGATGCACGACTTGCGCCGGACCGCTCTCTCAAATTTCGCCAAGCTCGGCATATGGCCGATAGTTGCGGGTGCGGTGGCGAACCACACAAGCGTCACCAGAGCGACCGTCACGCTCGCGGTTTATACCCAATACTCCTACGAGAAAGAAAAGCGCGAAACGCTTGAAGTGTGGGCGAAGCATCTGGCCATTATCTTGGTGTCGGGACGGGCAAGCTGATGGCCCCGGCAGAGCTGCGCGCAATCGAATACGCCGCGTTTGCCCTATCGTGGCGGGCAGGTCACTTTCGAGCCTACTTCCAAGAGGCGGAGGTGGCGCTCGTTTTGTGCCACTACAAAGAGATCAACCAGAGAGCCCTTGTTTCGCTTGCGCGATCCGGGCACGCTGCCGCGCATACCAGTCTATGCGCAATGGCAAACTTTCTTACGGGAATTGACGATCCGCTGCCGCTCTGGCTCCAAGACTATGTTCTTTTTGCAGCACAGGTTGGCGAGGGCCGCAGAGAACGAGGGCGTGACGCGCAGGAGAACTTTCTTCGCGATGCTGCTATCGGACAAGCGGTGGCAATGGTCACGGATGCATTCGACCTCCGGCCCACACGAAATGCTGCGACGTCTGCAGAATGTGGGTGCTCGATCGTTGCCGAAGCCCTGGCAAGGCACTTCAATGTGCACATGACGGAAGCTAACGTTGTTTCAATCTGGCGCCGGACAGTCGAGCGGGAGATATCCAGGTGCCGCGACTTGGACGAAAGAGACCTGTTGCCGCTGGACCCTGCGTTTTAAGCAAATCACTTTTTGCCTCATACGACAAAGCCGATTGCGGTGTGTATCTCCGGACTGCTTCCGTTAGCAGCGAAGGAGAACGCGATGGGTAGTGACGATCTTCTTGACCGCCGGGGCGCCTGCGCATTCTTCGGAGGCGTGCGCCCCATACATTTTGCGACGCTCTATCGCGGGATAGAGGCCGGCCGTTATCCGAAGCCGGTCAGGGTCTCCCCGAACACATCGAGATGGCTCCGGTCCGAGTGCCAGAGGGCTCTAGAGGCGTTGATTTCCGCGCGAGATGAGCGATCAGAAGCGCCATAAAAATCGCCGCGGGGATGGGGTCCCCAACGGTGAAAAACAACTGAATCATGATGGGGGTCTTATTCATGCGTATTCGCGCCGAGATCAAGGCCGATGCCGCCATCGCCAGCAAGGACGATGGCGCAGATGCACACGACAACTCAATTCCGGCCTAAGGCCGCAGAGATCGCTCGAGCTCTTGAAGAGCGAACCGAAGAGGTCGCGCACGCTCTCCTTGGCTATCAATCCAGCAGAACGCGACGCGATATTCGCTGGGGTCGCAAGGGCTCGTTATGGGTAGGTCGCTTCGGCGAAGATCGCGGCCGCTGGTATGACCATGAGCGCGGCGAGGGGGGCGATCTGCTCGATCTCATCGCTCGAGAACGCAACGTTCCGCTCAAGGTCGCGATGGCTATCGCCGCCGACATGCTCGGCAACTTTTACGCTCCTCCTGCCCCGCGAATTGAAGTACCGAAGCGCAGAGATGTTGACGCTGTCGATCGGGTAGCGACGGCGCTGCGCCTGTGGCAGCAGTCCGTGCCCATCGATGGGACGCCAGCGGAGAAATATTTCGTCGTTGAACGTCGACTTGCTGTAGTCCGCTTGTCTCTAAAGCACGCACTACGCTGGCACAGCCGCATAGGCGCCATTGTAGCTTTGATGACCGACGCCGTGACGGGCGAAGCCATCGGCATCCACCGCACCTTTCTTAATCGATCGGGCAAGAAGCTCGATCGTCGCATGCTTGGCCGGCAAGGCGTCATCCGCGTGGCTCCGGATGAAATGGTGACTTCGGGCGTCGGTATCGCGGAGGGGCTCGAAGATACGTTGGCCGTGCTGCTGTCCGGTTGGTCGCCTGTTTGGGCCGCGACGAGCGCGGGCGCGATTGCGCGGCTGCCAATTCTCGCCGGCATTGAGTCAATCACGGTGTTCGCCGACGCGGACTTAACAGGCTTACGGGCAGCAGAAACCTGTTGTGAGCATTGGCGAGCCGAAGGTCGCGAGGCGCAAATCGCGGCTCCCGGGAGGCCCGCGTGACCGATCAACCCAAGGACTGGGCCGACGCGCACACTAACGGTGCGGCGATACGCGAGGCGGCTGATCGCGTGTGGGCAGATTCGATGAAAATTCATCGCAAGCCTGCTTGGAGAGACCAGGTGTTTACCGCCGCAGAGCTCCAGAACAAGGAGTTCCCCCCTGTCAGGTACATAGTTCCGCACCTCATCCCGGAGGGGCTGACGCTGTTATGTGGTCGTCCGAAGGTCGGCAAATCTTGGGCCGCTCTCGAGATAGCGCTGGCTGTCGCATCCAAAACTGAATGCTTCGGAGGTCGAGAGACGGAGCAGGGCGATGTGCTCTACGCTGCGCTCGAAGACAATCCGCGCAGGTTGCAGCGCCGCATCGACAAGCTGCTATCGCCGGCGAGCGCGAATTGGCCAGAGCGGCTAACGCTGACGACGGCTTGGAGGCGCCTCGACAAAGGTGGAGTGACCGACATAGCGGATTGGATCAAACGAGCAGGCAAGCCTCGCCTCGTCATTCTCGACACGCTCGCAGGCGTCAAGCCAATCCGCAACAACTCCGGGTATGCCGAAGACTACGACAGCCTTACCGCGCTCCACCGGCTCGCTAATGAGATCGGGATCGGGGTCTTGGTGCTGCATCACACTCGCAAGCTCGACGCAGAAGATCCGCTCGACACGATCTCCGGTACACTTGGGCTTGCCGGTTGCGCGGACACCGCACTCGTTTTTGTCGGCTCTAGCCAAGGCATGACGCTCTACGTGCGTGGCCGTGACATCGAGGAGTCGGAGCATGCCGTAAACTTTGATAAGCATGCATGCCGATGGGTCATCATTGGCGCTGCGGCTGATGTACAATTGTCCGAGACCCGCCAAGCCATTTTGAGCGTTCTGAAGGAAGCCGGAGAGCCCTTGGGGCCGTCAGAGATCGCCAGCGTGGCAGGCCTCAAAGAGAACGTCGTCAAACAGCGCCTGCTCAAGATGGTGCCAAAGGGTGAAGTCCGAAAATGTGGTCGTGGTCTCTACGCGCATCCTGACCACCCCATAACTTCCGTACCTTCGTAACTTTGCCGATGCTGAAAGGCGGGAAGCGGGTGAAAGTTACGCCGTTACGATAGTTACGGGTATCAAAGCTGGGACCTGAGGACGGGTGATGGCCAATAAGAAACCGGCTTCCAAAGACAAGAGCGTCGCGACGGTAGTTGCCGATGATCCGGATGATCGAAAGGGGGCGCTGAAAGCCATCGGCGGATCAGTCTCCGATCACTGGAACAACATTCTCGCCAATCAGACGGCGCAGACGCTCTGGATTAAGCACTCGGACGACGCAGCCCGCGACCGCCAATTCGGTGCCGTAATCGCAGGATTGATAGGCGTAGCCCCGCGCGACGAGCTCGAAGGCATGCTCGCGGCTCAGCTGCTCGGCGCTCACAATGCCGCCATGGAATGCTACCGACGTGCCATGCTCGGCGAGCAAACGTTTGAAGGTCGGCGCGAGAATTTGAACCTGGCGAACAAACTGTCTCGAACATACGCCGTATTGCTGGATGCTCTTAATCGCCATCGCGGGAAGGGCGAGCAGAAGGTCACTGTGGAACATGTTCACGTGCATGCTGGTGGCCAGGCGGTGGTCTGTACGGCTGAGACCCCGGGGGGTGGGGATCGAGCAAAATCGGAGGAACAACCCCATGCACTTACATATGCGCCAGGCGCCCAGGTGCGGAGCCCACACCCGCAAGGCGAGCTCGTGCCAAGCGCCGGCAATGCCTAACGGCCGTTGCCGAATGCACGGCGGCCTATCGCCAGGTGCTCCGAAAGGTAACAACAACGCGTTGAAGCATGGACGTTACACCGCCGATGCTGTTGCCAATCGTCGAGCCATCGCGCAGCTCATTCGCAAGGCGCGCCAAATAGCGGAGTCGGCATGACTCTACGTATTTGCTAAGGCACCGAAACTTGCCGCTCGATGACTGGCCGCACATGCTCCGTCACTCCTGCGGCTACCATCTCGCCAACCTGAGCCAGGTGCCAGATCTGCGCCTGATACAGGACTACCTCGGGCACAAGAACATCAAGAACACGGCGCGCTATACGCGCACCAGCGCCCGGCGGTTCGAGGGGCTCTGGGACTAGTTGGAGCAGAGACAGCGCTTACCGGTGATGGCGGTGGGCGAAGTTGTAGCCTCGATACCCGTAACGGCTGTAGTAGGCAGTATAGTAGGTGCCGTGCGGGCCGTAGATGGTGCCGCAGCACCCATGTCCGCAGCACGACCGCTTCACCCCCAAACCCGGACGATTTGGAGCGCCGGCCGAACTGTCCGAGAAGGGCCACAAGCGAACGTTTGCATCAGTCAAGCTCTCCACCCGATGGGAATTTGAAACTCGCGTTGTAGCTTGACGCTCACCAAGTAAGGAGAGAGGCTTCCACCGCCTCACGTGCGTGAGGTGCTGCCCGTCGAGCACCCCAAACGGGGTTGGGCAGCAGGGGACGATCGCCACGCCATGGGTCTCGGTCGTCCCCACTTGCGGCGATCAATTTCCGGAGGTGGTCTTGGCGAGACCTATTGTCCGCACTTCCCGGTCTGTATGGCGCGCTGATGGCGAGTCACGCAGCGAACGCGCCATTCCAGAGGAAACAGCGGTCGCTTTCACATTTAACACCGCATCTTACGCGGTCATGATGGCAACCCCGCAGGACCTAGAGGACTTTGCCCTCGGGTTCACCCTCACCGAGGGCGTGGTCTCTTCAGCTGATGCTATCGAAAGCATGGAGATTGTGGAGACCGAGGATGTAGGTATCGAGCTAAGGGTCTGGTTGAAGGCACCGCATGCTGCCGAGTTTCTGGGACGCAGGCGGAAAATGGCAGGCCCAACCGGGTGTGGCCTTTGCGGAATAGAGAGTTTGACCGAGGCGATGCGTCCTCCCCCCGAGGTGCGCCCGGGAACAGTCTTCACCCCAGACCAGATTATGAAGGCGATCAATTCCTTGTTTCCTGCTCAGGTCCTCAACCACGAGACCCGCGCAGTGCATGCTGCGGGATTCTGGGAGCCCACGCGCGGTCTAGTCGCTCTGCGGGAAGACGTTGGTCGCCATAACGCGCTGGACAAGCTTGCAGGAGCACTTGCGCGGGAGTCCATCTCGTCGAGTCAGGGCATCATCGCGCTTACGAGCCGGGTCTCAGTTGAAATGGTGCAAAAATCGGCGGCCATTGGCGCGCCGGTGATCGTGGCGGTTTCGGCACCAACCGCTTTGGCAGTGCGGATGGCCGACGCTGCCGGCATGACTCTCGCCGCCATTGCCAGAAAAGACGGCTTCGAAGTCTTTACTCATCCGCACCGCATCAAGGAAACTGAACTCAAGGCCGCTGTAATCCGAACTCAGTGAAGGGAATAAAATCTAAGAGGTCCCCTTCCCTGATCTCGCTCACGCTTTCGCTGACCTCTATCAAGCCGTCTGAACTCGCGCAAGGAAGAGATGAGCCCGGAGCCGTCACGAGTAAACTTCGTGGCCGATAGGCGACCATCCTTACACAAGAGCCGCGCACGCCAGAACTCCCGCCTTCCCGACTTCTTTTTCTGCGAGAACGCGGCCACAATCGGATAGCGCACCGGCTCCGGCCAGTTGCCGCCCGCCAGGGTCGCCAGCACCGGACGTCCGTAGAGCAGAAAGCACACGAAAACGGCAACGGGATTACCGGGAAAACCGAGAACGACACAATCGCCGATCTGCCCAAAGGACATCGGTCGGCCAGGCTTGATGGCGATTTGCCACAGATGCCGCTTCCCGAGGGCGTCGATCGCTCTGACTACGTGATCTTCTACCCCGAGGCTCGCGCCGCCGGAAATTACGAGCACGTTAAAGCGCTGCGCTGCATCGGCGAGCGCTGTCCGCACGAGATTCGCCTCGTCGGGCAGCACACCAAGGTCAATTGGCTCTGCGCCGATATTCTTGACGAGGCCGGCCAGCATTGGAGCATTTGCGTCGTACACTTTGCCCTCCGCGAAGGGCATGCCAGCCCGCAAAATCTCGTCTCCGGTCGAGACGATGCCAACTTTAAGGACTTCGTGGCAGCGAACCGAGGCGAAGCCACACGCTGCCGCGCTCGCTACGTCCTGCGGGCGCAACCTAGTGCCAGGCATGACCAGAGACTGCCCTTCTGAGAATCTTCTCCGGCCAGGCGGCGATTGACCCCTTTTTTTAGTCCCGGAGGTACCCACACATGCTGTTCATCGCCGTGCGCCTCAACCCGCACGTCCTCCTGCATGACAACTGTATCGAAGCCTTGGGGTACGACCGCTCCGGTGAAGATGCGAACGGCCGCATTAGGTGCCGGAACCGTCGCGAGCGGATGCCCTGCCGAAGCTATCCCCGTCACGCGGAAATTCCTTCCTGCCTTCTGATCGTAGGCAGAGTGGACGAAGGCATAACCATCGACCGCGGCGTTGGCGTGTGCCGGTATTGGGCGCGGCGAGATGACGGGCGCGGCAAGATACCTGCCGGCCGCGATCTCCAGAGGAACATCTTCTGCGCCGACGACAGCCTTCACGCGCGCCTTCAGAATCGACAGCGCTTCGCTATGCGGAATCCTATCCTTGTCATGGAAGAAGCAATCATCGGCGAGCTTGCTGCTCATGCGGTGGACGCCAGTTTGAGGTGAGCGATCACGAAATCGGCGATGCCGGAGACATCGTCAATATGAAATATGGGTAAGCCCTCCTTCTCTTGCTCGGGCCGATCAGACGCGATTGCCACCACCTGCGGAACCTTCAGGACCAGAGGCTCCCGCGATGCGGCGCCATCGCGGCGAATTTCAAGCTTTGGAAAGGGCTCGTTCTTAAAGCCTTCGATCACAACCAGGTCGCACGGCCCGGCTTCTGCTAGTAGTTCATCGAACCGCGCTTCGGGTTCATCGCGCAGCTCATGCATTACCGCCCAACGGGTCGGCGAAGACACCATTACACGACTGGCACCGGCTTCACGCAGCTTGAATAAATCGCGACCCGGATGGTCGATGTCGAAACTCTCGTGCGCGTGTTTCAGCGCCGTCACGGCATAGCCCCGCCGTGACAGCTCTCCAATAAGGCCTGCGGCGAGCGTGGTCTTGCCCGAGTTCTTCCAGCCGGTGATCCCAAAAAGGGGCGGCCTCATGGGGCTCCCCGCATCAGATTGTTGGCATGGGCAAGGTCCCCGGGCCGATTGATATTGAAGAAGGGATCGACGTAGCCCTCGCCAATTCGGGTGGGCTCGAAAAACACTTCGATGGCGCCGTGGTCTTTGGTAAAGGCGCCTGCCTTTCGCATTCCACGGCTAAGCGCTTCCTCGATCTTCGCCGCGATTGCGACGGGCCAAAGCCCGACAACAGGGTGCACGCCCTCGCGCGATGCCGCGACGGCGAGAGCGGGCTCATCCTCCAGGGCGGATAAAAATCGGCGCGCCAGATCGGAGGGGAAGAAGGGCGTATCGCTCGCAATGGTGACGACGCTGCGGACGCCGTTTGCGTGCGCCTTCACCCATTCAAGCCCCGCGTGGACGCCCGCGAGCGGTCCCGCGAGGCCAGCGATGCTGTCTGCGATAACCGGCAGGCCGAAACCCGCAAAGCGTGACGGGTCGCCGTTCGCGTTGATGATGATCTCGCTGACCTGGGGCCGCAAGAGATGGAGGATACGAGCGAGGACTGACTCGCCTCCTAGCTCAAGCAGGCACTTGTCTCCGCCGCCCATACGACTTGATCTGCCGCCGCAGAGGACGACGCCGATGACAGGCTCGGATATCTCCATGTTGGCCCGTGGCAGTACTATAGACCGGTCGCAGTTACGTTGAGGCTTGAGTTTTTCGGAGCCTCGTGGTTATGGCCAGGTGCCGCCTCTATCTTGACCGCGCAGTATTTGTATTCGGGAATCTTGCCAATGGGATCGAGCTGCGGGTTCGTGAGAATGTTTGCGGCAGCCTCCACATAGGCAAAGGGAATGAAAATCACCCCCTCCCGTATCTCTCGATCCGCCCGAGCGGTCAGTTCAATCGTTCCACGCCGCGTTGTGACCCGAACCGTTTGGCCTGCGGCTGCTCCGTAGCGTGAGAGCGTCGTGGGATGGAGGCTCGCGGTGGGGCCCGGTTCGAGTGAGTCAAGCACCAGCGCGCGCCGTGTCATGGCTCCCGTATGCCAGTGTTCGAGTTGACGGCCAGTGACCAGCACCAAGGGGTACTCATCGTCAGGCACTTCTGCGGGAGGCAGAATATCGACCGGAACGATCCGCGCCCGGCCGGTCTTGGTCGGGAAACCATCGCCAAAGACGATTGCCTCGCCGGGGTGATCAGGCGCGGGGCACGGGTACATGATCGAAGATTCGCGCTCAAGGCGCTCCCACGTGATGTTGTCGAGGGAAGGCATTGCGAGCTTCATCTCGGCGAAAACGTCGGACGGATGCTCGTAAGTCCACGTTAGTCCTAGACGCTTCGCCAGTTCGACGGTGATCCACAAGTCCTGCCGTGTGTGGCCGGGAAGACTGAGCGCTCTTCGACCCATCTGCACCTGGCGGTTGGTGTTGGTCACCGTCCCCGTTTTTTCGGGCCACGCCGAAGATGGCAGAACGACGTCTGCCATCATGGCCGTCTCCGTCAAGAATATATCTTGGACGACGAGGTGTTCGAGCTTTGCGATACCTGCGCGCGCGTGATCGAGGTCAGGATCAGACATCGCAGGGTTTTCACCCATGATATACATACCTTTGATCTCACCGGCATTGGCCGCATTGATGATCTCGACGACGGTCAAGCCACGCTTGTTCGAGAGCGACACATCCCAGAGCTTCTCGTATTTCTTCCGAATACTGGCATTCGCCACGTCCTCGTAGTCGGGGTAGAACATGGGGATGAGACCCGCGTCCGACGCGCCTTGCACGTTGTTCTGGCCGCGCAGCGGATGGAGGCCGGTACCCGACCTGCCGATTTGCCCGCACATCAGCGCTAACGCGATCAGACAGCGCGCGTTGTTCGTGCCGTGCACGTGCTGCGAGATTCCCATGCCCCAGAAAATCATTGCGCGTTCTGCGCGGCCGAAGGTCTGTGCAACGGTTCGGATGGTGCTGGCGTCAATGCCACAGATGTCGGCAACCGATTCCGGGCTGTAAGCCTGAACGTGGTGCTTTAGGCTATCAAAGTCCTCGGTGTAGGCCTGCAGGTACTGAACGTCGTAAAGGTCTTCGGCCACGATCACGTGCATAATCGCATTGAGGAGCGCAACATCGCTCCCCGGCTTGAATTGGAGCATGTGGGTTGCGTAATCGCGCAAGGCCACACCACGCGGATCGACGACAATAAGCTTTGCGCCGCGCTTTGCCGCTTGTTTGAAGAAGGTCGCAGCTACGGGATGGTTTTCGGTTGGATTGGCCCCAATAATCATAATGACATCGGCGTGTTCAGCCTCATTGAAGGTCGCGGTGACGGCTCCGGAGCCGATGCCCTCGATGAGGGCCGCAACCGAAGAGGCGTGACACAGCCGAGTGCAGTGATCGACGTTGTTGTTGTGAAAGCGCGTGCGGATCAGTTTTTGAAAGAGATAAGCCTCTTCGTTCGTGCACTTCGCAGAGCCGAATCCGGCGATTGACTGGTTGCGGTGCTGCTTGGCGACCTTGGCAAAGCCTTTGGCGGCGATATCCAGCGCCTCCTCCCAGCTCGCCTCCCGGAAATGTGTAAGTGGGTTCGAAGGATCGACATCAAGCCGCTTGGGCAAGCCGGGCTTGCGGATCAGCGGCTTCATCAAGCGCTGCGGATTCGTCACATAATCAAGGCCAAAGCGACCTTTCACGCACAGCCTGTTCTCGTTCGCGGGCCCGTTATGGCCCTGCACAAAGGCGATGCGCTCGTCCTTGATTTCGTAACTAATCTGACAGCCAACGCCGCAATAAGGGCAAACGGAATGCACCTCGCGATCGACTGCGCGGCTGCCACGCTGCGTGACGGTATCAATGATCGATTTCGGCATCAACGCGCCGGTCGGGCAGGCCTGCACACACTCGCCGCAGGCAACGCACGTCGACGCTCCCATGGGATCGTCGAAGTCAAATACTGGCTTTGCGCTAATGCCACGGAACGCCATGCCGATCACATCATTGACCTGAACCTCGCGGCAGGCGCGCACGCATAGACCGCAATCGATGCACGCTGAAAGATTGACGGCCATCGCAGGGTGAGAAAGATCGGGTCGGGGGATTCCATGCGCTGGAAACCGCGAGGTCTCGATACCTTGCGCCTCTGCCCAGTGCCAAAATGGAGAGATGCGATCCGGCGAATCCTCGCGCGGTGGTTGGTCGGCGAGCAGAAGCTCCATCACCATGCGCCGAGCTTTGACCGCGCGCTCGCTTGCCGTCTTGACCACCATATCGGGGGTAGGCTTGCGGATGCAGGACGCAGCTAGGACTCGTTCGCCCTCAATCTCGACCATGCAGGCGCGGCAATTGCCATCGGCGCGGTAACCAGGCTCGGGAAGCCAGCACAAATGGGGGATCTCTATGCCTTCGCGTTGTGCCACCTGCCAGATGGTCTCACCAGGGCGCGCTGCCAGAACCTTGCCATCGAGGGTAAAGTGGAGCTTGTCGGTCATCGCCACGTTCCTTTGGCCGCCGCTGACGTCCTGAACCCAATTTAGTAGCGCTCCGTGGCGGCTGCCACCTCAGTTCGCACATCCGTCTCTGCAAAATGCTCCAGCGCGGTGATGAAGGCGTTGGGTGCAGCCTGCCCCAGCCCGCAGATTGAGGCGTCACGCATGGTCTGGGCCAGCTCGTTGAGAAGCTCGCCATCCCACTCGTCCCGCTCGAGTAGCGCCACGGCCTTGTCGCATCCCACACGGCAAGGCGTACACTGACCACACGATTCGTCTTTGAAGAACCGCAGCAGGTTCAGCACAACCGCGCTGATGTTATCGCGATCCGAAAAAATAACGATCGCGTGGCTGCCGACGAAACTCCCATATTTGTCGAGCGTTCCAAAATCGAGGGGCAGGTCCGCGAGGCTCGCCGGCAGGATACCGCCGGATGCGCCGCCCGGCAGATAGGCCTTGAAGTTATGTCCCTCTTCCATGCCACCGGCGCGCTCGATCAGCTCCCGCGCGGTCACACCTGCTGGGGCAAGGATCACCCCGGGCTTTTTCACACGCCCCGACACCGACCACGACCGCGGACCTTTAGCTCCGTTGACCCCTTGCTCGGCGAACCACTTGGGACCCTTCGCCAGTATCTCCGGCACCCAGTAGAGCGTTTCGACATTCTGATTGAGGGTGGGCCTCCCGAATAGGCCAACTTCAGCAATATACGGCGGTCGGTTGCGTGGATAGCCGCGCTTGCCTTCGATCGATTCAATCATCGCGGACTCTTCCCCGCATATGTAGGCCCCAGCCCCACGGCGAAGTTCGATCTGACCCTTGCTGATGAGCCCGGCATGCTCCAGCGCTGCAATCTCGTACGCGAGAATGTGCAGCACGGCAGGATATTCATCGCGCATATAGAGGTAGATTTGTTCAGCCTCGACCGCCCAGGCGGCGATCAGGGCTCCTTCGAAGACGCGGTGGGGCTGGCGCTCAAGGTAATAACGGTCTTTGAAGGTGCCGGGTTCACCTTCATCGCCGTTGATTGTCATTAGGCGTGGCGCCGGATAGCCGCGTACGATCTTCCACTTGCGCCCCGTTGGGAAACCCGCACCGCCCAAACCACGCAACCCCGCTTCGGACAGATCGTTCACGATCGAATCAAAGTTGATGCGACCTGCGCGGCAACTTTGAAGCACCGAATAGCCGCCGTCCGCAAGATAGGCCGAGAGACCTTGGTAGGGAGGGATCACAGGCTTGCGGGCACCGCTGCGCAAGGTCTTAATGACGGACGAAGTAGTGGCATGATCGACGTGGAAGTGTCCGATCTCGCACACCGGAGCCGTATCGCACCTGCCCATGCAGGGGGCGCGCAGCACGCGCACCTCTGATGGGTTCGTATCATTTTTGAGAGCCGCGAGCAGAGCTTCTGCGCCCTTAATCTCACAAGTGATGGAGTTGCAGACCCGAATGGTGGTAGGCGGCGGTGGCGTCTCGCCTTCCTTCACGACATCAAAATGGGAGTAGAAGGTCGCGACATCGTAGACCGCGGCCTGCGGAAGTCGCATTTCGGTGCAAAGGGCGCGTAGGTGACGCGCGGAAAGATGCCCGAAGTGGTCCTGAAGAAGATGGAGGAATTCGATAAGCAGGTCGGGGCGACGGGGGCGCGCGCCGAGCAACTTGCGGACTTCGCGCAGGGCTTCGGCATCCAACTGGCGCCCCTTGGGGAACCCGCGCGCCCGTTTTCGCGACCCGACATTGCGAGCCGGTCGATCAGGTCCTCCACCATCGCCTGCGGTCTGATCCTCCATCTCAGTGCTACTCCTTACGGGTCCGATGCTCGAAACCACCAGCTCAACTATACAGCCGCTCAACCCTATCAGTAAGGACCCATCGGACTCGGACGCAAGGAGCTACCCTATGAGCAGCCTCAATGATGTCATAGACGCTGCCCTCGGGCGTCAAGAATTGGCCGAAGCAAGCAGCGGTGGATCACCGCGTCTTAAAGCGGCTTTGCGTTTGTTGCTCGCTCCCAAAAGCGTGGAAGAGAACATTCACCCGGACGACACGACCGCCGAGCCCGCTGCGCTTCAGGACCTGGTCGCGCGATTTGAAGAAGGCGGTTATGGCCATCTCGTGCAATCATGGCTCACCGGGGGCAATGAACCGCTTCAGCCCGACCAAGTCGCAGCCGCGCTCGGCGCGGAAAAACTCCAATACCTCACGAACCGAACAGGCCTACCGCAACACAGGCTCCTGCAACAGCTCGCGAGGTTTCTTCCCACAATCATTGATGCGCTGACACAGCAAGGAACGATACCCGCGGCGGCGACCCAAGGGCTTGGCGAAGACCACGAACCCTGAGCTCCGTGGCAATACCCCAGACTCCGAGCTTCATCCTATAAATCTTCTGCTCAACCCTTTGCGACGATTCCAATACGTGCAAGATAGCCGCGCCGATAGCGGCCTCCAAGTTGCCTCTATGATAGAGGCGCAGCGCGGAACTCCGCCTTCGCTCAGCATCCAGGAATAACGTGCAGGGCTGCTCGCATGACGGCGCGTTTCTGATGCGTGCCCGACACATGAAGAAAATCTTAGAGCGGCGATATTGCGCTCCTGTCGATGCTGTATCGAACTGGATATAGCCAATGGGGGGCTAGTGCGTATGCGTGGGGGCAAAATCTGTTCGCGTGGCGTTTGTCTGACGACTGCACTGGTCCTAGCCGGTGGCTCGGCGGAAGCAGAGGACAAGACCCCAGCCTACATACTGCCCGAGGTCATCATCAGCACCCAAGCCGACAAGACGGCACCAAAGAGCACTGCAAAAAAGCAACAAGGTCCTCCCGGACAACCGGGCCCCGCGCCCTCGGGGAATGTCAGCGGCAGCGCGAGCAGCGAGAGCACATCGGCCGGGGTCAGCAACGAGACAATGCCTGCATCGGGCATGAGCGGTAGTTCAACTGGTGCCTACCGCGGGGTCAGCAGCAATGGTGTCGCTTCCGATCGCATCGTCGAACGGGTGACGACGGTTGAGGAGGTGACGGCAGCGCAGATCGAGCAGGCCAATGCCAAGACCCTCGATGAGGCGATCCATCTGATGAACGGTCTTTATGTGCGCAACGGAGGCGACGGCGTGCCACGCATCGACGTTCGGGGTTTTCGGACTCGCAACGTCATCCTGCTCCTCGATGGCGTGCCCTTGAATGCCACCTTCGACGGTCAGTTTGATCCCCGAGCAATCCCTGTCGAGAACATTGCCAGCATCAAAGTTACCCGTGGTGGCAGCTCTGTCCTCTATGGTCCGGGGGGCAACGCCGCGGTCATCGATATCATCACCAAAAGCGCAGCGCCGGGGCTGCACACAACGAGTGACGCAGGCCTCGGTTTTGGCAAGGAGAAGAATGCCAGCGCCACGGCAAGTTATGGGTCCGACACGGTCAAGACATTCGTCGGCGCCTCCATCTATCAGCAAGACGCATTTCATCTATCGGACGACTTCGATTTCACGCCCCGGCAGAGCTCTGATCGGCGCGTGAACAGCGACCGTGAGGACCGCTCGTTTTACGCGAATACCGAGTGGACGCCGAGCGAGGCCTTCAAGTGGGGAGCGAGCGTCAACTATCGCAACGGCGAGTATGGTAAGCCGCCAAGCACCATAGGCACCGACACGACGGTGTTCGGCCCCCTGGCGAATTTCGCCGCCGGTGCAAACCGCTTCGAGCGCGTCGACGGCTACGACAATATAAGTCTTCAAACCTCGGGGCAGATCAAACTGAACCCTGCCTTCTCGATCCGGCCAACTGCCTACTTTAATCGGCTCACCGAGCTCACCAACAATTACGACGATGAGACCTTCTCGACACAGAAGCTGAAGGGGGCCTCGAGCGAGGATGCGACAACGCAGATTGGAGGTGGCGGGCTACAGGCAGCCTACAGGTTCTCTGGGAATTTGTTGACCCTTGCCCTCAACGCCGAAAACCAGTCATGGGAGTTGCAAGGCTTCCAGGTCAATCAGCATTGCACGGCTCTCGTCAAAGGAAAGTGCCCCAGCAAGAACCAGTTTGTCGCGCAAGACCCATTCTTCGCCCAACACGACATTCAGGTCCTCTCCGCAGCCGCCGAACAGGAGCTTCCCTTGACAAGCCAGCTCTCGGCAGTTCTCGGCATCGGCTGGGCCAGCCAGGATCAAGAGAGCTCCACGGATGGCAACTATACCTATCTGGCCGGCGGTCGCTATCAGCTAACCGAGACAACGGCATTACGGGGCTCAGTCGCCCGCAAAATCCGCTTTCCCACGCTGAGAGACCTCTACGATATCACGAGCGGCAATCCCGACCTGCAGCCCGAGGTGACGCAGAACTACGAGGTCGCCGTCGAACAGCAACTTTTGCCGATCAAGGCCTTTCTCAGCGTCGACTTGTTCCGTATCGACGCCGCGAATTTCATTGAAATGGACAATGCGACTCAACTCTTTCGCAACGATGAAGCGTTGCGGTTCCAGGGCGTGGAGAACACGTTAGTCTACAACGGCATCCCGAACCTGGGGGTGCAGGTGGGCTACACTTTTTTGGACTCCACCAATCTGGCTCCTCCGGTCCCCGGCGGCACCTCGGCGGTCCAAAACGAGCCGGAGCACAAGGTCACGCTCAGCGCCAGCTACCACTTCGACTGCGGCACCACAGTAAGGGCCGACTATCTCTACGCCGCCGGCAGTGTGGCGATTTCCAAGGACAACATCCACACCTTGCCGCTTGTCCCCTACCACCTCCTCGACTTTGGGATCACGCAGGACATCAGCGGTGGCGCGTTCCAGCTCTTTGCCCGCGTCGAGAACCTGCTCGACCAAAACTATGAGACTTCCTTCGGCTTCCCGGAACCGGGACGGACGTTCTTCGCCGGCTTTAGAACCAAGCTCTGAGACGCGCGGAGCGCAAATGAAGAATGTCTCCATTACGGTATAGGCGTTTGCGGCGGCTCGCGGTCCTCACCGGACGGGGGCTTGGATAGCTTTTTTGTCGTTGTCCTCCAGAGCAGAACTGTGATCAGTGCTCCGGTGAAGCCGTAGGCCAAATGCGTGCTGAGGGGAAAGAGCACGCCGAACCTTAAAGAGCCGAAGTGCATCCCTATAGTTTCGGCAAGGCCCCAGCGGATCATGGGCTTGGTCGCATACGCGAGGCCTGCGATAAGCGGTAAAACGAGAAGCTGGGTCCGCCAGCCAGAACACAGTAGCATAGCCAGATCCATCACCACGCCGGGGGCGATGTTGAGGGCAGCCGACGCCAAATCGTGCTCAGCACCCGTCGCAGCCGCAGTCGCGGCCGTGGAGAGGGCAACGATACTGGCCGCCCAGCGGTTAGTGCACGACAGCCGGCCAAGGGCTAGCAGCGCCGTGCCTTCGAGGCCGTGGTGGCCCGGAAGTTTCATAGGATAATGGAACGCCTCGTGCAGAACGATGGTCAGTCCGCCAAGGGCGAGCAAGAAAGCCAGCCGAGGCAGCGTCAGTGGCCCGATCAGCTCAATATTGTTTGACAACCTCGCGCGGGACGAGCCTCCATTCGCAATCGTCATGCCTTCCTCTCTCTACGAGGAGAACGGCCTTATCGTCGAGCAGAACCGGTCTTGGCCAAGGTTCTACCAGGATGCGCTCCGCTCCGTCGACCAAATCATTTGTTGAAGGCTGGATAAGATCAATGCCGGTTGTTGCCAGCAGATTGGCGACGGTGGTCACGCCACTGAGCTCGCGCACCCCTTTAACCCACACGAAGCGGCCGTCATTCCCGCTCTTGCGCAAGCCAACTGACGCAAGCGCCCCGATTACGCCGCCCTGGTCACCGGTAACGCCCTCCAAAACGACCCCGGTGCGACGCGCAAGGTCACGCGCCTCAGCTTGAGCAAGGACCGCTACCTTGGCGCGCTGGCCGAAAGCCACCAGCTCCGGGCTCACCTCGTCGAAGGAAGCAATGCAGAATCCTGCATCTGACCCGGGCGCCGATTGAGCGGCCAGATATTCGCGTGTGATGCGTGCTAGGTATGAAAGGGGCCTGGGACTGCCGCACCAGTCGAGGTCGAGACAAAGAGCGCTGTTGTGCGAGGTGTAAGGAATGTCGGGATGCACGAAGAGTTGGTGCCGGCTGATGCCCCTGACACGCACCAATAACTCGTCCGAGAGGAGGCCGCCCAGTCGGCGGGCTTGGTAGCCTGTCCCGCGGCTTTCAAGGTTATCCGTGTCGTCAATCGACACGAGCATGCGCATTCGAGGCGCTCCGACTTATCTCGGCCGCATCCTGATGTCTGCTTTTCCCAATGTCGAGTACCATGTAGTGAATCGAGAGGCTGGCTATCACCGCCAAGCCTCGGTTGGGCAAGCGCGGCGTAGACCGCCCGCTCGATGTGCGTCCTCGGCATCCACGCCGACTGAGCTGGAGGGACCCCTCCGGCTCGAGAGCTCTGGCCTGCGCTTGAGCCGCGCGGCGACGACTTGCCGGGTCCCACAGATGGTACTCGCTAATGGAGATCTCCGTGATTGAGTTAGACGCTCATCAGGACATTGCTGCTGACATTGCACCGGGCCAATCAGCTCGGCGGCAACCGGTTTGCTTCGGAGGATATTCTTCCGGTTCGCTCACCGTCGACGGTCCCCAGACGTCCGGTAAGGGTCAAACTCGGCCAGAAACTCGACTGTCCGCGCTGAGTCCGCTTATCCCACGAACGTGTTGCAAAACTCGATCTGTACTCAGATCATCGTGTGCACGGATAGAATCTTGTCCCCACGCAAGGAGGCGTCGAGGAATCGAGTTTGGCCGTGGACTCGCGCGAGGAATCCGGTTCCGACAGAGTTATCGGGTCCGGCTCCCAAAATCGTTTTGCAACACGCTCCCCACAGCAACGGACATCGTCGACTACGGTCGCGCGTTCGGTGATGAGTTCGCGCCCTAGGGAACCCAGAACATCAAGAACACGGCGCGCTACCACACGCGCACCTCCGCGCGGCGGTTCGAGGGACTGTGGGATTAGGAACCAATTGAGGGCCGGCCCTCGGGAAAGAGGCCGGCCCTCGAACCAGGGCTTCGCAGACGCAGGGTACGAACCGCGGGCCCCGACGACCGATAAGCTCGACGACGAATTGGACTTCGAAAGGGCGCGAGTGCTCGGTCGTGATCTAAACCCGCGGAAGGCGACGCGGGTGTAATCACTTCATTGCTGGCACGAGACCGCTGGGCGTTTCCCAATGTTCTTACACTTGCTCAGGTCTGACCCGATGCTTTTGCAATCGTCAGAGCAATTCTTATCGCAGCCTTGCTCGTCATATGCCTGGAGTGAAGCTTCACACGCCAAACGATCTTCATCTTTCGGTGGGGGCATTGTCATCGGCATATGCGCCCAATCGGGTTGGTTCCCTTTGCCCTGCGCGTTCGCGCCTGGACAAGAAATAAGAACTGCCAAAATCACTGTTCCGATCGCTGCCAGATAGCTCCTTGTCATGTGACCTACCTCTGCAAATCGAATGACCTCAAGCGCTCTTGTAAGCCATCGACGAGCCCTCGTCGTCGGCCTAGAACGCCCTGGGGGCGAGCATCTGCGGGATGGCGCCGGTCGCCGCTTCGTCGGGGCCTAGTCCGATCGCCAGCGCCGCTTCCGCGATGTCGTTGTCGGATTGCTCCGAAAAGCACCAATCGACACCAGCGAGGAAGGCTTGAGTGAGCGCCTGTCTAATCGCCTCATCGCGCACATCAGAAAACAATCTGAAAATCGCACGCTCGCAGGCTTGCTCGATCGCACTCGAGAGCGCTCGATCCCACGCGGCTTTTGTCAGCTTGGAATTTTCCATGTGCCTGTGATCCGCGCCGAGAAACTCGCCAGGGCGGTCGCGCAAACAAGGCCCCAGCTCCCCCGCTGAGGCCTCGATGCGCCCGCTTGGCGTCCGATGACGAAAAGGGAAGTCATCGGCTTGGGATCAAAGCTCAGCTGCTTCGGTTAACGAATGGTGAATGCGCTTGGCCGGACCATCCGGCAGGGAAGCTGCATCAAGTGTCAGAATGTCGGGGTGGCCTAGAGCGCGTTATACCAGCTCAGGCGGCCAGCAGCTGCGCGGGCTCCAGCGGGGTCTCTTCGTGATGGGTCTTGATCGTTGCTGCAGCAGCTGTGAGCGCGTCCTGCACCGACATCAAGAAATGCTGCGGATTGAACCCGCGGTGGGCGTTGAGGCGCAGTGAGGCGGCAATGGCGATGGCAGGAGCGATCATGGGAAAGCCGTGCTCCATCAGCCTGTCCTTGAGCCGGCGGGCGGAGAAGACCTCCACCAGGTTGCGAAAGCGTACGAATACTGCCAGCGCGCGCTGCGGCTCGCCGTGGAAGCGGCGCTGTACCTCGGCATGGACCGCATTCATATCCTCGTCGGAAATCCCGCGCTTTATCACTAGGCCGCGGCCGTCATCGATCAGCGCCCGCATCACCGCGGCCAAGTCGGCCACCTCGACTGTGGGGACATCGGTCAAATCCCAGGTCATAGCCATGTGCTTTGCTCGTCTGTTTTAAGGGGCCGGTTCGACCGGCTGTTATTACGGAGATTGGCCGACTGGGGGAGTTGCGCGCAGTTCCCTGCGTCACAGGCTGAGACGGCGCTAATCCAACGGGGTGTCTTGATTTATCCGCTGATTGCTGTTAGGAAATCTCCAGATAAGCTAACGCTCTGGTTCTAAGTCACTAGGAAAGACGGGCACAATGAGCAGGAAGAAAGTCACTCCAGCCCTCGCCTATTTTCGCACGAGCTCGGCGACGAACGTCGGACCTGACCGGGACAGCGAGAAGCGCCAGCGTGAGGCCGTGGCGGCCTTCGCCAGGCGTGCCGGCTACGAAATCGAGGCCGAGTTCTATGATGCAGCAGTGAGTGGTGCTGATCCGGTCGATGTCCGCCCGGGCTTTGCCGCTCTCCTCGCTCGCATCGCCGGCAACGGCGTCAAGGTCGTGATCGTCGAGACCGCCAACCGCTTCGCCCGCGACCTCATCGTGCAGGAGACGGGGCACAGGATGCTCCGCAACCTCGGCATCGAGCTCATCGCCGCCGACAGCCCGGACAGCTTCGTGGATGACACGCCGACGGCGATCCTGGTGCGCCAGATCCTCGGCGCGGTCGCCGAGTTCGAAAAGGCCGCGCTCGTCGCCAAGCTGAAGGGCGCGCGCGAGCGTGTGCGCCGGACCCGCGGCAAGTGCGAGGGGCGTAAGGCGCACGCCGAGCTCAATCCGCAAGCCGTGGCGCTCGCCAAGCGCCTGCACCGCGCAAGCCCCAAGACGGGCGAGCGCATGTCGCTGCGCCGCATCAGTGCCGAACTCGCCGCGGCCGGTTACATCAACGCGCACGGGCGCGAGTTCAACCCGAACTCAGTGAAAAGCATGGTCGAGGGGCCTCAACCACAGGTGACTTAACCCATATGATTTCGAAGAAACGCGGGGGCTCGATGCACGACGAGATCCACACACTTTTCGCGATGATGGCCTTCCAGAACAGGATGACGCGGGTCCAGAACCGGCTGCGCAAGGAGATCGACGAGCTGGGCGCCGACGCCGTCATCCGCCGCGTACTCGACACCCACTCCGTCTCCGAGATGCTCGGCCTCGTCGACGAGCTCGCCAGGCCCGGCAGCGGGGGGGGGGCGCTGGATGGGCGCCTCGCCTTCGCTGCTTGGCAGGACACGCTGTCTGATGCCGATGAGGCGTCATGCGAGAGGAAGCGCGCGTTCTGGCACGCAACTGCACGAGCGATTCTGCTCAATCAACTGAGCTCAAAGCGGGGGGGTAGCCAATGGGCGGATGGGGAAGCGGCTGGCACCGGGCGTCGGCACCACTCGTCGAGCGGTGCAAGAAGATCGACCTCGCGGATCTCAAGAAGCACAAAGCCACGCTCGATGAAGGCGAGGGCGTGTCGATGTCCGAGGCCCTCGTCTCGCTGCGCTATCCGGGGCTGCGCTTGCGGTACTGGGCAAAGCACCCTGATGGCCGGCAGCATTACCTCGACGAGGTCGTGCCCTTCGCTTACACGCCGACGCAGTTCGGTGGGCAGCGGCAGTGGCTCCTATGCCCGAGCTGCCATCGCCGCGTGCGCGTGCTCTATGGAGGCAAGCGGAATCTGTTCCGTTGCCGCAAGTGCTATGGGCTTGTCTATCGCTCGACGCGCGAGAGGTGGGATGAACGTGCTGAGCGCCAAGCTTACAACCTCGCCATGAAGATGTGCGGCGGCGATCGCAAGCTCTACGACGGAGACACGCTCCCCGATAAGCCGAAGCGCATGCGGTGGGAGACCTACTGGCGGCTCGAGGAAAAGTTCTACAATCTAAAAGAGCTGTGGGAGCTCGGCGCGGAGCACAAGATCATGGGCATCCTGAGAAGGGCAACTTGTCAGTGATAATACACCGAGAAAACACTGAAGCGCCCCTCACTCAGGCGGCAGCCAATTTGGCTCCATTCCGAGCCGCTCTACGGTCGCAAGATAGTCGTCCACGGCCTCATGAAACTGAGCTGCTGGCGTGTCGGCGTGAAACCCAACCACGTCCGTGACGCTTGCGAGACGCCCCCAGTAGACGCAACTCCCTCAAAATCCGTGCACTCCAGCATGCGTCAACATCCTCCCCACCTTCCAAGATCTCTAACCCGCGTCATCAGCAGAAGCAGCACTGTCGATCAGGAAAACTGATAATAAAGTAACGGAAAAGAGATTAGGGCTTATTGCTCAAACGGCGTATGGTTTCATTATGAGCTGTCACGAATGCAGCAAAAGCATATGGAGAAAAAAGTCATGAAGATCTGGAACAAGCCGCAGGTTAGCGAGCAGTCAGTCGGCCTCGAAGTCACGAGCTATATGTCGGCTGAGGTCGATATCATCTAACTGTCGATCCGTTTCAAAGCAGACAAAAGGCGCGGCGACCGCGTGGTCACAGCGCCTTTTTTTTGCTTCCAGAATTCGGTGGAACGATCGCGCTCATCGGCGGCTGCGACCCGCCTTCAATTGCGCCCGCTATATCCCGTGCTCTCTGTTGCCACCTCCGCCCAGATAGGCTCATAAGGGTTCGGGCTCGCGGCGGGGATGAGTAGATGAAAACTCGTACTCGTTCGTCTCATCGCTCGGGCGCGCCGCTTCTTCGCGCTCTTCGAGGCTCGCAAAAGCGTCAATCAAACTCCACCCCATCGGGCGGCTGACGAGGGCTGCAAACATTTGCCGGAGTCCCTGAGCAATCGATTTTGAAGAATTGTCCATCTAGACCAACTGCTGCTGCAACAATAGTTCCAATCGTGCCACCAATGCGCCGCGGCGGCCCCTGAGCAACTTCCCCATCGCCACTCCGCAACGGAGTTCCCTCCCGTCACCCAACAAAGCCCCACCCTCCCAACCCAGCCGCCAAAATCCGCGATACGCAACGCCCCCGAAATCCGTGCACTCGATGTTGCATGGCGCTGCGCGCATGCGATGCGCAGCGACCATGGGGGCGCTCCAGGAGAGCGAAGCCGACACAGACGCGAAAACAAGAAAAGCCCGGCAGCTTGGCCGGGCTTTTCTCTTCTCGTTTGGCGCAACTAGACCGCCGCAACCACCTCCACGATCTCATAGGTATCAAGATCGACGATGCAAATCTCGTCGCCGATGAGGACGTACTTGTAACGCCGCCATTCGGGGACGAGGATCACGACATCTTCGGGAATGTCGAAGAGCGTCACATTGCGCGGGACGGCGACGCCAATGCGCGGCTCAATTTTGACATCCGCCTTCGCGCTGCCGCGATGGCTCTTGAACGCAGACTGTACGCGTGTGCGCTGCTCAGAACTCAGCGAAACATGGGTCTTGCCTGAAGTATCACTGCGGCCTTCTGCCGTCGTAGAACTCGCCTTGCCACTCTCACCGCTGGCTGCGCCTGAGGAGCTATCCTTGCTCTCCTTGCCGGCGCGGTCGCTTTTTGAGGTGTCAGACTCCTTGGCAGCTCCCTTCGTGCTCTTGTCCTTGTCAGAAGACTGAGCCCGGTCATTGCTCTTGTCTTTGCTCGAGCCTTTGTCGGTTGCCTTTTCCGAGCGCTGCTCGGTCGCGGCGCCTTTCTCAGAAGACATGCCACGCTCCGAGGACGAACCCGGGTTGGATCGTTCGGACGCACCCGGGCTTTCCTTACCGGCGCCCATGTTTGCGCCTCCTTCGTTGCCAGTCGTGGCCCCGGGGGCCCCTCCAGCTTTCTGCGCTGCGGCAACATCCGCCACAGCGAAGAGCGCAAGAACGCTCAGACCTGCAATCAACTGCTTAGTCATCGAAACTTCCTCCTGGTGTTTGCCAGCTTCACGGTGCCGGCTCTGAGCCGACAACTCGGGCGTGGCACGGAGGTTCCGGAGTATGCCCACCGATCCAGCGGAGAGATGATTACGAGTGGAGCAGCGTGAGTGCGCCACCGAGGAGCGCCGCGTGAGCCACGATGAAAATGAAAATGCGGTTGCGCAAAGCACCCTCGCTGAACGACATGTGGTTCGGTTGAAGTCTCGGCTGATAACCACGATTGAAACAAAACGTTCCTGGCAATCATAAATTTCGACGCGGCTGACGCGGCAAAATCGCCGACGTGGAACTTCCTTTCATTGAGAGACACTGGCACTGTCAGCAGATTTTTGGAGACTTGCGCGACGAGGGTGAATTGAGAGACGCCATCGTCTTCAACTTTCCGAGTGTGTATCTTCACTAACGTTTTGAGAAGGGTCGCGAGACGTTGGTTTCAGCTCCGCATCGTCCGAAAAAAGTGTTCGGCATGCTGATAGCAATTTTCCATCTCAACCACATCGCCGGCCGATGCAGCCTCGCGTGCAAGTCCGATGTAGCTTTCATAGTTTCTTTGCGGGTTTCCTCCGAAGCCATTTGTTCGGGGCTGCTCGGACGTGCGGCGAAATCGTCTTGATTGGGTGGTGTTTCGTGTCGCGTTCATCGTGTCCTTAACCTCGCTCATCCGCCGGTGATGACCGACGGATTTGATGGGTTTCTATGAGAAGAGAGCGAGACCACATGTGGGTCTCAATTTGTTAGATGGGCAGGCCCGCCGGTCGCTGCAAGATGCTGGCGCGAAACTCTTTTCGATTTTCAAAATCCGTCGCTCTCGCGCCGGCGAGCGAACCCGGGCTGCATCAGCCAAGCTTATCGCCGCAATAACGCGAAAAGACTAGATTGCTCGACCGAACCGCCCTATCAGCAGCACACGCCACGCATCCCCTGACGTAGTTTTGCCACCGCGGCGGGTGGTGTGGAGTGATTGCAGCCCAGCCTCACGGCTGGGCTTTTTTCGTTCCCAAAATCATTCGGCTCGCGGGACTTGCCGATGGCCAGCGAACGAGGAGCCCCGCAAGTGCGGGGCTCCGATCACTTTCCGAATTACAGTGTTATTTCTGTGCTGGACTGGTGTCTTCGGCAGCTCGCATGTTTTCCGCATCGGCCTCGCTCAGACGCAACACGATCCGGTCACTCTGTACATCTTGAACTTGATCAGACGTTACGTGCTTGCGCGTGGCGCCGATCCCAAGAAAACCGCCCATGTCGAAGAAGATATCGCTTGAGGCGCCGGTCTTCTTCACGGCAGCAATCTTACCAAGGTCTTTGCCGTCGCTGCTGTAGATGTAGCGTCCGACCCACGTTTCATCCGCGACGAACGTTGCGGGCTTCTTCGCACCCGTGTCGGCACTTTGCTGATCGGTAGCCTTCATTGGCGGAACAGTTTCGCCAACGCGGCCCGTCGGAGCGGTTTGCTGCTGATCCTCGGGAGCCTTTATCGTCGGCGTTGCCTGGTCCATCCGGTTCGTCGGTGGGAGCGCCGCGTTGGGATCAGCTTGCACTGGCTGATCTTGCGCGTAGGCGGCGGTACCGACGCCGAGCGCGGCGATAGTTGCAATCAATATGCGTCTCATGAGCGTTCTCCATCATTGCCTCTGATGAACAGAAACGCCTGGTGAGCTCCACGGTTCCTCAAAGGCGCTGCGATCTGTCACCTTCATCGATGAACCGTTCAGCGCATGCGCACAATAGGAGCGCTAAAGAGAAAAATTGCATGGCGCGCCTCACTCGCCGAACTTATCGAGCGGAGCCTGGCGGGATTCTCGTTGCTGAGCCGTCAATTGCTCCGAGAAGTCCACAACGTCGAAAAAAATCGGCGTTGTGACAGAACTCCGGCGCCTCCGAAGACGTCTCGGCCTCGGAGCGTGCCAGCCAATCGCGGCATTCGCGCTCACTGCAGCATGCGATGCACCTGGTGCGAGCCTCGTACCAGGCCATACCCCTGTCGATGCAAGCTGCCGCGGCCGGAATGACGCCGACGCGCTCCATCATGCGGTCCATCAGCTCGGCTTGGCGAATGATCCGGTTCAACATCGGTCGGCTATAACAGAAGTCGCTCACGGCATCTCTTCCTCGCCCGCATTCATAGTAAACGGAAGTGGCGACGGCCGTTTGATCTGGATCAAACGCTGCTGCGGCTCGAAGCCCATCGCAACGCAGATCATCTACACCCTCAAATGCCTCGACCTGCAAAACAACACACTCACCAAAACCGCAACCGTCAATGTCCTCCCGAACTTCCAGGAGCTCTAGGCATCGCGCTCTACACCGACGCACCAAAGAGCGAGCGCCGCGCGCGCTCCTCGACCTTTTTCGCCAAGTATACCGAAGCGAGTAACGCACCGACGTAGTCTGCCCCGATGAGCAACATGTACGTCGTGCCAGCGCTGAAGGCATCGACATCCGTGCCTCCGCTAAAATCGAAAATGAAGTACGCCACATAAAGCGTGGCTCCCAACAATATGACTTTCAAGACAAGGTACAGGGGAACAGCACTGCCCAGAAATATCACCAACGCAACGACCTTCTCGAAAAACGAAATCGATCTCATCCACTCAATTGTAACATCCTGCCACCGTCAACATCCTCCCCACCTTCCAAGGACTTTAGCGCTCGCGTGCCCCGTGCACGCGCGCTCTACCAACGCCCACGGGACGGCTCTCTTGAGCCAATCAGCCGCCCCCGCAACCCCAATATCCGTGATCTCTCCGCCCGCCGAAATCCGCGATGGTGAGATCGCTCAAGCGGCATCGGCCGCCGGTATCGCAGCCGCATGCGTGATGGATACCTTCGTGCCGTTCTGATCGCTCACGACCTCGACGCGCGCACCGAGCTCCTTGGCCAGCGCCTGTACGATGCTGGTGCCCAAGCCAGCTTTACCCTCGCTGGCGCCGTCGGTGGACTTGCCCACGCCGTTGTCGGCAATCGACAGCGTCCAGCCAGACCCGTTGGGGTCGTACGCGACAACAATCCGGCCGTCCGTCGCGCTCGGTGGAAACGCGTACTTCAGGGCGTTGATGACGCTTTCGGTAACGATGAGGCCGATGCTGACCGCCTCGCTGGATACGACCGTTCCGCCACTGACCTCGGTCTGCAGCGATATGGAGCGGTTTTCGCCGATCATGGATCGCGTCAGCGTCTCGCACAGCTTCGTCAGGTAGGGAGCGACGGCGATCGGCTCGCCGCGGCCGGAGCCCTGAAGGTGGTGCTGCACGGCGGCGACCGACATCACCCGCTTGTGGGCCTCCTGCAGGTGGCCGCGCGTCTCGTCCGACTGGACGTTTCTGGCCTTCAACAAGAGAATGCTGGCGATGATCTGCAGGCTGTTGGCGATGCGATGCTGCATCTCCTCCAGCAGCTGGTCCTTCTGACGCAGGAGATGCGCCAGCTCCTTCTCTACCGCGCGGCGCTCACTGATGTCCTCGATGGCGAGCAGCAGAGCCGTAGGCGCGTTGCTCTCGGAAAAAACCGTTCGCGCATTGAGCAGCATAGTGCGCAGGCCGATCTTGGGAAACTCGTGCTCAACCTCGTAGCCGTTCATGACGGACTGCTCGGGCAAGATCTTTTCCAGGAGCGTGCGCAGCGCCGGAATGTCCCACTGGCCGTCGCCCAACGTGTAGAGCAGCCGACCCTGCGTATCGTTGGGATCGGCCTGGAACGTCTCGTAGAAGGAACGGCTGGCGGCGACGACACGCAGGTCCTTGTCCAGCACCAGCAGCGGCTCGCGCACGGTGTCGAAGATGCGGGATAGCGAGCAGTTGGGGGGCAGGCGATAAGCCAGAAAGATAAAGCAGCATAATTACGGTCGGAGCCGTCCATCACTTCTGTCCCGGCTGCCCGCGCATGTCGAAGCCATCCGGGATCTTCTCGGGTTTGTCGGTGTCGGTGTAAGGCTCGTGGCAGTGAGCAGTGAGGTCACGGTCTCGCATGTGCACCAGCCACTGCCTCGTCGAGCAGCCCTCGCGAGTGTAAGGTCCAACGTACCCGCATACGGCCGGCCAGTCGCACGTCAAGTAATAGGAAGCGCCCCTGCGCCGTTCGCAGCGATACGACCTGATTGGTGACTGTGGATCGGCGCGTTCTACCAAACGCAGCATTTCGACGTGCGCTTCGCAATCCCGCACGGTCTCGTAGCTGAAGGTCGCAGTGGTCTGCGTCCCGTCCTGCATCGTCAGCACCATGTAGAGCGTTGCGGCGTCCATGCTGTGAACCTCTAGTCTTCGCCTGTCGCGCTGAATTCGATTTCAGCGCCGCAGTTGGAATAGCAATAGGCAACTTGGTCCTTGTGCTGACGCCGGGCTCCAATCGCGCGCTGCATGCAGGCTTCCCGCGAAAGATGATAGCCAGCATGCTGATCGGCTGGCGCGCACCCAAGAGCGGTGCATAGAAAGACCATGTACAGCGCGTCGTCCATTAGCCGCCCAATGCGCCATTCAACTGGGTCCACCTGTAAACGAGCCGGTTCCCGATCAGCCGCCAGTGCCTGCGATCCATCACCCACACGGGCACCTTCACGCAGACGGCGCTGTCGCGGCCCGAGGGCTTCCACTCGTGACGGTGCGTCGAGGTATGGCACCCCGGCACGGTTGTCGGAGTGCCGCCGATAATCCAAGGCTTGTTCTTGGGCCCGTCGAAAGTAGTCACCAGAAGCTGCGTGGCGAGTACGAGGTCGCCCGTATCCTCTTCTCGTAGGAAATCCACCCCAATCGTCTGGCACCGAGCCTTGTTGCCCCGCACCCGCTCGCTTTCAGCAACCTGCAGGCAGGCTTGCTTGTTGGACATCGGCACGACGAGCGGGTGGTGCACCGGCACTCGTGTGTGCACGAGCTTCATCCTCGGGTAGGCCTCGAAGTACCGCCCCAAACGATCAAGGTCCCAAGTCGGCAGACCCATGCCCGCGAGATAGAGCACTGAGCGGATCCCTGACTTCGCCGCCTGACGCCATCTCCACGTCAGCGGCGACGGGAAGATGACTTCTTGTTGCTGCCGAAGACGAGCGCATCCAGGCTACGCATTGAGGTTTTCCTCACTTGATCTCCCAGACCGTGTTGTGCGGGATGTCCATCGCGAACGAGCCGGCCGGCTCACCAGCCGGTGTCGGCACCGTGACGCAAGCAAATGGCTCGAGCCCAGTGATGCCCTTGTACTTGCCGGTGCCGCCCTTGATGAAATGCGTCCCGCAATCCATTTTCGGCTGCGCCTTGTCGAGTTCGCGCGTATCGAACGTTGAGAACACAGTATCACCGTCGGCGTCGGTCATGGCGCAGGCGCCGTCGAAGTACGTCTTGCCGCCTGTCTCAACCTTTATCGCGTGGCACTTGGCCTTCAACTTGTCGAACGCCGGCTCGCCTTTGGTGTTCTCCGTGGTGCCGACCATTTCCAGCGCGGTGACCTTACCGACGCCGGAAAGTTCGGTGGTCCCCAAGGGATGGAACACGTAGTGCGAGGTGTAGCTCGTGGATCCCTTCTTCTCCAGCGGCGCCGCAAGAACGGCCGCAGGGGCAAAGGCCATGAGTGCCCCGGAGAGAAGCGCTGTCTTGACAAGTGTCCTCGCTGCGGCGGGTGCCGCGATTATGCTCGGATTTATGGGCTTCATTGGTTCCTCCCTGGATTGAGCGGCGGCTTAAAGCCTATGCTCTGACCATGGGAACCGCCGCGGAGTGCGCTTGCGCTTGAGACGAGTGTGAGAGGGCTGTTGCTCAAACGCAAAAAAGCGTCGAATAACAACATGTGACGCATCGCTGGCAGGTTCAAGTGCTTCCGGGCCTAGAGTCAGCAAACGGCCGATGCTGTCGATAAAGGCGTTGAGATGCCGGCCGAACGGTGGTTCCGTCGTCTGATCGCTATCAGCGACCGCGACTCCCAGTCAAAGCGCCTCGGTGTGAAGCACTTCGGCGGCGAGCACGTCATCCCCGGCAATATCCTCGTGCGTCAGCGGGGAACCCAGTGGCACCCTGGCACGGGCGTTGGCATCGGCAGGGACCACACGATCTTCGCCGTGGTCGAGGGCGCGGTCGAGTTCAACACCAAGCTCAGGGGCCGCGTCTACGTTTCCGTGCGGCCGCAAGGGGTTGCCGAATAACGACGACTACGGTGCGCGTGAACTGCGAGCTCGCGGTGTTCAAGCCGGAGGCTTAAGAAAGAAAAAGGGCAACACCCATGCTCAGGTGTCGCCCTTCATGCCCGACCGCTTGCTGGGTCAGGACAGCTCGGCCACTCCCACCCCAGGGGGTTGAGGATGCAGTGGCGAGGGCTGATCCCTCGTCCGAGACCAGCCCCTAGCGCGCTCTTAGCAATAGTTGATCAGTAAATCCGATCGGTAGCGCGCGTTGACATACGTGTACGCCCTCAGCGATGAGCGGCACTTGACCTTGATCAAACTGAGGTGCGGCACTTGTGTTATATCGGCGCGAAGAACGCTGTGGAGGAAACCCCCATGTACAAGATCGAAAAATTCGCCACTACCATCCTCATGGCAGCTCTCGCCCTGACCATGACGACCTTCGCTAGTCTTGGTGCCAGCCAGTTCGAGGGCGCCTGGAAAGTCACCGATACGAGCGGGAAGGCCTTCGAAATCACACTCGGCAGCGACGGATCCGCAAAGGCCGACCGAACCGCCGAGGGCATGACCGGCACTTGGAAGGAAGAGGGCTCAGCTGCCGTCATAACGTGGGATACGGGCTGGACTACGAAGATCTCCAAGGAAGGCGACAAATACACAAAGGCCGCCTTCAAGAAGGGCGAACCCACGAGCGGTAAGCCCACCAACACGTCGGACGCCGAAAAGATCAAGTAAGCGCGCCCGTTTCCGGCGATGTACCAAACCCTCCGCTCCGTCTCCGACCACCACGTGTTCGTGGTCTGCCGGGACGGCAGGTTGACGATCTGCCCGATCACTTCCGCAATCTAGGCCCATGGCAGGGAATGCACCGCGGGGGAGATCGAGAAACTCAAGGCACACTAACACCGGGCGCTCGCGCACGTTCAGGCACCGTTCAAAGTCGAGCGGAAAAGATGGGCTCTTATCAATTGGAGCTCGGAGAAAACTGATGGTTTCCGCTTGGTGGCTGATGACTGCCTTCTTAGCCGGAGCAACGGTTTCTGGCGTCTGGTTTTGGCTACAGGACTACCTCGATCGCGCCTATCTTGATCACACCTACGGTGTGAAAGAGGGCGATCAACGACGTTCATCGTCCTCAGGCGGCTCAGTCCCGAGCGGAGTGCTTGATAGCGCATCCCAAGTGGCCGAGCAGGGCATCGAAGCCGCCTGAATCCCGCCGTCCGATCAACAACGCGGCTATGCGCGTTGGCTTAAGGCTGGACCAGAGCCTGCTTAGGTGAGGCAGGTGCTACGCGCCAGATGGTGTTGCCCACGTCGTCCGCCACCAGGAGCGCGCCCTTCTTGTCGATGACGACCCCCACGGGGCGGCCGCGCGCATTGCCGTCGGCGTCGATGAAACCACTGAGGATGTCCTCTGGCGGCCCCGACGGCTGGCCGTCTTTGAACGGCACGAAGATCACCTTGTAACCTGCGGCCGGATCGCGGTTCCAGGAGCCGTGCTGACCAATGAAGGCGCCGCCCCGGAAATGCTCGGGCAGCAGCTTGCCATCATAGAATGCAAGCCCCAGCGAGGCCGTATGCGCGCCGAGGCCATAGTCGGGCACGAGTGCCTTGGCGACGAGGTCCGGTTTCTGCTCCTTCACGCGCGTATCGATGTGCTGGCCGAAATAACTGAAGGGCCAGCCGTAGAAGCCACCATCCTTCACGGTCGTGAGGTAGTCCGGGGGTACATCGTTGCCAAGTTCGTCGCGCTCGTTGACGACGGTCCATAGCTGCTTTGACTGCGGCTGCCAGCCCAACCCAACCGGATTGCGCAGGCCGGAGGCGAAGATGCGGCTGTGGCCAGTGGCCGGATCGATTTCGAGAATTGCAGCGCGGCCCTCTTCCTTGTCGAGGCCGTTCTCGCCGACGTTGCTGTTGGAGCCCACGGTCACGTAGAGCTTCTTGCCGTCCTCACTGGCGATGACGTTCTTGGTCCAGTGGTGATCGATGGGACCGCCTGGGAGGTCGGCGACCTTTTCGCCGGCCTGGGAGACATTCTCACCATCATAGCGGAAGCGCAGAAGTGCGTCGGTATCGGCCACGTAGAAGGCGTCGCCCACAAGCGCCATGCCCAAGGGCGAGTTAAGGCCGGTGAGGAACGTGCGCTTGATCTCGGCCGCGCCGCCGTCGCCGTCGGCATCGCGCAGGAGCGTGATGCGGTTGGGGCTCGCCTTCTTGGTGCTACCGGCGCGCTTCATGAAGAAGCTCATGAACCAAGCCTTGAGGCCCGTGCCTTCCTTTGGCCGCGGCGGAGCGTCGGTCTCGGCCACAAGGACGTCGCCGTTTGGCAACACATAGAGCCAGCGCGGATGATCGAGATCCTTGGCGAAGGCCGTCACCCGCATGCCTTTAGAGGCGGAGGGCGAAGTACCTGCGGGCCAACTCTTGGCCGGCGCGATGTTGACTGTCGGAACGAGCGAGTGCTCGGGTTGCGGGAGCTGCGGGTTCGGACCAAACCCCGGCGCATATTCTTGGCTTTGGGCAACCCCGGAAAGCAATATGGCGCCGACAAAGAGTGCTGCCAGCGAGCGCATATATGGACCTCCCGAGCGATCAGATATTCAGCGTGACCGAACAACAACGATGCGATCGTTTCGGTTCCAGTACAGCCAGCGACGGCTGCGCGCTCGTGCAGTGCCAGCTCGCAGTGTTCAAGCTGGAGACGTAAAAAGAGAGGCGACACCAGACGCTCAACCCGGGGTGTTGCCCTGAAATGGCCTGACCTTTTGAGGGACGGCTCGAGGGGGGCGTGCCTAATCAGGCTGGTGAACTCAAAACTGTCCAGCGATGGTGCGGTTCCGCAAATCATGCCGATGGCAGTGGATAACTGCGGCTCAGCTTCGACCACCCGTGATTGGGCACAGCCCATTCCGCACGGCAGGGATTGTCCCGCCTGGCCATTTCGCGCAAGTCTGCGGGGCTGCAAGCAAATAGGAGGGGCACGATCATGAGTCTTAAAGAGCATACTCGGAGCGATCACGTTCGCCTTTGTCGTCGTTGGAGCAGTCGCGACGATTGCTTCGGTCGCTGTGCAGCCCGCTATCGCGGGTGACTCGGACGGCGGTGACGGCACAGGCGGAGGCTCAGGTAAACAGGGGCCCTGAAAGCTAGGCACCGGCTATAGCGCAACAGAAAGCCCCGCTCGGATCGGCGGGGCTACGTTCTAGTTGAGGGCGATCTCGGCCGCGCGACCCTTGCTTGCCTCGGTGCCGGCACGTCGGCGCGGTTGAGTTGCTCCAGCGCATCGTCGCGCTCTCGCAGAGCCTCCTCGAGCTTCACCTTCAGGACGGCGGCAGACACCCGCAGGTTTTCGCGGCGTTGCCTCGCCGATTTGGCGAAGTTTGAATAGGCTGGATGGATGGGGTCTTCGATCTTGGTGCGGTTCTCTTCGGCCTTGATCTGGCGATCGAGGCCAGAGGCAGTGTCTTGAAGCTCGCTGATCAAGGACTCGAGATCGGCAACCTTCGCGCGCTTCATCCGTAGAGCCGTCTCAAGCGACGCGTTCCGAGATTCGGATTTCATAATTCTCATCAATGAACTAGTTAACTGTCCTCCCATGTATTCTCTCGCCCCACACAAAAAAAGCCCCGGCTTGCGACCGGGGCTCTCTAGTTAGTGGTGAGTTGGCAAGGACAGCATCACCTGCCGACCCAGCCTCTGCTTCCGTATGACGCCTCGAGCTGCGCACGGGCGACTGGCTTCGCCCGGAGAGCACTGCATCAGCTCTGCGAGCCTGCGGTTGTTCACCGGTTCGCCGGCGAGGATCAGCGCCGCAACGACGGCGCGCTCGAATTCCCGCGACGGCTGCCAGGTCGGCACCGGCTGCAGGACTTCCACCTGCGGCGCCGGCTTCGGCTTGCGCTTGAACCGCGAGGCGATGGCTTCCCAAACCTCGCGGACGGTGTAATGGTCGTGGGTAGCTTCAATCATGGCCGACATCCCATGGTTGTTGCAGGGCTCGGCGCGGTTGCCTGACCGCGTCCGGGCCCGACTGTTCTGGCGAGAAGCTCATCAGGGGCTTTCGCCCGACCCTCGCCGCTCGGAGCACGAGCTCGCGGCTAGGTTTCGCTCTCATCGAATTGTTGGGATTGGGCCGGCTCAGGAAATGGTTTCCGAGTATCCAGCAATGTCTAATATGGCATCAAAGGGGTTGTGGTTGGCATCTGAGCTTGACTTGTATAGTAAAATTGTCGTGAGTTGCTTAGAACATCTTGAGACCATAGAGAAACCAAAGGTGAACTATGTTATTCGCCGAGTTTCCGAACGGCTGCCAGATCGATTTCGAGAGCCCCGAGCCCGAGCCATGGCACTCATCCGAGCCGCGACCCCCGTGGTGGTGCTCGATGAGCGCGACGGCACCAAGCAGGTCGTGTGGGCGCCCGGCGACGAGGATTAACAACGCGAACAGCGGCGCCGCGCGGTGCTATACTAGGCGTGCCTCGAGTGGTGGAACTCCCCTTCCCACCTCGGGGCCGGGGCGCCTCTCCAGCCACTCCCCATCAGCCCGGGCAGGATCGAGGCGCCCTACTATTCGAGGAAGCCAGACGGCGGTTTGGGAGGCTTGGCTTTCGGTGCCTTGAGATCCGCGAGCAGGTGCCTCCCCTTCGGCGTGATGACCGCATACGCGCCGACGAGGAACACAACTCCTGACCGTTCCAACTCTTTCGCGAGCCAAGTTCCTCATCGAGGATCCGCGCCGGCTTGCCTTCGGCGGCGAGCCGCTCAAGCATCTTGCGGTCGCGGTCGATCAACGCGCCCACTTCCACCATCCGCGCCGCTGCGCGATGAACCCGAGCACGACACCGGCCTGCGTCAGGAACCCCACCGTACAAGGCCAGATTGTCGTGTCGTCGTGCAGCCCGCCCGCGAGCGTGAACGGCACAATGCCGACGAGGAAAAGGGTGATCGTGATAATCCGGTTGTCGGTCATGGGGACACCTTTGGCAGTGCGGATGTGAGCACGACGGACACCTCATCGCTCTCGAGCAACGGCAGGTCCGTGATCGCGCACGTCAGCCACCGGCCCTCGTTATCCGTGCGCAGGCTGCCAGTGATCTTCTCTATGGCGTCGATCTCCTTGTGAAGCTCCGCTTCACGCACTTTGAACGGCTCACGAGCCGCATGGATCGCGTCTTCGAATGGCGCGATTTTCTCCCTCAGCTCCATCGAGCGTCGCATTGAGCCTTGGATGTCGTTCCAGTGCATCGACCCGTCCTCCGGGAACTCACGATGCAGCGCTTCCCGATGCTTCCTCGCCTCAGCCTCAAGCGGAGCGAGTGCCTTCTCTTCCTCGCGCGCAAGCTCGCCTGCCTTCTTGTGTAGATCCAAGAGCCGCTTGCGTTCCTCGTCGTATGGGATCGCCGGCATCACACCACCTTGTCGATCAACGAAGTAGAAGAAGGATGCGTACCCATCACCTCCAACATACGCGCACTCAGTCCAGGAACCCGCCGGCTTCTTCGCGCGCTCGTCGCCTGCAAGAAGACGCCGGCCATTTGGCGTGATGATCGCATCGTTGTCGCGGATCACAAGGACAAGCTCCGCTTCCTGCAGCGCCCTCGCGATCAGCAGATCCTCGTCCATCAGCCGGGTTGCCTTGCCTTCGCTGGCGAGCTTTTCAAGCGCTATTTTTCGGCGCCTGCTGTAGCGAATGAGCTGTGCACTAGACCTCACATGTTACCCCTTCGTAGTCGCGCCTGATGACGCAACCGCCTCGAGCTCGTCCTCCCATTCCCCCGGCGAATAGCGGATCACGCGTAGATTTCCTCTATATCGCTCGATCGTCAGCACTTTGCGACCGGACCAGACCTCCATATGGCCCGACTTCGGCAGATAATGGACAGTCAGAGTTTCAGTTCTGTATTCCTCGAAGGGTGTCACTCGCAAGGTGAGACAGATGCCCCTACCTTCAACCACCTTAAAAGCCAGCTCGTACAGTTCTAGTGCGCGAATGTCGTTAGTCGAAATCACGCGGCTACCTTCGCTGCATTGATCAGGTGGTGCTCCCAGTCACCCGGCGTGTAGCGGATGATCTGCGGCTTCCATGCAAAACGCTCGACTGAGAGCACCCGCCGGTTAAACCACACGTCGAGTGCGCCTTGGCCAGATCGGTATTGGATCAACAGCATCCTGTACCTGTACTCAAGAACGGTGGTGGATCCCTCTAGCTTCGTGACGCCCTTCCAACGCACCACTGACAACGCAAGATCGTGCATTTTCAATGCTCGCTCTGTGGCGACATCTTCGCGTGTCATCGCGTCCCCCGTTCTCGTTATTTCCCTCAACCCGTTTTCCGGACCGCGCCCGTGACGGCTTCTTCGGGCGCTAGACCGATCGCTAATGCAGCCTTTGCAACGTCGGCGTCGAACTGTTCCGAACAGCACCAGTCAACACCTGCGGAAAACCCTTGCGTGAGTGCCCGCTTTATTTTCTCGTCGTTGATGCCGCCAAACAACCTAACCATCGCCATCTCGCAGGCCTGGTCGACCGCACTCAAAAATTCATTGCTCCATGCACCGTCAACCCCATCAGTTTTTTGCGTCATGCCCCCGCTCCTATCCTTGCATTGAAGAAAATCTACAATGAATGTCGCGTTCCTTCGGCTCGACATGTCCACGCAGCGGCCGCCTCAAGCTCTCGGCGAGCTAATTGCCATGTAGGCGGCCATTTCGGAGCAGTGATTCTAACTCGTCGTGGTAGCTCACGTTCTTTGTCGCTTGGCGCCAGTCGCCGACAGCGGGGGCGCGTGGATGCCCGTTCTCCTGCGATATGACGACTTGTTCAACTGGTTCGCGCACTGGCGTAAACGTGCCGATGCTGCTTGCCAAAGCTTGCAGCTCATTGAGGATCGCCCCGCGCCGGGCTTCATGCCCCATGGCGACGTTTCGAATGCCCTGCAAGACCTCTTGGTCGAGGCGGTTTAGTTGATCCCCCAAGGACTCGACGAGCGAACGCTCGCTGTGAGCCGTTTGGGCGAGGCGCGCACGCATTTCATCAATGTGCTGAATTAGCTTTGTCGCGTCCGTTGTCATGTCCAACCCCCAGTGCGTTTTATGCGGTGCCCTTTTACCCGCCCACCTTTGTCCCTTGCGTCTATTTGGACGCCCCCTGAACGATGTAGAAACAGGATGACTTGCCGACGGACCACGATGACCCTGGCCACCTGCGTCCCCGGCCCATTGTCCTTCCACTACGCGTTTTCGCCCCGCCACTTCATTCGCCGCCGTTCCCAGCATCAATGAAAAGCGAAACGCAAACCAGGACAAAGGCTGCTACGCAAACTGTTAGCCAAAACAGATACAAGCCCATGTAGACCGATTCAGGTTACGGGCGGGAAGGTTTGGTTGTGGTGTCGCGCCAACTTAGCAGCCAGGCAGTTCCTGCGGCACTGTCACGTTAAGCCGAAATTGGCAGGCCAAACGAGCATGGCCGCAACGGTTCACGCTGCGATTGTCGCGTGGCGCCACGTCAGCATAGACTGAGCGCGAAATGAGCGCAGGGTTCGGCGGGAGATCAGATGGCGTTGGACGTTGAACACATTGTAGACGGCGGCGTGGATTGAGAGAAAGCGCTGTGCCGATCCGGGTGACTTGAAGCGCTTCATCCGTCGTTCACGTTGTCGCAAAGGCTGATGGGAATTCTCTGCCCGGTTATTCTTCCAGCGACCTGTGTCGTGTCGCCGCGCAATACCAAGTTCGCGCAGCGCCGAGCTGTAGGATCCGAGCTTGTCGGTCACGATGCTGGCTGGAGCGACGCCGTGCTTCTTCAGGAGCTTTCGCATCAGCTTGAGGGGCGCCTGGCGATCTCGCCGTGGCTGAACCAGGATGTCGAGGACCTCGCCTTCGCTGTCCACGGCACGCCAGACATACAACGACAAACACTTCATCGAGATGCCACCGCACGTCCGGTCGAGACCGTCCCCGTCTCAGCTTGCGTGCAATGATGGCGCCGAACTTCAATGCCCAACGGCGGACCGTTTCGTAGGACACGTCGATACCACGCTCGGCAAGCATATCCTCGACGTCGCGGTAGCTCAGAGCGAAGCGGAAATAGAGCCAGATGGCCAGCTGGATGACGATGCTCGGATAGCGGTGGCGGTGGTATGAGAGCTTATCCATAAACAAACGCTACAGGGCCCGTCTGCACCAAGCCAGTGAGTTACTGTGAAAGTGCCCGGGCCTATGTGAATTGCACAGCCGCGGCGTTTCGAAAGGAACAGCAGAGCGGAACATTTGCCAGCATGATTGCGATGTCGCGGCACTTGCCGTCGCGAACGGAGGTGTCTCATGAGCGTCGAGCTGCGGGTCGTCGCCGCCGCAACGGTCGGACTCTTGGTATTCTTCGCATTGGAGTGGAGCGCAGCACCTGCGTTTACTAATGGCGCATCTGGGAAAGTTCCGACGCGTCACCTGACGAGGTCGGGCCTACCTAGCCGATACTGGTCGAGCCCCACGCCAGGCCGACAGTCGATCACGCAGTCGCGGCCATTCGTGGTCAACGAAGCTTGTCGTAATATTTGTGAACCACACTGCGCTGCTCGTTGGGGCACAAGTGATTGGACGTTCCCGTTGCAAAAAGGCTGCTTTCTGATGTGCATCGACAAGGCTTGTGAAGCACGTTGAACTGGTCGACGGTAAAGGACTCCGATTTGGGCGGAGCGGGTACAGGGTGGCCGGTCATGCCGCTGAAGTCCGCTTTGGGAAAAGCGGAAGTTGTTGAGTGCTGCTGAGGTTGTTCGATGTCCACCCAAAAGCAGACATGCTGCCTGTCCGGCATACGTCCGTGGGCCAAGCTGTCATGGACCCAGTGCTACTTAGAGGCGGTCAGTTTGGCCCGAGCATCGGGCTCGCCGCAACGGCAATGAGGTCCGCTTGCGGCGCATCGGCGAGCGTGGGATGCTCGCGACGCTCGATGCCGTAGGTAGGAGGCTTCGATGTTCACCTCTCTCGCGCGCGATCACATGCTCGTCTCGTGTCTCATCGGCCAGCCAGCCGTGAATGAAGCCGGCGAAAAAATCGGCGATATTGATGACTTGATCATGGATAAGGAGGGCCACTTAAGTGCGGCGCTAGTCGAAGTCGGCGGTTTTGTCGGTGTAGAAAAGAAGCTTGTTGCTATTCCCTTCAACGCTCTGTCGATCGATTTCGCGGCGCCCGGTAAGCCCCGCATTGTCGCTGAACTTTCCCGGCCGTACTTGGCACAGGCGCCACTTTTCAAGGCGCCAGAGCAATCGTCTCTTGACCATTTGAAGGATACCGCTGCGGCTATCGGAGTCATGGCCGCGGAAAAGGCGTCAGAGCTTGGGCATCGGGCTGCCGACACAGCATCCAAGGTTGCTGAGATGGCAGTCGAAAAAGCCTCCGACCTCGGCCATAAAGCTACAGACACAGCATCCGAGGTCGGAAAGAAGATTGCCGATAGGGCGCCGGATCTCCTCCAAAAGGCCGCAGGAAAGGCCTCTGAAGTAGGTCAGAAGTTCGCAGATAAGACGTCCGAATTTATACAGAAGGCCACAGAGAAGGCATCCGAGGTCGGACAGAAGGTTGCGGAGAAAAGCTCCGAGTTGACCCGCAAAGTAGCCAGGCCGGACGAGGCTCTGGGGCAATCAACTTCGAACATTCCTGCTGAGGTCAAGGACGACCTGCAAGCGAGCTCGAAGGAATAGGAAAGTCGGTAGGGCGCTGGGACGTGTTCACGGCCCGCATGGTGGGCTGGCACGGCCTTTGGTTTGCTGCAGCAATGTGATTAAAGACGCTCGGGACGACGGAGGCGCCCTTCGACGTCATCGCTTTGTCATCGCTTACGGCTTCCCCTTGGTCGACAATCTGGTCGAGAACTTCTCGTTTTCGTCGACCACCTCGAATCCTAGTTTCTTGATGTATGGGTGCACTCTCGCGCGTGATACCTGCACTTGCGAACCCCTTACAACACGTACCGTCTTTCGATCCACATCCATAATCGCGTAGATCGCGGTCTCATCGAGGCCCAAGCTTTTGAATACAGCGTCGTGGAAGGCAGTTGTTGGGTCCCACGCATAAACATCTCTGACATCAAGAATTGCACGGACTTGTCCGTTCGAGGCGAGCTGCCCAAGCTCCTGCGAAGTGGGGTTTTTGCAGATCTGTGGCGTCTGATTGCTCCAGCGGGACTTGCAGACCCCGAGTCCTATGTTCAGCTGTCCGCGAAGGTTGGGCATTGTACCTCAAAGCAGGGTCGTGAATGCCCTGAAGGGATACTGACTCGATCACACCGATGGCTTCACTACCGCGAGCTTGGGCTTGGGAGTCTTCGCGCTCTCCTCCTCGTGCTTCAGCACGCCAGCCGCAAAAGCACCGCTGAAAAAACGCAGCATCTTGACGAACTGGCGAACGTTGAGGCCTCCCTCGAACGTCATCCAATAGGCCCCCCAGACGGAGCCCCTGCAATACGAGAACTGCGGCAGTATTATCTTGCTATTCATATCGTTCACGTGGGCGAGCCAATTTGCCTCGCGCTCATCGTCCACTGACCAGTACGTGAAAAGATTCACAAGCTTGCGGTTGTTTAGAAGCTCAATCCACAAGGGGAATTCGATCCCATCAGTGACATAGATATGGCCGTCGTCATCGGTCCCGTGATCGAAGAACGCCGCATCAAGCACGCTCGACAATCTGGCAATCGTGACCTCCTCTTCGGGAATGATGGGAGGCGTAAGGCTAGGCAGGAATGGAATGATATTGTTCATTGATGTCTCCGCTGGAAACGAAGTCGGTGGTTGAAAGCACCCAGGCAGCTTCAGCGCGATACCTGAGCGGATTGAGCTGCCCCGCCGAGTGAGCCTTGCCGATGCCTCTCAGGCGGCCTTGTTGCCGCCGAAGAAGGCGTCGAGCTCGTCTCGTGAAAGCGGTCGGCTCATTCCCTTTAGGAAAAATTGGGCCTCCCCGATGCGATGGGCGTGATCGAAGGCCTCGATCGGCTGCCCGCTAAGATCGAAGCGGAGGGCGCGATCGGGCGTGTAGTTCACGATCACGCCCACGGGTCGACCAAAGCAAGGCAGCGGCAGGTCACCCAAGCCGACAGATGAAACATCGACCTTCGAGTTCCATCGCGCGAGCTTCTGACGAATGCCCTTGAGCGCCTGGTCGATGTAGGTCACCTCGCCCTCAGTTGGATCAAGGTTGACGCGCAATAGGCGCTCCACGCCAATGATCGCGGCAATAAAGATCTGCTCGGGTCGCTGCTTCTCGGTGAGAATGATGGCATGCGGCCTAAACGCGGCTCGCCATGCCGCCTCGTTAGCCTCGTGAATTTGGCGCTGCGTTGACTCGACGGCCTCTCTCACCACGTCGGCTGCTACTTCCAATGCAGTGGGGAGGGCCTGGATTAATGCCTCGTTCCCTTTGAAGCAGCCTTGTTGCACGCTCTCAAGCCGCCGCAGGCCTTTGGAGATGTTCTTGTAGCCGCAGCGTCGCACCAGTTCCGACGCCCGCAGGCCGAGTTCGTCGCAACGGTTGGAAATCAGCGTCTTTATCGGGAGTAGGTCGTCGGACATGAACACATCCTCCATGATGTTGACTGAGGAGGACCTCCGATCCTCCCCTCTTGGTTGCCACGTTCGTGGCCGCATCCCGCTCTCGCGGTTTCCACCTTGCCAGGGGTCGGCAGGTTGGTGCTGACGCAAGGTCAGTCTCTTGATGCGCTGCGCCGCGTATGGCGCCGCAGCCTTTTGCGTCGAAGAAAGACTTCTCTCAGGCGGCCACTCCCTCATTAGGTTTCACGTTGCGCGGGAAGGCGAAGAGGTGAACGAGGCTACCGTCGAGTTCGAGCGCGCAGCCCCCGATCTCCTCGGTGTCGATGCGCAGGTCCTCACCTCCGCTCGCCCCCTACCACCTCCTCGACTTTGGGATCACACAAGACATCAGCGGTGGCGCGTTCCAGCTCTTTGCCCGCGTCGAGAACCTGTTCGACCAAAACTATGAGACTTCCTTCGGCTTCCCGGAACCGGGACGGACGTTCTTTGCCGGGTTTAGAACCAAACTCTAAGGCGCGGAGCACAAATGAAGAATGTCTCCATTATGGTATGGACGTATGCGGCGGCTCGCGGTCCCCACCGGACCGGGGCTTGGATAGCCTATTTGTCCCTGTCCTCCAGAGCAGAACTGCGATCAGCGCTCCGGTGAAGCCGTAGGCCAGATGCGTGCCGAGGGGAAAGAGCACGCCTGATCTCAAAGAGCCGAAGTGCATCCCCATAGTTTCGGCAAGTCCCCAGCGGATGATAGGCTTCGTCGCATGCGCGAGGCCTGCGATAAGCGGCAGAACGAGCGGCTGGGTGCGCCAGTTGGAAAATAGCAGCACTGCCAGGTCCATCACCACGCCAGGGGCGATGTTGAGGGCAGCCGACGCTAAATCGTGCTCAGCACCCGTCGCAGCCGCAGTCGCGGCCGTGGAGAGGGCAACGATAGTGGCCGCCCAGCGGTTCGTGCACGATAGCCGGCCAAGGGCTACCAGCGCCATGCCTTCAAGGCCATGGTGGCCCGGAAGTTTCAAGGGGTAATGAAACGTCTCGTGCAGAACGATGGTCAGCACACCAAGAGCGACCAGGAAAGCTAGTCTCGGCAGCGTCAGCGGCCCGACCAGCTCAATATTCTTTGACAACCTCGCGCGGGACGAGCCGCCATTCGCAATCGTCACAGCTTCCTCTCACTACGAGGAGAACGGCCTTGTCGTTTAGCAAAACCGGCCTTGGCCAAGGTTCTACCCGAATGCGCTCCGCTCCGTCGACCAATTCATCAGTCGAAGGCTGGATCAGATCGATACCTGTGGTTGCCAGCAAATTGGCGACCGTGGTCACGCCATTGAGCTCACGCACCCCCTTTACCCACACGAAGCGTCCGTCATTCCCGCTCTTGCGCAGGCCAACTGCCGCAAGCGCCCCGATAACGCCGCCCTCGTCACCCGTGACGCCCTCCAAAACGAGTCCGGTGCGACGCGCAAGGCCACGTGCCTCAGTTTGATCAAGCACGGCCACCTTGGCCCGCTGACCGAACGCCACCACCTCCGGGCTCACCTCATCGAAGGAAGCGATGCAGCAACCTGCGTCCGACCCGGTGGCCGATTGAGTGGCGAGATATTCGCGTGTGATACGCGCTAGGTGCGAAAGGGGACGGGGACCGCCGCACCAGTCAAGGTCGAGACAGAGCGCGCTGTTGTGCGAGGTGTAAGGAATATCGGGATGCACAAAGAGTTGGTGCCGGCTGATGCCCCTGAGGCGGACCAATGACTTTTCCGAGAGTAGGCCGCCCAGTCGGCGGGCGTGGTAGCCCGTCCCGCGGCTTTCAAGGTTATCCGTGTCGTCGATCGATACGAGCATGCGCATCTGAGGCGCTCCGACCGGGCGCATCCTCACACCTGTTCTTCCCGACGTCGAGTCGGACGGGCTCGCCGCCTTTGATAGGGCCGCTTTGGGGTCAGGACCAGCCGTCGCAGTAGCCCACAGGCACGTTAACTGAGCTCTCAACGTTGCGCCGCGCGCGTCGATAACCGACTGGACTTCTGCCGCAAAGGACGCATTGGTGTGGTCATGGGCCCGCAGTCCAGAACTGCGGCCAGTCACAGGGCTCGCCTCGCAAATCGCGGGGCTTTGGGTGGTGCGAGCGTCAATCACGACGCCGCGAACCAACGGAGCCCGACATCATGTCAACAGCTACGATCGAGACCTCAACCAAGTCCAAGCGCCCGGTCGCCACCCCGCGTGCAAGCGGTGAAAAAGCAAAGGCGCGGCAAAACCCCAGAGCCCCCCAGCCGTCGCGAAACCGCCGAAGCCGGCCGAGGCACAACGCGAAGAGCGCGTCACCAAGCAGGAGCGCCTGTTGACTCTCCTCAGTCGACCGGAGGGCGCCAGCATCGAAGACATGATGCAGGCGACGAAGTGGCAGCAGCATAGCGTGCGTGGCTTCCTGGCGGGGACAGTGAAGAAGAAGCTCGGTTTCGCGCTGACGTCATCAAAGTTGAGTGGCGACGTTCGCCGTTATCGTATCGAGACGCGTCGCGGTCGCTGACATGTCCAAGCCAGCGGTCGATATTGCGCCAGAGCTCGATCGGCTCGGAGACTTGACGATCTTCGAACTGCGCAGGGAATGGCGGCGGCTGCATCGGATGCCGCCGCCCATGCGGCTGTCGCGAGAATTGTTGATCCGCGGCGATCACCTACAAGCTTCAAGAGAGGGCGCTCGGCGGCCTCTCCAAGTCGATCCTGCGCAAGCTGGAGCACCCGCAATGTCGAGCCGACAGCTGGCGATGCACGAAAGCCCACACCACCGATCTCTTTGAAGCCGGGTACGCGGCTTGTGCGCGAATGGCGTGGTGTGACCCATACCGTGCTCGTCCATGCCGACGGCGTCGAATGGAATGGACGGCGCTACAGGTCGCTTACGGTTATCGCACGCGAGATCACCGGGGCCCGTTGGTCTGGGCCGCGGTTTTTCGGTTTGAGAAAGCGCGCAGGTAGATCTGCCGAGAACGCGGAGGGGGAACATGCGGAAGCCTGACCGTCCGAAGTCCGGCGCGATTGTCCGTTGTGCGATTTACACGCGGAAATCATCCGATGAGGGCCTCGAGCAGGAATTCAACTCGCTCGACGCGCAGCGGGAGGCTTGCGAGGCCTACATCACGAGCCAGCGGCACGCCGGATGGGTCGCCGTTCCCGACATGTACGACGACGGAGGCCTTTCGGGCGGCACGATGGAGCGGCCAGCTCTTCAGCGGCTACTCACCGACATCAAGGCAGGCAAGGTCCAGATCGTGGTCGTCTACAAGGTCGACCGGCTGACCCGCTCGCTCGCCGACTTCGCCAAGATTGTGGACGTCCTCGATGCGCACGATGCCTCATTTGTGTCGGTGACCCAGCAGTTCAACACCACGACTTCGATGGGCCGGCTGACACTGAACATGCTGCTGTCGTTCGCCCAGTTCGAGCGCGAGATCGCCGGCGAGCGCATTCGCGATAAGATCGCGGCGTCGAAGGCCAAGGGCATGTGGATGGGAGGAACGGTCCCGTTGGGATACGACGTCCACGAGCGAAAGCTGGTGGTGAACCCGGCCGAAGCGGAAACCGTTCGCCTGATTTTCCGACGTTATGCGGAGCTGGGCTCGGTCGCGCTGCTCCGGACCGAGCTTGACCGTCGGAACATTCGCAGCAAGCGTCGCGAAGGGGCGGGCGGCAGGCTCGCGGGCGGTCAGAAGTTCTCGCGCGGCGCGCTCTACCTGATGCTGCAGAACCGGCTTTATCGGGGCGAGGTCGCGCACAAGGACAACGTTTACCCCGGCCAGCACGATGCCATCGTCGATGCGGAACTCTGGCAGATTGTCCAAGACAAGCTTGCCACCAAACGCCGCGAGCGCTCACTGGCCGTAGGCGCCGAGGCACCTAGCCTGCTTTCGGGTCTGATATTTGATAGCGACGGCAACCGCATGTCACCCACCCATGCCGTCAAGAAAGGCAAGCGCTATAGATACTATGTCTCGGCGCCGCTCATTACGGGCAGTCGTACCGAGCATCTCGACGGTCGGCGGATTCCGGCAGGCGACATCGAAGGGCTGGTGCTCGACCGTCTGCGCGCGCTCTTCGCCTCGGAAAAAGAGGTTGGCGAGGCGATCGCTCCTCTCGGCCTTGAGGCCTCGATGCAACGAGCAGTGCTCGACCGATCCGCGAAGCTGGCCAAGCGATGGACGACACTTGCATCACTTGAGCTTCGCGCGCTCGTGAAATCCTTGGTCCAGCAGGTCCAGGTCGGAGATGCCGAGATCTCAGTGTGGCTCAATCGAATGGCTGTCGTGTCGAGTGTAATGCCCGACGCAACGCCTAAGCAGACAGATTGCAAGACCGCTGTCGAACCGGCCGTCCTGTCGATCGTCGCTACACTTCGCCGGGCCGGAAAGGGAACTCGGCTCGTGATCGGAGATGGCTCTGCGAACAAGATCGACGACGGCCTTGCATCCCTGATCGCCCGAGCGATCGCTACACGCAACATGCTCCTTGCTGGCCCCGATGACAGCATCGAGGCCATGGCGTCTCGGCTCGGAGTGAGACGCGACTATCTGACAGTCCTCGTCCGTCTCTCCTATCTCTCGCCTGAAATCGTGCGCGCCATCCTGGTGGGCCAGCAGCCCGTCGAGTTATCAGCGACACGGCTCGTGCAGCTTTCCAAGGACCTGCCGCATGACTGGCACGCACAGCGCCAGGTCCTCGGATTCGCCGCCTAACGCCGCGAAATTCACCCGATATGCTGCACATCTGACGGGCCGAAAACGGGCCCGAGAGACCATATCGCGTTTTCGGCGCCAGATTGTCGGGAACAGTGGTCTCTGTAAGCCGGGAGATCGAATGCGGACGTCGCAAAGGCGCGGTATTCGCGGAGGAATTTCGAACCGCAAAGACAATAAATAAGCAGCTATATCAATAGCTTAGTCGCTGGCTGTGCAGGCAGTCTGGTGCGAACTCGTCTCCACACGCGAATTCCCTGTTCACCGGGGAAGAAACAGGGAAATTCAACAAAAATCGGCGGTTTTCAGGCGATTGACGTCGCGAAAACGCGCAGTGTTTCAATGCATTACTGACGAAATTCCCTAGGCGCAGGAACAGGGAATTTTTTCGGTCCGAGCAGGGAATATCAGGGAAAGATCAGGGATTTTAAGCGGCTCAATTCTCGCTTTTAGGGCCTCGGATGCGGCATCGCGTTAGATCGCAGATTTAGGGTGAAGGTATTGGTGTTGGGAGCGCAACACCATGCGATGTCAATGCAACAAAATACGATTGGATGCTGGCATCGTGGGCGAATGGAGGGCACGACTAGAAGATTTAGAGCTCTTGGAAACTCGGACGGACATCCACCGTCGCCGTCCCGGTGATTGGTGTTGGGGCGGGGGTTATGATCTCTTCGGCTCAAAGCTTGCCGAGCAGAACCAAGATCAGCACGATAACCAACACAAGGCCAAGTCCGCCGCCGCCGTAGTAGCCCGTGCCGTAGAAGGGGCCGCCTCCCAATCCCACTGAAGCCGCCCAGCAATGCGATCACCAAGATGATGAGAATGATGGTCCCAACTCTCATTCTAGAATCTCCCTATGCTTGGATTAGACCGAACCGAGATGCCGGGTGACTGGTCGAGTACGTTTTGCGCAGACGGTAGTTGTGTGCACCGTGGGCCGCAGAGATATGGATAGGTTCCTACGAGGCTTCGTCCCACGGCATTGTCAAACTTACGATCGTCCCATCGTTGCCACTCTGCCGCTCGACTAAGCCGCCGAGCTGGAGGGAGAATGCCTCGACCAATCGGCCGCCAATCCCAGAATCGGCACGTCGCGGATCGATACCTTTTCCGTCATCGGCAACAGTCAGACGAAGCTTCCCAGGCGCACGTTTTAGCGTCACCTTGACGGTGCCCCCTTTCTCATTCGGAAACGCGTATTTGACCGCATTTGTCACAAGCTCGTTCACAACGAGTCCGAGGGGAATCGCGCGATCGGGCGGCAGGAGACTGCTCTCGATATCGGTTTTGAGTGTGATGGTGGTGCCAACCTCTTTTTGCACCAACTCGATCAGGTCGCGACACAGCGCCTCAAGATAGATCGTCGCATCGACTGCCTCACCCGTATCGCCTTTGCCCAGCACGGAATAGAGATGCCCGACAGCCGCGATGCGATGGGACACTCTCTCGAGCGCCGCCTTGCCCTGGCCGCTCTTATGGGCACGTGCTTCGATACTGACAATAGATCCGATGATCTGCAGGCTATTCTTGATGCGGTGCCCGAGTTCCTGCAGCAGCACCGCGATCCGCTCGTGCGCGGCCGCACGCTCGCGCTCGAGTCTCACGCGATCGGTGACGTCCTCGATAGCCAGCAGGACCTGTCTTGTGTGGTTGCCGGGCCGAAAGACCTTGCGTGCATTGAGGACCATCACCCGTCGCCCAATCGATGGGAAGACGCGATCCACTTCGAATGCCTCGATGGTCGCACGTTCGAGAAGGATGGCTTCGATCAAGGACCGCAGTTCTGGGATATCCCACTGTCCATCGCCGAGCTCAAAGAACTTCCGGCCAATCGTATCCTCTGGGGTCACTGCGAATGTGTCGCAAAAGGATCGGTTCGCAAACTGGACCGTGAGGTCCGGCTCGAGTACGAGCAGGCCTTCACGGATCGTCTCGACCAGATCCAGAGGGTCTAAATCTCGCATCGATGGTCGCCGCGCACCTTCAGAAAACGGATTTTCGTCCGCCGCTCAAAAAATACGACCACGGGGGACCGCATTCCCACCCATCATATGCGAGACAAAATGCGGTTGTCGGTAATATACATTACCGACAACCTGAGTTTGCTAACTTTTTTATGGGTATGTCTTGGGAAGGTGATGGGCCATGCGCTCTCGAACCAATTGGTAACACTCGCAAGAGGCTTCGATGAGCCCCTGCCGGTCAAGTATTGTGACTTGGCGTCGACCGCGCTCAATCAAACCTGCAAGTTCGAGCTCGTGGGCAGCATTCGTGATGGTTGGCCTCTGGACGCCCAACATTTCGGCTAACAGGTCCTGAGTGATCTCCAGTACGTCATCGTCGCTGCGGTCGCGCATCATGAGCAGCCAACGGGCCAGCCGCTGCTTGAGGCTGTGCGCACCG
>CAVUWX010000006.1:0-112182 GCA_963745205.1 uncultured Alphaproteobacteria bacterium
AAAAATAGAAGGCACCCATCTCCGTGGCGGAGGCAGGTGCCCTCTTGGAAGACCCACGCCTCGAGGGGGTTTGGGGAGGGGAGGGCCGAGGCGCGTGTCGTGCTGGAAAACCCGCCGCAAAGGCCAAGGTTCCAGGGCTCCCAAAAAAAACTTCAAGTCCCCCGGAAACGCCCAAGCTTTCTGGCCAGCCGCCGGAACGGGGGCGGAACATCCGCTAATAGACCGTTGGCAGATTCATGCGTTAGGGAGCCTTGTGGCTCAATCGGCGAAGGGATCGCGCATGAGGATCGTGTCCTCGCGCTCGGGCGAGGTCGACAGCAGCGTCACCGGGCACTCGATCAGCTCCTCGATGTAGCGCACGTACTTGACCGCCTGCGCCGGCAGATCGGCCCAGCTGCGCGCCCCGCGCGTCGACTGCGACCAGCCTTCGAGCGTCTCCCAGATGGGCTCGACGCGCGACTGCGCGTTGCTGCCGGCGGGCAGTCGGTCCATGCGCTCGCCGTCGAGCTTGTAGCCGACCCCGACCTTGAGCTCGGAAAAGCCGTCGAGCACGTCGAGCTTGGTCAGCGCGATGCCGTCGATGCCGCCCACCTTGATCGTCTGGCGCACGAGCGTGGCATCGAACCAGCCGCAGCGGCGCTTGCGCCCCGTCACCGTGCCGAACTCGCGTCCACGCTCGCCGATACGCTCACCGATGGCGTCGTGCAGCTCCGTCGGGAACGGGCCGGAACCGACGCGCGTGGTGTAGGCCTTGGCGATCCCGAGCACATAGCCGACCGCGCGCGGGCCCACGCCGGAGCCGGTGGCGGCCTGGGCGGCGACCGTGTTCGACGAGGTGACGTAGGGGTAGGTGCCGTGGTCGATGTCGAGGAGAGCGCCCTGCGCGCCCTCGAACAGGATGCGCTTGCCGGCCTTGCGCTCGCGGTCGAGCAGATCCCAGGTCACGTCCATGAAGGGCAGGATCTTGGGCGCGATCTCGGCCAGCTCCGCCATCAGCTTGTCCTTGGAGATCTCCGGTTGGGAGAGCCCGCGACGCAGCGCGTTGTGGTGGACGAGAATGCGGTCGACCTTCGGTCCGAGCGTCGTCAGGTTACGCAAATCCTGCACGCGGATGGCGCGCCGCCCGACCTTGTCTTCGTAGGCCGGCCCGATGCCGCGTCCCGTGGTGCCGATTTTGGCGGGGCCCGCCGCCTCCTCGCGGATGACGTCGAGCTCGCGGTGCAGCGGCAGGATCAGGACCGCGTTCTCGGCGACGCGCAGGTTGTCGCGGCTCACCGTGACACCCAGCGCACCGATCTTCTTGATCTCGTCGCACAGCGCCCACGGGTCGACGACGACGCCGTTGCCGATGATGCCGAGCTTGCCCGGACGGACGACGCCCGAGGGCAAGAGTGAGAGCTTATAGGTGTTACCGCCGATGACGAGCGTGTGGCCGGCGTTGTGGCCGCCCTGAAAGCGCACGACGACGTCGGCGCGCTCCGACAGCCAGTCCACGACCTTTCCTTTGCCCTCGTCGCCCCACTGGGCGCCGACCACCGCGACATTCGCCATCTTGAGACCCGCCTCGCAGCCAAAGCCCCGGTCGAGCCGGGGCGAGGGCCGTTATAGCGCAGATTCCCGAAAGCGGAGCCCCCGCGGGCGTGACTGGAGCTAAGCAGGGCTAGCGGTAGATGATGGCGCGGCTGCCTGGCCAGGTGACCCGATAGCCGAACTCGATGACGCGCTCCTCCTCCGGCTCCAGCTTCGATTCGAAGGCGATGACGCCGCGCTTGTCGTCGATGTCCTTCTTCGTGGGCGACGTGGGCCCGACGATATCGACCTTGATATCCTGGTTCTGGGAGACCGGGATCTGGTCGCGCACCACGAGCTGCACCGCGCGCTCGTGCATGTTCTTGACCGTGATGCGGAAGTTGCGGCTGTCGGTCTTGGCCGACGAGATGAGCCCGGTCTCGCCCTGCTTCTCATCGGAGATGGCGTGACGCACCCGCACCTGGTCGTCGGCGCCGAAGCCGAGCTCGTGATCCTCGCCGGGAGAGAGAACGGGCAGCGCACCGGTGCCGACAAAAGTGCCGTCGCGGAACAGCGAGACGGCGCCCGGGAGCAGCGGCGAGCCTTTCGGCAGCACGAGCTTGGCGTAGAGGTAGGCCTTGGCGTCGACCTTGGGCACCGTGCGCACGGTGAGCACCGGCTCGAGGCTGTCCTGCTGCAACAGCACGCGCTTTGCCTCGCCCGTATCGGGAATCGTGAGGCGATTGGGAACGGCGAAGATCGCCTGGAAGGGTGCTGCTTCGACGGCCGCGGTCTGCTCGCCGATGTCGACGGGAGCGGGCGCTTCGGGGGCGGCCTCGCCCGCGGCGAGTTCGTCGTTATCGCCCTTCTTCATGCGTGCCATCGCGCGAAATTTTCCGTCGCTGGGCAAAGCTTGAGGCGCAGGGGCCATCGCGGCGACGGGTTTGGGCGCCTCCTCGAAATCGACTGTGACCGTATGCAGGTCCGGCGCAGCCGCGTCCGCCGTAGGCCGCGTCGTCGAAAGCTGTAGCGCGACGTCGTCCCAGCTCTCGCCCGTGTGCTGCCTGATCTCGGCGCGACGCGTGAGGTCGAGCCGCGGCGGCGTGGTCTTGGAGCCCGTCGCCAGCCGTGCGTCGTAACCGGGCGTCCACGCGGCGTTGCGGACCTGGTAGCGCACGGAGAGGTCCGCCTCCAGCGGTGCCGCCGCGATCACGTGCACCTTCACCTCGGTCTGCTCCGTGCGCGCGGGCGCAAGTGCGGCGAGCTTCTTCTCGAGATCGTCGATCTTGCGGTCGAGATCGCGCTTCTTGACTTGAGCGTCGAGCGCGTTGCGCTGCGCGTCCGCCATGCCCGAGGCAATAAGCCCGAGAACTTGCGGCCAGTCGGTCGCCGGCGTTGGATGCCCCGGTTGATCGTCAGAATGCGCGGGGAGCTCGGCGAGATTGCTGAGAAGCTTTTTCTGCGTTTCCGCGCCGTCCTCCTGACCCTGCGCCAAAGTGCGATCGTCGCGCAGCTTTTCGATCTCGTCCTCGAGGCTCTTGCGCTCGGCCTGCAGGGCCGCCTGATCCGCGCGTGGAATGAAGCGGCGCTGCGTGTCGACGGATTCGATGTCGAGCTTGCCGGTCGCCTTGCCGTCGACGCGGATGGAGCCCGCAACGGTCTCAGCGGGCAGATCGTTGAACACGATCGTGTGGTCGCCCTTTTCTAAGTTGAGGCGGGCCGCCCGCGTCACCTCGGCACCCGACAGGAACACGGTGACGGCATCGACGCGCGAGGTTGCGGCTACGTCCTCGGCTAGGGCGCGGCCCGCTAAGATCGTCGCCAGGACACCGGCGATCGCGATCGAGGTGCGCATCGTTCTTCCCCCATGCGTTGCTTCTAATGGCTGTTGCAGCCGGAGCGAACGCATGACGAGTGGGGTCGTTTCGCGTCTGAATTATGACGGGCAATCAAGGCGATCGGCGCCTGCAGGGCGCCCACGCAGAGCCCTTAGGTTAACGAGGCCGCCGCCTCGGAATAAGCCCAGTCGAGCCAGGGCGTAAGCAGCTCCAGATCGTGCTTCTCGATGGTTGAGCCGCACCAGACCCGCAGGCCGGGCGGCGCGGTGCGATAGGCGCCAATATCGTGCGCCACGCCTTCCTCCTCGAGCCGAGCGGCGATGCGGCGGCAGATCGCGACTTCCTGCTCGCGTGAAACGACCGCGGAGCCGGCGAAGCGCAAGCAGACCGAGGTATTCGAGCGCGTGACCGGATCGATGGCGAGGTTGGTGATCCATGGCGTGCGCTCGACCCAATCGAACAGGACCTTTGCGTTGGCGTCCGCGCGCCGGCGCAACGCCGCCAGGCCGCCGATGCTTTTTCCCCACGCCAGCGCGTCGAGGTAGTCCTCCACGCACAGCATCGAGGGTGTGTTGATGGTTACGCCTTCGAACAGGCCGTCGAGCAGACGCCCGTCGTGCGTAAGGCGGAACAGCTTCGGCAGCGGCCACGGCGGCGCGTAGCTTTCCAACCGCTCGACCGCGCGCGGCGACAGGATCAGCATCCCGTGCGCGGCCTCGCCGCCCATCACCTTCTGCCAGGAGAAGGTAGCGACGTCGACCTTGCTCCAGTCGATCGCCTGCGCAAACACAGCCGATGTGGCATCCGCAAAGGTCAGGCCGCGGCGGCTCGCGGGGATCCAGTCGCCGCCCGGAACGCGCACGCCGGAGGACGTGCCGTTCCAGGTGAACACCACGTCGCGGTCGAAATCGACGGCGCCAAGATCAGGCAGGCGTCCATAGTCAGCTTCGAGCACGCGGGCGTCCGCAAGCCGCAATTGAGCAACGACGTCGCCTACCCAGCGCTTGCCGAAATCCTCCCACGCCAGCACGTCGACGCCGCGGGCGCCGAGCATGGTCCACAGTGCCATTTCGAAGGCCCCGGTGTCCGATCCCGGCACGATCGCCACGCGGTAGTCGGCAGGAAGCTCGAGGAGCGCCTTGGTCTGGTCGATGGCGAGCTTGAGCCGCGCCAGTGCCGCAGGCGCACGGTGCGACCGCCCGAGCAGCGCCGAGCGCAGCACGTCCGGCGTCCAGCCGGGGCGCTTGGCGCACGGGCCGGAGGAGAAGTTCGGATTGCGAGGGCGCTCGCTGGGCTTCAAGGTTTGCATGGACTCGGGGTCGGTTCTAGCCGCGGCAAGGTGCCGTGCGGCGCGCCCGGTCTAGAGCGCGCGAGCCCAAAGGGGAAGCGGCAACGGGAAGCGGTCCGCGGGAAGAAGCGCTGCGGCGCGCTATTTCTTAATCGACGTAGAAGCGGAAGCCGGCGCGGATCTGGTGCTCGCTGATGTTGCCGACCGCCACGTCTGAAGCGGCGCCATTGATGGCGAGATCCTTGTCGGTCACCGCCGATGAAGAGGATAGCGGTAGCCGACGTCGAGCGACACGACGCTGTTGATGTCGTAGGTCAGTCCCGCCATGGCCGCTCCGGCGAACTTGATGCGCGTGGTGCGTTCGCTCACCGTAAAATTGCCAGTCGGGCCCGTATCGGTGGAGTTGCTCGAGCGCGTCAACTGATTGACGGCAAAGCCGACGCCGCCGCCGAGATAGGGCGTGAAGGCCGTGCCGGTGCGGATGTCGTAGTAGCCGTTCATGAGCAGGATCGTGGACATGAAACGCGTCTTGTCCTGCACGGTGAGCGTCTGCACGCCCCCGCTGTTGTAGGTTTGCGTGCCGTCGAAAGTGGCAGTCATGATGGAATGGAGGTCGACGGTGAAATCCGTGCGGAAGGCGGCACCCCACACGTAGCCCACGCCGACGCCGCCGGTGAAGGAGGGCTCGAAATTCTCGCTGAGCCAGCTCGGGCTGAGCCCGATGGTGCTGGCGGCGAACGGCGTCCCGGTGGTGGTGATCGAGGGCTGGGAGCCAAAGCCGGCGGCGAAGTCCGCGCGGAAGTACCACTCGGGCTCGTAGACCGGCACGGGGATGGGGGCCGGAACCGGGGTGGGGGCGCCGACGGGCTCGATGCCGTTTCCGTAGACGAGACCGCGGCCGAAGTCGGCGGCTTGCGCAGGCGGTGTCAGGGCACCGGCGCTGAGCGCCAGGGCGAACGAAAGACTCGTCAGTGTCCGTCTCATCTGCATCGGTCCCTCTAGCGACGGCGAGGGAAGCCGGAGCCTCACCCCTCGTCTCAAGTCTGATCCGGCCGGCCGCTTCCAAAGACGGGAGAACAAACAACCCGCGCCTCCAAGAGGCCTTGCGGGCGGAATGCGCCTGCCTCACGCGTAATCGAACCAGGAAAGCGAACTTGAGAACTCGGGGGCGGCCGGGACGACGGGTCGAGGCCGGAGACTGCCGGGCCCGAAAGACAGTTCGGGCCCGGCAGGAGCTTGTGGTGCTGCCGGCCGCGCTGCGGGGCGCTGCCGGCAGACGTCTTACTTCACGGCGTAGAGCGGGGCCGGCTGCTGGCACTTGTAGCGGAAGCCCAGCATCACGTCGTTCGAGGTGATGTCCTTGATGAACACGCCGCTGTAGGAGGCTCGCGCCGATCGATAGGCCGTGACCGGGCCGCTCTTGGCGTTGCCAAGCTGGGCGTAGCGATAGGAGAGATCCAGCGCGATCTGCGGGGTGACGTCGTAGCTCGTGCCGGCGTACAGCGCCCAGGCGAAGTTGGTGTTGGTGTGGTCCTCGCCGTAGAAGGTACGCTTCTAGTCGGAACGTTGACGTCCTTCAGGCCGTTGACCGACAAGGTGGCAAAGCCAATGCCGGCGCCGACGTAGGGCGTGAAGCCACACCAGTTGCCCATGTCGATGTAGGCGTTGGCGAGGCCGAGCCAGCTCTGGATGTCGGCCGTGTACTCGTTCGTGGCAGCCCAGTTCGCTCGCTGCGACAGGTCTGAGTATCTGTCGTGCGCGACGAACAGGGCGTCGCCTCGGTACTCACCCGTAAGGTCGAAGCGCAGCCAGTGGCTGTGCTGCCAGCCGATGCCAAGACCGAACAGCGGCGAGCTCTTGATCTCGCTGTCGAACACGCTGAAGGTTGTTGGTGTCTGGAGATTTCGTTCGTGGATGCTCCCGACGTTGGGGTTGGCCTGGCCGATGTAGCCCTTGATGTAGATGCCTCGGTCGAGGGGGGGAGGAGGAGGCGCCTCGTAGGCAGGCTCGGGGGGAGCCTGGTAGATGTCCGCTGCATGGGCATTGACGCACAAGGTAAGCACGAGAGCTGACCCGAGCGCAGTACCCAGCAAGTAGGAACCGCGATTGGTATTCATGATACGTCCCTTTTCAAAACTGTCCGCCGCAGACTCAACGCGGCCTTCGTCTGGCGAACGCGAAACGTGCTCATAGACCAATATGAGCGAGAAGATTTAAAGAGCGCTTAATCGGCGTTTCGTTTTGAAACGGGCGCGAGCGCGTGCAAGCAAGGGCGCGGACGCGAGGCCGGCGCCACAAGTGTGAACGAAAGGTTTCTAGCTACGAGCGGCCGCGCGCGCATCATCACTGCGCGTCGCAACGCATGGCAGTCGAGTCGGACCTTCGAGACTTAAGCTGCTGCGGCGGCGCGTACGGCAGCGACGATATCGCCCACGACCGTCGAGACGAGGTGCTCGTCGTCGCCTTCCGCCATCACGCGGATGACGGGCTCGGTACCGGAGGGGCGGATAACGAGGCGCCCGCCCTCGCCGAGCTTGGCCTTGCCGGCGTCGATGGCGCGCACGACGCGGCTGTCCTCGAGCGGGCGCCCACTGGCGTAGCGCACGTTCTTCAGGACCTGCGGCAGCGCCTCGAAGCGGTTCGTCACCTCGCTCACGGTCTTGCCGGTGGAGACGACGACGGCGAGGATCTGCAACGCCGTCACCAGGCCGTCGCCCGTCGTCACGAAGTCGGAGAGCACGATGTGGCCGGACTGCTCACCGCCGACGTTGTAGCCGTGCTTGCGCATCTGATCGACGACGTAGCGGTCGCCGACCGGCGTGCGCACCAGCGACAGCCCTATGCCCTTGAGGTAGCGCTCGAGCCCGAGGTTGCTCATGACGGTGGCGACCACGCCCCCCGCCGTGAGCTTGCCGCGCGCGTGCCACGCCTCGGCGATGACGGCCATGATCTGGTCGCCGTCGACCATCTGGCCCTTCTCATTGACGATGACGACGCGGTCGGCGTCGCCATCGAGCGCGATGCCGATATCGGCGCGCACCTCGCGCACCTTGGCGATGAGGGCGTCGGGGTCGGTGGAACCGCAGTGGTCGTTTATGTTGCGGCCGTTGGGCTCGACGCCGATCTTGACGACCTCCGCGCCGAGCTCCCACAGGGCCTCGGGCGCCACCTTGTAGCCGGCGCCGTTGGCGCAATCGATGACGATGCGCAACCCGTCGAGGCGCAATTCCCGCGGTAGCGTACGCTTGGCAAACTCGATGTAGCGCTCCTGCGCGCTCTCGACCCGGGTCGCCCGTCCGATCGCCTCGGCCGGTGCCAACAGATCGGCAGTGTCAGCCGCGATCAGCTCCTCGATCTTCCGCTCGGTGTCGTCCGATAGCTTGTAGCCTTCCGCGTCGAACAGCTTGATGCCGTTGTCCTCGAAGGGATTATGCGAGGCGGAGATCATGACGCCGAGGTCGGCGCGCAGCGAGCGCGTGAGCATGGCCACGGCGGGGGTCGGCATGGGCCCGAGCAGGAATACATCCATGCCGACGGCGGTGAAGCCGGACATCAAGGCGGCCTCGAGCATGTAGCCCGACAAGCGCGTGTCCTTGCCGATGACCACGCGGTGGCGGTAGTTGCCGCCGGTCTGGAAGATCTTGCCGGCGGCCATGCCGACCTTCAGCGCCACCTCCGACGTCATCGGCGAGGTGTTGGCGAGGCCGCGAATTCCATCGGTTCCGAAGTAGCGGCGCGACATGGGTGCCCCCGTGGCTCGTTCGTCGTGGAGTCTGCGCTTCAATTACTGCAGATTCGCTTGCCGGAAGCGTGCTTGCGCCTCGTCGCCCCCGGCATGGTAAACGCACTGTTATCACTATGCCGGCAAGAGGGGGCTGGCTCACTTCAAATACTATTTGCACAGGTTACATTTGGCACTAACTGGGCCGAAAATTGGGGATTGCGGCAGCCGGGCCTAGCCCAAGACTTTATGGGTTCTGGCATCGGCGATATAGCCGCGCACGGCGTCAATGAACGCCTTTTCCGCCTCCGGGTCGGCGAAAGCGCTGCGCGGCACGAGTGCGCCGGCTCCAGGCTCGGTCCACAGGACAATAACCCCGTCGTGAACCGTCACACCCTCGAAAGCAGACCAGCGGTAGACGTGATCAATGAGGCGACTGCTCGATCTTATCCCTTCCTCGGCGACACTGACGTGATGCTCAGACATTGTCGGGCCGTCCGCTTTCACCACCTTGCTTGAAAGCCGCTTATGGCGCCGCCACGCTATTGCGAAGCTGACGGCTACTCCGCCAACGAAGCCGCAGACAAATTCCAGCAGGGCGAAGGGCCGCCCGGTCAGCTCTGGAAAAGCCAGATAGGCACAGGCGAGCACGGCGCCGGCGAGCAGCGTGTACAGCAGCATCCAGCGCCACCATTCGGCGACATAGTCGGTGTTCTTTGCTTCGACCCGATGCGACGCGAGCCTTTGATAGGTTTTGAGGTGGTCTGGATTGTATCGAAACGTGAGCTCGATCATGCGGCGCAGCCTTCGCCATCTCTTGCATCGAGCTTGTAGACCACCTCCATGTCTAGACCTTGTTCGTGTTGTGAGCGATCGCACGCCACACGGTGAGTGCCTGCCGCGTCGCGGCGACATCGTGCACCCGCACGATCTGCACGCCCTGGGCAATTCCGGCAAGCGCCGCGGCGAGCGACCCCGGCACACGATCCTTCGCCTGCGGAACATCGGAAATGTGGTCGATGAGCTTCTTGCGCGAGGCGCCGAGCAGGATGGGCACGCCGAGCCCGTGATAGAGCGCCAGGTTGCCCATGACAGCAACGTTGTGGTGCAGGTGCTTGCCAAAGCCGATGCCGGGATCGGCGACGAGCTTTGCTTTGGGGATGCCAGCCGCCACGCACGCGTCGATGCGAGATTCGAGAAAGTCGAACACGTCGAGCACCACGTCGCCGTACCGCGGGCTCTCGTTCATGGTCTTGGGGTCGCCTTGAGCGTGCATCAGGATCACCGGCAGCCCGGTCTCTGCCGCGACGGATAACGACTGAGGATCATGCGTCAGGGCCGAGACATCGTTCAAGATGTCGGCGCCCGCGGCTGCGGCGCGGCGCATGACCTCGGCCTTGCGGGTGTCGATGGAGATCAGCACCTGCGTGCGCGGGCGCAGGCCCTCGATCACCGGCATGACGCGCGTAAGCTCTTCCTCGACCGGCACCGTCTCGGCTCCCGGCCGCGTCGATTCCCCGCCAATGTCGAGGATGTCGGCGCCCTCCTCGGCGAGCCGCAGAGCGTGATCGACCGCGGCCTGAGCGGATGAAAAGCGGCCGCCGTCCGAGAAGCTGTCGGGCGTTACGTTGACGATGCCCATGATGCGCGGGACATCGAGCGCTAGCCCGGCAAGGCGCGCGCGCGGGGCGGTGATGGCCTCCATGCAGCGATGAGGCCTCGAGCGTGTAGCGGCCCCAATCGCGCTCGAAGGCGTCGCCGACGGAGGCGAGGCGGCGCATAATGCGGGCGCCTTCACGCTCGACGATCTCGATGGTGGCAAAGCGCAACGGCTGTCCGGCGAGCGGCAGCCCACTCCAGGCGTTCTCCCCGTCCTCGCCCACAGGCGCGGGAAAGATGCCGACGGGCCGGACGTAGATTGCGCGCTGCATGGGAGGAGGATCCTGCAAATGGAGCCTCCGCGTAAAATGGAACGGCCGCGGAAGGATCCGCGGCCGCATCTACAGCCTTTGCCGGCTGGCGGGAAGGGATTTCGAATCAGGCCTGCGGCTGGGGCTCCATGCCGCCGGTGCCAGGCTCTCCGCGGGGCCGCAGGCGGCTGCCCGATGCCGGCACGGCAGAGCCAAGCTGATCCTTCGGGGCATCGTCGTCCGACTTGCGCACGATCTTCTCGCCCCGCAGCAACGCCAACACCTCCTCGCCGGAGACGGTCTCGTACTCCATCAGCGCCTGCGTGATCGCCTCGAGCTCCTTGCGGTGCGCGGCCGACGACCTCGCGCGCCGTGTTCTCGCCTTGGGTGACGATGCGGCGGATCTCCTCGTCGATCAGCTTGGCGGTGTCCTCAGACATGTTCTGCCGCTGCGTGATGGCGTGGCCGAGGAAGACCTCCTGCTGGTTCTCATTGTAGCGCAAAGGCCCGAGCTTCTCGCTCATGCCCCATTCGGTGACCATGCGGCGGGCAAGCTCGGTCGCCTGCATGATGTCGCTCGCCGCGCCGGTGTTGAGGTGGTCCTTGCCGTAGATGGCCTGCTCGGCGCAGCGGCCGCCGAACGACATGGCGATGCGCGCCTCGCACCACTGCTTGGAGTAGCTGAGCTTGTCGCGCTCGGGCAGGCTCATGGTCACGCCGAGAGCGCGCCCGCGCGGGATGATCGTCACCTTGTGCAGCGGGTCGCCGCCGATGACCTTGATGTTGACCAGCGCGTGGCCGGCCTCGTGATAGGCGGTCGCGAGCTTCTCCTCCTCGGTCATGATCATGGAACGGCGCTCCGCGCCCATCATGACTTTGTCCTTGGAATCCTCGAACTCCATCTGCGTCACGAGGCGCTTGTTGCGGCGCGCAGCCAGCAGCGCTGCCTCGTTGACGAGGTTCGCTAGATCGGCGCCCGAGAAGCCGGGCGTGCCGCGCGCGATGACCTTGGGATCGACGTCGGGCGCCACCGGAACCTTGCGCATGTGCACACGCAGGATCTTCTCGCGGCCTGCTACGTCCGGGTTCGGCACCGTGATCTGGCGGTCGAAGCGGCCGGGGCGCAGCAAGGCTGGATCGAGCACATCGGGGCGGTTAGTAGCGGCGATGAGGATAATGCCCTCGTTCGCCTCAAAGCCGTCCATCTCGACGAGAAGCTGGTTCAGCGTCTGCTCGCGCTCGTCGTTGCCGCCGCCCAAGCCCGCACCGCGATGACGGCCGACCGCGTCGATCTCGTCGATGAAAATGATGCAAGGCGCGTTCTTCTTCGCCTGCTCGAACATGTCGCGCACGCGGGAAGCGCCGACGCCGACGAACATCTCGACGAAATCGGAGCCCGATATCGTGAAGAACGGCACGTTAGCTTCGCCAGCGATGGCGCGGGCAAGCAGCGTCTTACCGGTGCCCGGAGGCCCGACCAGCAAGCAGCCGCGCGGAATACGCCCGCCGAGGCGCTGGAACTTCTGCGGATCACGCAGGAACTCGACGATCTCCTGGAGGTCGCTCTTGGCCTCGTCCACACCCGCGACGTCCTCGAACGTGACGCGGCCATGCCGCTCGGTCAGCAGCTTGGCTTTCGATTTGCCGAAGCCCATGGCGCGGCCGGAGCCCGACTGCATCTGGCGCATGAAGAAGATCCACACGCCGATGAGGAGCAGCATCGGGAACCAGTTGAGCAGCATGCTCATGATGGAGGGCACGTCCTCCTCAGAGGGGCGCGCGCGGAACTTCACGTCCTTCTTTTGCAGCCGCTCGACGAGGGTGGGGTCCTGCGGGGGGGCATAGGTCGAGAAAGCGGTGCCGCCATCGCGCATCGTGCCGTAGATGTGGTTGCCGGCGAGCGTGGCCTCGCTGATGTTGCCGGCATCGACGGCGGTCAGGAATTCCGAATAGGTGATCTCGTTGCCGCGACGGCTCGGGGTCGAATTGTTGAACAGATTGAACAGCGCTGCCAACAGGACGAGAATCGCTACCCAGATGGCAAGCTTTTGAAAGTTCGAGTTCATTGCGTTCCCTATAGAGCCCGGCTGCGCGCCGGCGGAGATCTTGGAATCGCTCGATGCGCCGCCCCGAAGCTCACCGTTAACATAGGTGTGGGCCCGGTTATTGCCAAGTTACACGCATGTGGCTCCCCAGGACCTTAACAAGGATGCGGCCGAGCGCAGCAGGCATCTGGCTTAAATGGTGACCCGACAGGCAACTATAGCTCGCAAACAAGGCGCGATATGGCGCTACCACAGAAATTCCGACGAGCAGAGCCGGGCTTGGTTGCCCCAGGCCGCGGCGGACCACGGCTGACCGGCCAATGCAGGGACGGCGAGCAGAGTCCCCTCCAGCCAGAAGGCGGGCAGCGTCGCCGCGGCGCGCACGGGGATGGTCGTGATGGAGCGTGCGGGTCTTCCCGGCGCTCGCTCGAGTTGCTGGCGCAGCCGCGCAAAGCCGGAGCGGCCTAGTGCTGCGACGACCACCGGCGCGGTGAGCTCGCGATCGGCCATGACGCGGAAGCGCCGGTCCCACTCGGCGCTCATCCCTGGCGCAAGCTCGATCTCGGGAAGGGCTGAGCGACCAGGCTCGCGGAAAACGTGGATCTCGTCTTCGCGCCGTACCACCATGGCGCCGCCGAGCGTCGCGGACCGAAACTCGGGCCCGGCGAGGCGCGCTAGAAGCGACTCGAGCTTTGCTAGGCGGGCCGGCTCGGATCGCCCGCCAAAAGCGGTGATCAAGCGTGCGAGGAGACGCAGGCGCACCTCCTCAGGCGCGCCCAGAAACGTCTGCACATCGAGGCTTGCGTAGACGCCGCCCTGCAGATCGAGCCGGGCGGCGATTTGCAGCGCCGCCGCCGCAACGTCGAGGGCAGCGCGCGCGCGGGCGAGGCGTCCCGCGCTCAGCGCGATCTTGTCAGGCAAGAGCCCGAGCTCGGACAGTGCCGCCGCGGCTTTGCGCAAGCGCACGCGTTCGAAGCGGTCGCAATCGTTGCTAGGGTCTTCGATCCAGGGACGGTCCGCGGCTTGGAGCGTGGCTTCAAGCCGCGCACCCGCCACCGCGAGCAGCGGCCGCACCAGCCGGCAGTCCGCATCTCGATCGAGAGAGCGCGACGCGCTCATGGCCGCCAGCCCGTCGAGGCCGCTGCCGCGAGCAAGGCGCATGAGGAAAGTCTCTGCCTGGTCGTCTTCGGTGTGCGCGGTCACGACGGCGACGGGGCCCGACGGCCGGTAGCGCTGTGCCAGCTCCGAGAGAAGACGGTAGCGCGCGTCGCGCGCCGCATCCTGCACGCCGGTCGCGGGCTTTGGCCCCCGCCAGATGAGGATCTCGTGCGCGAGCGAAAGCGCGCTCGCCGTCTCGCCGACCCATTCCGCCTCGCTACGCGACCGCGGCCGCAGCCCGTGATCGACGGTGGCAACGACGAGCTTGCGGCCCTGCTTCGGGTGGCGCTTCGCCCAGCGCGCGACGAGGTGCAGCATCGCCATGCTGTCGGCGCCGCCCGAGACGGCAAGGATCAGGGTCGCGAAGGGTGCAAGGGATGCGAAGAGGGCTTCGGTCTCTGAATCGTCGATCGGCCGCGCCCTGAGCGGCGGCGCCGCGGTGGCCTTAGGGGCATCCGATCCGCTGCCGCTCCGACTTGGCGCGCATCTTGACGTTGTCGGGCGCATCGGGGAACCGCGTCGAAAGTTCCGAGTAGGACGAGCAGGCGCCATCTTTCTGTCCGAGCCGGTCGAGTGACATGGCGAGCTTCAGCAAGCTGTCGGCTGCCCGCGCGTTGCCAGCATAGTCCTTATAGCCCTTCAGGAACGCGCCGGCCGCGGCCTTGTACTCGCCGCGCACGAAATGCGCCTCACCCAGCCAGTATTGCGCGTTGCCCGCAAGCGAATCCTTCGGGTAGCGATTAAGAAATTCCTCGAATGCCGTCTGCGCCGCCGCGTAGTTACGCTGCATGAGGTAGCCGTAGGCGGTCTCGTAGAGCTGCTTGGGATTGCCGGCGGTCGCGCCCGGCTGTTGCGGGGGCCCAAGCGGCGTGGCGGCCGCGATCGCGTCCTGCGGCGGCGTGTCGGGCGTCGGTTTGCCAGGAGGCTGCTGAGCGAGCGGCGGCTGTTGGCCGGGAGGCGCGGGCTGCTCGCTGTCGGTCACGTCGGCTATGGCGTCGCCCGTCCCTGCCGTGATGGTCGTTGAGCCGAAGCGCGCGGCGTCTGAAGGGCCTGGCTTCGCGAGCGGCGTATCGGGAGGCAGCGTGTCTGCGCCGGCATCCGTTCGCTTCGGCTGTCCGCCGAGCGCGCGCACCTGTTGAGAGAGCTGCTCGATCTGGGCTGCCATCGCGCGAACCTGCGTCTCGAGCGCATCGACGCGCAGGCTGTCGGCGCCGTCTGCGACGCCTTCGCCGTCCTTGCGCGGAGAGGGCGAAGCGCCGTTGCGGGCAAGCAACTCGAGCGTGCCGACCACGACCTGCATGTCGACAAGCTGCTCCTCGAGCTGCTCGACGCGCTGCTTCAGCGCCGCGTCACCGGAAGGCGCCGTCGGCGCCGCTGCAGCGTCCTTCGTCTGTGGGCGTGTCTGGCCCGGCTGCGCCGCCTTCTGCGCCGACTGGGCGAGAGCGGGCGCGCACGCGAGAAGTGATACGAGGATCGTCGCGGCGAACGCGAGGCGGATTGGACGCTCAATCGGCAAGGTGTCGGTTCCCATCTGCGATCGTCAGGTTGAAGGTACGCCACACGGACAAAATTCTAGCCGGTATGCAAGGCGCTGGCGCAGCCAACATCGCTTGGCACGCCCTTGTCAACGCGTCACGCCAACCCGCTGCGGGACAGCCGGAGTCTCAACCGCTTTCGCCGGCACCAACGCGGCCGGACGGCCGCTCGAGGCGTCCGCGGTGGCGGGTTCCGCAAGCCCAAGATGCGCGCGCGTCCCGCTCGCGAACACGAGTGTGACCGCGCGGCGGTTCTGCGGGCTGCAGTCGGGCGCAGTGCAGGTGGCGACGCGCTGCGTGCGCCCGGCGGCAACCACGGAAACTCGGGCCGCCTCGACGCCTTCCTCGATGAGACGCTGGCGCACGGCATCTGCGCGTTGCCGCGACAGGGTAAGATTCTCCTCATCCGTGCCGGGCTCGTCCGCGTGGCCTTCCACGGCGGCCTCGAACTCATGCCAGCGGATCAGCCACTGCGCCTGCGCGGCGAGCGCCATGCGCGCGCGCGTGCCGAGCTCGGCGCTGCCGGAGGAGAAGAAGATGCGGTCGCCAGCCTCGCCGCGCAGCTTGGCTTGGATCGGCGCATTGCGGCGCAGCTCCTGCTCCCAGACGGGACCGCGCCCGGGCGTGGCCGCTGGTTGTGACGGGGCAACGGCGGCGCGAGAGGCTAAAGGTGCGGCGACTTGGGACGCGTCGGGGGCGGCGGCGCTTTCGGCCGGTGCGCCGCGGTAGAGGTCGCCGAGACGGCTGCGGGCAAGACCCGCGGCGGCCGAATCGGGGAAGCGAGCGATCACGGCCTCGAAGGTTGTCTGAGCCCAGTCACGGTGGCCGCCACCGAGCTTCTCCAGGCCGTCGAGATAAAGCTCCTGCGCGCGCTGCTCGGGTCCATAGGTGCCCTCGCCGTCGGCGGGCAATTGGCCCCAGCCCTCGTCCGACGCGGCGTCGGAGTTGTCGCGCTCGGCGTCGGCATAGCCTGCCTCGTCGCTGGGCGCGGCAGATTGGGTGGGGAAGGCACGGGCTGCCGAGATAGAATCGAGCCCCGCGAGGGCCAGGAGCAGCGCGCCGACGAGTACCGCGCTGCGGCGCCTGCCCGATCCGACCTCAGGCCGAGACATAACGCGTCCTCGTGGCTGCAACCCGCTAAAATGATGGGAATGTCTTGCGCGGCCAATGCGGCCAAACTTTGCCTCGGAAGCGCGAAAAGTGGGGTGTGGTGAGGAGTTGCAATGCGCGTCGCTCAGACGACGAGCGTCGCCCTGCACCAGGCGCCGAAACGGTCGACAGCGATCCTAGAAAAACGAGGGGCCGAAACTAGTTGCCCTGGGCCACGGCACCGTCGCGGGCATTGAGCACGGTCTGCGCGCGGCGATTCTGCGACCAGCAGGAGATGTCGTCGCAGACGGCGACGGGGCGCTCCTTGCCGTAAGAGATGGTGCGGACGCGCGAGCCGTTGATGCCGTTCTGGGCTAGGAAATTGCGCACCGTGGTCGCGCGGCGGGCGCCGAGCGCGATGTTGTACTCGCGCGTGCCGCGCTCATCCGCGTGGCCTTCGATCATAACCGTGTACTGCGGGTACTGCTGCAGCCAGACGGCCTGCTTCTGCAGGGTAGCGGTGGCCTCGGGCGTCAGCTCACTGCTGTCGGTGGTGAAATAGACGATGTCGCCCACATTGACGCTGAAATCGCGATGCGTCCCGGGCGTCACCGAGCCGTCTTTGCCGGTGAGCTGCGAGTTGGCCTGATTCTGGTCGTTGGCGCAGGCCGCGACGGCGCCAGCCACGAGCACGACGGCAAGCAGGCGCGTTGCGCGGGCGAACAGAGATGAGGCGGCCATTGAGCTAAATCCCCTTCGTCACCGGTCTCGACTACTCAACATCAGACCAGGGTAACAGTTCCAGCTGAAATGCCGAGTTATCCGAGGCTTCGTGCGAAAATGTGGCCAACGGGGCCTCGGCCCCAAAGAGTCACGGCATCGCCATGATTGAGCCACGCGGACCCTAGTTAAGCGTTAACCGGCGTCGAGGTGCATTCCGGAGCCGCTCGGGCGCGACCGTCGAGCGCGAACATCCGCGCACCGACCTCTGGCGCACGCCAGGACCCAACCAACGCCAAAAAACCAAGACCGAGGTGGACGCTTCCGCGTCGACACCTCGGTCCTGATATCTGGCCTCCCTGGCTTAACACCAAGGAGGAACCGCAGTGCTCGGGTTAGCGAGCGGGCTGCGTAGCGGCCGGAACGTCGGCGCCGAGCTTCAGCGGAGCAGGCTCTTCACGCCGGCAAGCGCCGAGAGCGACAGCAGCGACAACAGTCGCAATGAGGATGGCCCCCTTCATCGTAATCTCCTGAATGTTGAGTTGGCAGTACCGTTAGCGAGTTTGCCCAACGGCCGGCACGGTCACGCCGAGCTTCAGCGGAGCAGGCTCTTCACGACGGCAAGCGCCAAGAGCAACAGCAGCGACGACGACGGCGAGTACGATTGCACTCTTCATAGCATTTTCTCCTATGTTGTCCTGGCCTTGCCGCCTGCTCTTAGCGAGCGGGCTGCGTGGCGGCAGGCAGATCAGCACCGAGCTTCAACGGCGCCGGCTCTTCACGGCGGCACGCGCCCAGAGCAACGGCCGCAACGACTGCTGACAGAACGATCAGCCCCTTCACACCCTGCATGGTATCTTCTCCTGATGCTTCTTCGGCACTAGCCATGTAATGGCGTACTGGCGCGGCCTCCGTTGATCAAGAACAGAGGCAGTTATCCCTCAGTTTTCCAAGCTGGTAGATGCGAAAATGCCACGCCATTCCAAGGCCTCCGCAGATGCTTGTGTGTAGTCGAGACCTCACTCTGAAGAGCATGAAACTACGCCGAAAAACAACTCCCCCGGGGAGCTCGATTGAGCCGCTCAGCGGCTTGATTACTTTTGGCCGAGTATCAATTGAGGAGCGGCGACCACGCGGGGTCGGAGGCGAACGCCGGGGTGGGAATCGTTGCGCTCGTTGTAGCCCGTGAGATCGATCGACAAGATTCGCGGGCCTCCTTCGGCTCCGGGTGATTCCCGGAAGAACATGAGCACGCGGCCGTTCGGCGCCCAGGTCGGCCCCTCATTGTGGAAGCCTTCCGTCAGGACGCGCTCGCCCGAGCCGTCCGGGCGCATGACGCCGATGAGGAAGCGGCCGCCGAGTTGCTTGGTAAAGGCGATGTAGTCGCCGCGGGGCGACCAGACCGGCGTCGCGTAGCGACCTTCGCCGCCGCTGATCCGGTGCGGATTTGAGCCGTCGGAGTTCATCACGTAGATCTCCTGGGCACCATCCCGGTCCGTCTCGAAAGTGACCTGACGGCCGTCGGGCGAATAGCTCGGACTCGTGTCGATCGCTGTACCTGGCGTGAGTTGCCGCCTCTGTCGGCTGCGCAGGTCCATCTCGTAGATCGCCGAGTTGCCGCCGTTCTGCAAGACTCATGATGACCCGCTGGCCGTCGGGTGAGAATCGCGGCGCGAACGTCATGCCTGGAAAGTCGCCGACGGTCTCGCGCTGCCCCGTCTCGAGGTTCAGGAGAAACACGCGCGGCTGATCGCCCGTGTACGACATGAAGGTGATCTCCTGATTCGTCGGGCTGAAGCGCGGCGTGAGCACGAGCTCCTGTCCCTTGCTCAGAAGGCGAACGTTCTGACCATCCTGGTCCATGATCGCGAGACGCTTGACGCGCTGCTGCTTGGTACCCGTCTCGTCCACGAACACGACGTGGGTGTCGAAATATCCCTTCTCGCCGGTGAGCTGCTGATAGACCTGATCGGCGATGATGTGGCCGACGCGCCGCCAGTTCTGCGCGCTCGTCGCGAAGCGCTGCCCGGCGAGCTGGCGCCCCGCGGCGACGTCCCAGAGACGGAACTCGGCGACGATGCGTCCGTCCGCAGCCTGGCCGACGTTGCCGACGACGAGTGCGTCCGCGCGCACCGCGCGCCAGTCGGGAAAGCGCGGCGCCGCGTTGACGTCGCGCACTTGCTCCAGAAACGAGGCGCGATCGAGCGGCTGGAACAGACCCGAGTGATCGAGGTCGGCAGTGATGACGTCGGCGACATCGGTTGCGAGCTTAGGATCGGGTCCGAGAAATACCGGAATGGCGATTGGGATCGGCGCGATGGTGCCTTGCGTCTGCCGGCCCTGCAGACCGCCGCCCGGAACCACTGTATCGCGGCTACGCACCCCCGGGCCCGGCGCGGCTGGCGGCGGCGACATTTCGCGGAGCTGCCCGTCGAGCCCGCCACCCTGCGTCGGCCCCTTGTAACTGTCGTCGGGACGTTGCGCGGACGCCGGCGCGGCTGCGAGCATCGTTAGAAGGGCGGCGATCAGCGCGAGCGCTCGCCCCGTTTGCGTCTCGAAGCGAAAGTTCGGATGTCTGAAAGTGTCGTGCACCATTTCGTTCAAACCTTCGCTTCTGGGCCGCGCCCAATTCAAGATCATCGTTGCACGAGCCCGAGGATGACGGGCCAGTCGAACTCCCACGTGACCGTGCTCCAGGCGCCGTACTTATCCGCCGGCAACTGGAACGGCGCGCATTGCTTGATCGCGCGGATCGAGGCGTCCGCCGCGATTGAGTAGAGCGGCGAGCTCTGCGGATCGACCAGTACCGGCTCGCCGTCGAGTGAGCCGTCCTGGCGCAACTGAAAGCGGACATTGACGACCGGCGTGTCGGTGCCGCCGCCACCGCCCGGCATCTTCGAACACGGCTGCAGCTGCGAGTTGATCATCGACTTCAAAAGGTCCTGCTCGCGTGCCGAGAGCACGGTGTCGTGACCCTGACGCTCGCCCGCCGTCGGCCCGGTGTAGTCGGTCGGCTTGGTCGGCTCGGTCGCCGGGCGCGGGGCGCCGCGCTTGTCCGGGGACTTGTCGATGAGCGCCGCGATCTTGTCCGCATCAAACTTCTTCTTCGCTTCGGCGAGCTTCTTCTTCTTCTCCTCGGCCTTCTTCTTGTCTTCGGCTTTCTTCTTTTCCTCTGCCTTCTTCTTCTCTTCGGCTTTTTTCTGCTCCTCGGCCTTCTTCTCCTGCTCCAGCTTCTCCTCGAGCTTCTGTTTGTCCTCGGGCGTAGGCCCTGGTGTGGGCTCGGGCGGCGGCGGCAACGCTGCGAGCTTGTCGGCGATCGCGTCCTGCTTGGGCTCTTCCGCTTTGGGTGGCTCGGGCTTGGCCTCCTCCGCCTTCGGCGGCTCGGGTGGCGGCGCGGCAGGCGGCGGCTCGGTCACGGGCTTGGGCTTCTCGGCCTCCTTCTTGGAGAGGTCGGGCTTCTCCTCCTCCTTGGCCTTCGCCTCGAGCACCTTCGCGTCGGGATCGCCCTGCTTTAAGCGCGTCAGCTCCGACGGCGTGATGATCGTCGCCTCGATCGCCACCGTGTCGGGCATGAGCTCCGGCGTGCGATGGAGCGAAATGAGGGCCCAGCCGAGCAGCAAGGCATGGCCAACGAACGAGGTTAGGAACCCGCGAAACACGCCCTAGCCTCCATCCTCCACTTCCGTGACGAGGGAGACCTTGTGGAATCCGCCCGCGCTGATGCGACCCATGACCCGCATGACGATGCCATAGGCGACGCCCTTGTCGCCGCGCACGAAGATCTGCTCGTCATAGCCGTTCTTGGCGATCGCTTTGAGCTTAGGCGCGATCTCGTCGAGCGGCACCGGCGTCTCACCGATGTAGACGCTGCCGTCGGATTTCACCGTAATGGCTAGTGGCTCCTTGCTCGACTGCAGCTGCTTGCCCTTGGCCTCCGGCAGCTCGATCGGCACACCGACCTGCAACAGCGGCGCCGCGACCATGAAGATGATCAAGAGCACGAGCATCACGTCGACCATCGGCGTAACGTTGATGTCGCTCATGGGAGCGTGGCGGCGCGAGCGCCGGCGCCGGCCCGCAGCCTGAGGAGTCGCCCTGATGCTAGCAGCCATGGTTCTCTTTAAGCCCTAGAACCTTCCCAAATCCGAAGAGTCTCAAGTTCTGACGTCGATCTGCCGCGAAACGATGGCGGCGAACTCGTCCGCGAACGCCTCGAGCCGGTGGCTGATGGCTTGACTGTCGGCCGAATACTTATTGTAGAAGATGACGGCTGGGATGGCGGCAAGCAGGCCGAGCGCGGTCGCAAACAGCGCCTCCGCGATGCCCGGCGCCACGACGGCAAGGTTGGTGTTCTTCGACAGCGCTATCGCCTGAAAGCTCGTCATGATGCCCCACACCGTGCCGAAGAGACCGACGAAGGGCGCGGTCGCGCCGACGGTCGCGAGGAACAGGAGCCGGCGGTCGAGGCGTTCCATCTCGCGGCTGATCGTGACGTCCATGACCTTCTCGACGCGAAGCTGGATGCCGCCGAGCGCGCGGATGTTGCCCTCGACCGAGCGCTTCCACTCACGCATCGCGGCAACGAACAGCGCCGCCATGGTGATCGGCTTTGTGCGCGAGAGCGTGGTGTAGAGCTCGTCGAGCGACTGACCCGACCAAAACATGTGCTCGAAGCGGTCGGACTCGGCGCGTGCACGCCGAAAGGCGAAGAACTTCTCCACCACGATGGCCCAGGACCAGATGGAGGCGATCATCAGGCCGGCCATGACGAGCTGCACCACAATGTGGGCCTGCAGGAACAGTTGCAGGAACGAGAAGGTTCCTGCGGCGACGGGTGCGAGGGCTTCCGGGGCAGGTTCTAGAAACATCTTTTAATCCGTGATCGTGGGAAGGGGCCCGGCGGGATGCCGGCAGGGAAACACGCGCCCGATGGACTTGCCCAACCGGCGTGCACTTATGCCGACATTGCATGCATTGCCCGCATCCCCAAGAGGGCATGTTGCCTCGCAATATGACCAAACGGGGGCGCAACGCACGCGCAAATCGTTGGCCGGCGAGGAGTTACCAACGCCTCGTTCGTTCGGTTTCCGTCCCCCGGACCTGGCCGAGGACGACGATTTGGCGAATATCTACTTCCGCTCCTGGTCGCGGTGCCAATAGACGAACAGAACCGTCACGACCGAGGTGAGGATCATCGTCGATAGGATGTCGGGACGGTTGATGAAGCCGAGCCAGGCGTCCCAGCCCTGTAGCAGGCGCCCCCGCGTCGTCAGGAAGCCGTTGCTGACTACGATCGCCAGGACTAGGGCGGCCGTGAGCAGCACGGAGCCAGCGACGAGCAGCGCCCGCTTCAGGATGCGCGGCACCTGCAGCTTCTTTCCCGGCATAACCAGTATGGTCTTGTCAGCCATGGCCAATCTCTCCGCTTGCTGACGCCCGAAGGTAGCTGATTCGAGCCTGCCACGGGCTGATGGCAACACTTGGCCGCTCAAAGCAGCCCGCGGCACCTTTACGTGAGGGCCGCGGCTTCGGTTCCCAACTGCTCCAAAAGCCCGCGCCAGGAGCCGTCGGTCGGGTCGTAGGCCGTGAGGTAGCCCGTCTCCATGTCGTAAAGCCAGCCGTGAATGTTGAGGCGCCCCGCTGCGACGCCGGCGCGCACGATGTCGTAGGTCATCAGATTGTCGAGCTGAAACTGTATATGGGCCTTGATAGTCGCGATGAGGCGATCCGCCTCCGCCACGCGCGCTGCCGCGATGAGTTGGTGCGCGGGCCGCGTGAACTCCACCCAACGCCCTAGGTGCGCCTCGCGATCGGGTGGGATCGGCTCCAAGAGGGCCTTGATGCCCCCGCAATGGGTGTGGCCGCAGACGACGATGTCGTCGATGCCGAGATGGCCGACGCCGTACTCGATCGCCGCGCCAACCGCATCGTCGGCGGCATCCGCCGGCGGAACGACGTTGGCGACGTTGCGGATCTCGAACAGCTCACCGGGGTCGGCGCTCGTGATCTGCGCGGGGACGACGCGGCTATCGGCGCAGCCGATCCACAATAGGCGCGGCTTCTGCTGTTTTTGCGCCAGGCTCTTGAAGAAGGCGCGGTCGCGCTCGAACTGCTGGCGGAAGCGCTCGTGCCCCTCGATCGCATCCTTGATGTCGAGGTCGATGCCGCGGGCATCCTTCTCGGTGGTCACGAGTTCCCTCCTCAGGTCAGGCGTAAGCGCGCGGCATCATCGATGCCCTCCACGCTGTTGTCCATGGTACGGGCGCTACACCTGAGCAGCCGGCAGCGCGACGCGAATACGCGCCCCACCGCCCGGCGCGGCCTCGACAGCGATCTTGCCGCCGTGCGCTTCCACGATCGCGCGTGCAATGGCGAGCCCGAGCCCGGCCCCGCCCGTCTCGCGGCTGCGCGAGCCTTCGACGCGATAGAAGGGCTCGAACACCGCAGCCCGCTCCAGCGCAGGGATGCCCGGGCCATCGTCGTCGACGAGCACCGTGACCTGCGAGGCTGAGTGCCCTATCGCGACCTTGGCGGCGGTGCCGTAGCGCAATGCGTTGTCGACGAGGTTGGCGAAGAGGCGCCGCAGCGCCATCGCGTCGCCGCGCACGATGACGGGACCGGGGGGGACTTCGGCAAGGCTTACGCGCGCCTCCCCCCGCCCGCCGACCTCTTCGCGCAGCAGCGCTGCGAGATCTACGTCCTGCCGCCGCTCCGAAATCGCTGCGCCGCGCGCCAGAGCGATTGCATCGTCTATGAGAGCCGTCATGTCGTCGACATCGCGCACGGCGCAATTCCGCTGCTCGGCATCGGGGATCGTCTCGACGCGCAGGCGCAGCCGCGTGAGAAACGTCTTCACGTCGTGCGAGATGGAGCCGAGCAGAATCGTGCGCCCCTTAACGAGGCCGGCGATGCGTTCCTGCATCTCGTTGACGGCGCCGATCAAGCGCCGGATGTCGGGCGCACCGGAGGGCTCGACGGGGTCGGGCACGGCGCCGTCGGCGAAGCGCGCAACAGAGCCGGCGAGCCGGCGCAGCGGACGCCCCTCGCGCATGATGGCGACGATGGCGGCAAGCCCCACGAGCGCGCCCAGCGCTCCGATGGTGAAGCCGGCCGGCAGGCCCCACACGCGCGGGCCAATCTCGCCGCGGCTCTCGAGGACGGCGTAGCCGCCGGTCGAGAGGCCGATCGCAACCTTCAATGGCTCGCGCGAGGCGAGCCAATACTGGCCGAGGTGCAATTGCCGCCAGCGCGGGACCGCCTCCGGCGCCAGCAGCACGATCACATCGCGTCCGCCGACCTCGACGAACTCGCGCGCGAATGCCCGCTCGACCGCCGGCAGGCGCTGCACGTGGGGATCGGGCGGCGGAGCGTGGTCTCTGTAGGCGACCTTCAATGTATCCGAGCTCAGCGCCTCGAGCGCCGAGCGGCGGCGCTCGGGCGGCGTTGCCTCCAACACCTCGACTATGGCCGCCGCCCGCTGCGGCAGCAGCATGGGCGTGGCGTCGACCGCACCGCGCACGCGCGCCATGTAGGCGAGCCCGGTGCCGATGGCGATGAGCGCAAGCAACGCCAGGAGCACGATTGCCAATACGCGGCCGGTGAAGCCGAGACGGCCCAGCACGTCAGCGCTCCTCCACGGCCGCGCACAGCATGTAGCCGGCGTTGCGCACGGTCTTGATCAGCGTCTCGCCGCGGCCTTCGATCTTCTTGCGCAGGCGGCTCACCTGCACGTCGATGGTGCGGTCGAGCGGCGCGGCGCGGCGCCCGCGCGTCCAGTCCATGAGCTGCTCGCGCGACAGCACCCGCTGCGGCCGCGTCAGGAAACATTCGAGCAAATCGAACTCGGCGCTCGTCAACGCGAGCTCGCCCTCGCGCGCGTGCACGACCGAGCGTGCTTCGAGGTCGACGAGAATGCCGCCGACCGCGAGGCGGCGGCGCGCGATGGGATCCGGCTCGCGGCGGCGCAGGATCGCGCGGATGCGCGCGGTGAGCTCGCGTGGGTTGAACGGCTTGCCGAGATAGTCGTCGGCGCCCATCTCCAGCCCAACGATGCGGTCGATGTCTTCGGAGCGTGCGGTGAGCATCAGGATCGGCACGCGAGAGGACGCGCGGATGCGCCGGCATAGGCTCAAACCGTCTTCGCCCGGCAGCATGATGTCGAGCACGATAAGGTCGGGCTCGCCGATCATCGAGCGGAAGCGGTCGAGCGCCGCCCCGCCGTCGCCTACGTCGACGCGGAAGCCCTGGCGCTGCAGGTAGTCCTGCACCAGCTCGCGGATGTCGGCGTCGTCCTCGATGACGAGGATGCGGGGGCGTTGGGGCGCGGACATGTCGGTCCAGCATACGACGCGTGGCGGCCGCGGCAATCGGGGCGCTCGAAGCGGTTACAAAACGTTACGCGCGGGCCAGCGTCTGCAAAAGCCCGGCAAAGTTCGGCTGCCAATCTCCTTTGCGGTTCTGCAGCGTCTTGACAGGGAGATTGATGATGGACCGCTCGCCTTCGCTTTGGACGACCTTGCGCGATTTCGCCATCGTCGCCGGCACGTGCGCCGCCGGCGCCGCAGCCCTATCGGCTCTCGTGCAGCCCGCCCGCGCGGAGGGGCTCCCACCACTCCCGCCCGTCGCATACGCCGATGCTCCGGCGTGGGCCGCGTGCCGGCCTGACGTGTTGCGCCATTGCCCCAACGTGGTGCCGGGCGCCGGACGCATCCTCTCCTGCCTCGCCGGCAACAAGGACCGGCTCACGCTCGGGTGCCGCAACGCACTGTTGCGCGCCTGGGCCTACCGGCGCTGAGCGACCCCATGATGGAGCTCACACAAGCCGCGCCGGTGATGCGGCCGATGGGCGGCTTCCTCGCGCTCACGCTGATCTTCGTCGCAGCCGAATACATTTATGCGCGGCTCTCCCACCACGACGAGCACCACGACCTCGCCGAAACCGCCGCTTCGGTCGGCGTGGCGCTCGGAGATCTCGGTGTACGCATCTTGACGGGCGGCCTCGCGGCACTACCCTTCGTGCTGCTCTATCGCCACCGGCTGTTCGACATTCCGCTCAATTCGACGAGGAGCTGGGGCGCGCTCTTTCTCGGCGCCGAGTTCGCCTATTATTGGTTTCACCGCGCCTCTCACCGCGTGCGCTGGTTGTGGGCAACGCACGCGGTGCATCACTCGGCGACGCATTTCAATCTGTCGGCGGCCATTCGCATCGGTTGGACGGGGCAATTGTCCGGCGCGTTCGTCTTCTTTCTCCCGCTGGCGTGGATCGGCTTTCCGCCGCTCGCCATCGGCGCCATGCTTTCGGCGGGGCTCATCTATCAGTTCTTCCTGCACACGGCATTCCCGGTGCGCCTCGGGCCGCTCGAATGGATCCTCAATACGCCGGCGCACCATCGCGTGCATCATGCCTGCAACGAGGCTTGCCTCGACAAGAACTACGGCTCGGTGCTGATCCTCTTCGACCGTCTGTTCGGGACGTTTGCCGCGGCGCCGCGCGAGCAGCCGTTGCGCTTCGGGCTCAAGGGGCGCGAGGTCGGCCACAACCCGTTCGCGATCGCGCTCGGCGAATGGCGTGCGCTTCTCGCTGACGCCGCTCGCGCGCGCGGCGCTAGGGCAAAGCTCATGTGCCTATTCGGAGCGCCCTAAGCGCGCACCGCACCCGACGGCCACCGCGGCTTCACCAAAAAAAGTTGCGCTCTCGGCTTTTCGTCAATCTTTGCTTAACCATCCCGCGCGCTACGTCCCAATTCGGGCCCAATCCGCCCCCTACATCGCATCCGACCGTACTCGGAGGGCCGGGGGGCTTGTGAGCGAGTGCATGCGTCTCTTACGTAGCCTTCTGGCGGCAGCGACCGCCTGCGCCATCCTCGGCGCCGGCCTCTACACCCTCCCCGCTCCGGCGAAGGCCGAGCAGTGGATCGGCCGCAGCGTCACCCTCGGCGGCCATAAGCTCCAGTGCAACAACGCGCAGATCATGGTCGACCGCACTCTGCCGAGCGAGGGCGGGGCGGGCGACGACTTCGTCATCCTCAACCCGGACATGCTCAAGAACCAGCCAGAGACCGTACGCATCTTCGTGTTCAAGCATGAATGCGGGCACCTGACCGTCGGCGACAGCGAGCTCAAGGCCGACTGCTTTGCCGTCCAGCAGGGCGTGCGCGAGCATTGGCTCGACCGCAAGGGCCTCGACCAAGTGTGCCAGTCGTTCGACGGGGCACCCGAGACTGACACCCACCCCTCGGCCGCGCGCCGCTGCCGCAACCTCGACCAGTGCTACACGGCGGCGTTGGCGGCCCAGCCAGCTGGCGATCCGGCCACGGCGACCGCGGTGCCGGCCCCCGCGCCTGCTAAGTCGACGACGTCGAAGAAATCCGTGGCTGCCAACCGGCCGCCCCCAGGAAAGGGGGTAGCCACAAGGCCCGGCCCCGCTCAGCCGCCGCTTGCCACTGCGGCCGTGGCCAAAGCAACCGCGGTCAAGGCACCTGCAGTTAAACCGGTTCTTGCGAGCCGGCCGGCTCCCGAAGCCCCCGCCGCCGAGCCCCCGGTCGCGGAGGCTCCCGCCGTCACCGCAACGGGGAGCACTCCCAACGCCGCAACCCCGCCCGCGGAGGCCTGGGGCGTACCCGTCAACGACGATACGGCGGCCGCCGCCCACAGGGCGGTGTCGGCTTGGCGCTGCACCGAGCCGCTTCGAGTGAGCGACGCGGGCGGCGACGCCATCGGGCACCTCATCGGCGAGGACGCCAAGACCGCAGCCGGCTGCCGCTAAAGGCCAGCGACCCTCTTTATGCAAGTGTCCGAGCTTCGGGCGTCCAACCGTCTGGCGGCGACGCCGCTTGTCTGCCGCCGAGCGTTGCGCGGCGCAAAATTCGTATTGGCACGACGCAACAATTCAATTCCCCTTTATTGTTTGCATCTAAAACAGATTACGGAAACGTTTCGGCTTTATCCCCGGATTGGGTTGCAATCGTTGCTTTCATCCGTCAATTCCAAATGAAGAAATGTCTCGCGGGATAGGCAACGTTTCCCCCATTTCGTTTTGCGCTATTTCGTTTCGAAACGATTTGTCGAATTCCGATACAAACGCGCTTCGATTTTTAGCCGTGTTTCTAAGGAGTTCGGCGCTTTTATTGGCATTGCATACCAACGGAATGCGTTTCGTGTTATCCATAAAATCGTGATGTCCGGCGACCATAAACGTGGCGTCGGATGGGAAAATCTGCGTGGGCGTTTTGGAGGTTTTGATGCGTAATCTTCTTGGAGTTCTGGTCGCCGCGGGCGTCATGGCCGGTATGGGCATGGTTGTCGCGACACCGGCTGAAGCACACGGCGGTTGCTGCTCTTACGCGAAGAAAGTCTACTATCGCGAACCCGTCGATCACGTTGTGAAGAAGGTCACGTACGAGCGTGTCCGCAGCTACCGGACCGTGTACGTGAAGCGCCTCTATCAGGATCATTGCGGGTGCCACCGCTTCTATCGCGACGTCGCCGTCCAGAAGCCCGTCGTGGCGACGGTGCGGAAGGTCGACCTCGTGACCGTCCGGTCGTACCGCACGGTCGCTGCGATTCGCTACTATCGCCGTGGCTGCGGCTGCTGCCGCGGTTGGCTGTGGTAAGCAACGCGCTAGCCTAGAGCCCAAAGGGGGCACGGCTCGCGCCGCGCCCTCTTTGGCGTTTCGTTTTTTGAAGACCGCTGGCATCGGCCGCCAGCACAAAAATGGCCGCTGAGTTATTCTCTCCAGGACTAGGTAGGCGCGTCTTTGGCGCCCACGAAAATCGATCCCGCCCACGCAAATAGATAGCGCCCGCGCAAAGCTTCGAGCCGCGCGCGGGCGCTTTGTTTTCGAGCGAGCTGGGGCGACGCTTTAGACGGCCTCTTTCAGCTCCTTGGCGGCGCGGAAGGCCACCTTCTTTGAAGCCTTGATCTTGATCGCTTCGCCGGTCGCCGGGTTGCGGCCCATGCGGGCCGGCCGCTTCCTTACCTGCAGCACGCCCAGACCGCCGATGCGGATCTTGTCGCCCTTCTTCAAGTGCTTGGTGATCATCGTCACCAGGTCCTCGAGCACGGCAGCGGCCTGCTTCTTTGGAATTTCGTGCGCTTCCGAAAGCGAGGCACCGAGCTGGCGGAGCGTGATGGTCGTGACCTTCGGAGCGGTTTTTTCAGCCATTGGATGTTTCCCTGAGAATCAGCGCTGGTTGCGCGATGCTACATCAACTGCAGCGGCCGCAGTGTCGTTCGCATACCGCGCAGGCGGCGGATAATTGCAAAAATCTCCGCGGTTTTCTTGAAAAACTTGCACTCCGCACGCAACTTTCCCCTGAAAAACGGGCCTAACTGCGGCTCACTTTGCCGCACCAGAGGTCGCCATGCCCAGGCCGAAGGCTTCGCGCAGGGTGGCCGAGATGCGTAAGGGCTTGCCCGAGACCGACACGAGCACGACCACCACCTCGGCTTCGGCAACGACGGTCTCGGCCCGCCGCACGCTCTGCAGCAGCGTGAGGCTCGCCGCGCCAACGTGCTTCACCCGCGTCTCCACTTCGAGCACGTCGTCGATGCGGGCGGGCTTGAGGAATTCCAGCGCGAGGCGGCGCACCACGAAGGCCGCGGGCTCGGTGCCGCCGCTCCCGTCGATGAGGCGACGATGGTCGCCCCCCAAGAGCCTCAGGAAATCCGAGCGCCCGCGCTCGCACCAGCGCAGGTAGCTGCCGTGATAGACGAGGCCGGAGAAATCCGTGTCCTCGAAATAGACGCGCACCGGCAGCACGTGCCGGCGACCTTGCCCGTGGTCGACGAGCCGCCCGGCGAGATCGGGCCATTGATCGCGCCAGTTGGGATCCGTGGTCATGGGAGATCTCTCGCGGTGGCGCACAGCATGGCGCGAACTGAGCCGATATCGCCGATCTTGTCACCTGCCCTGACAGGTGGTCACCCGTCTCGGGCCGCGCGGCTCACGCCGCAAGCTCGATCATGACGATCTCAGGCGGCGCGCCAAGACGCACAGGCACCCCGCTGCATCCCAAGCCCCCCGACACGATAAGGTTGCGGTTGTGCTCGACCACGTGGCCGTAGACGTAGCGGTTACCGAAGCGCGAAGGCACGACGGGGGCGTAGCCGAGTATGCGAATCTGGCCGCCGTGCGTGTGGCCGGCGACCGTCAGCGCGACGCGGTCCGGCACGCGCGGGAAGATGTCGGGCTCGTGCGCCATAAGAATGACGGGCTCGTCGTCGGTCACCTGGCCGAGCGTGCCGCCGAGGTCGTCGCTGCCGTCAAACCGACGGAATGGGCGCTGCCTGCGCGCCTCGGCTGACCAGAAGGCCTCCTGATCGCCGAGCCCCGCAAGCCAGAAAGCGCCACCGTCCTTCTCGAGCCGCACGCTCACGTTCTCGTAGACGGGAATTCCCGCGTCTTGCAGGGCGAGACTCGCCGCAGGCGTTCCGCGCCGACTACGCTGCACGTCGATGTCGGCCCACCAGTCGTGATTGCCGAGGACTGCATGCACCCCGAGCGGGGCCTTGAGGCGTCCGAGCTCGCGCGCCCAGTCCTTCTCTGCGATTGCGTCGGCGTAGCGCATCATACCGCGGCCGGCGACGTAGTCGCCGAGCAGCAGCACGCAATCGGCCCCAAGCGCGTTGGTGGACGCGACGATGCGGCGGATGCGCTCGCGGCCCATCCAAGGCTCGCAGGCGTGCAGGTCGGCAATCACGGCGAGTTTGACGCTGAGCCCCGCAGGCCAGCGCGGCGGCGACACCCGATACCGCGTGACGAGCGTGGCAAACGGCTCCGCCAGCGCGCTGCCGCTTACACCTGCGGCGCCAGCCGCGGCGGCGCCCGCGCCGTGCAGAAATGCTCTACGCGTAATCACTCTGTTTGATCCTGGTGGCCGCAGCGCGCTGATAGCGCTGGCTGGCGGTCAATTTAGGGCAGCAAATACTCTAAAATTGTAGGCACATGACCGTCCTGAGGCAATCGGCCGCAAACGCGGCCGCAAGCCGCCAGAGGCAGCAGAGCCCATTAAAATGGCGTCTTAACCTTCTGGGTGCGCGTTGAGGAGGGGGACCGGCGAGCGTTGGAGGTTTCTACGATCGCGGCCGCAGCCGGCCGGCAGCGGGGTTCTCGTCGTCGCTATCGGCATTGGGCCCGCTCTCGACGTCGAACAGTCCCACTTGCGCGCTTGCGGTGCGCGGAGGCCCCGAGAGGCCGAGATGCCGCCAAGCCTTGAGCGTGACGATCCGCCCGCGCGGCGTGCGCGCGATGAAGCCCTGCTGCAGGAGATACGGCTCGACGATCTCCTCGACCGCATCGCGCGGCTCCGACAACGCCGCCGCGATCGTCTCGATGCCGACGGGCCCTCCCTCATGCGTCTTGGCGATGCACGAAAGATAGCGGCGGTCGAGCGCATCGAGGCCCTCGTTGTCGACCTCGAGGGCGTGGAGAGCTTTGTCCGCGAGCACCTGGTCGATGATGGCAGCGTTGGCCACGGCGGCGAAGTCGCGCACGCGGCGCAGCAGACGTCCGGCGATGCGGGGCGTGCCGCGCGCGCGCCGCGCGATCTCGTGCGCACCCTCGGCGCTGATGGCGGCGCCGAGCACGCGGGCGCCGCGTGTCACCACCTGCTCGAGCTCCGGTACGTTGTAGAAGTTGAGGCGCACGGGGATGCCGAAGCGGTCGCGCAGCGGCGTGGTCAAGAGACCAAGCCGCGTCGTTGCGCCGACGAGGGTGAACTTGGCAAGATCGATGCGCACCGAGCGCGCGGCCGGCCCCTCGCCGATGATGAGGTCGAGCTGATAGTCCTCGAGCGCCGGGTAGAGGATCTCCTCGACCACCGGGCTGAGGCGATGGATCTCGTCGATGAAGAGAACATCGCGGTCTTCGAGGTTCGTCAGCAACGCCGCGAGGTCGCCGGCCTTGGCGATGACGGGTCCCGAGGTCGCGCGAAAGCCAACGCCGAGCTCTCTCGCCAGGATCTGCGCCAACGTCGTCTTGCCAAGCCCGGGCGGCCCGGCGAAGAGCACGTGATCGAGCGGCTCATTGCGATCGCGGGCCGCCTTGATGAAGACGCTCAGGTTGGCGCGCGCCTGCTCCTGGCCGATGAACTCGGCGAGCGACCTTGGCCGCAGCGAAGCTTCGGTTGCATCGGCGTCGCGCTTGACGGAAGTGACCAGCCGGTCGGTCATGCTTTGGTCACTTGCCGCTGTTTGCCGCCCTCGTCAAGGCGGCGGCGGAGATCGCACACTTATTTGAGCATCGCGCCGATGCGCCCGGCCGGCAGCGCGAGCAGCCAGGTCCATTGCCCGGCGGCCGAACCCCACAGATAGGCGACCGGGATCGACAGCGCGAAGACAAGCGCAATGAGCAGAGGCGTCACGAGCCCTTCGCGCCGGTCCGCCGCCGGCACGGCCGCATCCATCAGCTCGGGATCACGGCGCGCGTATCCCCAAATCGCAGCCAGCAACAGGCACGTCGAGAACAGCACCGCAGCATAGATCATGGTCGGCAGCGCGGTGCCGTGGTCGCTCATGACGCTGGTCACGAACGGGATGAGCCCCACCGTCAGCAGGAAAAGCAGGTTAACCCACATCAACACTGCATCGACGCGGACGATGTAGGAGAACTGGCTGTGATGCGCCATCCACAGGAGGCCGATGACGAGGAAGCTCAGCACGTAGCACCAGACCGAATGCGACGAGGAGGCGAGCACGCTAGGCAGCGCGGCATCGGTCACGCTCCCTGGCAGCTTGAGGTGGAGCACGAGCAGCGTGATGGCGACTGCCATCACCGCGTCGGTGAAGGCGACGAGGCGGTCGGATGGAAAGGTTTTGCGGTCGGCGCCGCCCGGCTCCATGTCGAGACCGTCCCGTTGCAGCTCGTCGCTGGTTGGGCTGCTTCGCGCACCCCGTCAAGCCGCGGGTCGCCGGGGGCCAATGCTGCAGTGCGAAAGAGCCATGCGTCACAACGCTGCCGGAAAACCTTCACAGTCATGGCTCCAAGGAGTAGCCTTGCTCCGAGGAGCCCAAGGACAGAAAGCTAAGCATGATCAGGACTCTCGGGGCCGCGTGTCTCGTCGTCACCCTTTCCTCTTCGCTCGAAGCGAGCGAAGTTTGCGTTACCTGCGAGGCCCCTGCGGCGACCTACCGCTGCTCCCTCGATCGCACGTCGATGGATGCGCGCATAAAGCTCGGCGACGCGGCGGAGCGGAAGGCGTGTGAGAAGGTGCTCTCGAAGCTCGGGCCGCACGGCTCCTGCAAGATGGTCGAGTTGCAGCCCTGCAACGGCGCGACCAAGTCGATCACCCTGGCTGACGTTCAGCGCGCCTTGACCGACAGCAGCGAGCACACCTATCAGCCGAGCATGCTCGAACAGGCCCAGAACGGTATGAGCAAGACCTGGACATGCGTGTCGTCGCTGTTCAAGGACTGCTGAAGCCGGCTCCATCGCGGTAAACCCGTGCCGCCATCCTCGCACGGCCGATTTTCGTACCTACATTCTCGAAGACGGCTTCACATGAGGATGCAGCATGCGTGCTCGCACGGTCTTTCGTTCGTTGTTCCGCTCCACTCTTCTCGCTCTCACCCTCGCACTTCTCCCGCTCGGAACCGCGAGTCTCCCCGCTCAAGCACGCACCAGTCAACAAGACACGCAAGTCTTCGACGAAGCGTGGCGGATCGTGCGCGACAAGTTCTACGACCGCAACTTGAAGGGCCTTGACTGGGAGGCGGTCGGCAATAGGCACCGCGCCGACTACGAAAATGCCAAGACGGAGGCGGAACGCTCCGCCGCGATCAACGCCATGCTGGCCGAGCTCGGCGTCTCGCACACGCACCACTACACGCACGATGAGACCGCCTATTACGAGCTCGTCGACATATTCTCCTACAGGCTGCGCCGCGATATCCCGAAGTTCTTCTCCGACAAGACCGTCGCCTATTCGGGCATCGGCATGTTCACCAAGGTGATCGACGGCAAGACCTTCGTCAGCGCCGTGTTCCCCGGCCTGCCTGCCGACAAGGCAGGGCTTCTGCTCGGCGACGAGATCGTCTCCGCCGATGGCGCGCCATTCGAGCCGGTCGGCTCGTTCCGCAACAAGTCTGGCAAGACGGTCGCTCTCAAGGTGCGCCGCATCGAGAGCGGCCCGCTCATCGACGTGAGCGTCGAGCCCAAGCAGATCGAGCCCAACGACACCTTCGCCGCCGCTCTCAAGGACAGCGCCCGCATCGTCGAGTCGAAGGGCCGGCGCATCGGCTACGTGCGCGTATGGTCCTATGCCGACAACGAGTACCAGCACCTGCTCGAGGAAGTGCTGAGCGACGGCAAGCTCAAGGACGCCGACGCGCTCGTGTGGGACTTGCGCGGAGGCTGGGGTGGCGCGCAGCCGTATTATCTCAACGTCTTCAACCCCTATGGGCCGACGATGACGCTCACGGGGCGCGACGGCGAGGCGCACGTCGTCAACTACCGCTGGAAGAAGCCGGTCGCGCTTCTGATCGACAACGGGACTCGCAGCGGTAAGGAAGTGCTCGCCTACGGGTTCAAGAAGAACGGATACGGCCCTGTGATCGGCGAGCGCAGCGCGGGCGCGCTGCTCGCCGCCACCGCGTTTCTCTTGTCGGACGGCAGCCTCCTGATCCTGGCGGTCGAGGACGCCTCCATAGAAGGCGACCGGCTCGAGGGCAAAGGCGTGACGCCGACAATCGAGGTGCCGTTCGACATCCGCTACGCGGCCGGCAAGGATCTTCAGCTCGATAAGGCGATCGAGGTCCTCGCCGGCGGCGCTTGAGCGGGCTTGCGGCCTACGTGGGGACGCTCCTCACCTTCAGCTCGACCACCGTGACGTTCCCGGTGGCGCTCTCCGAGCTGTCGTCGGTCATCGGGCGCAGCCCGTAAGCCGCGTCCTCGTTGCCGACCAGCATCTTCGGCGCCTGCGGCTTGCCGTCGGTCGAAGATGCCAGCTCGCCGACGTAGCTCTGCTCCAGCATGCCGGGCTTCATCTCGCGCTCGTCCGGGCCCATCACCACCCAGATCAGCACGAGCTTGCCGTCGAGCTCGGTGTGCGTGCCAACCTTCTTGATCTGACCCGAGTAGGTTTCCTCTGCCCCCGTGCCGGCGGGCTTGAACGAGCACACCATGTCGCGCTGCTGGCTCGGCGGCGTGGCGGCCTCGGTGCCGGTTTCGGCGAGCGTGCAGGTGAGCGTCCCGATGTTCGCCTGGGCAGCGGCGAGGGCGGGATGTGACAACGCGCAGACGAGTGCGGCGAGGGCCCATCTCATGACGACACCTCCGTTGTTGCGATCCGTCGTCACAAGGAAACGCCGCGCGCTGTGATTGGTTGCGGCTGCAGGAACACCACGGCCGGCGCGGCTCTTAGCGCGCAAGCTCCTTGAGGCCGCGGCGGATGAGCTTTGCCGTCTCGGCTTCCTCGCCCAGCTCCCTCATGGCAGTGGCGATCGCGCTCGAGGCCTGCGCCGGCGGATAGCCGAGGTTGGTCAGCGCCGACATCGCCTCGGCGGCCGCATTCCCGCGCGGCGGGGAGCCGCTCCCGCAACGTCGGCCACGTGCAAACCCGCGACCGACAGCGCCGGCGCCTTGTCCTTCAATTCTGCAACGATGCGCTGCGCGAGCTTCTTGCCGATCCCGGGCGCCTCCTCCACGCTCGCCCAATCCGACAGTGCGATGGCGTTGGCGAGCTCCTGCGGCGACAGCGTGCCCAAGAGTGCCAGCGCCACTTTTGAGCCGACGCCCTGCACCGTCTGCAGCGTGCGGAACCAGCTCCGTTCCAGCTCACGCGAGAAGCCGAACAGGCGAATGGCGTCCTCACGCACGTGCGTGTCGATCGTCAGGCTCACTTCCTCGCCGATCTTCAAGTTACGCAGGGTGCGCGCGGACGCCTGCACCTCGTAGCCGACACCGTTGACGTCGACGATGAGAAAGCTCTCGCCGATGGCATCGACCTTGCCCCTGAGCTTACCGATCACGTGCGTGCTCCGATCAAAGCGAACCGACGGTCGCGCGCTCGACGCGCACCCGCGTCGCACGGTGGTTGGCATGGCAGATGGCGATAGCGAGCGCATCCGCCTCGTCCGCGCTTTTGCACTGGGCCCGCGGCAGCAGCAGAGCGATCATCGCGCCGATCTGGCGCTTCTCGGCGTGGCCAGCTCCGACCACCGACTTCTTGACGAGATTTGGCGGATACTCGGCGACGACTAGCCCGCCCATGGCCGGCGCCAGCAGCGCCATGCCGCGCGCCTGGCCGAGTTTGAGCGTTGCGCGCGCATTCTCGTTGACGAACGTCTCCTCGACCGCGGCTTCCTGCGGCTTGAAGCTCGCGATTATGCTGGCGATCCCCTCGAACAGCTCGCGCAGGCGGTAGGCGAGGTCAGCATCCGCCGTCGAGGTCAGGAGGCCGCTGCCGATGTAGCTCAGGCGCACGCCGTCGCTTTCGACGATGCCCCAGCCCGTGCGGCGCAACCCCGGATCGATGCCGATGATGCGAATCGCCGTCCCCCTCATGCGGCTGGCATAGCACAGGACCTGATTCGTTCCTCACCGTTTGGGGGTCGAGCGTTGGGCGCCCCTACCCCAAATCGGTTGGAAACACGGACAGCTGAGCTTACCTGTCCCTTCGATCGAGAGGAGGTGACCATGGCCACGCAAGCACCGCACGCCAACCTCGGGCTCAAGGCGCCCCCCTTCACGCTGCCGGCGACCGACGGCAAGACCTACAGCCTCGCCAACGTTAAGGGTGCGCGCGGCGCGGTTGTCATGTTCATCTGCAATCACTGCCCCTACGTCGAGGCCTCGATCGACCGCGCCATCGCCGACGCCAAGGCACTTGAGCCGCTTGGCATCGCCACCGTCGCCATCTGCTCCAACGACGCCGTGAGCTATCCCGAGGATTCCTTTTCTAACATGCGCGCCTTCGCCGAGCGCCACGGCTTCCCCTTCCCCTACCTGCACGACGAGACGCAGAAGGTCGCGCGCACCTATGGTGCCGTCTGCACGCCCGACTACTTCGGCTTCAACGACAAGCTCGAGCTCGTCTACCGCGGCCGGCTCGATGAGGGCCGCACCGAGCCGCCGCGCAAGGGGGCGAAGCGCGAGCTGCTTGAGGCGATGACGGCTGTCGCAAAAACAGGCAACGCGCCCGCCGAACAGGCGCCCTCGGTCGGCTGCTCCATAAAATGGAAATAAATCCTGCCGCTTACTGAGGACTGTGGATTTCGCGCCTCAGCGCGGCAAACCCGCATATTGAAGGATCGTTTGCACGGGCCTATTTTCACGAGGCATTTAGGCTTTTGACATACTGCTCGACCGCAGCAATTTGCGCAGCCTGGCGAGACCGCACCCCGTCCAAAGCTGCGCGCGCTCAGTACACTACGCATGCGCATGAACCAAAACGGACGAGACAAGCGCTCACGTATGATCCGCTGCCCCCTGGTGCGCGGAGACCATAAGCTTGCCAGCCTTCCGGCGGCGGTCGCGGGCGATCTCGCTTTCCGCATCTTCTGCACGCCCGAGCTCTCGCAGCACCGCGCCGCCGACCACCACGTGCTGACCGAGCGCGCGCGCTTCCATTTGCGCCATGCCCGCTGGGAGCGCGTACCGACGCCCGTCGGTGAAGTTCAGGCCTACGTGTTCGAGCCGGACGAGATGAGCCGCGGAACCGTACTGCTCGTGCACGGTTGGACGAGCGAGGCCGCCTTCATGACGGCCTTCATCGAGCCCTTGCGCCGCTCAGGGCTTCGCGTCGTGGCGTTCGATTTTCCCGCGCACGGGCTCAGCCCCGGCCGCCGCACCAACCTCGCCGAATGCGCCCGCGCGCTCTACGGCGTCTGCCGACACTACGGTCCAATCCACGCAGTCGTCGCGCATTCGTTCGGCGGCTTCGTGTCGTTACTGGTCGCCGAGGGCGGGCCGCCGATGCCGCACCGAACCCCCGTCGAACGCCTCGTGTTGCTCGCGTGCCCCGACCGCCTCTCCGACGTTGCCCGCGATTTTGGCGGCCGGCTCGGATTGAGCAAGCATGCCCAGCGCGTCTACGAGCGACACCTGGAGCGCGTCGGCCACCGCCCCGTAGTGACGTTCTCGGCCTCCGCGCTGCTGCGCAGGGTCGGCGCTCCCACGCTCGTGGTGCACGGCCGCGATGACCGCGAGGTGCCCTACCGCAACGCTGAGGAGATCGTGCGCGCGTGCCCAACCGCGCGGCTCATGGCCTTCGACGGCCTCGGCCACCGCACGCTGCTCTACGCGCCGCCGGTATTCCGCGCTGTCATGATGGAGTTGGCGCCGTCGCTCGCGCTGCGCGATCAAGTGCCGGCTGCACCTCCGGCCGAGCGCGAGCCACGCCGCGCCGACGCTCGCGCCTAGCTAGGCGACTCTAAGCGGCGGTGAGCTTCTTCAAGACTTCGTCCGACACCTCGAAGTTCGCGAACACGTTCTGCACGTCGTCGTCGTCGTCGAGCGCAGCCAACATCTTCATGATCGACTGCGCCTTCTCCTCGTCGACCTGCGTCGTGAGGTTGGGCTTCCACACGACCTTCACGCTGCGCGCTTCGCCCAGCCTCTCCTCGAGCGCGCCGGCGACCGTGCCGAGGCTGTCAAAGGGGCACACGATGACGTGGCCGTGGCCGTCGGAGGTCACGTCGTCGGCACCAGCCTCGATCGCGGCATCGAGCATCGCGTCTGCCGATCCGGCGCTTGGCGGATAGGTGATCTCGCCCACGTGCGCGAACATATGCGCGACCGAGCCCGTGGCGCCGAGGTTGCCGCCGTACTTCGTGAACACCGCGCGCACCGCGCCACCCGTGCGGTTGCGGTTATCGGTGAGCGCCTCCGCGATGACGGCGACGCCGCCCGGCCCGTAACCTTCGTAGCGGATCGCCTCGAAGGTATCGGCGTCGCCGCCCAGCGCCTTCTTGATGGCGCGCTCGATGTTGTCCTTCGGCATGTTCTCCGCACGCGCGGCCTGTATGGCCATGCGCAGGCGAGGGTTCATGTCGGGATCGGGCGTCCCGTGCTTGGCCGAGACGGTGATCTCGCGCGCGAGCTTGGAGAAAAGCTTCGCCTTGGCCGCATCCTGGCGGCCCTTGCGGTGCATGATGTTCTTGTATTGGGAATGGCCGGCCATGGTCTTTTCTTCGCGCGTTTGAAACCCGCGCCTTATTGCGCGAGAGCTGGCCTCAGGGTCAAGTCAGGACGCCCAGAACGCCGGCTCCGTCGGCTCCAGGTTGGGACCTAAGCGGAACGCCGAGCATGCGCGCGCAAGCCCCGTCGCATCGTCGATGTCGACCGCAAGGCCAGACAGCGTCCCCGGTCCGCTCGCCGGCTCGAAGCGTTGGCGTGGGATCTTGGTCAGGAAGCGGTTGATCGGCTCCTCGATATCCATGCCGAGCACGGAGTTGTAGTCCCCGCACATGCCGATGTCTGAGATGAAGGCGGTGCCGTTCGGCAGCACGCGGTGGTCGGAGGTGGGCGCGTGCGTGTGCGTGCCAACGAGAACGGACGCGCGCCCATCGACGAAATAGCCCAACGCCTGCTTCTCGCTCGTCGCCTCGGCATGAAAGTCGATCACGATGGCATCGGCACCCTGTTTCAGCTTGCAGGCCGCGAGCTCGGTGTCGACGGCGCGGAACGGATCCTCGAGCTCGGGCATGAAGATGCGGCCCATGGCATTGATGACCAGCACGTCGGCGCCCGAGGCCGTCTTGAACATACCGGCGCCGCGGCCCGGCGTGCCCGGCGGATAGTTGATCGGGCGCAGGAGCCGCGGCTGGCGCTCGATGAACACGAGCGCTTCCTTCTGGTCGAAGGCGTGGTTGCCGAGCGTCACCACGTCGGCGCCGGCTTCGATGAGTTCGTCCGTGATCGCCTCGGTGATGCCAAAGCCGCCGGCCGCGTTCTCGCCGTTGATTGCTACGAAATCGAGCGCGTAGCGACGGCGCAGATCGGGCAGTGCTTCGAGGACCACCTGGCGGCCCGAGCGGCCGACGATATCGCCGAGAAAGAGCAGACGCATTTAGGGTCCAGAGCAGCGCAACGGGCCCGACGGCGTCAGCACCCAGTCGATCCGCTGGTCATAGTCGAGATGGGGGACGGCGTCGACCTTAAGCTCATCGTAAGCTACGCCCACGGCGACGATAGGCTTCATGGCGCGCAACGCGGCAAGCGTACGGTCGTAGAAGCCGCCGCCGTAGCCGAGCCGGTGGCCGGCCGCGTCGAACGCCAACAGCGGCACCAGTACGACGTCCGGCTCGAGCACCGCGCGGGAGGGAAGTGGCTCGGCGATGCCCCACGTCGCCGATCCCATCTCGTCGCCCGGCGCCCACACACGGAACTGAAGCGGCTTGCCTTTGCCTTGCATCACTGGGAGCGCGAGCCTGAAGCCCTCGCCCGCGAGACGAGCAAGCAGCGGACCGGTGTCGATCTCGTCCTTGATGGTCGAGAAGCCGGAAATGATCGCGCCGGGAGCAGGCTTAACAAAGCCGAGGCCGTGCCCGGCGAGCCGCAGACCCGCGCTCTTGCCATGGCGCGCAAAGGCAGCCGCACGGCGGGCGAGCGCCCGGGTTCTTTCTGCCCGTTTTTCGTCCGCAATCATCGTGAAAGAGAGAAAAATGCCGCGGAGGCCGTCGAAGCGGATGATCCCGCGTGGTCCCTACGAGAAGTAGGTGGGGGCCGTTTGTCCGAGGCCACGGCCCCGGTCAGGGACAGCTCCCGTGCGGATCTTATAGGCCCCGGGGAACATATATGCTTCTAACGCGCCCCGCAGCACGACGACTGTAGACGAAGGCCGCAAAATTTCCAGATGCTTTCGGCGGCTTAGACCCACTTGACAAACCGACTCCACCGCCAGTGAGGGCGGCGATCTTCAAGGATCTCGGTCGGAAGATCTCCCGATTTGATCGCCGGCCTTTGGCAAGGATCTTCGGTTGACGTGCCGTCAATCGGCGCCTAAGTGCCGCTCAGCACGGCGTTTGGCCCGGAGACGGCATGATCGAGCGCCTCTTGACTTTTCTGGCCGGGATGGAAGCGCCGGCAGCGGAGCCGAAACCCGACGAGCTCGAGCTCGCCGTCGCAGCGCTGCTGATCGAGGCAGCCCGCATGGACGACAACTTCGACACCGCCGAGCGAGCCACCATCGAGCGGCTGCTTGCCGAGCGGTTCGACCTTGCGCCCGAAGCCGTCCGCGCGCTCGTCGAGACGGCCGAGCAAAAGGTGCAGGACACGGCTCAGTACTTTCCTTTCACCCGCGAGATCACCAAGCGCTTAAGCACGGAGCAGCGGGTCGGGATCATCGAGATGCTGTGGGAGGTCGCCTATGCCGATGGCGTCCTCGATCCCTACGAGGACATGCTCTTGCGCCAGATCGCGGGGCTCATCCACGTCCCCGATAGAGAGCGGGGCTTGGCCCGCAAGCGCGCGCTCGAGAAGTCAGCGGCGACGCGCGCGGCCGGCGGTAAGGCCGACTAATTCAGGGATCGCCCTACCTGCCGCGCTCACCCCTCGACGGGGGCGTTGACCCGGCGCCTATGCTCGGCACGGATCGCCTCTTGTTCGCGGCGTTCAGCTCCAGATTCCCGGATGGGCTCTTTGGCGCCCTCGCTCGCCGCCTCCTCGGCGCCAGCGGCGGCCGGCTTCTCCGCCAGCGCTGCGCGCGCGTCCCAGAGCTCGTCGGCAATGAGAAGGGCCGCCATCAGCAGCATGCGCTCCTCGCCGGCGTTGCCGAACTGGCGATTGAGCTCCTCGACGCGTCCCTTGACGAAGGCTGCGAGCTCGCTAAGCCGCGCCTCCTCGCCGTCACCGCAGTCGAAGCGGTACGAGCGTCCGTACATGGTGACTGCGACCTGCCCCATCGGCTTTCCGGCATTCCGCCGCGCGACGACCTTGTGATTTCGAGACTTCAGGAGCCGTTTTCGAGCACGTTATGCAGCGAGTCTAATACCCAATCAATCCGGTTGACCGCCTCTGCGCGGCGCTGCTCGAGGGCCGCAATGCGCTCGTTTGCTTCGGCAAGCTGCGTTTTCAGGCGCTCGGATTCGCGCTCAAGCGACTTGATGCGCTGGCCCTGGCGTTCGGCCGAATCGAACGCCGCGACCGCACGCTCGCCCGCCCGCCGCGGCGCCGGGCGCTTGCCTTTCCGCGTAACCCGCTGAGCCATCTCTTCTGCCCTCCGGCGCGCGCCTTAAGCCCTCGGCGCTGCACGGCTGCTATCCGTCAGCTTAGGTGTCGACGTTCGAGCCCGTCAACAAACGAGCCGGGGAACGCCGCAGCACCCAACAGGATTCTCCAATCGTGCCTTCTCGATGACGGCGGCGACCGCCGCGCTTAGCCATGCCGCATTGACAGAGAACGGGCGCGCGTCCAGTTAATGGCCCCGCATTTTTGCATGCCTGCGCCCGGCGCCTGCATGCGTCAAGGAAAACGACGAGCCTTGAGGAGGCAACGATGGCAGTGAGGGTCGCTATCTCGGGATTTGGCCGCATCGGCAGGAACGTGCTGCGGGCGGCCGCCGAGGCCAAGCGCCGCGACCTCGAATTCGTGGCCATCAACGATCTCGTGCCGGCCAAGGATAACGCGCACCTGTTCAAATATGACAGCGTGCACGGCGTTTTCCCGGGCGAGGTGAAGGTTGACGGCAACTCCATCGACGTGGGGCTTGGCGCCCCGATCAAGGTGCTGGCCGAGAAGGATCCATCGAAGCTGCCGTGGAAGGACTTAGGGATAGACATCGTCATGGAATGCACGGGCATCTTCACCGACAAGGAGAAGGCCAACGTGCATCTCAATGCCGGCGCCAAACGTGTACTGGTCTCGGCCCCGTCGAAGGGCGCCGACATCACCGTCGTCTACGGCGTCAATCATGAGAAGCTGAAGCCCGAGCACAGGGTCGTCTCCAACGCCTCGTGCACGACCAACTGCCTCGCCCCCGTGGCCAAGGTGCTGCACGACCTCGTCGGCATCGAGCAGGGATTCATGACGACGATCCACGCCTACACCAACGATCAGCGCATCCTCGATCAGGCGCACAAGGACATGCGGCGCGCGCGCGCGGCCGCGCTGTCGATGATCCCGACCTCGACGGGGGCGGCCAAGGCCATCGGCCTGGTGCTGCCGGAGCTCAACGGCAAGCTCGAAGGCGTTTCCATCCGCGTGCCGACGCCGAACGTCTCCGTCGTCGACCTGAAGTTCATTCCCGCCCGCGAGACGACGGTCGCCGAGATCAACGAGGCGATGCAGCACGCCGCCGCGCAACAGTTAAAGGGCATCCTCAGCTACGTGACGGAAGAGCTCGTGTCGATCGATTTCAATCACTCGCCCTACTCATCGAACTTCGATTCGACGCAGACGCAGATCGTCGACGGGAGGCTCGCGCGCGTTCTCGCCTGGTACGACAACGAGTGGGGCTTCTCCAACCGCATGCTCGACACCGCGGTGGCGATGGGCAAGCTGCTCTAGGCGGCGGCGGGGAGCAGATCGGCGAAGACGAAGCCGTCGCGCGTCTCGACCGTGCCGGCGCGCACCGCAATGGGCCCCGTGAACATCGGCCCCGCCGAAACGCAGGTGTGGAACTCGCCGTTCTCCCCGCACGGATCGACGCCCGCGGGCAGCTCGGCGAGGAGCGCGGCGTCGAACGCGCGGCCGGCGAAGTGCGCCGGCAGCCTGCGCGGGTCGACGCAGGTCAGATGCGCCTTAAGCCCCCCGGCGATCATCTCCTCGGCGAGCGCGGCCGTGTCGCGTCCCCACAACGGGAACAACGGTTCAATACCGCTGCCCGCAAGCTTTGACTCGCGGTAGGCCCGGATATCCTCAAGAAAGAGATCGCCGAACGCCATGGCCTCGACGCCCTGCGCCTTTTGCTCCAACACGAAGGCACCCATGCGAGCCTCGTAGGCCTCGTTCGGGCACGGCCACGGGATCTCGATGACATGCAGCGGCAGGCCGGCAGCGGCTGCCTGTGTTTCGAGCAGCGCGCGCCGCACCGCGTGCATGGCGACGCGGTCGAAGGCGGCGTTGACGGTCGTGAACAGCCCCGCAACCTCGATCCCCGGCGTCCGCCGCAGCACGTAGAGCGACCACGCCGAATCCTTGCCCGTGCTCCAGCTCAGCAGCGTTTTCATCAATGTCCTCGCGTTGCACCCATCCGCGGCGCCGGCTATCGCTCAACGATGACAGACTTTCTCAACATCGTCATCCTCACTGGCGCCGGCCTCTCGGCTGAGTCTGGGCTTGCGACCTTCCGCGACAAGGACGGCATCTGGGCCAAGTACGACTACCGCGAGGTGGCGACGCCGGAGGGCTTCCGAGCCAACCCGCAGCTCGTGCACGATTTCTACAACCAGCGCCGGCGCGGGCTTAAGGAAGTCGCGCCGAACGCAGCGCACGCCGCACTCGCCCGGCTCGAACGCGAGCACAAAGGCTCCGTCACCGTCATCACCCAGAACATCGACCCCCTGCACGAAGCCGCAGGATCGCGCAACCTCATCCACATGCACGGCGAGCTCTTCAAGGCGCTGTGCGCGCTCTGCGGCGCACGGCACGCCTGGACGGAAGACCTCGGGCTCGAGACGCCGTGCCCAGTGTGCGCACACAAGGGCGGCATGCGTCCCGACGTCGTCTGGTTCGGCGAGATGCCCTACGCGATGGAGCGCATCCACGAGCACCTGATCCGCGCCGATCTTTTCCTTTCGATCGGCACCAGCGGCAACGTCTATCCCGCAGCCGGCTTCGTTGCAGTCGCGCGGGAGAACGGCGCGCACACGGTGGAGCTCAACCTCGAGCCCTCCGATGGCGCCGACCTGTTCCAGGAAGCGGTGCACGGCCCGGCGACCAAGATCGTGCCGGCCTACGTCGAGCATCTGATCGCGATGTCCTAGCGCCGCAGTACGGCGACGGCTTCGATGTGGGGGGAGAACAGGAACTGGTCGATCGGCGTCACCGCCTCGAGCTTGAAGCCGCCGTCGATGAGGATGCGCGCATCGCGCGCGAGCGTCGCCGGATTGCAGGAGACGGCCACCACGGTCGCGACTTTGGATGCCGCGAGCGCAGCGGCCTGGGCGGCGGCACCTGCTCGCGGCGGATCGAATACCACGGTGTCGAAGCCCTCGAGCTCCTTTCCCGACAGCGGCTCGCGGAAGAGATCGCGCACCTTCGTGTCGATCGGCTTGAGGCCCGGCGCACGCTTGGCCGCGTTTTGCAGCGCGCCGATCGCCTGTTTGTCGCCGTCGACGGCCAGCACGCCCGCGCGCTTCGCCAGCGGAAACGTGAAGGTGCCGAGCCCGCAGAACAGATCCGCAATGCGCTTTGCCGAACCAGCCGCCGCCACCACGAGGCGCACCATCTCCGCTTCCGCCACGGGTGCCGCCTGCAGGAACGCGCGGGCGGGGAGCACAACGTTGGCGTCGCCCAAGCGCACGGCCGGCACCGTGCTCTGATAGAGCGTGTCGCCGGCAATCGTCACGCGCGCGAGCTTCAACGCCGCCGCCTCGCGCGCGACACGCTCGCGCACTTCCGGCGAAGGATCACCCGGCACATCTTCCAGCGCCACATCGAGCCCGTTCCCCGCGAGCGTCACCGTGAGCCGCACCGGAAATTTCTGCGTCACCAGCGGCTCGACGAGGCGCTTCAGACCGGGAAGAGCGCGCACGATCGCAGATGCCGTCACCGGGCACTCCTGCAGGTCGATGATCTCGTGCCCCCTCGCCTCGAAGAAGCCCAGCACAATCCCTCGCCCAGTGCGCCGGGCCGAGAACGTCGCCCGACGGCGCGCGCCAAGCCCGACGGTCACCACGTGGCCGACCGGCGCCAGGATGCCCCGGGCTCCGAAGGCGGTCGCCACGCTATCGCGCTTCCAGGCGAGATAGGTGCCGCGTTCCACGTGCTGCAGCGCGCACCCGCCGCAGTGCGTGAAGTGGCGGCACACGGGCGCTATGCGGTTGGGGCTGGGGGAGAGCACGGCGACGAGGCGTGCGCGCTCACCCTTCACCTCCGCCTGCACGCGCTCGCCCGGCAGCACGTAGGGCACGAACACGGGTTCCGTCGCAGTATCGGCTACGCCATCACCCTGGGCGCCGAGACGCGCGATGTCCAAAGCTTGAGTGTCACCCATCGCAGCGCGCGCCGAGCAGGTATTCCTCGTTTCCCGACCCCCCTTTTATGGGAGAGGGCACGACGCCCGCAATGCGCCAGCCTTCCTGCGCGCTGAGCCACGCGGTGACGGCATCGACGGCCTGCCGACGAGCGCCCGCTTCGCGCACGATGCCGCCCTTGCCGACGCCGCCGCGCCCGACCTCGAACTGCGGCTTGACGAGCGCGACGAGCCAGGCGCCGGGCGCCGCCAACGCGAGCGCGGGGGACAGCGCCTTCGTGAGCGAGATGAAGCTCACGTCGGCGACGATGGCCGCCACGGCCTCTGGGATCAGCGTCCGGTTGAGCGAGCGCGCGTCGCAGCCCTCGAAGGAAACGACGCGGGGATTGTCGCGCAGGCTCGCGTGCAACTGTCCGTGCCCCACGTCGACGGCGTAAACCTTCGTAGCTCCGCGCGCGAGCAGCACCTCGGTGAAGCCGCCGGTCGAAGCACCGACATCAAGCGCCACGAGACCGGTGGGATCGAACTCGAAGCTCGCAAGCGCCGCCGCGAGCTTGGTGCCGCCGCGCGATACCGCCGGTGCGCCACCTTCGCGCAGCGTCACCTCCTCGTGCTCATCGACCTCGGCGCCGGGCTTCGTGCACGCCTCGCCGTCGACCAGAACCTTCGCACCTTTGATCAGATCGCGTGCGCGCGACCGGGTCGGTACCAGGCCGCGCTCGACGAGGACGAGATCCAATCGCTTCCGCATGACAACGAGTTTACGCTATTCTGCTACCGCCATTCAAAACTCCCCCACAGATTTTCCCCTGGAGGCAACATGAAACGCGCACTCGTCGCCACGTTCATCGTTCTGTCGCTTGCAGCCTGCGGCGACAACGGGCAACCGGCCTCCAAAGACAGGTCAGCGCCGGCGCCGGAAACGAGCGCGCGCACGCCGTCTCCGGCCGGCGCGAAGGTGTCAATCCTCGAACCCAAGGACGGCGCCGTGGTGAAAAGCCCGGTGACGGTCAAGTTCGGCGCCGAAGGCGTGGACGTGGTGCCCGCCGGAACCGACAAGCCCAATAGCGGACACCATCACCTGCTCATCGACACCAAGCTCGAGGACTACAACGCGCCCGTCCCCGCGGACGCCACCCACATCCACTACGGCAAGGCGCAGACGGAAGCGCAGATTGAGCTGAAGCCCGGCAAGCACACGCTGCAGGACGTGTTCGGCGACAAGAACCACATCCCGCACGATCCGCCGCTGCAGTCGGACGTGATCACCATCACGGTGGAGTAGGGACATCCCCTCCCCCATCTTATGGCGGAGAGGGAATTACGCCCGGTTGGCCAGCGGGGCCGTCTCGCGGCCGAGCGCGGCCAGCACGGTGGCGACGACGCCGTCGGCCGACAGCCCGGCGAGCTCGTACATGCGCTCGGGCTTGTCCTGGGCGATGAAGGTGTCGGGCAGCACCCTTGCGCGCACCTTGAGCCCGCGGTCGAGGAGCCCGCTGTCGGAGAGGAACTGCAGCACGTGGCTGCCAAAGCCGCCGATGCAGCCTTCCTCCACCGTCACCAGCACCTCGTGATTGAGGGCGAGACGCCGGATCAGGTCCTCGTCGAGCGGCTTCATAAAGCGCGCATCCGCAACCGTCGCCGATAGCCCGAAAGCGGCGAGCTGCTCGGCCGCCTTGAGGCACTCGGCCAAGCGCGTGCCGAGCGACAAAAGCGCCACCGCTGAGCCCTCGCGCAGGATGCGCCCCCTTCCGATCTCGAGCGGCACGCCTTCTGACGGCATCTCCACGCCGAAGCCTTCCCCGCGCGGATAGCGCACGGCGGACGGGCGGTCGTCGATTGCCGCCGCGGTCGCCACCATGTGCTTTAGCTCGGCCTCGTCCGCCGCCGCCATGATGACGAACCCCGGCAGGCAGCCGAGGTAGGCCAAGTCGAAGGAGCCCGCGTGCGTGGGCCCGTCGGCGCCGACGAGCCCGGCGCGGTCGAGGGCAAAGCGCACGGGCAGGCGCTGGATCGCGATGTCGTGCACGACCTGGTCGTAGGCGCGCTGCAGGAAGGTCGAATAGATCACCGCGAACGGCTTCATGCCCTCGGCGGCGAGCCCGCCGGCGAAAGTCACCGCGTGCTGCTCGGCGATGCCCACGTCGAAGGTGCGCTCGGGGAACTCTCTTCCGAAGAGGTCGAGCCCGGTGCCGTCCGGCATCGCCGCGGTGATGGCGACAATTCTGTCGTCCTTCCTCGCTTCCGCAATGAGGCTTTCGGCGAACACGCGCGTAAAGGTCGGCGCATTGGGCTTGGGCTTCACCTGCGCGCCGGTGACGACGTTGAACTTGGCGACGCCGTGGTACTTGTCGTCGGAGGCTTCTGCCGGCGGATAGCCCTTGCCCTTCTTGGTCACGACGTGCACGAGGATCGGCCCCTGCTTGGCGTCGCGCACGTTCTTCAGCACCGGGAGCAGGTGGTCGAGGTTGTGGCCGTCGATGGGCCCGACGTAATAGAAGCCGAGCTCCTCAAACCAGGCGCCGCCATGCCAAAGGTGGCGCGTATATTCCTCCATGCGCGCCGCGCGCCGCTCCCAGCTTTTGGGCAACTGCTCGGCCAGCTGCTTGGCGATGTCGCGCAGGTAGAGGTAGGTGCCGCTCGAGGTGGTGCGCGCGAGGTAGGCCGAAAGCGCCCCCGTCGGAGGCGCGATCGACATGTCGTTGTCGTTGAGGATCACGATCAGGCGCTCGTCGCGCGCGCCCGCGTTGTTCATGGCCTCATAGGCCATGCCGGCCGACATGGCGCCGTCGCCGATCACGCACACGACGTTGTTGTCGCGCTGCGTCAGATCGCGCGCGACCGCCATGCCGAGCCCGGCCGAGATCGAGGTCGAGGAGTGCGCGGCGCCGAAGGTGTCGTACTCGCTCTCGTCGCGGCGCGTGAAGCCCGACAGCCCGCCCGGCTGGCGCAGGGTGCGGATGCGGTCGCGGCGCCCGGTGATGATCTTGTGCGGATAGGTCTGGTGGCTCACGTCCCATACGAGCCGGTCGCGCGGGGTGTCGAACACCCAGTGCAGGGCAACCGTCAGCTCCACGACGCCGAGCCCGGCGCCCAAGTGCCCCCCCGTCACCGAGACGGCATCGATCGTCTCCTGGCGCAGCTCGGCGGCGAGTTGCGGCAGGTCGGATTCGGGCAGCTGGCGCAGGTCCTCGGGCGTCTTTACCCGGTCGAGCAACGGCGTCTTGGAGGAGGCGTCCACAGGGGCATCCAACGCGGCGATTGGGTCTCCGTTATGTCACAGGCGGCCGCGGCTGCAAGAGAGCCTAAATCGACGCGGAGCCCCAAGAACGCGAAAGCGCGGCTCCGGGGGAGCCGCGCTGCGCTAGTCTCGTGGATCTTGGAGCTCACCACCCGCAGTGGTGGTGGTGATGATGGTAATGGCGCTTCCAGTGGCAAGCGCTGGCGGGAGCCGCCATCGCGCCCATGAGGATGACGCCGGCCATAACCGCAGCGAATGCCTTCATGCCGTACTTCATTTGTCGCTCTCCCGATTTCTGAACTCTCGTCTCCAAGCCCCGCGACGAATGCGTGAATTTGTCCGCAGCCGTCACGAACGGCGAGACACTATACGCCTTGGCGGCCGCGCGCCACCCCTAAGGCGGCAGTGGTGCGAAGCACAATTGACCCGTCGCCCCCGCCGGTTACCCTAATTTCACGAGAGCAAAGGCAGCAGCATGCGTAAGCGCACCGTCATCGTTAACGACAAGATGCAAAAGGGCTGTCGCTACCAGCTCGCAGCCGACCGCAAGGCGACTTCGCCCCCGCGTCCCCACCTGACCTGAGCCCGCCGGAGAGAGGCTGGGCTTGGGCGTGTTCTGCGGAAAGCACACGACCGACGCGCAAGGCGAGTTCCCCCAGAGCTGGTTCAAACGCGCCAAAGAATGCCATGACTGCTCGCTAAGTCTTTTTGGCATCGATGCGAGCCAGCCACTGCAGCGCCTTAGCCCTGCGGGTCGAGCGGCTCGGTGCCCTTGGGGCTGCCGTCGGCTGCGAACGTGAGCTTCTCGACCTTGGCTTCCGCCTGCTTCAAGAGCCGGTCGCAATGCTCCTTCAGGACTTCGCCGCGCTCGTAGATGGCGATCGATTCCTCGAGCTCGACGTCACCACGCTCGAGCCGGTTTACGATGCCTTCGAGCTCCTTGAGCGCGCGCTCGAAACTCATGTCCTTGATGTCGGCGTGGTTGGGTTTCGTCTTGGCCATGGCGGTATCCATGCTGCCTCCCGCTGCTGCCTTGTCCTCTAGGCGCCGGCGTCCATCAGCGTCTTGACGTGCACCGCCGCCGATTTCGCGAGCGCGGTGAGATCGTAGCCGCCTTCCAGCATCGACACGATGCGCCCGTTGGCGTGCCGCTTGGCGACGCTAGCGAACTGCTCCGTCGCCCACATGTAGTCGGCCTCGACGAGACGCATGCTACCCAGCGGATCGGACTGGTGCGCGTCGAAGCCGGCGGAGATCAAGAGTATATCCGGTCCGAAGTTGTGGAGCGCCGGCAGAATGCGCGATTCGAACGCCTCGCGAAACCGCTCGCCCCCGTCGCCCGCGCGCATGGGCGCGTTCCACACGTTGCCGACGCCCGTCTCATTAAGCGCCCCCGTGCCGGGGAACAATGGCATCTGGTGCGTCGAGCCGTAGAAGAGGTCGCGGTCCGACCAAAAGATTTCCTGCGTGCCGTTGCCGTGATGGACGTCGAAATCGACCACCGCCACCCGCTCAGCGCCGTGTCGAGCGCGCGCGTAGTGCGCGGCAATCGCGATGTTGGAGAACAGGCAGAACCCCATGGCGATATTGGATTCCGCGTGGTGCCCGGGCGGGCGCACCTGACAGAAGGCATTCGCGGCGCGGCCCTCCATCACCGCATCGACAGCGTTGAGCCCGGCACCGACCGCGCGCAGCGCCGCCTCCCAGGAGCCCGGCGAGACAACGGTGTCGCCATCGAGGTACGCCAGGTGATCGACGTGCTCGACGACTGAGCGGATCTTATCGAAGTAGGCCGCCGAATGCGCACGCGCTATATGCCCCTCGACGTCCTCGCGCAGCGGCGCCTCCTCGCGCACAAGGTCGCGGAACACGTCGTGGGCGAGGATCTTGTCGATCGCGCGCATGCGATCGGGCCGCTCGGGATGGCCGGGGCCGGTGTCGTGCTTGACGAAGCAGGGATGCGTGATGAGGAGCGTGGCCATGAAGGGCTGCGACCGTGGGCTATGGCCAACCTTTCTGCCATGTTACGCCACCAGCCGAAAGGGCCGCCGCCCTAACGGAATCTCGGTTAGCCGCCTCGATCTCCTCGGCCGCCGTCTCGATGGTGCCCTGAGCTTCGGGTGCGGCTCCTGCGTCTTGGTGACGACGGCGACGCTGGCGCCATCATGCCCGGAGCCTAGCTCGCCTTAGCCGTTGTCCGCGATGAAAGGCGCCGCAAGAAGCGGAAGGGCAGCGCCGCAATCTCCCAGGCGTGCAGTGCTAGCGAGCCGAGAAACGCCGGCACGCCGACGACCGGCAGAAACACCGTGAGGAACGCGGCGAGCCGCGTGGCCTGCGCGGCGCGGTAGCCGGCCGCTCCGGGGTATTCACTGCGCTGTTCCTGCGGCCAGATGCGCTCCCACCAGTCGCGCGCCAAGGGCCAGCCTAGCAGCCCGGCGACGAGGCTTACCAGATATGCAATCTGGTAGTCGGCCGGGATGAAGGGAACGATGCGGGTGTCGAGCTCCGACTGGCGCGCCTCGTCGCGAGCGTGGACCTCGACCGTGCTCGTCACGACGTTGCCGGTGACGCTGGAAGCCGCTTTCGACAGCCAGTTGCCGACGAGCCCGGTGAGCGGCTCGGCACTGGAAGCGTCGGGCACGGCGCGGATGACCACGCGGCCGCTACCCTCGCGGCCAATGTCGGTGCGAAACTCGCCGCGGCCCGCACCCAGTGCGTCGAGGAAGTCGCCGAGCGTCGCCCGCTTCAGCGCGTCGTCGAGGCCGTCGACGGAAATGCGTTGCCACAGCCAGTTGCGCCCGCCCGGCTGGCGGGGCACTTGCGCATTGAGGATCACGAGATTGACGTCGGCGTCCGCCGCCGCGTCGATCATCTCGCGCAGCTTGACGCTCTGCTCCGACCCGCTCGATGGGCGGAACAGCAACAGATTGTCCTCCGTGCGGCCAGTGACCAGCACGGTCTGGCCGCGCAGCGAGCGCAACGCCCCTGGCAGCTCGGCGGGGTCGATAGCGTCGACGAGCGCGGTCTTCGTCTGCGGGTCGAGGCGCGGGGAGGAGGAGAGCGTGACCGGCCCGCCGGGCTCCAGCGCGAGCGTGCGGATGCTTGCGCGGCTCAACGGCCGCTCGAATTGCGCAATTCCCTCCTCGAACAGGTGCCGGTCGGAAAGCGCGACAACGAGATGGGGGCGCACGGCTGCAAACAGCGCGTCGGGTGCGGCATCCGAGCGTCGCACGAGCGGGTAGCTCTCCTTGCCGGCGACAACGTAGAGGGCTGCGCCCTCGGGTAGGTCGCGCAGAAGCGCGCGGTCCCCGAATACGGTTTCCTCATCGAGGTAGATCGCGAGCCTGCCGCCGCCGGCGGCCTCCGGGAGCAGCGTCGGCACGGCGCGCTTCAATTCGTCAGGCGTACCGGCGGTGAACACCTCGCCATCCCGATTGACGAACTTCCAGTGCCCTTCAGGGGTGGCGTGGGCCGCGAGTGCTGAGCCCTTCGCCGTCGCCGGCAGTCGCTCGAGGTAGGCGGCGGCGCGCTCGAGCCCGATCGCCTCGAAGCGTGTCGCCTCGCTCCCCGCCTCGCCCGCCCCGCGCGCGAGCTTTGCCAGCCAGCTCGCCTGCGCCGCCGGCGCGGCCGAGGCCAACAGCAGCGCGGCGCAGGTGCCGCGCATCACCGAATGACCGATCGCCCAGGCAAAATCCATCACGAGGCTCCCGCTTCTCTAACGCCAAGCCTACACACTGTTTGGACAGAATTCAGCCCGTTCGGCTATGGGAGACCGCACAAGGCTCAAGGCGCAAGGAACCGCGGGGCGATGCCCATTGTGAAGGCAACGAAGGAGGCGATCCGCGCCGCGGCGGCGCTGCTGCGGGAGGGCGGCCTCGTCGCGTTCCCGACCGAGACGGTCTATGGGCTCGGCGGTGACGCGACCAACGGGCGCGCGGTGGCGGCAATCTTTGCTGCCAAGAGACGCCCCCGCTTCAATCCATTGATCGTGCACGTCGCGGACGCCGCCAAGGCCGGCGAGCTCGCCGAGATAACTCCTTTGGCGCGCCGCATCGCGGACGCCTTCTGGCCCGGCCCGCTGACGCTGGTGCTTACCCGGCGCGCAGGCTCTCCGTTGTCCGAACTCGTCAGCGCCGGCCTCGACAGCGTCGCCATCCGCGTGCCCGATCACCCCATTGCGCAGGCGCTCTTGCGGGCAACGGATCGTCCGCTCGCCGCGCCGTCAGCAAACCGTTCAGGGCGCTTGAGCCCAACGCGCGCCGAGCACGTATTGTCGGATTTCGACGATGGCATCGCGCTCATCCTCGATGGCGGCCCGACGGCGCATGGCCTGGAATCGACCGTCATCGACGGGCGCGGCGAGGAGCCGGTGCTGTTGCGCCCCGGCGCCGTGACCACCGACACGATCGAGGCGGTGCTCGGCTCCCCGCTGCGGCGAGCAGCGGCGCCGACCGACAATCCGAGCTCCCCGGGGCAACTGGCGTCGCATTACGCGCCGCGCGCCCGCCTCAGGCTCGACGCAACAAAGGTAAACGCCGGCGAGGTGCTGCTGGCGTTTGGGCCCAATCCACCGCAAGGCGCCGCGCGCGCGATCAACCTCAGCCCAACTGGCGATCTCATCGAGGCGGCGGCCAACCTGTTTGCCGTGCTGCGCGCGCTCGACGAGGAGCACATCGATAGCATCGCCGTTATGCCGATCCCCGCGCACGGGCTCGGCGAAGCGATCAACGACAGATTGCGGCGCGCGGCGGCGCCGCGTGGCTGAACGCCATCGTCGATCTCAGTGAGCGGGAACCACGGGCGCGCCAGCTCCCGGGGCGTCGAGCTTGTCCGTCGCCGTTCGAACGGGCGACACGGCGACGATCGCATAAGAGACGAGCAGCGAGAGGATGGCCAGCGCCAGGACTAGAGCTGCCCTCCGCAGCGGCAATGCCCCCACGACCTTGGCGACCAAGAGAAATCTCCTCCATTGAGCGATGGCGCTTGCAACGCTACGCCATTAAGGATTGACGTAAATTCCGGTTCTTCGTCAACGGTGATGCGGTTGTTTGGCAACCAGGAACGCCGAAGGATCAATTCGCGTGGCAAACCACATAACGCACGGGTCGACCCGAAGCGGTTTCGGCGCCAAGGCCGAGGCCGTGTTGCAGCGGTTTGCTGAGATCGTCGGCCCCGAGCACGCGATTCGCGATCCCGACCGCCAGCTGCCCTACCTGCACGAGTGGCGCGACCGCTATGTGGGCCGCGCCGCCCTGGTGCTGCGCCCCGGCTCGACCGCCGAGGTTGCCCGCATCATGGGGGTGGCCAACGAGGCAGGCATCGGCGTCGTCCCGCAGGCCGGCAACACCGGCCTCGTCGGCGGACAGATCCCGTCAGCGAGCGGCACCGAGATCGTGCTGTCGGTTTCGCGGCTGACGCAGGTGCGCGCGGTCGACGAGACGGCGATGATCGTGGAGGCCGGGGTGACGCTGCTCGACGCGCAGCTCGCCGCCGAGCGGGCGGGACGGCTTTTTCCGCTCAGCCTGCCTTCGGAAGGAAGCTGTGAGATCGGCGGCGTGCTCGCCACGAACGCTGGCGGCGTCGGCGTGCTCGCGTACGGGAATGCGCGCGCACTCGCGCTCGGGCTCGAAGTGGTGCTCAGCGATGGGCGGGTGTGGGATGGCCTGCGCACGCTCAAGAAGGACAACACCGGTTATGACCTGCGCGATCTCTTCATCGGCTCGGAAGGCACGCTCGGTGTCATCACCGCCGCGGTCTTGAAGCTGTTCCCGCGACCGCGCGAGAAGGCGACGGCGCTTGTGGCGCTACCCGACATCGCCGCCGTCGCCGCGCTGTTCCGGTTGGCGGAGCAGCGCGCGCATTCTGGCCTCACCGCGTTCGAGTTCATGAGCCGGCTCTCAGTCGAGCTCGTCACGCGGCACGTGCCGGGCGCGCGGCTGCCGCTCAAGACGCCGGCGCCCTGGTACGTGCTGATCGAGATCGCGGGTACCGAAGCCGACGGCGCCGCCGGGCTGGCGATGGAGCGGCTTCTTGCCGCGGCGAGCGAGAAGCATCTCTTGAGCGACACCGTGCTCGCCGGATCGCTTGCGCAGGCCCAAAGCCTTTGGCGGCTGCGCGAGACGGCCTCCGAAGCGCAGAAGCCGGAAGGCGGAAGCATCAAGCACGACATCTCGGTGCCGGTCGCGCTGATCCCGCAGTTCATCGAGCGCGCCGCGGCCGTTGTGGAAGCGGTGTGTGCGGGCGCCCGTCCCGTCGTGTTCGGCCACTTCGGCGACGGCAACGTCCACTACAATGTCTCGCAGCCGCCCGGCATGGACAAGGCGGCCTTCCTGGCACTGTGGGACGAGATGTCGGGGGCGGTGCACGACCTCGTCGCCGAGATGGGCGGCTCGATTTCGGCCGAGCACGGCGTCGGGCAGATGAAGCGCGCCGATCTTCTGCGCTACAAGAGCCCAGTGGAGCTCGCGCTGATGCGCAAGATCAAGGCCGCGCTCGACCCCAAGGGCATTCTCAATCCCGGCAAGCTGCTCTAGAGCAGCGTCAGCGTCCCGACCGGCTCCTGCACTTCAGGGCCCTCGTTGCGGGGATTGTTGAGCGCACGGCTTACCTCGAGGATGTCGAGGTAGCCCTCGGGCGCGGGGACAAGCAGCTCCGCGATCTCCGCCGCCGTACCCGAGCGGCAGTCGAGCCAAGCGTCGAAATGCTCCGGCGCAATGATCGCCGGCATACGGTCATGCAGCGCCGACATTGCGGCATTTGCGGCCACCGTCAGGATGGCCACGGTCTCGATCTCGCTGCCGTCGGCGCCGAGCCAGTTCTCGAATATCCCCGCGAGCGCCATCGGCCCGCCCGCCCGCGGCTTAACGAGATGCGGACGCTTGGCGCCGGAGGCGCCTTTCCATTCATAGAACCCATCGGCGGGGATCAGGCAGCGGCGATGGCGCATGGCCGCGCGGAACGACGGCTTATCCGCCGCCGTCTCAGCCCGCGCGTTGATCAGCATCTTGAAGGCGCGCGGATCCTTGGCCCACACCGGAACGAAGCCCCAGCGCACGAGCGCCATCTCGCGTCCGCCCTGCGGCTTGTTGCGAACGATGGCAACCGGCTGCGAGGGGGCGATATTGTAGCGTGGCGGAAACACCGCCTCGTTGTCGTAGCGGAAATAGGCGCGCACCGCTTCCGGCGGCGAGGTGAGGCTGTAGCGTGAGCACATGCGCGTAATGTAGACATCCGCTGGCGGCGAGAGAAGCGCCGCACCGCTTGCTCGCCGCGCAGCCCGCTGCCGCGCCAACGTCCAGAATCGGTGCTAATCTCGCTGACGATGCCAAACTCCCGCCATAGCCTCGCAAGGTCCCTGCTCGCATACGCCGCGCTCGCGCTTGCCGCCGCAGCAGGTCCCGCGCATGCGGCCTCGACCGATACGAAGCCCTACGACGATCGGCTGTTCCGCTTGTCGGAGATCCTCGGCGCCGTGCACTATCTGCGCGAGCTGTGCGGGGCGGACGAGGGCCAAGCCTGGCGGCAGCGCATGGGCGAGCTTTTGCAGGCCGAAGGCTCCTCGGCGCTGCGGCGCGCCCGCCTGACGCGCAGCTTCAACAAGGGCTACCGCAGCTACAGCCGCACCTACAATACCTGCAGCCCGTCAGCCCAGACCGCCATCAACCGCTTCCTCACCGAGGGCGCGCAGATCGCCGACGGCCTAGTGAAGTCGGTCCCTTAGCCGCCGCCGGCCGTTTACTGTGAACGGGGCGTGCCCCTTTTCCGCACATATCTGCGTGTTAAGAGGGCCAACTGCCAATCGACGCGGCCCAAAGCCGATCCGTCATTAGAAACTTGCGGGGGCAAGGACGGATAGGCGGGCGCGGATCCGGGAGGGAACCCCATGCAGACGTTCGAGGGATTGGATCCCGAAGATTCATCCTTCAAGGCGCTGAACCTCATTCTCGCCGCCTGGGACGAGGGGACCGAGTGCGGCGTGCCGCCCGAGCAGATGGCATATGCCGCGCTGTTCACGGCACTGACCGATCTCGTCGCCCATTTCGGCGAGGACGCCGTCGTCAAGCTCGCGCGCGGGCTCGAGCAGCGCATCAACGTGGGGGAGTTCACGCTCCACCGCACGCGGCAGTAGCTTCCCCGACCCCGCCGCTTTTACAGCAGCGCAAGCCGCTTCAATACGACCTCGCCCACGAGCAGCACGCCCAATCCAAGAAGCAGCAATCCCGTAATCTGGTTGATGAGGCGCAGCCGCCTCTCGTTCAGCAGATGGCGGAAGCGTCCGATCAGGTGCGACAGGCTGAGCCACCACAGGAAGCTGCCGCCCATAACCGCGGCGACGATGGTCAGCGCATCGACATAGCTCTCGACCTCCACGAATGACGACACGCCGCCGAAGATCGCGAAAAGCCCCAGCACCGCACCGGGATTGGTGATGGTGAGGATGAACGTCTGCGGGATGTCCCAAACGAAGTCGCGCAAGGTCTCGGAGCGGCTGTCGATCGCCATCGGCATTACGCGTGGCGCGGCGAGGCATAGGCGCAGGCCGAAGGCGATGAGCACCAGCCCGCCCAGCACCTGAATGGTCATGCGGTGGTACTGCACCGCGCCCGAGATCGCGCCGACGCCGAGGGCCGCGCACAGCGCGATCAGCCCGTCGCCCAGCATGGCACCGAGGCCGGCGGCGATGCCGCCCCAGAAGCCGCGCTCGATCGCGCGCTGGATGCACAGCACGTTGACGGGGCCGACGGGAGCGGCGACAAGAATTCCGATGATGATGCCGACGGGAATGATGAGGGGATTAGGCAGAAGATGCATTCACAGTCCCTTGTCGGCCACGCACCGGGGCGGCGCGTAGACATGCGCGGCGCAGGGGTTACACTCTTGAAATTATCAGCGAAGGCAATGCCGAGGCCTCGCGATCGCTCGCCGCACCCGCACCGTCGCGCTTGCGGCTCGTCTTGCAGCGTTCCTGGCGGTGCCTCCTCTCGCGGCGCTGGAGCCTAGCGATGCCGCGCGTCCCCGCGTTATGCTCGTGGCGCCTATTGGTATTGGTACTGGCGGGGCTTCTCATTGTCTATCGCAGCCCCTCCGGTGCGCTGGAAAAGCGCGCTCTCCGGCCCCAGACGCAGGAGCGCAAGCATTCCGACGCTCAGCCGAGGCCGCCCCCGCAGCTTGCCCCCAAGGAGAAGCCGCTACCGGGACCGGTCGAAGAGATGCGCCAGGCGATCCTCGCCGCCGCCCTATCGGGGCGCATCGAGGAACTGCGCGTGCCGCTCGACTGGAATGAGCTGAAGCCCGACGTCACGCCCAGCGTTAACGATGATCCGATCGCTTTCTGGAAGAAGATCTCCGGCGACGGCGAGGGTCGCGAGGTGCTAGCGGCGCTCGCTAATATGCTCCAGATGAGGCCTGCGGCGGTGCCGCTCGGCAAGGACCCAGAGAACAATCTGCTCTACGTCTGGCCCTATCTCGCCGAGGCCAAGCTCGACGCGCTGAGCCCTTCCTCGGAGGTCGATTTGTTGCGCCTCGTCAGCCCCGAAGCCGCCAAATCCATGCGCGAGAAAAAGAAGTGGACGTGGTGGCGGCTGACCATCGGCGCGGACGGCACCTGGCATTCATTCAAGAAGGGCGAATGAGCGACGCGAAACGCTGGCTCGTCTTGCGCCGACGGGATATTTTCCGAGATATATGTGGACCGCCGGCACCGGGAATTTTGCGCTTTGGCGTTGAGCTTAGGGTGCGCAGAGGGACTGCGAGATGATGTGGCGCGTGGCCTTGGCATCGATGGCAGTCGCGAGCCTAGCGGCACCCGCGACTGCGCAGTGGTATCCGGGCTGGGACCGCTACGGCGACCGGTCCTACTACGGTGACCGCCCCTATTACGGTGGCCAGGGAGGATTCTCGGGCCCGCCGCGCCGCGACCCCTATCGCGACCCCTATTACGATGGCTACGACCGCTACGCTCCCGATCGCGACGGCGGCTGGGAGGATGAGCGCGGCAATGACGGCGACCACTACTTCGATGAAGGCCAGCGTCAACGTCAGCCGCAGGGCGGCTACGGCGAGGTCCGCGATGGCGGCTCGCGCCCCTTCATCGCGCCGCGGGCGCCCGCAAGGATCGCATTCCGCAGCAGCTTCCCGCCTCGCTCCATCGTCATCGATACCGCAGGGCGCAAGCTCTATTTCATTCTGTCTCCCAACGACGCCTACCAATATCCGATCTCGGTCGGACGCGAGGGGTTCGCCTGGACGGGCACCGAGTTCATCAGCCGCAAGCAAGAGTGGCCCGACTGGTACCCGCCGAAAGAGATGATGGCACGCGATCCGCGCGTGCCCGAGAAGATGACCGGCGGCATCAGCAATCCGTTGGGCGCACTCGCGCTCTATCTCGGCAAGACGCTCTACCGCATCCACGGCACCAACGATCCCAACTCAATCGGGCGCGCCGCGTCGTCGGGCTGCTTCCGCATGATGAACGAGCACGTGCTGCATCTCGCCATGATGGCACCGATCGGCACGCCGGTGACGGTCGTGAGGAGGCTGCCGGGCACGGTGCAGCCGGCGTCGGCACCATCGCCGCCGGCGTACAATCGCTACGTTCCGCAGCGGTATTAGAGCTCAGGCGCCTTCGAAGAAGGCGACCGGCGCGCCGTGCCCTGCCCCCGCGATCTCGCCCTCCCACATCACCCGGCGTCCGCGCACGAACGTGCCGACGGGCCAGCCCGTCACCTTGCGGCCGTTATACGGCGTCCATCCGCAGCGGCTCGCGATCCAGGCGTTGGTGATCGTCTCTGAACGCTTCATGTCGACGATGGTAAGGTCGGCGTCGTAGCCCACCGCAATGCGGCCCTTGCCGCGAATGCCGAACAGCCGCTGCGGTCCGGCGCTCGTCAGGTCGACGAAGCGGGAAAGCGACAACCGCCCCGCGTTGACGTGATCGAGCATGATAGGGACGAGCGTTTGCACGCCGGTCATGCCGGAATGGGAGGCGGGGTAGGCGTGGTCCTTCTCCTCGCGCGTATGCGGGGCGTGGTCGGAGCCCAGCACGTCGACGACGCCCGACGCGAGCGCCGCCCAGATGGCGCGTCGGTGGGTGTCGTCGCGCACGGGCGGGTTCATCTGAGCGTACGTGCCGAGCTCGCGGTAGCAATCGGGTGCGACCAGCGTCAGATGGTGCGGCGTCACCTCGACGCTCGCCCACCCCTTATGGTCGGCGAGGAACGCCATCTCCTCGGCGGTAGAGACATGCAGGACGTGCACGCGCTTGCTGAAGCGCTCCGCGAGCGCCACGAGCCTTCTCGTCGCGATCAGTGCGGCTTCGGCGTCGCGCCACTCGGGATGCGATGATGGGTCTCCGGCACGCCGCAGTCCCATGCGCTCTTTCAGTCGCGCTTCGTCCTCGGCGTGGAAGGCGGCGCGGCGGCTCAGGCTCGAGACGATGCGAGCGAGCGAGGCTTCATCGTCGACCAGAAGGTCGCCGGTCGAGGAGCCCATGAACACCTTGATGCCGGCCGAGCCTTCGCGGCGCTCGAGCTCGGGGATGTCGCCGATGTTCTCGCGCGTGCCGCCGACGTAGAAAGCGAAGTCGCAGAACATGCGGTTCTTGGCGCGCGCAACTTTGTCGGCAAGCGTCGCAGCGCTCGTCGTCAGCGGCTTGGTGTTGGGCATCTCGAACACGGCCGTCACGCCGCCGAGCACGGCTGCGCGGCTGCCCGTCTCGAGATCCTCCTTGTGCGCAAGCCCCGGCTCGCGGAAGTGCACCTGGGTATCGATGACGCCGGGGAGGATGTGCAGGCCGCGGGCGTCGATGGTCTCGGCCGCGGGCGCCGACTCGAGCGCGCCCAGGCCGGCGATGCGCCCGTCGCGGATGGCGACGTCGCGCACGCCGTCGCCGTCATGGTTGACGACGCGCGCGCCTTTGAGCACGAGATCGAAAGTCTGGGCCATCCGGCCTCCGCAGCTTGCTTCCCGCTCCCCGCCCGCATACGTAAAATGGACGCCCGTTGCAACCGGAGCGGGGAAACGATGGCCGACACCAGGATAGCGCTTCTGCCCGACCGTGGCGTCGTCAGCGTGACGGGCAAGGACGCCGCCAAGCTGCTGCAAGGCGTAATCACCAACGATATGGGGCTACTCGAGAGCCAGCCGGCGCTGCACGCCGGGCTGCTGACCCCGCAGGGCAAGATCCTATTCGAATTCTTCGTGGTGCGAATCTCGGACGGCTTCCTGCTCGAGACGGCGCGTGACCAGGCGCCGGCGCTCGCCGAAAGGCTCATGCTTTACAAGCTGCGCGCGAAGGCCGACATCCGCGATGTCTCGTCCGACTACACGGTCGCCGCGATCTGGGGCGGCACGTACGAGCCGCGCGGCCACGGCAAGTCGCCACTTCTGTTCGCCGATTCGCGCCTCGCGGGGCTGGGCTCGCGCGAACTCGTGACCATCGGGTCCGACTGGGCGCTCGCCAACGATGAGGCCGACAGCGCGACGCAGGAAGAGTATCACGCACACCGCATCGGCCTAGGCGTGCCCGAAGGCGGCAAAGATTATGCCTTCGGCGACACGTTTCCGCACGAGGCGCTGTTCGACCAGCTCTCGGGCGTCTCGTTCACGAAAGGCTGCTACGTCGGACAGGAGGTCGTTTCGCGCATGCAGAACCGCGGCACCGCGAGGAAGCGCGTCATCCCCGTCGTGGGCGAGCGCGCGCTGCCGGCGCCGGGGGCTGCAATTACGGCGGGCGACGTCGAAATCGGCAGGCTCGGATCGGTCTCGGGGAATCGCGGGCTTGCGCTCTTGCGCCTCGACCGCGCGGCGGAGCTCGTCGATGGCGGCGCGGCGGAGCTCGTCGATGGCGGCGCGGCCTTGCGCGCGGGTGATGTTCCGGTGCACATCGCACTCCCGAGCTGGGCGAACTTTTCCCTGGCCCAGGGCACGGCGGGCAGCCCGGCATGACCGCCAAAGCGCAAAGCGCTCCCGTGCGCTGCCCGTGGGCCGGCGGCGACATCGAGTACCGGCGTTACCACGACGAGGAATGGGGCGTGCCGCTAACCACGGACGATGCACTGTTCGAGAAGCTGGTGCTGGAAGGCTTCCAGGCCGGTCTTTCCTGGCTCACGATCCTGCGCAAGCGCGAAAACTTCCGTCGCGCGTTCGCGCGCTTCGATGCGGAGCGCATCGCCCGCTTTAAGCAGCGTGATGTCGAGCGCCTGATGAAGGACGAGGGCATCATCCGCAACCGCGCCAAGATCGAGGCTACGATCGACAACGCCAAGGCCTACGCCAAGCTCAGCGAGCGCACTTCGCTCAAAGCGTTTCTCTGGGGCTTTCTCGACCAGGGCCCCGTGCAGAACCGGCACAAGACGATGTCGGACATCCCGGCCGAGACGGAAACGTCCAAGCGCATCTCCAAGGCACTGAAGGCGGAGGGCTTCCGCTTCGTCGGGCCGACGACGATGTACGCATTCATGCAGTCGGTCGGCATGGTCAACGATCATTTGCTGAGCTGCCACCGCCATGGGCCGTGCGCAAAATTGCAGCTCGCGAAAGTGAAGCTTGAGTCGAGACGATGAAAAAGAACGTTATCGACGGGCGCAATGTCGAGCCTCCAACGGCGCCGGGGCGCGCTTGGCAGCGCATGCTCTCGGGGCGGCGATTAGACCTGCTCGATCCCCAGCCCGCCGACATCGCCATCGAGGACATCGCGCATGGCCTCGCGCGTGTCGCGCGCTGGAACGGGCAAACGCTCGGCCCCCACGCGTTTTCCGTGGCACAACATGCGCTCTTGGTCGACGAGATCGCCGGTGCGCACCACCCCGAGTGGCCGGCGCAATGGCGGCTCGCGACGCTGCTGCACGATGCGCCGGAATACGTCATCGGAGACCTGATCAGCCCGTTCAAAACGGCCATCGGGCTCGACTACAAGGCTTTCGAGCTGCGTCTGCTTGCGGCCATACACGAGCGATTCGGCCTCCCGCGAGAGCTTCCCGCAGCCATCCAGACGGGCATCAAGGCCTGCGATCGCGTGGCCGCCTACTATGAGGCAACCCGGCTTGCAGGCTTCGGCAAGGAGGAGGCGATTACGTATTTCGGAGAGCCGGGCAAGATCTCGCCAGAGCTCGCCGAGGCCGCGGAAAACCTGAGCCCGCTGCCGACGGATGAGGCCCAGCGCGAGTTCCTCGCGCGCTTCCAGTGGCTGATTGAACAAGGCTGAGCATTTTCTAAATTGCTCAGCATGGGGAATTCGTTGTGCGCCCGCCGATCCGAAAAGGGCCACGATCAGGCCGTACCCCAGCCTCATTGGGGGGCTCCACACACCGGAGCAAAAGCATGAACTCGCCCGCGCAGTTGAAGCGACCGGCCGTCAATGTCGATCGTCAAGTGCACGCTGAGACCCGCTCGGAGCCTGCGGCTGTCGAGATCGGTCTCAATGCAGCGATCGTCGCCGTGTCGCAGAACGAGCCGGTCGTTTTGATCATACGGGGGGAGAACGATGACGGACTTCCGTTCGGCACGTTCTCACCGTTGCAGCACCGCACGTTTGAAATAGGCTTGCGCGCTTGGGTGCGCCAGCAGACGGGACTCGACCTCGGTTATGCCGAGCAGCTCTATACGTTCGGAGATCGAGGACGCCACGCTGAGCCGGGAGATGTCGGTCCGCACGTCGTGTCGATCGGCTACCTCGCTCTCACGCAGGCCAAGCCCTCGCTTGAGCTGCAGCATGGCGCCTGGCGCAGCTGGTACCACTATTTCCCATGGGAGGACTGGCGCAAAGGCCGCCCGGACATTCTCGAATCCTCGATCGAGCCTCGCCTCAAGGAGTGGGCCGCGCGCCCGCCGCAGCGTCCCACGCCTGCGCGTCCGGTCAGCCGTCAGGAGCGGGTTCGCATCTGCTTTGGCTTCGACGGCGCCGCCTGGGACGAGGAGAAGGTGCTCGACCGCTTCGAGCTCCTCTATGAGGCGGGCCTCGTCGAGGAAGCGAGCCGCGACGGGCGCGAGGCCGCACGCCAATGGAGCGACCGTCCGCGGCTCGGCGCGCCGATGCGCTTCGATCATCGGCGCGTTCTCGCGACCGCTATCGGCCGCGTGCGCGCCAAGATCAAATACCGGCCCGTGATCTTCGAGCTGATGCCGGACGAGTTCACGCTGTTTGAGTTGCAGAAGACGGTCGAGGCCATACTCGGCCCGCATCTGCACAAGCAGAACTTCCGCAGGCTTGTGGAGGGTGCGGGGCTGGTCGAGCCGACGGGTGAAGTGAAGATGCGGACCGGGGGGCGGCCTGCGAAGCTCTACCGCTTCCGCCGCGAGGTGCTACTCGAGCGACCCGCGCCGGGCGTGCGCGTGAAGCCCGGCAAAATCTGAGGGATGCGCAGCGCTGCGGGGAGCGCTTGCCGCGCGATAGGGGGAACACACACGGCATCTTGAACCTTTTGCGATCTGGTCAGTCAGGAGCAGATGCCGTATCGTAGCCGTCGATTTGGAATACTCAAACTGAGCATTATATAACCCTTCCGGCTTTGTCGCCGGAGCGTTTGACGGCCTAGAAATGCTCAAGTTGAGCAATAGGTTGGAGAGAGCGATGGACAATCTTGAGCTGCGTGCTGAGCGGGCCCCGCGTCGCCGCGGTCCGGCCCGAATGCCCCAGCCGGTGGCGTCGCCTGCTGCTCTTCCCCCGTTCACGGCGGAGCTCGCCGCGGAGATGGCACCGCTTTACGCACGCGTGAAGCACATCATCACGCCCATGGAGTGGCCGCACTACGCGCCGCTGATCAAGGCGATCAACGAGCTCAAGAAGCAGCGCAATGCGGTTATCCTCGCGCACAACTACATGACGCCGGAGATCTTCCACTGCGTTGGCGACTTCCAGGGCGACTCGCTGCAGCTTGCCAAGGAGGCCGCGCGCACGAAGGCTGAGGTGATCGTGCAGGCCGGCGTGCACTTCATGGCCGAGACCTCAAAGCTCCTCAACCCCGACAAGACCGTGCTGATCCCGGACCTGAAGGCCGGCTGCTCGCTTGCCGCCTCGATCACGGCCGCGGACGTGCGCATGCTGCGCGAAGCCTATCCCGGCGTGCCTATCGTCACCTACGTCAACACCTCGGCCGCCGTGAAGGCCGAGTGCGACATCTGCTGCACCTCTTCAAATGCGGTGAAAGTCGTCGAGAGCCTCGGCGCGCCGCGCGTGCTGCTCATCCCCGACGAGTACCTGGCGAAGTACGTGCAGACCAAGACCAAGGTCGAGATCATCGCCTGGAAGGGCCATTGCGAGGTGCACGAGCGCTTCACGGCAAAGGAGATCGCAGACATCCGCGCGGCCGACCCCGGCACGCGCATCATCGCGCACCCCGAGTGTCCGCCCGACGTGCTCGAAGCGGCCGACTTCACCGGGTCGACCTCGGCGATGATCAACTGGGTGAAGACCAATCGCCCGAAGAAAGTCGCGCTCATTACCGAGTGCTCGATGGCCTCCAACGTCGCCGTCGAGACGCCGGACGTCGAGTTCATCCGGCCGTGCAATCTGTGCCCGCACATGAAGCGCATCAGCCTCGAGAATATCTACCTGGCGCTGCGCGACATGCGCTACGAGGTGACGGTCGATCCGACCGTCGCCGAGAAGGCGCGCCGCGCGGTCGAGCGCATGGTCAATCTGACGAACTGACGCCGCCGGTTGGATCCCCGGATCGGCCGCAGCCCGCTGTCGAGTATGTCTCCCATGGCTTCGAAGGCTTCGCACATCGGCCACTCTCCGCGCTTCGCCTCAGCGTCCGACGAGAAGCTCGGTGCCCACGGCGACGTGGTGATCGTCGGCGCCGGGCTCGCCGGCCTCTTCACGGCGCTGAAGCTCGCGCCCATGCATGTTACCGTGCTCGCCGCGGCTCCTCTCGGCGAGGGGGCTTCGAGCAACTGGGCGCAAGCCGGCAGTCGCCGCCGCCATCGGGCCAGACGACAATCCCGAGCTGCACGCCGCCGACACCATCGCCGCCGGTGCCGGCATCGTCGACCCCTACGTAGCGCGCTTCGTGACGGAGGAGGCGCCGGCTCGCATCGGAGACCTCGTCGCCTACGGCGTTCCCTTCGACCGCGACGCGGAAGGTCACTTCTCGTTGAGCCGTGAGGCCGCGCACTCGCGCCGGCGCATCGTCCACGTCTCGGGCGATCGCAGCGGCGCCGCCATCATGCGGGCGCTGATCGCGAAGGTGCGCGCGACGCCCTCGATCCGCGTGCTCGAAGGCTACGAAGCCGACGAGCTCATTGCGGCCGACGGCCGCGTCCAGGGCGTCCGCCTCCTGCGCCCCGCCGCCTTTGGCAACGGCGCCTACGAGTTCTTCCCCGCATGTGCCGTCGTACTCGCGACCGGCGGCGTCGGCGGGCTGTTCTCCATCACCACGAACCCCGCCTACGCGCGCGGCGAAGTCGATCGCTATGGCGGCACGCGTCGGCGCCGTGATCGCGGACGCCGAGTTCGTGCAGTTCCACCCTACGGCGATCGACATCGGAGCCGATCCCGCGCCGTTGGCCACGGAAGCCTTGCGCGGCGAGGGTGCGATCCTCATCAACCGCCTGGGCGAGCGCTTCATGCCGAAGCTCGATCCCCGCGCCGAGCTCAGCCCGCGCGACATCGTCGCCCGCGGCGTATTTGCCGAGATCGCCGCCGGGCGCGGCGCGTTCCTCGATTGCCGCACGGCGATCGGGGCTCACTTCCCGGAAGCCTTTCCCACCGTCTACGCGTTCTGCAAGGCAGCCGGCATCGATCCCGTGACGCAGCCGATCCCGGTAGCGCCCGCCGCGCACTTCCACATGGGCGGCATCGCCACCGACGAACGCGCGCGCTCAACCGTCCCCGGCCTATGGGCCGTCGGCGAGGTGGCGTCCACAGGCCTGCACGGCGCCAACCGGCTCGCCTCCAACTCGCTTCTGGAGGCCGTTGTGTTCGCCGCCCGCGCTGCCGCCGACATCGCCGCGCTCGACCGTAACGACCGCTGCGCGCCGACGGTCAACTTGAGGCGCATCACCCGTGCCGGACAAGGCCCCGCCGCCGACCGCACCGGCAAGCTGGCTCGGCTGCGACATACCATGACGAAGGACGTGGGCGTCGTGCGTGATGCCGCTGGTCTCCGCAAAGCTGTCGTGACACTCGCTCAGATCGAGCGTGAGGCGGCAGACGATCGCATCCTCGCAAACATGGCGCTCGCCGCCCGCTTCATCGCCACCAGCGCCTTGCTGCGTGAGGAAAGCCGCGGCGCCCACGATCGCAGCGACTTTGCGGCGACCAGACCTGCACTGGCCGAGCGTAGCTTCCTTTCGCTCGACGAGCTCGACCGCATGGCCGCCTCGCCCGTAACCCCCGCGCGCGCCCGCAAAGCCGGATGCTGCGGATGAGCGTTGCAGTCCCTGAATTGCGCCTGCCGCAGGAGCTCGTCGACGCGGCGGTAGCCACAGCTCTAGCCGAGGACCTGGGGCTCGCCGGCGACATCACGTCCGCGGCGACCATCCCCGCCGATGCGCGTGCCTCGGGCGCGATCGCGACCCGCAAGGCGGGCGTGGCGGCGGGCGTGCAACTCGTCGAGGCCGCGTTCAAGGCCCTCGACGCGGATGCGCGCGTCGAGGTGCTCGTCGCCGACGGCGGACCGCTCAAACCTGGCGACGTAATCGCGCGCATCTCCGGTAACGCGCGCGCACTGCTCGGCGCCGAGCGCGTCGCGCTGAACTTCCTCGGTCACCTGAGCGGCATCGCCACGCTGACGCGCGCTTACGTGGACAGGATCAAAGGCACACGCGCGCGCATCATCGACACGCGCAAGACCACGCCGGGCCTGCGCGCGCTCGAGAAGCACGCGGTGCGCGCGGGCGGCGGGCTCAACCACCGCTTTGGACTGTTCGACGCGATCCTGATCAAGGACAACCACATCGCGGCAGCAGGCGGCATTGCCAACGCCATGGCCGGCATCCGCCAGCGCGCCGGCCACATGGTCAAGATCGAGGTCGAGGTGACGTCGCTGCCCGAGCTCGAGGAGGCGCTGGCGCACAGCCCCGATGCCGTGCTGCTCGACAACATGCCAGTCACACTCCTGAAGTCCGCGGTCGATAGGGTTGGCGGCCGGACCATCACCGAGGCCTCGGGTGGCGTAACCCTCGACTCCGTGCGCCAGGTTGCCGAAACCGGCGTCGATCTTATTTCCGTCGGGGCGCTCACGCACTCCGCGCCCAATCTCGATGTCGGGCTCGACTTCGATCCGGCCAGTTAACGGGCGGCAAGTTGACGCTTGATTTTGCCACAGTTGCTGCGCAGGAGTTGTGCGCAACCGCCACCTGGCCAATTCAAGGCGCCTCGATCGGTCTGTGCACCTATTATTGAGGCATCGCCGTCATGGATTTCACGAAGGGCATCGTCATCTGGGGCCTCGTCGCCCTCGCTTCGGCTTTCCTCGGGGGCGTGTTGGCCGGCGTCAAGAACCGCGACCACTCGTTTTGGATCGCGTGGTGCTTCGTGCTGCCGCCTATGCTGCTGTTCATACTGCTACTGCCGAAGTTCGAAGGCGCGCGCCCGCGAAAGCCCACCCTCGACGAGCAGGAGCGGCGCGGCTGGTGGTGAGCGCCTAGTCGGACGCCTCGGAGTCGTCGCCGTTCTTGCGGCGGATCGCGGCCTGGGCCGCGGCAAGCCGTGCAACCGGCACGCGATAGGGCGAGCAGGATACATAGTCGAGCCCTAGCTCCTCGAAGAACATCACCGACTTCGCCTCGCCGCCGTGCTCGCCGCAGATGCCGACCTTGAGGCTCGGATTGGCCTTGCGTCCGCGCTCCGTTGCGATGCGGATGAGCTCGCCGACGCCGTCTATGTCGATCGACACGAACGGATCAACGGTGAACACCTTCTTGTCCATGTAGGCGTCGAGGATCGGCGCGGCATCGTCGCGGCTCAAGCCCAGCGTCGTCTGCGTGAGATCGTTGGTGCCGAACGAGAAGAACTGTGCGCCGTCCTCTCCCGCCGCCAACTCGCCGGCTTTGAGCGCGGCGCGCGGCAGCTCGATCATCGTGCCGATCGAATAATCGAGCGTGACTTCCGGTCTCCATCTCGACTTCGCGGGCGACGTTCACGATGATGTCGCGCACGATCTCGAACTCGCGGCGGTAGGCGACGAGCGGCACCATGATCTCGACCTTGATCGGCTTTCCCGTCTCCTTTCCGGAGCTGAGCGCCGCCTCGAAAATGGCGCGCGCCTGCATCTCGGTGATCTCGGGATAGCGGATTCCGAGCCGACAGCCGCGGAAGCCGAGCATCGGGTTGAACTCGGAAAGATCGGCGATGCGGGCCTTCAGCTTCTCCTGCGGCACGCCGATCGCGGCTGCGACTTCGGCAACCTCGCGATCCTCCTTCGGCAAGAACTCGTGCAGTGGCGGATCGAGTAGGCGGATCGTCACCGGCAGGGCGGCCATGATCTTGAAGATCTCCTCGAAATCCCCGCGCTGCATCGGGAGGATCGTCGCCGAGCGCCTTGCGACGCCCGGCCTCATCGTCGGCGAGGATCATCTGGCGCACGGCGAGGATGCGGGTTGCGTCGAAGAACATGTGCTCGGTGCGGCACAACCCAATACCCTCCGCCCCGAAGTCGCGTGCCTGCTTTGCGTCGCGCGGCGTATCCGCGTTGGCGCGCACGGCTAAACGCCGCTCCGCGTCCGCCCAGCCCATGAGCGTGGCGAAGGCACCCGACAGCTCCGGCTGGCGCATTCTGGCACGCCCGTTCAAGACTTGGCCCGTGCCGCCATCGATGGTGATGAGGTCGCCCTTCTTGAACACACGCGACCCGACCTGCATCGTCCCCGCCTCCGGGTTGATGCGCAACGCGCCCACACCCGAGACGCACGGGCGCCCCATGCCGCGCGCGACGACGGCAGCGTGGCTGGTCATGCCGCCGCGCGCGGTCAGCACGCCGGCGGCGGCGTGCATGCCGTGGATGTCCTCCGGGCTCGTCTCCTGGCGCACGAGGATCACCTCGCGACCGCGCGCCCGCTCTGCTTCCGCATCATCGGCGGTGAACACGATCTCGCCCGCCGCCGCGCCGGGGGAGGCCGGCAGGCCCATGGCGATCACGTCCTTCCTGGCGTCGGGATCGAGCGTCGGGTGCAGAAGCTGATCGAGCGCGGCCGCATCGACGCGCAGCACGGCACCTTCCTTCGTGAGCACGCCGGCCTCGGCCATATCGACGGCGATGCGCAGGGCCGCCTCCGCCGTGCGCTTGCCCGAGCGCGTCTGCAGAATCCACAATTTGCCGTTCTCGATGGTGAACTCGACGTCCTGCATGTCGCGGTAGTGCGTCTCGAGACGCGAGAACACCGACGTGAGCTTGCCGAACAGCTCGGGCATCAACGTCTCGAGTGAGGAGTGCTCCTCGGACGATTCGGTCCGCGCCCGCTCGGTCAGCGGCTGCGGCGTACGGATGCCCGCGACCACGTCCTCGCCTTGAGCGTTGAGCAGAAACTCGCCGTAGATCTCCTTGGCCCCCGTAGAGGGATTGCGCGTGAAGGCGACGCCGGTCGCGCTCGTCTCGCCGAGATTGCCGAACACCATGGCCTGCACGGTGACGGCCGTGCCCCAGCTGTCCGGGATGTCGTGCAGCCGCCGATACGTCTTGGCGCGCGCGTTCTGCCAGGAGCCGAACACCGCCGCGATGGCGCCATAGAGCTGCTCGGTGACATCCTGGGGGAACGGCTTGCCGAGCTGGCCCTCGACCGCCGCCTTGTATTCCTCGATGATCTCGGCCCAATCGTCGGCGGAAAGCTCCGTGTCGCTCGACAGCCCGTTGAGGTTCTTGAAGTTCTCGAGAATGTCCTCGAACACGCCGTGATCGACGCCGAGCACGACGTCCGCGTACATCTGGATGAAGCGGCGGTAGCTGTCGTAAGCGAAGCGGCGATCCTTCGAGCGCTTGGCGAGCCCCTCCACCGTCTTGTCGTTGAGACCGAGGTTGAGGATCGTGTCCATCATGCCGGGCATGGAGGCGCGCGCGCCTGACCGCACCGAAACGAGCAGCGGCCGCGTCGATGTCGCCCAGCGCCGCACCGACCGATTCTCCGACGAGCTTCAAAGCTTTCTCGATCTGCGGCTCGAGGCCTTGCGGGAGCGTGCGCCCGTTGGCGTAATAGGCGTCGCAAACAGCGGTGGTGATGGTGAAGCCGGGAGGCACGGGAAGGCCCAAGCTCGCCATCTCGGCGAGGTTCGCACCCTTGCCACCGAGCAGCTCCGTCATGCTCGCGCGGCCGTCGACGTAGCCTGCCGCGAAGACGTACACCCATTTCGGCTCGCCGCGCGCGGACCGTTGAGACATCGTCAAGGCTCCATCGATGGGCGCTGCTTTGCCGGCTGACCGGCGATGAACCTTTGCCATACCAGCCTCTCTGCGTGCTCGAAAGGTGCGGCGGAAGCCTGCCAGGGAAGGAAACGGCCGTCGGGCTCCCGCGTTCCTGCGAGCGCGCCTTTGACGCAAGCCCAACCTTACAGCACTGTCGCCGGCCGGCAGTACCTCGGAGAGGAACTTATGACCGAAACCCTGAACCAAGTGCTGACGACCCTCGACGAGACGAGCGAGGCCGCACTCGCCCACCTGTTCGAGCTCTTGCGCATCGAAAGCGTGTCGACCGACCCGGCCTACAAGGAGCGCTGCCGGGCGGCCGCCGAATGGTGCGCGGAAGAGCTGCGCGATATCGGCTTTGACGCCCGCGTCGTCCCCACGACCGGCCATCCCATGGTCGTCGCCCACGACCGGCCCAAGGTTGCCGATGGCACGCCGCACGTCCTCTTCTACGGGCACTACGATGTGCAGCCGCCCGACCCGATCGCGCTTTGGGATTCGGGCCCGTTCGACCCCCACATCGCCACCGATCCCCACAACGGCCAAGTGATCGTCGCCCGCGGCGCGGAGGACAACAAGGGCCAGCTCATGACCTTCCTTGCCGCCGCACGCGCCTGGAAGTCGGTGACAGGCGAGCTGCCGATCGCCGTATCGGTGCTGATCGAGGGCGAGGAGGAATGCGGATCGGCGTCGCTGCCGAGCTTCCTCAAGCAGTATGGCGAGGAGCTCAAATCGGACCTCGTTCTCGTCTGCGATACCGGCCAATGGGACAAGGACACCCCCGCCATCACCACCATGCTGCGCGGGCTCGCGGCGCTCGAGGTCGTCGTGACGGGCCCCTCGCGTGACCTGCACTCCGGCATCTACGGCGGGCCGGCGATAAATCCCATCCGGGTGCTCGCGCATGTGCTGGCGGCGATGCACGACGGCAGCGGTCGCGTAACTGTGCCGGGCTTCTACGACGGCGTCGCGGCGCCGGCTCGTGAGCAGCTCGAGCAGTGGCGCAAGCTCGGGTTCGAGCCAGAGACCTTCCTTGTCTCCGTCGGCCTCAAGACACCGGCCGGCGAAGCGGGATACTCCGTGCTGGAGCAGCTCTGGTCGCGCCCCACGCTGGAGTTCAACGGCATCACCGGCGGCTACCAGGGCGTCGGAACCAAAACGGTGATCCCGTCGAAGGCGTCCGCCAAGATCACCTGCCGCTTGGTTGCGGGCCAGGACCCGGAGAAGATCGTTGCGCGCCTGCAGGACTTCGTGCGCGCGCAGCTCCCACCCGACTGCAGCCGTCGAGTTTACCAGCCCGCAGGCAAGCACTGCCATCTCGTTCGAGACCTCGACGGCATCGATGCAGGCTGCGGCCGCGGCTCTGGAGGAGGAGTGGGGCCGGCCCACGGTGATGATGGGGTGCGGCGCCTCGATTCCGATCGTGGCCTCGTTCAGGGACGTGCTCGGCACAGACAGCCTGCTTGTCGGCTTCGGCGTCGACGACGACCGCATCCACAGCCCCAACGAGAAGTACAACCTGCAGAGCTTCAAGAAGGGCGCGCGGAGCTGGGCGCGCATCCTGGAGAAGCTGGCTTAAGTAGTCAGCGGCTCGCGGCGTCGTTCAGTTGGTTGTGGAAGGCGGCAACGCTGGGGTCTCTCCGTGTTGCGGTACCGGGGGGCGCGGGCGATCCGCTGACAGGGCCAACATCGCGCAAGGCGAGACGCATCTGAAGCATCGATTGGGTCGATAGCTGCAGGCTATCGGCGTTCAGAGGTAGATCTCGGCCAGGTCGATGCTGGAATCGCGCCCGACCCGGTGGAAATTTTTCTCCAGCCACTCGTCCGCGCGCTGCCGGCCGGTGTCGCGCAGACGGCACAGGAAGTCCCAGTCGGGATTGAGCTTGGTGGCGACGCCGAGCTGCGCCATCTCCGCGTCATCGCGTATCGAGTGCATGCGCATGCGGTTGTATTTGGTGCCGTCGAGCGCGCCCTCGTCGATCAGCCTGGTCACGAATTCGACCGCGCGCATCTCGCGCATAAGCGAGGAATTGAAGCTGATCTCGTTCATGCGGTCGAAGATCTCGGGCGCGCTTTTCGGAAGCTTCGCGCGCTCGATAGGGTTGATGTGGACGATGATCACGTCCTTCGACGCGCCGTGATAGATCAACGGGAAGATGGCCGGGTTGCCCATGAAGCCGCCGTCCCAGTAGGCCTCGCCATCGATCTCGACGGCCTGGAACACGTATGGCAGGCAGGCGGAGGCGAGCACCGCGTCGACGCAAAGCTCCCCGTTCTCAAATACCTTGATTTTGCCAGTACGCACGTTGGTGGCGCTCAAGAACACGCGCGTCGCCCGCTCGCAGTGGGCGAGCGTGTCGAAGTCGATGACCTTGAGCAGCACGTCCTTCAGCGGATTGAAGTTGAAGGGATTGAGCTGATAGGGCGAGAACAAGTGCGTCATCAACTGGAATGCGTGATAGGTCGGCGAGAAGTCGCCCTGAATGCCGTAGACCTGCAGCCACTTCTCCCAGGGGAGAGTGCGCACGGGGCTGTAGAGCTCACCCGCGCGCGAAATCTCCGACCAGAACTCGTTGAGTTTCTCGCGCGCGCCAGCGCTTCCGCCGAGCGACACACCGTGCGCGACAACCACGGCGTTCATGGCGCCCGCGCTCGTCGCGCTGATTGCCTCAATGGCGAGGCGCTCGTCCTCCAGGATGCGGTCAAGCACGCCCCAGGCGAAGGCTCCGTGCGCGCCCCCACCCTGCAGTGCAATGTTGACCGGCTTCTGGTTGCTCCTGACGCGAGACATCGTTTGGGGTCGTTTCGGCTCCTGAATGTTCATTGTGCCGTCCAACCGCCTTCTATGGGAAGCGGCGCCCCGGTGATCGAGGCGCCAGCGGAGGTGCACAAGAATACAGCCAAAGCGCCGATTTCCTCAGTCGTCACGAACTTTCGCGTCGGCTGGGCGTGGAGAAGCACGTCGCGGATGACCTGCTCCTGCGTGAGATTGCGGGCTTTCGCGGTCTCCGGGATCTGCTTTTCAACGAGCGGCGTCAGCACGTAGCCGGGGCAGATGGCGTTGCAGGTGATGCCGAATTCCGCCGTCTCCAGCGCCACCGTCTTGGTGAGGCCGAGGATGCCGTGCTTGGCCGCGACGTAGGCCGATTTGTAGGGGGAAGCGACGAGCGCGTGCGCGGAGGCGATGTTGATGATGCGGCCCCACTTGCGGCTCTTCATGCCGGGCACGGCGGCGCGGATGGCGTGAAATGCCGCCGACAGGTTGATCGCTATGATGGCGTCCCACTTGGCGATGGGGAATGTCTCGATCGCCTCCACGTGCTGGATGCCGGCGTTGTTGACGAGCACGTCGACCTTGCCGAACGCCTTCGCCGCTTCGGCAACCATGCCCGCGATCTCCTCCGGCTTGGTCATGTCGGCCGCCGAGTAGGCGACCTTGACACCGAACGTCTTCTCGATCTCGGTGCGCGTGCGCTCGATCTCGGCCTTGTCGCCAAAGCCGTTGAGCGTGACCGTCATCCCCGCCGCGGCGAAGGCGCGCGCGATGCCGAGCCCGATGCCGCTCGTCGAGCCCGTCACGATGGCGGACTTGCCGGCAAGACCCTTGGTCGAGAGGGGAGCTTCCGTTGGGGAGGTCATCATGGTCATGGCCGTTGCCTTTCTGCCGAGCGCATCTAGCGTATGTCGGAAAGCGGCGGCTGCCTAAGCGCTACCTTACATCACGGCAGCGAGCTTGGTGCGAGAAGCAGAGCCCGGAGCGGTAAACGATTGCACCCGCGGCAGCGGAAGATTTCGAGAAGAAGAGCGGAACCCGGAGGGCTGAGGCCGAGGGGGAACGGCCGTCAGCGGGTGGTCGTGGAAGGCAGTCGCCCGGTCATGGGTGCCTCTGCCTCACGCAGGACGACAAGGGGCAAGTGTGGGCCGTCTACACTGATTTCGACTGGATCAAACGCCGCCACGGCATCGAGAATCGCGACGATGCGTTCAAGATGGCGTCCAGCGTCATCGCCTCGATCACCTCGAGCATCGCCGCGAAATAGCGGAGGCGTGACCCGCGCTTTGCGACCCCCCTGCCACCGAGTATGCTCCGCCGCGCGGCGCCGAACGGTGCCGCGCTCATTTCTTGGGGGTGACTATGCTCGCGCGCGTCGTCTCACTGCTCGCTTTGCTGGGCACACTCGCCGTGCTCGCCGACGGCGCGCGCATCCCCGCGCTGGCACAGCACGCTCCCTGGCCGAGCGAGTATTTCGATCCAAAACCGCGCGCGAACATCGCGGGCGAATTCGACTACTACACGCTCGTCATGTCGTGGAGTCCCACCCACTGCATCGCCGGCGAAGGCGACAACGACGAGATGCAGTGCGAGCGCCGCGACGGGTTGCGCTACGGCTTCGTCCTGCACGGGCTGTGGCCGCAGTACGAACAGGGCTATCCCGAGCGCTGCCGGACGGCCTGGCGACCGTTCGTGCCGGAGGACGTCATCGCCAGCGTTCGCGACTTCATGCCGAGCCGCAGCCTCGTCATCCACGAGTACAAGCTGCACGGCACATGCTCGGGCCTGCAGCCGCAGCCGTATTTCGCGCTGGCGCGGCGGCTGTTCGCCCACATCCGCATTCCGGACCGCTACCAGAACCCATTCGAATCCCAATACGTGTCCGCGCGCGAGCTCGAGGGCGACCTGCTCAGGGCAAACCCGGAGCTCAAACCCAACATGCTCACCGTGAGCTGCGGCGGCCCCGGCAACCGTCTGATCGACGTGCGCGTCTGCCTCACCAAGGATGGGCGCCCGCGCGCGTGCGGCAAGAACGAGACCCAGCACACGCTATGCCGGGCCGACCAGGTGCTGCTGCCACCGGTGCGCTCGACCAAGCGGCTCGACACCGGCATCAACCCGCAGCCGAAAGAGGACCGCCCGTTGCCCCGACCGCGTCTCATCGAGAGCCCCAGCCCGATGTAGGCCGCGCCTCCTAACAATAGCTGTGGATATCGGCGCGCCGCCCTACGCTCGCCCTAGTGCCACCTTGCCGCGTGAGCAGCCGCTTCGCACACTGCCCTCGTGATTCCAGCGGGCGCGGGGCTGCGAATGCAGGCGACAACGATCGAACGGGAGCGCTGCAGCGAGGTCGCAGCGACCACCACCCCCTCTTACATCCCGCGCCGCCGGACCTTTCGCGCCGCGCCTCTGTGGAGCGCCGCCGGCTTCCTCGCAGGCGCACTCTTCTGGTACGCGGTCGGCTTCTGGGGTTTCATCTCCGACGTGGTCTTCGATGCCGCACCGAGAGCGGGGGCGATGGCGGCCGTCGCGCGGCCGAGCCAGGTTTCGCTGCCGACGATCTATCTCGTCGACCCAGCCAATTGCACCGCCCTCATCCTCGATCGCAAGATGAACAGCACCGTCATGAAGCCGTGTCCGGAGGAGGGCCTCGCCTTGCGGCTCGAGGCCAACAGCGGGCGCGAGAGCCTCGCGATCGCCGGCGACCCGAGAATGGTGGCCGCGCACTACCCGGCCAATTGATCCCGATCACCTCACGCGATCTTGCGCACGCGCTCCGCGCGCCACGCCGCCGGCACCGCCGCGACGTAGCCGAGGCCCGCCTCCGCCGGGACGCCGTCGAGCGTCGTCGGGTCTAGGCTCCAGCGGTTAGCGAGCCGCATGACGTGCTCTTCCGTCGGGTGCAGGATCATCTCGCCGCCGGCATCCCCCTTGCGTCCGTGCACGCCGCGCAATTCGAACAACCTCAGGCGCAGCCCGCGCTCCTCCTTGGTGGTGCGGCCCTTGTTCCAGACGATGCCCTCGTCCGTCACCGCGAACGCGCGCACGAGGCGGCCATCGGACACACGCGCCCACGCGTAGAAGTCGATCGGCGGGTAGCTGAAGAAATACTGAACCTCGGGAAAGCGGCCGCCGAGATCGACGAGCAGCGGCGTGCACTTGTCGACGAAGCCGCGGCCCACGGGATGTGGCAGCGGCAGTCCAACGACGAAGGTCCAGTCGCCGACCGGCGGCGTGACGAACACGTGCGAAGCGCCGAGCCGGTCGTCGTAGACGGTGCCTATCCCTGAGTTCCAGTTGCATGGCACTGGGTCGACGAGGCGCAGCGTCTCGATGACCGCGACCGGATTGTGCGTGCGGATCGCGAGCCAGGCCATGCCGTAGCCGAACGCACAGGGGCGGTCAGGGCTCGCGCGGAAAACGACCTCTCGAGGCGCGGCCGCGCGCGCGAGCCAAAAGGCGGCGTAGACGGTCGAAGCGATCATGGCGATGATGATGAAAACCACGGCCCGCCGGTCCCGAGAGAGGTTCCGATTTATGCGGTGGTTCGCCTCCGCGCGGCAAGGCAAGGGCGCCGAGAGCTGGGGAAAATGGGTGCTCTGCTTGGAGTGAATTGAAAGGGACGGCGCCTGCACTGACGGCGCGGAACGGAAACGAGGCCAGCTCGCGTCACCGGCGGCAGCGGGGTAGCCCGTCGGACGCCGCAAAGCTGGCCTCTGGCCTCGCGGAACGCGCCACGTGAGGGCGTTTGACGCGCTCTGCGCCTTGGCCGCCCAGTGCGCCGCTGCGGAAGGGGAGCGGGACTGACGAGCGGCCAATGCCAATGATCCGCGCGCGTACCGATAGCCGAGCTGTATGACACCGCTATGTCGGCCGGGCCCCGCAAATCCAAGCCCTTAGGCCAACCCGGAGCTTATTCCAGCTCGCTTGATAGCGACCGTTGAGGAACGGGGCGCGCGTACCCGATGTTCTGAAAGCTCCAGGCCGCGTCATCGACAGATAAAAATCGGGGCCGAAGGTTCGGCCCCGATCAAGTCCTGGCTGAGTTTTCGACTTATGAGACAGCGACTTTAGCAGTGAAAGGGACCTTAGTGCGAGAACGCGAGCGGAATGACGACGTCGGCTCCAAATGTGGCCTGCCAGTGCGACGTTTGATCGTCAAATGGAGTGGTGTGGCTTGACCAGTCCCAACGGGCCTCCGGGCGAACGACCATGCCCTCGAAAGCCTTCGGTACCTCCGGCTTCCAGTTCAAGCCAATGGTTTCATCATAATAGTTGGTATGCGGCCAACGGGGCTTGTCCTACCAGCAAAGGCACTGCCCCGCCGAAGTTGAAGCAGCCGTTGGCCTGACCTTCTTCGGACTTCACGAAGTCAAGGTTGCCGGGGCAGGCGCCAACGAAAGCGCCGTTGTTGTCGCGGAACCACTCGCTGCGCAGACCGATCGATACGTTATCGGTCAAAGCGTAGACCCAATAGTCGGCGATGCCCCACGCCTTGGCTCCGTGATCCGACCCAAATCCCGGAGTATCGTCCTCGACGTAATTGAACTCATAAGTGGCGGTGAGCTTCTTGTTGACCTTGTAGACAACCACGGCGTCACCGTAATACCTGGTTCTCCACAGGGCCGTTGCCCACGCTCGGGTTATAAAAGAAGGGCACTCCTCCTACCACCTGCCCTTCGCTGGGGAGGGCCTTGCCGATGTGGGTCAGGGCCAGGATGGTGAGATCACCCTTCAAGAGGGTCAAGCCGAAGCCGCCAAGGAACGAGGCTGAGTCGTTGGGATCGCCGGGGTCTCCGAAGGTTGTGTTCACGCCCGTGTCGACGCCGTAGTAAATGTCAAGCATCGAGTGGACGTGGGTGTCCGCCAGGATGCCCGTGTGCTTGAGCGGCAGGCCAAAGTTGAAGATGTAGTCGTGGGAGTAAAAGAAGTTGCCCCTCGGATCGATGACCTCGTTGCCCAACGGGGTCACGTACTGACCAATCTTGATGTCGGTTCCACCGGTGCCAAGCCACGGCGTGTGGAACTGGCCCCAGGCTTCTAAGATGTCCACCTGGTATTGGGCGTTCGTAACCTTATCCAACTCACCGAGGAAGTGGGTGTAGCGCGCATCCGTGCCGTACATGCCTTGGAAACGGAATCCGAAATCATATTGCTTCTTGGAGTCGATCGGGCGCTCGGCGATGAACGAGAGCTGGTTCATCATGATCTCGGTGTTGCGGTCCGTGAAGAGCTGCCCCCAAGTGAGACCGCTGGCTGGATCGGCAGCGTTGCCGATGCCTCCCACCTCGATATAGCCCGAGAACTTCACGTCCTTGAACCAGTCATCGGCTCTGGCCATGCTGGCCATATTGCACAGCGCCAGCCCCACCGCGCCGCACACGGCAGCAAGCTTTCGAGAGTCGGTCATTGAAGTGAGATCCCTCTGTGAGAGGGGCAGATACGCGCCCAACCGCCCAAACCGCATCCGAGGTGCGCGTCGACAGAATCCACGGCTGGGTTCAGAAGCGGGCCGAATCGGCTGCTTAACAAGAGTCAGAATGGCGCGGGGCGCTACATGCGCGGGGGCGCGTGGCCGCCGCGCAACTTATCATTCGAATCCAGGGCGTTAGATGCACATTAATTGAGCATCTTGACGCAAATCGGGGCCCTTTTTGGGGCCCGACGCCATGGGGAACGCGCCTCGATGGGTCCTACAGAACGCAACGCAGAACGGGAGCCGCGAAGGCTCCCGTTCCAATCAAATCAAGTTTTGCAGCGTCTAGAAGACGACAGGAATGACGACGTCGGCCCCGAACGTGGCCTGCCAGTGCGACGTTTGATCGTCGAATGGAGTGGTGTGGCTTGACCAGTCCCAACGGGCCTCCGGGCGAACGACCATGCCCTCGAACGTCTTCGGCACCTCCGGCTTCCAGTTCAAGCCGATGGTTTCATCATAGTAGTTGGTGTGCGGCCAACGGGGCTTGTCCTACCAGCAAAGGCACTGCCCCGCCGAAGTTGACGCAGCCGTTGTTCTGACCTTCCTCGGACTTTTCACAAAGTCAAGGTTGCCGGGGCAGGCGCCAACGAAAGCGCCGTTGTTGTCGCGGAACCACTCGCTGCGCAGACCGATCGATACGTTATCGGTCAAAGCGTAGACCCAATAGTCGGCGATGCCCCACGCCTTGGCTCCGTGATCCGACCCAAATCCTGGAGTATCGTCCTCGACGTAATTGAACTCATAAGTGGCGGTGAGCTTCTTGTTGACCTTGTAGACAACCACGACGTCACCGTAATACCTGTTCTCCACAGGGCCGTTGCCCACGCTCGGGTTATAAAAGAAGGGCACTCCTCCTACCACCTGCCCTTCGCTGGGGAGGGCCTTGCCGATGTGGGTCAGGGCCAGGACGGTGAGATCACCCTTCAAGAGGGTCAAGCCGAAGCCGCCAAGGAACGAGGCTGAGTCGTTGGGATCGCCGGGGTCTCCGAAGGTTGTGTTCACGCCCGTGTCGACGCCGTAGTAGATGTCAACCTTGGGGGTGAGGTGGGTTTCCGCCAGGATGCCCGTGTGCTTGAGCGGCAGGCCAAAGTTGAAGATGTAGTCGTGGGAATAAAAGAAGTTGCCCCTCGGATCGATGACCTCGTTGCCCAACGGGGTCACGTACTGACCAATCTTGATGTCGGTTCCACCGGTGCCAAGCCACGGCGTGTGGAACAGGCCCCAGGCTTCTACGATGTCCACCTGGTATTGGGCGTCGGTGACCTTATCGAGCTCACCGAGGAAGTGGGTGTAGCGCGCGTCCGTGCCGTACATGCCTTGGAACTTGAAGCCGAAAGTCATATTGCTTCTTTGAGTCGATGTCCCGGCTCGCGATGAACGAGAGCTGGTTCATCATGATTTCAGTTATTGCGGTCCGTGAAGAGGTGCCCCAAGTTGAGATCGCTGGCGGGCTGGGACGAATTGCCGATGCCTCCCACCTCGACATAGCCCGAGAACTTCACGTCCTTGAACCAATCGTCGGCGTGGGCTGCGCCCGACAACGCGAGGAGCGCGACGCTTGCCACTCCGAGGCCAACGCAGCTACGAGATCCGGCCATTTGATACACCCCCGATACGCTACTGACTTGACCACAAAGTAAGCTACTCGTGGCCGCACTTGCGGCGCTCTCTTCGAACGCTTTCAGCGCCTACATAAAATCGTAAACGGGGGTTCCCTCAAGGCAAAACGACGAGTTGCGGTGGCTCCGACTCAACCCTGTCACATAAGGGCCACTTCCTCCGAAATTTGACTATTTATCGTTCAGAAATCGCCCTTCGAGGCAGCATTCAACGATCTCGTCCAATCGGCTTTGCCTTCAAGTTCTGCGCAGAATTTAGGCAAAAACGACCATCGACCCCCGTTTCGGCTGCGGACGGCTATGTATTCGATCTTGTGAGGGCGCCCCCGAAGCTGCAGTTCTTAGAAGCATGCCCGACGCTCCCGCGACCCCAACCGCCCTCATCACCGGTGCTGCTCGCAGGATCGGTCGCGCCATTGCGCTCGACCTCGCCGCGCACGGTTGGCGCGTCGGCATCCACTACCGCCACTCGCGTGGCGAGGCGGAGGCGCTCGCCAGGCACATTCGATCGAGTGGGGGAACGGCGGCGGCACTCCCCGCCGATCTCGCCAAGGCGCAAGACGTCGGGTCGCTCGTTGCGCGCTGCGCCGACGCGCTCGGCGCCCCGACATGCCTCATCAATAACGCGTCTGAATTCTTCCTCGACACCATCACCTCGGTGACGGCGCCCGGCTGGGATACGCACCTCGAGATCAACTTGAAGGCGCCGGTGTTTCTCGCCCAGGCGCTCTATCTCAACCTGCCGGACGGTATGGAAGGCAACGTCATCAACATTATCGACCAAAGAGTATGGAGGCCGACGCCCCAGTTCTTCTCCTACACGATCTCCAAGGCCGGGCTGTGGACGGCGACGCAGACACTGGCGCAGGCGATGGCGCCGCGCGTGCGCGTCAACGCTATTGGACCGGGGCCCGTGTTGCAGAGCGTGCACCAGACGGAAAAGGACTTCGCCGCCGAGGCTTCGGCAACCCTGTTAAGGCGCGGCCCTACGCTAGAAGAGATCGCCGCGGCCGTGCGCTTCATCCTCGCGACGCCCTCCATGACGGGTCAGATGATCGCGCTCGACGGCGGCCAGCACCTGAGCTGACCCCCGCACGCGGCCGTTAAACACGCGGGATAGACAACGCACTTCGCCACAATTCCTCCCCTCGTTGCTCCAACTCGCGCCCCAATCATTCGCGCATCTTGCGGTTAGCCGCCCGGCGAGACGTAAACCAGTCCTTAACGTTAAGCCTTTAAGAACGTTTGTTGGTTTCGTAGGGCGCTATCGCAAAAAAACGCAGCGCCGCGTTCACAACGGGTGTTCTCATGAAGAGACTCTTCGGAGTATCGCTCACTCTCGCTCTTGCCGCCGTCATCGTCCCAGCCCAGGCGGCCGACCTTCCCGAAGTCAGAATTTCGAACGCCAACGAAGTACCGGCCTGCGCCACGCCAGGTCGTCTGATGGCGTATCTGCACTCCCGCAATCCTAAGGTCGACGGCCGCTTCGACAACGTCGCTACCGAGTACATGCGCCACGGCGAGGAGCTCGGGATCCGCTGGGACATCGCCTTCTTCCAGATGGTGCTCGAGACCGGCGCCTTGAGCTTCACAGGCGACGTCCGCTCTACCCAGAACAACTTCGCCGGCCTCGGCGCCTCCGGCGGCGGCGCGCACGGCGAAAGCTTCACCGACATCTCCTCCGGCGTCACCGCCCACTTGCAGCACCTCTTGATGTACGCCGGCGAACACATCGACAACCCCGTCGCCGACCGCACGCGCAAGGTGCAGGAATGGGGCGTGTTGACCGAGTGGCAGAAATCGATCAAGGGGCCGATGACGTTCACGCTCGTCGCCAAGCAATGGGCGCCGACCTCGCGCAACTACGTGCGCGACCTCTCAACGATCGCCTCTGAGTTCTACAGCAAGGCCTGCAACGGCCCCGATCCGCAGCCTGACCTGGTGCAGGAGGCGCGCAAGGGACGCGAGGGCAAGCCCGCGACGCAACAGGTTGCAGCCGCAGCCCCGCAGGACACCGCCACCGCACCTGACACCACCGCTGTCGCCGATGCCGAGCCACCCCGCCACCGAAGGTCTCGGGTGCGGAGATCGCGCGCGCCCGCATCGAGGAGGAGCGCAAGGAGAATCCTCCCATGAAGAGCCTGGGCGTTGCCGGCATGCTCGGCGATGTCGGCAACGCGGCCAAGCCCGCGGCCGAGCAGCAGGCCGCTGCCGAGCCACCGGCGAAGGCCGCGGAGGCTCAGCCCGAGGTCACAATCCTCAACCCATCGACGCCGAAGGCGAAGGCCGACACCGCCAAGAAGGCCGATGCCGCCAAGCCCGGCACTGCCAAGACCGCTGAGAAGGGTGCCGAGATCCAAACCGCCTCGGTGGCCGCCACGGCCACGCAGATTGAAGACGCCTGCGGCGTCCAAGGCCGGCAAATGCAAGGTGTGGACTGCCAGCTACGGCGGCCAGCGTGCCATCATCATCAAGGCAGTCACTGACGGCACGACGAACTACACCGTGCTCGACGTGAATGACCCGACTGAGACCCGCGAGATCGACGCCTACATCTCCGCCTACGCCAAGGGGGGCGAGAAGCTCGAGGCGTTCCCGACCCAGGCCAAGGCACTCGACAAGGCCTTCGAGCTCTGCCCCGAGGGCTGAGACGCAAGGCACTCTTCGTTGCCAGCTTTGGTCTGAATTCTGCAGGTCGGTCGCAGGTCGGTCATGGCCCCCCACGTAAAACGTGCGTACGCACCCAAGGCGTGGCGGGGCCGCGTCGTCCCCGCGGTTTTGGCCTTGAACCTCTGCGCGGGCACCTTGAGCCTTTGCGCGGGCACCGCCGCGGCGGCCCCGCCCGAGATCCGCACCTCGGCGAAGAACGTGGTGCCGGCGTGCGTCACGCCGCAGCGGCTGATGAGCTTCCTCAAGAGCCGCAACCCCAACCTGGATGCACGCTTCGCCAATATCGCCAACCTATACAAGCGTCATGGCGAGCGCTGGCACGTGCGGTGGGACTACGCTTTCTACCAGATGGCGGTGGAGACCAACTTCCTTTCCTATAAGCAAGGCAACGGCCGCTGGGGCGACGTCGATCCCAAGCAGAACAACTTCGCCGGGCTCGGCACGACGGGTGGCGGCATCCCCGGCGACAGCTATCCTGACGTCAACACCGGCGTGCTCGCGCAGATCCAGCATCTCGTCGCTTACTCGGGCGAGCACGTCGCCGATCCGGTCGGCGCACGCACCAAGCTGAAGCAGGACGACATCATCGAGCAGATGGCGCGCTTGAAGGGCCACGTCACCTTCAACGATCTGTCGCACCGCTGGGCGGTCGACCGCCACTATGGCGCCGCCATCGAATGGGTCGCTGGCAACTACCGCGCGGTCTATTGCAAGCCAGGCATGCAGCGTGCCGAGACTGAAGCTGACCAAACAGGAGCTGCCTCTGCGCCAGTCCCCGTGGCCAAACCGGTGGTTGCCCTGGCACGGGCCGAAGCGCTCGGCGGACCCACCGATGTGGCCGAGGCCACGCCGGAACCGGCTGCAGACGCATCGGCTGAGCCGGCCGCCGTCGTGGCCGCCGCGGCTCCTGAGCCAGCGACAGCACCCGAGGCAATGGCGACCGAGACGACAGCAGCAGTCGCGCCCGTGCGTACGATCTGGTCGCGTGACAAGCAGCAGGAGCCGGCTTCCGCGCCGCAAACTTCCACCGACGCAACGCCGGCCGCCGACGTGGCGGCGACGAAGCCCGTGCCCGCAAGCAAGACAAAGGCCACGCAACGGATCGCGCCGCTGCCGGTCGCCAAGGCCACGCTGGTGCCAACGTCACCCGTCGTCGTCGCAGCTGCCGAAACGCCGCCGGCTGCGAGGGCCGCCACGGATCCGGCACCTACGCCTATTGCGAGCCACGTGCCCGAGGAGTTGCCGGTGGAGGAGCCCAAGCCCGCCGTCGTTGCGATGCCGGCCACCGCCGCGATCGACGCTGCGCCCGCGACGCCGCCCGCGCTCGCAGTTCCGCTCGATGTGCGAGCCTTCACCTTCGCGCCGGCGCTGAACCTCGCCGAGCTCACCCCGAGCCAGCAGCCGAAGCCGGCCGCGGCGACGGGCGCATGCCGCGTGCTCGCCGCGAGCTACGGCGGCAAGAAGACCTTGCTCGTGCGCACGCAGACCGGTGCAGAGACCCACTACACCGCCCTTACGGTTCTCGACGGCTTCGAGGCCTCGATGTTCGACAACTTCGTCAAGGCGCACGCGCCGGGCGGCGCGAGCATCGGGGAATACGAGACTAAGGACGCCGCGCTCGCAAAGGCGAAGGAGCTCTGCCCGGGATCGGCAGCAGCACCCAAAGTCGAGGGAGCGAGCGCAGGCTAGACGGGGACCGCCCTTCTCTGGACCATCTGCATGGGGTCCAGAGAGGGCGGGCGCCGCCTTGAGATCCTCAAAGGCGATCTGCGTAGTTGCGGCTAGTTGCCCGCGACCGCGTCGGCGAGCTTCATCTCGTTGCCGCGCCAGCTTACCGTCTTGCCGACCCAGGCCTGCGCCCACAGAGCTGGGAGCATGAGATCGCGCGTTATCCACGCGAGCGGCGACGACGTGCTGATTGGCCAGCCGGCGGCCCGCGCAAGACACGCCTCGCAGGCGTACCAAAAGGCTGCAAGCGCGGCGCTAGCGGCGAACGGCGACAGGTCTGCGGCTTGGGCGGCAAAGGCTGCGGCGAGCATCGGCGCAAAGCCACTAGAGAGCACCTCCGGCAGGAAGAACGCGGGGAAGGTCGCGCGCCGCAGCTTTGCCCAGCGCACTTGCCGCAGCCACACGGCCCGCGCGGAGCGATGCCCCAGCGGCTGACCGAAGGCGCCATCGACGAGCCGCACCCGGCGCCCGGCGCGACGCACCACCTTGGTCGCGGCGGCGTCCTCGGCGATTTCGGCTCCGAGCACGCGAATGCCGCCAGCGTTCTCGAGATCGACGCGCCGCCACAGCATCGTCTTTCCCTGCGCGAAGCCCAGCCCGACGCTGTCGGCGGCGTACTGCCAGCGCGCCTGGTAGGTGTTGAGGAACGCGCACTCAACCTCCGCCCAAAAGCCGTTCGGCATGCATCCGATGGGCGGCGCGCACAGAAGCCCGGTGTCGGCGCGCCAGCCGGACAGCAGGCGGTCAATGTAGTCCGATGGCATCAGCACATTGCTGTCGGCCATCACCACCCAATCGTGGCGCGCGGCGCGCCAGCCCTTGATGAGGTTGTTGAGCTTGGGGTTCGACGTGACGTTGTCGCGCCCGATGAGCAGGCGCGCCGACACGTTGGGGTGCTCCGCGATCAGCCGGCGGATGACGGGGACGACCGGGTCGTGCGCGTCATCGCAGCACAGGATCAGCTCGTAGTTGGGGTAGCTCAGCTCGAAGCCTGAGCGCAGCGTCAGCTCGTCGTAGGGGTCGAGGCCGCGCACGGTGCGCAAGAGGGTCACCGGCGGCCCGCCCGCGAAGCTCACGCACTCCGTGGTTCTGCGCAGGCGCCGAACAGCTAGGAGCGTGCTTGCGAGATGAAGCAGCGTGGCGAGCAGAGCGAAGAGCGCACATGCGAGCGCGAACTCGGTCATCGGCTGCCTTGAGATTGATTGCGAGGCAAGCGAGCTACGAGCGCGGATTCTTCTTGAGATTCGATGACACTGGAATGACAGCGGCAATGCCAGATGGCCGCACGTCGGCGTTAAGCATGGCGATGCGCAGCTTACTGCGCCGGGGCGAGATACTTGAGCGCAACGTTCGACAGCGCCCCGCCGACGACGCAGGGGATGCCGACCGCGAGCGCGCCCGCGCCCGCGGCGCCTATGCCCGCGACCCCCGCGCCAACGCAGCCCAGGGCGAAGGCGGTCTGTCCAGCCTGGCCCCACCACGCGAAGTTGCGAGCGTTTTCGGAGCCTTTGGTCTTGAGCACCTCGACGGAGTCCAGGGCGTCCTTGCGGATGTGAGCGAGTTCGAACGTCTCGCAGGACTCGATGACGTCCTTGAGTGGAACCTCTACCTCATCCGGCTGATGCGGAAGGGAGGTCTTGAGGTAGCCCAAGAGCTCGGGGTCACGCGAGGCGTTCTGCGCCAGCGTCCACTTCACCATGCTGCCGATGGTTAGCTTTTCGACGTTGTTCTTGTCCCCTGACCAGGCGAGCGTGCGTACAAGGCGCTGAATGGGCTCGGACGATCCCGTCGCGAAGTAGTAGCCCCAGTTGGCGTCGATCGCGATGGGGTTATCCAGCGGCATATCCCTCAGCACCGGCAGCTTGCCGTAGAGGTAGCGATCGATGACGATGCGCCGCGCCGGCATGCGCTCGACGAACTTGCCCAGCAGCTCCTTCCATTCGGCTAGCCCCGAGAAGGCGATCGCCTTGACGACGACCACCTGATCGGGCGGCGGCATGGGAAACATGTCGGAGATTAGCTTCTCGGCCTTGTCCGGATTGGTGCCGATCACGCCGGCAATGAAGCCCACGTAGATGCCGGCTTGCTCCACGTCTTTCAGCAGCCCCAGATCGCGCATGGCCTTGTAGGCCTCCGCGAGCCGCTCGGGCTCAGGGTTGTGGCGGTAGTCGTTGATCCACTGCAGGACCAGCTCGGGTTTGGTGAACGGCGGCTTTTTCGGCTTGCCCTTGGCGCCGGCGGCGACGGGCGCGAACGCCAGAGCGATCGCAGCGAGCAGAAGCGCCGTCCAACGCATGAAATTGCCCCACCGCGCGTTCACGTGCGCTATCCTGACGTTCGACATTCAGCCTGCTTTCCCGGCTCACCCCGAGCTGGGCTCAGTCACAAGAAAAGTACGTATTGTCAATTTGATGGCAGAAGCCGGCATCGGGCTCCCCCGGCGTTCACAAAGTCAGGACGACCTTGCCGATATGGCTCTCCTCCATGCGCTGATGCGCCTTGGCGGCTTCGCGCCAGCGGATAGGTGGCGTCGATGACGATGCGGACGCGTTTTTCCGCGATCAGCGGCAGCACCTTCTCCTCGACCGCGCGCGCGATCGCAGCCTTCACCTCGGCCGAGCGGATGCGCAGCGTGGATCCCGTCAGCGTCAAGCGCTTCAGCATGACGCGCATGAGGTCGATCGTGACCTTGGATCCCTTCTGGAAGGCAATATTCACCAGGCGGCCGTCGTCGGCGAGCGAGCGGATGTTGCGCTCGACGTAGTCGGCGCCGACGATGTCGAGGATGACGTTGACGCCTTTGCCCTCGGTCACGGCCTTGACCACCTCGACGAAGTCCTCGGTGTTGTAGTCGACGGCGCGCGTCGCCCCGAGCTTGCGGCAGGCCTCGCATTTCTCCGGCGAGCCCGCGGTCGCAATCACATGAGCGCCGAGCACGTGTGCGAGCTGGATCGCGGCGACGCCGATGCCGCTCGTTCCGCCGTGCATCAGGAACCATTCGCCACTCTTCAGTCCGCCGCGCTCGAACACGTTGTGCCAGACGGTGAAGAAGCCCTCAGGGATCGCAGCGGCCTCCACCATGGAGAGGGTCGCTGGCACCGGCAGACAGACGGTCTCGTCGGCGACGCAATACTCGGCGTAGCCGCCGCCGTTGACGAGGGCCATCACGCGGTCGCCTTCGCGGAAGCGCTGCGCGCCCGAACCCAAAGCCGCAACAGTACCAGCGACCTCGAGCCCCGGGATCTCCGAATGCCCCTTGGGCGCGGGATAATTGCCCTGGCGTTGCATGAGGTCGGGACGGTTGACCCCCGCCGCCGCGACCTTGATGAGCACCTGCCCCGGACCCGGCGCGGGTACGGCTAGCGTCACCGGCCGTAGCGCCTCGGGGCCTCCGCCGTTATCCGCAATGGCGACGGCGGTCATGGTGGCGGGCGGCGTCGGCATTGCTGATCCTGCTCCCTCGCGGTCATTGCGCGCGTTGATGCCCGAGCGGGCCAGCGGAAACAAGCACCCCATAGCGTCCCATGGCCGTCAACTTGTGCGCGCCTGGCGCTTATCGCAAAGTCCGCGCTCGGCAACGCGGGCGGGCGCGACAATAAGGAGAGGCCGATGGATTGGGACGAGGTCAAGCCCAAGCCGAAAGTGGGCGCGGCGATCGGCGAAAATCTCGAGACGCTGTCGGTCGCCGAGCTCGAGGCGCGCATCGTCGAGTTCGAGCGCGAGATTGCGCGTGTCAAAACGGAGCTTGAGAAGAAGCGGCGGCATGAAGACGCCGCGAGCGCGCTGTTCAAGCGTTAATGCGGCTCGCGTCTTCTCGATCGCAAATGGCAACCCTCTTTAGTACCGATGCGAGCCTTAGCTCGGTCCGCGCAATCGTAACCGCGGCCCCGTTTGCACGCCCCGCGTTGTTAACCGTTTATTAGGGTTAGGCGGGTAACTTCCCGTTATCCAGTCTTCTGGATCCTGAGTGGCACCTGCCGCTCTGTTTGACGCCTCCCTGTTGACTTCAGAGCCGCTTCACAGCGGCTCTTTTTTTGCATCCACAAATCTTGAGCCTCATCGCCCCGCTTTTGGCCATGTTGTTAACGATAGCTTGGCAGGGTGTGAGCATGGTAAAAACGTCGTGTTGTAGAACGAGTGTGTCAGATCGGGTCATGAGCAACGGGTCGCGCGTCGGAAGCGGCATCTCGCCGAGCAACGTTACCGTTTCCTTTGGGGAGCGGTATCAAGCCTCAGAGCAGTTCGATCTCGTCTTCAAGGAGGGCATGGCGCTGGTCGAGCGCACGGCGTCCTATCTTGAAGGCCCCGGCCGCGCCGAGGCGAAGCGCCTCGCGGCCCCCGCCAATGTCCTTTATGCCTCCGAGAGCATGCGCCTGACGACGCGGCTCCTCGACCTGGCATCGTGGCTCCTCATTCGCCGCGCTTTGAAGGAAGGCGAGATCAGCGAGACCGAGGCCCAAAGGAAGCGCTCCAGCGTCTCACTGCACGGGCCGGCGAAGCCGGCTCACGTGCAAGGGTACGATACGCTCCCGCAAGGGATGCGCGACCTCATCACGGAAAGCTATGCTTTGTACGATCGCATCGTGCGCCTCGACCGCGCCTTGAGCGTCACGCTCGAGGAAGTGAGCACCGAGCCGGTGCGCTCAAACCCGGTCGGCGTGCAGATGGATCGCCTGCGCGTGGCCTTCAGCAGCTAGGCAGCAAAACCTTAGGTTGCCTGTAAATTGAAAAGCCCGGCTGATGGCCGGGCTTTCACGTTCGCGCCTGTCCTTTTGCCGCATCGGCGACGATCAGAACAGACCTTCGAACTTCTTCTTGAACCGCGACAGCCGGCCGCCGCGGTCGGTCAGGCGTTGGTCGCCGCCGGTCCACGCGGGGTGCGAGGTCGGGTCGATCTCGAGGTGGAGCTCATCGCCCTCTTTGCCGTAGGTCGAATAGGTGATGAACTCCGTACCATCGGTCATGATGACCTTGATCTGATGGTAATCGGGGTGCAGTTCGGGCGTGGTCTTCATGGGCTGCTCACAAATCCGGTCGTTTGAAGCCGCCTCTATAATCGAGATGTGCTGCGGGCACAAGGCGCGCAGACCGACCATGTCCGGGGGCGCCTCGAAAAACCCGCGGCCCCATGCCACTTGAGCGGCTAGGGGCCGTCAGGCATGGTCGCACGGTCGAGCGCCGCTCCTCCAGCTATCGGTAAGAAAAGAGCACATCAGCTTGATCGGCAAAACCCAAGCGCACGACGACGTCGTGCCCGGCAGCGAGCCACCGTCCGAACCGGGCGCCCGGACGGACGACGCTCAGGCATCGCTGCGGCCGGTGATGGCGCTCATACCCTATCTCACCCGCTACAAGCGCAAGCTCACGCTGGCGGGCGTCTCCTTAGTCGTCAGCGCCGTCGCCATGCTCGTCATCCCGATGGCCGTGCGCCGCGTGATCGACCTGGGCTTCGGCTCCAAGGACGGCCTGTTCGTCGACCGCTACTTCGCCATGCTGGTCGTCATCGGCTTCATCCTCGCCATCGCCAGCGCGGCGCGCTTCTATTACGTGAACTGGCTGGGTGAGCGCGTCGTCGCCGATCTTCGCAGCGACATCTTCCAGCACATCGCCGCGCTAGGGCCGGCCTTTTTCGAGCGGGCGCATTCAGGCGAGCTGATGAGCCGGCTCACCGCCGATACCACGCAGATGAAGGCCGTCGCGGGCTCCTCCCTCTCCCAATCGCTGCGCAGCCTCATCATGCTCGTGGGCGCCCTCGTCATGATGTTCGTGACGAGCCCGCGCCTGTCGCTCTTGGTTCTGCTCGCGATTCCCGCCGTGATGCTCCCGCTCATCGCTTTCGGCCGCTGGGTGCGCAAGCTGTCGCGGCGCGCGCAGGATACGCTGGCGGAAGCCTCTGCCTACGCCGCCGAGAACCTGAGCGCCGTGCGCACGATGCAGGCCTTCGCCTACGAGACGACGGCCTCGAAGCGCTATCGCAAAGCGGTCGAACGCTCGTTCGCCGCCGCCAAGGAGCGCATGAAGGCGCGCGCCGTGTTGACCGCGCTCGTCATGTTCCTCGTCGTAGCCTGCGTCACCGGCGTGCTGTGGTTCGGTGCCTCTTCCGTCATCGCCGGCAATCTATCGGGCGGGCGCCTCGGCCAATTCGTCCTCTATGCCGTGTTGGCGGCGGCGGCTTTCGTGCAGCTTTCGGAGGTGTGGGGCGAGATGGCCCAGGCCGCGGGGGCGGCGGAACGGCTGGGCGAGCTCCTGCAGGTCAAACCCGACATCCATTCTCCGGCCGACCCGGTGCCCCTGCCGACGCCGCCGCGCGGCGAGATCGAGTTCAAGAACGTGCGCTTCGCCTACCCCGACCGCGGGGCGGACAGCGTGCTCAACGGCGTTTCGTTCCGCGTCAGGCCGGGAGAGACGGTCGCGCTGGTCGGCCCCTCCGGCGCCGGAAAATCGACCATCTTCAACCTGCTCTTGCGCTTCTTCGATCCCATGTCGGGCGAGGTTCGCATCGATGGCGTGCGCACCGGCGACGCCGACCTCGCGGCCCTGCGCGCGCGCACCGCACTGGTGCCCCAGGACGTGGCTCTCTTCGCCGACACCATCGCCGACAACATTCGCTACGGGGACCCGACGGCAAATATCGAAGCCGTGAAGCGCGCGGCGACGGCGGCGCAGGCCGACGACTTCATACGCGCCCTGCCCGAAGGCTACGAGACGCGGCTGGGTGAGCGCGGGCTCACGCTGTCAGGTGGTCAGCGCCAGCGCATCGCGCTCGCCCGGGCGCTCCTGAAGGACGCGCCTATCCTGCTGCTCGACGAGGCGACGAGCGCGCTCGATGCGGAAAGCGAGGCGCAGGTCCAGCGGGCGCTGGAGCGCGTCATGCGCGGGCGCACGACGCTCGTCATCGCCCATCGGCTCGCAACCGTGCAAAAGGCCGATCGCATCCTGGTCATGGACGGGGGCCGCATCGTCGAGGAAGGCACCCACGCCGAGCTGATCGCCAAGGGCGGCCTCTACGGGCGCCTTGCCGAGATGCAGTTCGCGGCCGAGGCGGCGGAATAAACGGCTGACCAAGCTTCCCGCCGGCCGTGGCCCCAACAACCAAGATTTGCGCAACAATCCCGTCCATCTCGACCCGATGTTAAGGTAGAAAGGCGTAAGGCTTGGGGAACCGCGCCGGCCGGAATGCGCTTCGCCTCTAAGGCCGGAACAACGACAAATCGCCGGGGAGAACCCTGCTCATGGAAACCGATCTCGAAAGCGCTGCCTGGAAGGGCGAGTCCACGGGGCGCTCCAGTGCCACGCCGCTTTGGATTTGGCTGGTCGTGCTCGGGCTCGGCGCGCTCGCGATCTACGCCGGCTTCGAGGCTCTCGGGCGCGACCAGCTCTATCAGGAGGCCGAGAAAGCACGCGCGGCGCTGGCGCGGGACAAGGACCACCTGCAGGCCAATGCCACCGATCTCAACCGGCAGCTCGACGACGCCAACAAGCGCAACGATGCGACGGAAGCCGCGCTCAAGCAATCGCGCGCCGACACTGCGGCGGCGTCCGGCCAGATCGCCGACCTGCAGGCTCAGGTGACCAAGCTGCAGGGCCAGGTGACCGACCTACAGGGCGTGGCGGCGGCGGCCGAGGCCAACGCGAAGCAGGCAACGGCGCCGCTTCAGAAGGAGGTCGACGGCCTCAAAGCCGAACTTGCGGAAAAGCAGAAGAAGCTCGAGGCCGCACTCGCTGACCTTGCCACCGCCCAGCAGCAGAGCCCGAAGCCGCCGGCCCCGACGTCGCCTTGAAGACTTCGTTCAGATCGCCGTGGCGCGTTGCCTACCTGTTCGTCAGCTTGAGCTCGATACGGCGGTTGCGCTGCAGGCTCGCCTCGTCAATTCCCTTCTCCAAGGGCTGGAACTCGCCGTACCCTGCCGCCACGAGCCGCTGAGGTGAGACGCCCCGCTTGATGAGATAGCGCACCACCGCTATCGCACGCGCGGTCGACAATTCCCAGTTGGACGGGAAGGTCGGGCTTGCGATCGGGCGGATGTCGGTGTGGCCGTTGACCTGCAGCGCCCAATCGATCTCCTTGGGAATTTGGCGCTCCAGCTCGACGATGGCAGCCGCGAGCTGGTCCATCGCCGCCAGCCCTTCGGTGGTGAGGGCGTCGGAGCCCGAGGCGAACAGCACCTCGGACTCGAAGACGAAGCGGTCGCCGACGACGCGGATATCTTTGCGGTTCTTCAGGAGCTCGCGCAGGCGCCCGAAAAAGTCGGAGCGGTAGCGCTGCAGCTCCTGCACTTGGCGAGCGAGCGCAGCGTTGAGGCGAGCCCCCAGGTCCTTGATGCGCGACTGGCTCTCCTGGTCCTTCTTTTCGGAAGCCTCGAGTGCGTCGTTCAAGGCGGCGATCTGCCGGCGCAGCGCCAGGAGCTGCTGGTTCAGAAGGTCGACCTTGGCGAGGGCTTCGTTGGAGATGTTCTTCTGGTTCTCGAGGTCGGTCGTCAGCGACGAGATGCGCGCCTCCGCACCCTTCGCCTGCTCGTCGCCCGAAAGGGCGCTGCCCGACAGTTTGGTATTCTCTTCCTTCAGCGCCGCGAGGCTCGCCTGCAACGCGGCAAGCTCGTCCTCGGCCGATTTGCTCTTGCCCTTCTCGAGCGCCAGGAGGTTCGTGAGCTCGGTGATCTGCAGCGTGAGCTTCTTGAGCGCGGTGTCCTTTCCGCTCGCCTCTTGGCTCGCGAAGTACTGCGCCAGCATGAAGATCGACATAAGGAACGTCACGACCAGAAGCAGCGTCGACAGCACGTCGACGTAACCCGGCCAGACTTGCGCGTACTCACCGCCGTGCCGGGTGCGACCGCGCGCCATCGGGCTAGCCTCGGCGCTTCATGTTGGTCGCAAGCTCGCGCAGCGCGTTCGCCACCTCCGACTGCTGGGCGGCCTGCTCGTCGACCCACTCGCGCACGACCTTCTGCTCGGCGCGCATCTGCGTGACGAGCTGATTGACCCCGCGCGCAAGGTCGCGGATCTGCTCCTCGTTGTGACCCGGGGGCGCGAGTGCGCCACCGCCCGGCTGCTCGCCTAGGCGACTGGAGAGGTCCTCGACCGCGCGCTGCATGTGGAGGATGGCGGTCGAAAGCTGGCGGTTGACGTGGTCGGAGGAGACGTTGCCGGCGGGGGTGAGATCGGTGATGCCCGACAGCCATTCCTCGAGCTCGTTGTAGAAGCGGTTGTGCGCGTGGCTCGCTTGCAGCTCGAGAAAGCCCAAGACCAGCGAGCCAGAGAGACCCAGCAGCGAGGACGAGAACGCGGTGCCCATGCCCTTCAGCGGCGCGGCGAGCCCCGCCTTCAAGTCGGAGAACATGGTGACATTGTCGGTGGCGCTGGTGTCGATGGCGTCGATCGCGCCACCGACAGACGAAATGGTTTGCAGCAGGCCCCAGAAGGTGCCGAGCAGGCCGAGGAATACGAGCAGCCCGACAAGATAGCGCCCAGTGTCGCGCGCCTCATCGAGGCGCGAGCCGATCGAATCCATGATCGAGCGCATGGACGTGGTCGACAGCGACAGTACGCCGGTGCGGTCGCGCAGCAGCGCCGCCATCGGCGCGAGCAGGATCGGCTGGTGCGAGATGGCGAGGCCAGGGTCGGCGATGCGGAAGGCGTTGACCCAGCGGATTTCGGGGTAGAGGCGGATCACCTGCCGGAAGGCGTAGATGATGCCGAGGAACAACACGCCGACAATCAGGCCATTGAGCCCCGGGTTGTTCATGAACGAGGAGATGAGCTGCTTGTGCAGGATCGCCGTCAGGAAAGCGACGAGCGTCAGGAAGATGAGCATGCGGATCAGGAACACGCCGGGCGGCGTGAGCGTCCGGTGCACCAGCGGGGACGTCGCGAGGTCCGACTGTCGCTTTCTGGCCATTTCTATCTCCCCTGCCCACCGGGTTTCGGCCACGGCGAGACTACCCGTAGCCTTTGGCAGCACAAATCGGCAAGATCGTGCCCGCGAGCCGCCCGCGTCGGCGCTTTCAAGGCGAACCGTTAAGCTCGGCCCGAGCCCGGCCCCATAAGAGCCAAAAGTCCCTTTTGTAGCGTGGCATTGGTGGCGAGCACCTCCGAGCTCTCGAGCATCGTTGCGCCACCGGAAAAATCCGAAACGACGCCACCTGCCTCGCGCATCAACACAATGCCGGCCGCCATGTCCCAGGGTTGGATGCCGCGCTCCCAGTAGGCGTCGAAGCGCCCCGCGGCCGTCCAGGCGAGATCGAGCGCCGCCGATCCCGTGCGACGCACGCCGGCCACCTCCCTCATCACGCCAGGCAGCTCCTTGAGAAAGCGCTGGTCTGGACGACCGAGGTGGGGGATGCCGATGGTGATCAGCGCGTCGGAGACATTCTTGCGCGCAGCAACCCGCAGGCGACGGCGGTCGTTGAGATAGGCGCCCTTGCCCTTCTCGGCGGTGAACAGCTCGTCCGAGATGGGGTTGTAGACGACGCCGGCGACGAGCTGGCCTTCGCGCTCGAGCCCGATCGAGATGGCAAACAACGGCAGCCCGTGCAGGAAGTTCGTCGTGCCGTCGAGCGGATCGACGATCCAGCGATGCGAGGCGTCGACGCCCGCGACCTCGCCGCGCTCCTCCATGAGGAAGCCGTAGCCAGGTCGCGCCTTTTCAAGCTCGCGATAGATGATCTCCTCCGCCTTGTGGTCGGCCGCGGAAACGAAGTTGCCCGGGCCCTTCACCGAGACCTGCAAGTTCTCCACCTCGCCGAAGTCGCGCACGAGGCTGCGCCCGGCTTTGCGCGCGGCAGCGATCATGATGTTCATCAGTGCGGTGGCGGGCATGGCGCGATGATCTTTTCGGAGGGGCTCAGCTGTGGGGCAACGAGCAGCGGCGGGCGATGCGGTCGGCAAACTTCGCTGGGGCCCGACTAACCCCTTAGCTGCGCGCTGGCAAGGCGATTGCTCAAAGGATCGCGCGGCGCCGCTAAAAGAGCCCGGCCTGCTCGCGCCATTCGTTGGCGGCCTTCTCGGCGACTGCAAGCTTGTCCTTTGGCAGCTTGTCGACGAGGGCGTCGGCGTCGGGGTCCTTGAGGCCGCCGGCCCTGGCGATGAGCCGCCACTTCGCAGCCTCGATCGGGTCCTTCTTGACGATGACACCCTCCGAATAGCAGTAGGCGAGCCGGTTCTGAGCCGCCGGCAGGCCCGCCTGGGCCGCGGACTTTAGGTAAGGAATGGCCTTCGGTTCATCCCGCGTCATACCGAGCCCGCGCAAGAGCATCACGGCGTATTCGAGTTGCGCCGCCGCCATGCCCTGCTCGGCCGCCTTCTCCAGCCAGTAGGAGGCCTGCAGCGCGTCGTTGGGCACGCCGACACCCTGCTGGTAGAGGCCGCCGAGATCGTATTGCGCGGCGGCGATCCCCTTTTCGGCGGCGAAGCGGATGTGGCCGGCGGCGCGGTAGAAGTTCTGCGGCTTGCCGTCGCCTTTGAGGAACAGGAGCCCGAGGTTGTAGTTGGCGAGCGGATGTCCGGTCAGCGCTGCCTTCTCGAACAGCTCGGCGGCTTTGGCGCGGTCCTTCTTTACGCCCCGCCCTTCCGCATAGAGCACGCCGAGCGAGAAAGTCGCCTGGATGTCGCCGAGCTCGGAGCCCTTCGTGTACCACTTGGCGGCGAGCGTTTCGTCCTTGTTGACGCCGAGCCCTTCCGCGTAGATGCGGCCGATCAGCGTGTGTGCCTGCGGCTCGTTGCGCTTGGCCGCTTCCTCGGCGAGCTTCAGCGCAGTGAGATATTGCCCCTGGTCGAAGGCGATGTAGGCGGCATCGTCCCCCGATGGAGTGACCATGGTCTGCGGGGCAGGCTTATGTCCGGGTGTCGGCGTGGCGGTCGCATCCGCATCGGCCTTGGGCGCGGGCACGAGCTTGACGCCCTTGCCGGGCGAGGTCTTGGGAACCTCGGTCTTCGGAACTTCCGTCATCCACGAGCTCGTCTCGGCGCGCAGCGGCGCCGCGGCGACGATCGCGAGCAGCAGCGCGGCGGCGAAGCGAGGAAGCGTGCTCATGCGACGTCCTCCGCGGCTGGCGAGCGCATGCGCGGCCGCCTTTGCCCAGCAGACGAGATCGGCGGATGCGCCGGTCGACGGAGGCTTGAGGGCGACGAAGTCGGCGCCGGCAGCCGCGAGACGCGCGCCGTCCTCCACCGTCTCGACGTTGAAGGCGACGCACGGCGGCTGGAAGATCTCGCCCCACCACGCGACAAGATCGAGCTGGCGCGCGCGTGCCGTCTCGCGATCCTCGACGTGCGCTGGAATGCCGAAGCCTACGTAGTCGGCGCCGGCTTCGCCGAGCGTCATGGCGTCGTCGCGGAGTCGGCCCGCGTCGGTGCCGACGATGAAGCGCCCGCCGAGGATTTCGCGTGCGGTTTCGTAGCGCGCGACGATGTCCTTGCTCCACGGCAGGTGCACACCGTCGGCACGCAGCGTGCGCGCGAGCGCGGCGTCGGCCTCGATCAGCGCAGCGACTCCGCGCGCCTGCGCGAGATCGACGAGCGGCTTGGCGCGCGCGGCTTCGAGCGGTGCGTTGTCGGACGTGATGAGGAGGGCAGCAACGGGCGCTGCGGCGAGCAGAGCTTCGACCGCCGCCGGCGCGACGCCCGCACCGACTACGACATACAGCCCTGCCTCGTTCGCGCGCCCCATCGGCGCTATCCCCCAGCCCAAGAACAGCGGCCCGCTTTGCCTATCGAACTGCAATGGGGCGGAAAAGCGACCTGCGGCGCCGATGCGTCGGTTCGAGTTGCTCTTGGCACCGCGCACAGCTTGAGCACCTGCGAGAAAAATCGAGTTGCATGGTCAGAGCGCGGTGAATGGCGCCCGAGAAATTAGCCGCGTATTCGCAGCGCGATGTTGGCTACTATTTCACGCTTCCCATCCCACGCAATGCCCGCGACCGATCTTGGAACGGGCGTCAGCACTGGCGCCACCATAGGGACGGGTCAACCGCAAATCGTCGCACGACTCTGGTATGTTTCAGAAGTCGCGCGCCGTCCCGCAACTCCGCAACATAGGGAGATGCGGCTCAAATACCAAATAGGGGAGATCGAACATGGCACAACCGCTCACTGCAGCAGACATTGAAGCACGCATTTTGGAGACTAGGAAGCTCATCACCGAGAAATGGGGCTGGTTCCTGGCTCTCGGCATCGTCCTCATCGTAGCCGGGCTCGCGGCGATCGCCTTCCCGTTCCTCTCCACCATCGCCGCCAAGATCATGCTCGGCTGGCTCTTCCTCATCGGCGGCGTGGTGATGATCCTGCATGCTTTCAACGCACCCGGCTGGAAGGGTTTCATCTGGGAGCTTCTGATCGGCATCCTCTACCTGGTGGCCGGCGCCTATCTCTCCTTCTTTCCCCTGACCGGCCTCGTCACGCTGGCGATCCTGCTCGCGGCGCTGTTCATCGCCGAGGGCGTCGCCGAGGTCATCATGGCCTTCCAGGTGCGCCCGCACGAGGGTTGGGGCTGGCTGCTCTTGAGCGGCATCGCGGCCCTCGCCGTCGGCGTGATGATCGGCATGGACCTGCCGGGCTCGGCGACTTGGGCGCTCGGCCTCCTCGTCGGCATCAACCTGATTTTTTCCGGCTGGAGCTACGTCTTCCTCGCGCTCGCGGGACGCAAGGCGGACGCGGCGCTGCACCACCTAATTGGGCGATTATTTAACGGCTTGAGAGGTATCCAGGAGCCGGGCCGGCGGAACATGAGTTCGCTCCGCCGGTCATGAGTTCAGACCGGCTCCGCCGGTCATGGGAGTGCCTTCCGGGGCTATTGCGTCATGCGGATGTTGGCGTTGTTCTCGATCGCCGCGCTCGGCGGCTCGCTCATTCTCAATGCGGCCGGAACCTCGATGGCGGTCGATGCGCAAGCCGAGGACGAGACGCCGGTCAACATCATCGCTGCGCAGATCCGCAAGCAGGGCTACAAGTGCGACAACGCCGAGCGCGCGGTGCGCGACGAGAAACAATCAAAGCCCGACCTGCCCGTGTGGATCGTGACGTGCGAAGACGCAACCTATCGCGTGCGCCTCGTCGGCGACATGAGCGACCGCGTCGAGAAGATCAACAAATGAAATGCCAGCCTGCGCGCCTTACGTGCGCCAGGGATGCGCCGGCAGATCGCTGACGCCGACCACCTCGCAGCCGGCTGCCGCCACTGCGTGGTCGTTCTCGACGGTAGAGCCGCTGACGCCGATGGCGCCGACCAGCACGCCGTCCTCATCGACGATCGGCAGCCCGCCCGGAAACGTGATCAGCCCCTCGTTCGAATGCTCGATGGCGTAGAGCGGCTTGCCCGGCTGCGACAGCTTGCCGATCTCGCCCGTCGGCATGCCGAAGAAGACCGCCGTCTTCGCCTTCTTGATGGCGATGTCGATGGAGCCGACCCAGGCGTCGTCCATGCGCAGGAAGGCCTTGAGATTGGCGCCGGAATCGACGACGGCAATGCACATCTGCGTCTCGATCTTGATGGCCTTCTTACGCGCTGCCTCGATCGCCGCAAGCGCGTTTTCCATGGTGACGTGCATAGTCTCTCTCCACTGATGCGGTGGCCTGAGCTCGAGCCCTGCGGCCCCAACGCTGCAGGCGGCGGGTAAATTTCCTATCAACGGTGAAATGGCGCTCGGGATCCGAAGACCCGTAGCTATGCGACGATCAGGCCGCGGTCGGACGTTCAGGCGGCCTTCTCCTGCTGCACGTTCCACTTGCCGAGCGCGGCAAGCGAGTTCATCCGTGCCCGGTGCGTGAAGGCGCGCTGACCTGCCGCCACGTTCTCGGTCTTACCGCCCCAAGCCTTTAGCGCCGCCGCCTGAAGCGCGCGGCCGTAGGAGAATGTGAGCTTCCAGGGCACGCCGCCGATCTCGTTCATGAGCGAGAGGTTCTGCGTGGCCTGCTCATCCGACTGCCCGCCGGAGAGGAACGCGATGCCGGGGACGGCCGCGGGGACCGTGGCCTTCAGGCACTTGACGGTGAGCTCGGCGACCTGTTCGGGCTTTGCCTGTTTGGCGCACTTCTGACCGGCGATTATCATATTGGGCTTCAGGATGATGCCATCGAGCGCCACGCGTGCGTCGTAAAGCTCGCGGAACACCGTGCGCTGCGTCCACTCCGTCACCTCGTAGCAGCGATCGATGTCGTGGCCGGCGTGTGCCCCGTCCATCAGCACCTCCGGCTCGACGATGGGCACGATGCCGGCCTCCTGGCACAGCGCGGCATAGCGCGCGAGCGCGTGCGCATTGGCCTTGATGCAGTTCCACGTCGGCGTGCCGTCGGCGATGGTGATCACGGCGCGCCATTTCGCAAAGCGCGCGCCGAGCCTGTAGTATTCGCCGAGGCGCTCGCGCAGGCCATCGAGGCCTTCCGTCACCTTTTCAATCGCCGCGGCGGGGCCGGCAAGCGACTTGGCGCCTTCGTCGACCTTGATGCCGGGAATGGCCCCGGCTGCCCTTATGACATCGACCAGCGGCGTGCCGTCCTTGGCCTTCTGGCGGATCGTCTCGTCGTAGAGGATGACGCCGGAGACGAAGTTCTTCATGCCCTCGCGGGCGCTGAACAGCATCTCGCGGTAATCGCGGCGCGTGTCCTCGGTCGAGGCGATGCCGATCGAATCGAAGCGCTTCTTGATGGTGCCGGAGCTCTCGTCTGCGGCAAGCACCCCCTTGCCCGGGGCGACCATGGCGGCGGCGATGTCGGCAAGCTTCTCTGTCATGGGACGACCTTTTTTAGGGAATGCCGGAGGGTCTTGCGAGACCGGTTGGCAGGACTTAGCGCCAATTCGCCCCCTATTCCAGTGGGCGCCCCGCGCGATCCAACACTCTTCGCACTGGACTTAGCCCGCGCCCGGCACGCCCTTTCGTAAACGCTTGCAGCGTGCATTAATGTTTCCGACATCGTGATGGCAAAATAGCGCGCGAAGCTAAGGGTCCCGCTCAAGGGGTAGGGGCCTCGCTCGCAGGGGAGACGGGAACGATGATTGCCAGATCAATGCGCAAAGGGCTGCTCGTGCTGGCGGCCGCGACCTTGAGTGCGGCGGCGTCGCCGGCGCTCGCTGAGACGCTCTCCTTTAAGGCCGACATCCAGCCCATCGCCGGCACCAATAGCAAGGCGAGCGGCACGCTTACGGCCGAGTACGACACCTCCAGCAAGAAACTGACCTGGCAGGGATCCTATAAAGGCATCGGGACCTACGCGATCTCGGCCGTCCTGCACGGGCCCGACCCCGGCCGCCCGGGCGCTGTCGTGAAGCTGCGCAACATCGACAGCCCGTTCGAAGGCACCGCGATCATCCCCGACCAGCAGGCTGGCGATCTCGTGGCCGGCAAGTGGTTCATCCTAATCCGCACCGCCGCGAGCCCTGGCGGCGAGCTGCGCGGACAGCTCGTGCGCAACTAGCGTCCCCTCGCGCGCCTCAGCTTTAGAAGAGTCGCCGCTGCAGGAACGAGGCGTAACTCTCGTTCTCCACCGCCTCGAGCCCCAAGTCGCGTAGCGCCTGCTTTGCCGCCTCCGCCTCGATGGCCTCTATCGCAACGGTGTGCAGCTTCTCCTCGCCGATCTCGAGCTCGCAGAACTCGGCCTCGCAACCGCCGAGGTCGTAAAGCGTGCGGCGCTTGTCGACCACGATGGTCGCGAGCGCGGGCTGCTCAGAGACGAGCGCCAGCAGAGCGTCCTCGGTGAGCTCCGCGTCCTGGGTGAGCTCCGCCTCCTCGCCGAGCTCAACGTCGAGACCGAGCGGCGGAAAGACGAAATTCTCGACGTCCTTCGACGATACCGGAAACTTCTTGCTGAGGATCGGCTCCCACTGCTCCAGCATCTGCAGCCGCGCCTTGAGGCCTTTCACCTGCAGATGATTGCCGCGGATCTTCACGTTGGATTCGATGTTGAGGCGGGTGACAATGTAGGTCTCGCGGCTCGCGGCTGCTCGACGCCGGTCCCCAAGGCCTCCATTTTCCGCTTCACTGGGCGGAGGTTGGTGCCGAACTCGCGGAACTCAAAGCGGGTGTCATTCTGATATTTCATGGCCGCTCAAACCTCCGCGTTCTCTGTTCGCGACCGCAACGGGCACCCGTCAACGCCGGTTCCCCACGCGAGTCTATCCTTGGAAACGCTGCAGCGCGCCGAGCGCCTCGTCGATGTCGAGCGTCGTGTGGTCCGCCGAGATCTGGAAGCGGATCTCCTCCTCGCCCTTCGGCACCACGGGATAGTTGAGCCCCGTCGCCAGAATGCCTTCAGCGCGCAGGTGCGCTACGAGCCGCGCCGTGCGGGCGCTGTCGCGCACCAGCAGGGGCACCACGGGATGCTCGCCCGCAACCGTCTCCAACCCCAGTCGCGTCAGGCCCTCGCGGAAGCGGCCCGTCATCGCTCGCAGGTGATCGAGCTGGGCTAAGCCTTCCGCGCCGTCGACGTGTTCGACCGCGACGAGCGCCGCCTCGGCCTCGGCCGGCGTAATCGGGTTCGAATAGATGTAGAAGGGGGAAGTCTCGCGCAGGTAGCCGACGATGGCGGCGCTCGCCACGACGTAGCCGCCATTGACGCCGAAAGCCTTGCCGAGCGTGCCGATGAGCACGTCGACGGCGCCGCTGCCCGTGATCTCCTCGGTGCCGCGCCCCGTTCGGCCGAAGCCGCCGACGCCGTGGGAGTCATCGACGACCAGCAGCACGTTCTCGGGAAACAGCGCGTCAAACTCGGCGAGGAGCTTCACGATCGCATCGAGCGGCGCATGATCCCCGCGCATGCTGAACACGCCATCCGTCACGACGATCGCGCGCGCGCACGTCTTGGCGACGCTCGTCAGATGGCGCTCGAGCTCGTCGAGATCGAGGTGGCGGTAGATGCGCTTCTCGGCCGGTCGCGCGAGCGCGATGGCATTGATGATGCAGTTGTGGTTGAGCGCGTCGCTGATGACGGCGGTGCGGTCGGTGATGAGCTGCGGCAGCACACCCATGACGGTAGCGTAGGCCGAGCTGAACAGCATGCCGGCCTCGCGGCCGTGAAACTTTGCAAGCCGCCGCTCGAGCGCGACGTGCGGGGCCCACGTGCCGCTGATGAAGCGCACCGCGCCCGGCCCGGTGCCATAACGGCGCACGGCCTCCTCCTCGGCGGCGAGCACGCGCGCGTTCAACGACAGACCGAGGTAGCCGTTGGAGTTCATGCGCAGGAACGGCCGCTCGCCGCCGCCTTCGATGCGGAAACGTGGACCCCTCCCGTCGGCCGGCGGCAGCACGGCAAGCGTGACGGCCTCCGCGCCCTTGAGCCGGCCTGAAGAACGCAGCTCATCAACGCGCGCTTCGAGGATGGGCGTCAGCCTGTTCGTCGGCATCGCGGCCTCCGCTATCGGCTGCGCGCGGCAGCGAGCTTGCTCTTCAGACGCGCGAGCATGTCCGTCGTCATGGCCTCGAGATCATACCGCGGTGCAAAGCCCCAGTCGTGGTGCGCGGCGCTGTCGTCGAGCGAGCGCGGCCAGCTATCGGCGATCGCCTGGCGGACGGGATCGACCTCGTAGTCGACGGTGAAACTCGGCACCTGCTTGGCGATGGCGGCGGCGATCTCGGCCGGCGTCACGCTCATCGCGGTGACGTTGTAGGCGTTGCGATAGCGCAGGCGCCCGCTATCCGCCGCCATCAGGTCCATCATTGCCGCGATGGCGTCCGGCATATACATCATGTCGAGACGCGTATCGGCCGACAGGAAGCAGGTGTACCGCCCGTAGCGCACGGCGTGATAGAACATCTCGACGGCGTAGTCCGTCGTCCCGCCGCCCGGGGCCGCGACGTAGGAGATGAGACCCGGCAGCCGCAGGCCGCGCGTGTCGATGCCGAAGCGCAGCGCGTAGTAGTCGCACAACAGCTCACCCGCGACTTTGGTCACGCCATAGATCGTCGTCGGCCGCTGCACGGTCACCTGCGGCGTTGCTTCGCGCGGCGTCGTCGGCCCGAAGGCGCCGATGGAGCTCGGGAAGAACACCTGGCAACCGTACCCGCGTGCAACCTCCAGCACATTGTAGAGGCCGCTCATGTTGACGCTCCAGGCGAGCTGGGGGGCGGCCTCGGCAGACGCGGAGAGCAGCGCGGCGAGATGGTAGATGGTGCCGACGTCGTAGCGGCGCACGGCCTCGTGGAGCTGGTGCGGGCTCGGTGCAGTCGAGGTGGCCGTAGGGGGCGAGCGCGGCGGCGCCGCTGGGGGGAAGCACCTTGAGGTCGGTCGCGATGACGGTGTCGGCGCCGTAGCGCGCGCGCAACGCCGGGACAAGCTCGGAGCCGATCTGCCCCAGCGCGCCGGTCACCAGGATCGTTGGCATGAAGACCTCCGAGCAGGCGCGGCCCGTCGCTGCGCGCATCAACCGTAATAGCTGCGGTACCAGGCAATGAACCGTGCAATGCCATCCTCGATCGGCGTCGCCGGCTTGAAGCCCACGTCGGCCACGAGCGCGTCGACGTTGGCATACGTTTTCGGCACGTCGCCGGGTTGCAAGGGTAGAAAATTCTTCTTGGCCTCCCGGCCAAGCGCCTTCTCGATGCAGGCGATGAAGTGCATCAGCTCGACCGGATTGTTGTTGCCGATGTTGTAGATCCGGTAGGGCGCATTGGAAGTCGCGGGCTCGGGATGGTCGCTGCTCCAGTCGGGGTCAGGCGTCGCAATTCTGTCGGCCGTGCGCACGACGCCCTCGATGATGTCGTCGATGTAGGTGAAATCGCGCGCGTGGTGGCCCTCGTTGAACACGTCGATCGGCTCGCCGGCGAGGATTTTGCGCGTGAACAGGAACAGCGCCATGTCCGGACGCCCCCACGGACCGTATACCGTGAAGAAGCGCAGGCCCGTCACCGGCAGGCGGTAGAGATGCGCATACGTGTGCGCCATCAGCTCGTTCGCCTTCTTGGAGGCGGCGTAAAGGCTCAAGGGATGATCGACGTTCTGGTGCACGCTGAAGGGAAGGGCCGTGTTGGCGCCATAGACCGAGCTCGAGGAGGCAAAAACCAGGTGCTCGACGCCGTGGCGGCGGCAGCCTTCCAGCACGTTGAGGGTCCCGACGATGTTGGAGTCGATGTAGGCGTGCGGGTTTTCCAGCGAGTAGCGCACGCCCGCCTGCGCGGCGAGGTGAATGACGCGCTGCGGTCGCGCCGTGGCGAACAGCTTCTCCATGCCCTCGCGGTCGACAAGATCGAGCTTGTGGAATGAAAACCCGTTGCGCCCCTGAAGCTGGTCGAGGCGTGCCTGCTTGAGCCTCACGTCGTAATAGGCGTTGAGATTGTCGAGCCCGATCACCTCGTCGCCGCGATCGAGCAGCGCCTTGGCCGTGTGAAATCCGATGAAGCCTGCGGCGCCGGTGACGAGGAATTCTCATGTGTCTTAACCTTGCGGGAAAACTGAGCTTTCCGGCCGTGGTTGGCGCCGAACGAGGCCGGTCCAGGGCCGCGGCTAAGTGATACGGGCGTGCGTGTCAAGGAGCCGCGATCCGTGTGGGGCAGGGGCGATGTTGCGAGCGCGCCGCCGAGCGGATAGATTGCGGCCCCCATTGGAGAGCGGTCTTGGGGCCCTGCCGCCGCCGCTCGGACTGCGACGCTTTCGGCTCTCCAGTCTCGTGTTGACCTCGCCGGAATTCCGACCAAAGGCCACTGCATGCAGACGGCACATCGACAGGTACTTTAGACGCAATCACCGGGGAGGACAGCGAGCGTGCTAAAAGGTGTGGCGGAAACGGCCCCCATTGATCAGATTTCGGACTACTTCGCCGAGATGGTGCGGGTGTGCGCCGCCGCCCGCGCCAACGACGGCGAAGGGCGGCCGATGGGCCTGCAGGCCGGATTCGACTGGGTCGGCGAGCAGGCCCGCCTCGCGCAAGCCCGCGGCAACAAAGTGATCCTCATCGGCAACGGCGGCAGCGCGGCGATCGCCAGCCACCAGGCGATCGAGTTCCTGAAGAACGGCGGCGTGCGCGCGCTCGCGCTCAACGACGGCGCCTCGCTGACGGCCCTTGCCAACGATTTCGGCTACGCCAACGTGTTTGCCGAGCAGTTGCGGATGCTGGGCCAGCGCGGCGACATGCTGATCGCGATCAGCAGCTCGGGCCAGTCGACCAACATCCTCAAGGCGGTGGAGACGGCGAGAGCCCACGAGATGGCCATCGCCACCTTCAGCGGCTTCAAGCCCGACAATCTACTGCGCGGGCGCGGCGACGTGAATTTCTACGTCGATTCCACCCAATACGGCTTCGTGGAAATCGCCCATCACGCCCTGATCCAGGCCATACTCGACTTGAACGTAATCCCCAAGCGGCCGGTGGAATGAGCGGCGGCCTCCGGCTCGCGGCCACTGCGTTAGAACCGGGACCATAGTCCGCTATGCATGGCGTATCGCCAGGCTCCGCCTGCTCACGAGACGCTTCTGCGGTTCTCCGTGTCCGGCGGCGACAGGTCTGCACTTGTTGCCCTGCTGCTTTCTTCCCCTGGCGTTGGCCCCGCCGAGAACTGCGGCATACCGGCGACCTTCGCTCGTTTGCGACAGCTCAGCGTGTCTTCATTCTCGAACCGACCGCCGGTCGGGACGCTGCGCTCTCCAACGCGACCATCGAACCCACCGGCCGCCGATCTCTCGATCATCCTAGTCGATGCGGCCGCCGGCCTGACGCCGGAAGTGCGGCGTCACGTTGCCATGGCTCGCGGGATCGGATCGCGCCACTCGTGCTCGCCGTCGACACGCAGGATTACTTGGGATGGGATCGCGCGGGGTTTCAGGCGATCGCCAAGGAATTCACCGCGCTGGCGGCGACGCTTGATTTTGGCTCGGCGATCGCAATCCCGCATATCCTTGGCTAGCAGGCGACAACGTCGCCGCGGCGAGCGCGAAGCACGCCCTGGTATAAGGGTCCCACGCTGCTTCCGCACCTTGAGCGCGTGCGGATCGATCCTGCGCGCAAAGAGCGTTCGCTGCGTCTCCCGATTACATCCGTTTCACGGCCCGATCCCGATCACCGGCGTTACCTCGGCACGATCGCCAGCGGAGCGCTGCGCCGAGGTGACACGATCCAGGTGGCGATTTCAGGCGTCACGAGCACCGTCGATCACATCTTTGTAGAGGGGATCGAGCGCGAGCAGGCTGATGCCGGAGAATCCATCGCCATCGGCCTCTCCTCGCATATCGACGTCGGCAGCGGAGACATGCTCGTCCATCCCGAGCATCCGCCGCACATCGCCGAGCAATTCGCGGCGCATCTCGTTTGGATTGCCGAGGAGCCGTTGTTTCCCGGCCGCGACTATTCGCTGAGGATGGGAGCGCGCGAGGTCGCCGCGAGCGTAACGTCAGTCAAGCACCGCCTCGACATTGAGACTCTCCAACAGGGCGCGGTTCGCACGCTTCAATGCAACGAGATTGGCGTCTGCACCATCGCGACCGCCGCGCCGCTCGCGCTCGACCCCTTCTCTGAATTTGCCGCAGACCGGGAGGTTCACGCTTTACGACCGCTATTCGCACGCCCTCATGGCGGCAGGGACGGTCGACTTCGCGCTGCGGCGCGGCATCAACATCCACATGCAGCCACTGACCGTCAGCAAGGCGACGCGCGCCTCGCTGAAGGGCCAGAGCCCGTGCATCCTATGGTTCACCGGCCTATCGGGCGCCGGCAAGTCGACGATCGCGAACCTCGTCGAAGGGCAGCTCGCCCAGCGCGGCTCCCACACCTACCTCCTCGACGGCGACAACGTGCGCCACGGGCTCAACAAGAACTTGGGCTTCACCGCCGCCGACCGGGTCGAGAACATCCGCCGCGTTGGCGAGGTGGCGAAGCTTTTCGTCGACGCCGGCCTCATCGTGCTGTGCTCGTTCATCTCGCCCTTCCGCGCCGAGCGGGCGGCGGTACGAGACCTCGTCGCAGGAGGGGAGTTCATCGAGGTCTTCGTGCAAGCGCCGCTCGACGTCTGCGAGCGCCGCGACCCCAAGGGCCTCTATGCCAAGAGCCGCGCCGGCGAGCTGCCGAACTTTACCGGCATAGATTCGCCTTACGAGGAGCCCGAGGCCCCCGATCTCGTGCTCGATACCACCTCGACGCCCGCAGCCGAGCTTGCGCGGCGCGTCATCGCCCTGCTCGAGGAGCGCGATCTGATCGCGGCGGCGCCCTCCGAAAGCGGCTGACGCTGAGCCGTCCTCGAGTTGTAAGGCCCTGTTCGGGCGTGATTTTCCGGCGTGGCCGAGAAGGCACAGCCGGCAAATTTGTTCCTGCCTCGGGTGCCGCGGTTGCCCACAGTTGGGTAAAGTTCGCGCGCCGTTGGGGGACAGCGCAGCGATGGCGGGAATTCGGCACGCAATTAGCAAGCTAGGCGCACTCGCCATGCTGTGCGCGTTGGCCGCCGCGCTCGCCGGCTGCTCGACCATGCAGGGCCTCACCGGCGCACCGCATCCCGGCTATCAGCAGAATGGCGACTTCGTCCTCTCCGACCAGGAGCAGGGGCTCGGCTGCCGCGCGCTGCAGGAGCGCTCCTTGAGCCTGCAGGAGCAGATGCAGAAGCTGTCGAAGAGCGCACTTGAGCAGGTGCAGCAGTTGCCCGACACCGTGGTCTCCGCTTGGGGCCGCCTGTTCGGTCAGCCTGGCGACGGCGTCCCGGCCATCGCTCAGTACAAAGAGGCGCAAGCGGAATCCGCCGCGGTGGACGCGACGATGGTCCACAAGGGCTGCCCCATCGAGACGGCCTCGATCAGGCGCTGACGTCCGCTGCTCGGTCGCGCTTGAGGCTACAGAGTTGGCGCCGAGCGCAAACAGCGCCGCGCATAGCCCGAACATGGCGATGAACCAGATTTGCCACATGCCGTAGCTCGAGGCCGCCATGATCGCGGCGGAGGTGAAGGTCGCGTAGGCGTAGCGCTGCAGCGGAGCTTCAAGCGCGCGGATCGCCTGCAGGATTGCGAGCCCGAGCAGCGTCAGCAGCGTCGCCCCGATGAGGCCGAGCTCGAACCACGTCTGCAGATAGACGCTGTGCGAATGCGTCGACAGCGTGCGCCGGAACCGCTCGTCTGGCGGCGTCTTGAGCGTTTGCTCCAGCCGCGGGCCAAGCACATAGGTCGTGCGCGCGCCGACGCCGAGCCAAGGCGCCTTCAAGACCTGCTCGGCGGTGTAATTCCAAATGATGATGCGATGGCGCGTCGAGGGCTCGAGCCAAGCGGCATTGTGCAGATCTAAGCGATGCGCGATCAGGGACGCGGGGAGCACGCCCAGACAGGCGATCACCCAACCGAGCGTGATGACGCGGCCGGTCAGGCGCGGCACTAACCAACTGATCGCGAAAACGAGTAGCGCACCGGCCAAGGCGAGCTTCGAGGTCCCGTGCGTCGCCAGCGCCACCACCGTGCCGGCGACAACGACGATGACGATCGCCAGCGCCCGCCCGCGCTCGCGCGTGAAGCTGCCAAGCGCGCAAAGCACCGCGGGCCACAGGAACACCGCCACGGGGGCCATGTTGCGCCTGAGGTCTGCATCCGGGATGGCGACGAGACGATTGCCGGACCACGCGAAATCCGGATGCAAGTCGGCTGGAGTCAAGCCAATGATATTGTAGAGCCAGAGCTTGATGCCTTGCCCGGTGGCGACCTCGATGGCGAGGTAGAGCAGCCCCACGAGATAGGCTGCCCACACGCCCTCGCCCATGTGCACGAGGTTGGCGTAGGGCTCATCGGCGAAAAGCTGCATCAGCGCGATCGTGCCGAGCGCCACGAGGATCGCGAGCGAGACGGCCAGGACCGTGCCCGGTACGTCGACGGCCCAGGCCGCGCTTGCCAAGGCGTAGAGCAAGAACACGGCGAGGTGCAGCGAGACCGGCCCGCGTCGAGGGACAGCGTCTTGTAGGTTGCCGCGCGCGGCCGCAGCGGCGAGAAAGCCCGCGACGACCAACGTGAACACGAACGGCGTCGTCCGCGGGCTTATGAGCGGCGCCGCTGCGGCAACGACGAGCAGCGAGCCGAGGAAGATTCCCCAGCGCCGCTCGCTGCAGCGGGTAGCGCGCCCTATCGAGTACGTTCGAGAACATCTGCCTCCTCGGCGGCCATCAGGTGATTTTCGAAGGACCCCGCTTGTAAGCGGGAATTGCAACAGCAGCCTAAAATGCTAGTTCCGACGCAAGTCAATCTCGGTGCTGACGCATCAGCTGCACAAGGGCCTCTTTGGTGTCGGGTTGGGGGCGCCAGCCGGTGGCCAGTAGCTTGCCGGGATCTACCATAAGAGAGCCACCGAGCCGCTGCCAGATGTCGCTACGCCCAGCCAACTGCAATGCCGTAGCAAACCAGGTTGGCGGCACGGCAAATAGGTTAGCCGGGCGGCCGGCACCCACACGTAGAGCCGCCACGATCTCGGCGAGCGTGACCGGCCTTGGATCGGCCACAAGGTAGGTCTCGTTGGTTGCCGCCCCCGAGTTGAGAGCGAACACGATGGCTCGGATGAGACTTTCGAGGCTTACCATCGAACGCAGGTTTTTGAACGATGCGAGTGGTAAAGGCCACGGAGAAGCGGCCAGCCGCAGCAGGCTCGCAAAATTGCCTTTTGCACCCGCGCCGTAAACCAACGCCGGCCGCAGAATCGTATAAGGCGCGCCGCAGGCACTCACGGCGCGTTCGGCCGCAAGCTTGGCTTTGCCATAAATCTCGGTCGGTTCGGGCGGATCGACTTCCCGCAATACATGCGCGGCGGATGGGCCACTTTGAGCGCGTACCGAGGACAGGAAAACCAATCGACGCACGTTCTTGCTCGCACATGCGTGCGCCAAGCTGGCAGTCGCAGCACGGATGACGCGATCATAGTCTGCGGGATCGGGCTTTCGTCCGATATGCGCGATCCCAGCAAGGTGCACAACGGCATCGACTTCGGCGAGCAGCGGTTCCCAGGCGATCGGTGCCCGGAAATCTGGAACCGCGACGGCCTCGACGCCATCAGGAAAGGATGCCCGGTCAGGATGGCGCGTCGCTGCTCGCACCCGCATGCCAGCACTTGCTAAAGCTCTAACGAGGGCTGATCCGACAAAGCCGGAGGCCCCCGTCACCAGGACAAGCTTATTCATGGACGTCTCGCGAAGCTCGCCATGAGCCAGCCGACCAGAACCATCCCGACCGCGACCTCGGAAGCCTTTCCCACCGGCGAAGTGGTGACGACACTCATCGCCGCCAACGCTACGAGAGCGCAATTGACGCCAAAGACCCTTCCGACGATTTCCATAGTGCTAAAGCCATTGTCGCGGGCTCGCTGATAAAAGTGGGTGCGATGCGCTTCCCACACGCTTTCGCGCGCGAAAAGGCGCCGCACAAGGGTTACTGTCGCGTCAGCCACAAAATAAAGCGGCAACAAAAAGGCCGCTGCCACGTGTCCCGAGCGAGCCACTTGAAGCAGCAGCCAACCTACCAGGAGCCCGATCGGAAGACTTCCTACGTCCCCAAGGAAAAGCTGCGCAACAGGTCGGTTGAACGGTGC